>NZ_FCOA02000005.1 GCF_001544875.2 Caballeronia hypogeia
TACGGTGCTCGATGCTTGCCCATTTTGGCACCCCCTTTTTCCAAAGGATAGGTGTCCGTTTTGGCGGGTCAATCTCAAAGACAGGCGTCCGCACTCGCTTGAGTTCAGTGGTGGAAGACTTGGGCGATGAAGGTCGCACCCAGGAAGGTACCGGCGTTTGCGATAAGCGAAACGAGCACGATTCTCCAGCCGAGTTGGCGGAAAGCCGGGACGTCCTTTGCAATCGACAAGCCAGCGAACGTGAGCATCGGCGGTGTGGAGGCGAGGAAGTTGACTTTGCCAGTGATGGCAATCATCTGTGCCGCCCACGGACAAGCCGGGGACGTCAGAAACATCGCGATGAGCGAAATCCAACAGACGGCGGGCACCTTCCGGCCGGTGACACTGCTGAGGAATTGGCCGACTGCCACGCATGCGACGATGATGGCCATGCCGGGCAGAGCAACGAGCGGACTGGTCTTATAAAGAAGCAAGTCGCTGACGAGTGAGAGGGCCGCAACCACGAGCCATGCTCCCCAGCGTTCCATGCCGGAGAGCTCGCTATGCGACTCACCTACAGCCTCACTAGCAGGACCAGTCGCTGGCGCGGACGCTTTGGTGGTCCGCCCGAGAATCGGTTCCATCACCTTGTAGCCCCGCACCGCCAACGGCAGCGAGATAAACAAGGTGAAATACGTGCCGACCACCGAGGTGATGAGGTTACTCGCGGCGGCAAACGTCGCAACTGTCTTCGCAACTTCCGGGCTCTGCTGTGCCGCAATAGCCCCAGCTGCCGCAGCCATCATGCTGCCGGAGCCAACGCCCGCGCCCATTGCCAGCGCAATGGGGTCGAAGATGTTCAGACTGGTGACGAGACCGGCGAAGATTGCGATGAAAACTGCGCCGAAGACTGTGCCGGTCAGGTACTCGGCGAGCACGCCTCGGCCTTCTGGTGAATCCATTCCGTATTTCTCACCGATGATGGCAAGACTTGGCTCCCGACCGACCGAAAAGGTTGCACCGATGGCCTCGCGCTTGATACCCAAGAGCAGCGCGATGGGCAAGCCCATGAGAATCGTGCCCACAAAGTGGCCGAGTTCTTGGAAGCCCAGCGACCAGCCTGCACGCGCGATTTCAGGCAGCGAATTGCCCACAAGAAGACCAAGTTTCGCAATAAAGAGCATCAGCCCTGCCTGCAGCACAGCGGCCGACTTGAACTGGAGTGCGGTATCAAGTTTCAACGGACCGGGCATATAAGGTCTTGCCAGACCAACCGCTGCGCCCATGAGAATTGCCCATACCATCGGCAACAAGACGACTTTACCTGGTCCGAGTTTGAAGGACACAGAGCCAATGAGGCCGGCAACAACGATGATGACAAGGGCATAGAGGTACAGCTTTGCGTAGCCAGAAAGGGCGGTGCGCGTTGGCACAGAGGTCAGAGTCTCAGTAGTCATGCTCGCTCAGATTGAATTTGGTCGTGTGGAATCGCACCTCGGGCTTTTCCTGTCACCCTTAATTCAATCTTCACCGTGCCAAAAAGCCATGGCGTGAGTCCGGCTCGGAGAGTTGTTCTGATTTTTAGAACAGTTGTGCGGCAAATGTGTACGCCAGCCGTTTTTGGCGATGGCATTCTGTCTTTTGTTATACATGCGCTTAAAAGCGCGGCTCGACCACAACTAAACGCAAGTGAGACCTGCCTCATGACTTCCTTCGTGCCGTCCAGCTTCCCGGTCAACTACAGCACGGTGCACAAGCCGTCCGTCGTGTCGTCAAAGGGCATCGTTGCGAGTCAGGTCTACGACGCTTCCGCCGCTGGAGTCGCAATCCTCGCAGCGGGTGGCAACGCGGTCGACGCGGCGGTCGCCACTGCATTCGCGCTCGCCGTGGTCGAGCCATGGAATTCGGGACTGGGCGGGATTGGCTTCGCTCTCGTGCACCGCGTTGAGCAAGCTCGCGCATCGTCGATTCATTTTGGTCCGGTCGCTCCTATGGCCGTGTCGCCGGACCTTTTCCCGTTGACCGGGCGCCCCGGGAACGACATTTTTCCGTGGCCGCAGGTCGAAAACGACGCAAACGCTCATGGCCCCAAGTCTTTCTGTTTGCCTACAGCTGTCGCGGGTTACGGCACCATGCTGGAGCGTTTCGGCACGATGCCACTGAGGGACGTGTTGCAGCCGGCCATTGAACTGGCCAAGCGAGGTCTTGCGCTCGACTGGTTCACGACGTTGATGCTCGCGCAGGCGGCCCCGCTGCTTCGTAAGTACGAAACGAGTGCACAGCTTTTTCTGCGTGACGGGCTGCCTCCGGTGCCTCCATATCAGGGGGTTCCAGGCTTCCTGAAGCTTGGCAATTTGACGAGCACACTTGAGCGCATCGCCCAAGACGGATGGAGAGACTTCTATCAGGGTGGGCTAGCGGCGGACATCGTCGCAGACATCGCATCTATGGGCGGGGTCATCTCGAATGCGGAGTTGGCGAAGTACGAGCCTGAGATACGAGATTGCTTGAGCATCGATTGGAAGGGAAGCCAGATTCAGCTCTCGAGCGGCCTTACTGCAGGCCCAACCCTCGCGGATACGTTTGAGCGGTTGAAGGACGACAGACTTCCTGACGAGCGTGGCAATCCTTCGGGTGCTTGGTACCTCAAACTGGCCAAGGCGTTGAAGGCCGCTTACGCACAGCGCTTGGAGTCGGCCGGCGACGATGAGCCGAAGGGCTTGGGCTGCACGACTCACATCAGCGTCAGTGATGCCACCGGCAACATGGTCTCCATGACCAGCACGCTTCTGTCGTCCATGGGTAGCCGCGTGACGTTGCCGAAAACCGGGTTCGTCATGAATAACGGGCTCCTGTGGTTCGACCCTCGTCCCGGGAACGCCAACTCCGTAGGTCCGGCAAAGCGCCCGCTGACTAATATGTGCCCCGCCATCGTGGCGAGGGAAGGGAAGCCCATTATCGTTGGAGGCGCAGCTGGGGGGCGAAGAATCATGGCCTCGGTCGCGCAGCTTCTTCTTTTCGTTCATGACCTCGGTATGGATGTGGAGCGTGCCGGACACTGGCCGCGAATCGATGTGTCGGGACCAGACCTTGTCAGCATTGACCGTCGATTGCCGAGCAGTGTCGTTGAAGTCCTGTCCGAGCTCGGTGACACGGAGGTGGTTGACCACGATGTCTTGCCAATCAACTTCGCAAGGCCCAGCATCATTGATGGCAGAGACCTGACGCAGGCTGTGGGCATCAGCGACGTTCGCTCACCGTGGTCTGCGGCGCTGGCGCCGTCTGTCGAATAGACAGACGCGGCGCAACTGGGTTAGCTTGGGTTAGCCCAATTCGCTTGTCGCTCGGGTCCGCAATGCAACGTCGTCATCCATCGAAGGGAGCAGCTATGCATAACCCCATTGCGGCGACGATTGTCGACTCGAACCCCCGTCGTCCGTTCTGGGCGCTGTATGGCTGGGCGACCGTTGTCACAGTCGGCGCGAGCCTCATTGGGACTGTCACCATCGACCTCGGGATTGGAAAGGTGATGTTGCTCCCGATGGTGTGGGCAATCATCGCCGGGGGTGCGCTTGGACTTGCACGCCGGTATCTACCTCCTTTGCTGCAACTGAGCGATGACTTGCAGCATCTGGCAGCCGCGGTATTGCAGCCCTCGCTACTGCTCTTCGTCGCGAAGCTTGGCCTGATGGTGGGAGGGTCATTGCCAAAACTTGCCGCATCAGGATGGGCGCTGGTCTTCCAGGAGTTGGGCCATTTCGCAGGTACGGTTCTCCTTGGGCTTCCATTGGCGCTGATGCTTGGCATCAAAAGAGAAGCCATCGGCGCGACCTTCTCGGTAGGAAGGGAACCGAGCCTTGCGATTATCGGCGAACGCTATGGGATGGCTTCGCCGGAAGGCCGTGGGGTCTTAGCTGAGTACCTGACAGGAACGCTCTTCGGCGCGGTCTTCCTCACGATATTTGCCGGGGCACTGACGAGTCTGAATATATTCGACCCAAAAGCGCTGGCGATGGGTGCCGGAGTTGGGTCTAGCTCGATGATGGCGTCGGCGGCCGGCGCCATTGCCGCACAACAGACCCCCGATGTCGCCAAGGACGTTCTGACGTTTGCTGCAGCCAGCAATCTGCTCACAATCACGCTTGGAACGTTCTTTACCCTCTTCATTTCGTTGCCAATTGCGACGACTGCCTATCGGTACTTGGAACCAGTAATCGGACGGACGACTTCAGCAAGCGACAGTAATTCGAGCGTGGACAATGTCCGAGACTCTCTCGCGATGGTCCGCCTTACGGACCTTCAAAAGTACGTTTCGTGGATTGTGCTCGGAATTCTGACCTTGGCAACGAACCAAATCCTGCACGGGACGCCGCTTCTAAACGATGTCTTCGGGCTTGCACTCATCTTCGTCATCGTGGGTATTTGCGAGGTCGCATCACGATTTACGGGCGGCAAACTACCAGCGGTATGCACCGTGTCGCTGCTTGCAATGGCTTTGACATCACCTGCATCGCCATTGGCGGCTCAAGTCATTGGCGTGACGAACAACCTCGACTTTCTCGCCTTTGCACCACCGTTGCTCGCCTTCGCGGGATTGTCGCTGGCAAAGGATGTCCCCGCTTTCAGACGCCTTGGATGGCGAATCGTGCTCGTTTCATTTGTGGCGAACGCTGGAAGCTTTATTGGCGCGACCCTCATCGCGCACTTCATTGGTGGGCACTGACGCGACCGAATGTCATCTGCTCACAGGCGGGCCGGTCCATCTAGAACATGGGCAAGGCTGGTGAAGATTTCCAGACTAGATTTGCGAAGCGCTTCATTGTGCCCAACCAAACCAACGCACCGTTCGCGTATGACTCGGTGTACATCTTCGTGGACGCGATGAAACGCGAGAACTCAACCGACCCTGCGAAGGTTCTCTCAGCGATGCCGTCGCCGGACTATACCGGCGTGACGAGCGAGACACAGTTCGACGCTCACGGTGACCTTTTGCATGGCGTAGTCTCGATGTATGACTACAAGGCGGGCAAGAAGACGTTGGTAAGCAAGATTACGATGTGATGGCGACCGCCTCAGTTGTTGCAAAGTCGACGATGCGCAAGCATCGTGTAGGAGGTGGACTGGCTCCAGCCGGGTGGCTGCCTTGTCCTCGCCGCTGGGCCCTGTCCGCAATGGAGCCCAGTACATAGCACTTTCGCCTTGGAGTTGCATCCGTCTATGCGTCGGTCTAGCCTGACGAAGTATTACCGAAACCGCCTCACGTAGTCTTGCAGTTCTCGAAAATCGCGGGTTTCGCGAAGCGCAGGCTCTGAAGCCCCGATTACTTCAAGAACCGAGCCGAGGTCGGGCGGCGGATAGTATCGTTTGTCAGCCACGGCGTCGAGAAGCGCTAGCCCCTGCCTTGGGAATAGCCTTCCGATTTCTGCCGTTTTGAATTCCCTTATCACCTGATGCGGAGTGCGGATAGGAATCAGCCATCCTTTGACTAGCTCAAATGCCTCTGGAAAATGCGGACCTGCAGCGATTGCCACCCGAGCGAGAAGGCTCGAGATAGCTTCAGTAGCCAACCCAGTACTCTTCGGCCATATACGTTCGAGATAGGGTTTAGCACGGGTCATCCAGTATTCGCCGCGCTGCTCCGCAGCGCTTGTGAGAGCACGGAGGAGCGTACGAGCACATGCTTCGAGCCCTTCTTCCGGCAACGCTCGCGTCGCGGTTCGTAGTTCCACGCGAGTGAAGACGGCCGAAGGCTCAAGAGATGAGAGCGTCAGCAGCGACGCGTAGTTGACGCGACCCTCTCCAAGCTCCGCGAACTTAAGCGCGGTCTGCAAGAAGGACTTCTTCAATTTCAAGAGTAACGGAGCGAAAAGACGAGGTCTCCAAAGAAAGCCGACCCACGCTCTACGGGCTTCAGTCGCCGACACCTCCCAATCAAACAGCGGTAGTAAGTTCTCGGTGGTCCACGCTTCGTCGACACGCAACAGCGCGACAGCATGAGAAGCAAGAATCAGCCGGCCATGCCGAAATCGAACGTTTGAGGTGTCGCAGAGCATTCTCAGTAATCTTTCGAATGCAGATGGAAGCGTCTGTTTGTCTTCTGGCTTATTCGCAAACCACCAGTTGAACAGCGCAATCGTGACGTGTCCGACCGGGTGATTGATGGCCCTGAATACAGGGTCGTCGTCGTTCACAAGGTCTTTGTCGTCGGCCAGCAAGACGCATCGCTCGCAAACGCCGAAGAAGCGGTCTTGATGCACGCGCAAATCCTTGCCAATTTCCTGCAGCCACCACGTCACTTCATTCGCTAAGGCAGAAAGTGTGTCGCGAGGCATTGTTTCGACGCACCGCGCCAATTGCTTCCAAGAGCGATGGACGAAATCGGCAACACTCCAAACCTGGAGCGCCTCGGCCCAACGTTCGACGGGCCAGATATCACGCTTCGCGAGGTCGAGCAGAGATGCGATTGCAACGGGGAAATCGCTAACGCATACATTCTTCCAGTCGTCTTCGTTCAAGAAAGCCGAGTCAGGCTTCCTTTGAAGCCATTGGGTGAGTAGCTTCCGTTCGCGCGGAGCGCGCTTGATTTGACGTTCGGCCTCAAAATCGGGGTCCCCAGAGCCGCTCATCCAATGGACGAATTCCTCGCGCTCGTCTGGGCCGAACTCCCATTGCGGATATTGTTTTCGCAACGATTCTAAGCGTCGAGACGCCTCGTAAGAAAGCGTCGCGCCGCCGAATTCTAGTTTGGCCAGCCGAAGCCACTGGGTATGGTCAACAATTCGTGCCCACCGGTCTTCATCCAAGTCTTGTTTGTACATGCGTCGCGGCGGCCCCAGAAGAACCGCGTCTTGAAGACGTTGCGACGCGTGGTCGGAGAGTACTGCTGACTTCTTCACTAACAATCGCATCACTTCACGTTGGGTCTCGGATGACCACAGCCACCAGGCGTCATTGTCGCTTAACCACTCAACCCACTCGCCGGATTCCGTGAAAGTTTCGCTGACGGCTGCATGCAGCGCGAGTCGCTTGAACGTCGGATAGCGTTCACTTAGTAACGAGTAGAGCATCCAGCGCGCGCGTACCGGCTCTGCCTCTTGCATCGCTGACCAGGAGTCTCGAACCAACTCAATAAGAAGCGTCCACTCGTTGAAGTTCCTGTTCTGCCAGTGGTCCGATATCGATGGCATATGCCAGACTCCGAGGTCCTGCTTGCCGTCGGCTTGGCCGAGCTCGCTCATCAGGTCAAACACGTCGAGTAGCGCAGTTCGGAAAGTATCAAAAAGTTGCGGCAGAGCAATTTTCCATTCAGCCAACTCCCTCACGTCATCGAGCTGAGAGCGGACATGGTCTGACGCCAGCACGACCTCTGGATTTACCAGGTACTTTATTTTGTGCGGCCCCTCAATGTCTTGTGGCTCGCTATCCGACGTTCGAAACGGCTTGCGTAGTATCACGCGTGCCGACAACAGATTCATCAATTGATGCCTAAGCAGCATAGTCATGCCTTCCTGACGGAACTGCTGGACCCAATCAAACAACCGCAACCCCTCGCGCGCCGATTTGATGCGTCCCGACAACACTACGCTCCAAAGGGTACGCATTTCCGTACTTGGAATACCATTTGGCGAATGGGTCTTGAAGGCCCTGATTTCTTCGACGCTTTCGGATACTTCTAATTTCGCGGTCTCGAGCAGTCTGCTCCGTAGTTGCCGAGCAAAGGGGGAGGTTAGCCTGCCACCTCGGGCCGCAAGCCAAATGACCAGCGTCGGGTCGTCCAAGTGACGCAGGAGCCATTGCGACAGGTGGGACATGACGGGGTCCATGTCGCCTGCTGCTATTCCGTCATGAACCACCGACATTCTGGGGGAAAGTGAATACGGAGTTGGTCTGAAGGTGAGGCTGAATTTCAAAGTAGAGTCAACCGTGCTGTCAGGACTAACGCCGAAGCGAGGCAAATCCGCATGGGTGAATCTATCGTCGGAGAAGTGTTCCAGCCATGTCAAAGGCGGCGTCGGCGAATACTCCGCGAAAGCCTTCGCAGGCAAGCCGCCGGAGTCGCTAATGGCCCAAAGCATTCGGCCGACGTGGTCGTCCTGTTTCGTGCTTGAGACAGGGCCTGTCAGGACGCATTCAGTTACGATTCGCTCTTTCCCTCTCGACCCTGCGCCGTAGGTGTCGGCCCAACTGCGAATCGTTTTATGTAGAAGAGAATGGCCCCTTGTGTCTTTATAAAGAATAGGCGTCACGTTCTTCGCGCGCCATTCGCTTCGGACTCGCTCTTCTGCCTTTCCCTTGTAGGACGCGAACGCGAACATCTCTCGCTGCGCTTCGCCTCGCAGCCGGTCTGCAGCGAGAGCATCGGTCATATACCGTAAGACGGGGTCGTTCAGACTGTACCCGACGAAACAAACAACGTAGTTCCGAAAAAGTTCTCCGACGAAACGAGCCGCCCACCGTTCCGTCAAATAGGCGAGACCGAAGTCTCCACTGGAAATTACCAAGCGGTCCAAGTCCTCTCGAGTGGGCCTCTCCGTCAGAAGACCGTGCAGAAAGACTACGCCGTCCCAGCGGTTCTTCGGGACGGGTAGGAATGGTGCGCAGAAGGTCGAAAGGCTGGAACCACGCACTTCAGCCGCATGGTGAAAAAGCCTGTCGAAGTTTGTGGTGATGAGACGAGATGAGCCGCTTCTTGTCTGCGCAAGGGTCAAGAGAGCGTCATGAGTCGTCAGGGCATCCGGTCGACTTAGGTCTGGCTTCAGAAGCGTCTCGAGTTCTCTACGAACAATCTGTCGACTTCTCACTGATTCCTCGAGTAAGCCCACCGCGGTGTCATATTGCTTTGCGTCGAACGCGGCCTGTTGTACCGCTGTAGGCGTCTCTCCCACGGCCTGATACATTCTCTCAACCAGGTCGGCGAAGCCAGGGAGTCCGGCAGGGTATGAGATGCCCGCGCCGCAGAAAAACACCACCCGGCCTTCCTCGTGTGCTTGAAGAAGCGTCTCCGGCACGCTTGGACCATTCTTTATGAACTGCATATCGCCTCTCTCCTTATCGTTCGAGGTGATTCAGCACCGGTAGCGCAAGCGTGAAGGTGCTGTACCTAATAGTGCGATGATATCGACATGTCGTCGAGAAGTGGAGTGAGCGGTCATTTGCGTCGATTATTCGTCGAGGCGAATCTCGTGTGCCATGTTGCGGCGATAGCTATCAACGTTTCGGGGCGGCCGCCGGGTCTGCGACAGACGCGTCAGCGGCTACATATCAAATGCGTTGAAGCTTTGCGGGAGGATTGACGAGGGCGGGGGGGAATCAGACTTACTTTTCCCCCACAGTTCGACGCTCACGGTGTCCGCCTTTGCCGGCGTGGTCTCGATGTATGACTACAAGGCAGGCACGCCGTTTTAGGACACTCACGCGGCGCCCGTGCAGCAACGCCAATCTCACGGACTCTGCGCTCGCCGCTTCGCGCTGGCCTGACGTCGCGCGCGTTATCTTTCGTGTAGCGAATGTGCGAGCGGAATGCCTTTGTTGGAGAGACGGTCGCCTTTGTTTAGCTCTTCGTGGAGGCCTTTCGTCTCCCGCAGATTTCCTCGATGCGGCCGCCTTCTAGGAACCACCCATCTGGCTCGCAGGACGGACCTTCGATACGACCTTCGCCGTGTTCGATTTGCGAGTCGTCGACGCATCCGATGTGGAGGCAGGAGCTTCTTCACTCAGAAACTTGGTTCTGTCCTTTGCCGAGGCGAGCCACTTGGGAGCAGGGCCGCGGCCGGTCCACGTCGCCCCGGACTTGGGGTCACGATACTTTGCAGGCAGCGCGCTCTTTGATTGCACTCCGCGAGCAGGCTTTCCGGCGGACGCGGCGACCGTCTTCACTGCAGACGAGCTAGCAGAGCCATCGATGAGAAACTTCGTGCGGTCTTTCACGTTCTTAATCCAAGCAGGAGGTCGAGCATGGCCGCTCCACGTCTCGCCGGTTTTCGGATTTTGATACTTTGGAGGCAATCTTCCCTTGGTTGGACTCGACGCTTTGGCGCCCCCACTGACGGCAGTGCGACCGCTTCCCTTTGCGTCTCTCTTCGCTTTCGCCTTGGCTTCAATGTCTGCAGTAGTAAGCCCGTGCTTTAGTATCAACTCGCGTATTTGGTCCACCGCGGCCTGCGCTTGCCTCGCTAGAATCGCCTCCGCCTGCGCTTGGAGCTTCTTCATCCGTGCCTGAATTTTGTCGAGAGTAATCATGTTCTTCTCCGTTTGGTCACCCGAAGAACTAATGACATAACCTTCTTCAAAATAGTGCGAGAAGCACTTTTTCCGGAAGGAAAACTCAATAAGGTTATTTCCGAATTCGAGCGGGAGAGTGTCTGAGGGAGGTGAGCGGTCAAGAACGCGACTAGGATGGGGGTAACGAAATTCCCCCGCGGTAAATCGCAAAGCGATAGAGAAAGCGGACCCAAACCAGCTCGCACCCAACGGCCATCAGACCCGCCTTCTTCGGCTCAAGATTTATTTGCCAGCATCAGCCTCACACCCTTTCATGAACGACGTTTTGGCAGCACCGGCGAGGGGCTTGCCGTCTTTGCCCACGGCTTTGCTCGCACATGCGGCTGTGACACTGACCTTATTGCCGCTTTCGCATTTCTTGATGAAAGAGGTCTTGGCCGCGCCGGACAGCGGTTTGCCGTTCTTATCGATTGCTTGGGCGTCACAGCTCGAAGTTGCTGCCGCAGTCGGCGCAGGTTTGGCGGCGGACGTCGCAGCTGGAGCAGACGTTTGGGCGGACGCGATTCCGACCGAGAAGAATGTTGCCACAGTGACTGCAATAATCTTGTTCATATCTATTCTCCGGGAGAGATAAGGCCGAGCGCCTTGCCTCATTAACGTCCGGCAAGGTGTCACGTTGACGTTAGGCCACAAGAATCGTCGGTGCGGTGCCGTATCGGCCGAGTTGCCGCGGCTCCGCTTCATAGCCTCATCCAACCGAGGACTCAAGACCGGAGCACAAACGTGCTCCGAATGGGAGCGAAGCGACAACAAGTAGGGGTTTTCGCTAGCGTCCAAGCGCGGCTTATCAGAACGGCAGAACGGCGCCGTACACGCAAAGATAGAATCGTTCCATGTTCGCTGTGGCAATTGTCATTAAGACAGATGAGGCGCACCACGCGACGGCCAAGCAAAGGGGGACACCATGGTTTTGACGGCGGCAATCCGAGCGCTCATTCTGATTTGTCTGACTGCTTTCATATCTGCATGTACGGTCGCGCCTGTCGTCGCGACAAAGAAGCCCACCGAAGGAAGCGCGAGGGTTCGGGCAGAGATAGAAGCCGCGGTGGCGTCATCAGACTCGGAGCTGACAAAGGACACTTCGGCCTCCAACGGGCGCCGGCAAACAACCGTTCAGTGCGACGCGGTCGGTAGTATGTTCGTTTGCACGGATGGGCAGGCGATATGTTGGTGGAATCGTCGTACCGGCTACGGGTGCAACTGAAGGCAATTTGCGTCGAGAGGTATATTGCGAATACGCCGAGATGCCGACCCACAGACGTTCGTCGACCGCCGCTACTTTTATCGCCGACTTTTGAGCAGGCCATTTGGGCGTCGCGGCCGACGGGAGCTTCGAGTGGTGCGGCGGCACCCCGCTTGGATGAATAACTCGCTCCAGCCTCTACCTGGGGGCGGTCCGGCACAGCCACCCTACGTCGGAGCACATACCGCTGCACCCGCATCCGATATAAGCGTGAAGCTCAGGAAGAACCGATACGTTTGGTCGTCGACAGTTATCCGGTTGAGACCGCCTGAGTCAGCTCAAGTAGGTCTTCTGCGACCGCCTTTGAAATTGTCCAGCGGGCGACTTTAGACGGAGCTCTCGCTTCTCATCGTATAAAAGCCGCGACCTATCTTTTCAAAAAGAGTTGTCCAAGTTGGAGAGACTTGTTCAAAAACAAGAAAGAAGTCTCTTTACGGGAAAGGCTCCATCCAGGTGCCGAGCGCTGACAAATCGATTCATGCGAATGTGAGGGCTTTGGCGCTTCGCACTCTACACGCATACTCGAGCTCAAACGGAAGGACGGGAGGGCACCCCCGTCGTATTTGCGCGAAAGGGATTTCGAATGTCTGTATAAGTATGGACGCCTCTTGCCAAGAACGTCCTATCGAGCCTCGCGCACGCCAGACGGGCCACACTTAGAAGCCAGATGTTGTTCGGACACTGAAGCGGATGTGTCTTTGCCTTGGTCCGTGTTCCTATGGTAGTCGTCGCCGAAGTTCTTGACTAGCGATGTCGTCGATATGTCGGTAGGCGCTGGCCACTTTCTGACTTTCCCGAAGGTCGATGCCGAAACCGTCGAACGCGTCGCGCCACTGCCTGACGGCTTCCCAGACGTCTGCAATAAGGTCGCACGCGAGTGACATGGACAATTGAAATGCGTCCAGCCGGGTCAACGCGTTGTCCAGCGTTGCCAATCGTCCACTCTTCCCGACGCCGAGATGCTGAAAGCGTTCGCTCGCGAGACTCGGCTGCGGAAGGACATCGTACACCGGGCTTAGACGCCAGCCCTGAAGCTCTGCGTCCCACAAGAAGCCGATATTTCTCAGGTGGTCGTCGTTGTTGCTGACAAAAATATTGAAAATCATGCGCTTGAACAATTCCGCGACGCCGTCGTAGGCAAGCAGCCTTCGGCAGTACTTCCGCATGCAGGCAGCCACATCCGCGTAGGACATGCTCCGCGAATCCATCTCGTCACAGCCCACCAAAGTGAGCGCGCTGACGAAGGGGATGCGGTGCTCTCGCGCTCCCTCCGTGGCATGACCTTGGACGAATCGAATATCGCCTCTTGGCGTCCTGTCGCCGGGAAGGGACCCAAAGCGGTCGAACCGACGGCTGAGCAGTACGTGGCCGCCACATACGTCAATCAGTCGAATGGACGGCACACGGAGCCCAGCCTTGGCGGCAAGACGCAGAGTCGCGTACTCAACCGCTGGAACATCGAACCTGTCGCTGCGGCTCGAGAGCTTGGCAACGTGCAGCGTCCCATGCTCATCTCTGACGGAGGCTTTCGGCCGAGCTCCACCGAGAGACGCTCCCTGCACATATATGTTGCCAAGACCGGGTGGGACGGGCTGGCCGCGCTCAATCAGGTCAACAGCCTCCACGAGGTCGGGCAGCGTGTCCCACGAATCTTTGGCTACGAGCGGCGGTGCTGACGCATCGGAACGTACGTCGAGCGCACCGACGCGGACGCTTCCTGCATGCAAGAGGTATTGAGACTCGGGCAGTCCGTTCAGTGGCGCGCCCAGCTTGGCTTCGATGATTCGGCGACCCCATGCGTCGGGCGTGGGAATGGCGCCGAAATAGGGCAGCGGGTTCGCGGGCCGCTGAACCTTGCCGGCAATATCCTTTCTGTTTCCAAGACGCAAGCTCACCGGGTCGACGTCAGATGCGGTGCTACGCGTCAGATACGTTCGGTCGTATTCGAAATTGGATGAGACCAAATCCGGGACGTCTTCAGTGAGCGCAAGTCGAAGGCGAGTCTGCGCAGTCGGCGGCATTCGTGACTCGTTGGCTATGAAGCCGTCGGAACCGACCTATCGCAACGGGTACGGCCTATACGCCTATGCTTCTAGAGGCCTGTCCGTGAAGCAGAAGCGAAGAAGCCCGCACGAAGCGGGCTTCTGGGCAACACGCAAAGTGGGCGTTAGGCAGCTGCGTCTTTCAACTTCTTGAGAGCACGCACCTTCAGCTTTACGCTCGCCGGCTTGGCGTCAAACCAGCGGTCTTGACCCGTGAACGGGTCCTTGCCGAAACGCCGCTTCTTGGCTTCCACTTTCAGCACGTTGATTTTCAGCAGGCCGGAAAGCGTGAACTCGCCGAGGCCCTTCTTGTTCACAGAGCCCAGAATCGTATCCTCGAGCGCTGCCAACACAGCCTTCGCTTGCTTCGGCTCGACGCCGGCTTGCGCAGCCAGATGAGTGATGAGCGACGCCTTGGTGAACAGCGGTGGGACCGAGGGATTCAGCTGGAGGATTACGCTGCAACGCGCTCGATTGCCATCGCAATGCCTTGGCCCACGCCGATGCACATGGTGCAAAGCGCGAAGCGCCCACCGGTTCGTTCGAGCTGATACGTGGCCGTTGTAATCAAACGCGCTCCGCTCATGCCGAGCGGGTGCCCCAGGGCAATTGCGCCACCGTTGGGGTTGACTCTCTCGTCATCGGGTTCAAGGCCGAGCAGGCGCAACGTCGCAATACCTTGGGATGCGAAAGCCTCATTGAGTTCGATGATGTCGAAGTCCGACATCTGCATGCCAAGTTGCGCCAGCAGTTTCCGAGTAGCCGGCGCCGGGCCGATACCCATGATGCGTGGCGCCACACCCGCGGTTGCCATGCCTAGAATCCGCGCCTTTGACTTCAGGCCGTAACGAGATGCCGCTTCCGGGCTTGCCAATAGAAGTGCTGCTGCACCGTCATTCACGCCAGATGCATTGCCTGCCGTAACGGTGCCTTCCGGTTTGACGACGCCCTTCAATCGGCTGAGCGACTCTATGTTCGTCTCGCGCGGATGCTCGTCTTGACTTACAACCGTCGGTTCGCCTTTCTTCTGAGCGATTGAGACCGGTTCGATTTCACTTGCGAAGATGCCATTTGCCTGTGCACTCAGCGCCTTCTGCTGACTGCGAAGAGCAAAACGGTCCTGGTCTTCTCGACTCACGTGGAATTCTTCCGCGACGTTCTCAGCCGTCTCGGGCATCGAATCGACACCATACTGATTGCGCATCGCGTTGTTGATGAAGCGCCATCCGATGGTCGTGTCGTAGATTTGGGCGTCGCGCGAATACGGCGTTGCGCCCTTCGGAATGACGAAGGGTGCGCGACTCATGCTCTCCACTCCACCAGCGATGGCCAGTTGAGTTTCGCCGCATCGGATGCCTCGTGCGGCTGTGCCCATGGCATCCATGCCTGAGCCGCACAACCGGTTGATGGTGGCGCCAGGCACTGAGTCGGGTAAGCCTGCAAGCAGCGCGCTCATGCGGGCCACATTACGGTTGTCTTCACCCGCTTGATTCGCGCATCCGTAGATGACTTCGTCGACTTGGCTCCAGTCGACAGCCGGGTTGCGCTTGATAAGCGCGCGAATCGGCACCGCGCCCAAGTTGTCGGTGCGTACTGACGACAGAGCGCCGCCATATCTTCCGATGGGCGTGCGAATGGCGTCGCAGATGTACACGTCTTTCATGCGAATTTCCTTCTATTAGGCAACAGATGCGGCGACTGCGGGCACCAATTTGAATTTCCTAGCGAATGCGTCGACGAGATGCTCACCAATCGGTATAGCCGAGGTCGCTGCGGGCGACGGGGCGTTGCAGACATGCAGACTTCGTTTTGAAGGCTGGATGAGAAAGTCGTGGATGAGCGAGCCGTCGGACGACACCGCTTGCGCACGAACGCCGGCGGGGTAAGGTTGGAGGTCGGAAAGTTGCAACTCAGGACAATATTTCTGGCAAAGCTCTAGATAGCCCTTCTTCCAGAGCGAGTTACGCACTTCTGAGATGCCGGACGGACCATAGGTCTTGAGCATCTTCCAGAATCCACCGAACGACGCCATACCTGCCAAATCAGCGAAATTCACATCGCGCCACCTGTAACCCTCGCGCGCCATGGCGAGCACAGCATTCGGGCCGACGGTCACATAACCACCAATCATCCTGGTTAGATGGACACCGAGGAATGGCAGCGACGGGTCCGGCACCGGGTAGATGAGGTGCTTGACAATGTCGTTTTTGGATTCGGGCAGGCGATAGTACTCACCCCGGAAGGGTACGATGCGGAAGTCGGATTCGAGCTTGCACATCTTGGCGAGACGGTCTGCCATCAGGCCGGCACAGACAATCGCGTGCTTTGCCCGGAAGGTTCCGCTTTCCGTGTTCACAGTCACACCGTCGTTGTCCTCGCTCATTCCGACCACGCGCTGACCGAGCAAAATGGACACGCCGTTGTCCTGCGCTACGTCCGCCATCGCCCGCGTGACAGCCGGGTAATCAGCGATGCCGCTGGACGCAACCCGAATGGCGGCCTCGCCGACAATGCGAGGTTCCGCTGTCGTCAAGTCGCCGTGGTGCAACCATTCCGGTTGAAGCTTATTCTGCTTGCACCGTTCGAACAGGTCCTTGAGGCGCTTCACTTCGAGTTCGTTGGTCGCAACGATGAGCTTCCCGCATTGCTCGAAGCGAATGCCGTGTCGACGTGAGAACTCGTAGGTCGCGGCAGCGCCGCGTCGACAGAAGTCAGCCTTCAGGCTGCCAGGCGCGTAGTACACGCCGGCATGAATCACGCCGCTGTTGTGGCCGGATTGATGCACTGCGAGAGAGTCTTCCTTTTCGAGCAGGACAACCCTCATCCAGGGGAAGCGCTCGGTCAGTTGCATTGCGGTGGAGACGCCGACTATTCCACCACCAACGATGATGACATCTGCGTCAGCGCCGCGAAGAGGAATGCAAACAGGGACGCGTGCGTTCATTTTGCGAAGGTCCCGCGTTGGCGCATCAATTCGCGGTGCAACTCGGGGTGCTTCTTAAAGGGGGCACGCCCATGGAGCCAGAAGTAGTTGTTTGCTACGACGAGCTCGCCCGCCGGCAACGAGACTTCCTTCGTGGCAGATGACTTTTCCATCGAGGAGGACATGGCGTGCAGGAACTGCGCCTCAGTGATGGTTCGCGGCTGGACAAACTGGTCGATGAACGACATCGCAAGACCGAACTCGGAGTGGAAGAAGAGCGGCCGCTCGACCGGAGCGGCGACGTTCTTCGAACCCGGAGCCTTGTACAAAAACGGAAGCGCTCCCATCGGGTCCTGCGCGAAATTGTCACGCTCGCTCCAGTCGTCCAGGTGCATCAGGCGCGATTCACCACCGGTGGCATTGACCTCGTCAAACTTCATCATGAGCAGCCAGTGCGTTTCTTCTTCGACGTAGGTGCCGTCCGTGTGAAGCGTAAAGAGTCGATAAGCCTGACGCAGGTACGAATCGCTCGAGTCGGTGTCTTTCACGAGAAAGCGTGCGTAGTACGTGCCCGACATTGCGTCATGGTTGCTCGTGCCCAGCAGATGCGCGACGGCAGTGCCGAACTTCACGTAATCGTCGCTATCGGTCGTCACGCCCTGGACTCCCACCGTGAAACCGCCGCTGGCTCTGTCCCGTGCGATGTCGCAGATTGTTGTGCCGAACGTGCCACCAAGCGCCTGGTCGAGCTCGTGAGCGAGGATGTATCGCATGAAGGGGACGTACTGGAGATTCTGCACGTCGACGCTCTTCACTTTCGCGAAGAATCCAGCGAGCGCGTCTTCGCTGAGTTCAATCTTACGCAGCCGGCCGTGCTGGGCATGCGGCTGGATGCTGAAAAGCTGATGGGCAGCTTGTGCTTCGAAGGGGGCATTCATCTCCGACTCCATGTGTTTGTGTAGACGTCATTTCACGCCAACCTGGTGTTCGGATAAACTGGCAAAACTGGATTTTTTAATCGGGAAACACGAATAAATGGACAGCCGGCAGCTGAGAGTGTTCGTCGCTCTGGCAGAGGACCTGCACTTCGCGCGGACTGCGGACCGGCTCGGCGTGGCGCAGTCCGTCTTGAGCGAGCAGTTGAAAAAGCTCGAGACGGACCTCGGCGTCAAACTGCTTAATCGCAATAAGCGCGCAGCCGTCACATTGACCGACGCGGGCGAGCTTCTCCTTGTGGAAGCGACCATAGCCCTTCGCCAACTGGACCGTGCCGAGGCAGTGGGAAGGCTCGCGGCCCGAGGCGAAGTTGGAAACATCTCGCTGGGGTACGTCGGCTCCGCGGTGTCTACGGGCGTTCTCCCGGCGGCGCTCAAGACCTTCCGGAAAGCGAATCCGCAGGTCGAGATGCAAATCACCGCGATGGAAACCCCACGTCAGCTCGAGAGTCTGCGCGACGGACAACTCGATGTCGGGCTTCTGCGCTCGCGCTCGCAGTACCCGGAGGGGGTTGCGGCGACGGTTGTCATGCGGGAAGACCTCATGATTGCGCTGTCGGAGGACCATCCGCTCGCGAAATCTTCGTCCATCTCGGCTCGTGAGCTGCGCACTGAGGCGTTCATCGTTCCCCAGTTCAGCGAGAGCGAGGGGCTGGCAGAGAATCTGGCCAATTTGGGTCGGCGCGGTGGCTTCAATGCGGAGCCGCGGTATCGGGTAGCCGACTTCATGACGGCCCTGTGCATGACGACTGCTGGCTATGGGGTCGTCCTGGTGCCGCAATCGATGAAATCTTTGGCTCCCGCCGATATCGCCTTTCGAGCCATTGCCGATTTTCGGGACGAAATTGAGCTGGCGGTCGCGTATCGGACGCGCGAAGTCGCACCATGCGTTAAAAAGTTCGTGGACGCGACCATCGCCCGATTTCCTAAGCAAGCGACTGCCCGGCGTCGATAGCGAAATCTACTGCTGACCGCGCTCGAGCGCTTCGAGGAAGCTTTCAGTGAGTGCCATTTGGCCACCTGTTCGCGTCAGCCGCAGGATTTCAGAAGAGAAGGGATTGCGCTCCAGCGGAATAAAGACGGCTCGCTGGGACTGCGTCCGTGCAAGCGCCTGAGGCACCAGCGCCACCCCCATCCCGAACTCAACCATGGTGACGACGGTCTGCCACAGCCGAGCTTCATGCCTGATTTTTGGACTGAAGCCGGCCTCGACGCACGTGGCGATGATTTGGTCGTGGTAATGCGGTGAGACTGCCCGCGGGAAAAGTATGAAGGGTTCGTTTTGCAGATTGCGCAGGTCGATTCGCTTCTTCTTGGCGAGTTGGTGATTGACGGGGAGGCAGCATAGAAAGGCTTCGGACATCCATAGCTGCGTCTCAATCTCCGCCGGATAGTGACCCCAGTGGGCGAACCCCAAATCAATCTGGAGTTGCTGGAGCGCTCGCATCTGCTCGGCCGTGTTCATCTCCTTGAGCACAATCTCGACTGCCGGATGCTCGACCTCGAAGCGCTCGACCGCCTCGGGCAAACCCCGATAGAGCATCGAATTCACAAAACCAATTCGCAGGCGGCCCGCCAGCCCGTGCGCGGACTGCAACGTTACTTTGGCCACCTCGTCGGCTTGCTGCAATAGCCGTTGAGCTTCGCCGAGCAGGACCTGGCCGGCATTGGTTAGCGCCACCGACTTGCTGCTCCGTTCCAGGAGCTGCACGCCCATCTGCTCCTCAAAGCGCTTGATGTCGAAGCTCAACGCAGGTTGTGAGATGAACAGCCGGCGCGCTGCGCGCCCGAAATGCAGTTCTTCCGCGACCGCAACGAAGTATCTGAGTTGTCTGAGTTCCATCGCTCGCCGCTCCTCAACGATAAATACATGTTATCGCACATGCCATCGATTGTATTGGACGATTATCGATGCGACTCGTAATCTGAATTTAACGACGGCGGCGGACAGACGCGCCGCACTTAAATTAGGAGACACTCCATGGCCGAACAACGGCAAGAGCCCGCGACTTCGAACATCCCCGACAGCCACGGCATCAATTTCTTTACCAGCGACCCTTCGTTTGGCCCGTTGCTCAGGAGCTTCCTGGGTGAGAGCACGTACAACAACGTCAAAGACCGCCTGGTCGACCTGGGGCAGCGCGCGTCGGATGAGCTCGACGTTTGGGCCTCGAATGCCGACCACAATCCTCCGGTACTGAAGCAGCGGACTCGCCGCGGTGAAGCGCTCCAGAGCATCGAGAAACATCCGGACTACGTCGCGCTCGAACGCGTGGCATACAGCGAGCTCGGCCTTGCATCGATGAGCCACCGAGGCGATGCGCCGCCGCCGTTGGTGAAGTACGCCTTGACGTACCTCTTCGTGCAAGCTGAGTTCGGTCTCTGTTGTCCTGTGAGCATGACCGATTCGCTCACTCGCACGCTGCGAAAGTTCGGGTCGAAAGAACTGGTCGACCGCTATCTACCGATGCTTGCCTCGCAGGACTTCGACACACTATTCCAAGGTGCGATGTTCATGACGGAGCAAGCGGCAGGCTCCGACACTGGCCGCACGGTCACGCGCGCCACGCGCAGCGTCGATGCGAACGGCAAAGAAGTCTGGAAGCTGACTGGCGACAAGTGGTTCTGCTCAAACGCAGACGCCGACCTGGCGATGGTGCTGGCGCGGCCCGACGACGCGCCTGAAGGCATTAAGGGCCTCGCGTTGTTCCTGCTGCCGAAGGTGCTTGAAGACGGCACGCGCAACGCGTATCACATCGTCCGACTGAAGGACAAACTCGGCAGCCGTTCGATGGCCAGCGGCGAAATCGTTCTTGAAGGCGCTGAGGCTTATCTCATTGGAGAGGTCGGGCGCGGCTTCCACCAGATGGCGGACATGATTAACATGTCGCGCCTCTCAAATGGCGTGCGTGCCGCAGGGTTGATGCGCCGCGCACTCAACGAAGCACTTCACGTTGCGCGGAACCGCTCGGCATTTGGCCGCAAGCTCATCGAGATGCCTTTGATGCAACGGCAACTGATGAAGATGATGCTGCCCGCAGAACAGGCTCGCTCGATGTTCATGCAGATTGCGACGCTGCTTCCAAAGTCCGACCGTGGCGAAGCGCTCGCAGCCAAATGCGTTCGTATCCTCACCCCGTTAGTGAAATTCCGCGCGTGCCGTGATGCCAGAAAGGTAACGGGTGACGCGATGGAAGTTCGCGGTGGTGTTGGCTACATCGAAGAATGGGCTGACCCGCGGCTCGTGCGCGATTCCCACCTGGGCTCCATCTGGGAAGGAACAAGCAACATCGTCGCGCTCGACGTGGCACGCGCAACCCGCCGTGAAGGTTCTCTCGAATCGCTCGGGCAGTATCTCAATGCTCAACTTGACGAAGCCGCATTACCCGAAGAGTCGGTCGAGTTGCTCCGTGATGTCTTCAAGCGCGCGAGCGCTGCGATGGACAGCGTAGCGGAGTGCGGTCGGGATGAAAGCGTGCGTGAAGCAGCTAGCGCTGTCTACAACGCAACGAGCGCCATCTTCATGGCGACAGAAGCCGCACGCGTTGGTAACGATTTCCGTCGGTTGGCGCTTGCTCACCTCATCGTCAAGCACAAGCTCATGCCGCGCGACCCGTTGGCTCCTGCGAATGTCAGTGCCGATGCAGACGTCATTCGTAAGCTCGTCGACGAAGCACCGATGACGCTCGAGGAAGCAATGTCGCTCATGCCTGCGAGCCTGGAGACCGTGTGATGAGTGCAAATCAGGTTACGGGCGCGCTTCAGGGACTTCGCGTCATCGATTTGAGCCGCGTGCTGGGTGGACCGTACTGCACGCAGGCGTTGGCGGACCACGGCGCGCAAGTCATCAAGCTCGAGCCGCCCAGTGGAGACGAGACCCGCGGCTGGGGACCTCCGTTTGTCGGCGAGACTGCGTCGTACTTTGTGGGTGTGAATCGCAATAAGCAAGGCATCTGCGTCGACCTGTCTTCCGAAGAAGGCCGCAACATTCTCTGGCAACTGCTCGAAGGCGCTGACGTACTCGTTGAGAATTTCAAGCCCGGCACGCTCGAACGTTGGGGCATGGACTACGCTCGCCTATCGAAACGATTCCCGAAGCTGATTCATTGCGCAATTTCCGGCTTCGGGCCGGATGGCCCCCTCGGTGGGCTGCCTGGCTACGACGCAGCCATTCAAGCGATGGCAGGGTTGATGAGCGTGAACGGCGAGCTCGACGGTCCCGCGTTGCGCGTCGGGCTTCCAGTCGTCGATATGGTGACCGGCCTCAATGCGCTGGCTGGCATTCTTCTCGCCCTCGCGGAGCGGGAGAAGAGTGGTCGAGGTCAATCGCTCGATATCGCGCTGTACGACAGCGGCATCTCGCTCCTGCATCCGCATCTGCCGAACTACTTCGGCAACGGGCGCACGCCACAGCGTAGCGGGAACGCGCATCCGAATATCACGCCGTACGACAGCTATCGAACCGCGACCGCTCCCATCTTCCTTGCTGTGGGGAACGACCGGCAGTTCGCGAAGCTGGTTAGCCATCTCAGCGCGCCGGAACTCGCGCAAGACGCGCGCTTTGTCGACAACAAGAGCCGTTGCGCGCATCGCGGCGAGCTCAAAGAGGTGCTCGAATGCTTGATGCAGTCACTCGATTGCGAGTCGCTCGCCACCGAGCTTATTCGTGGTGGTGTGCCGTGTGGTCCGGTCCAAACGGTGGACGCCGTCGCCAACCATCCGCACACGCTTCACCGCGAACTGATTGTCGAAATCGGTTCGTATCGCGGTACGGGCACGCCAATCAAATTGTCCCGGACACCGGCCACGTATCGCTCGGCGCCACCTGCACTGGGCGGAGATACGCGTGCGGTGCTCGATGAACTCGGCATCGACGATGCGACACAACGGCGTCTGTTCGAGGCCGGAGTACTTAAAGGCTGACATCCAACAACACTCAAGCATTCGAACCAAACCGGCGCGCCCAGACCGGAAATCTTCAGGAGACAATCGATGCAAACCACCGTGCAAGGAAGTCCGACGCGCCAGCCTGGTCGCGCGGCCTTCGCCGCCTTTGTCGGCACCACCATTGAGTGGTACGACTTCTACATCTACGCGACGGCTTCGGCACTCGTGTTTGGCAAGCTGTTCTTCCCTCAGGGCGACTCGTTCTACAGTACGCTCGCTTCGTTCGGCACTTTCGCTGTAGGGTTCTTCGCACGACCCTTTGGAGGCCTCGTCTTCGGTCACCTGGGGGACCGAATCGGGCGAAAGAAGGCGCTCGTCGCGACACTTGCCATCATGGGCATTGGCACGGTTGGTATCGGCTTCCTGCCAACCTATGCTTCCGCCGGTGCGCTTGCTCCCGTCTTGCTCGTGTTGCTGCGCGTCGCACAGGGCATCGCAATCGGCGGCGAATGGGGTGGTGCGGTCCTGATGGCAGGCGAGCATGCGCCCAAGGCCAAGCGCACCTTCTTAGCGTCGTTCGCGCAACTGGGCAGCCCGGCCGGCCTGATTCTCGCACTGCTCGCGTTCCGAACGGTCGGGCATATGCCGAAAGAACAGCTGATGGATTGGGGGTGGCGCGTCCCATTCCTGCTCAGCGCGGTCTTGCTCATTGTGGGCATTTTCATCCGCTCGGGCGTCTCTGAGTCCCCTGAGTTCGCTGCTGCCGCCAAGCGCGAGAAACCTGCGCGTCTTCCCATCCTTGACGTACTGAGCAATGCATGGGGCAAAGTGCTCCTCTGCCTTGGTGCCAATGTGATTGGAGTTGCAGGTGCATGGTTCTGCAACACGTTCATGCTGAGTTTCACGACAGAAACGCTCGGAATCAGCCGCTCGCTCATGCTCGACTGCCTCTTCATCGTCGCTTTCGTGCACTTTTTCAACCAGCTTTTTTCGGGATGGCTCGCGCAGCGCGTTGGTGCGAAGAAGTTCCTTGCTTGGGCCGCGGGGCTGGCCATGCTGTCTCCGTATCCGATGTTCATCTTGGTGTCGACAGGCAAGCCACTCGCCATCGTAGTCGGAATCGCCATCACCGTGATGTGTATGTCGGGGTCATACGCCGTGATGGCTGGATTGATGACTGATGCCTTCGACGTGCGATACCGCTACTCGGCAATCTCACTGTCTTATCAGTCGTGCGCCGCGCTGGCGGGAGGCCTGACCCCAATCATCGGAACCGTGCTCGCGCATGCCTGGCCTGGACAGTGGTGGCCGCTGGCCGTCTTCTACAGTGCGCTTGCTGCGGTGTCTTTGCTCTGCTTGCTGGGCCTGCAGACGAACAAATCCGACGTTCGTTCGCCGGCTACGGTCGTAGTGCCGGAGTGACCAAGGCATCGGCGCGCAGAAGCATATGCGCGTCGATGCTTGGCCCCCCGTCGCCCGGCCGCAGCACACGAATCTTTCTCTGCATAGCATCAAGTTTTCGACCCTCATGCCCGACACCAATCTCGTCAGCAACGCCTCTTCCGACGCTGTTCTCACGCAAGTAATAGACGGAATTCTTATCGTCACCATCAACCACGCGCCGGTCAATGCGCTGAGCGTGCCTGTTCGGCAACGCCTGATGGCTGCAATCGAGCGCGCGAATTCTGACTCCGATGTGAGGGGCGTTGCTATTGTCGGCAGCGGCCGTGCGTTTTGTGGTGGCGCTGATATCCGCGAGTTCGGTAAGCCCGTTTCGCTGTGGACGCGACAGGTGTGTGCGGCTATCTCGGGCGTTCCCGAATCTGTGAAGATGACGGAATCAGGGGAGAAGACGTCGTAGTAGATGACGTTCGGCTGGTCCGTTTGCACGGCGACGCTTGGTTCTTCGCTGATTAGAAGCGACGCCAGAAGCTGTATTGAGCCTTTCATGCCCTTCGGGGTTTTGAAGACCCATACCCGCTTCGGCAAGCGATGTGACAGCTCGACACTCTTCGTGCTACTGGAGCCAATCAAACCGACCGACCCGTTCTTGACGTTCTGCTCGAAACTCTGCGAATGATAGAAAATATCCATCCGCGACTCATTCACCTCGTGGTTTGCAAAGCCATGCGACCAGGGTATGTTACCAACTTCGTCGCTGCGACTCAGTGACAACGGGGTTCAGGCAAACGTGCCCATGCCTGCCAGAAGTCGCGATAACGCTCATCGTGGGCGGCAGTCGTCTATCAACATCACGAGCGGTCCAAGGGGTACCCAGCTAGTGATGGGGGCATTTTCGACGCGTGTTGACCGCGCCGACAACCGCGCACCGAGAACCAAGCGATGCGCGGCATAAACGCTTAGTAGTTGATTACAGTACGAATCGATTCACCGTTGTGCATCAGGTCAAAGGCCTCGTTGATTCCGCTGAGCGGCCTGGTGTGCGTGACAAACGGTGCGAGCTGAATCTTGCCAGCCATCGCGTCCTCCACCATGCCCGGCAACTGCGAGCGACCCTTGACGCCACCAAACGCCGTGCCCAGCCAGCGTCGTCCTGTCACCAGCTGGAAGGGGCGCGTCGAGATTTCCTGACCAGCGCCAGCCACGCCGATGACGACGGATTGTCCCCAACCGCGATGAGCGCACTCCAATGCGGCACGCATCACGTTCACGTTGCCGATACATTCGAAGCTGTGGTCCACACCCCAAGTGGTCATCTCGACGATGACCTGCTGGATGGGCTTCTCATAGTCTTTCGGATTGACGCAGTCGGTCGCGCCGAAGGCACGTGCCAGTTCGAACTTCGCGGGATTGGTATCAACCGCGATGATGCGACCAGCCTCGGCGAGCTTGGCGCCTTGGATGACGGCAAGGCCAATGCCTCCAAGGCCGAAAACAGCGACGGAGTCGCCGGGCTGCACTTTCGCCGTGTTCTTCACGGCACCAAGGCCCGTGGTGACACCGCAACCCAGCAAGCAAACCTGCTCCGGATTCGCGTTCGGGTCAATCTTTGCGAGGGAGACTTCGGCGACAACGGTGTACTCAGAGAAGGTCGAGCAGCCCATGTAGTGATAGAGCGGCTGGCCGTTGTAGCTGAAGCGCGTAGTGCCGTCCGGCATCACACCCTTGCCCTGGGTGGCACGTACCGAGACGCACAGGTTCGTTTTCCCGCTCTTGCAGAACAGGCATTCGCCGCACTCCGCCGTGTAGAGAGGAATGACGTGGTCGCCCGGCTTGACACTGGTCACACCCTCGCCGACTTCGACGACGATTCCGGCACCCTCGTGCCCGAGCACGACCGGGAACAATCCCTCGGGGTCGTCTCCGGAGAGAGTGAACGCGTCGGTATGGCATACGCCCGTGTGGGTGATTTTGACGAGCACCTCGCCCTTACGGGGCGGCTCAACGTCAATCTCGACGATTTCGAGAGGTTTGCCCGGTGCGAAAGCAACTGCTGCTCGTGACTTCATAAAAAACTCCAAATAGCAATAACGACTACGAGTGACTTGCCCAGCGAAGATAGCAATACGCTGGCAGGTTCCGATAGGGATGGGCCTATGCAGCGGCGGAGTCGCGCCGCGCTGCGCCCTTGCGTGACGCCGCACGGCGGGCTTCGAACTTTGCTATGACGGCGCACGCAACACTGTTGCCGACCACGTTGGTGACGGTTCGGCCCATATCAATAAAGGTGTCGGCCGCCAACAGCAGTGCGATGCCATCCGCAGGGATTCCGAAAAGCGGCAGCGTCGCAGCAACGACCACAATCGACGCGCGCGGCACGCCGGCGATGCCTTTGCTCGACACGAGCATGACCAGCAGCATGCCGAGTTGCTGCTCAAACGACATGTGGATTCCGTAAACCTGGAGCAGGAAGACCGAGGCAAAGGCCTGGTACATCATCGACCCGTCGGCGTTGAACGAGTACGCCAGCGGGAGCACGAACGACGTAATCCGGTTCGAGATGCCGAACTTCTCCAACTGCTCGAGCATCTTCGGGAACGTCGCTTCGCTCGAAGACGTCGAGAACGCGATGAGCATCGGCTCCTTCACGAAGCCGAGCAGACGAAAGACCGCCTTTCCAAGAAAGAGGAAGCCAATCGCGACCAGCAATGCGCATAGGAGAATCATCCCGGCGTACACGCCGCTGATGAACTTCCCATATGTTCCGAGCACACTCAGACCCTGAACGGTAACGGTCGAAGCGACGGCGGCGAACACGCCGATGGGAGCAAAGCCCATGACAAAGTTGGTTACCTTCAACATGACCTTGAAGGCACCTTCGACGGCGATGAGCAGCGACCGAATGGCGGGCTCCTTATCACCGAATGCCGAAATTGCGAAACCGAAGAACAGTGCGAACAGGAGAATTGCGACGACATCGTTCTGAGCCATCGCAAGGAAGATGCTCTGCGGCACGATGTGCGACACGAAGTTTTTCAAACTAAATGCGGCTGTACTGACCTCGCCTGCCGCACCAGTGTGAGGCGGAGTTACGCCGACGCCAAGCGCCATATGATTCGAGAGGAACAGTCCGAGCAACAGCGACAGCACTGATGCGGCGACGAACCAGAGGATTGCCCGAATTCCGACTCGACCGACGTCTCCGGGGTTTTCGCTGTGACTCATACCCGCGACAACGCCAGTGAAGACGAGGGGCGCGATAATCATCTTGATGAGCCGCAAGAAGATGTCGGTCAACGTCGACAGGTATCCAGCAATCTGCTTGTTGAGTTCAGCGGAGCCCGTGGAGTTGTTGATGACGGCTCCCACCACGACGCCGGCGACCAGAGCGATAAGAATCCAGGTAGATAGTCGAATGCGCTTCATGGTGCGAATCCTGCGAAGATGAACAACCGGCCGCTTCCCGGCCCGAGGCACTGCTGCGTTAGATATATGCTCTTCGAAGACGAGGAAATGGCCGTGAGCGCACTGCGCTGAGACACCGGCATTCAACGAAAACTGCGCGGTGGTCAAAGCGAGGAACCGAACCAAGTACGTGGTCGTACTGGCGACGAAGAGCGCTCGGCGCCCCGACCGTGAGCCACTAGCGAAGATTACGGCATCTTCGCGGCACAGAAAGTTGTCGTCAAGACGCTACCGTTTTTCGGCATGCGATGATTTCCGACGATAAAATCAGCAAGCAATTGTTTTTATTGAATAAATTATCGTAAAACATACGTCGAGAACCGGGTTCCCGCAGGGAAAATACCTATAAATTCTCGTTTTATGGAACGTGACAGAACCGTTTTTCGGTTTTTATCATGTTTATCGCGCGTGCCACTGCGGCGAAGAGCTCGCAGGACTGCCGCAGAGCATCAAGCCGGTGAAGCCGGGCGATTCCCGTTGCCGGCATCCGCTCGCTTCGTGAGACGTTTCCCCCATTCGCGCAGTTCAAGTACCTAGCCCGAAATTTCTCCTTTTGCCTCGCCTCGCCACGATTGTCTCGCGGCCAGGAAGGACAAGTAGTTGTCGTTGATGCCGCTCTTTCCGAGGCGTAACGTTCGGACCCCCGAGGCGCGAGCAAGACAAGACCGTTCTCGTCCGAGCGAGCCAACGTCTCGCACAGGGGTACGACTGCTGTCCAGCCTCGGCGTTTAAAAGCGTTGAGGCCGGGACGCGCGTCGCGTCCATCATGCGGCCCTTCACCACTCGGCTATCGCGCTTCGTCGGCGAGCCTTTGCTGGGCTCTGCGCCCGCACGTACACGCACCGGCTTATCCGGTAGCACGGTTCACACGGTGCGCTGGAGCGGCTCCGTGCGCAAATTTCGCATTCGTACCAAAAATCGGTTCTTCGCGTTTCCACTAATCGGGATTGTGTTGACTTTAACTTTTTGTGGCCGTCTAATTTCCCAACGGTTTAGCACTGCTCCTGTAGCGGCCGCCGAAAAGTTGAAAAACTCGTTCTGATACTTGTGGGGTGACCAAATGTTGAAGAAGTACGTTGTGACAGCCTTGTTGGTAGCCATCTCGTGCGCGGCGTCTGCTACCGCTTTCGCCGGCGCGACATTGGACCAAATTAAGAGCAGCAAGGAAATCACCCTCGGGTACCGCGAGGCGTCGGTTCCATTTTCGTTTATCGACCAGAACCAGAAACCGGTAGGTTTTTCTCTCGACCTGTGCGCGCACGTGGTGGATGAGCTGAAGAAGACGCTCAACCTGCCGCAGCTCAACGTCAAATACCTCCCGGTCACTGGCGCCAACCGAATTCCCCTTATTCAGAACGGCACGGTGACCATCGAGTGCGGAGGCACCTCGAGCAGCGCTCAACGTCTCCAGCAGGTCGGCTTCTCGGTTGCGACGTTCGTTAGCCACTCGATGTGGCTGACCAAGGCGGACAGCGGCATCAGGAGCGCTGCAGACCTTAAAGGCAAGACCGTTGTGGTGACGCAGGGGTCGAACGCCGTTCAGCTTGCAAAGGAAGTGAGCGAGAAGAACGGGCTCGGTCTGAATGTCGTCCAGGCTCACGACCATGCTGAGTCGATGCTGATGCTCCAAGCGGGACGGGCCGCAGCGTTCATGGAAGACGACATTCTTCTGGCTGCCAAGAAGGCCGAAGCGCAAAACCCCGGCCAGTACAAGTTCTTGCCAGACTCGTACAACACGCTGGTCTACGGCTTGATGGTGCCGAAGAACGACCCAGAGTTCAAAGCCATCGTCGATAAGGCTTTGAGCAATCTGATGACGTCGGGCCAGTTCGTCCAGATTTACAACAAGTGGTTTGAAAAGCCGATTCCGCCGAACAATACGAATCTGAATTTCCCGGTCTCCACAGACCTGAAAGAGCGTATCGCGCATCCGAGCGACAAGCTCCCCGCCTGATTACCAGGTACTTCGATTTCGGGGAGAACGGGGACATGAACTTCCTCTTTGAACAAACCACAGACGGCAACACCTATTTCAGCTGGTTGATGTCCGGCTTGCTGTGGACGCTGGTGCTGTGGGTGACCGCCGGTATCGCTGCATTCATTATCGGTTTGGTTATTGGCTCGTTCCGCACAGCGCCATCGCTCATCCTGCAGGCAATTGGGCGCTGCTACGTGCAGATTTTCCGGAATATCCCGCTCATCGTTCAGGCGTTCCTCTGGTACTTCGTTTTCCCCGAAATCGTTCCGGCTTCGTTCGGCAACTACATCAAGTCGGTGCCACCGCCGTGGGCGAGCTTCGTCCCAGCGGTGATTGCACTGAGCCTCTACACCGCGTCGCGCGTTGCTGAGCAGATTCGTGCTGGCATCAAAGCGCTGCCGGACGGACAGCTCAAAGCAGGACACGCACTTGGCATGAGTACGTTTCAGTCGTATCGCATGGTGCTGATTCCTCAAGCGCTGCGAATCACGGTGCCGACTCTGACCAGCGAAGCTCTCGGTCTGCTGAAGAACACGTCCGTGGCGCTGACGATTGGGCTGCTCGAGCTAACCGCTCAAGCCCAACAAATCAACGAGTTCACCTTCAAGACATTCGGTGCATTTGGAAGCGCCACCGTCATTTACCTCGTGACGGCTTTGCTGGTCTACCAGGTGGCGGCGCTCATCGAGCGTCTCGTCGAGATTCCCGGCACCAGCACGACCGCGTCGCGTGGCTAAGGAGTAAGACATGCATTTCGATTTCCAAGCCATTGCGAGAGCGTTCCCTTTTCTGATGGACGGGCTCGCGTTCACGGTCGAACTGACCGCAGTTGCATGCATCGGCGGTCTCATTCTCGGAACCGGGATGGCCGTCATCCGTCAACTGCAAGTTCCGGTTGCATCAAAAATCATCAGCGCCTACGTGACGCTGATGCGTTGCATTCCGCTGATTCTGGTCCTTTTTTGGTTCTTCTTTCTCGTTCCACTTGTGCTGGGGCATCTGTCAGCAGCAGGACGGCCGATTCCGTTGGGCCCGAAGATGACTGCCTTCGTAACCTTCACGATGTTCGAAGCGGCGTACTACGCGGAAATCGTGCGCTCGGGCTTCAAGGCGATTAACAAGGGGCAATACGAAGGGGCGAAGGCGCTCGGATTGTCGACGGCCACGATGTACGGCTCGGTCATCATCCCTCAAGTGCTGCGCGCGACGGCCCCGATTATCGTCACCCAAACCATCATCCTGTTCCAGGACACCGCGCTCGTTTACGTGCTGTCGCTCAACGACTTCCTCGGGACGGCCGCGAAGATTGCGCAACGTGACGGAAAGCTGGTCGAGTTCTACACGTTCGTCGCGTTTGTCTACCTGATTCTTTGCTCTGTGGGCTCCGAACTCGCCGAGCGCCTTCGTCGCAAGACACCGGGAACGGTGCGCCGGGCGAAGTCCTTTCGCGCCCTTGGTCTTCCCCGTCCCTAAGTGAACCGTGTCTGCTGAGGTAATCATGCTTGAAGAAGCAACATCCAACGAAATCATTGTCACGGTCTCGGGACTGGAAAAGAGCTACGGCGACCATCGCGTACTGAACGGCGTGAACTTAAGCGTCACGCGCGGCGAGCGAATCGTGATTTGTGGCCCGTCCGGTTCAGGGAAGTCGACGTTCATCCGATGCATCAATGGCCTTGAGACGTTCGAGAGCGGGACGGTCGCAGTGAAGGACCTGAAAACCGGGGCGCAACTCACCAAACTCTCCGATATCCGTCGTGAAGTCGGCATGGTCTTTCAAAGCTTCAACCTGTTCCCGCACATGACTGTGTTGCAGAACTGTATGCTCGCGCAAATCAAGGTTCGCAAAGAGCATAAGGCCGCGGCCCGCGACCGAGCGATGCACTTCCTTCAAAAGGTCCGCATCGCCGAACAGGCGAACAAGCATCCAGGGCAGCTCTCGGGCGGCCAACAGCAGCGCGTAGCGATAGCCCGTGCCCTGTGCATGACCCCTTCCGTGATGCTGTTCGACGAGCCGACGTCGGCGCTCGACCCTGAAGTTGTTCAGGAAGTGCTGGACACGATGGTCGGTCTCGCGAAAGACGGCATGACGATGTTGTGCGTCACCCACGAAATGGGCTTCGCACAGGCGGTCGCCGACCGCGTCATCTTTATCGATGGCGGAAATATTGTCGAGGAGGCACCGCCTTCTGAGTTCTTCTACAAGCCCAAGCACGAACGCGTCCGCGCATTCCTGAGCCGAGTCCATGGCCACGGCGACAAAGTCGCCGCGTGACAGGTTCGGACAATTCGACCAAGAGAGACAAGCAAATGATTTCGACCGAAAAACTCGCCGCCGTTCGTGAACAATTTCCTGTGACCAGGCGCCAATTGTATCTGGACTCGGCACATCAGACGCCGTTATCCCTCAGCGTCCGTGACGCGCTGCACTCGTTCATCAACGAGGGGTACGAGATGGCTGGGCCGAAGCCGGTCTGGATTCGCCGGGCAGAGGAAACGCGCGCAAACGTCGCCCGCTTCTTTAACGCATCGCCGTCGGAAATCGCATTCACGAAAAACACATCGGAAGGCTTGAACATCGCCGCCAATGCAGTACCGCTGAAGGCAGGTGACAACGTGGTGCTCATCGAAGGAGACCACCCGAACAACGCCTACGCGTGGCTAAACCTGAAGGCCAAGGGCGTCGAAATTCGCTTCGTCCCTCTCAAAGACAACGAAGTCGCGACCGCAAAGACGTTCGAGCCGTTCATCGACGAGCGAACAAAGGTCATTACGCTCTCGCACGTCACTTTCCACGCAGGGCAGGTGCATGACGTAGCAAGCATCGGCAAGCTCTGCAAGGAGCGCAATATTTATTTGGTGGTCGATGCCATGCAGTCGGTTGGCGTCATCCCGCTTGACGTCAAAGCGTTGAATATCTCGGTACTAGCCGCTGGCACACACAAGGGACTGTTGGTGCCGCAAGGTCTCGGCGTTTTGTACGTTGCAGACGGCTTGGACGAACTGCGTCCGGCATACATCGCAATGTCAAGCATGCTGAACCCGCCAGCTGACTACATCGCTCGTTCCGAGGACATGGCGGTTCGCAAAGATGCGCAGCGCTTTGAGATGGGCAACCTGAATCTTCCTGACCTTCAAGCACTGGATGCAGCCATCAAGCTTATTGATAGCGTCGGTGTCGCGGATATTCAAAAGCACGTGAACGAGCTTGGTGACCTGCTTTTGAAGCACCTCGATGAGCTTGGTGTCAACGTCGTGGGTCCGCGCGAGCGCGGTCAGCGCAACCACATTTACGTGTTGGACCTGCCCGTTGAAAAGTGGGCAGACTACTTCTCGCGAAATGACGTTCGCGTTTCTCCGGAACGGGGTGGCATTCGCGTTTCGCTTGCGATGTTCAACACATCCGAGGACGTGGAGAGACTCGCCTCTGTCATTCGTAGCGGCCAAACCGAGAACGCGCCCGCCGTCACGATGCAACTCGACTGAGCAACCGACTAACAAACGACGCAAGGCATCAACCGTCCCTTTTAGGACGGTTTGCCTTCGCTCCGTTGATGTTGTCCTTCTGTTCAATCACGTGGTCGCAAAAATTCTTGACCAACGGTGGTAGGAGGCGTCCGGACATGGTCTGGATTTGAAACTCACGACGAGCCAGCACATCGTCCTTCAAGGGAATCGCGACGAACCCGTCTTCCATGAACCGCCCTGTCACTGAGAGCATTGCGGTGAACATCAATGCGCCGGTGCGCTTCGCAAACGCGTACATCGAATAGCTGTTGTTGCTCTCAAGTATTGGGTCCAGATGCAGGCCCGCGAGTTCAGCAGCGATTTCGACCAGTTCTCGGAGTGTCGTCCCTTGCTCCGGCAGCAAGAACTCACGACCAGCGAGGTCCACCAGCGCCAGATGGTGGCGCTTCGCCAACACGTCGTCTTGCCGCACAAGCACATGAATGAGCGCCGGCTCGCTGTATTCAATGTGAACCCCAGATGCCGGACGCAGACTGAAAGAAAGCGCGATGTCGGACTCTCCATCTCGCACACGCTGCGCTACGGCATTAGGCGAACCGACGTACAGCTGAAACTTCACCTTCGGATGTCCTTCACGAAACGACGCGATAACGGCGGGCATGAAGCTGTACGCGAATCCTTGCGTACATGCCACGCGGACCGTGCCCGTTTTGTCGAGCGCGATGCCACGGATGTCGTTTGCGACATGTTCCCCGTCGAGCATACTTCGCGACGCAAACGCCATCAGTTTTCGACCGCCTTCGGTCAATACCATTCCGCGGGCAAGCCGTTCGAAGAGCTGGCATTCGAGTTCCTCTTCGAGCTTCGCTATCTGTCGGCTGATTGCAGAAGTCGCGACATGCAGCGTGGCAGACGCATCAGTAAGGGAACCCGTGCGCGCGACTTCAACGAAGTAGCGAAGGCCAATGCCGTGAAGGGACGGTTTCATGTGCTTTGCCTTTTTGGCAATCGGTCGTTATTTTGATTCTAATTGTTGGCGGGCCAGTCGGTTCATAAACTGGGTAAAAAAGATGCAGACCTAACTTACATCGAACCAGTTCGGACACTGATTGGAGACAACAACTTGAGCCGTTCACAAGCCATCGCGCTAGCACGCGAACATTTCGATTCGGGGAGCTTCTTCGGCGACCTAGCTCGCCGCGTCGCTTACCAGTCTGAAAGTCAGGAGCCCGCGAAACGCCCGCAGTTGATTGCGTATCTGGAAGAGGAAATGCGTCCTGCTCTCGAACGCATGGGTTTCGTCGTTTCTCAGGTGCCTAATCCGATTGAAGATGCTGGTCCGTTCCTCGTGGCTGAACGCATCGAGTCAACTTCCTACCCGACGGTCTTGCTCTATGGGCACGGAGATGTTGTAAGGGGTATGGACGAGCGATGGAGAAGCAACCTTTCGCCATGGCAGCTCACCGAAGATGGCGACCGCTGGTATGGCCGCGGTACGGCGGACAACAAAGGGCAGCACTCCATTAACCTCGCTGCTCTCGACTGTGTCATCTCTGCTCGAAATGGCAAGGTCGGCTTCAACGTCAAGGTGCTTTTCGAAACCGGCGAAGAATGCGGGTCTCCTGGCCTCGACGAGTTCTGCGCAATCCACGCAGAGCGACTTGCGGCCGACGCACTTATCGCCTCCGATGGTCCTCGCCTCTCGGCTGCGCGCCCGACGGTGTTCTTTGGCTCGCGGGGCATCGTTAGCATTGGCTTGGAAGTGGACCTCCGCGAGGGCGCGCATCACTCCGGCAATTGGGGTGGTCTTCTGCGCAATCCTGCGACAACCCTGGTCGGCGCAATTGGAGAACTGGTCAACGGCCGCGGCGAGATTTTGCTCGGTTGCATGAAGCCTCGTGTGCTTCCTGAATCCGTGAAAGCAGCGCTCGCAGACATCGAGGTCGGCGGTGCACCAGACGACCCGACGGTAGATGAAGATTGGGGACAGCAAGGGCTCACGCCAGCGGAGCGACTGTTTGGATGGAACACGCTCGAGGTTTTGGCTATGTCATCGGCTGATGTCAACAAGCCAGTTGGCGCCATCCCGCCGAAGGCGACGGCTCATCTACAACTGCGTTATGTCGTAGGTACGCCCGTTGAGGAAATCGCGGACGGAATCCGACGGAGACTTGACGAATCCGGCTATCCGATGGTTCGCGTGAGCGTCAAGCTCGGCAGCTCGGCGACTCGACTCGACCCCGATGCGCCCTGGGCACAATGGGCCATTCGTTCCCTGGAAGAAACGGCGCAGCGGAAAGTCGCGGTGCTTCCAAACCTTGGCGGAACGCTTCCAAACAGTGTGTTCGTGCAGACACTCAGTCTGCCGACCATTTGGGTACCCCACTCGTATCCAGCCTGTTCCCAACACGCACCGAACGAGCATCTCGTGCCGAGTGTGGCTCGCGAAGGCTTGCAACTGATGGCTGGCCTGTTCTGGGACCTTGGGGAAACAGCGCCTAAGGCAGGTTGAGTCCTAAAAACGCGTCGTCATTCACAAAAGCAATTTTCCAGGAGACGCCATGAATAGTCATGCGCTCGAAGGTGTTCAGTCTGAAAAGAGGTCGTCGTCCTCACTGCGTCGTCTCATCGTCGCGTCGTCAATAGGTAACGCCCTCGAATGGTTCGATATCGTCGTTTACGGCTACTTCGCCGTATCCATCTCTAAGGCGTTCTTTCCGGCGGGCAACGCCGGTACATCTATCCTGCTGGCTTACGGGACGTTCGGCATCTCGTACATAGCGCGCCCCGTCGGCGCGCTGTGGCTCGGGGCTATAGCGGACCGGGTCGGCCGCAAACATTCCATGTTGCTATCCATCGGCATGATGATGGTGGGGACGTTGATGATTGCGACGATGCCGACCTACGCGCAAATCGGTCTCTTTGCTCCAGTCGGCATCCTCGTCGCTCGCTTGATTCAGGGTGTCTCGGCTGGAGGCGAGTTTGGAAGTTCCACTGCACTGCTTGTCGAGAACGACCCGAAGCGGCGAGGCTTTCTCGCGAGCTTCCAGTTCGCGAGCCAAGGCTTCATGACCGTAATGGCATCGCTTTTCGGGCTCGCGCTCTCATTGTCTCTCTCGCACGAGCAAGTCGACGCTTGGGGTTGGCGGATTCCTTTCTTTTTCGGGCTCCTCGTCGGCCCTGTCGGCCTCTATATCCGCAGGCATGTTGAGGAAGGCACCGAATTCAAAATCGCCAAGCGCGAAACTGCGCCTCTGAAAGAAATCGCTCTTCACCAGAAAGGCAATGTCGCGTTGGCAATTGGAACCCTCATCGTTTCTACGGTTGCGGCGCATGTGATTCTCTACATGCCGGTCTTTGCCGTGAAGCAGTTGCATTTGCCCAGTAGTTCCGCATTCTCGGCAAACCTCGTCGCAGGGCTGGTACTGACGTTCGGCACTCCATTCGTCGGCATTCTTTCGGACAAGTTGGGGCGAACAAGACTGATGGTAATTGGTGCTCTTGCCTTCGTGCTGACCGTCGTACCGGCGTTCTACATGCTCAAGATGTTCCCGGGCGTTGGAACCCTCATGTTGGTGATGTTCTGGCTTGCGCTGGTGAAGTCAGTGTATTTCGGTGCTCTGCCGGCGCTGATGGCAGAGGCATTCCCGCCGGAGACGCGCGCGACTGGAATGGCGCTGAGTTACAACATCGGCACCACGGTGTTTGGCGGATTTACCCCGTTCATCGTATCGGCAATCACGATTTTCACCGCAAGCGACTTGGCGCCGGCACTCTACCTTGTCCCTTGCGCCTTGCTGAGCCTTGCAGCGACTATCGTTCTTCGGCACAGGCTGGTTGCTGCCTGAGGTCCCAAAATCGATTTCTATTCTGACGTGATGAGCGCAATGATGGATGTCAAAAGAGCACTTCGGCCGATGAACATCGGCCGGTCGGGAGCGGTAGCCAGCAACCACCCAGTCGCGACACAGGCTGGACTTGATGTTTTGCGCGCTGGCGGGAACGCCGTCGACGCCGCAGTCGCGGTTTCCCTCGCGATTGGTGTCGTCGAACCGCATATGTCCGGGCTCGGTGGCGATGGCTTCTATCATTGCTTCTTCGCGGACACCGCTCAAGGTCTCGTGTACAACGGCTCCGGATTCGCGCCCCAAGCGGCAGTGACTCCAGGAATGTCGTCTTTGCCGCTTCGAGGTCCGGGTAGCGTCTCAGTGCCGGGGGGTGTCGGTGCCCTCGGCCTGATGCACTCGCAAAAGGGGAGAATACCGTGGGCGGAGTTAGTCGGTCCGGCGATTGATGCTGCAATCAACGGATTCGGTGTCACGCACGTCTACCAAAGATTCGCGTCCCGGTACGCAGACCAAGTCCGGCCGTACGCGTACTCTGCCAAATTATTTCTCCGGGACGGCGAAGCTCCGGCCATTGGAGGTTTCATCGTGCAGCCACATCTGGCGGCGTCTTTGGAGACTCTCGCAAGAGATGGAGCTGACTCGCTGTATCGAGGCGACCTCGCAGCGCTTGTGGCGGCGGACATGCGCGATGCGAATGTCTTAATCACAGCGGCCGAACTGGCGAGCTACGAGGCACAGGTCCAAACGCCCATCGCTGTCACATATCGAGGTTACGAGGTGCGTCAAACACCTCCAAACTCGACCGGGTTCGTCCTTCTTCAGGCTCTGAAGCTGGTCGAGGCAAGGTTGCCAAAAGACACTTCGGACTTCTTCTCCCCAGACGTAGTTCATACGCTCATCGAGGCCAAGAAATTGGCGTTTGTCGAGCGAGAGAAACTCGGGGCAGACCCGGAACACTTCGAGACACCGATGAGAACGATACTGGACTTCCGACGTCTCGAGGCGCTGGCTGAAAGCATCGACCCGCGAAAGAGCGCAATTCGCCCGGTGCGTCCGTCAGCAGGCGACGGCAACACGACCTATTTTTGCGTGGTCGACCGCTGGGGCAACGCCGTATCAGCGATTCAGAGCTTGAACAATTCGTTCGGCTCCGGAGTCACGCTCGAACGCACGGGCATCCTGCTGAACAACCGCATGAATTGCTGGCATCTGGATGACGCCCATCCGAACAAGCTGATGGCTGGCAAGCGCGTGCGACATACGATGAACGCGCCCATGGTCTTGAAAGACGGCAAGGTCTGGGCTGTGTTCGGGACGCCGGGAGCCGACGACCAGGTCCAGACGAATCTACAAGTTGCTGTCGGTCTCATCGATTTCAACCTAGACCCGCAGAGCTTGGCGGAAGCGCCGCGATGGAGCAGCTCCCAGGGTGGTCAAGGAGCCAACTGGCCCCACGGCGGTGATAACGCACTCACAATCGAAGACAGCTTCCCGGCGCAGGCGAAACAAGGCCTCAGGGACCGAGGGCATCATTTGGTCGAAGTTCCGTATCTTGATGGACCGTGCAGCGTGGCCTGTATCCGCGTCCTGGAGAACGGAGCGCGGGTCGCTGCGTCGGACCCGCGCAGAGACGGATGGGCTGCAGCTTACTGAGTGAAGAAAAACAAAGGGCGACCGCATAGGTCGCCCTTTTTGAGTTTCAAGACCGTTTGCGTCGTGGCGGCTTAACTTCAGGCTCGTCTTCGACGTCGTCCGAGCCAACGATGCTAAGAATCTTGGTGATGCGCAGCGCTGCCGCTTGCATCATCGGCACAAGCAGCGTGACCTCTTCGAGAGTCTTACGAGCTTTCGGAGCAGAAATACTCAGGCAGGCGATGATGCGACCATTTGGGCCGGCTATGGGGATTGCCGCGCCGACTACGCCAATAGCAAACTCGGAGTCGTTCGTCGCATAGCCCTGTTTGCGGACCTGGTCAATTTCAAGTCGCAGCCGGTCGGGGTCAACTATGGTGTACGGCGTGATGGGTTCCCACGGACCGCTCAACATGTAGGCGTCGAGCTGCTTCTTTTCCATATTGGCAAGAAACACGCGCCCACTAGACGTGCAGTGCGCCGGAGCCCGGTGTCCCTTCTGGAAGTTGAGCGTCAGCGCTGAGTTGCCGATGGCGCTGTCGATGTACACCACTTCCGAGCCACGCATTACGCCCAAACTGACCGTTTCTGCTGTCCGGCGCGACAGCTCCATCAAGAGCGCGTGTATCGGTCCGCGGGACGTTGAAGCAGCCAAAATATTGGTGGCGAGTTCGAGTAAGCGAGGGCCGACCTGATAGCGGCCGCGCTCAATTCCGTGCTCAAGGAAGCCAAAGTCTTCAAGGTTGCTCACCAGCCGGTGAGCAGTCGTCTTGGGAATACCAAGTGCGGTTACGATTTCTGACGTCGTCACGCGACCAAGCTGCGCCGTCATCTCGATGATATGAAATGCACGCTCAGTCGGAGAAACCTCCGGCTCAGGTGCGTCAGGAATCGGGATGTCGACCTTATGCATGACTTTCGTAGTTTCGTGCTCTGTAGACAAGCTGGGGCGCTGACTCCAGGCGATATGTACGGTGTGTGGACGCATAAGGATACCCGAAATTTTTAAGTGCCCGAGCGACCTGAAGGGTCGCCGGGCATTTTTTTAGGTTTATTGAACGGCCTTGGAAACCGGCAGGACGGCACCTTCGCTCGGCTCGCAGCTGACCGGGATTTCAGGCGTCAGCAAATATGAGCGAGGTTGGTTTTCCGGAACGGTGAGCGCCAGCGGGTCAAGGATTCGGTCGAGGTCCGTCTTCGACAGAAGACCTTGCGCCAAAACCAAGTCGTAGACTCGGGTTCCGGTTTCGAGCGCTTCGCGGGCAATTTTCGTCGCATTCGCGTAACCGATGTACGGGTTCAGCGCCGTGACCACGCCAATGGACCGCTCGACGCTGGCGCGCAGTTGCTCGTGGTTTGCCACGATGCCGCGTACGCACCGGTCGGCCAGCGTTTTGCAGCCCGCCGCAAGGTGCTGAATGCTCTTGAAGAGGCTGAACGCAATAATCGGTTCAAACGCGTTGAGCTGAAGTTGCCCGGCTTCAGCCGCCATCGTGACGGTCAAATCATTACCGATAACTTCAAATGCGATTTGGTTGACCACTTCCGGAATAACCGGGTTGACCTTGCCCGGCATGATGCTGGAGCCAGCTTGCATCGGCGGAAGCTGAATTTCCCCCAAGCCGCAGCGCGGACCGGAAGAGAGTAGTCGCAAGTCGTTGCACGTCTTCGAAAGTTTTACGGCGATGCGCTTGAGAACACCGGAGACCTGTACGAAAGCGCCGCAGTCTTGCGTTGCCTCGACAAGATTTCCGGCGGTAAGGAAAGCGTAACCTGTGTTGTCGCGAAGGTGACGGCAAACTCCTGCCGCGTAATCCGGGTGTGCGGTGATGCCTGTGCCAATGGCCGTGGCGCCTAGGTTGATTTCAAGAAGCAGCAGTCGAGCCTCGGCCAAACGTGCCTCGTCTTCCTCGAGCATGACGGCGTAGGTACTGAATTCTTGACCGAGCGTCATCGGGACCGCGTCCTGGAGCTGCGTGCGCCCCATCTTCAGCACGCCGGCAAATTCCTCAGCTTTGAGCTGAAAAGCCTCGCGGAGGTAGGCCATGGCGCTGAGCAACTCGTCGATGTAGAACTGCAGCGCAAGCTTGATGGCGGACGGATACACGTCATTGGTGCTCTGACCGATGTTGACGTGTTCGTTGGGATGCAGACGGTGATATTCACCCCGCCCTGCGCCCAGGATTTCGAGGGCGCGATTCGCAACCACCTCGTTCGCATTCATGTTGCTCGACGTACCTGCGCCACCTTGGATGACGTCGACGACAAAATGCTCATGATGCTTGCCGTCGATGATTTCCGTACAGGCCGCTGCAATCGCTTCCGTTCGCTCTCGGTCGATGAGCCCGAGTTCCGCATTCGTCTGAACCGCTGCTAGCTTAATCTCCGCGAGCGCCCGGACCAGGCCACCGTACTGGCTGATAGCGATGCCGCTGATTGGGAAGTTTTCCAGTGCCCGAAGAGTGTGAACGCCGTAAAGCGCCTCGCCGGGTACCTCGCGGTCGCCGAGCAGGTCGTGCTCCAGCCTAGTGGACTTAATTTGGGTCATCGCAAACTCTCTTGTGTGAAGTTACAAATCGCTCAACGCTCATCTTGAGGACAGTATATGCGATGTATTCCACAAAACGGAACTTCGTAGTTCCACTAATCCGGAGTGGTCGTAGGGATTATCCCTAGCGAACACCCGAACGACAAACGGCACATTTCGGCGCTCGCGCTTTGCCAGCGCGGCATTCCAGCCGCGGAAGTCTGCATTCTCCAGCGTTCGCAGAATTGATTAGTTCTTGACAGTGGGATTTTAAGAACCAAAAATTGGAACATGCAACGAGATTGCTGAACCAATGTTGGCTTGCTTCCACCCCAGAGGACTTAATGAACGCACGAGCAGCAGTTACGGTGAAGGGGGGGCTCGCGTCCCCGAAGCTTCGGTATGAATCTCGACCTCGTATCGAGCAGCCGCTGTTTCGACGGTACTCAGCGCGTCTACTCGCACAAATCCGAGACTCTGAAGTGCGACATGCGCTTCGCTGTTTATCTCCCGCCGGCAGCCGTCACCCATTCTGTCCCCGCGGTTTTTTGGCTTTCCGGTCTGACCTGCACCGAACAGAACTTCATTACCAAGGCCGGTGCGCAGCGAGCAGCTTCCGCGCTCGGCATTGCAATCATTGCCCCTGACACCAGTCCGCGCGGTGCCGACGTCCCGAACGATGACGCGTATGACTTCGGCCAAGGCGCCGGGTTCTATGTCGACGCGACCCAGGAACCTTGGTCGAAGAATTACCGGATGTACTCGTACATCGTGGACGAACTGCGCGAGCTGGTCGCATCGCAATTCGCAGTTGACGCGAAGCGCTTCGGCATTTCCGGACACTCGATGGGCGGCCATGGCGCGCTCACGATTGGTCTTCGCAATCCTTCGCTCTTCCGCACGATTTCGGCCTTTTCTCCAATTAGCGCCCCCACCCAATGTCCTTGGGGCGAAAAGGCGCTGACTGGGTATCTCGGTGATGACCGCGCGCAGTGGGCGAAGTTCGACGCGACGCAGCTCTTCGCAGAAAAAGGCTGGAGCGGTCCTGAAATTCTGGTCGACCAAGGCGAAGCCGACGAATTCCTCGAATCTCAATTGAAGCCGGACCTTTTGGTCGAAGCGGCCGCTCGAGGCGACGTTGAACTGCGACTGCGCCGTCGCGCCGGTTACGACCATAGCTACTTTTTCATTTCGACCTTCATCGCCTCACACCTTGAGCATCACGCGCGTCACTTGCTCGCGTGATTGAAAAGCGATGTTCTAACCAGGACTGAGAACCAGTCCGGTCGTAAGTTCTTCGGAGGAGACAACCATGAAGCGCATTCGACTTTCCACGTGGATTCTGATTGCACTCATCGCCGGCGTGGCGGTGGGTGCAGCCGTACACCACACCACGGGCTCGGCCGAGCTCAATAAGCAGATTGCAGGATACCTGTCGACACTGACCGACATCTTCCTGCGCCTCATCAAGATGATTATTGCCCCGCTTGTCTTCACGGGCGTAGTTGCGGGTATGAGCCATTGCGAGAACCCTGGCGACGTTGGTCGCGTAGGCATTCGAGCCATGCTCTGGTTTGTTGCTGCATCCGTTCTGTCGCTTATACTCGGCCTCGCGCTGTCTAACCATATGGCACTTGGCGTCGGCGTAACGCCGCCTCACGCCGATTCAGCGGTCGAAGTGAGCACCGCCGCGTTCAGTTTGAAGAACTTCATCGCGCACATCGTGCCGCAGAGCATCTTCTCTGCAATGGCGCAGAACGATGTGGTGGCAATTCTGGTGTTTGCGCTGTTCTTTGGTTTTGCCGTCTCTGCTTATGGCGACAAGGAACCGGCCATCCGTCGCTTGAACCACTCTATCGAAGGCGCGTTCAAGGTGATGTTGCGAGTGACCGACTTCGTGATGGGATTCGCCCCGGTCGGCGTCTTCGCGGCAGTCGCATCAGTCGTGACGGTGCAAGGCTTGGGCGTCCTCGGCACATACGGTAAGTTTATCGGTGGCGTGTACTCCGGCATGTTCTTGCTCTGCGCGTGTCTCGTCGCAATCGGCTTCCTGTTCCTCGGCAAAGCAGTCTTCCTCCTCCTCGGCATTGTGAAGGAGCCGATGCTTATCGCGTTCTCGACGTCGAGCAGCGAGGCAACCTTCCCGAAGATGCTTGAGCAACTGGAGAAATTCGGCATCTCCAACCGGATTACGTCTTTCGTGCTGCCGCTGGCGTATTCGTTCAACGCCGATGGCTCGATGATGTACCAGGCGTTCGCCTCTGTCTTCCTTCTGCAGGTTTATGGCATCCACATGTCGTTCGAACAGCAACTGGGCATGTTGCTGGTCATGCTGGTGTCGAGCAAAGGCATCGCAGGTGTACCGCGCGCCTCGATTGTGGTGGTGGCCGCGACCTTGCCGCTCTTCGGCATCCCGCCGGACGGCATCGCACTCTTGCTCGCCGCAGACACCTTCATTGATATGGGCCGTACCGTGACGAACGTTGTCGGCAACAGCATCGCGTGCGCCGTCATCGCCAAATTCGAAGCGAAGCGCGAAGCGAAGCGCGAGTTGCGGGCAACGACAACGCAGGAAATTCACGACCATGGCGACCCGGCCCACGTTTGAAGTCCCGCCTGTGCCGCACTTGCAACCGAATTCTGAAATCGACCACACGCCTCCTTCTGAGGCCACGTACTAACACTTTTTGAAGTGAGATAGAAAATGATTGCCACTGAAAAGCTTGCATCCGTCCGCGAACAGTTTCCCGTCACCAAGCGACAGCTGTACCTCGATTCGGCACACCAAACCCCGTTGTCGCTGCCCGTGCGCGATGCACTGTATTCGTTCCTGACCGAGGGTTACGAGATGGCCGGTCCGAAGCCGGTCTGGGTTCGCCGTGTCGAAGAAACGCGAGCAAACGTGGCGCGCTTCTTCAATGCCTCGCCGTCGGAAATCGCGTTCACGAAAAACACCTCGGAAGGCTTGAATATCGCCGCGAACGCTGTGCCGCTGGAAGCGGGTGACAACGTCGTCCTTATCGAGGGCGACCATCCGAACAACGCTTACGCATGGCTGAACCTGAAGCGCAAGGGTGTGGAAGTTCGTTTCGTCCCGCTGAAAGACAACGAAATCGCGGCGGCAAAGACGTTCGAGCCGTTCATCGACGAACGGACGAAGGTCGTTACGCTCTCGCACGTCACTTTCCACGCAGGTCAGGTGCACGACCTTGCCAGCATCGGCAAGCTGTGCAAGGAGCGCGGCATCTATTTGGTCGTCGATGCCATGCAGTCAGTCGGCGTCATTCCGGTCGACGTTAAGGCTCTCAACATCTCTGTGCTCGCCGCTGGTACGCACAAGGGTCTTCTGGTTCCGCAAGGCCTGGGCATTCTGTATGTGGCAGATGGCCTCGACGAGCTGCGCCCAGCGTATATCGCCATGTCCAGCATGTTGAACCCGCCGGCCGACTACATCGCGCGCGCGGAAGACATGGCTGTTCGGAAGGACGCGCTTCGGTTCGAGTTCGGGAACATCAACCTGCCCGATTTGCACGCGTTGGATGCGGCAATCAAGCTTATCGAGAGCGTGGGCGTGAGCAACATTCAGAAGCACGTGACGGCACTGGGAGACCAGTTGCTGAGCGAGCTCGATAAGCTCGACGTAAAGGTCGTCGGTCCGCGCGAGCGCGGTCAGCGCAATCATATCTACGTCTTGGACTTGCCGGTCCAAAAATGGGCGGACCACTTTGCACGTAACGATGTGCGCGTTTCGCCGGAGCGAGGCGGGATTCGGATTTCGCTGGCGGTGTTCAACACGGCGGACGACATCAAGCGCCTGGTCGATGTCATTCGCACGGGCCTTCGCGAGACCACGGCTGCCGCCGTCGCGCAGGTCGACTGAGCAGGTTAGAGGTTTAGCAGGCCGTTGAAATATCCGTCGTTGGCGCGCTAAGGCGCGTTGCGACGGATGCTGAACTCGCATTTCTGAAACGTACAAAAATCTTTGTGAGCGTTCGAGGCTGCTCGTGAGTCCACAAAACCGAACCTATCGATGCTTCCTTCCTCTCAAGCGGCAAGTGTTCGCATACGCGTCAGGTTGTAGCCAACCTGGGTCAGCACGAAGAGCTGGTCTACGCGTTCAAGTCTCCGACACATCGCTTGTCGAATTCGCCCGACCGTCTTGCCCCATCCAAACACCTGTTCAATCCGTTTACGTTTTTGCTGGCTCACCGCGTAGCCCGGCCAACGTGTAGTTCGCTCATCAATCGCTGAGCCTCCTGAGCGCCCTTCGTTTTGCGCCACATGAGGCGTGACGCGATTCGAGCGACAACTGGCTACGAAGCCGGCGGTGTCATAGTTCTTATCCGCGCCGACCGTGATGCCGCTCGGTGCGACACTCGCAGCATCAGCAAGCATCTGCGCCGCGCAGTCTCGCTCGGCGGTGCCGGTCGCCAGCGTCACCTGCGCGTTGACAACCAGTCCGTGTCGGTTATCGGTCAATACATGACCCATATAACAGAGCATCGCTCCCGTTCCCTTGCTCTTGCGAAACAGGCCCGCCTGCTCGTCCGTCGTGGATTGGTGCGTTTCGTTACTGCGTTTTTGCCCATGCCAATTGTCATTCGGTGCGGGCGGTTCGTCTGGAGGCGTATCGTCGTCGGGACTCGTCTTGGGCACGAAGCTCTTATGCCCGGCCCACGCCTGAATCAAAGTGCCATCGACGCTGAAGTGCTCGCCAGAGAGATAGCCTCGCTCGCGAGCCGTTTCGACCGTCTCGTTGAAGAGCAACACCAGTACATCGTGTTCGAGCAGGCGGTCGCGGTTCTTGCTGAACGTCGAATGGTCCCACACCGTTCCGTCCATCGGCAGACCGACGAACCAGCGGAACAACATGTTGTAGGAAATCTGTTCCATCAACATCCGTTCGCTGCGAATCGAGTACAACACCTGCAGCAACAGCGCGCGAACCAACTTCTCCGGTGCAATGCTTGGTCGGCCACCTCTCGCGTCTGCCTCGTACATTCGCGCGAACACATCATCCATGCGCTTGAGCGAGTCATTGAGCCATGTACGAATCGGACGCAACGGATGGTCTTTCGGCACGAAATCATCAAGCTTCAACACCGTGAACATCGACTCGGTAAAACTATCGCTGCCGCGCATCCGTTCCATCTCGCTCTCGTGAATGACATCAGATTCAACGTTCACCCTTTCATTCGGGATGACCGTTCGACGAAGTATTTCAACGAGCTGCTAGATTCGTTGCCGTCAGGCTTGTGCCTCGAGGTGTCCTCGACGTGCCCGTCATTGCCGGTACGCGTCCCCGCGTCGTTGCTGGAGGCGGAAGCGGCGGCACGCTCATTGCGCGCACGATAGGTCCTTATGCCGCTCGCTGCCCGACGCAGTCGTGAAACGAGCAGCCCTTCTTTGAGAAGGAAAAGAGCGGGCAACCTAATGGGAGACGTCAATCATGACAACAAGCAGCTTGACTGGTTCCGGCGCGGCGCAAGGCGGCGCGAACATGGTAGGCAGTGGAGTGGGTGACGGCCCCGGCCCTGATGTCATGGCAGCGTCCACGCTTGACAGCACTACGGTTATCACGTCGGACGGCGAGGACGTTGGAAAGATTAAAGACATCATGCTGGATGTGCGTAGCGGTCGCGTTGCGTACGCCGTTCTGACAAGCGGCGGCTTCCTCGGCATTGGGGGATACCCTCCGGGCGATACCTTGGAATGCATTGACGCTCGACACGGACCAAAAGGTGTTCCGAGTCGACATCACTGCCGACCGTATCAAAAGCGAGCCAGGCTTCGACAAAGACCACTGGCCGTCGATGGCTGACGTTGGCTGGGGAAGCTCCATGCATCAGTACTACAACCGTCAGCCGTACTGGTCGACCGCATCGGACCCGCTGAGCGGAAGCAGCGACCCTCTGACGGGAACTACCCCCGCCACCGGCAGCCGCGACCCGCTTGCGTAATCGCGGCCTTAGCAAATCGGGCGGTCCTCGTCGAGGGCTGCCCCGCTCGAGACCATCGTCTTGATGGTCCGAGATTGACGTCGTTCTCGCAATTGCAAATTTTGCGCTGAAACGCCTGACTTCGTCACGAGCGTGGACGGCCGGTCAGACTGTCGACGAACAATCTAGTTGAACACTGCCGTTGCCATCAGCGTACCCAAAATCGCGATGAGCACGAGGACTGAAAGCAAAACCGGGCAGCATGACTCCGGTTGAAGGCCGATATTGACGATGATAGTTCCATCAAGCCTCGCGCCTTCATGAGCGCTCCGATAGCCATGGCCTCACCGCGCCTACTAGGGTGGGGTCAATTGGTATGTCGGGCCGTGTGTTAAAGCGGGATTAAGTGGAGAACATCGGGAGCAAAAAGACGGCCACGAAGGGCTAAAGGGTCTGTGCAGCCGCTCGGCGAATGTGTCTCGCGGCGGCGCGACGCCTCAGCAGAACACCGCGTGGATGCCGTGCGTCCATCGCGAACGCGCCCAGGGCAATCAAGACTATTACAGCGGCCAGCACAGTCTGGGAAAGGGGCGTATTAGGGTCCAAGGTGTTGCAAGGCGAATCAGAATCCTTTGTCGGAAGAGCCTAATGAAGAGGCCGAAGCCGGCGGCGTCTCCCATAGCGGCGTGTGCACTCGACCAAGAGCCGCCGAAGCTCGCCTATACCGCGCGAATGCACCAGGCAGCGGAGTCGTCGACCGCGCCGGCGGTCAGCGCCAGTGTGTTCGGAGCGAGGTACCTGCGAGACCACGCTCGTGAATAATGCGCGCAAGCACCGGAAACGATGTGATGGCATTCGCGGCGCCGAGGAACAGCGACGCTTCGAACAATCGCGCTTTCACCGCAAAGAGACCGGGATTTGTGAGCAGTCACGGCGTCGACGCACCGCCGTGTACAGGATTAGGAATGCACGTTGCTGGTCATGTTGGGCCGACGCGCTCGTTTTTAAGCATATGCAATCGCTCCTGCTTGTCGAAGATAATTCCCGTGACCTCGACCTGGCACTTAGCGCTTTGGAGCCTTACCTTGATTCGTGCGCGGTCGAGACCGTTCCGGACGGCGTGGAGGCTCTCGCATACCTACGTCGAGAGGGCGTTTGGGAGGACCGTGTCGGCGACGACCCAGCACTGGTACTGATGGACCTTAAGCTCCCGAGGGTAAGCGGGCTCGAACTTCTAAGCGAGATTCGCCGCACGCCAAGAATCGCTGCAGTGCCAGTGGTAGCGTTGACGTCTTCTCGAGAACTGCGGGACGTTCGTCGCTGTTATGAACTCGGCATTAACGCGTTTCTGGTCAAACCAATCGGTTTCGAAGAACTGTCGGAACTGTTGTCGGTAGTGGCGACTTTCTGGTTGCGGTTAAATCGGCGTCCTTCCGGGATAAAAGCCGTTCGAGCGTAATTCCATGTCGTTACGGAGAGCGCGCTCCGGAGGCTGGTCTACGAATACCGGCTCGATGCCGTTCTTCAGGCACCGGGCTTGTTTGCCCCAAAACGGCCCCGACGCTGGCACCTCGAATGCGTCTCGACGTTGTTCATCGAAGAGATATGCTTTGCCTAAATATGAAAGCAGGCTGTCGGGAGGGGAAGGCGTCTCAGTGGCGCGCGTAGAGCGGTAGGAAGGGTCCTTGGAGCGCGGAGGGTCGGAAGCCGCTTGACGCGGCGATAGCGGATGGCAACGTGGCCGTCAAACCGTCGCAGTCCGACAGGGGTATAACTGACGCTGGTACGAGCTGCAAAAAATCTGTGTAGGAAACCACTGTTTGTGGGCGCCCGCCATGCACTCTGTCCTTCTCGTCGACGACGACGCTGACTCTCTCTCAGCACTCCAGTTCGTATTTGAAGTGCACGACTTCCGCGTTGCAGTGGCTGCAAACGGCAACTTGGCGATGGCAGAGGTAACGAAGCACTTACCGGATTTGGTCGTCACGGACATGGAGATGCCGGAAATGGACGGCATTGAGCTTTGCAAACGGCTGAGATGCCATCCCTCATTCGCCTCTGTTCCGGTCGTCCTCGTCTCAGGCGGCGAACCACCGATGCATGCGCCAGTCGTCTGGGATGCATTTATAGGCAAGCCTGTTGATTTCTATAAGCTTATGGAAGCTATGGAGCGGCTCCCGCTGATTCGGCTCGGCCTAGCAGGCCAGCCGCCTGCCCGCGAAGATGATACTTGATGACCGTCCAGCTAGAACCCGATTGCCTGCGCTGGTGAGTATTTCCGTGTGCGCCCAATCGCCTAATCGCTAATCGACGGTACCAGTCGCGCGTCGTGCCCGTTCGAGTAACGAGACAGGTCAATTCTGTTCGCGCTGCAGTCGGTGGCAAAGTCGCGAAGAGCCGCCGCCAAGCGACTGGGGGCGACAGTCGATTGCCCGGCTCATCGGCGCTGATGGTACTACGTTCGCGCTTTCAACCGTTACCTTTGTCGTCGCCGTCTATGTGGCCGCGAAGCCGCGTCGTCAGCACCTTGCGATAGTACTGAAGCGCGTCCAGACTATCTTCCAAGGTTGTGAGTGAGACGTCAGATGACAAGTGGTATTGATTTCTGTCTTTAGGGGAGCGTGCCGCATGCTCGGCAATCAGCTGCTTTGTCTTCCTGATGTTCAAGTCCAACTGCGCCAAACGCTCGGACGCACTCTTCGGCGTATCTTCCACGCGACGCTCCCTTCCGTCTTCAAATCGTACTGCCGTGGGACGGGTTCGGGCGAAAGCCTGCATTGACGAAACGCTGCCTATGCGAACACTGTCGTCACGGAACGTCGGCGCATTGAATACCGACCTTCGACGATGGCTCTCGGGCCCTGCGTCTGAGCCCGCGCGGCGCGGCTCGTACTCCAGGACGATGGGCTGCCGTCGCTCCGACGGCTCACCCTCCCAATGACGCAAATGACGAGAAACACGCGAATGGCGCAGCCCTGATTGCCGCCAATGCCTATGTCTAAGGCGCCGGATGCTCGATGAACTCGACCTTCGCCCCGTGCCGAAAGCATGCCATCGGTGCAACCGACCGGAACCGCCCGCTCAGCTCCTGAAACTTGCCGTCCGCACTTGAATAAACCCATCGCTCGCTTTACTGAGCGAGCAAGGAAAAGCTCCGGTCCCGCGTCCCGCCGAACGAAAGGATGGGCGACTGGACTCGAACCACTTTTCACCGAGCGCGCCCCGCGGATAGGACCGTCCGGCTCGACGCTGGGCGCGTCGACTCAGGCAGGCGCGAAGATATCGGCGCCTCGGTCCTCGAAGTACTTCAGACTCCGGATGAAATAATAGTGTCGACCTCCAATCTCTAACCGATTCCGTCCGGCTCTCGTGGAGCTTCGAATCGACGCAGCGACGCCAGCCGAAATGGTTCCGTAAACCGTCAGATGCCCCCGTCCTCCCGTGGCATTTCCGACGTAAATGCCGCAGAGCTCGTCGCATTGCTGCATTTCACCAGGCTGCCTCCGCTTCGAAGTGGTAGGTCAAGGAATTCCGCCAACAAGAGCAACGCTTCTGATGGCTCCTGTCGGCACGCGCGCGCTGAAGTCGTCGACATGTCTCCTCCTATGAATGCCGCGTTTGCCCGAATGCGGAACGCGGCGCACCTAGCATCGGAGCAGAGCAATCGCTGCAGCGTGGAGCGACGGTTGGCCATACGCACGCCACGGCGGCCTCGCTCGTCGTCTGGTCAAAGCTCGCATGTCGATTGCTGAAAGGAGGGGTGCCGCGATAGTGCGCGGCGATGTCGAATCGGTTTTCAAGGGAAGGTTGCGGCCTTCCTCCGAAATCGCGATTCGGCTCCCGATATCGACGAGGACACAAATGGCAACCGGTACAGTGAAGTGGTTCAACGACGAAAAAGGCTTTGGTTTCATAAGCCCCGACGACGGTGGCGAAGATTTGTTCGCTCACTTCTCGGAGATTAAAGCCGAGGGCTTCAAGTCGTTGCAAGATAATCAGAGGGTGACCTTCGACGTGAAAGAAGGTCCGAAAGGCAAGCAAGCTTCGAACATCAAACCCGCCTAATTAACCTTTCGACGCGCGACGTTCGTCACATCGGCCGGCGACGGCGGTACTTCAGCTTGGCCGAGTGGAGCACGCAGACGTGATGGCTACACGCGACGCAGGTGTTGTCGTGTAGGAAATCCGCGCGCCTCTCTCCCACAACCGGATTGGGAGGGGGCTTCGGGTGACGATTCGAAAGCTAATAGTAGAGAAAGCTATTAGTAGAGAATAAATCGTCCTTAAAGCGCCCCGAACGGGTCAGAGACATCTCTATCTGATATCGGCCGGGCCGAACGTCGTCTACCGTCCGCACTAAACGAATTGGGGTGCCCATCGGCGCGCTGCCTCGCAAAGTGGCGCAGCAGCGGCTATCCCTCACAATTGCGCACAGGAACTTCGGTGAGAGTCAATTGGAAGCTTTTCCCGGTCATCCACGCGTCGGCTCCTGGTTGTACCGGACCCGCAGACTTTGCCAAGTCGTCTCGGCTCGACCGCTCCTTGTCGGTGTTAATGCCAAGTTCTCGGTCGCGCCGTCGGATATTTTCGCGACCGAGTTGCCCATCTCGAGTGAATCCCATCATCAGTGCGGGGATGCCAAGAGGCAATGCCGAATCCCGGTCTACCTGCCACGTGTGCCAAGTCTTTCCGTATGTGTTCACGAGAGAAGCAATAGCCTCATGCTCAACGGGAGTCGGAATGCCTGGCATCACCAACTCGCCGGAGGTCGTCTCGTGACGATGGCTATGCCACAAACGCTTTTCTTCATCAGGCAACGTTTCGAACAACTCCTCGGAAACGATGTATTCGATGCCGATGAGGCGCGAGTCCGCTTTGTTGCCATCGTAGATAACGCACTGGAAGAAGTCAGCGGTTAAATGATGGCAGTAGTGGTGAGCTTCGACTTGACGGCCCATGTCGTCTGCATAGAAATGAAAGCCATTGAGATACATATTGATTGCGTTTATCGGAGCGTGACCTTGCAAGACATCGGCGCCGGCCGCAAGTATCTTTGCTTTCGCCGACTTCTGACCGCCGGGCACTGGGCCGCTGGCCGCCGCGTCACTTGCGAAGGCTTTGCTGATACCGGCGCAGCAGCATGATGCTGCGGCAAACGTGGAGCCCACGAATCCCAAAAATCCGCGGCGGTTGCTGCGTGAGCCCTCGTCCATTTGTACCTCCGTCGGTTTACTGTTCGAATTGCCTTGGCGTATAAAGCGTAGGTCGCGTCACTGATGCTTGTTGGCGTTGACTATTCAGGATGCAGGCGGTCGACTACCAACTGTCCGCAGGCTGCAACGGCGCCAGCAACGACCGGCACCATATGAGCAGGAACACACCATTCACCCGCCGTCTTGTCCTTAGTCAGCTGTTCGGAGAAGAGGTGAAACACCTCAGCGCATGACACCTCTGGCCGAGGGTCTTCGCTTCCATACTCGCGGCACAAGGTCGCGAACTGAAGGACGCATCGACTCAGTGCCGCGCTCGTCAACTGCGCCCAAGGGCAGCGTTCCTTGCCTTCCAAGCTCTGCTGCATGTCGTGCACGACGTCCCATAACACGCCAGATAACCGCTCGGGAACACCGAGATAAGCGTAACCGACACCGCCATTCTCCATCTCTGTCTCCTCGCAATGCGCGTCCTCGGTCAGGTCCGTATTGCGGCGCAATCGTCATGCCATTCATCTTTCTGGCGGCTCGAACCCGAGGGGTCGATTGAAAGCCCGCTGTTGCGAACCGCGTTGGTAACGGAACGGCGGACTCAGGCCGAACTAAGGGCGGCGTAGGTCGGGGCCGCCGCCGAATTACACTGACTCGTCGCAGGCTTAAGTTGGGCCGATGGTTGTCGTTATCAAGCTGTCACGCTGTGACCGCCGGCACTGACGTGCCGGCGAACGACAACTAGGAGCCACTAATGAAAAAAATCGCCGCTTTCATCGTCGCGCTGCTGTGCATCGCTAACGTCGCACACGCTTGCCCAAAGGGCGAGCATCCTCATGGCGGCACTGGGTCCCATCACAACGGCGGCTACTGCTCCTGACTTTCGCGTTGCTCTGGAGCCCGTTTACACGGGCTTTCTTGACGGCCAGTTGCCGGAAAACCGGCGCACTTCCCGCAGCAACCTCTGCTCACCGGCGAATAATCGCGACGTCTGCAAATGAGTACACTGCCGACCGTTCAAAGCTGTCTCGCTACGTCATTAAAAAGACCTCTTTCCCGAGCGTGAGTCTTCTCATAAATCCAAAAGAACGATTGTCACTTTCACGGGAAGAAGAGCCGGCGACATGTCGTCCGCCTGACCTTTTTCTGCTTCTGCGGTCAGGTTTCGAGCTGGAGCGGGTTGGCTGGCGCCGGCGTACTCACCATCGTGCGCTCCTGCGCCGCATATTTCGACGCTAGCATTTCAATCGACGCCGGCAATCGCTCGCACGAGAGCGAGGCGAAAAAGTAGTGGATGCGAACTCAATTTGTCGCGCTGACCGGCTATGTTGACCACGACGGACACGGTCCTGATGACGTATTCGACCATCTCTTCTCAAGCGGCCATCTGTTGAAGACCTCGCGGAGGTGCTTCCACGTCCCGCCTTTTCGGCGACGCTCGAAGCATTTTGCACCTTCTTGCGCAGAAATAAGCCTGCGGGCGCAGGCGCAATAAGTTACGGTGTGCGCGCTTACCCGTGATGAGCGTTCGAGTCCGTGACAGGACCCATAGCTTGGCTTTCGGCATCGGTGGTGCGCTCGTCATGCAACCCGAAGACCTCCATAGTTCGAACGGATGGACTTGAGGTTAAAACTCTGCGGTAGTACACAAGCGTGTCGAGGCTCTGTTCCTAAGTTGCGAGCAGCATTTGAGATGACGAACGTCCGAGGGCCAGACGGGACTTCTGCTCTTGAAGCAACTGGCTGGTCACGTCTATGTTGCGGTCGAGTTGCATCAAGCGCTCGTTTTCGGACGGCGCGTTCATTGGAGTCTCGCGGTTCCATTCATTTTACTGGGGCGGCCCGTCGCGGACCCGAGCTCCCGGAGACGCAAGGCAACCTATTCGAACTTAGATTCGCTAGTTCACGGTACGCCGATTGCTCAAGCAGTGTGGCGCGGTTCATTGTGGACGCGCTTTTCTCTTCTCGCACATGCCGAAGGCTACACCTCGCCGACCGAAGCTCGTTTTATTCCAGACGAAGACGGTTGTTGTTTCAAAGGCCGCCAAAAGCGAAAACGACTACGCGGTCTACGCGTCGTATCGTCCGCACCACAGCGGGAATTTCGTTGGTACGCTGAAAGTCGTTCGGCTGACGGATGGACGACTGCTATATCCCTTCGATGGTTCAGACGAGATAGGACCGTTCAGTTCGGCAAGTGCTGCAAGAAAGGCGGCGGAAGAGCGGGCCAAAGAAATCATAGGCGCGGACTTGAGATACCCTGAACTGTGAGCGAATCTTGGAAGCCAGCGGGCTTGCGCAAGCGCAGTCCAGGTCTGCGCCTACATTGGCTTGTTGACGGTCGCAGGATGGGACGGAGTTGTGGGCGATGTCGGATGCGGTGAATGAGCAGCGGCGCATCGCGTCGCTCGTCCGCTCATCTTCTTCACTGCACAGCAGACTTCGGACTGTCCACTTCAACGCGGCTTCTCCCGGAAGACTTGGCCAGATAAAGCGCCCGGTCGGCGCGGACGAGTAGGTCATCACGCGATTCGCCCACACGCGCTTCTGCAATCCCCGCCGAGAATGAAAGGCCGATTGTGACGTGGGCGGGAAGCCGAGCCGACACCAACGGAATAGACCCGAGCATTTGCTCCAGTATCAATTTCGCATCTTGAGAGTTCGTGCCTGGAAGCGCGACCAAGGACTCCTCTCCGCCCAAGCGTCCGAACAGGCCGCCGCTCGCAAGCGTTGAATCGCAGTGCTGTGCGAAGTGGCGCAGAGCGACGTCGCCGGTCTCGTGTCCGAATGTGTCATTGATATATTTAAAATAGTCGAGGTCTAACACGGCCACGCTGAGCGCGGGTCTCTCAGCGCAGCCTTCCCGGAGGAGGGCTTCCAAACGCGCAAGCACGAAGCGTCGATTGGGGACCCCGGTCAGCTCGTCAATTCCGCTGAGCCTCAACGCATCGTCGCGCTGTGCGGATATCAACCTCTCGGTTTCTTTGAGCGACGTGATGTCCGCTCCCGTCAGCACAATCCACTCATTCGGCATTAACGTTTCGGTGCACCAGTACCACTCGTCGTTGACAAAATCTACGGCGAAGGAACGTTGACGCGCCTCGCGCAAATGACCACGTCGTCTTCTCTGGGCGTCCGCAATGAAAGCAGCCGCGTCTTCAGCTTCGATTCTGACAGTTCGCCCGCTTTTCGCTGCGCTGAGAATAATGTCGGAAAACGTTGCAACCTGACCTACCTCGAGTCCAAACATGCTTAGGAAGCTATCGTTTGCGTACCGCAGATAATCGTTGTCGTCGTAGACGCCAAGAAACGCCTTCCCGCAGGAGAACGTGTGCAGGAGCACCACAAGCAACTCTGGCGTCTCATTGTCTGCATCCAAGCGAGCGATTCGCATGAGCCGGTCCTTTCGCAAGTTAGGGCTGTCTTTGCATGTCTGCGTGTACCCGCAGCCGGTTGACCAAAGCAAGCTGAGCGTCCCGTACTCGTGCGCGAGGCGCGGTGTGGAGCTGAGTGTCATAGACATCGAGCGCCGCTCTAAGGGCATGATATTCAGCTCCAGCGGCGCGCCAATACAAATCTGAGGTTGCCGTTCCGTCGAGCATGACTAGCGCAGCATGGCCTTCACGTACCGATTGCACGCGAGCGCTCTCGTATCCCGCTGCGCAGAGTTCTTCCGATACGAGAAGCTGTTGTGCCAGAAGGGTAAGCAGGCTCGTCGTTCCTCTGCCGCGATGTATCGCGTCCAACGCAATGTAGCTTTTTAGGAGATAGGAATTCGGGCTGGGCTCAAACGACGGAATGAGAGACGCTAACAGCGGAGAAATGGTCTTTCTCGCCGTCGTCCGATGGGTTTGCTGTTTCCTGCGCACTTTGATAAAGATTGGGTTGACGAAGGATATGGCGCGATGCTCATTTTAAGCGATGAACGCGTGCGTCGATGAGTAGCATCGACGTTTTTTGTCGTCTCGGGAACACATCTGTCGCGCGGTTCGTCAGCATTGGCCAGCGCGAAGCGACCGCGGAATCACTTGCACAACTCACGACGGCGCATCGCATAGTTCATATTCGGCGGGTTTCGAACGAATCCGGACGGTGACGGTAATTCGTATATCACCCGCGTGCTCGACTCAAATGAAGTCGTCTCCGAGTGATGAAGAGGGCGTCTGGATTGGACTGCATCATAGTTGCTGTGCTGGAGCCGTGTGGGGCGCCATACTGCGCGACATGGAGGTCCAAGCCTGCAGTTGCTGGCCGAAGATTTCGGTGCCCTGGCGAGCTGTGAATGGCGACAAAAGGCGAGACATTCGGACCGCGCTAATCAGAGCGTCGCCGACGCTGCCGTGAAACTACCGTGCAATTCTCGAATGTCCGACCCCGTGCGTTAGGGTCGTTAGCAGCTGAGAGAGTGTGTCGAGCACCTGTCCTTTTTGACAATATGCATCGAACTCACTTTCCGCAGCTCGTTGTCGCACGAAACCTTCGTCGTGCGCGGTGAGGGCGACGATGAAAGCGCCCGACGTTCGTGCATTGTCTCTGAGCGTTTTCGCAACCACGAAGCCATCAACTACAGGCATGGAGATGTCCAGGAGGACCACATCAGGTCTCCAACTGAGTGCTGTGGCGATGGCAGCGGCGCCGTCATATACAACCCTCACATCGAGACGGCTAAATCCTAGATAAACAGCAAGAGCGTCTGCCGCGTTACTGTTGTCATCAACGACCAGGACCCGAGGGGCGCGACCGTTGATGGACAAGGAGCGACTTGTCCATCTTCGCGGAATCAAAGCGAGCATAGTCATTCAAAACCATCGCTTTTAGAGACATTCTGGCAGCGTACTCCATTCGCCGACGACTAGGCCGGGTATCTCGGCCGTTCGGTAATGCAGTCTGTTCGCAGATTCACACTGAGCTACTGCGGCGTAAAGGTTGCCGCTGAGGCACCATGTTCAGTGCGCGGGACGCGGCAGCTAGAAATGCATCGACAGTCAACATGTTCGTGCAGGTGGCTTTGGCGAGAAGGCGAAGAGGTTCTAATAACGTCCCGAACTCGCCGATGGAGCGGCGACGCTTAAGTCCCGGAAGCTTTGCTATCACCTAAGACGACGCTTGCGACAGAAAGCCGTCTTGACCGATGGAAGCTTCCACAAGCGCAAGCTGAGTTGGATACTGTCGACCCGTCGCTCGTCGTGGTCGCACGACTAGACTAATTTTGTTCCAGCGTGCATCCCTCGTGACCAAGACTTTCGCAATGACTAGCTAGGTCGATACTTGTGCGGCGTGTAACGAACCAAGGTATGCCAGCGTAGCCTACCATCGGCCGCCTCACGCGATATTCGAACAGAGCCGGTCCGACGCGTTTGAACAGCACTGCATCATTCGAATGCTGTTTGGCGTACTCAGGAGTAACTAGACCGGCTTCTTCCGCCCGTGACATCGAGAAGGACCCGTCGGCCGCAGATTGGAAACTCAGGTTCGACAATGCGCAGTATCCGATAGAGATAACAATCACGGGCTTCACGACAATGCCCAAGAACGCCGGAAACCTGCCCATTCGCTTTTTCAATCGCACCGAACTTGCAAGCATCGAAAGCATGGCCTAAGTAATTACCCTATGCGCAAGATACTCTGTCGAAGCTTTGTCGACAAGCGAAACAAGCGCATAACGCGCATATTTTTTCAGCGGCCGGTAAAAGCGACTCACGGCTGCCGCCGTCGCCGCACGCGGACCGTTCCCAGAAGCAATGGCCCCTTGATGATGCGCTTTTCGTCAGTCGATTCCGTGCGGACTTGGTCTTGTTGCGGCGCACAATTTTTGCTACTTTGTCGACGTAAAACTGCGGGACAACTGCAGCCGTGGTGAGAATTAGGGAGCAAACATGAACGACGCGGAAGTCGCCGCCACGTTGCTGAACAGGTGGGAAACTGAAAATCGTGGACAGGACGCTGCCGGCGCGGTCGGCCTTTTACGTGAGGGCGGACTCGTGTTCAGCCACTATGTTGGCGTCAGTCACGATACGTCCGAAGAGTTCGCCGAAGGAGTGGAGATTGAATGCCTCACGTTTGGAGATGGCTCTCGCGCTTTTCGCCTGACACCACGGGGCATGGTTCGTGTCTCGATAAGCTGGGCCGCTGTCCCCGCTTTTTTAGAACCTGACCAAGCCAATCGCGAGGCTGAAGCGCAGGCTCGTTAACCTGAATCTCGACGAGCTTGCAAGGCGGTTGGGTGTGAGTCGGCCGCCTCCACGACGTGGCGCGTTCGAACACGCACCACTCGTCATCGTGCCAATCATGGGTTGCTCGGCTCAGTGAGGCGTTGGACGCGCAAATAGCGCCTCGGTGGCTTAAGGTGCGTCGCCGGCGAGAGGTGTTCGCCAATCTCGAATCTTTGCATCAACTTCTTTTCGGCGGCCTTCTTAACCGCTTGCTCAACTGTGGCTCTTTCGACTTCTGGTGGCAGTACTAAAGCACCTCCGGGCGGAAGTCGAAGCAAGAGTTCGCAGATTTCGTCCGAGTTCAAGGCTGGTCTCCCGATGGCGCGACTGGACCTACTTACGAGGCCACCGTTTCCCGAAGCAGGTGTAGCCAGCGTTGGTCAGTGGAGGCAATAGGAATCCGCCAGATTCTCAGGAGCGGAAGCGATTCTGCCCAGACTTCAAGTTATCCGCCTAGCGGTGGTCTTGTGTGAGCACAGCGCAATCAGCGCTCCAGGCGTCTTGCCTGTGACATGCGACCGGGCTAAGTCCCAGCGCATTACGCTTCGGTTTTCCGCCTGGCTGGCCTCCGTCTTGCTGATGACTGCGCGAGCCAGCGGAGGAATTGATGACTCAGTCATCCCTGTCTGTGACCGTGCAGCGAGAAGACCCTGCGTCTCGAGACGGCAGAATCCTATTGGACGAGGTCAGCGCATTCGTTTCCATGTTCGCGGGAAATGCGGAGAAAGGTAGGCTGTCCGTCAGCGACCTTGCGTCTTCCAACGGCGTCTTTCACATCGCCCGAACGATGTGCGGTACACCGCTGGGCTGCGGGGCGTTCTGGCATTTCGACAAGGAGACCGCAGAGGTCATTAGGCTTTACAGTCGTCCGAATGCATGCGGAGTGGGCCATCTAATACTTCAATGCATAGAGTCCGAAGCTACAGCTCGAGGATATCGAAGACTGCTGTTCGCGATGACAGCAGTGAACCTACGAGCAATACGCTTCTATGAGCGCAACGGCTTCACTCCCGTTCAGCGCTACGGAGCTTATGCAAACCGATTGGATGTGCAGTGCTTCCAAAAGGTACTGCGTCAGACACTGGATGATTAAGACCACGACTATTCCGTGGTTCCGCAGTTCGTTGTCGTTGGGCACCGACGCGCGCGCCGCTCAACGGTGCAGGCTGGAGTACCACCTGATGCGTTGAAGCCGCGTGAATCGAAGAAGAGTAACGTTCACACTTCTCACCTTTAGACAGGTGTCCGTCTTGGCCGGTTTGTCGTGGCCCGTGTTGGCTTCACCGGATGAGCATGCTGCTGGATGACGGTAGAGTCGATAACGCCGCTCAGCTTGATGCCATTGACAAGAAACACCCATGCGGGAGTACGGTCAACCATCATCGCAGTCAGGACGTCGAACTGAACATCTGCACCGTCTCTCGTCACGACGCCTCCCGATGTTAGAGGTATTTCCCGAGAGGAGTATGCGTCGCCCTTCATGCCCGCCCAGGCGCGGACTCAGGCAGGTAGACGCAGGACGGCGAACGCTGACCTCTGGACGAACGCAATATGGGCGTGCCGCAAGCGTTGGTCACGGCTTCCGACGCGACCGATGTCGAAGGCATCGTAATAAATCTATTTAGCGCGAGAGCAGCCGTCAATCAGCGAGCCACAATAATGCCGCCATCTCGCACAACCGATTGATTTATATGACTGCAGCGGCGGGACCATGCCAATTTTCGCTGCCAGCATTCTTTCAAGATGGAAGTCAGGGTTGGGCGCTTGGCCGCAAGGCAAACTGCTTTAAGACATGGCGAAAAACTGAAGGCGAAAGTCAAGCTGTAATTTGTCTATTTCGGGGTAAGCTGTGGTGAGACGAGGCGCGGAGGGACAAGCGATGAGAGTCTCAATGACCAGCCAGCTCATTACGCTTGTGATGACGCTGGCGGGCGCCGCCGCTTTCGGGCTCGCCGGGTATGCCGTCCTTAAATTTCTCTTGTCTCTGCTTCTCGTTCTCTATGGGGCCTACTGACGTAGGAAGCGGCGACTACAGCACGCGGACTCCGAGGGAGGCATCCAATCTTCGTCCGTACTCAGCCTTGGATGACCGTCTTCTCGCGCGGTTCGCGAAGACCCGCTTCGGCGGTATCGTGGAGACGGCAGACGTAGCTCGTTGGGACGTATCTTCTTCGGCCCTAGCCGCCGTTACTCATAGCGATGGTTTTGCTTGAAAATTCAAAATCAGGGTTTATACTTAATCGGTCTCCTCCATGTCCATCGATATGGATTAAGCCCGCCGACCGTGCGGGTTTTTCTTTTTCGAAGCTCGAGGGGATGCCCTGTCACTTGTCGACAAAGCTGACACCAACTATGAATCGTAATCGCCGGGCGCGGCAGCGATGATTGCGCGGACCATGGCGTCTAACGCCGTGCGATTTGACAATTCGCGTGCGAGTACCCGCGCGGTGGCGACAGTAACAGCGTCGAGGTGGGGTCCACCGTCTCTCATTTGCTTGAAAAAGGAAGCGGTGCGCTTCGCCATCGCCATCGGCCGCTGCTTCATGAGCCGTGATGGTGACTTTCATGACCGTACGAAAGCGTGCGTTTCGTACGGTCCAGCATTGAACGAACCTGCTGCAAAATAATACACACGGGCGATTACCGAACTGTTTTAGGGCCGGTACACCTGCGAGTTCTGGAAAACTAACTCGCGGACGTTGACCATCGAGTATTGGGTACGTCGATATGTTGACACCTGAGGGGGCCGACGAACGCGAAGTCATCGTGCGCCCTTGCGGCCTACACGTCTGGCATGTTGAAATTCGCGGCATGGCTGGAATTGCGGTGAGAGTAGCGCAGAACGAATGCGAGGCGGTTATGCTCGCTCGTGACCTGTGTCCCGGCGCGCAGGTGCGAGTGCTCCCGGCTGTCGAGTCTGCGGAGACGCTGCACGACGGTCTGTTTGCGGAGAACCGGACGACCTGAGGAACGCACGAATACGTCCTCCTTGCTTCTTCCTTGCATTCCGGCTGCCGTTCATAAAGCTGCTTATGCGTTGACGCAATCGCGGCATGTCTGGTGTCGCCCGACTCGCGGCTTCGCCTCTTATCTCATAGACTCTGAGTGACTATGCAATCGACTCTAACGGACGAAAGTATTCGAGAACGGGCGTATTACTTGTGGGAAGCGGACGGACGCCCTGAAGGTCGCGACCAGCACTACTGGCACTTGGCCTCGTCACAACTTCTCATGGAAACCGTGGTGCCAGCCCCGCAACTTGCTGCGGCGAACAGGCCCGCTAGCAAGCCGAAGACGGCAGCTCGAAGGGTCGCGACGGACGGCAAGCGCAGAGAAGCAGACAAAGCCGACAAAAAATCGCCGGTTGCAAAGCCGAAGAAGGTGACCGCAGCTTCTAAAGGTCTAGGCGCGACGAAAGTGGCCGAAGCGAAGTCTGGGGCGCCGGGAAAGAAGGCGGCAGACGGCCTCGCTTCAGGTGACCGGGTCGAACTGTAAGGGTCGGAAGGTCAGTGGTGGCGACTGCGCCGAGCGCGCGACAACTTCTGTGAGCGCGCTGGCGGGGGCACGCAGAGACTAGCGCTCATGCGCCTTGCGTCGAGCTTGTGGAAGCCGACGTCGGCGCGCGACTCGAACGTCATCCTCGTAACTGTCGTGCACGTACAGCGTCGGCCCGGGTAACCTCGCCCGCAGGCTGGCCCGACAAGTCCACTCGGGGCCCGCCTTCGACGAGGCAGCTCCAGTAACGCGTGCCTTTGCACCACACCTTGATTGCCGCTTTCAACTCAAGCTCGGACATGCGAAGGTCTGCCGCCCGCATTAGAAGGTCATCGAGAATGCCGACCTTCAGCGGAACCTTCGGCGCCGGCTTCTTAGGGAAAGCGCAAGGAAATTGCTTCTGGAGCCTGCCAATCGCACGGACGGCAGGGTCGACCGGTGCGGAAGTGGGCGGCGCTGTGGGTCGTTGCTCCTTGGGCGCTTCCTTCCTCGGAGCATTCTTAGCTTGTTGCGGGAGTTGCTGCTCCCAAGCAGCGAGTTGTTCGAAGCCCATTTCCGCATACCGTAAAATCCCAAGCACAGATTTTGGCAATCGCTCAAGTCAGGCATATTTCGTGGAAGGAACCATGGCATACCAAAGCGTAGAAATCGCGGAGCTTCGAGCGCAGCAGGAAGCGTTGGACAAGCAGATGTCCGAAATCAAAGAAAGGGAGACGAGCCATGTGCTACGTGAAATCGTGCTGAAGATGCGCGAGTATGGAATCTCCCTGAATGAGCTCATGGGCAGCAAGCCTGCGCAACTGCATTCCGAGCCGGCCGCAATGTACCGAGACCCGGTCAGCGGCGCGACGTGGAGCGGCCGTGGGCGGGCACCCTTTTGGATTGCCGGAAAGGACCGCAACCAGTTTCTGGCCGACCCGCGCGGCACTGCTCAAGTTATGGTGTAAGCGGCGCTTCTTCGCAGAGCAGCGTTGAAAGTCTCGAATCGGCAAGGCAGGAAAGCGTTGGGGAGGGTGGGGGCTGGTTGAAGTCGCGAACGACGTCGACTGCCGCGCGTGGCTGTCCCGCGAATAGTTTCCCGAGGTGCTTGGCTATCTGGTTGCGGAACCGACGCCATGCAATAAAGCCTGAAGGTCGTCGATATTGAATGGCTTGGACAGAATCGTTACGCCAGCCTTCTTCGCTCGTTCGAACTCATCTGCATACCCAGTCATGAGCGCAATAGCTTGCGTCGGCCACCTGCGCCGCACTTTTTCCGCGACGTCGATTCCGTTGTTTATGCCGGGCATCTGGATGTCCGAGAGGATGAGGTCGAACGTCTCGCCGTCGTCCAAGACACTCAGCGCTGCATCGCCCGTTAGCTCGTGCCGAGATTGCCAGCCAAAGACCTCTAGAACGGCCGAAAGCCCAGCGGCAACCTCCTCGTTGTCCTCAACCAGCAAAACGGAGCCTCGGATTGACTCCGTGACGGCTGGCGTTTGGACCGACACCACTGTCACCTGAGCATCGGCCTCTCCCAAACCGCGCGGGAGAAAGAGAGAAACAGTGGTGCCTTCGCCTTCTGCGCTCTCGATACGGGAGGTTCCGCCCGCCTGCTCACACATTGCCATAACCTGCGCAAGGCCGAGACCGGTTCCCGCACTAGCAGCTTTCGTCGTGAACAATGGCTCGAACGCGCGTTGCGCGACGGCGGGAGGCATGCCGACGCCGGAATCGGAGCAAGCGACAACGACATACTCTCCTGGCTTCAGACTTCCTCTCGCGGTGTCGAGCACGACGTTCTCACACCGAATCAAGAACTCACCGCCGTTAGGCATTGCATCTTTCGCATTAACGGCGAGGTTAATCAACGCTGATTGCAGTTCGGTCGGGTCAGCCTTCGTCGACCAGACTTCAGCCGGCGATGCGATTCGCAAGCGGACACGGTCGCCGAGCGACATCTGAATCAGCGATGCTTCTTGCTCGAGCCATTTTCTGACGTCAATCAGTTCCTCGTGCAGCGGCTGCTTCCGCGCGACACTAAGGAGCCGTCTTGCCAAAATCTCGGCCGTCGCAGATGCCCGCTCGACCGCGACGACTTCCTTCTCTAACCCATTGAAGTTCTTTCGACGCGCCAGCTCCATGTTCGCTTTGACGACCATGAGGAGGTTGTTGAAGTCATGGGCTACGTTTGCGACGAGATTGCCGAGCGCACCCATGCGCCGCATTTGTCGACTTGTCGTTTCAGCTGAGACGCGCATGCCAAATTCGGCTTTCCAACGCTCCCACGCGGTGCGTTCTCGTTTGAGGCGGCTCAAACTGAACAAGACCAAAATCCAAATGCCGACGCACGGCACCAATGTTGCGATGGCGATGAGCCCATCGTGCCTCAACCACCTATAAATCACCGTCGAAACAGGGATACCAGCGGTCACGTAAAGTGGATATGAGCCGACCTGCCGGTATACCAACAGCTTTTCAACGCCGTCGAGCGTAGAGAAAACCTTCAGCCGTCCACCTTGCGCATTGACGTGTATGGCTTCCGTCAGCGGTTGATTGTTCGTTGGCGCTCTTCGCGCGCTCGGTTCTGGGGTTCGAATCAGAGTGGTGCCGTCACTTCGAAAAAGCCCGACTGTCACAGCCCTGTCATGCGTGGTCAGGCGCCTGTAGAACGACTCAAAGTAACCACGACGAAGTGAGACGACCAAGACGCCGAGAACGCGTCCACTCGAGTCGTATCGGGGCAGGGTGACGTTGAAAACGTCGGCCCCAGGCTCGGAGATTTGCTCGGGCCGGGAAATGTGTTCGGGGGTTTCACGGTCGCGCCGTGCAAACGACAATGCGGCACGGTCGCCAATCGATTGAAGTCCGACGGGGAACGCGCTGCTGCTCGCCAGCAAGTTTCCGTTGCGCCCGAAAATCGCAACAGACGCAACAGACGGCAAACGCCGTGGGATGTCCGCCAAAAAATTGTGGATAGGCAATTGTCGGGCACGAATTTGCGCGTCATCGTCTTCGGCTAGAAGCGCCAGGACGCGCAGTGACATCTCCTGAGTGACATCCAGAACTTTTGCTGCCTGCTCCTCAGCTACCTTTGTCAAACGGTCGATTCCTTCAGATGAATCGGACATGCGAGTTTGATAGCCGAAGTAGCCGTAGGCAGTCAAGAACAGCAGGGGCGTTACGATTGAGGCGACAACAGCCGCGATGAGCATGCGGCGGGTCGACCCGAAGTCGCGCGGCGGCACGGGAATGTCCAAAGCTGAGCTTTCTGAAGCGGGCGGTTCCGGTTTTGTAAACATGGGGCCTGCATGGCGATTCGCGAACGCGAAGTCTATTCATATGTATGTTCGACGTCAAACCAGCATGTCGGGCCATCGGTTAATGCGAAGGTAGAAGGAACATAAAGGGAACGACCATTTTGGAAGCGTTTGATTCCGCATGTGCTGATGAACCGGCGCGCTGAATTCGTTCCTTCACCGAATCCGTCGAGAATGACGTGTCGCAGCAGTAATGCGACGTAAAGGCAATCCACACTTGCGACTGCTCATGAACTCTTATATGACCAGCAAAACTCAGCTCAGCGACGTACTAACGCTGGACGAGGTCCAGTCTCTTGCAGACATAAAGACATTCGCTCGTGGTAGGGCGTACTTCCATGACGGAGCTGTCTCACGACTCGACGAACGCGATGGAGTATTGCGCGCAAGCGTCAACGGCACTAGCGCCTACAGCGTCGAATTCAAAGTCGGTCGCGACGACGAACTCGCCTTTGCATGCGATTGTCCCGTAGGGCAGAAAGGCACCTTATGTAAGCACTTGGTCGCAGTCGCGTTGTCCTGGCTTGAGAGCTCCGACGCAGTGGTTTCTAATCTGGACGACATTGTGCCTATGAGGGCCGGAAAAAGGCGCAAGACGTCTGAGGAAGTTATCGGCGAGTACGTCGCGACGCTGAGCGACGAAGCCATGCGCGAACTGCTGCTCGATGCAGTCGAACGCGACATGGTGCTACGCGACAAGCTGCTCTTCGCGGCTCGAGCAGCCAGCGCCGACGACCTGCCGAGCATGAAAGCGGCCGTGAGGGATGCGACGAGAATCGGCCGGCCACTCGATTGGCGTGAGTCTGGTGCATACGGCGACGGACTATTTTCGCTCGCCGACGCGCTTCGCCAACGGCTCCAAGGGGCAGCAGCTTCGCAAGTCGTTGAGCTAGCCGAGTTGGCCATCGCCGGTGTGGAGAAAAGTCTCGAGCAAATTGACGACTCCAACGGCGGTGTGATGCCAGGCATTCTCCAACTGGCAGCAGTTCATCTCGAAGCGTGCAAGCAGACATCTCCGGACCCGGTAAAGCTCGCGGACCGCTTGTTCCGATATCAATCTGAGGGAGCGTGGGACACGTTCTACGACGTATTGCCGAAGTACGCCGAGCCGTTGGGCGAACGAGGAATGCGGCGCTATCGAGCGCTTGTGGAAGAGGCTTGGCGCCAATTTCCTAGCCTTTTGCCGAAGGATGGTTTGCGCCGGTCGTTTGACGGCAATCGAACTCGCATCGAACATGCGGCTATCAGCCTCGCCGAGTTCGACGGCGACCTGGACGAACAAGTTGCAATTCGACAGAAGGACCTCTCGGCACCGTATCGATATCTGCTTATTGCAGAGATTTGCGCCCAGAATGGACGATACGATGAAGGCCTTGACTGGGCTCGGCAAGGGCTCGCTGCTTTCAAAGAGCCGGACCGACGTCTGCTTGACTTTTGCGTCACAGAATACTTACGGCGCGGTGACTCGGTCGACGCGAACTTGTACGCCTGGGTGCGCTTCGAGCAGCGACTGGATGCAGAAGGATTCGCGGCCCTGATGGAGGTAGCGCGAGCCACGCACAGCGTCGACCAAGCGCGCGAGCGAGCTTTCTCTCTTCTTTGGGCGCTGGTGGAGAAGGAGGAAGCTTCGGCTGCTGCAAGTAAGTCGGTTTGGTACCACCCGAGGTCGCGCACCGCTATCGTCGAAATCTTCCTTGCCTCCAAAGATTACGAAAACGCTTGGCAGGCCTTCGCCGGCGGTGCGGTCGCGACGAATCTGTGGGCAACGATGGCATCAATCCGGGCGAAGACTCATCCTCGGGACGCAATCGCTCTTTATCACCGTTTGCTGCCAATCGCCGCTGACCAGGGTACGCGGAAAGCCCGTTACGACGAGGCGCTCAGCATTGTGCGCAAGATAAGAAGTCTGAGAACAGAACTGGGCGAGCAAATTGAGTTTGCGAAGGAGCTCGAGGTCATTCGAGACGCCTATAGCGCCAAAAGGAACTTCATGAAGCTGCTCGCTACTTTGTCGTGAGGCCATACGATAGTAACGCCCGAATAAGGCGCCCACTTCATTGCTTTCAACTGAACTGATTCAGCTAGCGCTGCTCCCTGGTGTTCGTGCCCGCGAAAGGACTTTCGCCGTCGTTTAGAGCATTGCTCTAGGCGCCGAACACGCAATACCTACTGCTCTTATGGCATAGTGCGTTCATTGTGACCGCGATAAGGGGAATGAAGTCATGGCTACGCTTGAAAGCATTGAGGCGAAGATTATGAAGTTGCAGGCGCAAGCCGACGCAATTACCAAAAAGCAGTCGACGAAAGTCATTGCCGAGATTCATGCCCTGATGTCGGAGCACGGGATAACCGTGGATGACCTCGGCACCCCGTCTGGCGCCAAGAAGCGTGGCACCACAATGGCTACCAATTCATCTTCGGACAACTCAGCCTCGAATGCGAAGTATCGTGACCCGAAGTCTGGGGCGACCTGGAGTGGGCACGGCCGCGCGCCTGGATGGATTGCGAGTGCAAAGAATCGCGACCGCTTTTTGATTGATGGCAGCTCGACGAGTACCAAAGGGGCCGCCAAGAGCATTTCGAAACCGGGGAACTACATTCGTGGGAAGCAGCCAGCGATGTATCGTGACCCGAAGTCGGGCGCAGAGTGGAGTGGGCGCGGGAAGGCTCCGGGCTGGCTGGCGAGTGCCAAGAATCGCGACAGGTTTTTGATTGATGGCAGTGCAACGACGACGCCGGCTGCCGACAAAAATTCTGTGAAGCCTGCCGGCAATTATGTTCGCGGACCTCAACCCGCAAAATATCGTGACCCCAAGAGCGGCGCGGAATGGAGCGGTCGTGGCAAAGCGCCAGGATGGCTTGCAGGCGCGAAGGACAGAACGAAGTTTCTGATTAACGGCGCTACGGCCACGGCTTCTGATGCCAAGGAGAGTGCACCGAAGGCAGTCGCGGCGAAGAAAGCAATCGCGAAGAAGGCGACCGCGACGGCATCGGCAAAGAAGGGCGCTGCGAAGAAAGCATCGCCGACGTCCGCGAAGACTTCTGCAGGCAAGAGAGCAACTACGAAAAATTCGGCGTCCGCGGCGAAGAAAGCACCGCAGGCTGGCAGCGAGAAGACTCCGGCGAAGAAGGTTGTCGCGAAGAAGGCTGGTCGCACCGCGACGCCAGATAAAGCTGCAGACTCGACGCCTCTGCTTCCTGCGACGCGCACAAGCGAAGTCGACGCCGTTGCTTCTGCCTAAAGCAGATGGCTCGATAGCTTCGGCGACGAGGCTGAATGACCGCCACTGCGCCCGGTAGGCGGAAGCAGTCGGCGGCTCTTCACTCATTCACATCGACGGGGTGTAAGGGCTGGCTGCAACGAGGGTTAGCTAGACTTAGTTGCTTCGTTATCGAGCCAGACAATATCTTCTTTCCACTGTTCGCTTCCGACGAACCGTTTCACTTTCTCTCGAAGCATCGCCATCCAATCGGTTGCAAACCTTGATGGTGAGTTTTCACGCAGGGTAGTTATTGCGACCGTCGACCGTATGGACGGGCGCGTAATAGCTTCCGCGACCAGCTCGCCCCTCGCCAGCTCGTCACGAATCGCGATTGACGTGAGTATGGAATACCCAACGCCCGTTTTCACGAGTTTTTTCGTAAGCGCAACACTGTCAACTTCGAGCTCCACGCGAAGACGAATGCCGTTCTGCACTGCGGCGTGTTCGATGACTCGCCGATTACTGTGCGGCATCCCGGGAAGAATGAGGGGGAGGCTGGCGAGGTCCCTTATCTGAAACCCATCCTTGGGAATCGGCGTTCCTGGCGGAGCGATTAGAATCATTGGCTCGCTGTAAAGCGGCCGAACCTGAAAGGCGTCCAAGGGTGGTTGGTTATAGACGACCGCTAAGTCGACACGGCGGTCGGCGACCCATTCTTGCAACGAACTGCTTTGCCCCTCTCGGATGTGAAGCGCGACACGCGGATACACTTCGCGAAAATCGCGCACGAGTTCAGCACCAATGAGGGCTCCCATCGTGGGCGGCAGTCCGACGGCTAGGTAGCCACGCTCCTCGTCGGCAGTCGCGCGGACGTGCTCACCGGTTTCACTCACCATGTTGGAAATCATTTCTGCTCGTTCGAGCAGACGAGCGCCGGCCGCCGTGAGCCGGACGCCTCGGCCGTGACGCGCCAGCAATTCGACCCCAATTTCCTCTTCCAGCTTCGCGATTTGCCTGCTCAACGCGGGCTGGGCGATGTACAACTCCGATGCCGCCCGGCTGAAACTGCCCGCGCGAGCAACATGGATGAAACTGCGCAGCTCCCGAATGTCCATGCTCATGTCCTATGCCATCCGGGCATAGCTTGGTATCAAAACTCGGCCTTTGTCAAGCAATCGCGCCTCACCTATGCTCTGGATTAACGAACAGAACTAGAAAAATTGAGCGGAGACGCGAGGGTAAACTCCCTCACCGGCGTGGCGACGTTGCTCTGTAGGCAGCTGAACCCGAACCGGCGTAGTTCGCGATGCGGCCGTATCGCCGGGTCTGTCACGGACTAGAACTTCTCCGCTTCTCACAGTTTCAGGACAGAACTTCGGTGTAGGTCCCAGGACAGATGTCGCGATAACGGGTCACTTCCAAGGGACATTCGATTCGAACTTAGGAGACGAGATGAGGCGGTTAAAGCAACTACATGTGCAAGTACTTATCGGCTTGGCTTGCGCAATTGTTTTAGGGATGGCAAAGCCTGACTGGGCGGTGGCAATGAAGCCTCTTGGAGTGGGGTTCATTGCCTTGCTCAAGATGATGCTGGCGCCCATCATTTTCTGCACCCTCGTCCAGGGCATCGCACACGTCAAAGACCTTCGCATGCTGGGACGGATGGGCGTCAAATCGCTCGTCTATTTCGAGGTGGTCAGCACCGTCGCAATGATTCTCGGATTTGTGATGGTGAACGTGTTCCAGCCGGGTGCAGGTCTCCATGCGACGAACATCGCGGAAAGCCAAGCAGCCGTTAAGGCAACCGCGAGCGCCGGCGGAATCTCTGCCGTCGACTATCTGCTGAGCCTGATTCCCCATACTCTGGTCGACGCGTTTGCAAAGGGCGACATCGTCCAGGTTCTCATCATTTCGCTGCTGGCAGGTCTCGCACTCAACATGGCGGTCGGTCCCGATTCGGTCCTTCTTCGAGGTATCGACGAAGCGCAATCGGTTCTCTTTCGCATGCTCGCGTTCATCATGAGACTTGCGCCGCTGGGAGCTTTTGGTGCAATGGCAGCAGCGATTGGTAGCTACGGTAGCGTGACGCTTATGTACCTTCTGAAGGTCATCGTGCTGTACTACGCCGCCTCCTTGCTGTTCGTATTCGGTGTCCTCGGCAGTATTAGCTGGATGATTGGTCTTCCGTTCTTTAGCATCCTGCGGCTTATTCGCGACGAACTGCTGCTGATTTTTGGGACGGCGTCCAGCGAAGTAGCACTGCCGCGACTTATCGAGAAATTGCAGCGCTCCGGTTGCGACGAGGCGGTGGTTGGCTTCGTTCTCCCGGCCGGCTACAGCTTCAACCTCGACGGTACGTCGATTTACATGGCGATTGCCATCGGGTTCATCGCTCAGGCAACCGACACCCCGTTCTCCCTGTGGCAGCAGCTTGGACTGCTGGCGATTCTGAGTCTGACCTCGAAGGGCGGTACGACTGTCGCAGGCGGTGCCTTCGTGAAGCTTGCGGCAACGCTTCAATCTGTCCGAACGCTCCCCCTGAGCGGGCTGGGTCTGCTGTTTGGCATCGACCGCGTGATGGCCACGGCAACTGCGCTAGTCAATGTGGTTGGTAACACGCTCGCGGTATTCACCATTGCTCGCTGGGAAGGTGCTTTCGACGCGAAGGCTTTCGAACAGGAGACTGGCGCAAGGCCCCGTCGGTTCTGCCTCCAGCAAGACAAGAGCGCTGCTGCCACTGCGACTGCCCAGTCTCACTGAACTACTGAGAATCGACCCAAATGACACGTCTTTCACCCATCGACCCGGCGCAACTTGACCCTGAGCAGCGCGCCGTCTACGACGCAATCGCAAATGGTCCACGAAAGGGCGTCAGAGGCCCGCTCGCAATCTGGCTGCATCGACCGCAACTTGCCGACCGCTCTCAAGCCTTGGGCCGCTATTGTCGGTATGACAGCAGCATCCCGGCCCGTCTCTCGGAGCTTGCCATCATGTTCATGGGCCGGTACTGGCTCGCGGAATACGAATGGGCCGCGCACAAGCCTTTCGCTCTCGAGGCCGGCGTTTCGAACGAAGTCATCGACGCAATCCGGGATGGAAAGGCGCCTCCCTTCGCGAAACGGGATGAGGAACTGGTGTTCGCCTTTCTCACCGAACTGCATGAACAGCGCAAAGTGCCCGACTCTCTATACCAAGAGCTGGTGAATGAAATCGGAAAGGATGGCGTAGTCGACCTCGTTGGCATTGCCGGCTACTACACGTTGATTTCGATGACCATCAAAGTGTTCGAAGTGCCGCCTCCGGAAGGCGCCACACCGGAACTCCCCCAAGAATCGAACTGAGGAACTTCAAGTGGAAACTTCGCAAAATCTCGTGAATGATGTGAATTCAGGACGCCTTAATGGAAAGGTCGCCATTGTCACTGGCGCAGGCTGCATCGGCTCTGGATGGGGAAACGGCCGCGCGGTTGCGGTGCTCTTCGCCCAGGCAGGCGCCCGCATCTTCGCTGTCGACAAAAATCCGGACGCGATGGAAGAAACCGTACGGCGCGTGCGCGAAGTCGGTGGCGACATCACGGCGTACGGTTGTGACGTCACGGACTCGGACGCAGTTAAGGATATGGTCGAGGCATGTCGCGAGAAGTACGGTCGCGTCGACGTTCTGGTGAACAACGTTGGCGGCTCGGCGGCCGGCGGACCCGTGGCCCTTTCTGAAGAGGCCTGGGACGCTCAGGTTGCCTTCAATCTCAAGAGTGTCTATCTCACTTGCAAGCACGTCCTTCCCGTTATGGAAGCGCAAGGCAGCGGTTCAATCGTCAACACCGCATCGACCTCCGGTATCCGCTGGACGGGCTCGGCGCAAGTTGCCTATGCAGCCTGCAAAGCTGGCGTGATTCAACTGGGCAAGGTGGTCGCAGTCGAGTACGCGAAGAAGGGCATCCGCGTCAACACCGTGGTCCCGGGGCAACTGCACACGCCGATGGTAGAAGCGCGGCTGGCGGGTCAGCGGACAGGCGGCGACGTGGAGAAGTTGTTGGAGACCCGGGTCGCGCGCATTCCGTTGGGCTTCATGGGTGACGGCCGCGATACGGCAAACGCCGCGTTGTTCCTTGCTTCCGACGAGGCTCGGTTTGTCACCGGCACGGAAATCATCGTAGATGGCGGCATGACGGCACGGTGCGACTGATGGACAGCCTCCACGTGAACGGTGGCCGGTGGGATTGCCACACACATATCTATGGACCGTGGGAAGATTTTCCGCTTCCAGAAGGCGCAGTGTATCGGCCCGCAGCGGCGCCGATGGCTGCACTTCTCGAAACGCATCGAAAGTTGGGCATTTCCCACGGTGTCTTGGTTCAAGCAGCCTGCTACGGGACAGACCATTCCGCGTTACTCGACGCGATTGCCGGCACGGGGGGGCGATATAAAGGCGTAGCGCTGCTCAACGGCTCGGAAAGCGACAGTCAGTTGGAGGCGCTCCACGCCGGGGGGGTGCGCGGTATCCGATTCAATTTCATGGGACACCTCGCCGAAGGGCAGAACATAAGCGAACTCAAGGCGCTGGCGGAGCGTGTGGGCTCAATAGGTTGGCACGTCCTGCTTCACGGCAAGCTCGGGCAGATTCTGCCCATTCTCGACAGTTGGCGGAGTTTGCGTACCACGTTGGTAATTGACCATATGTCACGTCCCGACCCTGCTCTCGAGATGGACAGAGATGGGCTTGTGGCTCTGCGCAGATACTTTGATAACGAGTGCCGTTGGATAAAGCTCTCCGGTATCGACCGCATGATGAGTGGGTCGAACGAGCCGTGGTCCCGAGCGCTTCCTCATGTTCGGGGGTTGCTCGCGGCAGCGCCGGAGCGGGCAATCTGGGGCAGTGACTGGCCGCATCCGAACATTCAAGGCGACGTGCCGGATGATTCAAAGCTCCTCGCCTTTGTCGAAGAGGTCTGCGGCGACCCCGAGGCGGCGGATGCGGTGCTTGTCCACAATCCGCGACGGCTTTATCTGTAAGGAACACCATGCGCACAACGACAATTACTCAGGAGACAGCGCGCAGCGTCGAGCAACTTGCGTGCAGGAAGGCGGCTCTGCGTATCGTTCCCTTGCTGGCGTTTGCCTACTTTATCAACTACCTGGACAGGACGAACGTCGGCTTCGCCGCGCTAGCGATGAATCGCGACCTCGGATTGACGGCGTCCCAATTCGGATTGGCTGCCGGTATCTTCTACGTCGGTTACTGCTTCTTCGAGGTTCCCAGCAATCTCGCGCTCTACCGGTTCGGTGCGCGGAGATGGCTGGCTCGAATCATGATTACGTGGGGGTTGTTCGCAGCTGCAACCAGCTTTGCGACCGGTGCGGTGAGTTACTCCCTGCTTCGCCTGCTCGCAGGCATCGGCGAGGCAGGATTCTTTCCCGGCGTCATCTTCTTCCTGACTCTGTGGTTTCCGGCGAGCTATCGCACGCAGATGATGGCGTGGTTCCTGGCAGCAGTGCCGCTGTCGTCGGTATTCAGCGGCCCGTTGTCCGTTTCGATGTTAAAGCTTGAGGGGTGGCTCGGACTGCATGGCTGGCAGTGGCTTTTCATCCTCCAGGGTCTTCCGGCGTGCGTGCTGGGCGTCCTTTGCCTCAAAGTTTTGAGGGACTCGCCGGACAAGGCGAAGTGGCTGACACCTGAAGAGCGTTTGGCTTTGCAGACCGCTGTCGAGCGAGAACGCCCGGCGAACGCAGAGAAGCACTTCATGCGCTCGCTGCTGGATTGGCGCGTGTGGCTGCTCACTGCCATCCTGTTCAGCTACATCATCGGAATTCTCGGCATTGGCGTATGGTTGCCGACGATTTTGAAGACACACCATCTCAGTGACACGCAAATCGGGTTGTTGACCGCACTTCCCTATGTTGTCGGGAGCGTGGGGATGCTTCTGTGGGGGAGGGTTTTGGCGCGCTCGCAACGCTACGTCAAGCATCTCGCCCTGACCTGCGGACTGGCTGCAATTGGCTTCTTCTGTTCAGTGGTCTCGGATGAACTGGTTCCTGCGATGGTCGGCTTGACCATTGCACTGATTGGCCTCTCATCGGTGCGTACGTGCTTCTACAGCATTCCGGCGACGTTTTTAGGAAAAGAAGCAGCAGCCGGAGGGCTGGCGTTCATCAATTCGGTCGGTAGCCTTGGCGGCCTGGTTGGCCCCTACATGGTCGGCTGGCTGAAGGACACCACGGGTTCTTTCAAGGCTGGTCTCATCGGAATGGGCGCGATGCTTGTCCTGGCGACCTTTCTGACTGTTGTTCTGCTGGTGATTATGAAGAGGAAGGACGCAAGATGAATACGTGGCAGCCAAGTTTGAGGACCCCCGACCCAGCAATTCGCATCCTGGACAAACGATTCGAACATTACCGCCTGGCGCATGCAAAGGTCGAGCGCCTGTGGACGGGGTGCCGCTGGGCAGAGGGACCCGTGTGGTTCGGTGACGCTGGCGTGCTCTACTGGACCGACCTGCCGAATGACCGAATCCTAAAGTGGGACGCCGCCACGCAAACGGTTTCGACGTGGCGGGCCCCGTCAAGCAAAGCGAACGGCATGACTCGCGACCGTCAAGGCCGACTCGTCGTATGTGAACATGGGACAAGGCGCGTCACTCGCACTGAATACGACTGCCGCGTCACCGTGCTCGCCGATACGTTCGAAGGGAAGCAGCTCAACTCGCCAAATGATGTCGTCGTGACACGTGACGGCTCCGTCTGGTTCACCGACCCACCGTTTGGCCTCGTGAGCGACTACATGGGGAAACCGGGGACGCCTGAGTTGCCGGCCTGTGTCTATCGGATTGACGCGCAGAGCGGTCAGGTTGAGTGTGTCGCAGACGACATCGAAGGTCCGAACGGGCTCGCTTTCTCGCCTGACGAGCGAACGCTGTATGTCGTCGCATCACGGGCTCGGCCGCGAACAATTATGGCGTTTGACGTTATTGATAACCGCAAGCTCGGGTTCGGCCGGGTCCTTATCGACGCGAAGGACGGCACTCCGGATGGCTTCAGAGTCGACGTCGACGGCAACCTCTGGTGCGGATGGGGTACCGGCAGCGATGAGCTTGACGGCGTACGAGTCTTCGCGCCCGACGGTACGGCCATCGGACACATTGCGCTGCCTGAGCGCTGCGCAAATCTATGCTTCGGCGGAAGAGACAACAATCGCCTGTTCATGGCATCGACGACCTCGGTGTACGCACTGTTCGTGAATACGCGTGGCGCCGTCTGAGCAGCATCGAATCGATAATCCACAAGGTAAGGAGACAAGCAATGGCAATCGAAACAAAAAAGTGGGCTATCCGTGCATCAATCCTAGCGCTGGCTTGCGCGGCGGCGTTGAGCGGTACAGCGCACGCCGAAGATATTCACGTGCTTGCAACGGGCGCACTCTCCGCCGCGTTCAAGCAACTCGTACCCGCATTCGAACGAGATACTGGGAATCACCTTCTAATCTCCTGGGGCCCTTCCTATGGGACCTCGCCTGACGCTCTACCCATGAGAATCAAGAGCGGCGAGTCGATGGATGTCTGCTTCATGATTGGCGCCGCGCTCGACGAGCAAATCAAACAGGGAGTGTTCGTTCCGGACACAAAAACTGATATTGCCGAATCAGCAGTCGGGGTCGCGGTACGTGCCGGCATTCCAAAGCCGGACGTATCGACGCCGGAGAAGCTGAAGCAGGCTCTGCTGTCGGCCAAGTCTGTCGCCTTTTCCGAGGGTGCGAGTGGAACCTACATTACGGGAACGCTCTTTCCAAAGCTCGGTATCGCTGAGCAGATGAAGCAGAAGAGCGTACTTATCAAAGGACGCGAACTTGTCGGGGCAGCGCTCCAGCGCGGCGACGCCGACCTGGGACTTCAGCAAATCAGCGAACTGAAAGCATTCAAGGAGATTCAGTTCGTCGGTCCGCTCCCGCGCGACGTTCAGAAGGTCAGTGTCATCTCTGCCGCAATTGCGAAGAACGCCCAACAGGCTGAAGCCGCAAAAGCCTTCATTGGGTATTTGAAGTCGAAGAATGCGGTGGCAATCTTCGACAGCACCGGACTTGAGCAACCACAGTCGCAAGCACAGGCAACGGCGAACTAGAGCGGCAGAGCAACGGGCCGTTGGAATCCACGTAACAAGATAAGTACAACTACTAGAAATAGGAGATAACATCATGAATGTAAGAGGGCATCTCATTGCTCTTGCGTGTACGTGTCTTGCATTCGGGTGCGCTTCTCACTTGCCGTCGAGCGCTGCACCCGAGCACCTGGTAACTAAGCACGGAACCGTAACAATTGAGACTATCCGTCAAGGTAAGGGGCCGGTAATTGTCCTTTTGCCGTCCCTTGGAAGGGGAGCGGCAGACTTTGATGAAGTCGCTGCATACCTCGAGCGTGACGGCTTTACGGTGTTGAGGCCTCAGCCCAGAGGTATCGGCGCGAGCGTAGGCCCTCTCACTAACGTCGATATGCACGACTTTGCTGCCGACGTCGCCTCAGTTCTGGATGAGCAAAAGACGGGCTCGGTCGTCGTCGTCGGGCATGCGTGGGGAAGTCAACCAGGCCGCATGTTGGCGGTGGACCGTCCGGACCTCGTTCGGGGATTGGTCATGGCGGCCGCGTCGGCTGGAAAACTACCTCCCGGTTCAAACGAGAAACCGTACGGAAGGCTTCGGGACGCGATTGACGGGTCCGGGAATCTCTCACTACCGGAGGCGCAGCGGCTGAAATATCTGCAGCAAGCGTTCTTCGCGCCGGGGCATGACGCTCGACCCTGGTTGAGGGGTTGGTACCCGGCAACTCATGAAGCCGAAGCGCATGCGAGAAATGTCACTCCGGTGGATGCGTATTTCGCAGGTGGGACGGTTCCGATTCTTGACCTCCAAGGTCAATACGACGCTGTTGTCGTCCCCAATGTTTTCAAGCCGATGTTGGGGGACCGCGTGACAGTGGAGGTGGTCGCGAACGCAGCCCATGCAATGGCTCCTGAGCAACCGCAGGCAATGAGCGACGCCATCGCGCGCTTTGCACACCAGATGTACAGGCAGTAGGCGGCAGCTGATACTAACGAATCAGCTTTGTGAAATAGGTCAAGGAATCGCTCTCATGAAATTCTCGAAAGGTGGTCTCGCAGCAATCATTCTCTCCGTGTCTGTAAGCGGCTTTGCGGCAGCCGGCGGTGCAAACATCACTGACGACGTTGTCAAACATGGAAGTGTTCAGATTGAGGTGCTGAGCCAAGGCAAGGGACCGACCATCGTTATGCTTCCATCCCTGGGACGCTCGGTGCGCGACTACGACCAGGTGGCGCAATATCTCGTCGCGGATGGGTTCCGTGTGCTGCGCCCGGAGCCTCGCGGTGTTGGCAAGAGCAAAGGACCGATGGAAAACCTCAGCGTTCACGATTTTGCGTCTGATGTCGCGATGGTCATCGATGAAAAGAAGGCTGGCCCGGTCGTCGTGGTCGGGCACGCGTGGGGTAATTTCGCCGCACGTCAATTGGCTGCCGACCGCCCAGACCTTGTGAAGGGGGGCGTGGTGGCGGCCGCCTCGGCAGGCAAAGTTCCGCCTGGTTCGACAGAAAAGCCTATCAACGCGGAAATGCGCAAGGCGATTGATGGTGCTGGAGACCTCGAGCTTCCCGAAGCACAACGGCTGCAGTATCTAAAGGAAGCCTTCTTCGCACCTGGGAACGACCCCAGCGTGTGGCTCGGCGGCTGGCATCCTGAGACCCACGAAGCAGAGGGACATGCGCGTAACACTACTCCTGTTGACGACTACTTCGCAGCCGGCGCTGCACCGATTCTCGACCTGCAAGGAGAGAACGACGCGGTGGCACCTCGCCGGTTCTCGCAAGTACTCAAGAACATGCTCGGAGACCGAGTGACTGTCGTGGTGTTACCCAACGCAGGTCATGCCATGGCGCCGGAGCAGCCGAAAGCGATGGCCGACGCCATTTCGACTTTTGCGAAGCGAGTCAACCAGTAATTGATTCCTTGATGTTCGGGCGGCGGAGCGTGCAGTGCGGCCGCTCCGTCCGCAAGCGCAGTCAACACCTTTTACGGCACAGACATGGATTCGAAGGTTTCAACGGCTGGTGACGCGTTTGATGCGCGGCGTCGGGCGCTCACATTAGCTTTGGCTGCTGGCGGCATGGTCAGCTGGTGGCGGACACCCGCTGCTCGGGCCGCAGAGAAGGTTTCATTCTCGAATTCAAGCGGCAGCGAGAATGCGTCATTGAAAGCGCCAACAATGGCATGCGACGCGCATATTCACATCTACGACGATAGGTTCCCAATCGTTAATGCGAACGCCACGCTTCCACGCCAGGCGACGGTTGACGATTACCGGAAGATTCAAAGCCGACTCGGCACGACGCGCACGGTAATCGTTCAGCCTGCAAACTACGGAACAGACAACCGCGTCACTTTGGACGCAATTTCAAAACTCGGGGCGGACAAGACACGTGGTATTGCCGTCGTTTCTTCCGACATCTCGGACGACGAACTTCTTGCGTTACATCAGGGCGGAATTCGCGGCGTTCGATTTTCCCTCTTCGAGCCCAAGAATGCTGTCACTCGGGCCGACATGATTGAACCAGTCGCACGAAGAATCCAGGACCTGGGTTGGCATATACAGCTCCAAATGCGCTCGGACCTCATTATCGAAAACGCCGAAATGTTGAATCGGTTGCCGTGTCCGGTAGTCTTTGACCACATGGCGCGGTTGCCGCGAACTGAGTCAGGGCGCGATGCATACAACGTCATCCGTGGGATGCTGGACCAGGGGCGTACGTGGGTGAAGGTGTCCGCCGCTTACCTGAATACAAAGGTTGGACCGCCGAGCTATGAAGACGCGAAGAACATGGCTCGGTCGTACATTGCGGTGGCTCCCGAACGGGTCGTCTGGGGCAGTGATTGGCCGCATCCAACCGAGAAGACGAGCAAACCGGACGACGCACAACTCCTCGATTTGCTGGCTGCATCCGCTCCCGATACCGCGACTCAACATCGCGTTCTTGTCGACAATCCCGCGACTCTCTACGGCTTCTGAGCGTTCAGCTCTACGGGAATGCAAAAACCGGCTCATACTTGTGTCATCACGCAACGTGACGACATCAGGAGGGCCAAGTCATGAGTAAGGCTGGCGGAAGCGGTGGCGGCAGGACTGCTGGCAGTAGTAGCAAATCCAGCGGAGGGCGCAGCGGGGCCTCGCAAAGCAGCTCAACCGGGCGAGGCAGACCATCGACCGGCTTCCCAGGAGGGAACCGGCCAAGCACGACCGGAAATCCCTCGGGCGGAGGCCGCGGCAACGCACCGGCGTCAGGCGGGAAGTAGGGAGTGGAGAATCGGCCGAGCATTTCGTCGCACGACCTCGAACACCAGATAGTTCGCGTCTTCCCGACGCGAACTGAAACAATCCCAGAAGCGGCCTATTCCCGCTCTTGGTGATTGTATTTCGCAGTTTGCGCGTCCCCGCATCTCGGCATCGCCCAAAGAACTGTCATCGCAAACGTGACCCAGGACGCCAGCACAATTTCATGGCAAGGCGCGTCGCAGGTCGGCGCTGGAAACGTCATCGATGTGCCGAAAAGCAGACTGAACAGCGTCGATATCGCGTTGGGCGACGCCTGAGCTTTCGAAAAGAGCCCGCCAATTGCGGACGGCTGCCCAGACGTCCGCTATCAGCTCGCAGGCACACGCTTCGGATACTTGGAACGCCTCGTGGTCACTTAACGCGTTATCGAGGGTCGCCAAGCGTCCGCTCTTGCCTACCGCGAGATGTTGAAAGCGCTCGCTTGCAATACCGGGCTGCGGTAGGACGTCATAGACTGGGCTTAGGCGCCAGCTCCTCAGCTCTGTGTCCCATAAAAAACCGAAGTTACGCAGATGGTCATCCGAGTTGCTTATGAAGATATTGAAAATCATGCGCTTGAATAGCTCGGCTTGTCCGTCGTATGCGACCAGCGTTCTGCAGTATCGCTGCAGACGCGAGCCCAACATCGCATACGACATGTTCCGAGATTCTGTCTCGTCGCATCCTGCGACCGTGAGGGCGCTGACGAACGGCACGCGGTGCTCAATTTCCCCTTTCGCTTTATCGCCGCGCACGAACCTGGAATCGCCGAGCCGGGTCGCGTTTCCGGAAACCGCCCAATAGCGGTCGAATCTCCGAACGAGCAGGACGTTGCGGTCGTTGACTCGCACCAACCGCACCGCCGGTACACGCAACCCAGCTCTTTCTGCAAGGCGCAGCGTCGCATGCTCCACAGCAGGGACGTCGAAACGGTCTCCCTCGCTCGCAAGCTTTGCGAGATGCAATCTTCCCTTCTCGTCGCGAATCGAAGCTTTCGGCCGAGCACCACCGAGCGATGCCGCCTGCACATATATGTTGTCAAGACTTGGCGGCACTGGCTGGCCGCGCTCAATGAGGTCAACCGCCTCCACGATGTCGGGCAGCGTGTCCCAAGTATCCTTTGCGACAACTGCCGGTGCGGACGCTTTGGGGCGCACGTCGAGCGCACCGACGCGGTCGCTTCCTGCATGCAAAAGGTACTGAGACTCGGGGAGTCCGTTCAGTGGCGCGCCCAATTTGGCTTCGATGATTCGGCGACCCCATGCGTCTGGGGTGGCGTCTCGAATGGCGCCAAAATAGGGCAGCGAGTTCGCGGGCCGCAGAACCTTGCCGGCAATATCCTTTCTGTTTCCAAGACGCAAGCTCACCGGGTCTACATCGAATGCGGCGCTTCGATTGAGATACGCTGGGTCGTACTCGAAACCGGATGCGACCAAATCCGTGGCATCTTCCGTGAGCGCAAGTTGCCCGCATGGCGTCCACGACGCATCCATGTTTGCGAACACGCACAGGCGGGAAATCTTGGACGTCATGGCAGTTGGGGAGTGAAGTCAGTCACCGGCAAGCGCCCGGGCGTAGCGCATTGCTGCACGAAAGCCGACTGCGCGGCGCATTACCTGCAGTAGGCTGCGGTTCCCGAGGCTCTCGAACTCGTAGACGAGTTCGAAACGCTTGTCCCATGCGTCGTCCATGGCTCTCATCGCTTGAGCAACTCGCGCCAGTCGAAAGCCGAGTCGGTCTGTGCGCAAAAAGAAGGCAGGGTAGTACGAGCTTCGGCCCATCTTGATTGCAAACAAGGTTCCGCGCCGTACACGCTTACGGAACTCACTTTGCGAGGTACCACTTCGAAGAGCGAATTCGGTTTTGCTCACGAGCTGCCCTTTGCGGACAAGTCGTCGTCGCGCGCGATGAAGAACGCGCATCCCTTCGCGTTCTTCGGGTTCGAGTTGACCGACATGAACTACTCGTGGTTCCATTTCGTGCGCGCTCAGGTCAGCTTTGCGAGCCTGCTGAAGACGGCGTCGCAAAGGTCGGTCACGCTCGGATGTTTCGCGGCCAACTTAAGCTTGTGAGCAGCGGCTGGCTCGTCGGCCCGGGCTATAGCCACCGTCAAACGCAGAGTTCGCCCGGCGAGCTCGCACATGAGTCGTGCCTCAAGGTCTTCACCGCTTTTACCGGCGGTGGCGCGCTCGACCATGATGAGCACCGTCGCCGGTGCCGGTGGAATTTCGTGTGGGAATCGGAATCCCGGCGAGTGAATTGCCTTCAATGCGCGTGTCCACAGCGGAACTCGCGGGTCGACTTCGACGGCACACGAGTAGAGAGGCTCAGCAATGGTCGGGGCGACGGGGCTGCTTGCGTCATAAACGTCTATGCATGTCCGACTGAATTCTCCCGCCCACGCGCGAGCGAATCTCAATAGCTCACGAAAGGCTTTGTCGTCGCCGAGCAGGTCGAGCGGAACTTCGTCGCCGAGCGCACCACATTGCCGTGTCAAGAGGTCCAACCGCAATACGGGCGGTGCTGGCACCAAAATAAGGGCGACTTTCCAGAGACGCTTCAGATTCAAGCGTGCGTCGCAGAGAAAGGCCGGAAATGCATTGTGGCCGTCGACATCGAGCGCAAACACGCGGCCGTCGCCGACCAACGCGGATAGCCTCCTTTTGCTTACCCCCAGCTTTTTCCGGAACGCCTCCTCTGACAGTAACTCTCCGCGTGCAAGCATGTCACGGTAATGCTGTACTTCCTTCGCGCGGAGGTCTTCCGTGGAGATGGTTCGACCTGCGAGGGCGAGCTCCGCGAGCGTATGCTCCAAGCTTTCTGCATCCGCGACGAGTATCACGACTCGCTCAAGGGAAGCGTCGTCAGTTGTCTCGTTGAAGCCCTCCGACCACTCGTCCGCCCTAGGATAAAAAAAATGGTCGACATGGCCATCCGCACGGCGTTGTCGCTCATGTACCCAAGGCTGGCCCGGACTAACAACCCCGCGGACCATGTCGCATTCGTCAGCGTCGCCACGTGCCGGAAGCAGGAGGACGGTAGCACCGTTCGGTGCTCGGCGTAGACGACGCATGAGTTGGTCGACGTTCATAGCGTGAGAAACCCGTACTGTTATAACCAGATGGCAACAGCAAAGTCTCATTGCCAGTCTTCGCTATGCCCCCACGGATGTACTGGCCGAGGCGGGAGTTCCTCCTTGCCCGCGAGCGCCATCGTTATCGCTCTTGCGACCAAGTCCCAGGTGCTGCCTGCGTGCCTCGGATAATCAGTTATGCTGGCCGTTCTAGTTGACTTTTCCCGGTTCTCCATGAGCTCGATAGAGTAGTTGCCATAAGCTGGGTCCCCTCCAACATTGATGATACGTATTTGTCCGAGGGTTCTACGCTGCTCTTCGCTACCACGCGGCAGGAGTTCAAGTGTCACTAAGAGCATGAGAACCTCCATCGTCATCTCGGTTTTCGCTGAGTTGCGGTCAGGCATGTGTGCCTGTCAGGGTTGTATCATCGCGAAGACACGCAGGACTCGCTCAAGCAACCAGATGGCATCGTCATCCTCTTTCATTGGAACTCACGCCCGCCACACGCGTTGCGTGGTTTCATCGATTGAATGCTCTGTTGCGAAGAGCAGTCCGTTGTCGGCGGCAGCGTCGATTCGATATAGAGGAAAGGCCAAACTGCGTTGATATCGCCCAATCGTGGCCGTCATGCGCCCGCTCGGCAGCGGCGTCGAGCTGCATCTCCCCGCGCATATTGCAAGCAACTTCGCCGCCTCTTCGAAGAGCGCAAGCCGAGGCTGATTGCAGCGGTCGACTCGGCCCTCCACCTTGCAAATTGATAGCAGACTTGGACGCGCGTCCGTTACGCTGCCTTCGAATATGTCGACTATGACGAGTGAAGGCGAATCAAACTCGTCGTCGTCCGGATTTGGGTAGTGTTCGGTGCGCGACGGGGGCTCTTCGGCGGACTCATCGAGCGGGGTTGTGAGCACGGCTTCCTCCGTCATTTCGATTACCAGCAACCAAGCGCCTTTAGATACATCCGCTCAGCAATGTCCCAAAGGACTAACTGCTCGCAGGGCAGCGCTTCTGGGAGAGCCGGTGAATAGCACCATCCCACGACCGCGAGCACCCTATCGATATCGTCAAGCGGCATCTTCGCGGCAGACATGGTCGCTCGAGCGACCTCTTTGTCGACGTCGTCGAGCGCATCCACTAGGAGACCCATGGGCGCGGCCAGCGCCATGCAACAGAGACAGATGCAATCCAATGCATGGAGCGCGCTCAAGATTGGCGGCATGCCGCGCCATTGTGGCGACAACAAGAGCGAGTGTGCCTGCAGCAAATGGGGCGAAACAGGGGGCGGTAGGATTCTTGCTGAGCTTGGGACCATAGCGTTGCCGGCGCGCGCAGAATAGATTTCTGAGCATTGGCTACAAGCGACGGCCGCGCTCTGTTGTGCATGCTTCTCGTCACCCACAAATTCGGCGAAATCGCCGTTCCGCGGATAGTGGCGAAGAATGTTCATCGCTACGGTGCGTACAAGAGACCACATCAACGGTTGCTCGGACCCGTACAGCGCCTCTAGCAAACGGCGCGCATCAGCGAGCGCTTTTTCCCTCTCGTGAAGATGCGTCATCGCTTGTTGCCTCCGTGGTCCGACATGAGCTCGCGGTTGCGGGAGCGTACTCCGCAGTGACGTTGGTCATTTGCGTCACACGATGCTTTTCGCACCAGTTGAGCAACAGGTAGGACATCTCTGAAGTCCAACCTGGGGGGCCAACGAGTTGATAGCAGCGGCCGGTTGACGTCACGCCCCGCATTGTCTTGCGGTCATAGTTTTTGATTGGCGAGCTGATGCGTGCATATCCCGCATCCTTTTTCATGCCAAGAAAATGCCGCTCGCCTCGCTCGGGCTCAGTCTCCAAGACCAACCACTCCTCCAGAACCAGTTGCGGCTCGATGGTGGCGGGAGTGGTGGACCAGATGGGCATGGCGACCTCCGTGAGACTTCGATGCAAGTACAGCAAAGTCGACCTCACGGCTGCCGACGCGAACTAGCCAAAATCTCTGGCAGTTTCTCTGTGGAAACGGATAGGTCGGAAGGATGCGGGCAAGGACGGAGTAGTCCGAATGCAGCCGACCGAATCAAATCGAACGGTCTTGATGTTGCGTCCATCGACCAAGGTTTCGAGAAAGCCTTGAGTCTCGGTGACTGCGTGGGTCCGCTCTTCTGGAGTGGTCAGGAGCCCTCCCGGTGAATTTTGGGGCTACGCAGGGCAGGCGGCGGCGAACGTATTCTCCAAGCAACTGCTTACTGTAAAACTGCGATTTATTTCGCGTTTTTAAAGATACTCGGTTTTGGCAGGGAGGCAAGCAGTAAGGGCGAAAATAAGGGAAAACCATTATGTTGCGCGGAGCTTACTTCTCCAGGTATGCGAGTGCAAGCAGGTCCTCAAAATCAATGTAATCGTCTAGGGACCGGGAATTGAGCGCCGTAATGCACTGAAGGAAGAGCGCGAGTGGCATTGTCCCCGAGACAATGTGCGAGTTCAGGGTCTGGGACGTGACAGGCGCGCCAAAGCTCGAAAGCCGACGCACGAGTTCCTTGGTGGTCACAATGGGCGGGCTATTGCCGTCTGCGCGCTGCGCCAGTTCAGCCTGAATGACCCGCTGGGCAATCGCGGACCAGTCTCCGCCTTCATTGATGGCTTGCAGCCAAAGGCGAGGCCGCCGATTACCTGCTGCGACGAGAATCTGGAGGAACATCGCCAGCCTAAGCGTGCCGCGGGATACCCTGGATACAAGGGCCCGTTCGCTGTCTGCAACGCCGATGGTCGCAAGGGCGTCCACCATAGAGGCATACGAGATGTCTTTGCGAGTAAGGGCTACGCGCGCTACGCGCGACGCAAGACTCGCCCAAGCCCCCTCGGCGTCAGTCACTGAGACCCCTTGCAAAGCTGATGCTCATCGAGTAAAGTAATAAAGCGAAAAAAATCGCACATTATATAAACTCCCCTGAGATGCCGATACGGTGCTCGGGGCGCTGCGCTTGCCCAAAACGGATAAGTATAACTGGGCGCTCAAGCGCACCGGACCTCGTCACGAGCGACGCCCAACAAGCTTCCCGCGCGGGTCGGGCTTTCAGAGAGGGCGGGCAAATTCCAATCGCACGGTGCGCGGATATGCCTCAAATGGTCACCGGAAATGAAACTAAGCGAGTGTGGGCGTAAGCGGGAGGCGAGGGCCGTATATCCTCAGTCTGGTCGCGACGATGCTGGCATACGTCGATACGAAACAGATTCAAATAGGTATGAAAAACCGAGCTAACGCGGTAAGCGCGTTAAGAGTTCCGCCACATTAAGGCCTCATAGGTGGCCACGCGCCGGCAAACAGAGATTGGGTGGTCATCGGCGCGGCAAAAAAAGCTTGAGACGAGCGCATCCATCGAGTATTGTATACTTGACACGGGCACAACTTCCCTCAGTACCTCAATTCTAAAATTTTTTGCGTGAGAATGCAAATTTTTTTTGCAGCCTATTCGGCGCCGCCTCCCGAAAATTTTAGATTGCTCTCTTCTTTTTAGATTCGCCGGACGATAGGGAAACGCTTGGTAGTCGCGCCGGAGGCAATGCGCAGGCAGTTCAAATTGAACCTGCCGTTTCGAACCGAACCGCTTGCGCCCACCCTTCAAAGCATCTGACAGAGGAACTTCACTCGGAGGGCCACTTGCCATGATTATTGCCAATCCGTTGCTTGAACCACTTCCGAGCTTGACTGGAGTGAACGCTATTTTTAACGCGCTCGCGTCGGACCCGCCTGACCGAAGCCCTGAGTTTTGGGCCGCTAGTGTCGACGCGAGGATTGACCATCTTCAGTCGTTGAACGGGGTCTATGTACCTGGTGAGCAAGGCCGAGAGCACTTCGATAAGCTTAGCAGCGTTCTTCGGGCTGGCTTGGCCCGACGAAATCCAAATGACCCAAAAACGATGAGGTTGATTCACGCGGCCGGCATCGCAGTAACGCAAAGGCGGCAAGGACTATCGAAGAAGCGAATTGCGTTTCTTCTTCCAGCCTTCGAAGCTTCCGGCTTATTCCTCGACGGACCCACCGGTGTGGGCAAGACAATGCTCATCAACCGATTTAGAGCGAGCCTGCCCGTGTATAACGAGATTTCTGAACTCGCAGCTGGCAAGTGTTCTATCCAGCAGGTCTTCTTGGTCCATGTGAGTTGTCCGAGTAACGGGACAGTAGTCGGACTCATGGTTTCGATTCTCTTCGAAATAGACCAAATAGTCGGTAGCAGTTATGCGGACACGGCGGTCCAAAAACGCCTCCCTCGAGATATCTGTGAAGCATACCTGATATCCTGTCTTTGGAAGCATTTCGTAGGCATCGTGTTTGTCGACGACATCCAGCATTTGCTCAAGCACCCGCATCTCTCGGACATACTTCTCCAAACACTCTGCACGCTTATGGAGCGCTCTCGCGTACCCATTGTCACAGCGGGGACCTATGCCGCCGAGCAAGTGATTGACACGAAGTCCGCGCTCGGGGCGAAGTTGACGGGCGAAGCCCACCTGAAATTGAAAGCTTGGGTCCAGGGCATAGATTGGACGCGACTCAACAAGACCTTCTGGCACCAACGCGTGTCTCAAGGAACATTGAACATGCCCATTTGGCTCCCTGAAGAGTCCCACTTCCACACATGCGGAATCCTCCGTTTGTACCGTATCCTGATGAAAACCTTCTTAAGAGGACTAGCAACTGGAGCGATTAGCGATGTGACGCCGGATAGTTTTGCAACCTGCGCAAAGGATAGCCTTGGCCCGTATCAGAAGTCTTTGAGCGTTCTAAGGCGTCACGAGGCAGGGGACGAACTTACCGACGAGGAAAAAAAAGAATACGAGGACTGGCTACCGCCAGACGACGACTACGTGTCGCCCAAGATTGAGAAGGCCGTTCTAAAAGAAATAGCGTCAAGGCGCAAGCGTTAATTTCTCAGACCAGACTCGACACTGTGTTGAGGTTAGATGGTGCGAGGCGCACATTCCAGATGCGGGGGGCAGCCCGACCATCCTAGCGAATCATGACAGCGTCGACGGGGTTCGGGGCGCTAAGCCCACCTCATTACACATAAGTCGTGACAGTGGCGCGCCGCGAAAAGTCGTTTACGGTCAATGACATAGCGGATGTGGTTGTAAACTCTTTCGGACTGGCGTTAACTCTTGCATTTTGGGCGGCACATGACGCAAGAGAAATCGAGCTGGGCGGCGGCAGAACTCAAGGGCATCGATTTGGGCGATGAACGCCTGAACAAGCGCGCCGTGCTACTGGCTGAGCGGCTGGCGGAGAAGCCGACGGCAAGCATCCCCAACGCATGCGGCGGCTGGGCGGAAACGGCGGCAGCGTATCGCTTCCTGGCGCAAGAGGAGCTGGACTGGCGCGACATCATGGCGCCACATTGGCAGAATTCGACCGAACGGATGCGGGCGTGCGAAGTAGTGCTATGTATTCAGGACACCACGCAGTTGGACTTTAACGGCCAGACCATCGCAGGCTTGGGTCCGCTGTCGTATGAAGCGCAACGCGGGCTGTATCTGCACCCGACTTACGCGGTGACGCCATCGCGCGAACCGCTGGGGGTGCTTGACGCGTACATGTGGGCGCGCGAGTCCAAGGGGGCGGATGGCGTGCGCCCCGGCATCAAGGAAAGCACCCGCTGGACCGAAGGATATGAGCGGGTTGCCGAACAAGCGGCCGCACTGCCTGCCACGCGACTGGTCTATGTGGCTGACCGGGAATCGGACATCATGGCGCTGATGGTCAAAGCAAAGGAGTTGGGCCACCCGGCGGATTGGTTACTGCGCTCGCAGCACAATCGCACCTTGCCTGACGGCGGCAAGCTGTGGGACCAAGTGACTTCGGGTGAGCCAGCGGGCAGGATTCACTTTACGCTGGCAGCCCGTCAGGCTCAGCCAGCGCGCGCGGTACGGCAGCAGGTGTGGGCGCAACGCGTCGCGTTGTCTGACGCTGCAGGCGGCGTGGTGAGCGCCACTTGCATCGTCGCCCGCGAAGTCGACCCGCCGGCAGGCGTCAAGCCGATTGAATGGCGACTGCTGAGTAATCGCGAGGTGAACGACCTTGACGCGGCCGCGCAGCTTATCGACTGGTACCGCGCGCGCTGGGAGGTGGAACTATTCTTTCATGTGCTCAAGAACGGCTGTCGGGTCGAGGCGTTGCAACTCGCATCGATGGCACGGCTTGAGCGTGCCTTGGCGCTGTTCATGGTGGTGGCATGGCGCATCGCTCGGTTGATGCGACTGGGTCGAACTTGCCCCGACCTGGATGCAGGACTGCTGTTCGAGCACGATGAATGGCGAGCGGCATTCATTCTCAACAAGAAGAAACCGCCGAAGAGCTCACCGCGTCTGAATGAGGTCGTGCGCTTGGTCGCCATGCTCGGCGGCTTCTTGGCGCGCAAAGGCGACGGCGAACCTGGAGTCAAGACTATCTGGCAAGGCCTGCAGCGAGTGACAGATTTCGCCGCCGGCCTCAGATACGCCCGAGAACTGGGCGACTGACTTATGTGTAATCAAATGCGCTAAGCCATCTCGTGGTAAATGCAATGTTTAGATTCAGGGGGGCGCTTTTATGCTACTTCCAATCCTTGCGGACGAGCACATCGCGGGGTGGTCACACCGAATGGCCACAGTCAATGGGCAACTCGCGCTGAAAGAAAAGGGAGGGACGCCCACTAATGGATGGTTCTTTCCCCGAGAACTTCAACAAACCGTGGCAAACGCTCGAGGTGTCCTTCCATCGGCAAATGAGGTCTTCTGGCATCACACATTCCTTCCCGTCGCCTTGCCATTCGTCACTCATGCTGAGAGGGATATCATCCGTGACATAATCAGAGGCGAACATGTCGAGGGTGCCTACGTTAGCTCCGGCTTACAGAGGGTGTTTGCGCGGGAGCGATTTGAACTGTCTTGGTGCCTCGAGTGTCTTGACGTAGACCTGAGCACAGGATGCGGGCATCCTTATTGGCATCTTCAACATCTAATCCCAGGCGTGGACCTCTGTACGTTCCATAAGTCACGTCTTGTGGCGCCATGCGGAAAATGCACATTCTCTAATCCGAACAGTCGGCTAGCTCGGCTTCCCTCTTATAGGTGCTGGTGCACGGCAAAACTGACCCTCAAATCAAAGTCGAGCGGAGAGGAAGCGCAGCAGCAAAGTCTTGAGCAACTTACAGCAGAGTTTGCTGTGCAACTGCTAGAGCGCCCATTCGCTCCTTACGTTAACTCAAAGGAATTTGGGCGCGTTCTCCGAAACGGATTCGACGGGCTCGTCGGCGCGCATAATGCAGTTACGAGTGAATGGCTCTCCGACTGGTTGGATGAACGACTACAAGTCGAGGACGTTGTCGAGCGATGCGGACTCAATGGATGGTCCAAGACCTGGCACATAACAGCGCTGCAGGGCGATAGAAGTGCCTCAACGTTACAGCAAAACGCGTGTCTAGTGCGTTCAATCTTCCCGAGTGAGCGGTCGTTCCGGCTAGCAGTCCAGGAGGTAGAAAAAAGCGCAGTCCATACCGAATCACTTTCGCCAGGTTCCGCACCCGCAGCGAAGCTTAAGTCTAAGCATCCCGTTGATTTGGACGAAAGAAGGGAGATGCGCGGGCGACTGGAGCGGTTTTTGAAAGCTAACCCGAAAGCGACTCGAACTGACTTCGGGAAGGCCGCTCCACGATGTACTTCACGGTGGTTAATCGAGAACGACTCCGAGTGGTACAACAGGAAGTTGCCCAAAAAGCCCCCCGGATTGCAGCCTCCTCAACAAGCCGCAGAGCAGCTTGAGCGAGACCGATTGTTGGACATCAAAATGTCTCGGCAGGTAATACAGCGATACGTCGAGATAATCGACCACCCCGGGCGGCCGACTATGATAACTGAGACAATGTTGCTCTCGCGAGTCACGCGCGGTCGAGATTGGTATTTGCTAAAACCTCGACTGCATAGAACACGCGCTTTGGTCTTCCAGTTCGTCGAGGACCCAGAAGCTTTTGCAAAGCGACTTTACGCGTGGGGTGAGGCGAATCCAGACTCGCATCGCTACCGGTCGACTTACCGACTACTGACGGCTTGTCTTAAGAGAAGATTGACGCCCGAGCAGATTCGCAACTGCATCGGACTTCATCTCCTCTAGAGATAGGATTCGAGGTGCTAAAGCATGAAGATTCGCGAATCAGTATCCCCGAGGCGCGTACAATCATCGGTCGATTTTCGACTTACCATCGAAACGTTGCTGACTCCGCAATACTACGGAACACAAGAGGTGCGCTTGCCGGCAGTGGATTGCAGGAATGTGGAACATGGAATCCTTTACGACCCTCTTCTCAAAGCCGGCATGCAGCGCATAGGAACCGGGTCGTCAAACGTCGGCGTAAAGCTAGCGCGCTGCGTGGAATGCTTGTCGGTGCTTGAGCGTGCAGTGTGGCTGGCCTTTGTCTTCAACCCAATCATCGTTGACATCCGGGAGCAGTATCCGATGGCCGACCCGGAGATTGTCCGACGTCGCGTTCAAGCTAACGAGTCGCTCCGGCGTGCAGATGTTCCGTCGCTCGATTTTGTCGTGACCCTTATACACCCGAATACCCATCGACTAATGTACGCAGGCATATCTGTAAAATTGTCGAAAGTGGTCTCAACCAAGAAGGTCAAGGCAAGAAACAAACGAGAGATGACGTTTTGTGCGGGTTTGGACTGGCCGTGGTTCATAATCACTGAACTCAACCTTGATGCTGTCCAGTGCAAGAACCGGCGCGTTCTACGCGAATATATTCGGCGGTCGAGAGTAGCTGACTTCGAAGACATCTTGGTGCCGTTTGCACACGAATTCCTCGGAACTGGACAATCCACTCCGTTGGACAGGCGCATAGAGCGAGTTGCGAGGCGCCTCGGACGAAGTCTGGACGACGGCTATCGCGCATTCAGCTTCGCGGTCATGATGGGATTGATTAGGCTGGATTGGACGCAACTAATCAATCAGTTTCAGCCACTGAAAATTCTCTAGGAGGCTGCCATGCTTGAGATTGAGAGCACTCGCCTTACCGACGGAAGCTATGACAGACCGTTGCCCTTACTGCAGGGAAAAGGAGACCACAAGAGAGGCAGGTATTATCGATACGTTGGTCACTGCCTTGAAAAACAAGTCATATATCTGCTAGTTGTGTTGAAACACGTTCGAGTCGGGAGCCGAGCACCGCGTGCCTTTACAGAAAGGGATGTGGATGCCTTGCACGTCGTCCCCGAAGAGATTGCCGACCCGCAGATGACCGGACTTCCGGAAGGACAGCTAAAGGAGTCTTGGAAGGCTGGGCGGGACAGGCGGTGGCCAGTGGTCCACGAGGTAATTTTGAACACGGCGCGCATTCTTGAGGATAAGACGTTCTTCGACGCGACAATTAGGGACGTTGCCGAGAAGCACAAGGTGTCTGTAAAAGACCTTCGCCGCTGGGTCCTGACTTACTACGCGAGGGGAAGCATAAAAAATGGATTGCTTGAGCGCGGCTGGGCTCAAGGGAAGTCAAGAACTGGTTCGCGAAGAGTGACCAAGAAGTTGGGACGGCCGAATCGGCTCGTCTACGAAGGGTTCGCGCATCTAGAGGGCGTCAACTCGAAGAGATTCGTGCCGGCGATTCGGAGGGCGCTGGAGACGTACTGGATTGGACAGAACGAGTCCCTGCGTCGAACTTGGAAATTGATGTGTGACAACGACCTTGCAAGGTCCACGAAAGTCAATGGAGAAAAAATAAGACGGCGGATTCGCCCTGAAAAAACGCTGACTGTTGGTCAATTCTTATACAGGGCTCGACAACTGATAGCGGCTGAACCTGAACTCACGCAACGTAAGGTTGGAGATGTAGAATTCCGGCAGAGATTCGAGGCTCTTTGCGGCGCCGCCTCAGACTTCGCGCTGTGGCCCGGAGATGTGGTGGACATAGATGCAACACCTTTCAACTGTGAGCTAGTGGCCGATTGGGACGCGTCAAGATGCATTGGGAAACCTTATGTCTTTCTTGCAGTAGACCGCTCAAGTAGTGCCATTGTCGGGTTCTTCATTTGGTATAAGGGTGAGAGTTGGAATGCGTACCGTCAACTCATTCTAATGGTTTGTTGTCCGAAGGACGACTTGCTGCGTAGACATGGGTTCGTGCCAGGCGAGAAAGGCGATTGGCCAATCTTCTTCGTTCCCGGAGCGTTCTTTCTCGATAATTGCCCTGCCGGTCAGAGCAAAAGAGCCAAAGCGGCAATAATCGACCGTCTCGGCACTGACATGATATACGCACCCGTGCGTCACGGGGAAGCCAAGCCCCAAGTTGAGAACCACATTGGCATAGTTGAGCGAGCCATTTCAAGCCATAACGGTGCCTGGAAGCGCGAAAAGTCTTTGCGCGATAGAGATAAACGGCGGCGCTCACGCGCGGATGCTACGTTGGTGCATCAGTCATTTGAGGGACATCTGTTAAATGAAATAATCGAATATAACAAATTCGCGCATCTTCCTCACTATCTGAATGACGATATGCGAGACGCAAACGTCAATCCAACGCCCGAAGAGATGTGCGTTTGGGGTTTGAAGCATAACCGTGGTGATGCCAATACGCATTGGGACGAAGCGACCACGCTGCGCAAGTTGCTGGACCGCAAGACAGTGACACTCGAGAACGGAACCGTTCATTTCAGCAAGCAAAGATATTGCTCGCACGAGACGAAAGAGCTATTCAGGAAATGGAAACGCTCGCCGGGCAAGAGAAGGGGAAGGGGGCCAAAAATTACGATTTGCCCATTGCCATTCACTTCGGACAAGATTTTATGGGCACATGACGACGGCAAATTTTCCGACATTGGGCGTGATGCTCGGTCTGTACGCGCTTACCCTGGACAAACCTGGTCACGGGTCGAGCGCCATCTCCAGAATGACTGCGCAACTGCAATCCTCACAGGTTTTAAGCGCAAACGTAAGGGTGTGCTCGGCAAGGCGACGACGGAGCGGCTTGCGCGGCAGGCGAAGATACCCGTTCCGAAGAAGCGAGGTAGTGTACGTTCGGCTCGGGGCTTCGCTCAAGCTGGGTTGGAACATGGGTTGGCGGAGCGGGACGAGCGCATCCTAGACGCGCCGCATACTGACTCGAAGTCAGTACGCCCATCATCAAGTGGCAATGAGGAAGCAGCGCCTAATCCCACGTCAGACGGCTTAGATGAGCTTTTCAAGGCGCATTTCTTGAGGTAGGAAGAGGTGACGTATCTCCCTGATTTGAATGAATAAATTATCATCAATTCGCACGGCGCGAAACCGAAAGCGTACGCCGCTATCCCGCCTGGAGAGACGGGGTTTCCTACCACCTCGAAACGCAAGCATCGGGGAATGTGCATATTGTTCAATGGCTTGCACGGCCAGTCAGCGTGTCGTTGAGCAGGAAATTGAGGGAACAATTCGACGCCCGCAGATCGCGCGCAGCAGATGCGCGGAACGGATCGTGCCGTCGATATCCTCGCGCGACGCGAGATTCCACGCTTCCTGCAGCACGCTCGCGAGCTGGATGGACAGCGCGGGCATGCCGCGCAGATTGCGTGGCACGCGGTCGATGGCGGCGAGCAGCGCGTTCCAGATCGCGTCGATATCGATCTCGTAGTGACGCAGGATCGCCGGAATGTCCCCGTCGCCGGCCTCGATCAGCTTCAGCAGCCAGTGCTCGACGCTGATTTCGTCGGCGAGGCGCGTCTGGCACAGGCTGGCGGCCGCCTCGAGCGTCCTCGCGCAGTGCGGGTTGAGCCGGCGAAGCAGATGAGTCGAGTCGCGCGATGTCATATGGAGTCCAGTGACGAGGGGAATGAAGTGTGAATCGGGAAGACGGGTGAACCGCGGACGTCGCCAGCCCGGCGACGCGGGCCGGCGATCGTGACGCGACGCATGGGCGCTCACGTCACGCAGGGAGCGCTCAGGCGCGCTCGTTCCACGTGTCCTTGTGGATGATGTTGCCGTCCTTGAACGACCAGGTGATCTGCTCGTAACGCAGTTCGACCTCTTCGAGATGGTTGTGCTTCTCGAAAGCCGGGTTCTTGATGTCGAGCATCTTCGGACGCACCGCGACGACCTTGACGTTGTCGAGCCTGGTATTGAAGTATTCCTTCTCCTTGCCCGCGTCGTCGATCTTGTACCACTTGATTTCGACGGACTTCAGCGTCTGGCCGCTTGTCACTGCCTTGTACAGATACGGCGTGGACGAGTCGGTTTCCTTCGTGAGCGTGACCGGCGCGTGCACGCGCGTGCCGGTCAGCTTACCGGTGTTGCCATCGGTCGGAATGTGCACGCCGTGGTCGAACGCGACGATCTCGACGCTGCCCTCGCGGCTTTGCACCGTGACGGAACCCTTGATGTCGGCGCCGCCGTCATCCTTGAGCCACATATAAGCGGGAATTGCCATCTTCTACTCCTATTTGTACAACTAAACAACGCCCGGAAAATTCTCCAGGCTACAGGATCCCGGAAGCAGAGCCTCCGGGGATTCGATTCTCGACTTCAGTCCGGCCGCGACGCCGTGTCGGGCACCAGGGTGATCTCGACGCGGCGGTTTTTCGCGCGGCCGTCCTCGGTGTCATTGCCGGCGATCGGGCGTGTATCGCCGTAGCCTTGCACCGCAAACTGCGTGGCGGGCAGGCCGGACGCTTCGATCAGCCAGTCGCGTAGCGCCGCGGCGCGCGCATTGGACAGCGCGAGATTGCCCGCGGCGCTGCCTGCGTTGTCGGTGTGACCCGCGACGAGAATGCGCTTGCCGTGATGCGCGCGGATCATGTCCAGCGCGGCGACGAGCTCGCGCGTCGATCCGGGCTTCAGCCGGGCGCTGCCGCTGTCGAACAGCGACATGCTGTCCAGCGTCACGACGGCCGGCGGAGGCAGCGGGGGCTGATAGCTTGCGATCGCGGTGTTAAGCGGGAGCAGCAGCCGATCGCCGCGATAGAGCCCTAGGGAAAGGCGCAGCGGCGCACCTGCGCGAGCGTAGCGGTCGAGTTCGTCGCGGTCGGCGACGAGCGCCTTCAGCGCATCGCGGCGCGCGGCATCCTGATCCGGTGTGAGCTGCGTGTAACGTGTGAGATCCGCGCTTACGCGCTCGATCAGATCGGCGTTGTGCCGTCCCGCGCCGAAGAACGCGACGGCCGCGGCCAGCGCCGCGATGCCGAGCGCGTGCCCGCACGCGGCCGCGCGCGGCGACGCCACACGGCGGCGCGGCAGCGCTTCGATCAGCGGTTGCGGCAGCGGCCAGGGCGCGGGGCTCGCATCTACGCGCGCCGGCGCGACGCAAGTCTGCCGCTGCACTTCCTGCTCCCACGGTTTGCCCGCGTCGCTCGCAGGTCCGCAGTCGATCCAGCCCGCGCCGTACAGCGGCCACGGCGTCGCCGGCTGACGCGGATCGGTGAGCGTGCCGAACACGACGCGCTGCGTCCAGCCGATGACCGAAGCCAGCGCCGCGGCGCGCGCGACGTGATCGTGATCCACGGCGTCGCCTTCCGCGTGGCGGATCACGGCTTCGAAGCGCTGCGCGTCGATGGGCGCCGCGTTCGTCGATACGCCGTGCCACTGCAGCGCGGCGCCCGCGTCCGACGCACGCCGCGTCAGTCGCTGATAAACGGCGACGTAGGCCGGCAGACGTGCGCCGGTCAGACGCGCGGCGTCCGCGCGCGCCTGACGCGCCACGCGCAGACGCTGCGCGAGCGCATCGGCGTCGACATGCAGCGCGGGCGCGACGCTCAGCACGACGCCGTCGGGGGGCTGGCCGTCGCGCCACTGCCGCATCGCCAGCGCGACTTCGGGCAGGTCCTGTGCGCGCTCCACGCGCAGCCAGATCGCGCCATCGCCGATGAAAACCAGACGCGCTTCGTCCGGCACGCGGTCGAAGAGGGCGGCCAGGGCGTCGCCGATCACGAGCACGAGCGGCATGCGCGTGCGCAGGTTCACCGGAATCTCGAGGGTCGCGGCATCGAGCGCGCCGAGCACAGCCGCGCTGCGCGCGCGTGCGCGGGACAGTTGCAGCGTGCGCCAGCCAACCAGGCCCGATGCGACGATCAGCACGCCGACGTAGCCGAGCCAGAGCCATTCCTTGCCGAATGGCTGCACGTATCCGTGCACCGCCATCGCGAGCGCTGCGGCGAACACGATCATCGTGCGTGAGGGATAGCCGAGTTTTTGCATCGCGTTCACTGCTTGATCGCGCCCGGAAGCAGGGCGGCCAGTTGCGCGTCGAGCGCGAGATGCCAGCCGAACCAGGTGACGAACGCGATGCAGCAGGCACCAGTCGCGAGCGCCCACGGCGAGGAGCGGCGGAGCCAGTCACCGATGAACCGGCCCGGCTGGTCCACGATGAAGGGACGCTCGCCTTCCGGGCGCAGTCGCGCGATCAGCGCGTTCAGCTCGCCGATGAGCGCCGCGCGCGGCGCCTCGCCCTCGATCGCGTACCGGCCGGTGAAACCGAGTCCGAGAATCGCTGCGTAGCATTCGAGCAGACCGACCTGCGGCGCACGCTCGCGCATGCGGGCATCCAGACGGACGAACACGCGCTCGCCGGTGTCGTGCTGCCTGAGGGTCTCGACTTGCAAGGGTTGCGCGGACCACTGCGGCCGCTCCTGTTCGGAAAGGTGACGCAGCGCTGTCTCGTCGAGCAGCGCGCACTGCGCCATCACGGCGTCGTCGCGCACGTCGGCGGCATAGCCACGGCGATCGAGCGCCGCGCCGAACTCGTCGATCATCTCCTTGCAGTGCTTGCGCAAGCTGGCGAAGTCCTCGGGCGCGCCGCCCGACGACAGATTCGCGACGAACAGCGCCGTGTCGCGAAGCAGGTCGCGCATGCCTTCGGGGAACGAGGGCGCAAAGCCTGCTGCGTGGTCGACGAGGGCCGCGCCGCCGGAGAAGGAAGGTATCCGGTTCATGAGCGCAGCACCGCGTAGAGTTCGAGCGAGACGTCCGGCACGGAGGTCGGCAGATAGATCTGGCAGGCGCGAACGGCCAGCATGCGCGCGTGCGCCGGGCTGGTCGCGTCGAGTGCGAAATACTGGTTGTCGAGGCGCACCGGAATTGCCGCGGGCACGCGCTGCACCGTCTTCAGCGCGATACCCGTGAGCGCCGAATTGACGATGTGATCGACTTCGTCGGGCGCGCCGATCTTGCATAGCCGCGGAATGCGTTCGACGAGTTCGAAGGCCGGCAGCGTCGAGTTGACCGACAGATACCAGTCGGCCGTGCCTTCGGCGATGCGCGCGTCGAGAATCTTGCCTCTCCAGGTCGTCGTATTGCCGCGCGTGAGATCGATCGGCACCACGCGCGAGGGGATGATCGTGTCCAGCAGGTTGCGGATCATCACCTCGAGTTGCGCGAAGACTTCGTCCGCGCGCTCATGATCGTACGAGGGCAGCTCCGAGAGCTGCGCGCCGGTGGAAAACGTCATCAGCGCACTCGCCAGCTCGGACAGCACCGCATACAGCCGCTCGGGCGGCAGACCCGGATTCGATGCGAGAAACCGCAGGCGCGGCCAGGCCGCGTGGATGCAGTGCAGCAGCCAGAACAACTGCACATCGGCGACGCCGTATTCGGCCACTTGCTCCATGCGCTCGCTGCGCCGCGCCCCGAGCGCGAGGCTCCTGGCCAACAGGATGTCGGCGATGCGGACAATCCGCTCCACATGCAGCGCGTGCGCGCCCAGCGCGAAGCACGGCGGCACGTAGCGCGGGTCGAGCTGGAACTGTCCGCTCGTCGTGCGCGTCAGGCGCGCGATGGCGCAGACGGTGTCGTCGGCGTGCGGCTCGAAGTCGAAGAGCAGGCGCACGGCGTGACGTTCGGTGGCGATCTCGGTTTCGTCCGTGCCGTTGAGGTCGACCACCTTGACGAACTCCCGATACGCGCGACGCGGCCGCGCGATCGCGGTTTCGTCCAGACGGCAGTTGCCGCCGTTGGCGTCAGGTAGCGCGAGCGCGGCGAGCACGGTCACGCTTTGCCGGTCGGCGTCGATGTCCCGCGAGAGATCGCGAGCCGGCGGCAGCGCGTGCGCGACGGTGGTATCGATCGGCGTGCCGTCGGGAAAGCGCAGCTTGAGCCGCGACAGCCTGAAGCGTCCGGCCGCGAGCGCTTCTTCGTCAACTTCGACGCCGAGCGTGCCCCACGGTTGCGCGAGCGCGGTCGTGGTGAACTGACGCAGCGCGAACTCGGTCCATCGCTCCTGCTGCTGAAAATGCTGCTGCGTGAGAATCAGGCCTTCGTGCCAGAGCGGTTTGTCGATCCGCATGGAGTATCTATGTTGTCTATTCGTTTGAGTCGGGGAGCAGATTCTATCGATGTCCAGTTATTTCGTATACCAAATCGATGCTTATTTGATAATGATCCGGTCGAAGTAAAGTCGGATTGATTCGATGCGGTGACATCGCCATCGTGAAATGGCGGACGGACTAAATTTGAGATATTTGCCGGCACGGGCGGCGATCTTTTTAAGTTGTCAATATTCTTCGCGCGGGGCGTCGAAAGAGGCGAGGCGCGGCTCGCGCCGAATGTCGAGGATTGCCGGAAGGTCTTTGTATTTGAAAAGGATTTGCGTCTTTGCGGGGAGCTGGATCTCCTGGATGATTAGGTTCCCATATGATTCTTTTTAAAAGACGGCAAACGTGATTTAATACCGCTCTTATGGCAGGCGGCTTCAAGGGCGCGGCGGATGGTGGTGTTTATCCGGGCTGCGTTAGATTCGGGTCGTCCAGCGAATCCTTCCCGGGTTTCGGGCGAAAAAACTAAAATCTATTTAGGATAATTGATGGATAGCTTCCAGCGGGAAATACCAAAAAGCCGTGTTTCGATCACGCTCGATCTGCACACCGGCGGCGCTCAGAAAAAGGTCGAGCTGCCGCTCAAGCTGCTTGTCGCGGGCGACTTCAGCGCGGGGCGCGAGCAGGCGCCGCTCGCCGAGCGCAAGAAGGTCAATATCAACAAGAATAACTTCGATGCCGTACTGGCCGACCATGCGCCGGATCTGCAGTTCGCCGCGGACAACACGCTCGCGAACGACGGCTCGGAGCTGCCGGTAAACCTGTCCTTCCGCGCGATGAAAGACTTCGAGCCGGAGCAGGTGGCGCGTCAGATTCCCGAATTGCAGGCGCTTCTGGCCGTGCGCAACCTGCTGCGCGACCTGAAATCGAATCTGCTCGACAACGGCGCCTTCCGTCGCGAATTCGAGAAGATCCTGAAGAACAAGGAACTCTCGGACAAGCTGCGCGCGGAACTCGCGCAAATCGCCACGGCGGCGGCGCAACCGGCGGGAAACGCCTGAGCGCCGCACGCTTGAACCGACCCGCATCCAGACAGGACAACGATAAATGAGTACAAGACAAGCCCGTGCGGGCGCGGCGGGCGAAACCGTCGTGCTCGACGCCCCGCAAGCAATTCATGGCGACAGCGTCTACGCCGCGCTGTGCAGCAAGATCAACCTGAGCACGGTGTCGCAGGCGCGCCCGCTCGAAGCCTTTCGCGACAGCGACATGCTCTCCGACGCATCCGCCGACGAACGGCTTGCGCGCGGCATGGGCGCGTTTCTCGACCTCGTCTCGCAGGCGAGCAAGCCGGTCGAACGGCTGGACAAATCGCTGCTCGATTTTTTCATCGGCCAGCTGGATCGCCAGATCGGCCGGCAGCTCGACGCCGTGATGCACAGCCTCGAGTTTCAGGCGCTCGAAGGCCGCTGGCGCGGGCTGAAAATGCTCGTGTCGCGCACGGACTTCCGCAAGAACGCGCGCATCGAAGTGCTCGACGTTTCGAAGGACGCGCTGGTCCGCGACTTCGAAGACGCGCCGGAGCTGATTCAGAGCGGCCTGTATCGCCTGACGTACATCGAGGAATACGACACGCCGGGCGGCCAGCCGATCAGCGCGATGATCAGCGATTTCGAATTCGCCAACTCGCCGCAGGACGTGGCCTTGCTGCGCAACATCTCGAAGGTCGCGGCGGCGGCGCATATGCCGTTCATCGGCTCGGTGGGCGCGGAATTCTTCGGCAAGAAGTCGATGGAAGAAGTCGCGGCCATTCAGGACATCGGCAATTACTTCGACCGGGCCGAGTACATCAAGTGGAAGAGCTTCCGCGATACGGACGACGCGCGTTACGTCGGTCTGGTCATGCCGCGCGTGCTCGGCCGCCTGCCGTACGGCAAGGACACCGCGCCCGTGCGCGCCTTCAACTACGAAGAGCAGGTCAAGGGTCCGGACCATGATCGCTATCTGTGGGTGAACGCATCGTTTGCATTCGCGGCGAACATGACGCGCAGCTTCGTCAACAACGGCTGGTGCGTGCAGATTCGCGGTCCGCAGGCGGGCGGCAAGGTCGAGGACCTGCCGGTGCATCTGTACGATCTGGGCACGGGCGTGCAGCCGAAAATCCCGACCGAAGTGCTGATTCCGGAGACGCGCGAGTTCGAATTCGCGAATCTCGGCTTCATTCCGCTGTCGTTCTACAAGAACCACGATTTCGCCTGCTTCTTCTCGGCGAACTCGTCGCAAAAGCCCGCGCTCTACGAGACCAAGGAAGCGACCGCGAACAGCCGCATCAATGCGCGCTTGCCGTATATTTTCCTGCTGTCGCGCATCGCGCACTATCTGAAGCTGATTCAGCGCGAGAACATCGGCACGACCAAGGATCGCCGTCTGCTCGAGCTCGAGCTGAACAACTGGATCAAGGGCCTCGTCACCGAGATGAAGGACCCGGGCGACGAGCTGCAGGCATCGCATCCGCTGCGCGAAGCGAAGGTGATGGTCGAGGACATCGAAGACAATCCGGGCTTCTTCCGCATCAAGCTGTTCATCGTTCCGCATTTCCAGGTGGAAGGCATGGATATCGGCTTGTCGCTGGTTTCGCAGATGCCGAAGGCGAAGAGCTGATTCGCCTTTTGTAACGGATAGCTTCGATTCGAACTGCCGGGGCAACCTCAACAGGTTGTTCCGGTTTTTTGTCTGGCAACATGTCATGACATGTTATATTGATATGAATCCGACATTCATTCGAGGCCGATCATGAGCATGGAATCGACCTTCTGGCTCTTCTGCGCGGGACTGGGCGCGAGCGCGGCGGGCGGCATGCTCGGCATGGCGAGCGGCCTGTTCATCGTGCCGATCCTGACCCTCTTCTTCCACACGGGCATGCATACGGCCGTCGGCGCGAGCATCGTCTCCGTCATCGCGTGTTCGTGCGGCGGCGCGGCGGCGTTTCTGCGCGGCGGGCTGACCAACGTGCGGCTCGCCGTGGTGCTCGAAACCGGCACGACGCTCGGCGCGCTGACGGGCGTGCTGCTCGCGGGCATCGTGCCGGTCGCGGCGCTTGATTTTCTGTTCGCCGGCGTGCTCGTGGTGTCCGCGTGGCAGATGTTCGTGCGGCGCGAGGAAGCGGCGGGCGCTCGTCCGCGCGCGCCGGCAAAAGGGCTCGCCACCACGCTCGGCCTGCACGCGAGTTATCCCGATACCCATCTGCGCCGCGAGATTCCTTACGAAGTGCGACGCGTGCCGGCCGGTCTCTCGTTGATGTATGTCGCCGGTCTGGTCTCGGCGCTGCTCGGCATCGGCAGCGGCATCCTCAAGATTCCGGCGATGGACCACGCGCTGCGTCTGCCGATCAAGGTATCCACCGCGACCTCGAATTTCATGATCGGCGTGACGGCCGCCGCGAGCGCGAGCGCCTATTTTCTGCGCGGCGAGATCGTGAGCGCGGTCGCGGGACCGGTCGCGCTCGGCTCGGTGATCGGTGCAATGGCGGGCGCGCGCGTGCTGATGAAAGTGCGCGGCGAGCGCCTGCGCGTGCTGTTTCTCTCGATGCTGCTGCTCGTCGCGTGTCAGATGGCATTGCAGGGCTTCGGCATCGATCTCATTGCGCGAGGCGGCCGATGACACCGCGCACATCCGCCGCGCTCGATCGTCTGCTCGCCGCTTTTCTGCAATTCGGCACATGGGCCGCGTGCGCGATAGTCGGCGCGGGCATGCTGCTCGACGCCCACGCGGCCGGTTCGGGCGCGGCCACGCTGTCGGCCGGCATCGCGCTGTTCATCCTGCTGCCCGTGCTGCGCCTCGTGCTGATGCTCGCTGTGTTCGCGCGGCAGCGCAACTTCGTCTATGTAACGATCGCGGCGACCGTGCTCGCGGTGATCGCGGCGGGCTGCGTGATCGGCGTGCGTCTCGGGCCGCTCGCCGGATGACGCGCAAGGCGCGGCACGCACACGCTTGCTCCGGTTATTCTCCCTGATGGCCATCGACATTCGTCGCGCCAAGGCATCCGCAGGATTTCCTCGGGAGAAAAACGCATCATGTTCGCCACGACAGATGTGCTGATCGCAGGTGCGGGCCCCGTCGGCCTGATGCTCGCCGCCGAACTGCGCCGCGATGGCGTGAAGACCTGCATCATCGACGCGCACGACGAGCGCACTTTCTTCGTGAAGGCGCTGGGCGTGACCGCGCGCACGCTGGAGATTTTCGAGGACGTGGGCATGGTGCGCGACGCGATCGACGCAGGCGTCTGGCTCACCTCCGCCGATACGTTTCAGGACGGCGCGCCTTCGTTCAGCATGCAGATTCCGCGCGACGGGATGCCTTATGGCGCGCTTTCGCTCGCGCAATTCGAGACCGAGCGCATTCTCGAAGGCCTGCTCGCGCGGCACGGCGGGCATGTTCAATACGGCGCGACGCTGCTCGATTTCACCGAATCGGCCGATGCCGTCGATGCGCGCATCCAGGACACGAGCGGCGACATCCGCACGGTGCGCTGCCGCTGGCTAGTGGGTTGCGACGGCGCGCGCAGCACGGTGCGGCGGCATCTGAACGTGGCTTTCGAAGGCGATCGATTTCCGCAGACCTTCATGCTCGCCGATCTCGACGTCGACTGGAATTTGCCGCGCGGCGCGATGTATCGCTTCAATGTGTCGGACGTGGACGGCGCGGGCGCGACTTCGCTCGCCGCGCTGCCGGTGCGCGGCTCGGCGCGCCGCTATCGCCTGTCGATGATCCTGCGTCCCGACGACGCCGCGCGTCACGCGCTCAATTCCACGCCGGACTTCGCCGAGGTCGAGCGCATCATGCTCCCGATCCTGCCGAAGGGCGCGCGGCTTTCGTCGATGCGCTGGTCGTCGGTGTATCGCGTGAGTCATCGCATTGCGCAGCACTATGCGCGGGGGCGCGTCTTTCTGGCCGGCGACGCGGCGCATATCCATCCGCCCGTCGGTGGCCAGGGCATGAACACGGGCCTGCAGGATGCCCACAATCTCGCGTGGAAACTCGTGCTCGCGGTGCGGGGCGCCGCGAGTGCGTCGCTGCTCGACAGTTACGAAGCGGAGCGCCGGCCGGTCGGGCTCGATGTGGTCGAATCGACCAGCCGCGCGATGAACACGGTGCTCGCGCACGGCGAAGTGCGGCCTGCGATGCGCGAGACGCAATTGCTGATCGGTTATCGCGGCAGCCCGATCGTCGCCGATGAATGCACCGGCATGGCGCCCGATTTGCCCGCGCCCGGCGATCGCGTGCCGCAGGTCGGCGGGCTCGTGCAGGCGTTCGTCGGGCATGCGCAGCGCCTGCAGGAGCATATCGGTCGCGGACGCCACACGCTCGTCACTTATATCGATGACGACACCGGCGGCGCGCGCACCGCCGCATTCGATGCCGCCGTCGAAGCGTGGCTTGCCGCACTCGGCGTGGGCGCGAGCGCGGTGCGCATCGTGTCGTCGGGCGTGGAGCCAAGCGCGGCGTTCGCGGCATCGGGCGAGGCGTATCGCACGCTCGTCGACCGGCAAGGTGAGTTCGCCGCCGCGTTCGGCGCGCGCAACGGCATGCTGTGGATCGTGCGGCCGGACGGGCATATCGGTTATCGAAGCGCGTCGTGTTCCGCGCGGGATTCGATCGCATGGCTCGATAGCGTGCTCGGGCGTTAGTGCACGCTCGTTCGCGCATCACCGTTACCCGATTATTCGCCAAACGCCTCAAGTCAATTCGCTCCGCGCGCCTTTATCGCCGCCGATGAGATGTCTACATTGACTGCACTCGGTCACGCCGGCTCCGGCCGGCATCGAACACTCTCTTCAAGGAACACATCATGAGCAAGCTGGCAGGCAAGGTCGCGGTCGTTACGGGCGCATCGAAGGGCATTGGCGCGGGCATCGCGAAGGCGCTCGCCGCGGAAGGCGCGGCGGTGGTCGTCAACTATTCGAGCAGCAAGGCAGGCGCGGATGCGGTCGTAGCGGAGATCACCGCCGCGAACGGACGCGCCATTGCCGTGGGCGGCGATGTGTCGAAGGCGGCGGATGCGCAGGGCATCGTGAGCGCGGCGATCGAAACGTATGGCCGGCTCGATATTCTCGTCAACAACTCGGGTGTCTACGAGTTCGCGCCGCTCGAAGAGATCACCGAAGAGCACTTCCATAAGCAGTTCAATATCAACGTGCTCGGCACGCTGCTGACCACGCAGGCCGCCGCGAAACATCTCGGCGAGGGCGCGAGCATCATCAACGTGAGTTCGGTCGTGACCCGCATCACGCCGCCGGCGAGCGCGGTCTACAGCGGCACGAAAGGCGCGGTCGATGCCATCACCGGGGTGCTCGCGCGCGAACTCGGTCCGCGCAAGATTCGCGTGAACTCGATCAATCCAGGCGTCGTCGTGACCGAGGGCACGCACAGTGCGGGCATCATCGGCTCCGAGTTCGACGCCGCCGCGCTCGCGCAAACGCCGCTTGGCCGGCTCGGCCAGCCGGACGACATCGCCTCCATCGCGGTATTTCTCGCCTCGGACGATGCACGCTGGATGACCGGCGAGAGCCTCGTCGCGAGCGGCGGCATGCGCTGATCCAGCAAAGCTGCGCGGCAAGTGTATCGACGGGCCGCGCGGCTTCTGTATCTGGCGTTGGCGCGCATCGCGGCGGAGAATCGGCCGGCCTCTTCCGACGGAAGTCCAACGATGCCTCACACGCCGCAACTGCTCGCCTTCGCCCTCGTCGCGCTCGGCATGGCGCTCACGCCGGGGCCGAACATGGTCTACCTGATCTCGCGCTCCATCTCCCAGGGCCGCACGGCCGGACTCATTTCGCTGGGCGGCGTCGCGCTCGGCTTCGTGTTCTACATGCTGTGCGCGGCTTTCGGCATCACGGCGCTGCTGATCGCGATTCCCTTCGCCTACGACACGTTGCGCTTCGGCGGCGCGCTCTATCTGCTCTATCTCGCATGGCAGGCGGTGAAACCAGGCGGACGTTCGCCGTTTCAGGTGCGCGATCTGCCCGTCGACAGCCCACGCAAGCTGTTCACCATGGGCTTCGTTACAAACCTCCTGAATCCGAAGATCGCGGTGCTGTATCTGTCGCTGTTGCCGCAGTTCATCGACCCGCACAGCGGCGGCGTGCTTGGCCAGTCGCTCGCGCTCGGCGTCGTGCAGATCGCGCTGAGCATCTGCGTGAACGCCACGGTCGCGCTCACGGCGGGCTCGATCGCCGTGTTTCTCGCGCGCCGGCCGACCTGGCTCGTGATCCAGCGCTGGCTGATGGGCACGGTGCTCGCGGGCCTCGCGTTCAGAATGGCGACCGAAGCGCGCCGCTGACGTTTTCCTGCTCCACGTCGCGCCACCGTTACTAGAATCGATGTAACGGTAGCCTCCGGCGACGACGATGGACATCGCACACTGGCTGGGCGAGCTGGGCCTCGCGCAATACGCACGGGCGTTCGCCGACAACCACATCGACGCGGCGATGCTGCCCGTGCTGACCGACGCGGATCTGAAGGAGCTCGGCGTCGTGTCGCTCGGACATCGCAAGCGGATTCTCATGGCGATCGAGGCCGGTTCCAGCGCGCCTGCCGTCGAAGCCGCTCCCGTCGACGAGCGCCGCCAGGTCACGATTCTCTTCGCCGACCTGTGCGGCTTCACGGCGCTTTCCCGAACCCTCGACGCCGAAGCCTTGCGCGAACTTATCGGGCGTTTCACGGCGCTCGTCGACGGCATCGTGCTCGCGTACGGCGGCACGATCGACAAGCACATAGGCGACGCGGTCATGGCGCTGTTCGGCGCGCCGCGCGCGCACGAGACCGATCCGTTGCGCGCCGCCCGCGCGGCCCTCGACATTCATGCGGCGCTTGCAGATCTCGACGCGACGGGCGCGCCGCCCTTGCGCGCGCATATCGGCATTGCCAGCGGCGCGGTGCTCGCGGGCGCGCTCGGCCGTGGCGGCGCGCAGGACTACACGGTGCATGGCGATTCGGTGAATCTCGCCGCGCGGCTGGTCGACGCCGCAGCCGCCGGCGAAACCCTGCTCTCCGATGCGGTCCGCCAGGCGCTCGCCGGCAGCGCCGTCTGCGAGGCGGCTGGCGACATGTGCTTCAAGGGGATCGAGACGCCCACGCGGGTATGGCGGCTCATCGGTGCGGCGCGCGATCCGGCATGCGCCAGGCACGGCCGTTTCGTCGGACGGCAGGCGGAGCTCGAGCAGTTCCGCGTGATCGCGCGGGTCTGCCTCGCCCGGCGCGACGGACATATCGTTCATGTGCGCGGCCCGGCGGGCATCGGCAAGACGCGGCTCGTCGAGGAGATGCGCGCGTTCGCGCAGACGCTCGGCTTCACCGCGCATCGCGGGCTCGTGCTCGACTTCGGCGTCGGCCGCGGGCAGGACCCGTTGCGCACGATCATCGACAGTCTCGTGGGTCTGCCCGCATCCGCCGGGCGCGACGAAATACAGGCCGTGGCCGATCGGCTCGTGCATGACCGGATCGTGATGCCGGACGCGCGCGTGTTCCTGCACGCGCTCCTCGATCTGCCGCAGACCGGCGAATGGCGTTCGCTCTACGAAGCGATGGACCACACCGCGCGCACGCGCGGCAAGGAGGCGGTCGTCGCCGCATTGACGGCCGATGCCTGCCGCCGCGCGCCCGCGATGATCATCGTCGAAGACCTGCATTGGGCCGATGCGCAGTTGCTCGGCTATGTCGCGGCGTTCGCGGCGGGTATCGCGGGCGCTGCGGGATTGCTCGTGATGACCGCGCGAGTCGACGGCGATCCGCTCGATGCCGCATGGCGCGCGCGCCTGCACGAGCGGCCGCTCGCCACCATCGACCTCGGGCCGCTGCGGCGAGACGAAGCGCTGTCGCTCGCGAGCCGTTTCGTCGATGCCTCGCAGCGCGTCGCGCTCGCGTGCATCGAACGCGCGGCCGGCAATCCGCTGTTTCTCGAACAACTGCTGCGCAATGTCGAGGAGGGTAGCGGCGAGATGATTCCGCCGTCGATCCAGAGTCTCGTGCTCGCGCGCATGGACCGGCTCGCGCCGCACGACCGGGCCGCGTTCCGGGCGGCGTCGGTGATCGGGCAGCGCTTCGATCTCGCGTTGCTGCGCTATCTGCTCGACGATCCCGCTTACGGCTGCGACGCGCTGATCGCCAGCGCGCTGATCGTGCCGGAGGGCGACAACTTCCTGTTCGCGCATGCGCTCCTGCAGGAGAGCGCCTATTCGACGCTGCTGCGCGCGCCCTGTCACGCGCTGCATCGCCGCGCCGCCGAGTGGTTCGCAGCGGACGATCCGGTGCTGTTCGCGCAGCATCTGGATCGCGCGGACGACGAACGCGCGCCGCGCGCCTTGCTCGATGCGGCTATCGCGCAGCGCGCGGCCCATCAGACGGAAGCGGCGCTGCGGCTGGCCGCGCGCGGGCTCGACATCGCCCGGACGCCGCGCGAGCGTCATGCGCTGACGTGTTTCCAGGGCGAGCTGCAACGCGATCTGGGCGATATCGCGGCATCGATCGCGACCTATCGCGCGGCCGTGGCCGGAGCCCCCGACGACGCCTGTCTGTGCGCCGCGCAACTCGGCCTCGCCGAAGGCCTGCGCGTGAGCGAGGGCCTCGACGAAGCGCTCGCGCTGCTCGACGCCGCGCAACGCAACGCACTGCGCGATGACCGCGCCAACGAGCTCGCGCAATTGCATCATCTGCGCGGCAATATCCTGTTTCCGCTGGGACGCATCGACGAATGTAAGCAGGAGCACGAGCGCGGTCTCGCCTATGCGAAGCGCCTCGGCTCGCCCGAGGCGCAGGCGCGCGCGCTCGGCGGCCTCGCCGACGCCGCGTATGCGCAAGGCCGCATGGGCACGGCCTTCGGGCATTTCAGCGAAGCCGTCGCGCTGGCGCGCGAGCACGGCTTCGGGCGCATTGAAGTCGCGAATCGCTCGATGATCGGCTTCAGCCGCATATTTCTGAACGAACTGCGCGAGGCTCGCGACGACGCCGCCGACGGCTCGCGCGAAGCCGGGCTCGTGAACCAGGCGCGCGCGCAGTTGCTGTGCGAAACGCTCGGCGTATTCGCGTGCTACGAACTCGGCGACGATATCGCGACGCAGCGCCATATCGACCGCGAGATGCAGCTGATCCGGCAACTGGGCGCGCGCCGCTTCGAGGCGCAGAACATGGAGATGCAGGGGCGTCTCGCACTGGGTCGCGGCGATCGCAGCGAGGCGCGTCGCGTGTTGCGCGCGTCGCTTGCGCTGTGTCGCGAGGTCGGCATGCAGTTCAGCGCGCCGAAGACGCTCGGCGCGCTCAGTCTCGCGGTGGACGCCGCGCCCGAGCGCGCGCGCCTGCTCGACGAAGGCGCGGAGTTGCTGCGGCGTGGCGCGGTCGGGCACAACCATCTGTGGTTTCATCGCGATGCCATCGACGCGCTGCTCCTGTCGGGCGATGCGGCCGGCGCGTTGCGTCACGTCGAAGCGCTGGAAGCCTATACGCGCGACGAGCCGCTGCCGTGGTCGCAAGCGTTCGCGATGCGCGGCCGGGCGCTCGCGGCCGCGCTCGACGGGCTTCCGGGCGAGTCCGTTGCGGCGGACCTCGCAAGCGTTCGCGACCTGCTGATGCAGGCGGGATTCACGCGCTATCTGCACGCCGTGGATGCCGCGCTCGCGCGCCTTTGATCCGACGGTCTGGCGCGGCGGCTGCTCCATGCGCGCGCAACGAAGCGCGCGCCGTCGCGTGCGATGTGCTCGCGTGCTTTTCTGCTTAATTGCCGGAATCAGGCGAAACAGCCGCGCGCATCCGGCGAACATCGCGCGTGGTGACGGGCGTCGCGTTGTTGCCCCACGCGGAGCGCACGAACGTGAGTACGCGCGCGATCTCGGTGTCGGTGAGCTTGTCGGCGAAAGCGGGCATCTTCTTCGGCTCCGGGCCCTCTTGCGTGGATGGCGGGCGTCCGCCCTGCAAGACGAGGCGGATGAGCGAATCGGGCTGCTCCGACAGCACCGCCGGGTTGCCCGCGAGGCGCGGATATTTGAGGCCTTCGCCCACGCCATCGCTCTTGTGGCAACGCGCGCACGCGCTCTGAAAAAGTCCTGCGCCGGGGCGCTGGTTGTCGCCGGTGCGCAGCGCGGCCACGGTCTGCTGCGCGGCCGTCGAGTGCGGCGCGTAAGCGCCACCGCTGCCGCCGGGCGGCAGGCTCTTCAGATAAGACGCGATGGCGTTGAGATCGGCGGCGTCGAGATACTGCGTGCTGTCTTCGACCACCTGCACCATGCTGCCGAAAGTAGCCAGCCCCGCGCCGTGTCCGTGCTTGAGGAACGCGGCGATATCGTCGGCGGAGATGCGGTCCAGTCCCGCGCCCGCGATGCCGGTGAGATTCGGCGCGTACCAGTGATCGTTGGTGCCGCCCGTGAGGTAGGCGCCCGACGATTGCGTATAACCGCGTTCGTTGTACGCCGGCCCGCGCGGCGTGTGACACGCGCCGCAATGCCCGAGCGATTGCACGAGATACGCGCCGCGATTCCATTGCGCTTCGCGCTTCGGATCGGCTTCGAAATGCTCCTTCGGCGCGAACGCGAGATTCCAGAACGTGAGCACCCAGCGCTGATTGAACGGAAAGGGCAGCTTCGTCTCCGGCGCGGCCTGCGCGACCGGTTCGACGCCATGCATGAAATACGCATAGAGCGCTCGCATGTCGTCGTCGCTGACCTTCGAGAACGACGGATAAGGCATGGCGGGATAAAGATGCCTGCCGCCGGGAGCCACGCCTTCGCGCAACACACGCGCGAAGTCCTCGTAGCTATAGCGGCCGATGCCGTGTTGCGAGTCCGGCGTGATGTTGCTGGACCAGATCGTGCCGAAGGGCGATCCCATCGGCAGGCCGCCCGCGAACGGCTGCGGCCGCGGTTTGCCGGGCACGGGCGGGGCGGTGTGACAGCCGGCGCAATCGGCCGCCTTCGCGAGATAGGCGCCGCGCGTGACGAGATCGGGCGAGTTCGTTTCCTGCGGCCACGCGTTGGCCATCCAGAGCGCGGCGAAGATGCAGAACGAGGCGCGACGAGAAATGTCCATGACGTTTCACCTTCCCCCGCAAGGCGAGATCATCATCCACGCGAGATCGGTGGCGATCAGCGCGAACACGAACAGCGCGCTTGCGAGCGCGCCCGCGCGTGCGATGAACACGTCGCGCGCGATATGGCGATCGATCGCGCCGTGCTCCCTCAGCGCCGACGCGAGCGCGCCGCTCTGCCGCCAGTTGCGCCACGCGGTGAGCGCACCCGCGAGGCCGAGCAGCAGCGCGCACACGGCGACGATCAGAAGACCGCGTTCGAGCCACGGCAGCGCCGGCGCATTCACCGGGTGTTCGTGCGGGAAGCATCCCCACGCGGCGAGCGTCTGCCCGAGGTCGGTCTGCACGATCCAGGCGGCCGGCGCGAGCAACAGGCCGACCACGAGCGCGAAGCCGCGCGGCCGCGTGGAATCCTTATGCGGGACGGTCGGCGTGTCGTTCATCTCATCTCGCCAGCACGTAGGGCGACAGATACAGCGTCGCGAAGATGAAGAGCCACACGACATCGACGAAATGCCAGTAAAGCCCGCCGATGGTCAGCGCGGCCGAGCGCGCCCAGTCGAAATAGCCGAGCGCGGTCCATAAGGTGAGGAAGGCGAGCACGACGAGTCCCACCAGCACGTGCATCATGTGAAAGCCGGTGATCGTGAAATACAGCGAGCCGTACAGATGCGTCGTCAGACCATACGGATGGTTGGCCCATTCCTTCATTTGAATGCCGATGAAAGTCGCGCCGAGCACGATCGCGATCACGAGCATCAGCACGCCCATGGCGCGTTTGCCCTTGCGCACGAAGCGCTCGCTCGCCCAGACGAACACGCTGCTCGACAGGAGGATGCACGTATTGCCGATGCCGAGACCGAGCTTCGGCAAGCCCTCGGGCGGCCATCGGTCGGTGGTCTGCGAGGCGAGATAGAGATACGAGAAGATCAGATAGCCGAACAGCGCGGCTTCGGTGGCGACGAGCGTGAGGCAGCCCCACCATCCGCCCGAGCGTTCGCCCGGACTGCCGATTGGAAGCCGCGCGCGCTCGGGTAATGCTTCCGCGATCTCGCTCATGACGCCACTCCCGATTCCTGCGGCTCCGCGCTGTCGTCGCGCTGCCCCAGTTCGCGGCGCGGCCACAACCATACGACGATGGCCGCGCCGCACCCAGCCAGCCCGAGCGCGGCGAGCCACCATGCGGTAAGCGCAAGCCCCGCGAAGAACACGAGCGAGGCGACGCCGAGCCAGAACGGCGCATACGAGTCGTCGGGCATCTTGAGGATCACGTCGGGGTCGCCGTCGAGCACGGTGGTGCCGAGCGCCTCGCGTCCCTTGTTGAGCACATAACCTTCGGTGAGCTGCGAGCGCATCTTGCCGGAGATGCGTTCTTCCCACAGCGGATGGCGGCTCGCGATGCGCGGCGCGACCGCGAAGTTATACGGCGGCGGCGGAGAGGAAGTGGACCATTCGAGCGTCGGCGCATCCCAGGGGTTGTTGCCCGCGACGGGACCCCGCCGCACGCTGTAGACCAGGTCCCACAGAAACACGAGCACACCGAGCGCGAACAGAAACGCGCCGATCGACGTAATCATGTTCACCGTGTTCCAGCCCATGTCGGGCGCGTAGGTGTAGATGCGTCGCGGCATGCCGAGCAGACCTGCTATGTGCATCGGAAAGAAGGCGACGTTGAAGCCCACGAACAGAATCCAGAAGCCGATGCGCCCGATCCTCTCGCTCATCATGCGTCCGGTGAACTTCGGAAACCAGAAGTAGATCCCGCCGATGACCGGAAACACGTTGATGCCGAGCAGCACGTAATGCAGATGCGCGACGACGAAGTAGGTGTCGGTGAGTTGCCAGTCGAGCGGCACGGCGGCGGTGAGCACGCCCGAGAGGCCGCCGATCACGAACAGGAAGACGAAGCCCGCGAAGTACAGGAAAGGCACGCGAAACACGGGCCTGCCGGTCCAGATGGTCGCGATCCACGCGAAGGTCGCGACCGCGCTCGGTATCGCGATCACCATGCTCGCCGCGCCGAAGAACGACAGCGCGAGCGCGGGAATGCCCGTGGCGAACATGTGGTGAATCCAGACGACGAAGCCGACAACCATCGTCGCGACTGTCGAGAGCGCAACCGGCAGATAGCCGACGAGCGGCCTTCGGCAGAACACCGGCAATGCATCGGAGACGATGCCCATGGCGGGCAGCACGACCGCGTAGACCCACGGATGCGCGAAGATCCAGAACAGGTGTTGCCAGAGCAGCGCGCGCCCGCCGTTCAAGACATCGAAGAAATGCGTGCCGATGCGTCTGTCGAGCCACAACAGGAAAAACGCGAGACTCACCGAAGGCACCGCCAGCAGATTGCCGCCCGATGCGGTGAGCGTGCCCCACACGAGCACCGGCACGCGATCGAGCGACATGCCCGGCGCGCGCATGCGCAGGAACGTGACGACGAAGTTCATCGAGCCCACGGTCGTCGAGATGCCGAGCAGGACCATGCCGAGCGCATAGACGTCGATGTTCGGTCCGGTGTCGTAGGTCAGCCCGGCGAGCGGCGCGTAGTTGAACCAGCCCGCGTTGGGCGCCTCGCCGAACGGAAAGCTCGCGTAGAGAAAGAGCCCCGCGAACAGGAAGACCCAGTAGGACAGCGCGTTGAGGCGCGGGAACGCCATGTCGCGCGCGCCGAGTATCAGCGGCCACAGATAGTTCGAGAAACCGGACAGCACGGGCAGCGCGTAGAGGAAGATCATCGTCACGCCGTGCATCGTGAAGAGCTGGTTGTATTGCTCGGGCGAGAGCACGTGCGCGTCGGGGCGCGCGAGCTGCACGCGCATGATGAGCGCCTCGATGCCGCCCGCGATCAGGAACGCGAAGGCCGTCACCAGATAGCGCAGGCCGATGCTCTTGTGATCGACCGTCGAGAGCCAGCCGCGCCAGCCGGGCGGCGCTTCCCATATGTCGCGCAGCGCGCGCTCTTCCGCGCTGCCCGGCTCGATGCGGCCGATTCTTGCCGCGCGTTGCAGCGGTGGTGGCGAAGAGGCGTGTTCGGTCATTGCAGTGTCCGGAGATAGTCGGCGAGCGCGCTCGCCTCGGATGCCGAGAGCGCGATGGACGGCATCATCGAATCGGGCTTGATGCGCTGCGCGTGACGAATCCAGTCGAGCTGGTTCGGCGCGGTGTTCGGCAGCAAGCCTGCCGCGATCAGCCGGCGCGAGTTCAGATGCGTGAGATCGGGCGCCTGCGCGCCGCTGGCATCCGTGCCGCGCACGCTGTGGCAGCCCGCGCATCGGTCGAGAAAGAGTCTGGCGCCCGCATGCACGCTCGCATCGGCTGCATGCGGCTGCGCCTGGCTCGCGTACCACGCGTCGAATTGCGGGCGCGGCTCGGCGATCACCTCGAACGCCATGTGCGCGTGCTGCGCGCCGCAAAACTGTGAGCACTGCCCGCGATACACGCCCGCGTGATCGGCCTCGATCCATTGCTCGTTGACGACGCCGGGGATCGTCTGGGTCTTGCCGGCAAGACGCGGCACCCAGAACGCGTGCACCACGTCCGCGCTGCGCAACTCGACCTTCACGGGCTCGCCCACGGGAATATGGATCTCGTTGGCGGTGGTCACGTCGGGCTTGCCGGCATCGGGGCGCACGTAATCGATCTTCCACCACCAGTCGTAAGCCGTGACCGAGATCGTCAGCGCGGGCGCACGGCGCGGCGATGCGACCGATTCGAGCGTGACGAGCACATACGCCAGCGCCGCGAGCAACGCCACCGACGACACACACGTGCCGATCCAGACCCAGTGCATGCCTCCGCCTTCGCCCTCGACATGAGACGCGTCGCGCGTGCTGGATGGCGGCCGCTTGCGCATGATCGCGCCGACGAGCAGCCCGCTGACGATCAGCGCCACCACGACGGCCAGCGCCGCGAGCGCCCAGCCCAGGCGCATGGTGGGCGTCGCGGCGGGACCATCGGCGTGAAGAAAGTAGTTGAGCGGCGCGTCCGCGCGGGCGCTGTGCTGACCCGCGAGCGCTACGAGCAAGGCGAGCGCCGCGCGAATGCTGCGTCTGGCATGGCCGGTCGTGTGCTGCTTTGCCAGCATGCGCTTTCGTCTCCGGAAAGTCGTGGACTGTAGTCATTCGGCGCGTGCTAGGTGCGGCCGAACATTTTCCCGATTCAAGCAATCCATGGTCCCAACGAAGGGCTTACGACGTGCGACTAATCCGAGAAACACATGGGCGCAGGTTTTTTCGTCAGTGGAATGAGACCTGGCCATCCGATGAGTATTTTTAAGCTAGCGCTTTAGAGCGCTTGAATAAGTCGATTAGAACGTTATGATCTACTAACGTAATTCGCTCCTTTGCTGAACTATTTGTTCAGAACATAGCGTTTAATCCCTAAACGCTTCGATTGTCATGCCTGGTTAAGTGTCCTGCCCGCCATCGCGAAATTCGCGCATCGGCGAGGCCCGATTGCACTTCGCTTTCGTCCGATTCGCGCCAGATGCGTCCGGCGGCGGCCTTTTCTCGTCGCATTGGCGAAATCGTTTCTCTTTCGGCAATGAAGCCGCAGCCGACATCGGAATTAATTTACTCATCATGCGCATGACAGAAAATAATTCATTCAGCTTTTTCAGCGTGAATTTTTTCAAGGGCTGCGTTCGAAAGAGTCTGAAATCCATTTCACTGCGACTGATTTTCCTGCCGCTCGTGCTCGCGGCCACTGTTTTCGTTGCGGCATGCGGCGGCGGCGGTGGCGACAGCGGTGCTGCGGCGAGCAGCGAGTCGAGCACGACTTCGCCTTCGGGCTCGGGCACTTCGTCGGGGGCATCGGAGGCATCGGGGGCATCGAGCCCCGCGCCGGCCAGCACGCCCACCGACACCGACACGGGCACGACATCGACTGGCGCAACGAGCCCCGCCGTTCCCGCGAGCGACGCCACCGGCGCCTCCGGCACCCCCGCCACGGTGATCGCCCCCGCGGGCAGCATCTTCTATGGCATGAACGGTCATATCAACCGCGTGGGCGCTTATCAGACCATTACGCCGCCGCAGCAGCTCGCGCAACTGAAGGACCTCAACGTGCAGCTCTATCGCAACGATGTGTCCTCCGTGGCCGACGCGCAGAAGCTGGCGAGCGTCGCGCAGATGATGGCCAAGTCGGGCGTCACGGTTTACCCGGTGATCCTTCAGCAACTCACTTTTCCCGACGAGAACAGCGCCTATCAGGCGAGTTATACGCTCGCTCAGCAGATCGTCGGCGTGCAGCACTACGCCTACTACGAAATTACCAACGAACTTGCGCCGCAGTGTCTCGTCGGCTGGGTCGATGGCGTGCGCAGCACCGAATATCGGAACGACTGTTTCCAGATTGCGCGCGGCGTGATTCGCGGATTGATCGCGGGCGTCAAGGCAGCCGATCCGGCGGGCAAGATCATCATCGGCGGCAATACGTGGATGCACTACGGCTTCGACGTGATGCTCGCGAACGGCACGCAACCCGATGGCACGAGCGGACATCCGCTCGTCACGTGGGACATCACCGCGTGGCACTGGTATTCGGAGCAGGGAGATATCACCCACGCGTGCGGCGGCACCGGTTGCTATAACGTGATCGGCACGCTGCAGAGCTTCGGCAAGCCGATATGGATCAACGAAGTGGGCATGCGGCCGCCGCCGTTTTTTTCCGGAACGCTGCAAGACGCCGCGACCTATCTGTCGAACAACATGCTGGGCGCGCTGCTCGCCATCGCGCCGCAATACAACATTCAGTCGCTACAGGTCTATGAACTCTACGATGATCCACCGGGCGGCGAGGGCGCATACGGCGTGATGCTCTACGATGGCAAGACGCCGAAGCCCGCCTACACGGCGGTGAAGAATTTCATCGCGACCCATCCGCGCTGAAGTTCCTTAGCTCCCGCCGATGTAACCCGGCAGCCCGGCGGCCGCATCGTTTCGTGCAAGTTCCGATGCGCGTGGTATCAGCGCGTCGAACTGCGCGTCGTCGTCGGGACGAGGCAAGCGGGCGCGGAAGAAGTCGGCCCAGCGAAAGTCCGCGAGCGGCACATCGGTCTTGTCGTAGCCACCTGCGTCGCGCACGAATGCGGCGAGGCTGCGGAACTCGTCATCGACCGCATCCCACATGTGTTCGGGCATATTCGAGAACGCGACGCGGCGGCCTTGTGCGTCGTAGGGATAGGTCCACGAACAGTTCTCGAGCGTAAGCCAGAACTGCGCATGCGAAAGGGAAGACAAGTCCGTGACCAGGACAAACGGCGCTTCCCTGACCTCGACGCGCCACAACGCGCAGGCCACGTGATGATGGTCGATGACATAGGGCGTGCGCTCGGGGCCGAGCACGACAGCGATCGGCTTTTCAGCAATCGCTTTCTCGAGTGCATGACGCGACAGAGCGCGATATGCCTCCGCCTTCTGATGTATCTGGCGCTCGCCGTGTGTCATCTGGGTCGGGCGCAGGCGCTCTATGCGCAGCGTGTTCATGGCCGGCTTCTCATCGAATCGAAAGACTGACATCGATGCCGAGGCAAGCCGCATTCCCGGCGTGGAACCGCTCGTGCTTACCCTCGGGAAGCCACGTATGAAGGCATGCGCGGGCTACGCGCGGCGCATGGCATCGTCGCGCACCAGCTGGCGTCGCGCTGAGCTACAGGGCATGCAACGAATGATCGGTGTCGTCGAAATAACAGGCCGCGTTGATCAGCGCGACATGCGATAGCACCTGCGGATAATTCCCGCACTGCCGCTTCTTTTCCGTGTCGTATTCCTCGGCCAGCAAGCCGAGATCGTTCTGAATGGAAAGCACGCGCTCGAACAATGTCCGCGCTTGCGTCTCGCGCCCTTGCATCTGCCTCACCTGCGCAAGCCAGCAACAGCACGCGATGAACGCGCCCTCGGGCCGCGCATCGTGCTGGTCCAGAAAGCGGAACACCAGACCATCGTGCATCAAACGTCTTTCGATGGCGTCGACCGTCGCGATCATTCGCAAATCGTCGGCGGGCAGAAAGCCGCGCAACGGCAGCAGCAACAGGCTCGCGTCGAGCCGGTCGCTGTCATAGCATTGCGTGAAGGCGTTCACGCCGCGATGAAAGCCATGCGTCATCACGCTGTGACGAATGACGTCCGCATCGTGCCGCCATTCGTCGACGGGCGCGTCATGTCCGAACCGTTCCGCGCACTTGATGCCGCGATCGAGCGCGAGCCATGCCATCACCTTCGAGAGCGTATGGTGGCGAGCCCCGCCGCGCGACTCCCACACGCCGTTGTCCGGCTGCCGCCAGATGCGCCGCACATGTTCGATGAGGTCGTGTTCGAGCTTCCAGATGTCGTCGTCGGGCGGCATGCCGTGGCAGCGCGAGACGTACAGCGCGTCGATGATCTCGCCATAGATATCGTGCTGCGACTGCGTGACCGCCGCATTGCCGAAGCGCACCGGGCGTGACGATTCATAACCGCGCAGCCAGTCGCAGCTCCATTCGGCGATGTGCGAATCGCCTTCCGTCGTGTAGATGGTCTGCGTATGCACGGGATCGCCCGCCAGCGCGCGCAGCAGCCAGTCGCGCCATGCCTGCGCTTCGCCGCGCATGCCGGTGCCCGCGAGCGCGAGCATCGTGAAGCTCGCATCGCGCAGCCAGCAATATCGATAATCCCAGTTCAGATCGCCGCCGATACGCTCGGGCAAAGAACTCGTCGCAGCCGCCGCGATGCCGCCCGTCAGCCGGTGCGTCAATCCTCGCAGCACGGCAAGCGAGCGTCGTATCGGCTCGATATAGCGCTGGTCCTTGAGTTCGAGGCGCGCCGACCACTGCGCCCAGTGATGCAAGGTCGCGTCGAGCAGGGCGCGCACATCGGGCGCCGCCGGCGGCGCATCCCAGGAGCGACAGCAGGTCAGCGCGAAGTCGCAGCATTCGCCTTCGGCGAGCGTGATCTCGTGACGCACGGCGTCTGCATCCAGCACGGGCTCCGAAGGCGTATCGAACCACAATGCGTGAGCGCCGCCGATCGCCGCGATGCGCTTGCCGAACGGGCGCAGCCATGGCCGCGTGCGCCCATGATCGAAGCGGATCGCGAACTCGCTCGCCATCGTGACGCGCCCCGATACACAATGCACGCGACGCACGAGACGCGCGGGCGTTTCGCCCCACGCGAGGCAGTCGGTGATTTCCACGCTGCCGCTCGCGGTATGCATCGTCGTCTGCAATACGAGCGAGGAGTCGAGATAGCGGCGCGTCACGCTTCGCACCGGTTCGACGGGCGCGATGCGCCAGTGCCCGTTCGATGCGTCGCCCAGCAATGCGGCAAAGCATGGCGCGGATTCGAACATGGGCCAGCAGAGCCAGTCGATCGAACCGTCCGTCGTGACGAGGGCGGAGGCTCGTCCGTCGCCGAGCAGCGCGTGGTCTTCGATACGCGGAGCCATGATCACCCGCGCCGCCGCAAGCCACGCACGATGCACGCGCCGAGCGTAAGGGCCGCGCCCGCGAGCAGCTTGCGATGCGTGTCGGCCCAGAACGATGCGCTTACGGGTTTGGCTTCCGACTCGAAGCGCCCGTGCACGCGATGCAGCCCGCCCACCGGCTCCCACAGATTGCCGGGGCCGTGATCGGCGGGCCACGACTTGTCCTGTTGCGCGCGATAACCCGTGCGGCCGAGATACGCATCGAGCCATCCGGGCACGATCTGGTTCGCGACGATCGCCTTGATCGACGAAGCGCCGACCCACAACTCGCGCCTGCGATGCAGCGCGGCCCAGCGGATCGCGCGCGCCGCGACCTCGGGTTCGTAGATCGGCGCGACGGGGCGCGGCGCATGCGGCATCGCGCATCTTGCCCAGTCGAACTGCGGCGTGTTGAGCGCGGGCATCTGCACCATCGTCACGTGGACGCGACTCTTCATGTGCCGCAGTTCGCAACGCAGGGAATCAGTGAAGCCGCGGATCGCGTGCTTCGCGCCGCAATATGCCGATTGCAGCGGAATCGAGCGATAGGCGAGCGCGGAGCCCACCTGCACGATCACGCCGCGATTGCGCGGCAGCATGTGCTTCAGCGCGGCCATCGTGCCCCACACGTAACCGAGATAAGTGACGTCGGTTACGCGGCGGAACTCGTCTTCGCTCATGTCGGTGAGCGCGGCGAACGTGGTGACCATCGCATCGTTGACCCATACGTCGATGGGGCCGAGCGTGGCTTCGATGCGCGTCGCGGCCTGATCCAGCGCGCCGCTCGTGCTGACGTCGAGCGCGATCGGCAAGGCCTTAACGCCAAGCTTGCGCACGTCGTCGGCGGCGTGTTCGAGTGCTTGCGCGTCGCGCGCGATCAACGCGACATGCGCGCCATGACGCGCGAATTCGAGCGCCGCCGCACGCCCCGCGCCCGCGCTCGCTCCCGTTACGACGACGACCCTGGGCTTTCTCATCTTGACAACTCCCCTCGCGCCGCAAGCGCTTCGATGCGATCCGCCGTGCGCAGCGCGATTGCCTGAATGGTCAGCGACGGGTTGACGCCGCCCACCGTCGGAAACACGGAGCCGTCGCAGATCCACAGATTATCGATATCCCAGCTTCGGCAATCGGCATTCACCACGCTGGTCGCGGGATCGTCGCCCATGCGCGCGGTGCCGTTCAGATGACAGGTGTCGTCGTCCTGACGCCAGACATCGCGTGCGCCGGCCGCCTCCAGCGCCACGCTCATGTAATCGAGCGAATGCCTGACGAGCCGCTTGTCGTTGTCGCACAGCGAATAGGTTACGCGCGCAACGGGCAGACCGTACTGATCCTTTTCATCGGCGAGCGTGACGCGGTTGCGCTCCTGCGGCATGGTTTCCCCGACAATCTTCAAGCCGGCCTGATGGTTGTACTTGCGCATCTCGTCCACGAGCGCCTGGCCCCACAGCCCGCGCCCGTTCTGCACGGCCGCCCATGCGACGGGCAATGGCCCCTGGCTCATGTAGCAATAGCCGCCGAAGAAGTCCTTGCCGCGGTCTTCGTAGTTCCAGTGCTCGGTCATCGAGAGCGAGGGCGGGCCCTTGTACCAGCGCACTTCCTCGTCCATCGTTCCCCAGACGGCCTGATTCAGCTGCACCATCAGATTCTTGCCGACGAGGCCCGAGCTGTTCGCGAGGCCATCGGGATAGCGGTCGGTCGCGGACATGAGCAGCAGGCGCGGTGTTTCGATCGCGTAACCCGCGACCACGACATTGCGCGCGCGCTGAAAGCGCCAGCGCCCCTCGCGAAAGTATTCGACGCCTTGCGCGCGGCCATCGTCACCGATGACGATGCGGCCGACCATCGAGAGATCGCGTATCTCCGCGCCCGCGCGCACCGCACGCGGTATCCATGTCACGAGCGCGCTCTGTTTCGCGTTCGTCGCACATCCCGACACGCAGAAGCCGCGATACACGCACGGATGCGACTCGCCGCGCGGTGCGGAGACGGTCGCGAGCGGCGTCGGCGTCCAGTCTATGCCGAGCGCCTCGCAGCCGCGCGCGAGCACCAGCGCCGCCGCATTCAGCTCATGCGGCCGATAGGGGTAACGAGGCCGTTTCGGTCCCCACGGATAGGTGACAGGCCCGGATATCTTCAGCGCGCTCTCCACTTCCGCGTAATAGCGCCACATCTCGCGCCAGTCGAGCGGCCAGTCCGCGCCGTAGCCGAGCACGCTTCTGGACTTGAACCATTCGGGCCGGAAGCGTAAGGACACCATCGCGAAATGCACGGTGCTGCCGCCCACTGCCTTGCCGCTGTTGTTGCTGCCCAGCCTGAGCGGACTTTCGCCGTCGCAGATGCGCTCGTCGGTCCAGAAGAGTTTCGACTGATGCGTTTCATCCGACGCGAATTCTTCGAGCGGACGCCACCACGCGCCGGCGTCGAAAGCGACCACCCGAAAGCCTTTTTCCGCGAGACGGCATGCAAGCGTGCCGCCGCCCGCGCCGGTGCCTACGATCGCGAAATCGACTGGGTCGTTCTCTTCATACGCCTGCATCGGCAGCCACGCGCCTCGATGAAAGACATCGGGCGCGCGTCCGTTCTTGCCGCGCGGCACGTGTTGAGCGTCATCGGACACGCAGGTTCTCCTTCCTCGCGGCGGCCTCTTCTCCAGGCTTCGCTTCGGCCGCATCCCACGGATCGCGCCTGCCGAACACCATGCGCACATAGCCGCGCGGGTTCGCCGGACCGCCGAAGCCCATCTCGCTCCATGCACGCGGATGCGAGTAATACGCGCCGCAGATGTCGTGCAGCACGCGCATCGAAAAGAACAGCGCCGCTGGCATGTCGCGCCATTCCGCGTGGTTCAGCTTGCCTTCCTGCATGTCGCGCAAGAGCGCGTGTTGCGCATCCCGGTCGATGGACGCGAACGGCAGTTCATGGCGCGCGCGGCTTTCGGCGTCGAGCGCGGCGAGGCCGATACGCCAGGCATCGCGCATTGATGGCAGGCGCGCGTCGCGATAGCCGTCGCCGGTATCCTTCACGAGCTTTGCATCGAGCAGAGCGGGCAGGGGTGCGGGATCGCGTTCGCGGTCCTGTGGCACGATGCACGCGCACAACGCGTTCAACGCGATCCATTGCACGGCGTCGAAGAAGCGCGGTTCCGTGGGCGTGGCAAGACGTGCGTCGATCACTTCGCGCGTGATCTCGTCCCACGAGGGCGTGTCGCGCTTCATCGTCACGTCATAGCCGGGGTAGCGAGGCAGCGTCATTTCTCCGTCTCCCGCAAACGCAGCGCGGCGAGGCCCGCGAGCGCGAGCGCCGAAAAGCTGGGCGGCGCGGGCAGCGGCGGGCCGTTGAAGAGGTTCTGGCTCCAGTTGCGCCAGCCGCCCTGATTACGCGCGACGCCACGCGCATGAAAGCCCACGCCGATGAAGCCGAGCGCCGTCGTCATGCGCAGCCAGAGCCGCGTGAACCAGCGCGGACGCGGCGTGGCGATGGCGGTATTCACGAGCAGCGCGGACGCAATCGGCGGAATCACGATGGGCGCGTACATGACCGGGTTCTGGAACGAGCCGCGAAAATGCAGCAGCGCGACTTCGCCGAGCGTGCCGGCGAGACCGGCGCTCGTGACGAGCGCGAGCGCCTGTCCGGCGGGCATGCCGAAGAGCCGCGGCTCGTGCATCGGTTCATCGCGCAGCCTTTCGGCGACCGCGCCGAGCGCGCCGGAAAGCAGCAGCGCCATCGGCGCGCCGATCGGCGCGGCGTAGAAGAGGTTGTGCCAGCTCCATCGGCCGGGACGCTTGGTGATGTTGTACAAGTGAAAACCCGTGCCGGCGACGCCCGCCAGCGCCGCGCCGACATACACCGAATTGCGCAGCGGATGACGCTGCGGTTCGTGGTCGCGTCCGCCATGCACGCCCGCGAGCAGCGACAGCGCGGAGACCACGAGCGGCGTGTACATCGCCGGGTTGTCGAAGGAGCCGCGATAGTGCTCCATCGCGCTGTCCGCGAGCACGGAGAGCGCGAGCAGCGCGGAGCTGCGGTTGAAGGTGCGCGCGGTGTCGATATGTGTCCGCACCGGCGCTTCACGCCGCTTTTCTCTCGTGCCGATAAATGCCGCGCCAGCCAGAGCAAGCCCGCATGCGACCGCGATATTCCCTGCGCTTGGTTGTTTCATCGTCTGGTCCGTTCTTTTCTACACCGCGTATTGCTGCGCATCCGCGTGCTTGAAGTCGAGCCCGCAGCCGGGCCGCGACATATCCGGCGCCATCGCGCCATCGACGACGTGCGGCGCGCCGTCGAACAGCATCTGCTCGATGCGCACGTGATCGTGGAACCATTCCTGATGCCTCAGACGCGGCGCGGCGCACGCGACATGCAGATGCATCGTGGGCGCGCAATGCGCCGACAGCGGAATATGAAACGCATCGCATAACGCCGCCACGCGCATGAAACCGGTAATGCCGCCGCAACGCGTGACATCGGCCTGAAGGACATCGACGGCTTCGTTCGCGAGCAGCGCGCGAAAGTCGTCCTGCGTGTAGCCGTATTCGCCCGCGGCCAGTTCCATGCGCGCGGGCAGCGCGTTTCTTAACTTCGCCAACCCCGCGATGTCATCCGAAGACACGGGTTCTTCGAACCACATCACGTTCTGTTCCGCGAAGACCTGCGCGTAATGCAGCGCCTGCTTGCGATCCAGCGCGCCGTTGGCGTCGACAAAAAGCCCCGCGTCGCCGCCGATCACTTCACGCGCCACGCGCACGCGATGCGGATCGCGCGAAGGCTCGCTGCCGATCTTGATCTTGACCCAGCGGCAGCCGTTCTCATGCACCCAGTGCGCCAGCTGATCGCGCATGTCGTCGTCGGTGTAGGTGGTGAAGCCGCCGCTGCCATACAGCGGCACGCGCGTGCGCATGACGCCGAGCAAACGCGCGAGCGGCATGTCGAGCAGACGCGCCTTCACATCCCACAGCGCGCAGTCGAGCGCCGATATGGCGGTCGCCGCGACGCCCGAGCGGCCGATGTTGCGCACGCGCTGCTGCATGCGTTGCCATAGCGCGTCGATACTCCACGCGTCCTCGCCGATGAGCATCGGCGCAAGGGTCGCGTCGATCAGCTTCGCCACACACGCGTCGTTATACGTGCAGCCGATGCCGGTCTTGCCCGCCGCGACGACTTCGGTGACGACGAGCGTGGTCGAGTTCCACGCGAAAGTGCCGTCGGCCTCGGGCTTGTCGGTGGGAATGGTATAGGCGCGCGTGCGAATCGCTTCAATCGGCGCCTCGCGTTTCGAGAGATGCATGAGCCTGCTTGCCCCCTGCCTGTTTGCTACTTGTCCTTGTGTCCCGGCAGCACCGCGCCGAGCACCTGCCTGGCCGTATCGACGATCATGTGCCCCTGGCCCGGATCGCCCTTCATGAGCGTGGTCGCGAACGCCTTCGCCTGCGCCAACGTGATGTGCGGCGGCAGCGGCGGCACGTTCGGGTCGGCCTTCACTTCGATCACGACCGGCCGGTCCGATGCGAATGCTTCGTCCCACACGGCGGCCATGCGCTCGGCATCATCGACGTAAAAGCCTCTCAGGCCGATCAGCTCCGCGAACTTGTGATAAGGCACGGAAGGGATGTCCTGCGATGCCTCGAACTTCGGATCGCCTTCCATCACGCGCTGTTCCCACGTGACCTGATTGAGGTCCTCGTTATTGAGCACCATGCAGATCCAGCGTGGATCGGTCCATTGCTTCCAGTACTTCGCGACCGTGATGAGTTCGGCCATGTTGTTCATCTGCATCGCGCCGTCACCCACCAGCGCGACGACGGGTCGCTCGGGATGCGCGAACTTGGCCGCGATCGCGTAGGGCACGGCGGCGCCCATCGACGCGAGGCCGCCCGACAACGAGCACAGCATGCCGCGCTTCACCTTGAGATCGCGCGCGTACCAGTTGGCGACCGAACCCGAATCGCTCGTGACGATGGCATTCGCGGGCACGCGCGGCGACAGCTCCCACACCGTGCGTTGCGGATTCACGCCGGCTTTCGCGGGTTCTATCGCGCGCTTCTCCAGCGTCTTCCACCAGTCGGCCATCCATCCTTCGATGTCGTTGCGCCAGCCGCGCTCGGTCTTCTGCTGCAACAGGGGCAAAAGTGCCCGCAAGGTCTCGGCGCTGTCGCCGACGAGATTCACTTCCATCGGATAACGGATGGACAGCATGTCGGCCTTGATGTCGATCTGTACGCCGCGCGCCGCGCCTTCCTTCGGCAGGAATTCGGAGTAGGGAAAGCCCGAGCCGATCATGAGCAGCGTGTCGCATCCGGTCATCAGCTTGTAGCTCGGCTCGGTGCCGAGCAGTCCGATGGAGCCGGTCACGAAGGGCAGATCGTCGGGCAGCGCGCCCTTGCCGAGCAGCGCTTTCGCGACGCCCGCGCCGAGCTTTTCGGCGATCGCGATCACTTCGTCGGTCGCCTGCAGCGCGCCCGCGCCGACGAGAATCGCGACCTTCTTGCCCGCATTGAGCACGTCGGCGGCGCGTTGCAGGTCATCGGCATAAGGGACCATCTTCGGCGCGCGATAGCCGACGCCCGAATGCAGCGTGCCGTGCTTTCTGCCCGGCGGCTCGTAATCGAGGTCCTGCAGGTCGTTCGGCAGGATGAGCGCGGTGACCCGGCGTTCCGCCAGCGCGATGCGCACCGCGCGATCGACCAGATGACGAATCTGCGAGGGCACGCTCGCCTGCTGCACGAACGCGCCGGCAACATCCTTGAACATCGCGGCGAGATCGACTTCCTGCTGATAGTGACCGCCGAGCGCGGCGCGCGCCTGCTGACCGGTGATCGCGAGCACCGGCATGTGATCGAGGCGCGCGTCGTAGAGACCAGTGATGAGGTGCGCCGCGCCCGGTCCCGAAGTCGCGATGCATACGCCGAGCTCACCGGTGAATTTCGCGTGCGCGGAGGCCATGAAGGCAGCCATCTCTTCATGACGCGCCTGAATGAATTCGATCTTTCCTTTCGCGCGATTGAGCGCACCGAACACACCGTTGATGCCATCGCCGGGATAGCCATAAATGCGACGCACGCCCCAGGCATGCAGGCGGTCGATCAGAAAATCGCCGACGGTGGTAGTCATGATGAAAGTCTCCGGATTGCAGATCGAAAGACGAAGCCGCGATCTCGTTGCAAGATCGGTGAAGCATCGGCGATGCACATCTGGCTCGTGCGCAAACGACATGCCGCTTCCCCTCGACGAGCCGCATGAGCGCGTGCATGCGCGTTCCGCATGACCGGGCTCGACGATTGCTATACATGGAGGGCGCATGAGTGGCGCAGACCTTGATCGATTGCCCGGGAAACACGTGACATGGCGCTCATGCCTCTCACACTCGAATGGACCGACGTAGGCGTGCGACTCGCGCTCGCGGCGCTGGCAGGAGTGCTGATCGGACTGAACCGTGGCGAGTCGGGCAAGGTGGCGGGATTGAGAACGACGCTGCTCGTCTGCCTCGCGGCGTGTCTCGCGATGTTGCAGGCCAACGCGTTGCTGGCTCAGTCGGGAAAGACGCCGGGTTCGTTCGCGACGCTGGATCTGATGCGCCTGCCGCTCGGCATACTGTCGGGCGTCGGCTTCATTGGCGCTGGCGCGATCCTGCGCAAGGACGGTCTCGTCAAGGGCGTGACGACCGCCGCGACGTTGTGGTTCGTGACGGTCGTCGGGCTATGCTTCGGCGGCGGTCAACTGGGGCTCGGCGTGCTGGGGCTCGTGCTGGGTATCGTCGTGCTGTGGTTTTTGAAGGCAGTCGAGGCACGCATCCCGCGTGAGAACGAGGCCGAGCTTCGCATAACGTATCGCCGCGGCCGCTTCTCGCGCGAAGCGCTCGTTGATGCAATGCGCGCCTCCGGTTGCCGGCTCACGATCGTCGCTGGATCCACGAAGGGAAGGATGCCCGCATCGGTGCAGGGCGAGCATGTGGAAGAGCGGTTCGAGGTTCGCTGGCACGGGCCGCCGGATGTCGGGATCACGCCGCCCTTCAATGAGTCGGCGATTGCGGCCGGTGCGTGCGAATCGGAATGGACTATCGTGCGTTAAACGAAGGAGGACCCGTTATCCAATCAGTACATAGTGCAAAAAGGCGCGCGCAAGGCATGGGTAATGAACCATTGGATGCACGTCTTTTTTGACATATAAATGATTCTGTATCTATAGTGAATTCGGGAGTGCACATGCTTATCCGCTGCGCGGCTTGCAACAAGCTGATTTATACCGATGATGCACTCAAAGACGAGGAATGCCCGGCCTGCGGGTCGACCAACACCGAGCAAATCGCAATGGGCTTCATCTTCGACCAGGGGGTCGACGTACCGGTAAAGCCGGGCATGGCGCTGGAACGCGGCGACCGGCCCGACCTGCTTCACAGGAAACCTTGAGTACCGTTGGTTGAAACGCGTACTTCTTTCGCGCGGTCGAGGTTCGCGCAAACCAGGTTGTTCAAAATGCGCTTCGATCCCCTCTCGAGAGCGCATTCTTGCCCGCCCTGACCGGCGGGCTTTTCTTTTGTAGGGCGTCCTTGCTTACTGAGACAGTACGACCTGCGCGATCACGCCCGACGCCACCGCGACCAGCAGATAATCCGCGCCTACGCCGACCCATTGATATCCGCGCGGCGGCTGACGCAGACCGTGGCCATGCCAGTCGTCGACTACATACTCGTGATTGCGGTACTCGGACTGGAGACGTTCGCCTTTGCGCCAGTCGGGATGACGCGGCGCTTCGTTCGCATGCTGCGGGGGACGCGGTGCATCGTGGCCATGCATGTCCTGACCGTGCATGTCCTGGCCGTGCACGTCGGGACCACGCATGTCGGGGCCGTGGCCGGGACCGCCGGGCGCGCCGCGCATGTCGCGATTCTGGTCGGGGCCGCCCGGCGCGGGCTGGGCGAAGGCCGCACCCGTCGTCAGTCCGATGGTGGCGCACAACAGCGCGGCGACGATTCGATTCTTTTTCATGGTGTCCTCTTCGAAGTTGCAATGAGCTGATTTCACGGCGGCGGCCCGCGTGGGGCTGCGCGCTTCGTTGGCGGGACTTTACGCAACGGCGCCGAAAAAGGACGTGAGCATGTGTAAGCAACGCTTACCTACGATTACGAGCGTCGCAAAACGAAAGCACCATTCAGACGCCGAACGGAAAGGTCTCGGGCGTCTCGTGCATGTCCTGCGATGTCCCGATCGCGCTGACCGCGCGGGTCGTATCCATGATCGGTTCCACAAAGGAACCCGACCTTTCCAGAGGCAGCAAGCGAGGGTCCCGCATGCATTTCGAGCCTTGGCGGAACGGCACTTGCTACGCGCTCGACACCACACACTTCCGGATCACGCACGCGTCGGATGACTTCGACTTCCAGCGATGCTCGCGAGCATCACGCACCGCATCACGAGCTTCAGGCGGCGGCCGCGCCAAAACAGAAGGCGTTGTCGGGGCTCATGCTGGGCGCGCTCGGCGTGGTGTTCGGCGATATCGGCACGAGTCCGATCTACGCGTTGCGGCAGGGCGTGAGCGAGGCGGGCACGCTCGACCCGGCTGTCGTCATGGGCATCCTCTCGATGATCGTGTGGGCCGTCGTCATCGTCGTGATGGGCAAGTACGTCTGCTATGTCATGCGCGCGGACAACGAAGGCGAAGGTGGCATCGTCGCATTGACTGCGCTGGTGCGCTCGGGCTACGAGCAGAAGGGCCAGCGCGTGCCGCATGTGCTGCTGATGGCGGGACTGTTCGGCGCGGCCATGTTCTACGGCGATTCGATGATCACGCCCGCCGTTTCCGTGCTCTCGGCCGTGGAAGGCCTGCGGCAGGTGAGCGCGAAGTTCGATCCGGTCGTCGTGCCGCTCGCGGCGGCCATTCTCGTCGCGCTGTTCATGTTCCAGCGGCGCGGCACCGCGGTCGTCGGCAAGTCGTTCGGGCCGGTGATGTCGATCTGGTTCGTCTATCTGGCCGCGGTCGGCATCTATCGCATCGCGCAGCATCCGGACGTGCTGCGCGCGCTCTCGCCCATGTATGCGTGGGCGCTCGTTCACACGCATGCGGCGCTCGCGTTCACCATACTCGGCGCGGTGATTCTCGCGCTGACCGGCGCCGAGGCGCTCTATGCCGACATCGGTCACTTCGGCCGCCGCGCGATCCGGCTCGCGTGGCTGTTCGTCGTGTTTCCGGCGATCATCATCGGCTACTTCGGGCAGGCCGCGACGATACTTCATCAACCGGGCTCGGCTAAGCAGCCGTTCTTTTTCGCGGCGCCCGACTGGGCGTTGATACCGACCGTGCTGATCGCGCTGCTAGCCACCGTGATCGCATCGCAGGCCGTGATCTCGGGCGCGTTCTCGATGACGAGTCAGGCCATCGAGCTTGGTTTTCTGCCGCGTCTGCGCGTGATCGAAACCTCGCCGTCGCAGCGCGGCCAGGTCTATGTGCCCGCCGTGAACGCGCTGCTGTTCGCCGCGGTGATCTTCCTCGTGCTCGCGTTTCGCAGCTCCGACAAGCTGACTTCCGCTTACGGCATCGCGGTCGGTCTCACGATGCTCATCACCACCGTGCAGATGGTGAGTCTCGCGCGCAACGTCTGGCGCTGGCCGTGGCTCGCCGTTGCGGCGCTCAGCGCGCCGCTCATCGCGATCGATGCGTTGCTCGTCGCCGCGAACATCCACAAGATTCCGCAGGGCGGCTGGTTCCCCGTCGCGGCGGGCATCGTGCTGTTCGTGCTGATGTCGACGTGGCATCGCGGTCTCGAACTCGCGCAGCGCCATGCGTCGCGCGCGCAGCCGCTCGACGAGTTTCTGCATGGAGCGCTCGACGCCAGCGACCCGCCCGCGCGTGTGCCCGGCACCGCCGTCTACCCGGGCAGCACGCCGGGCGCGACGCCTTCCGCGCTCACCAGCAACGTGCGCCACAACCGCGTGCTGCATCAGACGACGGTGATCTTCGCGAACCGCCCGGAATCGGCGCCGCGCGTGGACGAGCACACGCGCATCGAAGTGCGCGATCTCGGCGCGGGCTGCTATGAAGTCATTTCGCGCCACGGCTTCGTCGAGCGGCCTAATCTGCCGCGCCTGCTCGCATCGCTGGACGGCCAGCTCGGCGACTGGCGTTTCGACCCGAAGCACACGACCTTCTTCCTGCCGCGCGACGAGGCCATGCCCGGCTGCTCGCACGGGCAGATGACGCGCTGGCGCGAGCGGCTGTTCGGAGAGATGTCGTTTCATTCGGCGTCGAGCGCGGAGTATTTCGGGCTTCGAAGCGAAGATGTCGTCGAGCTCGGCGTGCAGGTCGTGCTCTGAAGCCTGTTCACCCACAAGACGGCCTGGCCATGAAGAACGTGAAGCCCACCGTCCCGCTGCTCGCCGTGAGCTTTTTCGCGGCCGATATCCAGGCCGGCGTCGGGCCCTTTCTCGGCATCTATCTGCAGGCGCACGGCTGGACGCCGGACCGCATCGGCACGGTGCTGACCATTGGCGGCATCGTCGGCATGCTGGTCACGACGCCCGCCGGCGCGCTCGTCGATGCGACCGCGTACCGCCGCACCGTTGTCGCGGCAGCGAGTGCGCTGTCGATCGTCGCGGCGATCGTCATCTGGTTCTTTCAGGGCTTCTGGCCCGTCACGCTCTCGCAGATCGCCACCGCGATCGCCGGCGCGACGATGGGCCCGGCGCTCGCCGGGCTCACGCTAGGCATGGTCGGCAGGCACAACTTCGACCGGCAGTACGGACGCAATCAGGTGGCGAACCACGCGGGCAACATCGCGGCGGCGGCGTTGTCGGGCTGGCTCGGCGCGTGGCTCGGCATTCCCTATGTGTTCGCGCTGAGCGCGGCGTTCGGCGTGGGCTGCGTGATCGCGGCGCTGTGGATTCCGGCGCGCTCGGTGCACCGGCATTTCGCGCGCGGCCTTGCGAAGCAGGATGACGACGAAGCCTCCGAGATCCGCGCAGACAGCGTGCACGTGCTGTTGCGCAATCGCCCGCTGCTGGTGCTGGCCGCCGCGCTCGCGGCCTTCAATCTCGGCAATTCGGCGATGCTGCCGCTCTACAGCCTGGCCGTCGCGGCGACGCATACGGCGGACCCGAGCCATGTGACGGCCGCCAACATCGTCATCTCTCAAGTGGTCATGCTGGTCGTCGCGGCCTGCGCGAGCCGCGCGATCCGCCGCTGGGGCTTCTGGTGGATCATCCTCGTCACGCTCGCGACGCTGCCGCTGCGGGCCGTCACGGCGGCCTTCGTCGCGCCTCCATCGGGCATCGTGCCGGTGCAGGTCTTCGATGGCCTGGGCGCGGGCTTGCAGAGCGTCGCGGTGCCCGCGCTCGTCGTGCATCTGCTGCATGGAAGCGGTCGCGTGAATCTGGGACAGGGCGCAGTGCAGGGCGTTCAGGCGGCGGGCGCGTGCTTCAGTCCGATGCTGGGCGGCTGGCTCGCGCATCTCTATGGCTATCCGGTGGCGTTTCTCGCGCTGGGAAGTCTCTCGACCCTGGCCTTCGTGATCTGGATCGGCTACGGGCGACAAGTGCGCGGCGCATGCGATACACGGCGTGACGAACTCACGAAACTCGCCGATCTCGACTCGTCGACGCTCCTGCCATGACCAACGGGCGCGGCACGCGGAATGCGGGAGGAGCTGGCGCCCACACATGAGGGAGACCAGGATGGTTCAGACGCGCTTCGAGATTCAGGCGGACGAGCGGATGCATATTCCGACACCCGACGACATGCCCACACCCGATGCCGATCCCGACCCGCCGACGCCGCCCGACGGCGACCCCATGCCCCCGAACGGCACGCCGCAGCCGATCGGCGATCCGCCGAACCGCACGCCGCCGGAGCGCGTGCTGTGACGTCGGTTCGAATCAGGCGCGCGGCTTGTCGGCTGTCATCGGGGCTTCCTGCACGAAACTCGCGATGACCATCGCGCCGAGCTTGATCGGCGCGGGTTGCGTGTAGATCGCGTGGCCGCGATTGATGATTCTGACGCTCAGCGCGCACGCGCCCGGGGTCCGCGCGCGCGAGGCCATCCACACCTGCGCGCCGACAGCCTTTCAATAATGGTGATCGCAACCGTCCCGCGCTGATAGCGATAGTCTGCGGGCATGGTTCCATGCGCGCGAATCGTCTCGATGCTCGAACTGAAAGGCCTTCATTGGTACTCCGGTCGATTCGCGCAGCCATGCGCATTCACTGCGTCGCGCTGCCTGCGTCCAGCGCGTCCGCTTTCGCGTTGGCGTGATGCTTCGCGCCTTCCATCGCGGCTTCGAAGCTTTCGAGCGGGCGATCGCGCATTTCGGTGTAGCCGTCCGCGTCGATCGTGTAGGCCCACGTGTGCTGTCCCGTCGGATCGTGATCAATGCTGATCTCGACGGTGTGTCCGTTGCGAACGTAAGTCTCGGTAGACATGTTGAATCTCCGGTATTCATTCTGCGGAAATCGTCTGACCGGGCTGAAGCGGGCAAACCATTGCGGCGGCTGGACGAAGAGGGCGGGTTCCGGTCTCGCGTCACGATGCGGTCGAATCGGGGGGCACCGGATTCTTGTCCTGCGAAGAGGGCAGTTCGTTCTCCGATGTCTCGTGAGTGCGCTTGTCGCGCTCGTCGAGCTTGCGCTGCCCGGTGTCGCCAGTGGCTGGGTTCGCCGGTTCGTCACGTCCGACGGGCTCGTCCATGTCGTCGGCGGTGGCGTGGGGCACGCGCGGGTTTTGAGCCATGATGGCCTCCGTGTGGTTTCGTACTGCGTTCGATCATCCCGACCTCGGCGAAGCAATCGGCGGACCCGTGCGAACGTCGGCGTCGGCGGGTTCGCCGCTTGCTGCCAGTCATCGCATGGCTTTTGGCGTTGCAAAAGGAGAGGTTCATGAAAGCGATGGATCACGCCCAGCGCGTGGAGGAATTGCAACTGGCGCTATCGCGCACCTTCGGTTCGACCAAGACGCCGGCCGTCGGCATGCTCGACGACGGCGACGACGTGGTGCTGACCGTATCGTGGGTCGTCGAGACCGGGCGCGATACGACGCTCGATGCGCGCTGCAGCGCATCCGTGCGCTTCGCCGGGCGCGACGTCGACCGATACGCGGCCCTGGATACGGTTCAACGCAGAACGGTTCAGGATCGCATGATCGCGCACTTGAAAGATGCGTTCGACCAGTCGCGCGCGGGCCAGCCGAACGCCGACGAATGCTCGCTCGCAATCCGCGCCGATTCGAGCTGGCTCGACGTGCCCGATACGCTGTGAGGCTTCAGGAGCGCTGAGCGCTGTCGTGGTCGCCCCCTATGTGCCAGCCGACCGCCAGCGCGACTAGCGCGAGCACGACGGAAACCGCCGCGAAAGCAGCATCGGCCCAGAGATGCCCGACGCGCCTCGACAGCAGCGCGATGCCGACGGCGGGCAGCGAATTGCCCGTGTAACAGCACAGCAGATACGCCGACAACACTTCGGCGCGCTGATCTTCGGGCGCGATGCGATTCACTTCCTGCAGGCTGCCGCGAAAGCCGAGGGCGGTCGCCAGGCCGCATAGCGCCGTCGCGCATAACAGCCAGACGATCGAGCCGTCCATCTGCGCCCACAGCAGCAACGCGAGGCTGGGCGGCAGCAGCCAGAGCCCGGCGAACATGGCGGTGCGCGCGGAGAGCATCGGCGTGGCGATGACGGTGATCGTGCTCGCGATGAACAGTTCCGCGACGATCGCGCCGCTCAACGCCGGACTGTGCAGGTTCATGCTGTTCGCGAGCAGATTGGGCAGCAAGGCCGCATAGAAGCCGAGCAGCGCGAAGGTGGCGAAGGCGGTGACGGCGGGCGCGATGAACGCCATGCGCAATTCCGACGGAATCCCGATGCGCGGCGCGAACGACAGCGCCGCGAGCGAGCGTTCGGGCGCATCGACGGTTTCGCGGGTCCGCGCCGCGAGCGCCGCCGTGACGGCGAGCACCACGAAATAAACAACGAACACCGTATGCAGCGGCCCCGCCGCGAACTGCGCGAGCAGTCCCGCGGCCAGCACGCCCAGGGCGAGGCCGGCGAGATTGACGGCGGCGGCCAGACGGCTCGCTGGCGCCTTGTCGGCGGCGGGATGCAATTCGGCGATCCACGCCGTGGCCGTCGCGGCGCCGACGCCGATCGCAAGCCCGCTCGTGCCGCGCGCGACGAACAGCAGCGCCGGATGCACGGCGAACAGGAACAGCAGGGTGCTCACCATGGCGAGCGCGAGCACGATCAGGCTGACGAAGCGGCGCCCCGCCTGATCGGAGATGCGGCCGAATGCGAGCAGCGCGGCGACGTTGCCGACGACATAGGTGGCGTAGACCAGCGTGATCGTGAGATCGGAGAGGCCGAATGCGCGCTGATACAGCGGATAGAGCGGCGTGACGAGCGTACTGCCCGCGTAGATCGCGCCGAGCACGAGAGCTGCCGCGAACAGCGACGCGCGGCCGCCTGGTTTGGCATGCTGCATGGCTGCACCCGAAGGGCCATTTTCCTTCAAGGGCCGGCGCTCATTCGAGCCCTTCGTGCTCGAACGCCAGCTTCACGGCGGGCCGCTCGCGCATGCGATCGTAGTAGGCCTGGAGTTCAGCCGGCATCTCGACGTTCATCTTGCGCGCCCATGTCAGCATCGTGAAAAGGTACGCATCGGCCACGCTCACCTGGTTGCCGAACAGATAGTCGCCCTTCATCATCTTCGCGACGAGCGCGAAGCGCTGGCCGATCTTCTCGCGCGCGGCGGCCGATTCCGCATCCGATGTCGGCCGGAATACGCGGCCGAACTGCTTGTGAATCTCGGTCGAGATGAACGCGAGCATTTCGAGCAGGCGCAGGCTGCCTTCGTCGCCCGAGGGCGCGAGCGCGGGCGTCTTTTGCGCGACCCACGAGAGAATCGCGATGTTCTCTGTCAAGCGTCTGCCATCGTCGAATTCGACGACCGGCACGTAGCCCTTCGGGTTGATCTCGTTGAACGGCTTGCCGTCCTCGGTCTGCTTGGTCTTCAAATCGACCTTCACGCGATCGAACTTAATGCCTGCTTCGTGCATTGCGATGTGATCGGCGAGACTGCATGCGCCGGGCGCGAAATAAAGTTTCATGATGCGCGGCTCCTTTTCGTGGGTCACGGGTGCGGGATGTGCTACGGGTGTGCTGCGGGGATGCACTGCGGGCGAGCAAGGCCTATGCCGCGAATCATCCGCGTGCGTGCCGATTTCCCCAATGTGCCGCTTCGTGCCGGTTTCGCGGCGAAAGTAGCGCGCCTGTAAGATACGGCGGTTTGCCGCGAATGCACGCGCGCGTGGCGGGCTTTTCCATGTTCCACACACCTGACACAGCAACCCTACGCCTTTGCAGCGTGCTGGCGAGCACGGCGTTCGGGCTCGTCTTCGCGCTGGTCCGCTTCGGCCGGCCCATCGAGCGGCAGTTCATTCACTGGTCGGCGAGCGCGTTTCTTTACGCGGCCGTGCTGATCGGTTTCGAAGCCGTGCGCGGCAATCTGCTTCTGATCGGCCTGATGCTCGGCGCACTCGCCGCAACCAACATGCTGATCGTTTCGGGTCTGCGCGCGTTCGACGGCAAGCGGCCGTTTCGCGCGTGGATGCTCGCGCCCGTCGCGGGCTGCGTCGCCGCGCACGTCTTGCCGACGCTGATCGGCGGTCCCGGTCCGATGACCTCGGCATGGACGCACGCGGCCGATACGATCGGCGTCGCAATTTCGGCCGGCATCACGGGCGGGGTGCTCTGGGCCAGCGGCAGGCGCGAGAAGAGCCGCGCGCGCGCCATCGCGGGCTTCGCGATGCTCGGCTATCTGCCGGGCTATGCGATCACGCTCGCGGCCTACGCATGGAGCGCGCCGGGCATCAACTACCTCGCGCTGATTCCGACGCTCTCGGATCAACTGCTCCTCGGCGTGCTCAATCTCGGCCTGCTGGCGATTCCGGCCGAACGCGCGCAGCAGCGCCTGCGCGACGCCGCCCGCCGCGACCCGTTGACCGGCGTCTGGAACCGCGCCGGTTTCGAGCGGCACGCGCGGCGGCTGATCGAGCCGGGCGCGGTCCTGCTCGCCATCGACATCGATCACTTCAAGCAGATCAACGACCTGCACGGCCACCTCGCGGGCGACAACGTGCTGACGGAGCTCGCGCGGCGCGCGGGCGCCGAAGTGGCCTTGCTCGGCGGTGAATTCGGGCGGCTCGGCGGCGACGAGTTCGTCGCGATCCTGCCGGCCTCCCGAGCGGCCAATGCGCAGGCGTGCGCGAACCAGATCCATGCGGCGTGCCGCAAGTACGCCAAAGGCATGCCGGAATGGACGACGAGCATCGGCGTGTCGCAGATCGGCGCCAACGAACCGGGCTTCCAGGACGCGCTGCAACGAGCCGATGTCGCGCTCTATCGCGCGAAGCTGGCGGGACGCAACACGCTCACGGCGTGATTCGACACGCGCTCGCCTCAGGCGCGCGCAGCTCAGGGATTCCACTTAATTCCATAAGCGTTGACGAAAAACGGTATCGAAGATATCGTAAATCGGCAGAAAACTTGCGCATGTAGAAAGCGTAGTTGCGATTTCATTCGTCACAAAGGTATCCCTGGAGAAGCAGATGAGCGAGAGCGGCAGCCGCATCAGGAGCGTCGAGGTCATTCCGGTTGGTTTGCGCTACACGCACGACGGACCGCCGACCGGATTCGGCGGCGCGCAATGGACCACGCTGCGCTACGCGCTCGTCAAGGTATGCACGGACGACGGCCTCGTGGGCTGGGGCGAGGCGTTCGGCTATAACGTGCTGTCCGCGACGGTGCAAGTGATCCGCGATACGCTCGCGCCGCTCGCCGTGGGCCGCGACGCCGCCGATATCGCCGGCCTGATGGGATCGCTCAAGCACACCTTGCATCTGTTCGGACGTGGCGGGCCGACGCAATACGCGCTCGGCGGTCTCGACATCGCGCTGTGGGATCTGGCCGGCAAGCGCGCCGGCACGAGCGTCGCGGCGCTGCTCGGCGGCATGCGAAGGCGCGAGATTCCCGCCTATTCGAGCCTGATGCGCATGCCCGACCCGGCGGGCGTGGCGCGTGCCTGCGAGAAAGTGCTCGCGCGCGGCTTCACGCAGGTGAAGCTGCATGAGCACACGGTCGAAGCGGTGGCCGCGGCGCGCGGCGCGATCGGCGAGGATGCCGAACTGATGCTCGACGTGAACTGCGCGTGGACGCCGGGCGAGGCGGAACGCATCGTCGAGCAGCTTGTGCCGTATCGGCTGAAATGGGTCGAGGAGCCGATTTATCCGCCCGAGGATTTCGAAGCGCTCGCGCGCTTGCGCCAGCGCGTGCCGGTGCCCCTCGCGGCCGGCGAGAATCTGGCCAACGCGTGGTCGTTCAAGGCGGCGATCGCGTCCGGCGCGCTCGACTTCCTGCAGCCGAGCGTCACGAAAACGGGCGGCATCAGCGAGTTGCGCACCATCCTGACGATGGCGGAGATGCACGGCTGCGCGGTCGCGCCGCATTCGCCGTACTTCGGGCCGGGGCTGCTCGCCACGCTGCAGCTCGCCGCGCATTCGCCGCTCATCGGCCAGATCGAAAGCTTCGGCGTGCGGCTGGAGACGCCGCTGTTCGGGCCGGTCGGCTTGCCGGACGCCAGAGGCGTGATCCATCTGCCGGACGGTCCGGGTCTCGGTGCGGACCCCGATCCGGAAGTCATCGAAGCGTGCCGGATCGCCTGAAGGGTGCGCCGTCATGGATCTCGGACTGCAGGGCAAGACCGCGCTCGTCTGCGGCGCGAGCCGTGGTTTGGGCTACGCCTGCGCGTCGGCGCTCGTGGCCGAAGGCGTGGACGCGGTGATCGTCGCACGCGAGCCGCGCGCGCTAGACCAGGCTGCGCACACGCTGAACGAGCAAGGCGCGGGACGCGTGATCGCAGTCGCGGCGGACATCGCCGCCGAGGAAGGACGCGTGCGCGCGCTGGCCGCCGCGCGAGAATTGCGCGATGCCGCCGCCGATGCCGGCTTCGACATCGTCGTCACCAACGCCGGCGGTCCGCCCGCGGGCAACTTCCGCGACTGGAGCACAGAAGACTGGATGCGCGCGCTGAACGTCAACATGCTGAGCGCGATCGAGCTGATGCGCGCGACCATCGACGGCATGATCGCGCGAGGCTTCGGGCGCATCGTCAATATCACGAGCACGGCGGTCAAGGCGCCGAGCAGTTATCTGGGTCTGTCGAACGGCGCGCGCTGCGGTCTGACGGGCTTCGTCGCGGGCGTGGCGCGGGAGGTCGCGCCACATGGCGTGACGATCAACAATCTGCTGCCCGGCACCTTCGACACGGCGCGTCTCGCCGCCAACTTCCAGGCGGTCGCGGACCGCGATGGCGTGCCCGTCGAAAGCATCCGGGACAAGCGCCGCGAAGCCAGCGCGACGCGCCGCTTCGGCACGCCCGAGGAGTTCGGCGCAATGTGCGCGTTCATGTGCAGCGTGCATGCGGGCTATCTGAACGCGCAGAACATCCTGCTCGATGGCGGGACGTATCCGGGCACGTTCTGAAGCGGGCGGCGCGAGCGGCTGGCATCGAAGGCATTTGCCTTAAAATACTGGGCCGCCGATTCCGGCCCGGTCTGCATCAGGGATGTCATGAAAAAAGCCAAGGACAAAGTCGAAAGCGCCCCCGCCATGGATACGGCCGAGTTCTCGCCGCAGGACGACGCGCAGCGCGAAGGTCCGGTCGGCACGCTGGCGCGCGGCCTGAGCATTCTCGATGTGCTGGTCGGCGCGCCGCATCCGCTCGGTCTCGCGGAAGTGGCGAACGCGGTGGGACTGGAGCAGAGCACGACGCTGCGCCTGTTGCGCGCGCTGGAGGACAGCCGCTATATCGTGCGCAGCGCGGAATCGAAGAAATACTCGCTGTCGCCGAAGGCGTTGCGGCCGCTGCCGCTCTTGCATCCGCTCGAACAGTTGAGGCGCGAGATCGCCACGCCCCTGCGCGAGCTCGCGTGGCGCATCGACAAGACCGTGCTGCTCGCGCTCTATGTGGCGGGCGAACGCATGGTGATCGATATCGCGCAGGGCGCGAACACGATTCACGCGTACTACGACACATGGCTCACCGGCCCGGTGCACGGCACGGCGGCGGGCAAGGCCTATCTCATGGCGCTCGACGCGCAGCATCGCCGTGCGCTGCTCGGCGACGAACCGCTCGCGCGTTTCACGCCTTCGACGCTTACCGACTACGCGTCGCTCGAAGCCGACATGGCGCTTTCGCAGGCGCGCGGCTATGCGGTGGCGCGCGAGGAAAGCCGCATTGGCATTGGCGCGCTCGCTGCCAACGTCAAATCGTGGAAGGGCGATGCGGTCGGCTGCGTCGTCGCGACCGGTCATGCGCGCGACTTCGGCGAGTCGAATGCCGAGCGCATCGGCGAGGAAGTGAAGCACGCGGCCGATCTGCTGCGCATGCAGGCGCCGTCGCTGGTGGCGGCGGCGCAGTATTGCGGAAGCTGAGCCTCAGCGTGCGGGATTCTCGAAGTCGGGCGTTCGTTTTTCGATGAACGCCGTCACCGCCTCGCGATGCTCCGGCGACTTGTGCGCGAGCGCCTGCATCACGGCGGACATTTCCAGCACGGTGTCGAGCCGGCTGTCCTGACTTTCGCGCAACAGGCGCTTGGTCATGCGTAGCGTCGGTCCCGGCTGACGCGCGATTTTCGATGCCAGTTCGCGCGCTTCATCGATCAGCCGTTCGGCCGGCACGACGCGCGACACGAGACCGAGCGCCAGCGCTTCCTGCGCGCCGATCATCTCGCCGGTGAAGGCCATCTCCGCGGCGCGCGCGCGTCCGATGGTGCGCGTGAGCAGCCACGCGCCGCCATCGCCGGGAACGATGCCCACCTTGATGAAGCTCTCCGCGAACGCCGCCTTGTCCGACGCGATGCGCATGTCGCACATGCAAGCCAGGTCGCAGCCCGCGCCGATCGCGGGACCGCCGACCGCCGCGATTGCCGGCACGTCGAGGCCGTAGATCGCGCGTGTGAGTTTCTGAATGCCGCCGCGATACTCGCTCGCGATCTGCGCCTGCGTGAGCGCGTCGTCGAAATAGCGGCGCATGTCCTTCAGATTGCCTCCCGAGCAGAACATGCCGTCATAGCCCGTGATGATCACCGCCTTCACCGAGAGGTCGGCGTTCACCTGATCGCATGCGTCGATGAATTCGGCGATCGCCGTGTTGCCCGTGAGCGCGTTGCGCACTTCGGGCGCGTTCATCGCGAACGTGACGATTGCGCCTTCGCGCGAGACTTGCAGAAATTGAGCCATATGTCGTTCCTCGTGAGCGCTCATGCGGATGCGGGATACAGTGCGCCGCGCATGAAGTCGAGCGCGGATGCATCGCCCGCGAGCCATGCCGCGCCGATCTGTTCGTGCCATTGCGACTCCGCGCCGAATGCGCGCCGCCACGCGTGCAGCCTGCGCGTGTACAGGTTCAGGTCGTGCTCGGTCGTGATGCCGATCGCGCCGTGCACCGCATGCGCGATCCCCGCCGCCTGCGATGCGACCTGACTCACGTAGCCTTTCGCCGCCGCCGCGCCTTGCAAGGGCGGCGCGAAACCCGAAGCCGGGCACGCGAGATTCGCCGCCATGCGGGCGGAGAACACGAGTTCGGCCAGCACGCTGATCTGCTGCTGAATCGCCTGGAATTTGCCGATGGGACGCCCGAACTGCGTGCGTTCGTTGGCCCACGCGATGGTCATGTCGAGAATCTTTTCGAGCGCGCCGGTCATCAGCAGCGCGGTGATCGCCGCGCCCGCCACGCGCGCCGATTCCGGCGTCAGGTCCAGCCGCAGGGAACGCGGCGCTTCATGCCAGATCAGCGTGGCGTCGAGACTCGCATGGATGCCGTCCGGCGCGCGCGTGGCCGAATCGGCAGACCAGAGTTCGCAATGCGCGTCGCGTTGCACCAGCACCCAGTCGCTCACCGCGCCGAAGGGCACGTTGTCGCAGCGAAGGGCTGTCGCGGAGCATTGCGGCGCGATCGTGACCGGGCCTTGCACGTCCGCGCGGGCACTCGCGGGAAGCACGGCGCGCACGAGCATCGTGTAGGCGAGCGGCAGCGGCAGCGCATGGCGCCCGCAGGCGGCGATGAGAGGCGCGGCGCCGAGCAGCGAAAGGCCTGCGCCGTCCTCGCTTTCGGGCACGAGAACATCCGCGAAACCCGCGCTCGCGATGGCGTCCCACAGCGCGCCCGCCTGTTCCCCGGCTTCGATGCGCCGTACCGTCGCGGCGTCGCAAACGCCTGCGAGCAGGCGCTCGAAGGCATCGATGAAAATATCGTCCATGAAGTGTCCCCGATCGTGTCAGCGCAGGCCGAGCCCGCGCGCGATCATGCCGCGCAGAATCTCGCGCGTGCCGCCGCGCAACGAGAACGACGGCGCGATATGCGTGATGTAGGCGAGCGTGCGCAGCAGTTCGGCGGGCGGCGCGTGGTCACCTGCCTCGCTGGCGAGCAGGTCGGCGAGCACGTCCGGCAGCGTCTGCTCGAAGGTCGTGCCGAGATCCTTGGTGAGCGCGGCGACGGTCGCGGGACTCTCGCCCGCTTCGAGCTTCGCGACAATCGCGAGCGACATGGCCCGCAGTGTCGCGAGCGTCGCGATCAGGCGTCCCGCCGCGATGCGTTCGGCCTGCGTGAACGCGCCGCGCGCGCGCAGATGCCGCGCCCATTCGTTGAGCAGCACCACGCTCGAATAGATGCGTTCCGGCCCGCTGCGCTCGAAGGCGAGTTCGGCCGTGACCTGCTTCCATCCATCGCCTTCCTGGCCGATGATCGCGTCCTCGGGCAGTTGCACGTCGTCGAAGAAGACTTCGCAGAAGTGGTGGTCGCCGGTGAGATCCTCGATCGGCCGGATCGTCACGCCCGGCAGCGACAGGTCGACGATCACTTGCGACAAGCCCTTGTGACGATCCTCCGCCGTGCCCGACGTGCGCACCAGCGCGATCATGTAATGCGAGCGATACGCCTGCGTGGTCCAGATTTTCTGTCCGGTGAGGCTCCAGCCGTTCGCGTTGCGGCGCGCCTGCGTGCGCACGCTCGCGAGATCGGAGCCGGAATTCGGCTCGCTCATGCCGATGCAGAAAAACGCCTCGCCCCGGCAGATGCGCGGCAGATAGAACTGCCGTTGCGCGTCGCTGCCATAGCCGAGAATGAGCGGGCCGCTTTGCCGGTCCGCGATCCAGTGCGCGCCCACCGGCGCACCCGCGTTCAGCAGCTCCTCGATGATGACGAAGCGCGCGAACGGCCCGAGCGCCGCGCCGCCGTAGTCGCGCGGCAGCGTAAGGCCGAGCCAGCCGCGTTGGCCGAGCGCGCGGCTGAATTCGGCATCGAAGCCGATCCACGAGCGCGCGCGTTCGCTCGCCGGCAGGTCGGGGAGACGTTCGGCGAGAAAGGCGCGCACGTCCTGGCGCAGCGCTTCCGCCGTGGGGGGAATGCTCACGTAGTCGAGAGAGTCGATCATCGAAAGTTGGCTATGCGCTTGTGGTTCAGATGACGCGTTCGGCGGCGAGGCGTTCGATCGCGGCGTCGTCGAGACGCAAAAGGTCTTGCAGCACCGCGCGCGTGTGCTCGCCCAGCACCGGCGGCGGATAGCGATATTCCACCGGCGTCCCGGAAAGCCGCATGGGGCTCGCAACGAGCGGCACGCTGCCCGCCACCGGATGCTCCATCGCGATGCGCACGTTGCGCGCGATCACCTGAGGGTCGCGGAACACGCGTTCCAGATCGTTGATCGGCCCGCACGGCACGCTCGCGGCCTCCAGCCGCGCGACCCAGTCGTCGGTGGTGCGTTGTGTGGTCAGGCCGCGCAGGGTCTGGATCAGCGAGTCGCGGTTGTGCACGCGTGCTTCGTTGCTCGCGTAGCGCGGGTCCGTGCCGAGTTCGGGCCGGCCGAGCGCTGCGCACAGGCGCGCGAACTGGCCATCGTTGCCGACGGCGATGATCATGTCGCCATCGGCGGTCGGGAAATCCTGATACGGCACGACGTTCGGATGCGCGTTGCCCATGCGCTTCGGCGCGACGCCTGTGTGCAGATAGTTCATCGCCTGATTGGCGAGACACGCGACGCCCACGTCGAGCAGGCTCATGTCGATATGCTGGCCTTCGCCGTGCTCGCCCCGATGCGAGATCGCCGCCAGAATCGCGATGGCCGCGTAGAGGCCCGTCATCACATCGGTGAGCGCGACGCCGACCTTGAGCGGTCCCTCGCCGTCTTCGCCGTCGCGCCGGCCCGTCACGCTCATCAGGCCGCCGAGTCCCTGAATCAGGAAGTCGTAGCCCGCGCGTTGCGCATACGGACCGGTCTGCCCGAAGCCGGTGATCGAGCAATACACGAGACGCGGATTCACCTCGCGCAGCGTCGCGTAATCGAGGCCGTATTGCTTCAGGCCATCGACCTTGAAGTTTTCGATGAGCACGTCGGAATTGCGCGCGAGTTCGCGCACGAGCGCCTGGCCTTCGGGCTGCGTGAAATCGATCGTCACCGATTTCTTGTTGCGGTTCGTGCACATGAAGTACGCGGATTCGCGCGTCGCGTCGCCCTGCGCGTTTTTCACGTAGGGCGGCGCCCAGGTGCGCGTGTCGTCGCCCGCGCCGGGACGCTCGACCTTGATGACGTCCGCGCCGAGGTCGCCCAGAATCTGCGAGGCCCAGGGCCCGGCGAGCACGCGCGACAAATCCAGCACGCGAAGTTGCGATAACGATCCAGCCATGTTCAGGCGTCTCCGTGTTGCATGCTTCCCGCGCTCAAAGCTCGCAGCGGGTATAGGCGGTTTTTGTCGTGGTGTAGAAGTCGAGCGCGTCGTGTCCCTGTTCGCGCGGGCCATACGATGAATTGCTTAAGCCCCCGAACGGCACGTGATAGTCGAGCCCGCTCGTGCCCAGGTTGACCTTGACGACGCCCGCGTGTGCGTTGCGCCGGAAGTGATTCGCATGCTTCAGGTTGTTCGTGCAGATGCCGGCGGTCAGGCCGAACTCGGTGTCGTTCGAGAGCGCGAGCGCTTCGTCGTAATCGCGCGCGGCCTGCACGACCGCCACCGGCCCGAAGATTTCCTCGCGCGCAATGCGCATGCCGGGCGTCACGTCCGTGAACAGCGCGGGCTGCAGATAATGGCCGGGCGTCGCGCGTTCGAGCGCCGCGCCGCCGAAGCGAAGACGCGCGCCTTCGCGCTTTCCGATATCGATGTAATCGAGATCCTTCTGCCATTGCGCGGCGCTCACCACCGGACCGATGTCCGTGCCATCGGCGAGCGCATGACCGATCTTCAGACGTTCTAACCGCTCGATCAGACGCGCGACGAAACGCTCGCGAATGCCATCGGTGACGATCAGTCGCGACGAAGCCGTGCAACGCTGACCCGTCGAATAGAACGCGCCGTTGAGCGCGCATTCGACGGCGAGTTCGAGGTCGGCGTCATCGAGCACGACGAGCGGGTTCTTGCCGCCGAGTTCGAGTTGCAGCTTTTTCATCGGCGTCGAGGCGATGCCCGCCATGCCCACCTTGCGGCCCGTATCCAGCGACCCGGTGAACGACAGCGCCGCGACATCCGCATGGCCGGCGAGCGCGCCGCCCGCCGCGCCGGCGCCGATCACGAGATTGAGCACGCCCTTCGGCAAACCCGCGCGCTGCAGGATATCGACGAGCATCCACGCCGAGCCGGGCACGAGCTCCGATGGCTTGAACACCACCGTATTGCCCGCCGCGAGCGCTGGCGCGATCTTCCACGCGGGAATGGCGATCGGGAAATTCCACGGCGTGACGATGCCCACGACGCCGAGCGGCTCGCGCGTCACGTCGATCTCGCTGTCGCCGGCGAGTCCCGCGAACTTCCGGCCATCGAGACGCAGCGCTTCGGCCGCCGTGAACGCGAGCACCTGCGCCGCGCGTCCGACTTCGCCGATGGCTTCCGGCAAGGTCTTGCCTTCCTCGCTCGCAAGCAGATGGCCGAGTTCGGTCTTGCGCGCGAATACTTCATCGCTCGCGCGCCGCAGGATGTCGTGACGCAGTTGCGGCGCGCTCTTCGACCACGCGGGGAACGCGGCGCGCGCGGCGGCGACGGCGTCGTTCACATCCGTTGCATCGCCGAACGCGTATTCGCCGATACGCTCGCGCGTGTCCGAAGGATTGATGTTGTCGAGCCACGATCGAGTCGTGACTTCCTCGCCGCCGATCCAGTGTCCGAAGCGCGTTTTCATCGGCTTGGCTCCGCTTTCGCGGCATCCGCCGCCGCCAGCGCGGTCGCGCGGAGCGTGGCGAGCGATGCATTCGGCGTGATGGCTTCGGGGTCGATCAGGCAATGCAGGATCGCGGGCCGTCCCGACGCCAGCGCGCGCTCGAACGCGGGCGCGAACTGCGCGGTGCTCTCGACGCGTTCGCCGTATCCGCCGAACGCGGTGGCATAGGCGGCGAAGTCCGGATTGCGCAGCATGGTCGCGGCGACGCGCCCCGGATAGGTCTTCTCCTGATGCATGCGGATGGTGCCGTACATGCCGTTATCGACCACCACGACGATGATCGGCAGATCGTATTGCACGGCGGTGGCGAATTCCTGGCCGTTCATCAGGAAGCAGCCGTCGCCGGCGAACGCGACGACCGTGCGTTGCGGATAGAGCCGTTTCGCGGCCACCGCGGCGGGCGTGCCGTAGCCCATCGAGCCGGAGGTCGGCGCGAGTTGCGTGCCGAACTGGCGGAAACGGAAGAAGCGATGCAGCCACGTCGCGTAATTGCCCGCGCCGTTGCAGAGAATCGCGTCGGCGGGAAGCTGCGCCTGGAGCCACGCGACGACGTGCGCCATCTGCAACGCGCCGGGCGATTCGATCGCTTGCGGATCGCTCCATTTTTCGTAGGCGGCGCGGGCTTCGCGCGTGATATCCGTCCACGCTGCTGGCGCCGATGGTTCGAGCCGCGCGGCCGCCTCGGCGAAGCGCGTGACCGATGCGTGGATCGCGAGATCGGGCTGATACACGCGGCCGAGTTCGCCCGCATCGGCGTGAACGTGCACGAGCTTCTGCACCGGATCGGGCATGCGCAGCAGCGTGTAGCCCTGGCTCGCGACTTCGGAAAGACGCGCGCCGACGAGCAGGATCAGATCGGCGTCGGTGAAGCGTTGCAGCAGCTTCGGATTCGGCCCGAGCCCGAGATCGCCGATGAAGTTCGGATGATCGGCGGGAAACAGCATCTGCCGTCTGAATGACACCGCGACCGGCAAGTCGAAGCGCTCGGCGAACCGTACAAAATCGCTCACCGCCTGCGCGTCCCAGCCGCTTCCGCCCAGCAGCGCGACGGGCCGCGTCGCGCTGGCCAGCATGCTTCGGAGCGCGGCCATGTCGTGCGCGCCGGGATGCGTGACGAGCGGCTCGAAGGGGCGCGCGTCGTGCGCGTCGGCGAGTTCGACCAGCATGTCTTCCGGCAGCGCGATCACGACAGGCCCGGGACGTCCGGAGGTCGCCACATGGAACGCGCGCTGCACGATTTCCGGAATGCGTTGTGCGTCGTCGATTTCGGTGGCCCACTTCGCCATGGTGCCGAACACCGCGCGATAGTCGAGTTCCTGAAACGCGTCGCGACCCCGCGCGCTGCGCTCTATCTGGCCGACGAACAGGATCATCGGCGTCGAATCCTGCTGCGCGATGTGCACGCCATGCGACGCGTTGGTCGCGCCCGGCCCGCGCGTGACGAAGCACACGCCCGGCCGTCCGGTGAGCTTGCCGTGCGCTTCGGCCATCATCGCGGCGCCGCCTTCCTGACGGCACACCGTCACTTCGATGGGCGCGTCGTGGAGCGCGTCGAGCGCGGCGAGAAAGCTCTCGCCCGGCACGCAGAACACATGCTTCACGCCGTGCAGCGCGAGTTGATCGACGAGAATCTGCCCGCCGGTGCGGCGCTTGATCTGAATATCCTGCATGGCGCGCCTATCGCTTTTCGTCCGTGGAAGGGGCCGCGCTCGACGGCCCGCTCTTGACCTTGCCCGCGGCCGCGAAGTGACGCGGCGGCACTTCGTAGATCATGATGCGCACGCTTTCGCGCGGCGTCGACGTGGTGCGATGAATCGCTTCGGTTACCTCATGGAACATCGCTTCTTTCTGTTCGTCGCTGCGGCCTTCGATCATCGTGATCTGGACGATGGGCATGGTCTGAGTCCTCGAAGAATGGCAAAGAGATGAGTCAATGGCCGCAGAACTGCGCGGCCGCGCCGAGTGAGGGCGCCTGATACAGAAGCAGGTTCGCGGCGTCGCGGACTTTCTCGCCGCATTCGCTCGTGCGCGCTTCGTCGAAATCGCGCGTGAGGCCGGTCATCACGAGACAGCCCGCGTGCGTGCCGGTCCAGGTCCCGACCGGCGCGCCGATCGCCGTGATGCCCACGCGCTGTTCGTCGCGCCCGACCACATAGCCGCGTTCGGCCGAGCGTTCGAGGTCCGCGCGCAAGTCGCTCCATGCGCTCAGCGTGTGCGGCGTCCATGCGGCATACGGTTCGGGGCCGAGCAGCGCGCGCCGTTCGTCGTCGGTGAGACCGAGCAGCAGGGACTTGCCCGCGCCGCTGCCGTGGAGCGGTCCGCGCAGCCAGGTGCCGTAGAACGGGCTGAGCGAGCCCGGCGTCTGCGCGATCTCGACCACCATCCGCTCCGCGCCGATGAACAGAATGAACACCACGGTCTGTTGCAACTCATTGGCCAGTTCGCGCAGCACCGGCGAAGTTTCGCGCCGCAACTGCTCGACCGGATGCAGCAGCGCGAGCGGATGAATCGCCTTGGGCGAGGGCGAGTAGCGCCTGGCGAGCGCGTGGCGCACGATGAAGCCGCCTTCCTCCAGCGCGCGCAGCAGCCTGAGCGTGGTGCTCTGGTCGAGATGAGAAAGGCCCGCGATCTCCGCGAGCGTGAGCGGCACGCGCGCGGCGAGCATCGTGTCGAGCACGGCGAAGCCGCGCGCGAGGGTGCCGACGAGCGCATCGCGGGGCGGCTCGACCGGACTCGGGTCGGCGCTCGCGCGAGTGCGGGCGGGAAGGGTCTGGACCGTTCGGTTCACGAAGGGCTCGGCGCAGGAAGGCTCAGTTGCGTTCGTCGAGCACGGGCGAGCCGACGCGCATCGACTCGAGCCTGTCCCAGTCGAATTCGAAGCCGACGCCCGGGCCCGTGGGCATGGGGGCGTGGCCCTTTTCGTCGAGCGTCACCTTCTGACGGAACAGCGGCTCGAACCACGGGAACGACTCGCAATACATGCCGTGACGCGACGAAGCGACGATATGCATGCTGTGCTCGGTGAAGATGTGCGGCGACACCGGGACGTCACGCGCGGCGAGATAGTCGGTGGCCTTGCGCATTTCCGTATAGCCGCCCATGCGCTGCAGGTCCGGCATCATGATGTCGGCGGCGCGCGCCTCCACCATGCGGCGCACGCCATAGCGCGTGTATTCGGTCTCGCCGCTCGCGATGGCTGTATCGAGCGCGGCCGCGAGCGCCGCGTTGCCCGCGTCGTCCCAGGTGGGCAGCGGCTCCTCGAACCACACCAGGTTGAAGCGTTCCAGCTCGCGCCCGAGGCGAATCGCCTTGTCCGGCGTGAGTCCCTGATTCGCATCGACCATCAGCGCGATGTCGTCGCCGATCGCCGCGCGCACGCATTCGACGCGCTTCACGTCGTCCTGCCAGCGCGCCGAACCCAGGCGCAGTTTCATCGCCTTGAAGCCTTGTTCGAGGAACGCGCGCGCCTCGGCTTCCAGTTCGGCCTGCGTGTGCGACAGCCACAGGCCGCCGCTCGCGTAGATCGGCACGCTCGAGCGGCACGCGCCGAACAGTTGATAGAGCGGCCGGTTCGCGGCCTTGCCGATCACGTCCCAGCAGGCGACATCGAACGGCGTCAGCGAGATCACCGCGATGCCGGCCTGCCCGTAGAAGTTGAGCGAGCGGAACGCCTCGGCCCACAGCGCTTCGACATCGTGCGGGTCGCGTCCCACGTAATGCGACTTGAGCGAGCGCGCGAGCGCGGCGATGGACTGCATGCGCTCGATGTCGAAGCAGAACGCATAGCCTTCGCCGCTCACGCCCGCATCCGTATGCACCGTGACCAGCAACGCCGCGACGTGATCGAAACGATGAATGGCCGTGGCCTGCGGGCGCTCGAGGGGCAGCTTGACGACAGCCAGGTCGATGTCGGTAATGCGCATGGCGGGGTTCGGCACAGCGGCTTCCTCCTGAGTGGTTGCATTCAGTATCGACTTCAAATTCGGCGATAGCAATAAAAATTTCATTGGTCGAAAGTAAGTATTTTCCCGTCGCGATAAACACGCTATATGGAGCGAACCCGCCTTTCAGGGATTTCACGGATTCGCTCAGTGATTGACATTAGGCAACTGCATACATATCGTTCAGTGCAAGAAAAGTTGCAAAAGACAAAAGCGGAGTCACCGACATCGGCAGTAAAGACATCAAGGAGACAGCATGTCCGGACGGGATCAGTGGCAGGCAGGAGTGCGGCGCGCGTTGGTGGGCGCCGTGCTGGGATGCGGCGCGTTGAGCATGAGCGCCTTCGCGGCGGATTCGGGCCCGATCAAGATCGGCTGGCTCTCGTCGCTCACGGGGCCGCTTTCTTCGGCGGCGAGCGCGGAGAATCAGGGCGTGCAGTTCGCCGTCGAGCAGATCAACGCGGCGGGCGGCATCAACGGGCGCAAGATCGAGCTGATTACGCGCGACACGGCGGGCGATCCGACCAAGGCCGTGAACTATGCGAACCAGTTGATCTTCAGCGAGAAAGTGGCGTTCGTGATCGGGCCGGTGAACTCGGGCGAATCGCTCGCGACAGTGCCGGTGGTGGCGCGCTCGGGCACGCCTAATCTCGTCATCAGCACGGTCGATGAGCTGACCGATCCGAAGAAGTACCCGCGCGCGTTCCGCGTCATCAATACCAACGAACAGTGGCTCAACGCCGCGAACGACTACGCGCTCAACACGCTCAAGAAGAAGAAAGTCGCGATCATCGGCGACACCAGCGGCTATGGCACCAGCACGGCCAAGCGCGCGACGCAACTGCTCGCGGCGCGCGGCATCACGCCGGTGTACAGCGTGCTGGTCGATCCGAACCAGACGAGCCTGAATGACGAGATGAGCAAGGCGCGCGCGGCGGGGGCCGATGTGGTCATGCCGTGGTCGGCGGCGACCGGGCTGCTCGCGCGCATTCTCAACGCGCGCGGCGATCTCGGCTGGAACGTGCCGGTGGTGGGCCATCCGGCGATCATGGGCACGCCCATCCGCGCGCTGCTCAACAAACCCGAATACTGGACCAACACCTATTCGGTCGGCTATGCGTCGACGACCTATGACACGGGCGGCAAGCTTCCGCCCGCCACCACGAAGCTGATGCAGGAGATCACGCCGCGTCTGGGCGGCAAGATCGACTTCACGTTCTGGTGGGTCGCGATGGGCTACGACACCGTGAAGCTCGCCGAGCAGGCCATCAAGAAGGCCGGTTCCACGGATCCGGCCGCGCTGCAAAAGGCGCTCGAAGGCCTGAGCAACTATCCGGGCGTCTATGCGAGCTACACCTACGGCCCGGCGCAGCGCAACGGATTCCCGGACGCGGGCATCGAGATGACGAAGGCGGACACGTTCAAGGACGGCAGCTTCCAGCGCGCGCCCAACTGAAGCGCGCTCAAGCGAACAGGAACCGGGACAGGAGACAGATGAGGAGATGGAAACCGTTCTGATGACCGGCCTCGCGATGGGCGCGCTGTATGGCGCCGCCGCACTGGCCTACAACGTGATGTTCTCGACCTCGAAAGTGCTGAGCGTGACCACGGGCCACCTTTTCATGCTGGCCGCGATCGCCGGCGCGTTCTTCGTCGGAAAGCTCGGACTGCCGGTGTGGCTCGGCTTCGTGGGCTCGGTCGCGGTATCGATCGTGGCGGGCATGCTGACTGAAGTCATCGCGATCCGCCGCGTGCTCGCGCGCTCCACCGATCACCTGTGGCTGCTCAGCACGCTCGCGCTCGGCACGGTCATGCAGCAGGGCGTCGGCTTGTGGTGGGGCACGGAGCCGACGCCGTTTCCGCGCGTGTTCGAGCAGAGCTTTCAGGCCAACGCGCTCGACCAGAAGTTCTGGCTGCCGATTCTCGCGGTGCTGCTGCTCGCGCTCGGGCTCGAGCTGTTCTATCGGCGCACGCTGTTCGGCAAGGTGTTTCTCGCCGTGGCCGAAGATCCGCTCGCGGCGACCGCGCGCGCCGTCAACACGTCGCGCGTGCGCATGCTCTCGTATGGCATGGCGGGGCTGATCGGCGGCGTGGCGGGTTTCGCGGCGGGGCAGCTGACCTTCGCGTATTTCGCCACGGGACTCACGCTCACGCTCAACGGCTTCATCGCGATCGCGGTGGGCGGGCTCGGCAGCAATCTGGGCGCGCTGATCGGCGGGCTCGCGCTCGGTCTGTTGAGCGCGTTCACCACGTATTTCCTCGGCGGCCAGTATCAGCAGACCATCGCGGTCGGCTTGCTGATGGCCTTTCTTCTGATCCGGCCGGAGGGTCTCTTCGGCGCCAAGCTGAGTCGTCAGGTATGAACGCCATTCCTAAACGCAGGGCCGGCATGGGGGCCTCGCTTGCGGCCGCGCTCATCGCGCTCAGTCTGCCGCTGTGGGCGCCCAATCCGTATCTCGTGCATCTGGCGACGCTGATCGCGGTGTACTGGATTCTCATCGCCGGGCTCGATCTGGTGGTCGGCTACATGGGGCTGCTTTCGGTCGGACACGTCGGGTTGCTGGCGATCGGCGCGTATGGCTACGCGATTCTCGCGGGCACCGTCGGACTCGATCCGATGCTCACGCTCGTCGCGGTGTGCGTGCTCGGCGGCGTGTGCGGCTTTCTGCTCGGCCTGCCCGCGCTGCGCCTGCCCGGCTTCTACTTCGCGATGGCGACGCTCGCGTTCTCGCTGATGGTCGGCGAATTTTCGCTCGCCCAGGGCGATCTGACGGGCGGCGGCGCAGGCATCTCGGCGCCGATGTTCGGCGCGCCCTTCGATACGCCCGATGGCTTCTACTGGTTCACGGCGGGCGTGGCGATCGTCGTCACGTGGGTGACCTGGAACGTGGTGCGCACGATGTGGGGCCGCGGCATGATCGCGCTGCGCGACAGCGAGGTGGCGGCGGCCGCGTGCGGCGTGCCGATGTATCGCGTGCGCCTGATCGTGTTCACCTTCAGCGGCGTGACGGCGGGCCTCGCGGGCGCGCTCTTCGCGACGCTGCAAAGCTACATCACGCCGGAAACCTTCGTGTTCGAGCTGGGCCTGTTCTTTTTCATCTGCATCGTGATCGGCGGACGCGGTTCGATCGCGGGGCCGCTGTTCGGCACGGTCGTCCTGACGGCCTTGCCGGAACTGGTCGCGCCGCTCGCGCGCTTCGGACAGCTTTTCTACGGCCTGCTGCTGCTCGCGATCGTGCTGTTGCTGCCCGAAGGGCTCGGTCAACTGCACGCGGTGTTCTCGAAGAAGCGCAAGGAAAAGCACGCGCACGCGGCCCTTACGCCCGATCTCGACGTGCTCAAAGCGGCCATTCTGGCCAACCGGGAGGCTGCATGATGAAGACGCGCAGCGGCGCGGCGCAACTCGAACTGGGCGCGTTGCCGCAACAGGACCGTGTCAGTGACGGCGCGGCGGCGGGGCGTGCGTCGTCGCAAGTGGACATGTTGCGCGCGCGCGGCGCGGTGAAGCGCTTCGGTGGCATCGCCGCGGTCGATGACGTCACGCTCGAACTGACGAGCGGCGAGATTCACGGTCTGATCGGCCCCAACGGCAGCGGCAAGACAACGATGCTCAACCTGCTGTCGGGCTATTACCCGCTCGATGGCGGCGAGATCACGCTCAACGGCGCGAACGTCACGCAATCGACGGTGCAGGCGCGCACGCGGCTCGGCCTCGCGCGCACCTTCCAGAAGCCGCGTCTTCTGGAAACGCTCTCGGTGCTCGACAACGCCACGCTCGGCTCATGGAACGACGCGAAGCCCGGCTTCATCGGCACGGCGCTCGCGTGGCCCGCGCAGTCGCGGCGCGATGCGGTGTTGCGCGAGCGCGCGCGGCAACTGCTCATCGGCGTCGGGCTCGGCGCGATCGCAGACAAGCGCGCGAATCTGCTCGATCACGCGCAACAACGCTTTCTGGAGATTGCCCGCGCGCTGGCCATGCGTCCACGCTTCATCCTGCTCGATGAGCCGGCGGGCGGACTGACCGAGCGCGAAATCGAAATGCTCGGCGACATCCTGCTGGCGGTGCGCGAATGCGGCATCGGCGTGCTGGTGGTGGAGCATCACACCGACTTCGTGTTCCGCGTCTGCGATCGCGTGAGTGTGCTGAATCTCGGCAGGACGCTCGCGAGCGGCGCGCCGGGCGCCGTGCGCAACGACCCCGAAGTGATCCGCGTCTATCTGGGAGCCTGAATGAACGCTGTCATCGACCGAGCTGTGAGCGCGCGCACCTCGCAGGCGCCGTTGCTCGAAGTGAAGGGATTGAGCGTCGCGTATGGCAAGGCGCAGGTCGTGCACGAAGTGGGTTTCGAAGTGCGGCGCGGCGAATTCGCGGTGCTGCTCGGCCGCAACGGCGCGGGCAAGACGACCATCCTGCAGGCGATCTCGGCGTTGCTGCCGCGACGCGGCGGACAGTTGCGCTTCGACGGCGCCGATGTGAGCGCGAAGGACGCGCCCGAGATCGTGCGGGCCGGCATGATCCATGTGCTCGAAGGGCATCGGGTGTTCACGACGCTGTCGGTCGAGGACAACCTGTTGCTTGGCACGTTCGCGAAGAACCGGCGCGGCGATCGCGCGAAGCTCGCGCGCATCTACGATCTGTTTCCGATTCTCGGCGAAAAGCGGCATTTGCCGGCGTCGAAGTTGTCGGGCGGGCAGCAGCAGATCCTGGCGGTCGCGCAAGGCGTGATAGGCGAGCCGCAATTGCTGATTCTCGATGAACCGTCGCGCGGGCTCGCGCCGATCGTCGTCGATCAGATACTGCAGGTGGCGCGGCAGTTGTGCGATACGGGCATTGCGGTGCTGCTCGTCGAGCAACTCGTGCACGAAGCGCTCAAGCACGCGGACTATTGTTATCTGCTCGATACGGGGCGGATCACGGGCGAGGGCACGTCGTCCGAGGTGCGAAGCGGCAGCATGCTGCAACGCGCGTTTCTCGGGCATTGAAGGCCGACATGCCGTGGCGCGCTACCGTGTGCGGTACGCGATGCTCGCCATAGCGTGCGAAGCTGACGTCAGAATACAGGCCGCGCGAACGGATCACCAAAACGGCACGAGCGACCACAATGGGTCGCTCGCGAAGTCATGCTCGTTATAGCAGGATCAGACCTGCGACTTACATCGGGTGGCCGGCCACGAAGTTCTTGTACGCGTAGTAGGCGGCCTTGGGCGTCTGACCGTCCGACTTCATCAGGCCGAAGTTGCCTTCGCTGTCGTCATAGAGTTCGAACGCCTGGATCGACTGGATGTTGTACTTCGACGCGACGGCCTGAAACTGCGTCATCATCAGGTTGCCCGACAAGTAGTTCGCGATCTGCTGGTCGGTGCCGTAGTTCGGGCGCACGCCGAATTCGTTGATCCAGACCGGCTTGCCGAACGAATGAAGAATCGCCAGCATGTCGTAGCAACCCGTGCCGCCGCATGCGTGCGTCATGTCGCCCTGATTCGAATACCAGTGCCATGCGGTGATGTCCCAGTTGACGGTCGGATGGCCGTGCGTGCCGTCCGGCTGCGAGCCGTCCATCAGCATCTGGAAGAACGAGTAGTGCAGCCACGTGCCGTTCACGATGATCTTGGCCGAGCCGTCCACCGACTTGACGCCGGCGATCAGGCCGCGCAGCACGCCGCGCGCGAGCACGAAGGGCTGATTGTTGTAGTGCTTCCAGTTCGTGCCGTCGACGTTGCCGTTGAGCGCACCCGCTTCGAGCTCGTTGGCGACTTCGTAGTACTTGTACTTGTAGGTGCCCGCGACCTGCTGGCCGAGCGTGTAGCCCGCGTTGTAGGCGTTCTGCTCGCTGCTGAATCCCGTGCCCAGCATGATGACCGGATACACGGTCACGCCGCCGGCGGCCATGGTCTGAGCCATCTTCGCGACGACTTTCGCCGACGCCAGGTTGTACACGTCGTTACGGTAGATCTTGGCGCCCAGGTCCTGCAGTTGAGCGAGTTGCGTCGCAACGGCGGTGCCGTCGTACGCGCCGCCGTTCGTGTTGCGGCCGTTCGCGCCGTAGAAGATCGACGTGCTGGTCGAGGCCTTCGCGGTCGAGTCGGGCAGTTCGCTCTTGGCGGTCGAGTCGAGGGCGCTTTCGCCGCCGCCGCCGCACGCGGCGAGCAGCACGCTCGTGAGCAGTGCGGTGGCGAGTGCGGTGGCCTTGCGGACCGAGAAAACATTGAACGGGCGAAGATTGGTGTGTTTGCGATTCGTCATTGTAATTAGCATGGCTAATCTATGAGCGAAATGCTCGTCAATGACGCTATGGACCTTCTTCGCGATGCGCTATCCAACGAATGGGGTTGGCATCGCATTTATCCGCGCCTTTCTTCGGAATGACGCTGATTAGTCATCCGAACGACATGTTTCAGGCAAGCCCGGCTGCATGACGCCCGAGTCAGGCGTTGAAGAGGCAACCAGAGCAAAACGGATTTGCTAGCGAAGGTCCAGCGCGCAAACGGCACAGCGCTCTGGATGGCGGAGTCGAGCAAACGATTGCGTTCGCCCGTATGAACCTGCGAACCGAAAAGTCAGCCCGGTTCGAAGGTCGGCGTCGAAGGAACCCTGCAAGGGTATGAATGCGGTCAATAATTCCGAGTTTTCGGGCATCGACTGCGTCTTCGGCAACCCTTGCCGAAATCTTGATCAACGGCAGCAAGGTTATCGTCTTATGAGATGAATGTAAACGATTGTCGCAGTAGAAAAATCCACTGTTGTAAAAAGAGGCAGAAAAATTTGCTGGCCTAATCGGGGTAGGATGCGTCTTCATTGCGCGGATCGTGTTCAGTTCCCCGTATATACGGGCAGCGACGCGACGTGCAGGAAAAATGCCCGCATGCAGAGTGCTCAATGTCGATCGTTTTTATTCCTATACGACGTCGAGCTGAACAAAGACGGGACATACGCGGGCCGTCGAGGCGACGCGTACGTCGAAGTTGCGACTGATCTTGCTCTACGCCTGGCTGTGGCAGGCGAACACCTGATCGTAAAGCTCGAAAGCGATATCTTCGGTGGCGAGCGAGTGATTGATTTCGGTGATCGCATCGTCGAGCGACGCGTAGTCGAGCGCTTCGATCACGACGAGCCCTGAGAAAGCGCCTTCCTGACCGCGGCGCATGGATTTTTCCTTCGTCGAGATGGCGGTGGAGTCCGTCTGCACGCTCATGAGCCGGACCTTGACGATCCAGTCCAGCGACGCGAGCGTATCGACTCGGTCGCGGGCGGCGGAACCCGCGAACTGCTCCGGCAGCGCTCCTTCGAATCGCGCGATAGCAACGTGACTGCCATGGCCGCCGCGCTGTCCTCCTTCGATATTCACCGTTCCGCCGCCGCGACGGAATCGCATCAGCCTGGGCATGACGCGCTGGGTCCACGGCGTGGGATCGTTGAGTCTCGAAAGATAGCCATCGCTGGACATGACGCTCGCGTCGTCCAGTTCGTAGAGCATCAGATATTCCGAAGGCCGGCTTTCGCGCCGCCTGAATACCCTGCCCGAACGGAAACCGGGCACGCCCACACGTTCGAACACGTGTTCGCGCGTGAGCCAGTGAAGGTAGTCGGTTTCGACTTCGGGGTCGATGGTGCTCCAGATAGCCAGTAATCCGTCATGTCGGTCGGTCATTGATTTTCTCGCTATGGTTCGATTGAGTTCGATCGTGCGCCTGATCAGTAAGTCGCCTGGCGCGCGTTCGTATCGCTCTCGCCGACGACATCGCCGGCGGAATCGATACGGTTCATGTCGATGCCTGCCGTTTCCGGTCCGATCGCGATCATGCAGAACGAGAGCACATTCAGCGCGGCGACCAGCGCGACCAAAACAGCGCTGTCGGTCCGCAGAAGAACAGCATCATCCGGATGATGGTCTTGTAGTGCAGGCGAAAGGCGTCCCTGAGCGGGCTGCCGACCGTCGCGACCACGGACTGCTGCATTTTCACGAATGCGGGCGTTTCGGAAACGCGCAGCCGGATGTAGATGCCCACCAGCACGAGCAGGAAACTCATCACGAAGGGAATGCGCCAGCCATAACTCGCGAAGGCGTCGGCGCTCATGGTCGCGGACAACAACAGCAGCACGGCGTTGGCGAGGATCTGGCTCAGCGGCGCGCACATGCCGATGAGGCCGGAATACTTGCCGCGCCGGTCGGCGGGCGCGTGTTCCAGCGCCATCAACTGGCCGCCGGTGGATTCGCCGCCGAGCGCGAAGCCCTGGATGATGCGCAGCGCGACCAGCAGTATGGGCGCGAGCATGCCGATCTGCGCGTAAGCGGGCAGCAGTCCCATGAGCACCGAGGTAATGCCCATCACCGATACGGTGCCGAGCATCAGGTTGCGACGGCCGAGCTTGTCGCCGAAATATCCGCAAATGATCGCGCCGAGCGGGCGCGCGGCAAGCCCCACGCTGAAGGTGGCCAGCGACGCGAGCAGCGCGGAGCCCGGCTCCATCGCGGGAAAGAACAGCTTGGGCAATACCGTGGCGGCGACCGACCCATAAAGTGTGAAGTCGAACCACTCCAGCGCAGTGCCGAGCGTCGCCGCGCTGACTGCGCGATGGGCCATCGAGCGATCTGTTTCCAATTGTCTCCTCCTGTGCGGCAGGTTATGTGTAGCTGATAAAAATATAAGACATCCTAATCAATAGGTCGATGATTGCGACGCACGCGAGGACACGAGGCGTGGTCTATTCGGAAATGCTGACTGCGTAGTTGGGGCCTTTGATCGCCCGACGAAGCATGGGCGACACGCCGCTCGCTTCCGACAGCTCCGCCGCAGTCGCCTTGAGCGATGGCACGAGCGCGCTCATGCGCTCGTCGGTGAGTCTCGACATCGGGCCCGCGATGATCAGGATGCCGCGCACGTCGCCACTGGAAGCGCGCACGGGCGTCGCCATCGAACTCATTGCCGGAAGGAACATGTCGTGCGTGGTGGCGTATCCGTTCGCCCGCGCGATTTCGATCAGCGGCATCAGCGCCTTGAAGGTGGTCGGCGCGCGCGGGCCGAAGTCGGCGGGCATGCCGAAGCCCTGTTTCGAAACCAGGCGCATGGCTTCTTCATCGGTTTTTCCGGCGAGCCAGATCATGCCCGCGGCGCTGCATGAAAGCGTCACGGGGCGCCCCATTTCGGGGTCGTAGCGAATGCCCTGCGTCGCCCCCTGCGCCTTGGCGACGTAGATCAACTGCTCGCCATCGACGATGGCCAGCCGGACCAGTTCTCCGGATGTTGCCGCGAGACGTTCGAGTATGGGCTGGGCGACATCGACCACGCCGCCAGCGCTCAGGAAGCGCAGTCCGAGCGAAGGCAGTTTCATCGTCAGGGAGAATTCGCCGCGCCGCTCGTCCTTGCGCACGTAGTCCTGCTCCATCAGGTCGGCGAGCAGGCGATGCGTGGCGCTCACCGGCATGTCCAGCGCGCTCGCGAGTTCGGACAGCGTCCTGCCTTCCGGTGAATTGGCGAGTTCCTCCAGTACGCGAAGGATGCGTTCCGCTACGGCGCTCATCGGCGACCCCTGGTTTGTCTCTGAAGCGGTTCTGGACCGCGTGAGCGCATTGTATTGGAAAAACCTTGCGTTTTGCAAAGACTTTCCAAAATTGAGGAGGGACGCCTTTGAGGGGAGTTCCGAAACGTTAAAGGCGAACGATTCGGCCTGTCCAGAGGTGGCCGGATCGTTCGCCCGAATGCCGGTTGATGCGGTGAAATACTAAACGGCGCTCTCGCCCAGATAAATCTTGTGAACGTTGCCGGGATAAACCCAGTCGCGAGCGTTGAGCTGAACCAGGTCCATCAATTTTGGCGGGCCGCTGCAATAGATTTGCGCGTTGGCGCCGCTGGGACTGAGCGCGTGCGCGACCACGCGGGCGATTTCGTCGAAACCCAGTCCGACGCGATGACGAATCGCGCCGAAAGGCTCGAGCGCCCGCAATTCGTCACGGAACAACGAGCGCTCGGCAGATTGCGAGAAATGATGCAGTTCGAACGACTTCCTCGCCTCCACCAGACGCTCCGCAATGCCGACGATGGTCGCGATGCCCACTCCGCCCGCGAACAGGACGTAGCGCGCGCGTTCATCGATGGCGAGAGGCGGGCTCTCCGGTGGACGAACGAGCAGACGCCTGCCGGGATGAAAAAGGGTGTCGTCCGTGCCGCGAGCGCTTTCCGTCGCCATGCGCACGCCTACCACATAGGTTCCCTGTCCCGAGGCGCTGCGATGCAGCGGCTGTCTTCTGCTGCGGTTCGCGTGCGCGTCCAGCACGACGTCGAGGACAGCGCCCTCGTCGAAGGGCGGAAGGGTGGTATCCGTTTGCGCCTGCAATTCGACCGCGCGATATCCCGTGGCCAGTTGCCACGTGCGCGAGACGGTAACCTCAATCAAGCCGTCGTGCATGTCTCCTCCAATGCTCTGCAATAGACCGGAATGGCTGTTCGGGCGATGGGCCGCCGCGCGAAAACGCGACGCGCGACGATGCAGTCCAGAGTATGAGAGGCGCGCGATCGAGACAATCCGCGCTGGCTGTATGTCCGGCATACGGGGGCGGCGATGAAATCGATTCAACGCCCGCCATCAGTGACCGGCGGGCATCACCTGCAACAACGGTTCCGGCCGCACGGAAATGGAGCCCGTGAGATTCAGGTCCGGCGAAGCCCGCGTCGCGAACCGTTCCTGCGCTGCTTGCAGAAGATGATCACGCAGACGATCAGGCACATCGCCGTATTGCCCGCGTTGAGCCAGAACATCGCCTCGGGCGAGCCGGCGTTGCGTTCCAGCAGCATCAGCGCGAATGTGCCGTTGCTCAGGACCCAGCACGTCCATGTGAGCAGGCTGTGACTGCGCGCATCCGTGGGCGTCGTCAGCAGTTTGAAGATGGTCGGAACGTAGGTCAGCACGCGCGCGCCGTTCCAGAACAGAAACATGGCCGTGAGGATATCGATGTAACGATCATGGCCCATTGTGAATACTCCCTGGCTGCGGACGATCGTCGATGGCGCTGCTCGCCGCGAAATTCGCGTGGCGCGGAAGAAGGACGTTGTCCAGGGGAAATCGCTGGTGTCGCCGCTATCTGTCCTTTAGCGGGAACAGTCTGCGGGAATGGCCGGGGCTCAGGCGCGCGCGCCTCGTGCCGGCCTCTCACCGGGAAGAACGAATCAACGGGCGCGCAATTGAAAGCACGGAATTGAGGCGCAAAAAAAGAAAGGCAGCGTCAGCGCTGCCTTTCTCAGTGGAATCGAATGCAAATTGATTGCAACTCAGATCTGCGCCTGCCCGCCGTCGACGAACAGTTCGGCGCCGTTCACGAAGCTCGCATCGTCCGATGCGAGGAACAGCGCGGCGCCCGCGATCTCCTCGGGCTCGCCCACGCGCCCCATCGGGATGCGCGAAGCGAGATAGTCGAGCAGTCCTTGCTGTTGCGCCTCATCGGGGCCTGCGAGTTCCACGAGACCGGGCGTTCTGGTAGCGCCCGGGCTGATCGTGTTGACGCGAATGTTGCGGTCCTTCAGATCGAGAATCCAGCTGCGCGCGAAGGCGCGGATCGCGGCTTTCGATGCCGAATAGACGCTGAAGGCCGCCGTGCCCTCGATAGTCGTGGTCGATCCCGCGAGAATCACCGAAGCGCCTTTCGCAAGCAGCGGCAGCGCCTTCTGCACCGTGAAGAGCGTGCCCTTCACATTGCGGTCGAAAGTGTCGTGATAGTGCGCCTCGGTGATTTCGCCGAGCGGCAGCATGGTGCCGCCGCCCGCGTTGGCGAAGAGCACATCGAGCCGGCCCTTTTCGCCGCGAATCTGCTCATACAGCATGTCGAGCTGCTCGGGCTTCGACGAATCGACGCGCACGCCGGTCGCGCTCCCCACTGCGTTCACCGCGGCGACCGCCGCATCGAGCTCGGCCTGGCGGCGGCCGGTGATATAAACGTGCGCGCCTTCCGCTGCGAAGCGCTTCGCGGTAGCGAGTCCAATGCCGCTGGTTGCGCCGGTAACCAGTGCGATCTTGCCTTCGAGTCTGCGTGCCATGATCTTTCTCCGTTGCCAGATTGATTTTGCGTTCGGAATTGAATGAAGCGGTGAGAGGAGAATATCGACGGCCATGGCTTTTCGAAATAGAATCGCCTGCAAACCATCATTGCAAAAATGAAATGACGAAGCTGCCCGACTTCGAAGGCCTGGCGATGTTCGCCAAAGTGGCGCAGGAAGGTTCGTTCGCGGCGGCGGCGCGCGCGACGGGCTTGTCGGTCGCAACGGTGTCGCGAGGTGTCGCGCGGCTCGAGGAGCGGCTCGGCGCGAGGCTGTTCAACCGCACGTCGCGGCAACTGGCGTTGACGGAGTTCGGCTGCACCATCGCGGAGCGCGCGGGCGACATCTACCGGCAAGCGGAAGCCGCCGAAAACGCCGCGCGCGAGATGTCGGTGCAGCCGCGCGGTCTCGTGCGTCTCGCCGTGCCCATGTCTTTCGGTCTGCGCTGGGTCGCGCCGCTTTTGCCCGGCTTCTTTCGACGCTATCCCGAGGTCTCCGTCGATCTGCATTTATCGGATGCAACCGTCGATATCGTTGCCGAGGGATTCGACGCGGCGCTGCGCATCGCCGCGTTGCCGGACTCGTCGCTGGTCGCGCGCCGGCTGTGTCCGGTTTCGCAGCTCGTCGTGGCATCGCCCCAATATCTGGAACGGCACGGCCGCCCCGGCCATCCGCGCGAGTTGAACGGCCGCGCGTGTCTCTCTTACGCGTATCGCGCGCGCAGCGATGTCTGGCGCTTCACGAACGACGCGGGCGAGGAGGAATCGGTCACACCGGCGGGCCCGCTGCGCGTGACCAATGCCGACGCGCTGTTGCCCACCTTGCTCGAAGGCCTCGCGATTGCCGAGCTGCCCGAATTCATCGCCGGGGATTATCTTGCCGATGGACGCCTCGAAGCGATCCTCACCGGCTGGCATCTGACGCGCGGCGGCCTGTACTTCGTCACGCCGTCGGCGCGCGCGCGTCCGGCAAAGGTCACGGCGCTGGCGGATTACTTCGCGGAGCACCTGTCGGAGCCGGTCTGGTATCGGCCACGGTGAGGGCCACAATGAGGGCGTGACACGCTTTCTGTGCGTTTTTTATTTATTCCGTACAGTGCGCTACTGCAACGATGCTTTGCATGCGGCGCTATTCCGCCGCAAGGCGGGTCTCCGTATTCTCCCCGTACTGCCTGTTTGACGTGACTTCGGTGTCTTCTGTAACACGGGCGCCGGATGATGATGCTTTGCCAACGCTCGATCAACCCATAAGGAAAGGACCATGCCGTACGTGACCACGAAAGACAATGTCGAGATCTTCTACAAGGACTGGGGCCCGAAGGACGCCCAGCCGATCGTCTTCCATCATGGCTGGCCTCTGTCGTCCGACGACTGGGACGCGCAACTGCTGTTCTTCGTGCAGAAGGGTTATCGCGTGGTCGCGCATGACCGTCGCGGCCATGGCCGTTCGTCGCAAGTCGCGGACGGGCACGACATGGACCACTACGCCGCCGATGCCTTCGCCGTCGTCGAAGCTCTGGATTTGCGCAACGCCGTGCACATCGGCCATTCGACGGGCGGCGGCGAGGTGGCCCGCTATGTCGCGAAACACGGTCAGCCGGCCGGACGCGTCGCGAAGGCCGTGCTGGTCAGCGCGGTGCCTCCGCTCATGCTGAAGACCGAGGGCAACCCGGAAGGCTTGCCGATCGAAGTGTTCGACGGCTTTCGCCGTGCGCTCGCCGACAACCGCGCGCAGTTCTTCGTCGATGTTCCCGCAGGTCCGTTCTACGGCTTCAATCGCGCCGGCGCGACCGTTCATCAGGGCGTGATCCAGAACTGGTGGCGGCAGGGCATGATGGGCAGCGCGAAGGCGCATTACGAAGGCATCAAGGCGTTCTCGGAAACGGACCAGACGGAAGACCTTCGCGCGATCACGGTGCCGACGCTCGTGCTGCATGGCGAAGACGATCAGATCGTGCCGATCGCCGACGCCGCCCTCAAGTCCATCAAGCTGCTCGCGAACGGGACGCTCAAGACGTATCCCGGTTTTTCGCACGGCATGCTGACGGTCAACGCCGACGTGCTCAACGCTGACCTGCTCGCGTTCGTGCAGGGCTGATATCGGTGATGAGAGCCTGCCGCGGCGGGCTCTCGTTCTCCGTCTGGATCACGCGGACTGTCGCAGGCTCCGCGCGGCCGCGACCATGTTCCTGAGCGCGGGAATCACTTCTTCCCACTGACGCGTCTTGAGCCCGCAATCCGGATTCACCCACAGACGTTCGGCGGGAATCCGCTCCGCCGCCTTCCTCATCAGATCGACGATGTGCTCCTGGCTCGGGATGTTCGGCGAGTGAATGTCGTACACGCCCGGCCCGATCTGGTTCGGATAGTTGAAGTCGTCGAACGCGTCGAGCAGTTCCATGTCCGAGCGCGACGTTTCGATGGTGATGACATCGGCATCCATCCCGGCGATCGACGCGATGATGTCGTTGAACTCCGAGTAGCACATGTGCGTGTGGATCTGCGTGTCGTCGCGCACGCCGTTCGCGGTGATTCGAAACGATTCCACCGCCCAGCGCAGATACTCGCCCCACTGCGAGCGGCGCAGCGGCAGGCCTTCGCGCAGCGCCGCTTCGTCGATCTGAATCACGCGCACGCCGGCCTTCTCCAGATCGAGCACTTCCTCGCGGATCGCGAGCGCGAGCTGATTGCACGACACGGAGCGCGGTTGATCGTCGCGCACGAACGACCAGTTGAGGATCGTGACCGGACCGGTCAGCATGCCTTTCATCGGCTTGCTGGTCTGCGCCGCCGCGTAGGCGATCCACTCGACGGTCATCGCTTTCGGGCGGCTGATGTCGCCGAACAGGATCGGCGGCTTCACGCAACGCGAGCCGTACGACTGCACCCAGCCGAACTGGCTGAACGCATAGCCATCGAGCTGTTCGCCGAAGTATTCGACCATGTCGTTACGTTCGGCTTCGCCATGCACGAGCACGTCCAGGCCCAGCGCTTCCTGTTCCCGCACGGCGCGCGTGATTTCGCGCTCCATCGCGGCGCGATAGCCGGCGGCATCGAGCTCGCCGCTCTTGAAGCGGCTGCGCGCGTGGCGAATCTCACCCGTTTGCGGGAACGAGCCGATGGTCGTCGTCGGAAACGCGGGCAGGCCGAGAATGGCCGCCTGTGCGCTTGCGCGTGTTTCGTAGCTGCTCTTTCGCTGACCCAGCGACGCATCGATGCGCGCGATGGCCGCCTTCACCGCCGCGCTATGCACGCGCGTCGACGCGCGGCGGCTTTCGATGGCGGCGGCGTTCGCGGCGAGCGCATCGGCAACGGATGCGCGACCGTGGTTCAGCGCATCGGCGAGCACACGGAGTTCATCGAGTTTTTGCAGCGCGAAGGCGAGCCAGGATTTGATTTCAGCGTCGAGGTTCGCTTCGCTCGTCAGATCGACCGGAACGTGCAGCAGCGAGCAGGACGGCGCGATCCAGAGACGCGAGCCGAGTTGGCCGTGCAGAGCCTCGAGCCATTCCAGCGTGGCGTTCAGATCGCTCTTCCAGATGTTGCGGCCGTTGATCGCGCCCACCGACAGCACCGCCGTGTCCGGCAGATGCGCGACGGCATCGCCGATTTCATCGCGTGCGTTGATCGCGTCGATGTGCAGGCCATCGACCGGCAGCTTGCAGGCGAGCGCGAGATTGTCCTGCAACTGCCCGAAGTACGTCGCGAGCAGCAGGCGCACGCGACGGGCCGAGAGCGCGTCGTAGGCGGTCACGAACGCATCGCGCCACTCGGCGTCGAGTTCGGTGACGAGCGCGGGTTCGTCGATCTGCACCCAGTCCACGCCTTGCGCCGCGAAGTGATCGAGCAAGGCTGCGTACACCGGCAGAAGGCGCGGCAACAGCGCGAGCTTGTCGGAGTCGTCCTTGGCCTTGCCGAGCCACAGATACGTCACCGGACCGATGATCACCGGCTTCGCGTTCACGCCGAGCGCGCGCGCCTCGCCGATCTGTTCGACCAGACGCGAGACATCGAGCGTGAACTGCGTGTTCGCGTCGAACTCGGGGACGATGTAGTGATAGTTCGTATCGAACCACTTGGTCATCTCGCCCGCGGCCACGCCGCCGCAGCACGCGGCGTGTTGTTCTCCGTGCGTGGCCGAGCGGCCGCGCGCGACGCGGAAGTAGTTGTCGAGCGCATCGCCATGAAAGTCGCGCACGCGCTGGGGCAGGTTGCCCAGCGTGAAGCTCATGTCGAGCACCTGATCGTAGAACGCGAAATCGCCCGCGGGCACGTAGTCGAGCCGCGCCTGATCGTTCCAGTGACGCGCGCGCAGCGCCGCTCCCGCGGCCTTCAGTTGCTCGCGCGACGATTCGCCTTTCCAGTATTCTTCGAGCGCGAATTTCAGTTCGCGGCGGGCGCCAATGCGCGGGAATCCGAGATTGTGTGTGGTGGCCATCGTGCGTTCTTGTCCATTGAAGATGATTCACCGTCGATGATAGGATTTTCGATGTATGAATAAAAATGGTATGTTTTCATATATCGATTAACTTTGTTCATGGTGGCGGATCATGCTGGAACGCAGTCATCTCATGGTCGTGCGTGAAGTCGAGAAGCAGGGGTCGCTCACCGCGGCGGCCGAGGCGCTGAATCTTACGCAGTCGGCCCTGAGCCACACGGTCAGAAAGCTGGAGCAGCAATTGGGCACGGCGGTCTGGACGCGCGAAGGGCGCAGCATGCGTCTCACGCAGGCGGGGCGCTATCTGCTCGGTCTCGCGAACCGCCTGTTGCCGCAGTTCGAACTGGCGGAATTGCGCATGAAGCAGTACGCGCAGGGCGAGCGCGGCACGTTGCGCATCGGCATGGAATGTCATCCGTGCTATCAGTGGCTGCTCAAGGTGGTGTCGCCTTATCTCGCGCGCTGGCCCGACGTCGATGTCGATGTGAAGCAGCGCTTCCAGTTCGGCGGCATCGGCGCGCTTTTCGGTTTCGATATCGACGTGCTCGTCACGCCCGATCCGCTCAAGAAAGCGGGCTTGCGCTTCGAGCCCGTGTTCGATTACGAGCAGGTGCTGGTCGTGGCCGACGCGCATGCGCTGGCGAGCGTGCCTCATGTCGTGCCGGAGCAGCTTGCGTCGGAAGTGCTCATCACTTATCCGGTCGAGACGGATCGGCTGGACATCTTCACGCGATTCCTCACGCCGGCCAATGTCGTGCCGAAACGTCAGAAGGTGATCGAAACGACCGACATCATGATGCAGATGGTCGCGAGCGGCCGGGGCGTCGCGGCATTGCCGCGCTGGCTCGCGGAAGAGTACGCGGACCGCATGCCGATCACGCCGGTCAAGCTCGGCAAGAAGGGCATCGCGAAGAAGATATATCTCGGCATGCGCGAGTCGGACAGGAGCATCGACTATCTCGCGGCGTTCGTCGCTCTGGCGCGCGACGCTGACTGGGCGCGTTCGCGCGTGACTATGCGGTGATCTCGATGCGCGTGCCGTCCGGTGCGGCGATCACGGCCTCATAGAAACCATCGCCGGTGGTGCGCGGGGCGGAAACCAGCAAGCCGTCGGCGTGGCAGCGCGCGGCCATTTCATCGACCGCGGCGCGGCTTCCCAGCGAGATCGCGAGATGGTCCCAGCCGGCGTGTTCCGTTGCGGACGCGTCAGCGATCCACGGCGCGCTCATCAGTTCGATGCTGGCGCGCTCGCCGGGCACGGTGACGAAGCAGGAAACGAAGCCTGGCCGTCGCGCGCTTCGATACGTGTCGCCAATCTCCGCGTGGAAATATCGACGCCAGAATTCGGCGGCGGCGATCAGATCGCGGGTCCACACTGCGATATGAGCGATGTGCATGAGCATTGCCCTCAGGATCGTTCCGTCGTCACCGCGCGGGCGCAGACCGGAACGAGACAGAGCAGCGCCGCGAGCAGCCAGAATGCGCCCGGCAAACCCACACCTTTTGCGATGAAACCCACGCCCGCCGGGCCCACGAGATGTCCCGCATAGCCGGTCGTCGTGATCGCGGCGACGGCGAGCGTAGATGGCATCGCGCGTTGCGAGCCCGCGCGCCGGAACAGCACCGGCACGACGTTCGATGCGCCGAGGCCGATCAGCAGGAACCCGCCCAGCGCGATCGGGGCGCCCGGCGCGGTGAGCAGGACGACGAAGCCGGCAATTGCGAGCACGCCTCCCCAGAACATGGTCGAGCGATCGCCGATGCGCGCGGTCAGCGCGTCGCCGCCGAGACGTCCCGCGGTCATCGCGATGGAGAAGAACATGTAGCCGAGCCCGCCCTGCGCGGACGCGACCAGACCGGTGCTGGTCAGCAGCAGCGCGCCCCAGTCGAGCAGCGCGCCTTCGACGAGAAAGGTGATCGCGGCGAGCCCGGCCAGCATCAGCACGATGCCGCGTGGCCACGCGAACAGCGGAGCGTCGCTGGCCTGCGCCGTTTCGATCAGGCGCCCGCGCGCGACGGCGATCGCGCCGAGCATCGGCGCGGCGCAGAGCGCGGTGCTCGCGAGCGCTTCGATGTGCATCGAAAGAAGGAAGGTCATCGAGGTCGCGCCCGCGAAGCCGCCGACGCTGAACAGCGCATGAAAGCCCGACATCAGCGGCCGGCCTTCGGCGCGCTCGACCTCGACCGCGTGAATGTTCATCGCGACATCGAGCGAGCCGAGAAACGCGCCGAACGCGAGCAGCGCGACGCCCAGCGTGAGCGGCGTGGCCGCCACCGTCAAAAGCGGCAGGATCAGGGCGAGCCCGCATCCGCCCGCGACGATGATCGGCCTGCTGCCGAAGCGCGCGCTGAGCGCGCCGGTGAGCGTCATCGCGATCACCGAGCCTACGCCGATGCACAGCAGCAGGAGGCCGAGCGTGCCTTCATCGACGCCCAGCCGCTCCTTGGCGAAGGGCACGAGCGGAGCCCAGCACGAGACGCCGAAGCCCGCCACGAGGAACGCGAGGCGCGTGGCGAAGCGCGCGCCCGGCTGGGCGGATGCCGTCGCGGGCGGCTTTGCGGGAATCGAGCGGGCGCTCATGAGCTGACCGGCGCCTGAGCCGTCAAAATCGATGGGCCGGCTTTCGACAAGGCCGCACGCGCCGCGTCCGGCAGGTCCGATTCGACCACCACGCTTTCGATCGACCTGATCGCGGCAACGCGATGCGGCGCGCGGGCGTCGAACTTGTCGCTCAGGGCGAGCACCACGCTGTGCTCGCTCGCGGCGAGGGCCGCGCGTTTGAAGCTGGCGTCGGCGAGACCGAATGCGCCGATGCCATTCTTCGACGAGATCGCGCAAGAGCCGATGAAGCATCGGTCGATATTCAGTTGCGCGACGCTCTGCACGGCGCTCGCATCGACGCAGCCGCCCACGGCCGGATCGACTGCGCCGCCGATCATGATGAGTTGCAGGTCGGAGCGGTGCAGCACGGCCGCGGCGATGTCGATGGAGTTGGTCGCCACGGTGAGTTCGGCGTCCTCGGGCAGCAGATCGACGAGCGCGAGATTGGTGCTGCCGCTGTCGAGGAACAGGAGTTCGCCGCGGCCGACGAGGGGGACCGCCGCGCGCGCCAACGCCGCCTTGCGTTCGCGCGCCAGGTCCATGCGGCGTGCCATGGGCGCGGAGGCGGGCGTGATCGGCAGCGCCCCGCCATAGACGCGGCGGCAGCGTCCTTCGGCGGCCAGCGCGCGCAGATCGCGGCGGATGGCGTCTTCCGAAATATTGAATTCGATGGCGAGCGCAGCAGCGACCACGGACTGGCCTTGCGCGAGCCGGCTCGCTATTTCGTCGCGGCGGGCGAGGGGGATGTCGTCGTTCATCTGCACAGCATATCGCGCATGAACAAGAATGTAAACGTGCACAAATGTGCATTGCCGCTGGTGTTGCGGTCGCTATACAGCCGCTTTTGGTCCGTTCACACTGTGCCGGATTTTCATCAAAGTGGTATATTTGAAACCACATTGCCCAACGTCTCGACACCCGCATCATGGCCTCCGCCCGCCACGACTTCCCCCGCGATTTCCGCCCGCTTCAGATATACGAGCAGGTGTCGGACAAGATCCGCGAAGAAATCCGCACGGGCCGCTTCCTGCCCGACGCGCGCCTGCCGTCCGAGCGTGACCTGGCTGCGCTGTTCGGCGTAGGACGGCCTGCGGTGCGCGAGGCGATCGGCTCGTTGCAGAACGAAGGACTCGTCGTGACGCGGCGCAACTCGGGCACCTACGTCTGTCCGAACGCGCCGCAAATCCTCGCCAGCGCCGCCGCATCGGCCGAACTGCCCGCCGACTTCAGCCCGTCCGCGACGCTCGACGTGCGCCTGATCCTGGAGCCTGCCATCGCGCGCCGCGCCGCCGCCCGCAAGCAGCGCGACGAACTCGCGGAGCACTACCTCGCGCAGATGGAAACGCTCACCAATGTCGCCGATGCGGACGAACTCGCGTTATGGAACAACAGCGACCGGCTCTTTCACCGGCAGCTTGCCGTCATGACCGGCGACGCGCTGCTCGCGAAACTCGCGGACGAGATCGCGCAGACCATGGACCAGTCGCTGTGGAAGCGCGTGAAGGACGACGGCATTCATGATCCGGGCCGCATCAGGCTCTATGTCGCCGAGCATCGGCTGATCTATGAAGCCATCGTGTGCGGCGACGCGGACGCTGCGGCGTTCTACGTCGAGCAACACATTCATCGTGTGAAGCGCGACGTGACGCCGAGCTGAACGCGCCCTATCGGACGAGGAAGCCGTACGACAGCGGATCGCGTTCGTCGATGATCCAGTTCGCGAAGCCGCAGATATACGCGTTGCCTTCTATTTCCGGAATGACAGCGGGAATGTCGTGCACCGTGGTTTCCTTCAGCACACGTCCCTTGAAGATCGTTCCGACGATCGACTCGTTCACGAGCGTCTCGTTCGCGCCGAGCTCGCCACGCAGATAAAGCTGCGCGACGCGCCCGCCCGTGCCCGAGCCGGTGGGCGAGCGGTCGACCTCGCGATCGGCGAACACGCAGCAGTTCGCCTGCGTCGATCCCGGGTGGCGCGGCGCGTTCGCGATGATCGTGCCGTAGATGTGATTGATCTCGGGAATGTCCGGATGCGCGACCGGATACGCCTTGTTGGCCGCTTCCTTCACTTCGGCGCCGAAGCGGATCAGCTTCTCCACGGATGCTTCGCGCACCGGCAGATCGTGCGGCGCGCCATCGGCATAAAAATAAAACGCGCCGCCATACGCGATATCGCCCGTCACTTTACCGAAGCTCGGCGTGTCCACCGTCACGTCGCGCTTCCAGATGAACGACGGCACGTTCACGAAGCGCACGCCGCCCGCGTGATCGCCATCCCACTTTACGAACGCTTCGATGAAGCCGCACGGCGCGTCGATGCCCACGCGCGTTTCCGGGCTCGTGCGCTGCACCCAGCCCAGCTCGACGGCCGCCGTCGCGAGCGCGATCACGCCGTGTCCGCAATGATCGCTATAGCCCTCGTTGTGCAGGAAGATGATGCCGAAGTCCGCGCCCGGCGATACCGGCTCGGTGAGATAGCCGCCGTACATGTCGGCGTGGCCGCGCGGCTCGAACATCAGCGCGCGGCGAATGTCGTCGGCGTTTTCCTTCAGCCATGCGCGGCGCTGCACGATGGTGTCGCCGGGCAGGCGCGGCAGGCCGCTCGTCACGATGCGGAACGGCTCGCCGCCGGTGTGGACTTCGACTGTCGAGATGGATCGGGTGAGTTTCATCGCTATCCGGTTTATTGAGCGTAGGGCACGGGCAGGCCGTTGCGGATCATGTACACGGTCGTAGGCGCCCCTTGCAGGTCGCCGTTGGCATCGAACGAATAGGTGCCCGCCACGCCCTTGTATTTCTCCTTCGCGAGCTGCGCGATGAGCTTGGCCTTGTCGGTCGTGGTGTCGGCCTTGACCATGGCGTCGGCGAGCATCTTGACGCCGTCGTAGTAATTGACGCCGTAGACCTGCGTGTCGGTGTGATACGCGTCGTGATACTTCTTCAGGAACTCGCGGCCTTCGGCGGTCTTGTCGAGCGCTACGCCGCCCTGTGCGCAATACACGATGGAAGCCGCCTCGCCCGCGACCTTGCCCATGTCGGCCGAGCAGATCCCGTCGCCGCCGAGCAGCTTCGCGCGAATGCCGCGCTGCTTCATCTGCTTGGCCATCGGCGCGCCCTGCGATGCATAGCCGCCGAAGAAGATCACGTCCGGATTCTTCGCCTTGATCGCCGTGAGAATGCCGAGGAAGTCGGTGGCCTGCGAGTTCGTGAACTGCTGGTCGACGATCTGGATGCCGTTCGCCTTCGCTTGCTTCGTGAACTGCTCCGCGACGCCCTGGCCGTACGCGGTGCGGTCGTCGATGACGGCGGCGGTCTTCGCCTTCAGCGTCTTCGCGGCGAATTCGCCCATGGTGCCGCCGAGCTGCTCGTCGCTCGCGCCGATACGGAATATGTTCTTGAAACCCTGCTTCGTCAGCGCGGGGTTCGACGCGACCGGCAGCAGCGGAATGCCCGCGTTGTTGTAGATGCGCGAGGCCGGAATCGCCACGCCGGAGTTATACGGGCCAAGCACGGCGAGCACGTTGTGATCGGCGAGATTCTGCGCGACCTGCACGCCGACCTTCGGGTCCGCCTGATCATCCTGCGAATCCAGCTTGAAGGTGACGCTCTTGCCGCCGATCTTGATGCCCTGTTTGTTCAGTTCTTCGATGGCCAGTTTGGCGCCATTCTCGTTGTCCTTGCCATTCGGCGCCTGCGGGCCGGTAAGCGGCGCGGAGTGACCGAAGGTGACGACTTCCTGCGCGCCTACCGATGCGGCGGCGCCGAACGCCGCTGCGGCGGCGATCGCAATGACGGGATAACGCATGAGTGGCCTCCTGACTGGTTTTTAAAAATACCAATGTAAAAGAATTCTGGTTTCCAAACAAGCAATGAAAAATACCTACGATGACTTCAGGTCGAGAGGGAAAACCAGAAGAGCGGGCCGGTAGAATCTGCTGTCGCACTCCGCGTCAACGATAGAAGCTGCTGACGCCCAGGGCAAGAAAAGTTCTGGTTGCCGTGCGCCCTCCCTACACTGTGAACTCCAATCCGACCAAGACAGGAGCGACCGTGGAACTCACCGACTTCGACACACTGACTTTCGACTGCTACGGCACCTTGATCGACTGGGAGTCCGGCATCTTCGAAGGGCTGCGGCCCCTGCTTGCGCGCGTCGAGCCCGGGATCACGCGCGATCAGGTGCTGGAAGCGCATGCGCGGCATGAGTCGTCGCAGCAGCGCTATACGCCGTTCAAGCGTTATCAGGATCTGCTGCCCATCGTGTACAAGCGGCTGGCGGAAGAGTGGCGCGTGTCGCATACGCATGAGGAATGTGTCGCGTACGGCCGTTCAATTCGCAACTGGCCCGCCTTCGAGGACTCGGCAAGCTCGCTGCAATACCTGAAGAAGCACTACAAGCTGGTGATTCTGTCGAACGTGGACAACGAGAGCTTCGCGTATAGCAACGCAAAGCTGCAAGTCGAGTTCGATGCGATCTATACGGCGGAGGATGTCGGTTCGTACAAGCCGTCGCCGCGCAACTTCGAATACATGATCGGCAAGCTCGGCGAACGCGGCATCACGAAAGACAAGATTCTGCATACCGCCGAAAGCCTTTTTCATGATCACAAGCCCGCGAACGAATTCGGCCTGGCTTCGTGCTGGATCTTTCGCCGGCACGCACAGCAGGGTTTCGGCGCGACCATGGATCCCGGCGCGCAGCCGAAGATCGACTTCCGCTTCAACAGCATGGCGGATCTGGTGCGCGCGCATCAGGAGGCGCTCGCGAAGCGCTCGGGCTCATGAGACTGACCGGGTTCAAGGCGCTCACCTTCGATTGCTATGGCACGCTGATCGACTGGGAGGCCGGGATCGCCGCCGGCCTCGCCTCGCTGACGGCGCGGCTCGATCCATCGATCACGCGCGACGAGGTGCTCGAAGCGCATGCGCGGCACGAAGCGCATCAGCAGCGGATGACACCCGAGATGCCATACGACCGGCTGCTTGCCGTGGTGTACAAACGGCTCGCGGAAGAGTGGCGTGTAGCGCATACGTCGGACGAGGCAGTCGCCTACGGGCAAACGGTGGGCGACTGGCCCGCGTTCCCCGACTCCGCGAGCACGCTTCAATACCTGAAGAAGTATTTCAGGCTCGTGGTCGTTTCCAATGTCGACAATGCCAGCTTCATGCGCAGCAATGAAAAGCTGGCAGTAGAATTCGATGCCGTCGTGACGGCGGAGGACGTCGGCTCGTACAAGCCGTCGCGCCGCAACTTCGATTACTTGTTCGAGGTGCTGTCCGCGCTCGGCATCGACAAGGCAGAGACGCTGCACATCGCCGACAGCAACTATCACGATCATCAGCCCGCGGCGCAATTCGGGCTGCGTTCCTGCTGGATCTTCCGGCGCTTCGAGCAGCGCGGCTTCGGCGCGACCGTGAGGACGTTCACGGAACCCGCCGTCGATTTCAAGTTCACGAGCATGGCTCAACTGGTTCAGGCGCATCACGAAGAACTCGCCCGTGGATGACACGGCAGCGCAATCGATCACGCTATGAATAACCGACAGAAGCTGGACCGCATCGACATCCGGATACTTGCCGAGCTTCAGAAGAACGGCAACATGACGAACGCGAATCTCGCCGGACTCGTCGGGCTGTCCGCAAGCCCCTGTCTGCAGCGCGTGAAGCGTCTTGAAGCGGCGGGCATCATCTCGGGTTATGGCGCGCATCTCAATCTCGCGAAGCTGACCAGCACCGTGACGGTCTTCACCGAGATCATGCTGCACGATCACCGGCGCGAGGACTTCATAAGGTTCGAAGCGAATCTGCGCGACCTCGACGAAGTCACCGAATGTCATCTCGTGAGCGGTGGTTACGACTACCTGCTGAAGTTTCTCGTCAAGGACATCGGGCACTATCAGGAAGTGATCGAGAAGCTCGTCGATCGCAATGTCGGGATCGAGAAATACTTCAGCTATATCGTGATCCGCACGCCGTTCGTGAAGCTTACGGTGCCGATCGAGTCCTTGCTGGAGGATGACAGTTGAATCGGATATCTAACTAAAATTTCGCAAACGATAACACGCAACTAACCGTCGAACCCACGCGCCTCGGCAAATAGCTTTGCCATTCACCCCGGCATTCAATCCTGCGGCTATCCCGCAAGCTGCCCCTTGATCCAGCGATGAAACTGCGCGATGGCCGCCTCGCGCGGATGTCCGTCGCGCCACGTGAAGTAGTAGTCGAGCGAGGCGGGCACGCGCACCGAACCGAGTTGCACCAGTTCCCCGCGTTCGATGAAGTCGCGCGCCAACTGCATGCGCGCGGTCGCGACTCCCTGGCCGCTGATGGCCGCCCGCAGCAACAGGCCCGCGTCGTCGAAGATCGGGCCGCGTTCGGGCTCCGTCCCGTTCACGCCCGCCGCCTCGAAAAAATCCCGCCAGCCGCGCCGCGAAAAGCGCAGCAGCGGCATGCTGGCCAGCATCTCGGGACGGAAGTCCGGATAGCGCGCGAGCAACGCCGGACTGCACACGGCGACGACCTGATCGTCGAGCAGCTTGCGAATCTGAAAGCCGGGCGCTTCCACGCGCCGATGCCAGATGCCAATGTCGAACGGATAGGGATCAGGCGGCGTCACGGCGGCATGCGTATGCAGCGAGAGGTCGACATCGGGATAGCGTTCGTGAAAGTCGGGCAGGCGCGGAATCAGCCACACCGATGCGAAGTCGGACATGACGCTCAACTCCAGGCGCGTCACGCCATTGACGCCGGGGCGCGTGGCGTCGAGCGCGTCGCGCAGGTCCTCGAGGCTGCGGCGTACGCGGTCCGCGAGCTGCGCGCCCGCCGCCGTGGGGATCATCTGGCTGCCGACGCGCTTGAACAAATCGACGCCCAGCTCGGCCTCGAGCGCGCGCAAATGATGACTCACCGCGCTGTGCGTCAAATGCAATTCTTCAGCGGCTCGACTGAAGCTGCGCCGTCGCGCGGCGGCTTCTAGCGCGCGTAGCGCCTGCAATGGAGGAATGGACCGGGACATGACGTCAAATTCTACTCACAATCGCGTCGTAAATCTCTCGTTGGCATGGTCGGGCGGTTTTCGCCAATAATTGCCTACTTAGGTACGTTCCGCTTTTTACGCATCGCCCGCACCATGACCGCACTCAGACTTCGCGTACTGGCCGTTTTCGCGCTCGGCTATTTCATCTCCTACCTCTTTCGCGGCGTCAATCTCGGCTTCGCGCCGTTCCTGTCACGCGAGCTGGGCTTCACGGCGACCGATCTCGGCACGCTCACGAGCGTCTATTTCCTGGGCTTCGCCGGGGCGCAGATTCCGGCGGGCGTGCTGCTCGACCATTTCGGCGCGCGTCGCGTGACCGCGTGCATGCTGCTGTTCGCGGCGGCGGGCTCGCTGCTCTTCGGGCTTTCGCACGGCATGGCGGGTTTGACGGCTGGACGTCTGCTGGTCGGCGTGGGCGTTTCGGTCTGTCTCGGCGGCGCGTTCAAGGCGACGGCGCAGCACTTTCCCATCGCGCAACTGACCTTCGTCAACGGCATCGTGATGGCGCTGGGCGGGCTCGGCGGCGTGGCCGTCGGCGCGCCGCTGTCGTGGCTGCTGACGATCGCGCCGTGGCGCGCGGTGAGCATCGGTCTCGCGGTCGTCACGACAGGCGTCGCCGCGATCATCTGGCTAGGCGCGCCGACGGTGCGCTCGGCCGAGTCGAAGGCGAGCGTGCTCGATCAGTTCAAGGGCACGCTCCATATCCTGCGCAGCCGCGCGTTCTGGAAGACCGCGACGTTCTCCGGGCTCACGCAGGCCGTGTTCTTCGCGATGCAGTCGCTGTGGATCGGCGCGTTCCTGCGCGACGTGGCGCCCGCCGGCACGGGCGATGTCGCGGCGCGCGCCGGCCTGATGGTGTCGGTGCTCGGCGGCGCGTTCATCGTCGGCAATCTGTGCTTCGGTGCGCTCGCGCGCGTGTTCGAGCGGCGCGGAGTGAGCGTGCAGTTGTTCTCCGGCGTGACCATGGTCCTGTACGTGATCGTGCAGGCGTTGCTCGCCGCGCGCGTGCCGTTGCCGCAGCCGCTGCTGTGGGCCGCGTACGGCGCGTTCGGCAGCACCGGCATCCTGACCTATGCGGTGCTCGCGGAGTACTTCCCGGCCCGCCTGATCGGACGCGTCAATACGACCTTCACGCTCGTGATCTTCGCGGGCATCTTCGTCGCGCAGATCGCCATCGGTGCGGTGCTCGCGCGATGGCCCGCAGTGGACGGGCACTATCCGGCGATCGCGCATCAGGTCGTGTGGATGGGACTGGTCGTGATGCAGGCGCTTGCGGCCGTGTGGTATTTCATGCCGTCCCGGCGCGCGGGCGTCGGCACGCGCGCGGTCGAGTCCTGACGCGCGACGATCCGTCTCGTCAGGCGCGAGTCTCAGCATACGGAACTGTCAATTGCCGCCGAGGGTAATCCCTCGGCTGGCGTCGCATCCGCGTGTTCCTAAGATGCACTCACCCGAAACGCGCGCCGCTCGTTGCGAGCGTGTTGTGTGTTCTTCGGTGCGGTTTTCAGTGCGTTCGCCGAACGAACACGACACATGCAGGAGACGGATGTGCCCAATCGAACGAGCAAGTACCGGACAGTGATTCTCGTCATGCTGCTATTGGCGATTGTGATCAACTACATCGACCGTGCAGCGTTGTCCATCGCGATGCCATTCATGTCGCGCGATTTTCATCTGAGCGCCGCAGATAAAGGATTGATCTTCGCGTCCTTTTCGGTCGGCTATGCGCTCTTCAATTTTCTCGGCGGATATTTTTCGGATCGTTTTGGCTCGAAAAAAGTGCTCGTCTGCTCGATGAGCTTCTGGTCCGTCATGTGCGCGATGACGGCATTGGTTTCGGGCTTCTGGTCGCTGTTCGCGGTGCGCATCTTCTTCGGCGCGGGCGAAGGCCCCAACTCCGCGACCGCCAACAAGGTCGTCATCACCTGGTTTCCCACTTATCTCGTCGATGCGAAAGGCATCAGCCTCAAGGACATGAGTCTGGTCTCGTCACTGCCGTGGATTTTCGGCGCGCTCGGCTTTCTCGGCGGCGGCTTTCTGGTCGATGCGATTTTCCGCAAGACCGGCAAGCAGTTCTTTTCGCGCAAGGTCGTGCTGGTCAGTTCGCTCTTGATCGCGGCGGTCTGCATCGGTTTCACCGGCACGGCCGACAGCGTGACATCGGCGGTCAGCCTGATGACGGTCGCCATCGGCTTTCTGATGCTCGCCGCGCCCGCCTACTGGGCGATCATTCAGGACAGCGTGCCGCGCCATCAGGTCGGCACCGCGAGCGGCTTCATGCACGGACTCGCGAACGTCTCGGGCATCGTCGGCCCGGCGGTCACGGGCTTTCTGATCCAGGGCACAGGCAGCTATGCGAGCGCGTTCGTGCTGGCGGGCTCGCTCGGTGTAGTCGGCGCGTTCATTCTCGCGATCTTCGTCGGGCCGCGCAGCGAGGCGCGCGCGCTGACCGCGGCAGTCTGACCAAACAATTCGATGTACGCATAGAGGATTTCATGAAGATTCGATCTGTTCAGGTTCGCGTGGTCGAGATTCCGTTCGAGGACGGCGGACCTGCGAAAACGATCACGCCGCTCACGTGGCATTCGCTGGAAACGGTGCTCGTGCGCGTCGAAGATACGGATGGCAATGTCGGCTGGGGCGAGGCGTTCGGCTATTTCATCGCGGATGCGACGGCTTCGGTGATCGAGGCGCGCATCAAGCCGCTGCTCGAAGGCGCGGAGATCGCATCCATCGAGGAATGGAATCGTCGCACGCAGCAACAACTGCATCTGTTCGGCCGCTATGGCATCACGACATTCGCGATCTCTGGCGTCGACATGGCGCTGTGGGATCTGCTCGCCAAACGTCGGCGCGTTCCGCTTTTTAGTGTCTTCGGCGCCAGCAATAAAAGGACGCTGACCACGTATGCGAGTCTCGTGCGATACGGGACGCCGGAGATGGCTTCGTCGATCTGCGCGCAGGCGCTTGATGAAGGCTATGAGGACATCAAGCTGCACGAGGCCGACATGCGAGTGATCGATGCGTGCCATCGCACGGTGGCGGGCCGCGCCGGTATCTCCATCGATGTGAATTGTGGCTGGGAGCGCGACGTCGCGCGCGCCAACGTCGATGCGCTGGCCAAGCACGATCGCATCACATGGGTCGAGGAGCCGATTTTTCCGCCGGAGGATTTCGCCGCGCTCGCGTCCTTGCGTGCGCGGGGCGTGCCGATCGCGGCAGGCGAAAACTGGTGCACCGAGGTCCAGTTCAGACACGCGATGGATGCGGGCGCGGTCGACTACATTCAGCCCAGCGTGAGCAAGGTCGGCGGCGTGACGGAATTCGTCAATATCGCGCGAGAAGCACAAAAGCGCGACGTCGGCGTGTTGCCGCACTCGCCGTATTTCGGTCCGGGCTTTCTTGCGACGCTGCATCTCGCTATCGCGTTTTCCACATTGCAACTGGAATATCTGTATGTGAAGCCGGCGGCGGAGTTGATCGACCTCTCGTCGATTCGCCGCGGCCCCGCGTTCGATCTTCTCGATGAGCCCGGCATCGGCTTGTCGCCGGACGAAGCTGTCGTCACACGATTCGTGCGCGCGCGATAGGGGGAAACGAATGCACAAAGCGGAGCGGATCGTTCTGGAAAATGACGTGCTGCGGCTGGAAGTCGTGCCGCAATGGGGCGGGCGTGTTGCGTGTCTGCGCGCCGACGATGTGGACATTCTCGTGCCGCTTCGCGATCGTGAGTTCGATCCGCTCGCGTGGCCGCGCGCCGGTGCGTAACCCCTGGTGCCTTATTCGAACAGAATCGAAAACGCGCGTCTGAGCTTCGGTAACGCGATCTTCGATTTGCCCGCGCATCCGAACGCTAAGCCGCATACGCTACACGGCGTGTCGCATGCGTTGCCTTGGAGCGTGGTAGACGCGAATCGGGAAAACATTGCGATTGCGGTCGAGTATAGCGGGCCGGAGTGGCCGTGGGCGTCGGCATCTATCAGCATGCGTCGGGCACGGACTCGCGCAACGTGAAGGCGGTCGCGGCGATCTATGGTTTCACGCCTTCTTCGACATCGAATCAGCTCGGTCTGACCATGGGCATAAGACACGCGTTTTGAACGGCGTCAGGCGCCAGCGGACACAGCCCTTTCGGTGTCAGCGGCGCTTCCAGCCACCGACGTTTTCACCTTCAGCAAATAACCCGACCAGGGCGCGGTGCCCAGCGATTCGATAGGCTGAAGATGACGGTCCGTCGTGATGTAGAGCGCCGGTTCGTTTTTCAGTCGCGCGAAAGCGATGCCGGTCGGCGCGGCGACCGGCAGGCTCACGATCCTGTCGAGATTGCCTTCCGCCGAGAAGCGCACGACGCTCCAGCCTTCCTGCAGCGCGGTCCAGAGGCCGCCTTCGTCGTCGAATGCGAGACCGCACAGACGGCCTGCACCCTTGGGCATGGACGCAAAACGCCGCACCGACGACGATTGCGCCGTCATCGTGAAGATCGTGCCCGAATCGGGTGCGATCGCGAAGGCGACTTCACCGCTCGCGTCCCAGGTCATCGCGGTGATGGGTTCGTGGAAGGTCCAGCGTGTCTCGAAGCGGCCTTGTTCGGTGATGGTGCCGACGAGGGTCTGCTGCTCGCGCATCTGAGCCGCCCATACATCGCGGTTGTGATCCATGCAAAGCGGCGCGATGGCAACGTCGTCCCATGCGGTGCCCGCGCGGAGCGCGTGCCAGCCTTCGCGGGGCGTATAGCGCCCATGCCGGTCGCCCTGCGCGACGATCAGACCCTCGGCGCTGTCCTGCATCGCGGTGACGGGCGCGTCGAGCGTCGCGACGATGCGGTCCTTCTCACCATCGAAGCAATGGATCGCGGGCGCGAGTGTGTCGGCCCAATACAGACAACCCGTCTCCTGAGACCAGTTGGGGAACGCGCCATGAAAGGCCCAGCCGTCGCTGACGGGCGCGACTTCGTCGCTGTCGCGCGCCACTTGCGTCGCGGTCAGTTGAGCGCCGACCCGCCGGGCTGCGTCGGCAAGCTCGGGACCGAGCAGTTCGAGCCGCGCCATCGTTAGCCGATACGCGGGCCCCGCGACGCTCAGCGCACCGCGCACGCGGCCGAGCGGATCGACGATCGGCGCGGCCACGCAGCGCACGCCCAGAACGATTTCTTCATCGTCGATCGCATAGCCGCGTGCGGCCGTGATGCCGATCTCGATCTGCAGTCCGCGACGGTCGGTGATCGTGCGCGGCGTCAGCGGATCGAGGGTGATCGTTTTCAGCAGCGCGTCGCGTTCCTCGCGCGGCAGACGCGACATGATCGCCTTGCCTTGACCCGTGCAATGCAGCGGCTTGCTCTGGCCGAGACTCGCTGAGGAGCGGTACGAATGCGCGCCATCGCAGCGGTCGAGCGACAGCACCGAGCGGCCGTCGAGTATCGCGAGATAGGCGGTCTCGCCGGTGAGATCGCGCAACGCACGCAGTTCGCTGCTGGCCGCGCCGACGAGATCGGGCATCAGATAGGCATTGCGCACGAGTTCGATATAGCGAAAGCCGAGGCGATACACGCGATTGACCGCGTCGCGCCGGATCAGCCTGCGCTCGACCAGCGTGGCCAGGATGCGATAGAGCGTCGTCTTCGGCAGCCCGGCCTGTTCGAGCAGCGCGGCGTTGCTGATGCCGCTCGATGCGCTGCCGATCAGATCGAGAACGGTCAGCGCCTTGTCGAGCGATGCGGTTCCTTCGCCTGTGCTCATGGTTCCATCCCCTGGTATCGCAGTTTCGATGATAGGCCTATAAACGGATAAGGGAGCGGCTCCAGACCGCTCCCTTATCCCGACGAGTTCCAGATGATGGAACTGCGCGTTACCTCAGCAGGCGTTGCGTGTCGCCTTCGTACTCGGACTGCGAAAAAGCGCCCCCGAGCGTCAGTTCCGCCGCGCTCTTTGCGGCATCGCTCCCGGCGGGCGGAACCGGATCTTCGCGCAGCACGCGCGCTTCAGCGTCGGCGTCATGGCCGCCGTCCTCCGGGCGATATCCGAGTGAGAACGCGGCGCTGTTGTCATAATGACGGCCAGTGGAATCGGAGATGCCGTACACGACCGAGAACACTACGTCCGGATGCTCGATGCCGATCGACACGAGCTGCCCGAGATCGCGCCAGCTCAACCAGCTTCCGAGCCTGCGCCGGTCGATGGCCTGCGTGTTGACGTTGCCAATGCGGATCGCCATCACCTGCATGCCGTACTTGTACGCATACAACGCGCCAATCGACTCACCAAACGCCTTGCCGACCGCGTAACGGCTGTCGGGCCGCAACTGGCTGTGCGTGTCCATCACGGGGCCGTGCGGCTGGCGCGGATGCAGGCCCACGACATGATGCGAGCTTGCATAGACGACACGCCGCACGCCCGCATCGCGCGCGGCGTCGAAGAGACTGATTGCGCCTTCGACACTCAGCTTCACCTGCTGGTCCCACGGCGCATCGGTCGTGCAGGCCGCGAGATGCACGACCGCGTCGCACTCGCGCAGCAGCGCGGTCAGCGCGGCCTGATCGCAGATATCGATCACGGCGGATTGTTCGCGTTCGGCGCAACCGGTGATCGGTTTGATATCGAGCGCGAGCACTTCATAGCCGCGTTCGAGCAGTTGTTTCCTCAAGCCCGTGCCGACCAGACCGGCCGCGCCCGTGATGGCGATTCGTTTGCTCATGTGCGTTCCTTCAGTGTGAAATCAGCGCGCCGCCTTGCGGCCGACCGCTTCATCGACCATGTCGAAAAGCGAATACTTCGGCACGAAGCCGAGCAGCGCGCGCGCCTTCGCCGCGCTGCCATGCGTTCGTCCGAGCTCGACGGGAATATGCGCCTCCACATAACGCCGGCCCGTGGCTTCCGCGAGATACGGGATGAATTCGGCGAGACTCACGGGCGTCGCTGGCGCGAGATTGAACGTCTCGCCAATCGCCTCGGGCTTGTCGTGGATCAGCATCAGGCCATGCACGATATCGCGCACGTCGACGAGTTCCTGCGTGTGCGGGCGGCCTTGCTGATCGTAGGTGATGAGTAGCGGTTCGTCGTCGGCCACCAGCGGTTCGAGTATGTCGAGCATGGCGCGCAGCTCGTCGTTGCTCGTGGCGCCCGCATGATGGGTGCTCGCAGCCTTGAGGCTGCGCACGCGGCCATTCACATAGAACGCGGCGCTCGAATATTCGCCGTTCGGATCGATCAGTTCATGCGCCGCCTCGATATGCGAGAACACCGCGATGCTCACATCGAGATTCGGTTCCGAGCGCGCGTAGAAGCGCGCCATGTCCTCGCCGAGCAGCTTGCTCATGCCATAGAACGAATACGGCTCGCGCGGATGCATTTCATCGGTCGGACGATAACGTGCGAAACGCGTCGGATAGACCTGATCGCTCGATGCGAAGATCAGGCGCACGCGCTTTCTCGCAGTCTGATCGGCGGCGGCACGCAGCACGTTGTATGTGCCGACGACATTGGCGTTCCAGATGGCGTCGCGTGCCTGTGGCTGGAACGAGATCACGGCGGCCATGTGAAACACAGAGTCCGCGCCTTCGATGGCCTGCTTCACCGCGCCGTAATCCGCGAGATTGCCGACGATGCATTCAACGCCCAGCGCGCGCGTCGCTTCGAGATTGCGGTCCTCGGGCAGGGCGATGGTGCGGACCGTGTGCCCCTGCCCGATCAGCAGTTTCGAAAGCGATCCGCCCACGCGGCCCGTGGCGCCGGAGACAAACACTTGCATGGTTATTCCTCTTGCGATTGAGATGGCGCCCGATAAAAAGAAGTCATGCGGCGCATTGCATTGGTGCATTGGTGCATTGGTGCACGACTCTAAGCTTGCGCGGTTAGAATTGAAATTGAAGAAATTTCAGATTCTGATAAGCAATGGTTATCAGCAACAAGGCAGGCGCGGATCACGAAGAGCGGCTCGGGCTGCAACTGCTCGGCAGATTGCGGATCAAGCATCTGCGCCTGATCGAAGCCCTCGACCGGCAGCAAAGCCTGCGCAAAGCCGCGCAGGAGCTGAACATCTCGCAACCGGCTGCAACCAAAATTCTTCAGGATCTGGAAGACGTCACGGGCGTGCGTCTGTTCGAGCGTCGCGCGCGCGCGCTGAAGATCAACGAGTTCGGGCGCTTCGTCGCGATCTATGCGCGGCGCATTCTCGGCGAGACCGAGCGCTTCGGCGCGAACCTTCATACGCTCGTGAGCACGGGTCACGGCACGCTGTCCATCGGCGCGATCATGGTGACCGCTGCCGAACTCATGCCGGCGGCCGTGCTCGCGCTCAAGCAGTCGCGTCCCGGCACGACCGTTCGTCTCGTCGAATCGTCGAGCGACAGATTGCTCGTCGATCTCGCCAAGAACGAGTACGACTTTGTTATCGGCCGTCTGGTCAGTCCGCAGGACACGGTTCATTTCGACCTGATTCCGCTGAGCGACGAGCCGCTGTGCGTCTTCACCTCGCGCGACACGGAGCTTCCGCCGCGCGTGCGCAGCCTCGCCGATCTCCACGGCATGCAGTGGGTCATGCAGGATTCGCCGACGCCCGCACGACTTTTGATCGAAGAGGCTTTCGCGCACGAGCGTCTGCCGCTGCCGCCGCACGTCGTGCAGACGCAGTCGGTGTACGCGATGCTCAACCTCGTGTCGAAGGCCGGGCTCATCGGTGTCTTGCCGGTCACGATGGTGCGCAACGAAGGCGAGCGCTTCCAGATCCTGCCGATCCAACTGCATGGCAAGTTACCGCCATACGGGATCATCGTGCGCCGGGGCGTGGAGCAAAGTCCCGAGTGCCAGGAGATGATTGCGATCCTGATCGGGCTTGCGCGGCATGCTTCCAGCTAATTCGGGGTCTTGCGCCGTGTCGGGTTAACCCCGTGCGCTACGTTCCCACGCTATGGAACTACGCACCTCGCGCGAGTATTAGCCCGCTTCCGGGACGATGCCTGCCTTCCTAAGATGGCAACCGTCAGCATCGAATCTCTGAATCGGCATCATGAAAACGAAATACCGCTGGGTCGTGGGCGCGCTGCTTTTCGCAGCGGGCGCACTCAATTATCTCGATCGCGCCGCGATGTCGGTGGCCGCGCCCTTCATCAAGCGTGACCTGGGCCTCGACGATGCACAGATGGGCGTGCTCTTCAGCGTCTTCTTCGTCGGCTATTGTGTGTCGTGTCTGCTGGGCGGCTGGTGCGCCGACCGCTTCGGCCCTCGACGCGTCTTCGCCTGGGCCGGCGGCCTCTGGTCGGTGTTCTGCGCCGCGACTGCGGGCATGTCGCAATTCGGCTCTCTGCTCGGCGTGCGCGCGCTGTTTGGCCTGGGCGAAGGCCCGATGGGCACGACCATCAACAAGGCCATCAACAACTGGTTTCCGCGCGGCGAGGTGGGTCGGGCGGTCGGTGTGATCGCGACCGGGCAACCGCTTGGCGCGGCACTCGCGGCGCCTGTCATCGGCCTCATGGCGGTGGCGTGGGGCTGGCGTGTCGCCTTCGTCGCGACCGGCGTGCTGGGGCTGATCTGGGTTGCAATCTGGCTGCGGCTTTTTCGCGATTCTCCGGCCGATCATCCGAAGGTCAGCACGCAGGAACTCGCGCTGATCCAGCAACATCGTCGCCATGAAACGCATGAGTCGGCGGCAATCTCGCGAAGCACGCGTCATTACATCTTTTCGCGTCCCGTGCTCGGCGTCGCGCTCGCGTTCTTCAGCTTCAACTATGTGCTGTATTTCCTGCTGTCGTGGCTGCCGAGCTATCTCGTCGATTATCAGCATCTGAATGTGCGCAGCATGGCGATCGTCGGTGCCTTGCCGTGGCTTGGCGCGACCATCGGCCTCGTGACCGGCGGCACGCTTGCCGATCTGCTCGCGCGCAAGATCGGCAACGCGCTGTTCGCGCACAAGCTGATCATCTGCGTCGGCCTGCTCGGCGCGGCGCTGTGCATTCTCGCGGCGAGTCGCGTGACGAGCGTGTCGTTTGCCGTTGCGTTGATCGCCGGCGCGAGCCTGCTCGCGTTTCTCACACCGCAGACGTGCTGGGTGCTCGTGCAGGACATCGTGCCCGCCGATCGCGTAGGCACGGCGGGCGGTTTCGTTCACTTCCTCGCCAATCTCGCGGGCATTGCATCGCCCAGCGTCACCGGCTACATCGTCCAGTACGGCGGCGGCTACACGGTCGCCTTCGCGTTCGCGGCAGGCCTCGCCGCGCTCGGCGCGGCCTGCGTGATGCTGCTCATTCGCGGCGGTCACGACTCGCGTGATGAACCGTGCTCGCAGCCCACGCATTAAAAGATGCAGGACCACACCACTATGACCGAATCAATCAGCCAGTCCGTTTTCATGGGATATCCGCGCGCGAACGGCAACGCCGGCACGCGCAACTATCTCGGCGTCGTGATCGTCGGCAATTGCGCCGCAACCGCTGCGCGTCAGGTTGCGCGCGCCTTCACGGCGAAGCGCCTGGCCGCGTATGCGAACGTCGATGGTGTCGTGCCGTTCGTGCATGAACTCGGCTGCGGGATGGAGAAAAGCGGCGAGCCGATGGATCTCCTGCGCCGCACGCTAGGAGGCAGCATCCGCAATCCGAATCTCGCGGGGGCGCTGGTGCTCGCGCTCGGATGCGAGCGCAACAATATCTATGGCTTTCTCGAACAGGAACGGCTTGCACACGGACCGATGCTGAAGTCGGTCGTGCTGCAGGAAGTGGGCGGCACAGCGGCGGCGATCGAGCAGGGCGTCATTGCGATCGAAAGCATGCTCGACGAAGCGAATCGCTCGAAGCGCGTGCCGGTGTCGCTCGAACATCTCGTGATCGGCCTGCAAGCCGATGACGAAAGCCGCGACGAACGCGTGCATCGCGCGATGGGTCTCGCCGTCGACAAGCTTGTCGCGGCGGGCGGCACGGCCATCGCAACCGATACGCGCGGTAGCGCGCGCAGCCTGATGACGCGCACCGATACACCGGCGCTGCGGGAGCTACTGGAACAGCGCATCGAATGGTGGGGCGAGCACACGGCGGGACGCGACACGCGCGCGGCTCGTCAACGCGAGATCGCAGGATCGGCGCACATTGGATCGTCATCGCTCCAGGCGGTGTTCGGCTATGCGCATCCGGCGCCTCGGAGAGGCCTCGTCTTCATGGATTCGCCCCGTCACGAAGCGGTCTGCTCGTCGGGACTCGTCGCGGCGGGCGCGAACCTTGTCAGCATCGCGTCGCGCGATACCAGCACCTTCGGCGCGACCGCTGCGCCCACCGTCAAGCTCGCGCTCGATGCCGAACACGACGCGCAATTCAACGGAGACCTCGACATTCACGCCGATGACGGAAGTATCGAACGTCACGGCGATCTGATTCTCAGCCGCTGGATTGCCCATGCGTCGGGTGACCCGACGCGCAGCGAGGAACTCGGCGTCGGCGAAGCCGAATTCGCGCCGTGGCATATCGGCGTGCTCGCATAACCGGAGTCTGACATACATGACCGCAACAACCGTCGGGCCGAAGGCGCTCAACATCACGTCGAAGATCAAGCCTGCCGAGCAGGCGCTACGCAATCCGTTCATCCGTCTCGATGCGGAAGACAATGTCGTCGTCGCTCGCATCGACGTGCCGGCTGGCGTCGCCGCCAAGAGTGGCAACTTCGTTACGCAGCAGCCGGTTCCCGCTGGCCATAAAGTGGCGACGCGGGATATAAAACGCGGCGAGCGCATTCTCAAATACAACACGACGATAGGCTTCGCGAGCGAGGACGTGCCAGCCGGAACGTGGATGCACAGCCATAACATCAGCTTCGGCGATCTCGTGAAGGACTATCGGCACGGCGAGGCGTACGTCGCGACGAAGCTTGTGCCGCGCGAGCAACGTCTGCAGTTCATGGGTATCGTGCGCGCCGATGGACGTGTGGCGACGCGCAATTACATCGGCGTGTTTGCGCTGAGTCATCGCGGCGCGACGGTGGCGCGCAGGATCGCCGAGCACTTCGATGAAGACGCGCTCGCGGAGTATCCGCGCATCGACGGCGTCGCGCCTTTCACGCACGAGCAAGGCGCGGGCATGGAACTGAGCGGCGAGCCGATGCAGATGTTGCGCAGAACGATCGGCGGCTATATCTCGAACGCGAACACGGCGGCGGCGCTGATCGTCTCGGCCGTGGGCGAAGACAACGAATTGAACGCGTTCCTCGAAGATCAGCATCTCGCGGAAGGTGCGCGCATCAGGACGCTGAATATCGGCGCGGCGGGCGGCACGCGTTCGGCGATCGCGCGTGGCATCGAGATCGTGCGTGATCTGTTGCCCGATGCGAATCGCGCAGAGCGTGAGCCGGTTTCAGTCGAGCATATCGTCGTCGGCCTGCAATGCGGCGGGTCGGATGGCTTCTCGGGCCTGTCCGCGAACCCGGCCCTGGGTGTCGCGATGGAACTGCTGATCGAGCAGGGCGGCACGGCGATTCTCTCCGAGACGTCGGAAATCTACGGCGTCGAGCATACGTTGACCGCCCGCGCATGCACGGCCGAGGTCGGCCGCAAGCTCGTTGCGCGCATCGACTGGTGGCTCGAGTACAACAAGGGCCGCGACACGCAGATCAACGGCCAGGTGAGTCCGGGCAACAACGCGGGCGGACTCGCCAACGTACTTGAGAAATCGCTCGGCGGCGCGAAGAAGGGCGGCAACGCGCCGCTGATGGAAGTGTATGAATACGCGGAACGCGTGACGCAACACGGCCTCGTGTTCATGGACACGCCCGGCTACGATCCCGTCTCGGCGACGGGACAGATCGCGGGCGGCGCGAACATGGTGTGCTTCACGACGGGACGCGGCTCGTGCTTCGGTTCCGTCCCTGCGCCGACGATGAAGCTTGCCAGCAACACGCCGATGTTCGCGCGCATGGAAGCGGACATGGACATCAACTGCGGCCCGGTCATCGACGGCGATGCAACCGTCGCGGAAATGGGACGCGCGATCTTCGAGCAGATCGTGCGCCACGCATCGGGCGAACCGACGAAAAGCGAGGCGCTGGGCGTTGGCGCGAGCGAATTCGTGCCGTGGCCGCTCGGCGTGACGGTCTGAGTTCGCGCGCGACAGTCCCAACCTGTGGAACTGCGTGGCGAAAATGAGGAAGTCCCCTGTTCTGAACGGTCGTCATAGCGAATAGCATTTGAAGTGTGCCCTGCAGACGAATCCGGATTCCCGGATTCCGTGCCTGAACGATTAGTCATCCGAATATTCAAGGATAGAACGTGAAGAATCACCACTACTCCGACTCGCTTGAAACCGCGATCGATAAAGAAACCAAGGTAAGCGACGAGACGCTCGCGAAACTGGCAAAGGTAAGCAGCGGCTCGCTGACGACTCAGCTTTTCAAGCATGGTTATCGTCAGCCGGCGCTGGTTGGCTTGCGCGCGCTCAACAAGGACGTGAAGCCGTGGGCGGGCCGCGCGTTCACGATGCGTTTCATTCCGGCTCGCGAAGGCATCGACACGTACGGCACGATGACGACCAAGCCCAACGCCGATAACCTGCAATGGCAAGGCGTCGAGCAGGTCAAGCCGGGCGACGTTCTCGTGATCGACAGCCGCAACGATCCGCGCGCGGCTTCCGCGGGCAACATTCTCGTCACGCGTCTGCTCGCGCGTGGCGCGCGCGCGATCATCACCGACGGCGCGCTGCGCGACGGCACGGAGATCGCCGGTCTGCCGCTGCCCGCGTATTGCCGCGAAGTGACGGCGACGACGCGCATCTCCTATCACCACGTCGCGGATCTTCAGGTGCCGATCGGTTGCGCGGGCGTGGCGGTTTATCCGGGCGATATCCTCGTAGGCGATGCGGACGGCATTACTGTCGTGCCGCCGCATCTCGCTGAAGAACTCGCGGAGTTCTGCACGCGTCAGGACGATATCGAAGGTTATCTGGCGAAGCGCATCGCGGCGGGCGAGGCGTTGTGGGGTGTTTATCCGCCGAACGCGGAGACTTACGCGGACTACGAGAAGTGGGTGGAGGCGGGCCGTCCCGAGATTGCGTCGATCATCGGCAAGCAGGGAGACTAATCATGGCGAACATCGATCAGGCCAAATACGCCGCATTGATTCGAAAATACTTCGACGCGTGCAACGAAGCCGATTACGACAAGCTCGTCTCGTGTTTCACGCCGGATGCCGTGCATTACTTTCCGTCGGGCCTTCCCGACATTCCGTGGCGCACGGCCGACACGATCGCGAAGAAATGGATCTGGTGCGTGGAGACGCTCGGCTCGCAATGGACCATCGAAAAGATTCTCGTGAGCCACGACAGTCACGAAGCCGTGATCGAATGGACGCACTGGAAGAGCAGGGTCGGCACCGCGCTGCGCGGCGACGAATGGTATGTGTTCGATGAAAAGACCGGCCTGATCCGCGAAATCCGCGCCTATTACGCCTCGCCCGCGCAGAAGGAAGTGCCGATCAACGAACTGGTGGACTTCGATTACGAGGGGCGCGGTTATCACCTGAATGCGGCGAACGCGCCGGCGGGAGCTGAATCGAAATGATGAAGCACATCGTCATGTTCAAGCGTCTCGCGCATGTCGAACACCATGCCGGGCGTGAGGCGGAACTCGTCGCGTGGATGCGCCGTCTCGATTGCGAGATTCCGTTTATTCGCGAATGGCGCGTATCGGCCAACGAACTCGATCGGCCGATCTGCTGGGACTACGTGCTTGAATCGAGTTTCGATGATCGTGATGCGGTCGAGCGCTATCTGCCGCATCCGAAACATGTCGAGTTGATTCAGGCGCTCAAAACCTATTTCGAATGGGTCGCGTGCGACTACACCGTCGCCAATTAAAAAAACAGCACGCGTAAAAAATCAGGAGACAGTCATGTCCGAACCAGACCGTTGCGTCGCCACGGCGGCGTCGATGGCCGATGCGCTCAATCCCGCGCGCGCCACGACGACCACGCAGACGCGTTTTCGCTTCGTCACGCTCGCGCTGATCACGCTCGTTCTCGCGCTCAGCACCGGAGATCGCGCCGCGTTGTCGGTAGCGGGGTCGGGAATGGCGAAGGAACTCGGCGTCACGTCGGTCGAGATGGGTTATCTGTTTTCAGCGTATAGCTGGGCCTATGTGATCTTCCTGATTCCGTCCGGCTGGCTCACCGACCGTCTCGGCTCGAAGCTCACGATGATGCTCGCCATCGTCATCTGGTCTGCCTTCACGATCTGCATGGGACTGGTTCATTACGTCGGTCTCGTCGTGCCGCTGCTGCTCGCACTGCGCTTTCTGCTCGGCGTGGCTGAATCGCCTGTAGGTCCCGCGTCGGGGCGCGTGATCGCCGCATGGTTTCCTTCGTCGGAGCGCGGCGTCGCGGGCGCGATCTTCAACAGCGCGCAGTATCTGTCGATCGCGCTCTTCACTCCGTTGATGGGATGGCTCAGTCACGCATTCGGCTGGCAATACGTGTTCATCGTGATGGGCGCGATCGGCTTCGGCATCGCGGCAATCTGGTGGAAGCATTACTTCCTGCCGGTGCGTCATCCGAAGATGAATCGCGCGGAGCTCGATTTTCTTCGCGCGGGCGACGCGCTGGTCGATCTCGAAACGCGGCCCTCGGGTGGGCAGGAAAGCAAGCTCGAAAAGCCGCGTGGCAGCGTGCTTCAGTTGTTCAGAAGCCGCATGCTGGCAGGCATCTTCATCGGGCAGTATTGCATTACGGCGATCACCTGGTTTTTCATGACGTGGTTTCCCATCTACCTCGTCAAGGACCGCGGTTTCGATATTCTTCAGGCCGGTTTCGTCGCGATGGTGCCCGCGCTGTTCGGCCTGCTCGGCGGCGTATCGAGCGGCTTCGTGTCGGATCATCTGTTGCGCAGCGGGCGCTCGCTGAGTCTCGCGCGCAAGATTCCGATCACCATCGGCCTTCTGATGAGCGCGAGCATCATCCTCTGCAATTACGTCGCTTCGCCGTGGCTCGTCGTCGCGCTGATGAGCGCCGCGTTTTTCGGCAAGGGCTTCGGATCGCTCGGATGGGCCATCGTCGCGGATACCGCGCCGCGCGAGATGATCGGCATGACGGGCGGCGTGTTCAATGCGATCGGCAACTGCGCGGGCATCGTCACGCCGGTGGTGATCGGCTATCTGCTGCAGTCGAGCGGCTCGTTCAGCTCCGCGCTGGTTTTCGTCGGCACGCACGGGATCGTGGCCGTGTTGAGTTACTGGTTCATCGTCGGCCGCATCGAACGGCTGAAGCTGGCGGCTTGATGCGATGACGCGTCACGGACGCATGTCACACGAAATAACGAACGTTTGTGCTATGCGATTGTGACAGTATCGTGTCACTCCCGAATGGTCCGGTCGAGATTGGCTATCCTGATGATTTCAAGTATTCCTGCGCTAACGCTGGGCGCCGACTAGAATGCAACGTGCCGTCACGACAATCAGGCCCTCAAGACACGGGAGCGAACGATGAAAAAGATCCATGTGCTCAAACTCGCAGGTGCTGCGTTGGTGGTCGTCTCATCGGTGAATGCATGGTCGCAAACGAGCGACACGGCCGCGACCGGCCAGACCGCCGCGCCCGCGGCCAGTTCGGCGCCGCCCTCGAAGTCGGCAATGCGAAAGGCCAACCGGGCGCTCAGCAAAAAGGTCTTGCAGGCGTTGCAGAAAGGCGGCATCGATGTCATCGGCATGAACGTGATCGCGAAGAACGGCGCCATTACGCTGGCAGGTCACGCTGCCGACGCAACCGAGATCGACAAGGCTGCCTCCATCGCGAAGGGTGTGGATGGCGTCACGTCGGTCAAGAATGTTCTGACGATTCAGGAAGGCGGGCAGTAACTCGGGCGCTCATGCACGCAGGGTGTGCGTGGCGTCACGCGGGAGCATGACATGAGGTCGTTCGTCGCCGCGCACGATCCTGAGCGGCAGGTGTTGCCGTTTCGCGAGTCGCTGCTCGCGATGCTCGGCATAGCCTTCGTCACGATGCTGATCGCGCTGGATCAGACCATCGTCAGCACGGCGATGCCGCGCATTGTTGCCGAGTTGAAGGGCTTCGACCTGTATGCGTGGGTCGCGACCTCGTACATGCTCGCCTCGGTCATCACGATTCCGATCTTCGGGCGTCTGGGCGACCTGTTCGGACGCAAGCCGTTTCTGGTGGCGGCCATCGTCCTCTTCACATCGGCTTCCGTGCTGTGCGGGCTCGCGAACAGCATGATGTTTCTCGTGTTCGCGCGCGGCGTGCAGGGCATTGGCGGCGGCATCCTGCTCGGCACGGTGTTCGCAACCGTCGCCGATCTCTTTCCCGACCCGAGGCTGCGATTGCGCTGGCTCGTGCTGGTCACGTCGTCATTCGGCGTGGCGAACGTGATCGGCCCGACGCTCGGCGGCATGCTCACGCAAATGCACGGCTGGCGTCTCGTGTTCTTCGTCAACGTGCCCGTGGGTATCGTCTCGCTGATGTTCGTCCGGCTGTTCGTGCCGAACCTGCATCATGCGCGCAAGCGCGGGCGCATACAGCTCGACTGGCTCGGTGCGTGCGTCGTCGCCGTGACCTTCGGCGCGCTGCAGCTGCTGATTGAGCTGCTGCCGAAGCAGGGCGTGAGCGGCACGACACTCCTGCTCGCCGCGATCACGCTCGGCTGCGGCGTGACGCTGTACTTCTGGGAAAAGCGCATGGGTTATCCGGTCGTGCCCGTCGATGTCCTGTTCGACCGCAAACTCGTCGCGCTCTTCGCGATTTCGGTGCTGGGCGGCTTTGCGCTCTTCTCTATGGCGTTCTACATTCCGCTGCTGTTTCAGGGCGGCTACGGCATGTCGCCGCACGATTCGGGCATGCTGATCACGCCGCTTCTGCTCGGCACGACCGTCGGCAGCGTGCTCAACAATCGGATCGTCACGCGTATCCGTCGGGCGAATCTCCTCATGCATGTGGGCTTTGCATTGAGCGTGATCGGCTGCCTCGCGCTCGTTTCGCTCGACGGCCATGAGGCGCACGCGGTGTGGATGGCATGCATGGGCGCGAGCGGCATGGGGCTCGGCCTCGTCGCGACGAATCTGACCATCTGCTCTCAACAGATCGTCGCGCGCGATCAACTCGGCGCGGTAACCGCGTTGCTGCAATCGCTGCGCATTTTCGGCGGCATGCTGGGCACCGCGATCACGGGCGCATTGCTCGGGCATCTCTATGCGCGCAGCGTCGATCGCTCGCTCGATTCATATCAGGCGACGCAATGGCTCAAATCGTTCGCGAGCCCCGATCTGTTGATCGATCGCGCCGAGCAATCCGCGCTGATCGAGCGCCTCGTGAACGCGGGCCCGATGGGCGACGCGATGATGCACGCGGCGCGCACTGCGCTCGTGGCGTCGATTCATGTCGGACTCGTGGTGGCCGCGCTGGCGGCGTTCGTCGGCTTGTGTCTCGCGTGGTTCGTGCCGGCGGTGCAGGTCGCATATCGCGACGCGAAAGGGCGCATCGCTTGACACGTGCGCCGGAAGACGCGGGCGCTGCCGCCAGCGGGTCATGCAGGCGGAGGCCGAAGCCGGCCTGCCCGAACCGGGCAAGCGCATCATTCTGCTGAGCGTCTAGAACAATTCGCCCGTTATTTTCCTCGTCCGCCGCCGAGCGCTTTCACGATGGATTTCGTCGGTGTGTTGGTGGCAAGGCGTGAAACATCCGCAACATTCACCCAACGGCATCGCGAAATTTCATTGCTGGCGCGCGGCTTGGCGCGCTTGGGAACGTCGCACAAAAAAACGTGGTGATGCTTTTGCCGGCCGCGATGTTGAAAGAGGAACTTGGCCGATTTGCCTGACAGGCGGGTCTCCTCCTTGAGTTCCCTTAGCGCCGCGGCTGAAAGATGCTCTCCGCGCTTCAGCATGCCTCCGGGCAGCGCCCATTTGGAACGTCGCGCCACGAGCAGAATCCGGTTGCCTCTGCGGCAGATGACAGTAGCTCGTTTCCTCAAACCGACTCCGAATATAGTTCTATTTTGTTTGCGCCGTCCTGGTGCGCGCAGGCTCCGCGCTGCGGCTGCCGAGTAGTGTATCCAACCCGAGTTTTGTTGTGGAGCGTTGAATGACGCAATTTGTGTGCACCTCGGTCGGGTACGCATATTGCGTCTAATGACACTCACGAACGGAACACGATCATGCCGTCGAGCAGGGCCAGAAACGCGACATCCGACACTGCCGAATCCCGCTTCGGCCAACTGGCGTCACCACTGATAGACGAGGCGACGACACACGCTGCCGCCCTCGATGAGCATAGCGATCCCGAAGTGCTGCACAAGATGCGCGTCGCGTTGCGGCGCTTGCGGACCTTGTTCTGGGCATACAGGCCGCTGCTCGACGATGATTTCGACACGCGGCAGCGCGCGCTTTTCAAATATCTCGCGAACTCGGCGGGCAGCACGCGCGACTGGGACATCCTGCGCGAGCTGCTGAACGAACTCGACCTCGACGACCTCGACGAGCAACTGGAGGCGCGCCGCGCGGCCGTGCTCTCGTCCAGCATCGAAACCATATCGAATGCCGATGTGAAGCACGTGTTGGTCACGGCGCTCAAGGAGGCTAATCGCGAGCTCAATACCGGGCGGCGTCGCGTGTCGATGAAACGGTTCGCGCGCAGGCGCGTGGGCGACGCACAGGATCAGTTGAAGAGGCGCATCAAAAAGGCTTTGCGCGCGAAGCGCTCCGACTATGCGGCGTATCACGAAGTGCGGAAGGCGGGCAAGAAAGTGCGCTATCTGATCGAGTTTTTCGACGCAGATCTTTCGTCGAAGAAGCGTGGCGATCTGAAGGCGTTGAAGCGCTTGCAAAAGCGCTTCGGCGCATTGAACGATGTGGTCGCAAGCCGCAATCTGCTGTCGAATTGCGAAGGCGAGTTGCCCGATGGCGGCGACGTCGGTCGCGCGTTGAGGGCGTTGAAGGCCGAGCAGAAGCAGCGCTTCAAAGCGGCGCGGAAGGCGCTGGGCTGAGCGGGCCGCTCAGCCCCCACGCGACAGGACCGGCACGCCGTCCACGGCGAGTCTGACCTGTCCGCGTCCCGCGTGAATCAGCCGCACGGGCAGATTCTTTTCATCGAGTCGACGCCGCAGCAGGAGCAGGCGCGTTTCGAGATTGTCCTTGATGTCGGGCAGCTTGAGCGTGTCGGCGAGACGTATCTCGCGATTCGTGAAATCGCATCTTCCTTCGTCGATCAGCGTGCGCAGCATGAACGCCAGCAGTCGACCCGCGACGCCCTTGATTACATAGACGTTGTCGATGAACACGCTGTCGTCGTACGGATGATGGGTGACCTGAATCGTGCGTGCGCTGCGTGATGCGGGCGCAGCTGCGACGTATTCCGGACGCGAGTCAGGTGCGAGCGCCTCGCACAGCGCGAGCGAGGCCGCGCATTGTGCCGCCAACATGTCCAGCGCGATTTCATGATTCCCTGTGAAGGCGAGCCTGTCGCGGCTTTCCGCGAACAGCACGCCTCGCACGACGCCTTGCGCGAGCAGCGGTGTTGCGAGCTGGCTCATCGCATCCGGCAGGCCCGGCAGCGCGATGGTCCGCGTCAGGTTCTCGTCGGCGTCGGATGTCGAACCGATGGCCGCGCTCATTCTGCGGACCCGGCTCATATCGTTGATCTTCACGGCGCGCCGGCTCGCGGCGGCGACGCCGCCGAGACCGTCGTCGAAGGCGATCTCGGAGCCTATGCCCGAGCGCGCATAGCCACGGCTCGCGACGGTCGTGAGCAGGCGGCGCGCGTTATCGGCGAGCAGTACAAGCGCGTGACCGAAGCCGAGTGCATTGCATGCATCGAGGGTTGCGCGGAGCACGTGCTCGGTGTCGGTTTGTGCGCCGATCGCCTTGATCGCGTCCGCGAGGATGGCGAGATCGGACGTCGGCGACGCATGCTCCGCTTCGGCCTGTGCGACAGCCGGCTGCACGGCTGCGATCGCGTCGACGCGAAAGATATCGATCGCCCGCAGCCGCATGATCCCGGCCATGCCCACCTGCGCACTGCTGGCGCGCAATTGATCGGACACGCGATCGAACAGCGGGCCTTCATCGCGTGACGAAAGCCATGTGACATCGAGCCGGTATTGCGCGCCATGACGCGCGCTCACCAGCAGCAGTGACGCGTGTGGATTCGCGCGGATATTCGCCGCGGTCTTGGCGAAGAACTGATTGGAGATCGCGACATGCGCGTCGTCCACGCGCACGACGTGCGAGAGATAGGAGATGTTCGGCGTGCCGTCGCCGGCGACGGTCGCAATGATCGAGGGAATCACGCCTTCGAAACAATCGTCGAGATCGCTCAGCCGTATCATGCGCCGCCCGTCCCGGCCGCGGTGCCGGCCTTCGGGCCCGGTGTCTGCACGTAAGCCTCGCGCACGAACAAGCGCAGCACCGTCAGGTCGCGCTCCGAGATCCACTGCGAAACGAGTGCCGCAGGCAGGCCCAGACTGTCGAAGAGCGCACGGATTCGCGCCTGATAGGCACGCGACGCTTCGATGTCCTGCGTCTGCGCCGCGCGCAGGCGCCCCGTGCCTTTCAATTGATATGAAACATAGTCGGAAGGGCGGGCGAAGGTGATCGCGGCCTGTCCGTTGGCGCCGAGATTGGCGGACGTCTCAGGCCATTGCCATGCGGAAAAGAACAGATCGAGATTTTCTTCGTCGACGATATGCGCGCCGAGCGCGCGTCCGATCGACGGACGGTTCGCCTCGTCCCGAGTGCCGACGATGATCATGACCGGGCTCACGACAAAGCGCCCGATGTCCTCCGGGATTCGCATGTGCCCTCCTGCTCGGCAGGTTATGCGGCCTTCAGGAAACGCGACGATCTGCTTAGGCATTTTTTAGCGACGCCTTTCGCAGCGAAGAATTATAACTTGGGGGTCAATCACCAAGGAGCGCCGTAAATGAAGCATATGGAGAAGAATGCCGTCGCGGTCATCGGCGCCGGGCCTGGCGGACTGGTGTCGGCGCGCTGGCTCGCGCAACATGGATTCGAGCCGGTTCTGTTCGAGGCGGACGCTTCGCCCGGCGGCCAATGGAATCTCTCGCGCGCATCGAGCGCGACATGGCCGGGCATGCGCACCAACACGAGCCGTGTGATGTCGGCCTTCTCCGATCTGGATCATGCGGCGGACGTGTCGATCTACCCGCGACAGGATCAGATGCTCGCCTACCTCGAACGCTATGCGGCGAAATTCGATCTGACGCGACGAATCCGCTGTGGAACGCGGGTCGAGCGTCTGGAGGCCGCGCCCGGCGACGGCTGGTCGATCCGTTCGCGAACGAAGCACGGCATTGCCGAGGAAGTGTTCCGGCATGTCGTCGTCGCCACGGGCGCGCAGGCTCGGCCGCTGACACCGGACATTCCAGGCATCGAAAGCTTCAAGGGCGCGCTAGGCATTGCACATACCGCGCGGTACGAGGGCGCGGCGCGCTACAACGGACGGTCGGTCGTGGTCGCGGGATGTTCGATCAGTGCACTGGAGATCGCGTCCGATCTGGCATTCAGCGGTGCGCAGGTGACGTCTTCGTATCGGCGGCAACGCTACATCGTGCCCAAGCTGATCGCCGGCGTGCCGGCGGAACATGTGCTGTTCAATCGCGCGGCTGCACTTGCCGGCGAAACGTTGCCGCCCGAGGTGCTCGCAGAAGGGCTGAAAGCGGCCGTTATGAAGGCGGGCGGCAACCCCGCGCGCTTCGGCGCGCGCGAACCCGATGCGAACGTCTTCGCGGCCGGCGTCTCACAGTCGCAGAATTTCCTGCCGGCGGTGGCCGAGGGCCGCATCGTGGTTCGGCCGTGGATCGAGTGCATCGACGGCGAAGCGGTGCACTTCGCCGATGGCACGCATGCGAAGCCCGATGCGATTTTGTTCGGCACGGGCTACGGTCTGTCGATGCCGTGGCTCGCGGACGACATCGCGAAGGCGCTGGGCCACGACGGCAAGGGCATCGACCTTTTCGAGCACACGTTCCATCCCGACCTCGAAGGACTGGCGTTCGTCGGGCTCTACAATCTCGTCGGCCCGTATCTGCCGGTGCTGGAGTTGCAGGCACGCTGGATCGCCTACACGCTCGCCGGACACTGCACCAGAATCTCGCGAGCGCAGATGGAGCAGGGGATCGAAGCGTGCCGTGCGATGCGCGTACGGCATCAGCAGCCCGTGCTGCATGACCTCGCGGTGCGCCTTGCCCGTCACGCCGGCGTGGAACCGGACCCGGCGCGCTGGCCCGAGCTCGAGCGGGCGCTGCTGTTCGGCCCTTTGTCGCCTGCTTCCTTCAGGCTGCAGGGCGTCGACAGTCTCGATGACGCGCCCGCGCGAACGCGAGCCGCGGCGGCGGCATTCGGCGCGATCACCTGCGCCGACTTCATGCCGGAAGAATTGCAACTGCGCCGTCTGATCATGGAGAAAGATCAGTCCCTTGCGGCGTGATGTGCGCATTCACGCATCGCGCGCCTGAACGAGCAGCTTCGAGACGAGACGCTGAACGACTTCGCCGAATTCGTCCTGCGTCTCCGACATGACCGTCGCGATGCCTTGCGTTGGCTTCGACTTCGAGCGCTGAACCTGCTGTACGGTGCTGACGACCCGCAAGACGTCGCCGGGGCGCACCGGCTTGAGCCATGAGATCTCCACGCTCATGCCGATGATGCCGCCCGCGAGCGGCAATCCACCCGACGCGAGCAGACGCATCGTGATCGCGGCCGTGTGCCAGCCGCTCGCGGCGAGGCCGCCGAAAATCGAGGCTTTGGCGGCGGTTTCGTCGAGATGGAACGGCTGCGGATCGAATTCGGACGCGAAGCGCCGGATGTCGCCCTCGGTCACGGTAAAGGCAGGCGACTCCATTTGCATGCCCGGTTTCAGATCGTCCAGATACAGGGGCTCGGTCATCGCTTGCGCTCCGGTTGTCCGTGCAGAGAGTGATTCTGCATCGAAATCGCGCGGCTCGCACGAAACTCCACCTTGATACGGATATCGAACTAATTCGGTTTGCCGATGGGTCATTATCTTCAGATCAATTCGACCCAACTGGATTCGTTCTCTTTCGAGACATGATTTGTCTGCTTTGGTGCCTACAGTAAAGGTCATTCATAGAGTGCTCAGAACATGACCTTCACGCTTGAAAAGCCAAAACCCTCCGATCACGAGGACCTTTATGAACCGCCCGGCGATGCGCGCTTGCTGGTGCTCAACTGGACGCGACGCGCGCGCGAATCGCAACTGCGTCACTACACGATGGCTGACCGTCTGACCGCATATGGCAGGCGCCTGGGCCTCGCGGTGATCGGCATCACGGCCGCAACGGGAACGTCGGCGTTTCTATCGCTCGTGGCAACGGCGGCATCACCGGACTTGCGCATTCTGATCGGCATGACGAGCATCAGCGCTGCCGTGCTTGCCTCGCTGCAAACCTTCCTGCGTTACAGCGAGCGCGCCGAACTGCATCGCAGAGCGGGCGCTCAATACGGTGCGGTGCGGCGGCGGCTCGAAGCGATTCATGCGGGCGATCCTTACCTGCACGACATGCGCGACATCGCTCTTGTGCGTGACGAACTGGATCACATCGCGCAAAGTGCCCCGCATTTGCCGCGTCGCGCGTTCAGCCGCGCCATGCCGGCCTCGTACGGTGAGTGACGCGTCCGAAGATTCGTCGTCGACGCGAAAACTGTCACACAATACTCATCCAATGAACCCTCAACCCAGGAGGCTCATCATGGCGCAGAACGAGTACGTGCTGTTCAAGGGGACGGTGAAGCTCGGCGTTCCCTTTCTTGATGGTTACAGAGGCGATCCGCATTATGTGATCGTCAGCGAGGACGCGAACGGCCGCGAGTTTCGCATCGTCACCAACGTAAAGTCGGATAGCTCCCTGACCGGGCCGGCGGGTTATCTCGTGCTGTACGTGTGGAACCAGTACTTCCAGCATCCGATGATCGCCGATCTCACGAAGCTCGCACCGGGCGTCGCCTCATCGGATTTTCCGAAGCTCGACTACGTGCACGACACGCGTCTCGTCGATCTGAGCGCTATGCGTCCGATCCCGCTCGATACCGCGAACGAGCATAACGACATCAACGCGCTGCTCAACCAGATGCTGCAGCTCGATATATCGGGCGATGGCGTGGGCTACGTTTATCCGACTCCGGGCTACAGCGATGATCGTCGCGGGTGGATGCCGACGAAAGACGTGACCGTCTACGGCTTCGGCTTTCTGTTCGAGCCGGGCCAGGACGGCCTGCACGAAACCCATATGAATCAGGGCAATCCGAAACCCGCCCAAGGCAGCCACGTGAAGGACCACTCGAACGAGAACGGCGTGTTTCAGGACGGCGCGGTCATGGTGGAGGTGGACGGCAAGTTCGAGGCGCTGTTCGTCGCGTTCCAGACCCAGCTCGTGCCGACCGACAATCGCGGCCGGCCGATTCCGGGTACATCGCATCCGATACTTGGATAGGGGCGCGTGCATCAGTTCATCGGGGCGACGGATCATACGGTCGGGGATCTCGCCCACGGGGGGATTGTCGCGCGCCACGCCTACCGGATCATGGAGTCGGCTTCGATTAGCGGGGAGGCTCGCTCGAGAAAGGGCAGTGGGTCGCGGGCGCTATTGACTTACATCGTGCACGAGAAAGTAGTGCGGATGAAGACTTATCGATATTACGGCGGCGAGCGTGAATTCTTTAGCGCGTTGAGTTTCCAGAAGAAGGGCGGGCTTAGCACGTTGAGTCGATCATGACAAGCGTGTTCAGCGAGTTGGGTGTATTGAATTTCAGGATTCGGTAAAAGTTATCGTGTCTCGCCGTCTGCCGCTAATGATGTCAACGTGCTTATGTCGAAAACAAGATTATCAGGTTGATAAGTGTGATAAAGTGCGGCGCAGCTTGCGTTGGGGGCGAGGATCGTCATATTTTTCGCTTTTTAGGCGTGCTGTTTGTGCGGTCGTCGTTATTTACAGGTGTTGGAACACGGCAAACGTTTTGCATTGATCGCTTTAGTGCGATCAAAAGGCAATAGTGTGTCTGTGATCTTTTCGGGCTTTTCTCGAATCTCCTCTGCATTTCACCCTGGGCGTGTTCTGCAAATGACGGCAACCGCGACTGTGTACTTGCACAGTATTGATTGCCTTTAGTTTGCCATGCTTGTCGGTTCGGTAAGAGCGAACTCCTCCGCAAGTAACCTAGCACGAGCTATGTGGATTGAGTGTCCGATCAATCGTCGGAAATGCTCGATTGCCGAACCATGCTTCTTTCGATGACTATACAAAAAAGCGGTGTGCCGCACTGTGTATTGATCACTGGCGCGACCGGCGGCATTGGTTCCGCTCTGGCGCATGAATACGCTCGCGCGGGCTCGGCCGTGCTGATTCTGCACGGTCGCAACAAGGCATTACTTCAGGAGTTGGGCGACGCTTGCAGAGCGCTCGGGGCTCGCGTTGTCACCGCGGCATTCGATATCCGCGATCACGAGGCGGTGCGAGGCTGGATCAAAGACATCAGCGCAACTGAGGCTCCCGATCTGATCATCGCCAATGCCGGAGTGAATATCAATACTGGCACGGCTCATGAGGGCGAGGAGTGGAGTGAAATTCATCGTCTGCTGGAGGTGAATGTCAAAGCGGCGCTCGCCACGGTCCACGCTGCTTTGCCGGCCATGCGGGCACGTCGCGGTGGACAGGTTGCGCTTATCAGTTCGCTTGCTGCATGGCGTGGTCTGCCGGAAACGCCGAGTTACAGCGCAAGCAAGGCTGCGGTGAAGGCTTATGGAGAGGCCATGCGGGACGCGCTGGCGGGCGAGGGCGTGAGAGTCAATGTAATCATGCCCGGATATGTCGAATCGCAGATGTGTTTGGATATGCCTGGTCCCAAACCGTTCCTATGGAAGGCGCCGAAAGCGGCGCGGGTGATTCGCCTTGGTCTGCGAGCGAATCGGGCGCGTATTAGCTTTCCGTTTCCGTTGAACCTTGGATGCTTCCTGCTTGCGGGCTTGCACCCCGCGGTGGCGGGTTGGTTTCTGCGGCGGCTGGGTTACGAGTAAGCGTGCTCGGCGCGATGTACTTCCGGAACCGCTTGACGCGTGGACGCTGGCTGGGTGTCGGGGCGTGGGAGCAACCCTTGAGCCGCGACGCGCATCGCGTTAAGTCGGTCAGGGTTATCGGCAAGACTGCACAGAGCCCTGATCCAGCTATCAGGACCGTTGTCGAGCAACAGGCCATTTTCGTTGTGCCGGATAACTTCGCGATAGGGGCCGGAGGCAGCGTATAAGCCGGTCGCGCGACAGCGGGCGATATCGAATGCCTTGACATGCGCGCGCGCGGCGTTGAAGGTCGACGGCAGCAAGGGAGCAAGGCCGACGTGGCCGTCGAGCAAGCGGCAATGCGCGCGGTAATTGGCCCAGTCGAGCGGATGGACGATGCGCGTGCGCGGCAGGCCGCGATAGAGCTTGTTGACTTCGTGATCGCCGATCAGTTCGAAATGCACATTCGGGCAACGGGCGAGAACCTTCGTGATGATCGGATGCAGCCACGTTATCTCGGACTGGTGTGCTCCGCTGCCATGATAGAAGACCAGAATGGGTGAATGCCGCAAGCCGGCCTTCATGTCGGGGCTGCCGGTATCCTCCGCAAGCGTTTGCGGATGCACGAGCTTCGCGCGACGTTCGGGATAGCGATCGCGCAAGGCTTGAGTGGAAAACCAATAGTCAGTCGCGAGATGATGTATGTCCACCGTGTGAGCGCGACAGTACCTGTTCAGCTTCTTGACGTATGGACGCGGTAAGCCTCTCCAGGATTGTGGATGTAAAAGGTCGTCGTCCATGAAGTACACGATCTTCGGCAGGTTGGGACGATGCGCATAAAGTGCGCGTACCCATTTGTCGTTGAGATAGCGGATGATCACGACGCCTGTTCCTGGAGCAAGGTCCGCGGGCTGAGGCGTTGAGGCATCCAGCTCCTTATATATGACAGGAATCCCGAGTTGCCGCAGGCGAGGAAGTACGTAGTAGTCGGTGGACGGATTGTCACCTTGATGCAGAACCAGCCAACGTTGTACTACACCGTGGTGCTGGCGCTGCGAAAGACTCGACGTCGAACTTGAATGAAATAACCTGCGCAACATTGGAGGAGTCTGAGGGCGTGAAGGTCGTCGTCGAACGACTCACGCGATGCCGACGACATTCGTTATCAAAAGGATCATCATTCTAAAGATGTTCGACCAAGGATGTGCGACTATCACTGCGCTGCCAGATCTTTTTTTGATGACGTTTATGCCTTGATCCGGAGTCGTCGCAAGGAAATAAAGTTATCCGCGAGAGCATCGATAGCGGTCTCTATTCTGCGTTCCTGAGATACACTCGACCTCGAGCAATCATCCCTCCAAGGGAGGTTTGCAGCTTTACTTGTTGAGGCATACGTCTTTGAAGGACTTTTCTGTTGGCGAAAGCGAGGCCCGCCGGGACGCGAACGGTGGTCGGTTACCGCTTGTCTATAAGCTGTCGTCGGGTGTGCGTCGCATCGCGACGCTGTCGGCTTTGCTCGACGACTTCCAATTGCACGGCAGGCCGCCAGGTCGCCCGGCTGCTGGCGCAGGTGTCCTCGCGTGGGGGCGACGTCCGAGCGCTATCGCTGCGCAACGCTATGCGCGGCGGCACGGTCTCGCGCTCTATCACATCGAAGACGGCTTCCTGCGCTCCGTGGGTCTGGGAAAAGACGATCCGCCGCTCGCCATCGTCTTCGACGACATCGGTCTCTATTTCGACGCAAGCAAGCCGTCCAGATTGGAGTTGCTGGTCGGGCGACCACTCCACAAGGCTCAGGTGGTGCGGACGCGCGCGCTGATCACCGCCTGGCGCGAAGGGCGGGTGTCAAAGTACAACCACACGCGCGACCTGGACAAGCCGTTGCCGTCCGACTGCGTGTTGGTTGTGGATCAGACGCGCGGCGATGCATCCATATCTTGCGGTCTCGCCGACGCCGCCAGCTTTCGTCGCATGCTGGATACCGCGCTAAGGGAGCATCCCGAAAGTACCATTTTGCTAAAAGTGCATCCGGACGTGGTCTCTGGCCGCAAGCAAGGGCACTTCGATCTCGGCGCGGTGCGCGCGATGCCTCGCGTCCAGGTGCTGGCAGACAATGCGCATCCCGCGAGTGTGCTGTCCTCTGTACGCGCGGTCTATGCCGTCACGTCCCAGCTCGGTTTCGAGGCTCTGATGTGGGGGGTGCCGGTTCGGGTCTTCGGCATGCCGTTCTATGCGGGTTGGGGGTTGACGGCGGACGAATTGGCAGCGCCTCAGCGACGCGGTGTGGCGACGCTGGAACAACTCGTACATGCAACGCTCGTCGACTACTGTCGCTATGTCGATCCGGAAACGGGCAGGCGTTGCGAAGTGGAAACCGTGTTGGCATGGCTTGCATTGCAGCGTCGGATGCGTCAGCGTTTCCCGGCTGGAATCGATGCCCTCGGGTTCTCCGGCTGGAAGAAAGACTATGTGCGCCAATTCTTCGACGGAAATGAAGTGCGATTTCGTTGGCGAATGCCTCGGACCGGTGGCGGAGCTGTCGCGACCTGGGGTGCCAAGCTCGATCATCGACTCGCTCGAAGCTTGCCGATGGCGCGCGGGGTTATCCGCGTCGAGGATGGATTCGTGCGCTCCGTCGGTCTGGGCGCGGACCTGACCCGTCCCCTGTCCTGGGTGCAGGATGATCTGGGAATCTATTACGACGCGACGCGCCCCTCACGACTAGAGGAGTTGCTGGCGAAGACAACGTTTGCTTCCGATTTGATTGAACGTGCGGCAGAACTGCGTCGAGTGATCTGCGGTGCCGGAATTACCAAATACAACCTCGCCGGACAGAGGAGGTGGGTTCGTCCTCAGGGGCGGCACGTGATTCTTGTGCCGGGACAAGTGGAAACCGATGCGTCGATTCGCTACGGTTCATCGGGAATCCGCGCGAACATGGATCTATTGCGGGCTGTGCGCGCGGCAAATCCCGAAGCCTATCTTCTGTACAAGCCGCATCCTGACGTGGTGGCGGGCCTGCGCAAGGTGGGGCAGGGTGAAGATGATGCGGCGCAATGGTGTGACGAAGTTATCGGCTCGGTTCCCTTTCATCATCTGCTCGACAATGTCGACGAAGTACATGTGCTGACTTCGTTGTCTGGCTTCGAAGCCTTGTTGCGGGGCGTGAGGGTAGTGACGTACGGCCAGCCGTTTTATGCGGGATGGGGCGTAACGCAAGATTTCGGTTTAACGGAAAGCCTGCGTCACAGGCGCGCCCGCGTACTCGAGCTCGACGAGCTCGTAGCGGGCGCGCTAATTCTGTATCCCACTTACGTGAGTCGCATAACCGGTCGTTTCACTACCCCGGAGCGAGCGCTCCAAGAAGTTATCGAATGGCGGGCTACGCCACAGATTCCACGTTGGCGGCATTGGATCGCGCGGATATTTCGCGAGGCATAGTCTTGGTGTCTTTGGCCGACGCGGGTTCCACGCCGCTGCCGCGCAACGACCTGAAAATAGGGACTCCGGACGCCAGCGCGCGTTCGAGTCGTGGCGGCGGCTGGACAAACGCGCCCTGGTCATTGACCTGGTCGCTCAGCACGCGGCGCACAATCGCAATGCAGGCAGCCTTGCGACCGGCCGCGTGATAGAACGAACCTTGAATCTGGATAGTGGCGGCGATGGCGGATACGAAATCTCTCAGAAGAGCTTTGTTGATGCGCTGAGGCTTCGTCCAGAAGGTCTCTAACGAATCCTGATGCGTAAGTCCCGCGATGTCGTACATGGCCATGCCGAGCACTTTTACCGGGCAATTCGCGCGTAACGCGTGCAGTCCTACGGTCGAATTCACGGTAACGACACCCAGACTGCGCTTGATGGTGCGTTTGAGATCGCAGTCCGATACTGCAATGACACGCGAGGCGACGCCGTGACGCCTGGCAGTGCGGGCGACGTACCGCTCCCAACGCTCCATGCCGTTATCCAGAGGGTGAAGCTTGACGACGAGCGAGCCGTCCTGCGGCGCATGTTGCGCAAAGGAAGAGATGACTTGTTCGATAACCTGACGTTGGCCGTCATAAGCCGAATTTGCGCGCAACTGATAGTCGGCTTGCATTTGCAAGGCGAGCATCCAATAGCGCTTCCCAGAGTGGCGCAGAGCGTCCGCTGCTGCAACACGGGCGGGCTCACGCAGGCGCTGAAGAGCCATTCGAGGAAGCCAGTTCAAGTAGTCGATCAGCGGGAGGTAAAACTTGTCCGTCCGATATAGCGGAAAGAAATATGGAACCAGCGATGTGAGCAGGTTATAGAAGACTTCATTGAAGGCTTCTTGACCGAAAGTGTGCGAGTACTGAGGCGTTCCCGACTTGAGCGGTCCGACGCGACGGGCAATAGCGCGGATAGCATCAGGATCGTTGGGAAAGTGCGAGAGCGTACCCATTCCGCCACGCTCGAGGGTCAGCCAGGCGGGACGCAGATAACCGAACTCTACCGCGTAAGTGCGGACGCCAAGCGATTCAGCTACTTCACGCGCGACCGCGTGATAAGGCAGTCGGTCGGCGTAGTAAAGGATATCCGTGATCTTGTGGCGAACAAGATAGTCACGCAGGAAATCGGCCCAACGACTGAATCGACCCCGATAGTTGACGGCGCCCGGCTTGCGCCAGTAAGCCCAATCTCCCAGGGAAAAATTGATTCGATGAGTTGGAATTTCCGCCGATTCGAAGTGTTCGCTGAGCTGGCGCCAGAAGAGTGATGGTGGGCCTTGCAGGAATAAGATTGTTCGGCGCATTTGAGACACTTTTTTGAGTTTTGCTGACCTTCCGGCGTGGCCTGAATTATAATCTTAGACTGTTATCGCGTTGTAGCTAAAAAAGCAGGGAATGAGAAGTGGCGGCTGAGAGTGTTCAGGGGCGGAGTTCGCGTGCGAGGATGGTCTGGCTTGTAGAGGGTCGCATTTCAGGCCATTCCAAAGCATGCGTTGCGACGCTCGTGCTGGAGATGGATGAAGGCCGCTCGCAGGCCTTAAAGATTCTAATAAGCAGCAAGGGTCGAGTGCAGGAGTTGGTAAGAACGCCCGCATCTGTGCGAGCCATCCGTCTTGCGGCGGGCGATGAAGACCAGTCCGTCAGTGTCCCTGCACTTCGATTCCGCCGCCTGACGACTGCCGAATATCGACTGCGGCAGCTCTGGCGGACGGGGCGCACCCTGCATAAACAACCGTCGCATCGCAGCGCCCGTGCTGGTCTTACGCTAACTTCAATGTTATGCGACCTTGATCACGCGTACGACATCGCCTGTCGCTTTCGTGCGAACGTTTATGCCGAAGGCTATGATGGCTGGTACAGGGAGTTCTACTCCGTCACTCCCACCGATCGCGCTTTGATGGATCGATGCGTCAGAAAATGGAAGAACGCACCGAACTTTCATATTACGCTTCAGGTGAGTCCACAAACAACTCAAGCCGAGATTAGCGCCACGCGTGAGAGTTTGCGGGCCCAGACATATCAGCAATTCGGCATCGAGCTTTGGGGCGGAGCGTCAGGTGACTGGCCTGGTTTGATCTATCGTCCGCGTCGTGACAATGACTGGCGTCTCTTATTGCGCGCTGGAACAACGCTCTCCGAGCAGGCGTTGTTCTGTTTGGCGGATGCTGCGGTCAAGACGCCGGATGCCGCGCTAATTTATGTCGATCACGACGTGTTGGGGATGGATGGGCGCCTTTGCGATCCCGTGTTCCATCCAGACTGGTCGCCTGAAATGCTGCGCGCCACTAATTACATTGGCGAGGCCTTCGCCTGGAACGGTCAGTATGCAGATCGTCTTCCGGATCTCCGTGCAGATGTGCGCGGAACGAATTTCGCGCATGCATTGTCGCTGGCCTTGAGCGAGACGGGCGCGCCGATGGTGCACGTGCCCGCACCGCTCTGGCATCTTGCAGAAAGAGGCGAGCGAGCTGACGAAGGGGATACGACTCTGGCGGTGAGCGGACATTTGCGACGCATGAAGATGTCGGCGGACGTCGAGGAAAGAGGCGCGGGCTATTGTCAGGTCCGATATTCCGTGCCGACCCCCCGGCCTTTGGTGAGTATCGTGATTCCGACTCGCGATGGTCTTTCGTACCTCCGCCGTTGCATTACCAGCTTGATCGAGAAGACCCAATACGGCCCGTACGAGATTGTAGTAGTAGACAACCAGAGCACGGATCCCGATACGCTTCGCTATATGCGGAGCCTTGAGCAATGCGAATCCAATCTGCGAGTGCTGTCCTTTGATGAGCCGTTCAATTACTCGCGCATCAACAACTTCGCCGCCGCTCAGGCAAAGGGCGAATTGTTGTGCTTGCTCAACAACGATACGGAAGTTATCTCGCCGGATTGGCTGTGTGAGATGGTGGGTCTGCTGTCGAGCGACAGTGTAGGAGTAGTGGGAGCCAAACTGCTGTATGGAAATGGCACGGTTCAGCATGCCGGCGATACGGTAGGTCCTGGCGGATGCGCCGATCATCTGCATAACGGGATCGCGAGAGATGACCCGGGTTATGCAGGACGAGCGAGGATTGCGCAAGATTTGTCCGCTGTGACCGCGGCTTGCCTCTTAACCAAGAAGTCGATCTTCGAGGCCCTCAATGGCCTCGACGAAATCAATCTAAAGGTCGCATTCAACGACGTAGATTATTGCTTGCGCGTCCGGGACTCAGGCTTTCGCGTGGTTTGGACTCCACACGCGTTGCTCTACCACCATGAATCGGTGTCTCGGGGCAAGGACGAGTCGCCCGCGAAAGAACGCCGTTTCAGAGGTGAGGTGAATTATATGCGCCGGCGCTGGGCGCATCTCATGCATTGCGATCCTTTTTACAACCCCAACTGCAATTATCTGCAACCAAATTTTTCACCGAGCGCAACGCCTTCCGTCTGGCAGCCTTGGCGTACTCGAGCGGATAAAAGGCCAGACAGGCATTCAAGCAGATTAAATTCCGATTCACGCGCAGTAAAGTGATTTGATCGATTTTAGTATTAATGCAGAAACGACGACAAGATGATAATCAAGGCCATTAAAGGAAACAGGCTCTTCTGGGGTATCGTAATCGTTCCAATGCTTTTGGCAATCGTCTATTTCGGAGTCGTCGCCAAGGACCGTTACGTCAGTACATCGGAAGTAGTGGTTCAGAAAGTCAGCTCTGATGGCGCTGCCTCGAGTGCTTCCCAGATCCCGGGTTTGGCGGTTCTCATGGGAGGCGGGGGCTTGGCGGATGGCACGGCCGCGGAAACCCTCTATGTAAGGGAGTTCATTACTTCGCAGGATATGCTGGATGTCTTGGAGGAGAAGCTGCATTGGAGTCGACACTACGCTAACCATGTGGCCGACCCGTGGTACCACCTGTCGCCTGGCGCCTCGAAGGAAGAGTTGCTCAAGTATTTCCAGAAAATGGTGTCGGCGCAGTTCAACGAAACGACCGGGCTTTTGACTGTCCAGGTGGAAGCCTTCGACAGCGATTTCGCCAAGAAGACCTTGGCGACGGTGATCTCGGAAAGCGACCGGTTCGTAAACGACATATCGCATCGTTTGGCCAGCGAACAAGTGAACTTTGCAGAAGGAGAACTGGATCGGGCGCGCCGCAATTACGAAGAGCGGCAAGATGCGCTTCTGCATTTTCAGGGCGAGCACAACGTCTTGGATGCCCGTCAATCTGCGATGGCCAAGAACGATGTCATCACAGGGTTGCAGGCCGAGCTCATCAAGCAAAATACGTCCCTTCGCGCAATGCATGCGATGCTCAGCGATGACAGTCCACAGGTCCGGCAGCAGAAGATTCAGATCGCCGCCCTGCAACAGCAAATCGATGCGGAAGAGAAGAAGCTGGTTGCCACGAATGCGAACAATCGAATGAACGTCGTGGCCTCCAGATACGAGACCTTGCAATTGAACGCCGGGATAGCGCAGGAGACGTACAAGGCATCGGTCGCCTCACTGCAAAGCGCCCGAATTGACGCGACCCGAAAGCTGCGAAGCCTCGTGGTGGTCATCAATCCGAATATGCCGGACGAGGCGCTGTTCCCTCGTCGTGTGTATAGCTTGTTTACCACGCTGGTGATTCTGCTCCTGATCTTTGGGGTTGTCCATTTCGTAATCGCCACGATCAACGATCACAAAGACTGAAGAGTGCTGCATGTTGAGTATGTATAAAAGCCAAAAATTCGTTGATTCTGGCGTGAAGTCGTTGCGCTTCGCATGCGGCGCTACTTTGCTTCTCGGCTTGCTGTCCTTGGGCGGCTGTGGTGTGCTGTCTGCCGCCGGCCCTCAGATTTCCAGCGTCACCTCGTCGACTAATGCACAGAATCCGGATTTTCCGTATCAGCTGATCGACCTTTCGCCTGGCAACATCGCGCCTTTCATGCGTCCGTCCGAGAGCGCGCTTGTGAATCACGTTGCACCGCCACGAGAGCCAGATGTGCGCCTCATGCCGGGAGACGTCCTGAGGGTATTGATTTCGGATGACAGCGGAGCCGATAAGACCGTGTTTGCGCCATTGGCCCAAGGCGGAACCGTTTTTGGGCAGGTGCGTGTGGACGCGGAAGGACGAATCTCGCTTCCCTACATGGGAATGAAAAACGTGCGCGGGGCCACTTTGGTGGAGGCCGAAAATACGATACGGCGAGGGGTACAAGGGCGGGCCAGCGAACCGCAGGTCCACGTCGAATTGGTGAGCGACCTGTCCCGTTCAGTTCTGGTCGCCGGAGCTGTGAAGAGTCCTGGTCGATTTTCAGCATCGCAGGGTCCGTTGACTATTCTGGATGCAATCAATCAGGCAGGTGGACCGGTTCTTGAGCCCTATCTGAGTAACGTGGTGTTGCGTACTGGGCGAACGGTACAGACCTACAATTATCAGGATTTGCTCTCCGGAGGAAATATCAACGTTCCTCCTAATTCTGAAATCGTTCTTGAGCGGGCACGCAAGCGCTTTGTCGCAATGGGAGCGGTGGGTCAACCCGGGCTGCGTGATTTTCCGTCTTCTTCGCCCAGCCTTCTGGAAGTATTGGGATCCGTAGGCTGGCTGAACGAACGTACCGCGAATCCAGGTGGCGTATTCGTATTCCGTCTTGCAGATGGCCACGACGGAAGCAAACCGGTCGCTCAGGTATTCCGCCTGAATATGCATGAGCCCGTTTCCATGTTCCTCGCCAAAAGGTTCCTAATTCAGCCTGACGACACTGTCTATGTGACAAACGCCCCGGTCTATGAGATGCAGAAAATCATCGCTCCGATCGTGCAGATTCTGCTCTTAGGCACGTACGCGAATTCATATTAAAGGGCACAGTCATGTCGGAACTCGAGTCGCCGTTCAAGGCTAATCGCTCATCGCTAAGTATCGTACGTTCAGTGCTGTTTGCGCTTTTTCTAAGAGAGATGCAAACGCGATTCGGCGCAAGGCGAATGGGGTTTGTCTGGGTTATCCTGGAGCCTCTGGCGATTCTGGTCATCGTTCTGGTCTTCCATGCACTGCTCAAGGCCACAAGGATGCAAAGCCTTGATTACGTTATGTTCCTGGTCAGCGGAATCGTACCGTTCCACATGATGCGCAGTATCGTGTGGCGATTGACCGACGCGATCCAGGCCAATCAAGGGCTCTTTGCGTATCGTCAGGTCGCGCCTTTTGATACCTTCGTTGCCCGCTTGATCGTTGAGCTGTGCACGTATTCGTGCGCTTATATAATCATATGTGCCTTTCTGGGCTTCTGGTTTCAGCACGATGTATTGATCAGCAATCCGCTTGAATGGCTCGGCGCGCTCGCGGTAGGTGTGTTTTTGTCATTTTGGTTAGGTGTGGCGTATGCAATGATTAGTCATTCCATCCCAGGCGCGGCCAGGGTGTGCAAAATGACGCTCATTCCCTTGTATCTCACGTCCGGCATCCTCTTTCCAGTGTGGAATTTGCCAGAGCGGCAGGTATCTTTCTTTTCCTGGAATCCGTACGTTGACGTAATAGATAATGTTCGCGCCGCTGTATTTGACAATTACCCGGTGACCAAAGGGCTGAACTACGGTTATCCGCTGGTTTTTTCGGTCGTCCTGGCGTTCCTCGTCATGGTTGCCTACAGGCGTCAGCGGCAGCTTCTTCGCTCAGCCCCGGTGTGACCCATGATTGAATTACATAAACTGAGCAAGTCGTATGTGACAAAGCAAGGTCGCAAGCACGTTTTTCGTGACCTTTCGTTTGTCGTGCCTCCTGACAAGAATATCGCCCTGATCGGAAAGAACGGCGCCGGCAAAAGTACGCTGATGCGGCTGTTGTGCGGAACCGAAGTGCCCGATAGTGGGCGCATCATTACCGATAAAAGAATCTCCTGGCCCGTGGGGCTCGGAGGGGGATTTCAGGGATCGCTCACGGGAAGGCAGAACGTCAAGTTTATCTGCCGATCCCTGGGGGCCGTCGGTGAGGAAATGGATCGCGTCATCGCCTACGTAGAGGATTTTGCGGAGCTGGGAGATTACTTCAATCAGCCCATGAAAACATACTCATCCGGGATGAACGCTCGTCTTCGATTCGGCATGAGTCTCGCGTTCGACTTCGACTACTATATGGTCGACGAGGCGATGTCGGTCGGAGATGCGCACTTTCGAGAGAAGGCTGCAGCCGAATTCAAGCGCCGCGTAGGACGGACCAATTTGATTCTGGTGACACACGGCATGGGCCAGGTTCGAACGCTATGCGACATCGTTCTTTTGTTGAAGAACGGCAAGGTGGAAGTGTACGAGGACGTCGAAGAAGGCATTGGCCAGTATATGAAGCTATAGAAGTCGGCCGGCGGATAGTTCCGTGCGATTTTCTTGATTGAAAGTTTGCTCTTTCTTTGAAATCCGTCTTTTTTACCGTTTGTCATAGCGAGAAGATTTTGAGAATTGGTATTGCGGCCATCTTCAAGAACGAATGCGAATCCATTGTTGAGTGGATTGCGTTTCACCGGGCCGTCGGCGTCGACTATTTTATTATTTCAGATAATGAAAGCACGGATGGCTCTCGCGAGCTTTTGAAGCGCCTTGACAGGGCAGGGTTGATCAAAGTAAAAGATTTTCCCACTCAGCCCGGTCAGCGACCACAGTTGCCAGCCTATGACAATATGCTGACCGTCTGCCCGCAGACGGTCGATTTGCTGGCATTCATCGATGCGGATGAATTCATCTATCCGACCAACGGCGAGGAGACGATTCGTCCATTATTTGAAAAAATATTCTCGAATCAGACAGTGAGCGCGTTGGCTCTGAATTGGTCTATTTTCGGTTCGTCGGGGCATATTTTCCTGAAAGAAGGACTGGTGATCGACCGTTTCAAGAAGATGGCCGTGAAGGACTTTAGTGTCAACAACCACTACAAGAGTGTGGTGAGGCCCGCGCACGTCGCATCGTTCGAGAACCCTCATCACGCGAACTTAAAAAGCGGTCGTTACGTTAATTCGAAAGGGGAAGATCTGGTCTATCACCCGGATCACGGTCATGGATTAAGTCATGATGTCGGCTGGGACGGCGCTCGGATTAACCATTACGCTGTGAAGTCCCTTGAAGAGTTTCTTGTAGGAAAGAGCCGGAAGGGAAGCGCGAGCCGAGAGTCGCGCGTGAAGCACGAGACGTATTTTCGCCGCCACGACAAGAACGACCTTGACTTCGAAATGCCGAAATCGTTACGTGAAAAGGTCCTGACGGAGATTGCTTCGATTCAGGAGAAGCTCAGCAGCGTTGCGGCTTTGGAAGTTGCTGAAGAGGTAATCGAAGGCAAGACCACCTTCTGGCGAAAATTGAAGGATTCAATCGGACGTCCGGCGTGATACTTCGTCTCGCGACTTTCCGTAATCGTGCCCGGCTAGTCGCGGGGTACATCATCGCACCATGCTTTGCTTGTGAGACCGAGCATGGTGCGGCAATCGAACGGGTTGCCATGGTTTGCCGATATGCGCAACTGCCGCTGTGTGTTATTGAGGCGGGAAAACACGGACTCGTCTGAATAAGGTCGCGGCCCCTGAAGGATTGTCAGGAGGTTTTTGACCCCACGGAACTATCGCATTGGAAAGATGGATCTCAGCCGGCGCTTTGATGGAGCCATTCGTCTTGAGTGCGACGTAGGGCTCGCCATCAATCGAAAAGACCACTTCATCTTCGCTCCACAGGACACCATAGTCATGAAATCCCTCGGAAAGATTCTTCTGGAGGCTTATGCGGCTCGACACCATCGTGTGTGATCGTCCCTTGGGTGGGTGCCACTGATGGACCGCGGAAGTGGACGCATTCGGATAGAAGGTCTCTGTAACGTCGATTTCGTACCCATCGCGCGTAACCAACCAGAACGCGTTATCCACGCCGGGAATCGCGGCGATCTTCATCGACGCTTCGAAATAGCCAAATTTATAAGTAGCCTTACTTATGATTTGCCCGGTTGACCATTTCGCCTGGCAGTCGGTGACCGGTTTGATTTGAAGCATCAATCCGCTTGCGGTGGTCGAGGTGCTCTGAGGCCGAACGCACGAGATGAGTTTCGTATTTTCGCGGGATGGCAACGTCCAGTCGCTCAGGTCGTCCGGGTTGTTGAATCGGGCCTCGAAGACCGGTGATACCGCGCCGGACCGATATCGCGCAATCGTTTCCCTATCCTTGTCGGAAATAGTGCGGCGAAACGCGTAGTCTTGATCCGGCGTCGTCTCACGCATGGGTCCGGCATAGATCGCGGGATGAGGGTTATTCCACGTTTGCGCATGAGCCAGGCCGCAAACTGCGATCAGCGCCGTGCCGAAAGCACGGATTCCCCGCGTCGCCACACATCGAATCGAGAAAGCGTTCGTCATTTCGTTTTCTGTTGTGGCAAGAAGCCGTTGAATTATTCTGTGAGCAGATCGCCGAAGCAGGCCTGCCGGCTTTAGTGCGTTTCGATCAAGCATCCTGCGTCTTCGAGGATCGTATAGATTTTCTCTGTGTTCTTCACCTTGAGATGGTTGAACCTCGCAGCGTCGAACACGACTTTCCCGAGTATGTCGGTGAGCGACTCTGCCGTTTCCACCTCTTCGACATGGACGTAGGGATATCCCATGGTGCTCGCCAGCTCGAGCGTGCGGCTGTCAAATGCGACGCATACCCCTAGCTTTCCGCTCTGGATGGCGGCGACAGCACCGTGAATCCGCATGCCGATGACAAGATCGAACCTGGACATTGAATCGATCCATGTTCTCGCGTCCGAATAAAATCGCCCATTGTTGATGACATATTGAACGTACTGGTCCAGATTCAGCGACGGGTGAAGCACTCCGCGAAGCCAATCGAAGAAGTTACGATCTTCCTCATCAAGGAATTGACGCGAATGGATCAGATTCAGGATTTTTTTATCTGTCTGATAAACGGTTACATGATCGTGTTCCCCGATCAGACGGGACAGTACTTTCTCCGCCGCCCTGGTTTCCGCCTCCATCGTGCCGAACACATGGGCGATCTTCGGGTGCTCGATTTCAGAGTACCCATCCAGTAGTCTCTGAATATTCCTTCCGGATGCATCCGGATTGATCGTCTGCGAGGGACAGCCCGTCACCACCACATTCGTGATGCCCATTTGCTCGAGAACGTTGGCCGTGAAGTTGCCCCGGACGCCAATGGCCTTGCAGCGTTCCGACAGAACCTTGGCGAACCTAATCGTGCCCGGCTTGAGATTCGTTATCTCGGTCTCGTTTTTTCCAGTCTGTGCGCCGAGGCCGACGCACGCCACGGGCAAATCGCAGGATTCAATAAACTCTGCCCATCCACCCAGGTCCCACGCGGGGTTGATCTGGTTGGCCGCCGGAATGACCAGGACGTCGGCTCTTTCCCGGACTTCTTCGGCCTTCAGTTTGCTCGGATGGACGAATATCTTGGGGTTGGATATCTTCCTCGACAGGGCGAACTGGAACAGCGCGTTACCGACATTTTCGCCAATTTCGTTCAGCCCACGCACCAGATTCGGTGCGAGCAAACTGCCACCGTTGGTTCCTAGAATCGCGACCCTTTTGATCATCTGTGCCTCGTGTATGTATGTCGTCTCGATCTGCAATCTTGACCGGGAGCACAAGCTCATCGCCTGCGCCCCTCTCGCTTTCCATGAAGAATATAGTGCTGGAATCCGGACGCGCACCGTCCAAGGTCCACAGCATTAGCCACGTCCGAATTCTTCTTCAGATAGCCTTGCTCATCGAAGTTTTGCGGAGGAGGAATGATGATCTTCCTCTGCCTCAAAACTTCGCCGATTTCCTGCCAGCTCGAATTGGCGGTGATCGGAGAGTAGCCGCTTTTCCTGAAGAGATTTCTTCGGGGTTGCGCCTTGTTGATGTTCAGGATGACCCATTTGCGATCGGCATCATCGTGTGGATCATGCGACGCGGGAGAGTTCGGTGACACCTGGTGCTGGTGCTGGTGCTTGCCATGAATTCCGCCAATCCTGTTTCGAATGTCGGTGATGTAGTAGCCGAACACCGCGGTCAATGCACCGTAATCGCTCTTTCCATATTGGCGAACGAATTCATTGCGCGCGACGGCCGCGAATTCTTCGTGTTTGGAAATTCCTCCGACGACCGAATTGGTGTAGGCCGTCTGGGACCCTCTGTCCCGGTGATGATAATTCGCCAGTGGTTCCGTGATGACCGCAATATCTCCCTGCAGAAGGAACGCCATGTTGAAATACCAGTCGCCCAACACCGGAAGCTTTTCGTTGTATCCGCCGACGGCGTTCCAGTAGACGCGCTTGTACAGAAACGCGATCGGCGGAAATATGTTTCCGGCCGCCATTTCGGCAATTTGCACGTTCCGAACCCAATCCATGTAGGGCTGACGGCGGTGTTCGATAACCGTGTTGTCGCGTATTTCCTCGGAAACGTACGTGGTCTGAGTAATCACGCCACCATATCGGTTTCCTGGCGCGGACGCCATGAATGATACCGTCTTTTCGAGGAAGGCCGATTCCCAACTGTCGTCATCGTCATGAATGACGATGTAGTCGGATTTCGAATGCGAAATTCCAGCGTTCGACGCTGCCTCCATTCCAAGGCTCGTCTCATTATGAACAAGAACGATCTTTCTCCTGTCAACGAGGGACTCCTCGATGACATTCAGAACTGGAAGAAGATCACCACCGTCGTTCACGATAACCCAGATGTAGTCTGCATAGCTCTGGTTTGCTACGCTCAGGGCGGCACGCTTAAGAAGCAGCGGTCTGTTCTTCGTTCTGGTAATAATGGCTACCGAAGGCCTTTCCGCACAGGTCGGTTGCAGCTCTTCTTCTGGCCCGCTGGCTTTCGGGTCGAAATAGGAGGCAATGGTCTCTTGACCCGATGCCTGGGCCTGAAGTTCACGGGCCATTGCTCCTTCGTATTCGAGCGCGATTTGCCCTTCCTGCCACAAGGCGTGCTTGATGCGTGCCTCGGAAGAAGGAAGCTCGGAGTCGGCGGGCAGTCGCAAAACCGGAACCGTGACGCTCTTGCCGAAATCGGCGGATCGCGCCTTGCCGAGCAGGGCCATGGCTTCATCGCGCGACGGGTGAACGATGATTCGGGCGGCTTCCTTGATTGCGCTGTCGTAGTTCGCGATGATTTGAGTGATCGAGGCGTTCTTTCCAGTCGTGGACAGATAGTCCATCGCACACTCGAAAAGTTCGTCATGCTCTGCATAGGTTTCGTGGACATTCTTGTCGATCAGCGCATTCGCGACAGACGAGAATTCGCCGAAAGGAACTTCCTCGATCGAAGGCGCGTTGGGTTCGACCAGCGCCTCGATCATATGCCGGTGTCTCACGAACGCGGTGGCATAATCACCGGACCGGTATTTTTCGCTTTGAAAGAGAATCCCGATGACATCGTCGGCAATCTTGTGATCGAACCCGGGCATCGGGATGCGACCAAAGTACAGGCCTTTCCAAGCAATGCCGGGATAAGCCTGGCTGAGCATGGATTGCATGCTGCCTTGCCAGCCGCTATCGATCAGAACGGCTCTGGTGCAGTCGCCTAGTGTTTCCTCGAGGTAGCCGTCAAACGCTTCGCTGGAGCGTTTCAGGTAGTCCTGCATGCTGACCGAAGCGGGCGTAGGTCCCTGAATCCAGCCCGGAAAGTTGAAGCCGTGCGCCATGTACTCGCTCAGCCCGAGGTCCAGGTCGGCGAGTCGGGACGGATGGTGCCGGAATACTCCCTCGATCAGGTTCCGGATAGGCTCGTTCGCGTACTCCTTGGAAATGATCTTCGTGGCCACGTCCGGCTTGTGGCGATATACGCCCTTGGCGACGGAGATTCGCGACACCCAGAACATTCCACGATTGCTGCTGTCGTGAAAGTTCTCATTTTCGAGGAATTTTTCATACAGTTTCTTGATTCGGACGCCGGCTCGGGCGCAGAACAGAAACTTGGTTTCCGGTCCGTCAAGGTAGTTGATGTATTGGTTGATACCCAGCATCCATCGCTGAATGATGGGGCCGACTACCGTGTACCCGATTTCTTTCGTCAAATTCATTTCTAAGGCACTGCTTTTTAAGTTATTCATGTTCTAGCGCTGTCCCTTCACTTGCGGCTCACCGGGGTGGGGCAATGTCCACGGAAACCGAAAACTTGTCCTCGATCAACTCCGAGATCAGGACATGGTCAGCGAGTCTCTGGTCTATTTCTGTACGGCTGATCGGCAGATGCAGTGCGAGCCAGCCAGCGGCCCTGGCTTTCACGAAATCGCCTTTGAGGCTATCGCCGATGTGAATGAACCGATCGGAGGATTCTTGAAGCTGTTCTTCGATAGCATGAAAGATCTTCCCCGAGGCCTTTGATATTTTCGTGTCAGCGCTAGAGACGATCAGGTCGAACAAGTAGACATCGAGGCCCAGTCTCCTGAGCAGCGCCTTTATGTGTTCGGAGTGCATGTACATATCGCTGGTCAGGATGACTTTGCCACCCTTTTCCTTGTGTCGTTTTGCGTACGAGAGGAGCGCGTCGTTGATCGTCAAGCGCTCGACTTCGTAAGATAGTTCGATGTCGATGAAGTCATCTTTGAGCCGCTCAGTTCCGTCGAGCAACTTGCTGGCCGTGCTGTGAATTTCCTTGAGCGAACCCTCGCCATGACCCGAGACTTTTTGTCCCGCGCGATAGGTGGCCTTCGTGCCGAGATGACGAGCGAAGAATGCGTCCATGTCACGCATCGAGAGTTCGTTGACGAGGATTTGCGGGCTCTGATCTTCTGGTTGTTCCCAAGACGACCCTGCAACGAATGCCGACATCCTTTGGCCGATTTCCAGGAATCGCCGCAGTTCGCTTTTTTGATCTCGCAATAGAAGTGTGTCGAACACGTCCAGGGAGAGAACGAACTCTCCCGCGGGCGCGAGGTGGTCTATTTTTCTGAACAACTTTGCCTTGAACTCGTCATTGCCAAACAGGCGAAGGCGAGAGCCACAATTCTCTACCTCTGACTCTACAGCGTCGAATCGGTGTACGGTGGTAACGTTTGAGTTTTTCATATTGCTACGAGAACGCGTAATCGCGATCCGAAATTAAGATTCTGAAATTTTTGGACTCAGTTTGTATTCGCTGCTCGACATCGGGGTCGGCCGCGAAACCTAGCGTGGCATCCGTTGCATGCTCGCAATGACTTCGTCGATCTCCCTCTCACCATGCGTGCAAGCAATAAAAAACCGCAACCGCGCCGACTGCTCCGGCACGGCGGGGTAGAGAATAGGCTGGACGTTGAACCCTTCTTCAAACAGCAAACCCGACCACCGCGTAGCGCGCAGCGAACTCCCCAGAATCGCCGGAACGACCGCAATCCCCGCGCTGGTCCCTGTATCGATTCCCGCAGCCTTGGCACGCTCGAGAAAATACTTTCCGCGCGCCTGCAACGTCTCCACTCGTTCCGGCAGTTCAAGCATCCGCTTGAGCGCAGCTAGCGAAGCCGCCGCGACCGGCGGCGGCATCCCGACGCTATATAGAAAACCCGGCGCGAGAAATTTCAGATGCTCGATCAGCGCGGTTTCCCCGGCGATATACCCGCCGCACCCGGCCAGCGTTTTGCTGAGCGTTCCCATCCAGATATCGACCGCGTCGCCACTCATGCCAAAGTGCTCGCGAATCCCACGCCCGGTCTTGCCCATGACGCCCAGCGAATGCGCCTCATCCACCATCAAGAACGCCTGATGCCGTCGCTTGATATCCACGAGCCGGGGCAAATCCGGAAAGTCCCCGTCCATGCTGTAGATTCCTTCCACAACAATCAGCACGCGTTCGAACTGGTGACGTTGTTCGAGAAGCAATGCATCGAGCGCATCCGCATCGTTGTGTGCGAAGGACAGGCGCTTCGCTCCCGCTAGCTGAATGCCCTGCAGAACGCTGTTGTGAATCAGCTCATCGTGCACGACCAGATCGCGCGGGCCGAACAGGTAGCCGATCGTCGTCACATTGGCGGCGTGACCGCTGACAAACGTGATTGCATCGTCCACGCCATATAGCTCGGCCAGTGCGCTTTCCAGTTCGCGATGAATCGGCCGCTCGCCAGACACCAGCCGGCTCGCCGACACCGACGTTCCATAACGGTCGATCGCATCCTTGGCCGCCTGCGTCACGACCGGGTCACCCGACATGCCCAGATAGTTGTAGCTGGCGAAATTGACGTAGCTGCGCCCGCCAATGGACGTATCCGCTCCAGCCGTCCCCTCGTGCAGCTTGAAGAACGGACTGCGCACGCCCAGGCGCGCGGCGCCGTCGTTCATGATGCGCAACTGACGATAGCCCGGATACTGATCGAAGCGCGTGAAGGCCTCCGGAACAGCACCTTTCTTCTGGCCGACCAGCGGCGCACGCTCGTGCGTCTGCCCCGCCTGACGCAGCTTGCGCTCCAGCGTCTGCTGAATGAGTTTGTTCTTCAACGCCGAGGTCAGACCCGGCAGCCCCGAACCTTTGGATTCGCTCATGTTGCGCTTATCGAACTTATTGAATCATGCGTTGAGCGGGACCCTGCTCATCGGCCTTGAGCTCTTCGGCGAATTCCGCGATGGCGTCCTGCGAAATTCCCTGAGCGTGTTGCGCGACGACGTGAGCAACCTGCTGGGTGACGGCGTCGGACTCGTCGGTGGCGGAGCCGCGCAGCGTCTGGATCAGACGCGTCGCGAGCCGCGACATGGTCGGGCTTTCCGAGAGCGCCATGACCGGCAGGCGAATGCCGAAGCGATTCTCCAGCGCGACGACGAGCTCGACGCCCATCAGCGAGTCGAGTCCCATGTCGTAGACCGAACGATCCGCGTCGATCTTCTCGACCGGCACGCGCAGGATCTCGCTGACTTCGCTCTTGAGCATGTCGACGACCACCGGATGCAACTCTGCGTCATCCAGCGTCTCGAGCAACTGGGCGAAGCCGCCGGCGTCATCGTCATCTTGTGGTCCGGCCGCGGCCGTGCGCGCCACCCAGTCGAATTTGGGCGAGTCCGCGCTCGGCAGGAAGCGCGCGAGCGCACGCCAGTCCAGCTCCAGCACACCGAGATCGCCGGCGTCGGCCAGCAACATCGCTTCCAGCACGCGCAACGCCTCTGCGGCGGGCAGGGCGTTGCCACCCATGCGGCCTTGCAGCGCATCGCGGACCTTCGTGTTGCGCGCGAGAAAACCGGCGTCGGCGATTGCGCCCCAGCGCGGACTCGTCGCGGGCAGACCACGCGCGCGCCGCTGACGCGCCAGCGCTTCCAGCCAGCCATTGGCGGCGACGTAATTCGACTGGCCCGGATTGCCGAACAGCGTCGTGCCGGATGAGTGGAACACGAAGAAGTCGAGCGGCAGATCGCGCGATAGCTCATCCAGATGCAGCGCGCCGAGCACCTTGGGCGCCATCGCGCGTTCTATCTGCTGAGCTGTCGCATTTCGGATCAGGCCGTCGTCGATGACCATCGCGGCGTGCACGATGCCGCGAATCGGCGGCATGGTGCCGGCAGCTTCCGCGAACAATGCAGCGAGCGCCACGCGATCGGTGACGTCGCACGCGGCCGCGCGCACCGCGACGCCACGTTCACGCAGCGCCTCGATCGCCTGCTGCGCTTCATCGGTCGCCGGTCCCCTGCGGCCGATCAGAATCAGATGTCGCGCGCCCTTGTCCGCCAGCCATTCGCCGGTGCGCAAGCCGAAGCCCGACAGGCCGCCCGTCACGAGATAGCTCGCGTGCCCGGGAAGCTGCAACTGCTTGCGAGTGACGGTTTTGGCATGTGCGCTCACGTCGGCGCGAATGCCGCGACGATACGTGACGACGATCTTCCCGATCTGCCGCGCCTGCTGCATATGACGGAACGCATCGACGATGTCGTTGGCGTCGAACGCTCGGTAAGGCAGCGGATGCAGCACGCCTTGCTCGAACAGCGCCATCATCTCGCCGAACAGCCGGCGCGTGAGCTCGGGACGCTCGGACATCAGCTGATCGGCATCGATGCCGAAGTAACTGATATTGTTCCGGAACGGACGCAGCCCGATACGCGTGTTCTCGTAGAAGTCGCGCTTGCCGAGTTCGAGGAAGCGGCCGAAGGGCTTGAGCACACGCAGATTGCGGTTAATGGCTTCGCCGGCGAGCGAGTTCAGCACGACATCGACGCCCCGTCCATCCGTGTCCGCCAGAATCTGGTCGGCGAAATCGAGCGAGCGCGAATCGTAGATATGCTGCACGCCCATGAGGCGCAGGAAGTCGCGCTTCTCTTCCGAACCGGCGGTGGCGTAGATCTCCGCGCCGATCCATTGCGCGAACTGGATCGCCGCGATGCCGACGCCGCCCGCCGCGCCGTGAATCAGCAGCCTCTCGCCCGCCTCGATCTGCGCGAGCTTGCGCAGCGCGTAGTACACGGTGAAGAACGTGCTCGGAATGGTGGCCGCCGCCTCGAACGACATGCCGCGCGGCACGTGCGAGATCGCATTGGGTTGCGTGACGACGCGATCGCCGAAGCTGGCCGGCCCGAAGCCGACGACGGCATCGCCCGGCGCGTAGCCGCTCACGTCGCTGCCGACGCGTTCGACCACGCCCGCGAATTCGAGACCCAGGGTCGGGCCCGCGAAGCCATTCTCGATCGCTTCATCGGAAAGCAGACCGAGCGTGTACATCACGTCGCGGAAATTCAGGCCCGTTGCCTGCACGCGAATGTCGAGTTCATGCGCGCCCAGCTCGGGCGGCGCATAGCTTTCCCAGCGCAGGTTGCGCAACTGGCCGGGCATATCGAAGCCGAGTCGCAGCGCGGTTGCGCCATTCTGCGCACGGTCTTCGCGCGGTTGCGGCCGCGGGTTCTTGCGCAGGCGCGGCGCGTGACGCTCGCCGTGATTGCCGAGCGCGATTTCCTGCTCGTCGTCGGGGAGGAGCAGTTCGCGCATCAGCGCATCGAAGGGCAAGGGGCCGTTCGACGGCAGGTCGACGAGACGAACGTCGAAGCCGGCCGCCTCGTTGATCAGCGTGCGGCCGTAATGCCACAGCGATGCATCGTTGAGCGCGTCGTTGCCTGCTCGGGGCGTGGCCGAAATAAACGGAGCCGCGCCTGCCGTGAGAAGCCACAGCGTGGTTTTCACGCCAGTGCGCTCGCAGGCTTTCACGAGCTCGGCAGCGAGGTGACAGCGCTGCACCTGCTTCTTCAGCAGCGCTTGCGCGTCGAACTGCGGCGCATGCTCACGCGGATCACGCGCAAGCCCGGCCAGATGCACGATGCCGCGCAAACCGCCCGGCCGCGCACGCGCGTCGTCGATCAGTGCATCGAGTTCGTCGGGTGTGACATCGGCGTCGCATACGAGCGGCACGCCGTCGGGGCCGGACAGGCGCGCGGCGAGGTCGAGGCAGAGGTCATCGGTCTGCGCGTTGAGCGAGTCGGCCAGAATCAGCCAGCCCGCGCCGTTCGCCGGAAGTGCATCGACTTTCGCGGTCGCTGCGGGGCGCGCGGCCACCAGCAAGTACGGGCCGCTCGCCATCTGCGCCGCAAACGCGAGCGGCTCGCCACATTCCATGCGATGTTCGCGCAGCAGGCTCTGCCAGTGGCTCGCGGCCCGCTGGAGGGAATGCCGCGCGCCGTTCGCGTCTTCGCTCCACCATGCGCTTTGCGCGCCGAGCACGAAGTCCATCCAGACGGTGGGCTGCGTGCCATGCACGAGCAGCGTGGCGCCCGGCTTCATGCTGGCAATCGCGAAGCGCAGCGCATCGTGCAGCGCTGTCTCGCTGTCGAAATCGCTGTGGAGCAACACGAGATCGGCGCGTTGCGCGGACATCGGCCGATCCGCGCCGATAGCCTGAACGCGCAGTTCCGCGTGCTTTTCCTGGAGACGCGCGGCGGCATCCAGCGCTTCACCGGCCGGGCTCGCGAAGGTGTAATCCGCGACGGCGATGTCGAGTCCGTCGCATAGCGCCGACGCGAATGCAGGCCCCGCGCCGCCGATTTCGACGATGCCAACGCGCTGACCGGACGGGCGTCGCTCCAAGGCTTCGGCGAGTGTCGTGCGCAAGGCGTCCGCCACGCGCCGACGCGCGGCATCGCCGACGACGGTTCGCTGCAGACCTGCGAAATCGGACTCCTGCGGGCACACGTCCGCCAGCGCCGTCTTGCCCTGAAGCAGGTCGGGCAGATGCGTGCCCACGCGTCCGGCGGCGTGCACGAGCGCGAAGTAGTCCGGGTACTCGCGCACCAGGCTGTTCCAGATGTCGGTGGTGCTGGCGTCTTCCGCGTGCGGCGGGATCACGCGCCAGCCCGAGCCGTCCTCCGCGGGTTCGGCGCAGCGACTCAGCAGCCAGTCGAGCAGCGCGGCCGCTTCAGGCACGGCGCTTCGAAGCGCATCGAGCGCGACGCCACTCAGATGACCGTCGTCCGATATTGCGTGGAGCGCCTGCGCCGCAAAGGCGTCGCACAAGGTTTCCAGCAGCGGGTCCACTTCCTCCGTGTAGCGCGCGAGCAGCGCGTCTTCGCCGATGGACGCGGCAGCCGCTCCGAGCGCGGTCTGAAGCGCATCGGCCGTCAACGCGGGATTCGGCTCGAAAGCCGTTGCGGGATGCGGACTCGGCGTGGCGGCGTAGTCCAGATAAGACAGTGAATCGCCATGCGTTTTCGCGAGGCGGACGCTGCGAAAACGCGCGTCTTCGACGGAGGCGATGTGCCGGCCTTCTTCATCGAACAGGGAGAATTCGGCCGTGAGCGAATGCGGCGCGCGCGCGATCAGACGCGCGCGCACGAGATGCGGCGCGCCCCGGCCCGCGATCCATCGCAGCCGGCCGATCTTCGCCGGCACGAACGCGATGCCTTGCCCCAGTGCGTCGTCGTCCTTGAGCATCTGGATGATCAACTGGAACGTGCAGTCGAGCAGCGCAGGGTGCAGCAGGCTCTGCGACAGACTGTCGGTCAGCGCGTCGGGGGTCTGGAACACGGCCAGCACGCTGCCCGGCGCTTCGATCCAGCCATGCGACACGGCCTGGAACGCCGCGCCATAGGCGAGTTCCGCAGCCTGCGTCAGCGCGAGATGGCTCGCGCCGGTGAAGTCGGGAAGACGCTCCGGCAGGGCCGGCGCTTGCTTGTTCAGCGGGGCCGCGCTGGCGCTCGACAGCACCCGCCCGCTAGCATGCAGCGCCCACGGATCGCGACCGCCGAGCTCCTTCGCGCGCAGCCAGAAGCGCCCATCGTTTTCATCGAGCGACAGGCGCGTCAGCTTGCTCGGAGACGCGGCGAGCAGCAGCGGCGCGTGAATCTCGAGTTCCTCGACATCGCAGCTTTCGCCTGCTTGCCATTGCTGCGCGGCGGCCAGTGCGATCTCGGCGAAACCGGAACCGGGGAACACCGTGGCGTTGCCTACGACGTGATCCGCGAGCCAGGGATGAAGCTTGGTGTCGAGATGGTTTTCCCAGACCGGCTGCGACTGCTGCTGCAGGCGATAGCCCAGCAGCGGATGCACGCGCCGGCGCTCGAGCGAATTCGGCGATTCGGCGGTGACCGGGTGCCAGTAGCGTTCCCGCTGCCAGGAGTACGCGGGCAACGACACGTGTTGCCCGCTCCGCGGAAAAATCTGCGCCCAGTCGATCGCACCGCCGCCGACGATCACCTGCGCGACGGCGGCCTGCACGCGATCCGGACCGTCATCACCTCGCCGACCGGTCGCGATGACCTGTCCAGCTTTCTCCGCGTGCTTGAGCGTGCCGTTGAGATAGCTGCGCAGCACCGGCGCAGGACCGATCTCCAGCAGCACGTTGTTGCCATCGCCGACGAGCCCGCTCAACGCCTGCTCGAAGCGGACCGGAACACGGATGTTGTTCCACCAGTAATCGGCGTTCAGCGCGGTGCCGTCAAGCAGTCCGCCTGTTACCGTCGAATGGAAGGGCACGTCCGCGCGTTGCGGCCGGATGTCGCCCAGCGCGGCCTTGAGCGCGTGCTCGATCGGGTCCATCGCGGCGCTATGGAATGCGTAGTCGAGGTCGAGCTGCCTGTAGAACACGTCGCGCCCGGCCAGAGCCTCGCCGACCTTTTCCAGCGCGGAGGGCGCTCCAGCCAGAGTAGCGCCGTTGACGCTGTTGTATCCGGCGACGCACAACACCTCATGCAGATGCAGTTCGTCGAGCAGCGCCGCAGCGGCGATTCCGTCCATGCCGATGGCCGCCATGCGGCCGCGTCCCTTGGTAAGTCCCTGTTGCTGGCTGCGATGGAAGATGACCTTGACCGCATCCCCCAGGCTCAGAGCGCCGCACGCCCACGCCGCCGCCACTTCGCCGACGCTGTGACCGACGACCGCCGCAGGATGCACGCCCTGTTGAGCCAGCATGCGCGTGATGCCGACCTGCACCGCGAACAGCGCGGGCTGCGCGATTTCCGTGCGCTCGTAGAAGCCCGGCGCGGCGGGACGGCGAAGCAACTCGACGAGCGACCAGCCGGCGAGACTCGCGAACAGCGAATCGATCTCGGCGACCGAATCCGCGAACACGGGATCCCCGAGCAGCCTGCCGCCCATGCCTGCCCACTGCGAGCCATTGCCCGAATAGACGAACACCGGACCCTGCGCCGCCGCGACGCGTGTGCCCGTATGTACGAGAGGGCCCGGCGCATCGTCTCCGCCGAGCTGTTCCAGCAGCGTCGCGATGCTGTCGCCGTCCGCGCCGACGACCACGCCGCGATGCTCGTGCCGCTCACGGCGCAGCGCCGCGTGATACGCGACGTCGTAGAGTTGCGCCGCGGACTGGCCGCGCACGATACCGGCGAGCCGGCGCGCGTTCGCTTTCAGCGCCGCGTCGCTGCGGCCGCTGACGATCATCGGAACGACCGCCGGATTCGCCAGCCGGGTGGCGCGCGCCGTGTCGGCTTCGTCGGGAGTCTGCAGAATCACGTGCGCATTCGCGCCGCCGAAGCCGAACGAATTCACGCCGATCGTCAGCGTGCCTGTGGCGCGCATCGGCAGCGGCTTCGTGACGACCTGAATGTTCCAGTCGTCGAAGCGGATGTTGGGATTGAACTCCTTGATGCCGACGGTCGCCGGCACCACCCGATGCCTGAGGCTGTAAATGGCCTTCACGAGGCCCGCCACGCCGGAGGCCGCCTCCAGGTGGCCGAGATTGCTCTTGACCGAGCCGATGGGCAACGGGGCGTTCGCGCCGCGGGCCTGCCCGAGCGCCCGTCCGATGGCGCGGGTCTCGATCGGGTCGCCTACCGGCGTGCCGGTGCCGTGTGCCTCGAGATAGTCGATGTCCGCGGCCGCAATGCCGGCCTGTTCGTACACCTGGCGCATCAGCGCGCTCTGCGAATCGGCGCTGGGCACGGTGAGTCCCGACTTGCGGCCATCGGTGTTGACGGCGGTGCCCGCCACCACGGCGAGAATGCGGTCGCCGTCGGCTACGGCCTGGTCGTAGTCCTTCAGCAGGAAAAGGCCGCCGCCTTCGGAGCGCACGTAACCGTCGCCGGAAGCGTCGAACGCGCGGCAACGCCCGTTCGGCGACAACATCGACGCCTTGGAAAAAGTGATGAAGCCATACGGATGCAGGTGCAGGCTGACGCCGCCAGCGATAGCCTGACTGATCTCACCCGTGGCAATGGCGCGGCAGGCCTGATGGAACGCCACCATCGCCGATGAACACGCCGTGTCGACGGCCATGCTCGGGCCGCGCAAGTCGAATACGTAGGACAGCCGGTTGGCCGCGATGCTTGCGGTGTTGCCCGTGGCCATGGAAGCGTCCACGGCCGCGAGATCGTCCGCCATGCGATACGAATAGTCTGCGCTCGCGATGCCGATATACACGCCGCAATCGCTGCCGCGCAGAGAAGAAGGCTTGATGCCCGCGTGCTCGATGCTTTCCCAGCACAACTCCAGCAACAACCGTTGCTGCGGGTCCATCAACGATGCTTCGCGCGGAGAAATGCCGAAGAAGTCGGCGTCGAATCCGGAGACGTCGCCGATCGAACCCGCGGCGAAAGTGTAAGCCGTGCCCGGATGTTCCTTGGCGGGATGCAGATAGGCATCCGGAGACCATCGGCCCGGCTCCACCTCGGTGACTAGGTCCTTGCCCTCGAGCAAGTCGGCCCAGTAATGCTGTGTATCTGTACCCGGAAACCTGAAAGCCAGTCCGACAACGGCAACGCGCTTTAGCATTTCTTCATTCTTCGTTACTGGCTGGCTCGCTGACTCCCCGAAAACGCGCTTTGAAACGCAAAGGGCACGACGGTTGACTGAGGCTGCAATGACGGTATATGTGTCTGCCAGCCGTCAGACACAAAAGCGAGCGGCGATTCTATCTCGAAAACATTCCTGAAAGTAACGATATGCTTAATTGTTAGTCATTGTTTTGAGCCGCTGTGGTAAAAACTGCGCTAGTTTTAGCTGCGCGGAGGCTTCGGTGGAGTGCATTTCCCGCGCGCTTCATAAGATTTAAAGCTTGTCAAGTTGCGAAGGAATTTTTTCACGAGCTAATGCCCGATGCGGGATCGCGACCGTCAAATTATTCGTTCAGGTTGCTGTGCGGCGCACGTGCGAGTGTTATCGGAGGTCTTGATCGGCATTGGTTATTGTTTTAATCAATGCATCACGTTCGCTAACGTTTGCGTGCGTGCGCGTGCGCGACGACGCAAAGCTATCCGCCGGGTGCTGGAGTCGTTCGATCAGGCGCAGGTGCTGGTCGAGATCGCCGCCTTTAGCATCAACATGGAGATGCGAGGCGCAGTTATCGCCGGGTGGGCCGATGCGCTGGGCAAAATGCTGCCGAACGTGCTTTTCACTGGACGTATCGAGCGCGAAATCCGGGTTTGTGAATGCCGGAAGGACGACCAGCGATAGTCCGAACTGCGTGCCGAAGTCAGACGGCGGCAATTGCGCGGCCAATAACCATAAGATCGTGAAGCAAGTCTACGAGGGTGTGAATTTGTTATCCGTAGTTGCAGCCGTTTTCGCCAAGGCACGGATAATTTCGGCTGAAGATCGGAAACACCGCGATCGGACGTGCCTGCGCGGGCGGATTGAAGTACCACGCGGCTGTGAAGCGTTATTCGCGGGGCGTTGAAAGCAATCGCCGCGAAGTTCGAGCGGACATTGTGAACGAGGCACGCCGTTTCCAGCGGTGCAAGTGTCGGCCCCCGCTGCCTGCGGGAGCCTTTACCTCATCTCAGCCGATCACCAGCGGCGGAAGCGATTTGACGAGCTCATCGATCGCCTTGACTTGTGCCAGATACGGCTCGATCTGCGCGAGCGGCAGCGCGCTCGGGCCATCGCACAGGGCGCGGTCAGGGTCGGGATGCGCTTCGAGAAACAGTCCCGCGAGACCGAGCGCCATGCCCGCGCGTGCGAGCTCCGCGCTTTGCACGCGACGGCCGCCCGATGCCGCGCTGCCCTGTTCGCGCTGCTGGAGCGCGTGCGTGACATCGAAAATGATCGGGGCGTCGTCGCAGGTGCGTTTCATCACGCCGAAGCCCAGCATGTCGACCACGAGGTTGTCGTAACCGAAGCACGCGCCCCGGTCGCACAGAATGAGCTGATCGTTGCCTGCCTCGCGAAACTTCTCGACGATGTGCCGCATCTGCGACGGGCTCAGGAATTGTGGCTTCTTGATGTTGATGGTCTTGCCGGTTTTCGCGAGCGCCACGACAAGGTCGGTCTGACGCGCCAGGAAGGCGGGCAACTGCAGCACGTCCACGACTTGCGCGACCGACTCGGCCTGCCAGGGCTCGTGCACGTCGGTGATGACAGGCACGCCGAACTCGCTCTTGACCTTCTCGAAGATGCGCAGGCCTTCTTCGAGACCGGGGCCGCGATAAGAGTGGATCGAGGAGCGATTCGCCTTGTCGAAGCTCGCCTTGAACACGTAAGGAATGTTCAGGCGGGACGTCACCCGCACGAATTCAGCGCAGGCTTGCAGGGCGAGGTCGAGGGATTCCAGCACGTTGAGGCCGCCGAACAGCACGAAAGGCTGGTCGTTGCCAACGACGATGCGGTCTTGGATCTTGATGGTGGGCGCGGTCATGGGAGTGCGATTGAGCAAGACTTGGGTTTGACGTCTGCGATGCACGCGGGCATCGAAACGATTCGAAAACGAACTCGATCGTCGATTTTATCGCGGATGGCATCGAGGGGTAACCGGTCGGCCCGCTTGCCTGGGGTTCAGCTCCGTCGCAATCTGGTGCGTCGAACGACGACGACTGACGATACCGCTCGAGCGCCGCTCTCGAGCCGGTTCGCCGCCGCCTCGTTCGTGGCATGCAACTGCCCGGTCGCGCTCGAGGCGGAGACCTGTCGTCCGGAAGCGTCAGCGTGCCCGCTTGCGTGCCACCAGCGTTCACTGCCAGTCGATCTTGTACAGGGTTTGCCCTTCGAACGCATGCCCGGTCGCGTTCCACCCGTCTTCCCAGAGGTCATGAGGCGAGTAGAACGCCTTCACTTCGGTCTTCGTGAAACCGCGGCGATCGCACAGATTCAGCAACTGCACGAAGTCGCGGCATTCGTCGCTCGCGGACCCGGGCTCAGGCGCATTCGTCGGCATCACCACCCAGTGGATACCTTTTTCTTTCAGATAGTCGGCGGTGCGTCCCGCAAACAGATAAGGAATGAACGCCGGATCCACCAGGCCGCCGAGATCGGCGATCTTTTTGCCGCTATAGAAGCCGATTCCGCCGATGTCGAACGCCGCCACCACCTGGTCATTCGGCACATTCGCGTCCAGCCACTTGCCCATCCGGACATGAGTACCGTTGATGTGCTGAATGCCTTCGTCGGTGATCGTCGACCACTCGCGCAACGTGCCCGACGCCAGCGCGAACAGAGCCAGAATGGCCAGGAAGCTGTAATGTTTTTCCGATCCCGCAGGCCACTTCTTGCGCACTGAGATGGTTCGGCCAATTTCGAGCAGACCGAACGCCATCAACGGGAACACGAACAGCAGCACCATCGCCTGATACCGCATGCCGGTGCCGATCGCCGGAAAGAGGAAGAAATACACGCCGAGGTAAGTGACCGCCAGCACAATCAGGAACAGCGTGTGATACGCGCGAACCCGTAGCAAACGCCTTACGCCAAACACCGCCAGCAGCGTAAAGACTATCGACAACCCGAGGCGGAACACGGCGAGGAGCTTGCCTGACTTGAAATCAACAAAGCTTCCCGTGATCTGGAGCAGGGCCGAACGGATAAAGCCCAGGACGATGGCCGGCCTGAGCGGCGCCTCGCCATGAAAGTACAGCCACTTCCTGCCGCTCACCGTGACCGGAAGGAACGAGCGAGAGGTCAGATAGTTATTCAGCATGACGAATATAACTGCCACGACACAAGGCACGACAATGCCGATCAGCGGCCGCCAGCGCCTCGTGGCGAGGTACCCTCCGACCATGAATACCGGCAGGAGCGCCACCGCTTCCGGACGGGTCGCGACCGCGACCGCGAAACACAGCCCGCACATTACCGTGTGCGGCACGCCCGCAAGGGTGCGGTCCGAGAACAGAAAATGCGCGGCGAGGAAGAGGCAGGCGATGAGCAGCAAATGCTCCATGCCCGTCGCGATCAGCCAGACGAAGTTCCCGTACAACACCGGCAGCGACGCCAGCGCGACGCACTCGAGCGTCGGCAGCTTGTCGCGCTGTGCAGTCCGATACAGGACGACAAGGATCAGCGCCATGAACAGCGAATTAAGGATCAACAGGTAAAGCGGATGGCTGAGCGACGGAAACGCCAGATAGTTGATCGCGATAATCCACGGCCAGATCGCGCTCGACGAGCCAGAGGAAGCAACGCCGGGCATGAATCCGGGAATGCCGAACTCAGCCGCATGTTGGCCGACCACCTGATGGATCCACGAATCATCGAGTGGGAAGCCATTATTCTTCAACACCGGCCAGACGATTAACGCCACGGCGATAACGAAGGACGCAACCGGAATGAAAATGGCCAGATCTTCAGCCCGTACAACCGCGCGGACGGGGGTGCTATTAAGATTTTGCATGGCTTCTCGTGAAAGTGCTGCGGTTCGCGTTGTCCTTCATCGTGATGTTCAGAAGCAGCTCTTTCCTTTCAGCGTGTCAGATAGCCCGTCTTCGTCGGTTAGGGCGCCAAGCATTGAAGGCATCGGACAACTTCTCTTCGAATCACGCCCGTGGGGTCAATGAAGCCGGTCCGGTTCCGTTGAAGCTTGCGTTCTGGAGCGTGAAATCTGGCTGAGCGTAGAGACGGGCAATAGCATCCAGCTCGGCGTCCTGAATCTGACGACAGCCGAATAGATCCACAGATAGACGCTCATGGACGCTATTGCCGATAACGCGAGCACGTACGGCGAGTTCCAGAAGAACGTCGCGGGCACGATCGTGATGAGGCTCAGCAGCCACAGATAGACCGAGCTGATCGAGTTGCGCCGCGTCGCGTGCTGCTCGTCATTGAATGAAATGCCCTTGCGCGCGATGCGCTTGTAGATGAGCGTATGCAGATGCAACGCATCGGGCGCATCGACGGCGCGGCCGCGCACGAAGCGGCGGCGATAGATCGAGAACAGCGTCTCGAAGGCCGGGTACAGCGCGACGACCGCATAGAACGCGCTGACATTCGGATGACGCGCGATCAGCAGCACCACGAGCTCGGCCATCATGAAGCCGATGAAGTACGCACCGCCATCGCCCAGGAACACGAGCCCCGAAGGATAGTTCCACACGACGAAGCCGCCGATCGCCCCGATCATCGCGAAGGCCACGCTCGCGACGAGCCAGTCGTTCACGCTGACCGCGACGTAGCCGATCGAGGCGAAGATCAGAATGGCGACGACCGAAGCGAGACCGTTGAGCCCGTCGATGATGTTCATCGCGTTGGTGACCCCGGCCACCGCGATCATCGTGAACAGCACTCCGACCGGCAGGAACGCGAGCGCGAAGTCGACGGCCGGCAGATCCACGCGATCGATCACTGCGCCCATCACGAAGCAGCCGGCGAGCGCCGCGCCGAGCGCGCACAACAGACGCATGCGCGGCGTCACGCGCTTGGTGAGATCTTCAGCCAGTCCGCCGATGAAAGCGGGCGTGGCGCAACCCAATAACAAGAATGCTTTGTATGTCGGCGATGTATGAAGGACGGCGGACGTAGCGAAAGTGATGGCGGTGCCGCAGAAGATTGCGAGACCACCTACACGGGGAACCACACTTTGATGCATCTTCTGTACGGCATGAAGATCCAGGTCTAGAGAAAAGCGTGCATAGGTCCCCGCGTACCGGACCACTAGCCACGTCACGAGAAACGTGGATGTGAAGCCCACAGCGATATGAATCATCTTGCTTCTCCGGGAGCTTGCGACAGCAGGACGAGCGGTGCGTGAATACGTGATCACAACCCGATCGCGCCATTGCAATCGTTGAGAGACGCGAGAAAGCCAAAATCTAATAGATGTTCACTAATATGGAGAATGAGGCCAGGGAAACGACGTCCGGACCGGTATCCTAATAAACTAAACGTCGGCATTCCAGAACTTTTTCCATAAGGAGTCGAAGACTCGCATCGAGTCATGCTCCGTATGATCGTCTGATTTATATAGCAATTGCTTTAAAAAAACGCTGAAGCGCCTTCCTTGCAATGCTCCTGGCGGCGCGCCTGGCCTAGACAGGCTGCGCTTCGACTGCGATCGAGCGAACGCCTCGCAGGTCGTAGTCGATCGTGAGTCGGCGCCATGCGTCGGCCTCCGAACGTTCGTCCTTGATGATGTGAGCGGCAATGCCCGCCAGGTGATAGTCGATGACAAAGATGTAGTCGCAAGGCACTGCTTCTGCAATCGTCGGAAGTCGAGCGTGATCCATGGCGAGTTCCTCGGTTTGATTGGTGCCGTCCTGGACAGACGAAAATCGTCTGTCGATTTCCTTGGATTCGACTGCGCCATCCCTGCTCATAGTGGTGCGGGCAGAGGAGTCGGCGATTATGTGCTTCGCAAGCGATTGGGGATATCGAAAGGCAGATTGCGTCGTGGTTCCGTTGAATGAACCATTGGCTCGACAATGATGGCGCTGATTGTCCGCGCCGACTTGTTCTCTGTGTGCAACCGCACAGAGAATTCAAGCCAGCATAACCGTTGGCGTTGCCCAATTCAAGGCGAATCGCCTTTTAGGAATTCGAAATGATGTTTGGGGATCGAGCGCGGCGCACAGAACGTGATTTACGTCGTCGCTTTGCATGCAGGAGCGGACGAGAGGGCTGTCGAAGACTCGTCGATACTCAACTCGAGTTTTCCGTCGGACGTATGCACGAGGAAGGTTCCGACGGCCAGTCCCCCCGGCCCGGGCATGCGTCCCGTCCTCAGGTCGAAGCGCAGGCCGTGCGCCGGACAGCGCAGCATGCAGCCGTCGAGTTGCCCGCTGGCGAGCGACGCGCCGTTGTGAGGACACGAGTTGTCGATCGCATGAATAGTGCCTTCGATGTTGAAAAGCACGATGCTGCGGCCATCGACGAAGACGAGCTTGCGCTGGCCGGGTAAGAGTTCGTCGACGGTTCCGACTGGTATGCGGCGTGACATGCAGCGTTCCTTTAGTGGCGAGCCGTGAGCATCATGGCTTCGAAGATCGCGCCGGGAGAATGGGCGCCGGACAGCGTGTAGCGAGTATCGAACACGAAATGCGGAACGCCGCTCACGCCCTCTTCAATGTAAGGCGCCGCGCGCCCCGCCGGATCCGACATGCGCTTCGATTCCGCCAGATGATTCACGAGGCCTTCATGCTCGAGGCCGCACTCGAGCCCGAGTCGCTCCAGTACCTTCCGGTCGCCGATGTTCAAGCCCTCCATGAAGTAGGCGTCGAACATGCGTTCGATCAGCCGGTCGCGCCGGGCCTCGTCGCCGCGGCGGGCCGCATAGGCCACGAGGTCGTGCGCGGCGGCCGTATTGGGCATCACTTCTATCCGCTCGAACGCGAAGACGATTCCGGCGTCGATTCCTGCGCGTCGGACCTGCTCACGTCTTGCCGCCACGGCCTCATGACTGCCCAGACGGTCGAGATAGAACGCCTGGTAGGGCATGCCTTCGAGCGGCGTATAGGGAAGCAACTGATGGGAGCGCCATAGGACTTTGAGTCGAACGTCCGGCCGCAAGCTGGCGAAGCGCGTGATGGCCGCCTCCAGATTGCGCTTGCCGATCAGGCACCACGGGCAAATGAAATCGAAGAAGACTTCGATCGTCATGGTGCGGCGCTCGCCGATTTCGCGGCCCGTCGCCTCGACATAGCGGAGTTCAGATGAGTCCACGGATCAGCGCCTCCGCCATCGGCCATTCACCGTAGCCCGCGGCGGGATTCAGGTGGCCCACTTCGCCGAGATCGACGAGACCGCTGCCCCAGTCCTGCGCCATCTGCTGAACGCGCTCGAAGCTCGCCAGCGGATCGTTGCGGCTCGCGCCGACGATGCTCGGGAACGGCAGGGGCTTGCGAGGAATCGGATGCCAGCCGTTGTCTGCGAGCGCGTCGAAGGTCGGATAGCCTTCCGGCAGCGGTGTTTCGAGATCGACGGGCGCGGCCAGCAGCGCACCCTGAATCTTGCGATCGTGCTGCCGCGCCCATTGAACGGTGATCATGACGCCCGCGCTGTGCGCGACGAGAATCACCGGACCATCGATTTTCGCGAGGGCTGCGTCGAGCGCGGCGACGCGAGCGGCGCAACTGAGCTTGTCGTGTTCGAGCGGCGGCACCGAGGCCGCGTTGGGCAGTTTCTGCTGCAACAGAGTCTGCCAATGCTCGGCGACATGGTCGCGCAAACCCGGGACGATGAGTATGGTGGGTGTCTTATCGAAAGTCATGACAATCGTTCTTTGGGTGATCAGGTAGCGGCGTCAGATCAGCGCGAGGCCTCTTCGCGCAGGGCGGCCACGCGGTCCAGGTCGCTTGTATAGTGGCGCTTGCCGATGGCGAACACGATCGCGGCGAGAAGCGGCGCGAAAGGCACCAGTTGCAGCGCGCCCAGCAGCCCGATCCTGTCGGCGACGATGCCCGTGAGGATCGCGGCAGGTGCGAGACCCAGCAGGTTGTTGGCGAGCGTCAGCGTGGCGAAAGCGGAAGCGTGGATGGACGGCGGCGTGAGGTTCGCGACCATGGCGCCCGAAGGTCCGGTTGCGCCTGCGCTGAAAAACATGCCGGCGCCGATCAGCGCGAGCTGCAAGGGTCCAGCCGGCATGCGGAAGGCAAGCAGGAGAAACGTGAAGCAGGCGAGGCAAAAGACAATCGCGGTGAGCCACTTCCTGTCGCGCGCGTTTCTGCTGATACGGTCGGTCAGACTGCCGCACACCACCATGCCAAGACCCGTCACCAGCACGAACACCGCGGCGCCGACTGCGGCCTTGCCCGGAGCCATGCCGTAGTAGCGGTTCAGAAAACTCGGCAGCCATGCCCACAGCGCGGCGGGCACCAGCAGATGGAAGCCGCTGCCCACGTAGGCGCATACGATCGATCGTGTCGAAAAGAGGCCCTTCATCAGCGCGCGGAAGCTCATGCGCATGCCGAGGCTCGCCGTCTTTGCGCTATCGCTCGAAGGCTGCAGCGGTGCGAGCCGCTTTTCGGTGACGACCGTGCGATACACGATCACCAGCACGATGCCGAGCGCCGCCATCGCGCCGAACGCCGAGCGCCAGCCGAGTTGCGCGGCAACGGCGCCGCCGATCGCCATGCCCATGACCGAGCCGAACGCGCCGCCCGCCATGAAGGCCGCCGTGAGCGTCGCGCGCAGACGTGCCGGAAAAATGCTGAGCACTACCGCGATGCCGACGCTGCCGTAAGCCGCCTCGCCGATGCCGACGAAAGCGCGCGCGAGCAGCATCTCGCCGTAGTTGGTCGAGATCGCGCAGCCGAGTGTCGCGAGACTCCACATCGCGGCCATCAGGATGATGCTCTTCACGCGGCCCCAGCGATCGGCGAGTACCGAGAGCGGGAAGGTGAGCACGCCGACCATGAGCGCGACCACGCTGCTGAGCGAACCCAGTTGCGTGTCGGAGAGTCCCCAGGTCAGCTTGAGCAACGGAAATACTGCATTCAATACCTGCCGCGACATGTAGTCGGAGAGCAGCAGCCCGACTGTCAGCGCGAACACGACCCAGGCATAGGCGCGCACGTCGCCTTTTGTTTTAGAAACTTCGCCCGTAGCGGGCTCGGCATGCTGCATGAGCATGAAATGTCTCCTTCATGAATCTCGTCAATGGCTCGCCTTGCGTGAACGAATGATCGTTCGTCTATTCTTGTGGTTTGCGCGAGGCGAGTCGGGCCAGTCAGTTCATGCGGCCGGTCAGGCGGCGCGCAAGGGCAGGTTCTTCACGCCGGCGTTGCGGTTCGGCGCCATGCCGTTGGCGGCAAGCGTCTCGTCCGCGGTTTCGTACTGCACGCCGATACGGTAGATCTCGCGCGCTTCCTTGCCGCTGGCGATCTCGCGTCCCAGTTCGCGCGCCACGCGCACGCACTGCTCGATCTGCTGCACCGAGGTGAAGCGGTTGCCGTGCTGGTCGATGATCGTGTCCTCGATGCCGCAGCGCGGATGCAGACCCATCGACATCGCCATCATGTTGAACGGCAGCACGTTCTTCAGGAGCGACTCGGCCGTGAGCGTGCAGCCGTCCGGAGCACGGTGAACGAAGTTGAAGAAGTTGAACGGGTTCGGGCCGTCGAAGCCGCCGCCGATGCCGATCCACGTCAGGTTGAGCGGTCCCTTGTACACGCCCTTGCGCACCATGCGCTCAAGGGTTTCGAGTGCATGAATGCCGGTCAGCTGGAAGTGCGGCTGAATGCCCGACGCCTGCAGACGGCGCAGATGCTCCTCGACCCATGCGGGGCCGGCGGGAACCGTCATTTCGCTGTAGGCCGCCATGAACGCCGGATTGGACAGCGAGGTGCCCGCCAGATACTCGGGATAGAGCAACTCCATGATGTTCATCTGCGTCGTGTTGATCGCGACGGTGACCTGGTCCGGCTTCGGATCGAGATCGGCGAGCATGTGACGGGTGTCGTCGGAGAGCCACTTGGCCGCCTGGCCGTCGTCTTCCGGCGCGAACGAGATCGAGCCGCCGACCTGGATGATCATGTCGGGAACGGCTTTGCGAACGCCTGCGATCAGCTCGTTGAACTTCGACAGGCGCTTGGAACCCTTGCCGTCGAGTTCGCGCACATGCAGGTGCAGGACCGTCGCGCCGGCGTTGTAGCAGTCGACGGCCTTCTGGATTTGTTGTTCCATCGTTACCGGAATGTCTTCCGGGAAATCTTCCGGCATCCATTCGGGCCCGTAGGGCGCAACGGTGATAACGACTTTGTCCTGGTTCTCGGGGTGCAGCGAATCGTCGAGGAATTGCATGAGAGGCTCCGGTGAGGAAAGGGCACTGATCGGTTCGCGGTTCAGGCACGCGTCGTGATCGTCGAAGGGCTCGCTCGATGATTTGTCGTTTGCCCTTGGTTGATACGTATCCTATTGCTCAGGCGGTGCGCGCGCCCCTCTCTTGGTGAGAGGGGTGCAGGGTTAAATATCAGATGAATTGGAGGTGACCAGATGAACAGGCTTGCCGATATGACCGCAGCGGTGACCGGACGCGCGCTGGCGCTGCTTCTGACGGTTCTCGCGCTATCCGCCGTGTGCGCCGACGCCTACTGCCAGGAACCCGCGGATGCGGGAGGCAGCGACGCAGCGCGCCTGCACGCCAAGTACCAAAGCCTGGCGCAGCAGCTCAGCCACAACGCGTTTCACCGCGAGCTGTACCTGGAGTCGGCGGAAACCGGTTCCTCGCTCAAGGGCGACGTCTATGCCGTGGTCGACTATCCGTTCGCCACGGTCAACGGCGCGCTCAACGATCCGGCGCAGGGCCCCGCCAACTGGTGCGACGTGCTGATCCTGCACCTGAACACCAAGTATTGCCGTCCGTCGACGAGTGGCGGCGGCACCCAGCTCATCGTGAACGTGGGCAGAAAGGTCGAAGAAAAGCTTTCCTCCACTTATCGCGTGGAATTCAATTACAAATCAGTCGCAACCAGCGCGACGTACTTTCAGGTCGACCTCGACGCCGACACGGGACCGATGAGCACCAAGAATTACCGCATCGTGCTGGAGGCCACGCCGATCGGGCCCGCACGCACCTTTCTGCATCTGACCTATTCGTATGGATACGGCATGGCGGGGCGCATCGCGATGAAGACGTATCTCGGGACCATCGGCAGCGACAAGGTGGGCTTCACCATGGCGAAAGACGCATCGGGCGGGCAGCCGGAGTACATCGGCGGAGTCCGCGGACTCGTGGAGCGCAATACGATGCGCTACTACCTTGCGATCGACTCTTATTTGCAGGCGCTGTCGAGCCCGCCCGCGAAGCGCCTCGATCAGCGCCTCGACACCTGGTTCGACGCCACCGAGAAGTTTCCGCGCCAGTTGCACGAAGTCGACCGGGACGAGTATCTGACAATGAAACACAACGAATACAAGCGCCAGCAGACCGCGCAATGACATCGCTCTCCGTATCAACCCTCACCCTCCCGCCGCGAGAGGGGTTCGGCTCGTAACGTTTATGTAGTCTTGCATTGGTGATGCGCCGTGTGCCCGTGCCCGCTTCCTCTGACGACAGCGTGTGCCCGCCACCGGCCGACGCATCGCGTGGTCGTCGCGTCTCTGCGCGGTGTCCCACGCTGGAGCAGGGGAGACAAACGGGCCGTTCGAGGGAGACGTTTTGCATATCGCAGAAGATTCCCGAATCGAATGCATGAATGCAATTTCAAAGATATGGATAGCTAATGAAACTAAAAGCAACCAGCGCCGCGGCACTGATCGGTATGACTTCCGTCGCCGCGCACGCACAATCCTCGGTGACGCTTTATGGTGTCGTCGATTCGGGGTTCCTTTATCAGAGCACCGCGGCGGCTTCTTTCGCGCCCAATGCGCCCAATCTCGGGAAGGTGTACCGATTCAAGGACGGCGGCATTTATTCGAGCGGCTGGGGCATCAAGGGCAGCGAGGATATCGGCGGCGGATATAAGATCAACTTCAAGCTGCAAAGTGCCTTCGACAGCGGCACCGGCAAAGCCGGCCTCTCCGACACGCCGGGCGTCACCGCGGCATTCAACCAGTACGCGACGGTCGGCGTCTCGGGTCCGTTCGGCAAGTTCGACGCGGGCCGTCAGATCGTGCCGATGATCTGGGCGATGTACGACACCGACGTGCGCGGCGCGCAATACTTCGGCAGCATCCTGACCGCATGGCTCGGCATGAACCAGGCGGGGGGCTGGCCCGGCACGAGCACAAACGGCTCGATCGGCGCGCTGTACGACAGCAACGCGCTGGTGTACGAGTCGCCCAAGTTCTATGGCGCATCGGTCGCGCTGGAATATGCGCCGGGCGGCGTCCCAGGACATTTTCAAGGCGGCACGCGCGAGTCGGCGGTGCTCAAATATTCGAACTACGGGCTGAACCTGGCCGCGGCTTACTACAACGGCCACGACGCGAATCCGTTTCCCGCGACGTATCCCGCCACGCCCGCGATCCCGGCCACCGGCCAGGACAACAACCGATTTCTCTACGTCGGCGCCCAGTACACGTTTTATGGTTTCTCCGTGTCAGGATCCTACGGCCACGGCAAGAATCCGGCGAACAGCAGCCGTGCCGATATCGATATGTATTCAGCTGGTCTCGGCTATCGATTCACCCCCGCTCTGAAGGTGACTTCCGGCTTCTATTACCTGAAGGACAACAACAACTCGAACAACCATTCGAGCGAGTTCGCGGTGGGAGCGGAGTACGGCTTCTCCAAGCGCACGACGGCGTATGCGCAGGTTGGTCACGTCAGCAACAACGGCACCATGAACCAGACCATCGTGTACGGGCAGCCGGTCGCGCCGGGCGAATCGACGACCGCCGCGATGATCGGCGTGCGGCACAACTTCTGACGGGGCGCGCAATGCGCGCGGACCACAACGACAGGAATTACGAATGAACGCAAAAAATACACTCAAGCTGGCATGCGGGGCGCTGCTCGTTCTGGCATGCGGATATAGCTGGTCCCAGTCGGGCGCCGCGAGCGCGGCCTCGGGCGGCGCATCGGCTTCGGCCGCGCCAGCGCAGTCGAACCGCACCCTGCGCCGGGCCGTCTATGCCGCGTTTGCGAAGGACAAGTCGATCGATGCCGGCGATGTCGGCGTGAGCGCGAAGAACGGCGCCGTGACGCTCACGGGCACCGTCGACCGCGCCGATCAGATCGACAAGGCCGCCACGCTCGCCAAAGGCGTTCCCGGGGTCGTTTCGGTGCAGAACAAACTCACCGTGAAGCGGGCCTTCAGCCAGTAACGGCAACTGCAACCATCGCATCGACCAGATGCCGCGCAAAGCGGATCTGGTCGATTGCGCTGCCTCATCCGTTGAGGTCATCGTCCTTGTAGTACTTGGTTCCTTTCGCCGTGAGCTCCACTGCCAGGCCTTTGTCGGTGAGTTGATATAGCCAGACTCCCGGTCCCACCGCTATCGCCCCTTCGTAGGAACTGCCTTTTTCATTTGCCTTGGCCGCCGCCGTTGCCTGTCCGCCAAAGGTCCATCCGGACGCGATGAAATCGTTCAGTCCGCTGGCGTTCTCGAATACCCAGACCTGCCGGAACTTCTTGACGCCGAAGCCCAGGCCAGCCTGAATTTCAGCCATCTTCATGTAGGTCACTGCCTTCGTCTTGTTATTGACGGCGACGCCCTTGCCCGTGCCGCTGCCGGCCAGCAGAATCTTCATGCCAAAGTTGCTGAACGCGGCGTAGCCCGCCGCCGACTGCACCGCCTTGCGTGCGGACGGTTGCGCCTTGAACAGCGCGTCGAGCGCGCTCCGGGCGGCGGCTTGCACCTCCGCCTGCTCTTCCTTCTTGCTCGCGCCGAAAGCGATGCGCGGCAATGCGAGCGCAGCGGTCAGAGTCATTACCACCGTCCGACGATTCATGATCGGCTCCTTTGCGAAGCAGCTTCGCAGAGACAGCGTGTCGAGGGAAGTCAACGGCGCATCGATCTGGAATATAGGCAGTAAACGCGCAATTTTCCACGAAGCGTTGCGAGCGGCGTACGCTTCGTGGAAAACCCGCCTGAACTCGGCAACCGATCAGGCGATGGCGACGGCATGAAGCCGCGCGCGGACACCATCCGCGCGCGGCTTCCATCCGACGATCAACGCACCGGCTTAGAACTGATCTTCGGCGAGCGCGAGCATGCCCTGATCGCTCTTCGCGCTGACGATCGACGCTTCCAGCGCGACGGCCTGCGGCAGTAGATGATCGGCGTAGAAGTGCGCGGTCGCGATCTTCGCGCCGTAGAACGCGGGATCGTCGGCGCGTTTCGTGTGCGCGACGATCAGAGCGCGCGCCATCTGCCAGCCCGACAGCACGATGCCCGCGAGCTTCAGGTACGCGACACTGCCTGCGAAGACGGCTTTCGGGTCTTCCTTGGCGTTGTGCAACATGAACTCGACGGTGTTCGCGAGCGCGGCGCGCCCGGCCTGGAGCCGTCGATGCATCGCGTCGAATGCCGCGCCGTCATGCCGCTCGAGCGCGGCGAGCGTTTCGTCGATCTGCGCGAGGATCGCGCGGGCCGTCGCGCCGCCGTCGCGAAGCGTCTTGCGGCCGATCAGGTCGTTGGCCTGAATCGCGGTCGTGCCTTCGTAGATCGTGAGGATGCGGGCATCGCGAAAGTGCTGGGCCGCGCCCGTTTCTTCGATGAAGCCCATGCCCCCGTGCACCTGCACGCCGAGGCTCGTGACGTCGATCGACATCTCCGTGCTCCAGCCCTTCACGATCGGCACGAGGAACTCGTAGATGGCCGCGTGTTTCGCGCGCATGCCGGCGTCCGCTGCATGATGCGCGATGTCCGAATGAGCCGCCGCGACGTAAGCGAGTGCGCGGGCGCCCTCGGTCAGGGCGCGCATCGTCGCGAGCATGCGTCGCACATCCGGATGATGAATGATGGCGACGGACTGTTTCTCGGAACCGTCGACCGGCCGGCTCTGCACGCGATCCTTCGCATAGGCGGCGGCCTGCTGATAGGCGCGATCGGAGACCGCGATGCCCTGCACGCCCACTGCGAATCGCGCGGCATTCATCATGATGAACATGTACTCGACGCCGCGATTCTCCTCGCCGATCAGATAGCCGATCGCGCCGCCATGATCGCCGTATTGCAGCACGGCGGTCGGGCTCGCCTTGATGCCCAGCTTGTGCTCGATCGACACGCAATGCACGTCGTTACGCGCGCCCAGGGAGCCGTCTTCGTTCACGAGGAACTTCGGCACGAGAAAGAGCGAGATGCCCTTGACGCCATCGGGCGCGCCCGGCGTGCGGGCCAGCACCAGATGGACGATGTTCTCCGCCATGTCGTGCTCGCCGTAGGTGATGAAGATCTTCGTGCCGAACACCTTGTAGGTGCCGTCGCCCTGCGCTTCGGCGCGCGTGCGCACGAGCGCGAGATCGGAACCGGCCTGCGGCTCCGTCAGGTTCATGGTGCCGGTCCATTCGCCCGAAATGAGCCTGGGCAGATAACGTTGCTTGAGTTCGTCGGAACCGGCCGTGAGCAGCGCTTCGATCGCGCCGTCGGTGAGGAGCGGGCAAAGCGCGAAGGACATGTTCGCGGCGTTCAGCATCTCGATGCACGGCGTCGCGATCAGCTTCGGCAAGCCTTGCCCGCCGAATTCGACCGGATGCACCACGCCTTGCCAGCCGCCTTCGCCGTACTGGCGGAAGGCTTCCTTGAAACCGGGCGTCGTGGTGACAACGCCCTCGCGCCACTCGCTCGGGCGCTTGTCGCCCTCGACGTTGAGCGGCGCCAGAACCTGGCCGTTGAATTTCGCGGCTTCGTCCAGCACGGCCTGCGCCGTTTCGAGCGTGGCGTCCTCGCAGCCCGGCAGCGTCGAAATGCCCGCCACGTCGGCGAGTTCGTCGATCACGAACAACATGTCTTTCAGCGGTGCGGTGTAACTCAATTTGACTCTCCGGATGAATGTGTCCGAGCGCGACTGCAGCCGGGATGTCGAAGAGGCCACCGGTGATCGAACTCGATGTAAGGGGGCTTGCTGCAATGAAAGTGCGCCCGAGTCGCATCGTAGGGCGGAGCGATCCGGCACGCGCCTCCCGCAGCGGGAGGGGGGCGCCTTCGCTTGCGACTTTCGTCATGGACGAATCGGCTGAAATCCGGCGCGCGGCGCGATGGGCGGCGCAACACACAGTGCGCAAAGTCCTCTTGAACTGGCTTCAGTTTCATCTACAACTCAGAAGGGCACGCGTCACGCGGACCGGACCAAGAACAGGAAAAACCAAAAGACGATGAAAAAGCCAACGGGGTGCTTCATCGCGGTCGTCGGCGCTGTTCTCCTTGCCTTGCTGACATGGCCTATGGCCGTTCTTCCGGCTGGCTCGGAAACGCTCGCGCACGTCAAGGCTAGAGGCGTTCTGCGCTGCGGAGTCAGTGAGGGCATCGCCGGTTTTTCGCAGCAGGACGCATCCGGGCGCTGGTCCGGCATCGACGCCGATTTCTGCCGCGCGGTGGCCGCCGCGACGCTCGGCGATCCGGAGAAGGTCGCTTTCGTTCCGCTCAGGGCATCGGCGCGCTTTCCCGCGCTCAGGACGGGCCGCATCGATCTGCTCGCGCGCAACACCACCTGGACGCTGCTTCGCGAAGGCACGCTCGGCGTGCAGTTCGCGGGCGTGCTCTTCTACGACGCGCAGGCCTTCATGGTGCCCGCCAAAAGCGGCGTGCGCGCGCTGTCGGCGCTCAAGGGCGCGACGGTCTGCGTTCAACGCGAGACCTCCAGCCAGGACAACCTGATCGGTTACTCGAAGGCGAACGCGCTTGATCTGAAGCCGGTCGTGGTCGCATCGGTGGCGGAGCTGGAGCAGGCGTTCCTGTCCGGCCGATGCAGCGCGTCGACGGCTGACGCGTCCCTGCTCGCCGCATTGCGCCACCGTGCGCCCGACGGCGCGGCTACGCTCGCGATCCTGCCCGAGCGCATCTCGAAGCAGCCGCAGGCCCCGGCCGTGCGCGACGACGACACCGCCTGGCTCGTCATCGTGCGCTGGGTGCTCTATACGCTGATCACCGCCGAAGAGCTCGGCGTGACGCGCGCAAACCAGGCGGAACAGGTTCGCGATCCGGTCGTGACGCGCGCGCTCGTGCCGGACGCGGCTGTTTCCGCGACGCTCGGCATCGAGCCCGGCTGGACGCTGCGGGCGCTTTCGAGCGCGGGCAACTACGGCGAAATGTTCGGGCGCAATCTCGGCGCGGCAAGTCCGCTCGGAATGGAGCGCGGGCTCAACGATCTCTATACGCGCGGCGGCCTGATGTACGCGCCGCCGATGCAATAGCGCGCGGACCCATCATGAGCGACTGGCAAATCTATCTCGTGGTCGGCGTGTTCGCCGTGGTGATCCTCGTGATCGCCTTCGATCTGATCGACATGGCCGTGGCCGCGCTCGTCGGCGCGAGCGTGCTGATCGCGCTGCGCATCCTCGACGAACAGGACCTGATCGCCACCGCGCGAACCTCGGCGGGGCCGATCAGCCTGCTGTTCGGCGGCATGGTCGTCGCGCGGATTCTCTCGACCACCGGTCTGTTCGATCTCGTCGGCGACTACTATCTCAGGGCCACGGGCGGCAGCGGCAAGCGTTTCCTGCTTCTGCTGATCCTGATCGTGGCGCCGCTATGCGCGCTGCTTCCCAATGCGACGACCGTGGTCCTGCTCGCGCCGATCATCATTCGCGTCGCGCGCGCGCTCGACATCGACATCGTGCCGCCGATGATCCTCACCGCCGTGCTCAGCAACGCCGCCGGCCTGCTGACGCTCGTGGGCGACCCGGCGACGTTTCTCGTGGGCAGCTCGATCGGCATGAGCTTCGGGGAGTATCTGCGGCGTGCGAGTCTCGGCGGCGTGCTGGCGATCGCCGTGATCATTCCGCTCCTGCCGGTGCTGATGCGCGACATCTGGCGCAGCGCGAAGCCTTTGCCGCCGCGCGGCCCCAGCGTGAAGCTCAAGCGCCCTGTGTATGCCGGGCTCGCCATCGTCGTGCTCGCGCTGATGATGGTCCTCTTCGTGCTCGGCGAGGAGCTGCCGACGCGCATCGTGCCGCCCGTCGTCGCGGTGATCGCCAGCGCGCTCGCCTTGCTCGTCGCATACGCGTTCAAGGTCGAGCCGACCGATCGCGTGCTGCGCGATGTCGACTGGAAGACGCTGCTGTTTCTCGCGTGCATTTTCTGTCTCGTGCAGGGCATGGCGAAGACGGGCCTCCTGCAGGTGATGTCGCTCAAGCTTTACGAGGTGTTCGGCACGCGTCTCACGCTCGTCGCGCTCGCGATGATCTGCGGCATCGGCCTTCTGTCGTCGCTGCTCGCCAACGTGCCGGTCGCGGCTGCATCCATCGTGATGGTCAAGGGCTATCTCGTCACCGCCGAGTTCGTTCCGGAGGCGGCGTTGTCGGACCAGTTCACGCAGTGGCCCGACGCGGTGATCCCCGTGTTCATCGGCATGATGTACGGCGCGACGCTGGGCGGCAACGCGACGCTGGTCGGTTCGGCGGCCAATATCGTCGCCGCGGGCATCTGCTCGCAGGAAGGCGCGCCGGTCAGCTTCGGCCGGTTCCTGCGCTATGGCCTGCCGTTCACGGTGTGCCAGTTGCTGGTGACGGCGCTTTATGTCCTCGCGCTGGGGCGCATGCTTCATTGACGATATCCGCGTTGTATTTGTCTCCATGTCGTCTAAATTCGAGTGATGCGCGGCGGCCGGTTCGCGCGGGATTTCGTCTGCGCATTGCGAGGAGAAGCCATGGAATGCACGGAGATTTATGCGGGCCCGGAAGGACACTCTTTGTTCAGAACCATAAGCGTGTTCGAAGTGGCTGAAGTGTTGTTCAACGGGGTCGCGGTGTCGCTCTCGTTGCCGCAACCATGCGAAAGCGTGCTCGTGCATGAGTTCGATGACAGCTATTGCCTCGGCTGGCATAACCCGCCATCGCGGCAGTACGTGGTCGTGCTCGAAGGCGAACTCGAAATCTCCGTGCAAGGGACGAATGCGGTCCAGCGTTTCGCGGCGGGCTCGATGTTCCTTGCGGGAGATATGCAGGGCACCGGACACCAGACACGCGCGATCCGTGCAGGCCGCGCTCTGGTCCTCAACGTGCAGAGGTGAGGCCATGCTACTGATGGACAAGCTGGCGGTCGTGACCGGCGGGAGCAGTGGCATAGGCTTCGCCGCCGCGGAACGATTCACGTCCGAGGGCGCGCGCGTGGTGATCAGCGGGCGCAATGCCGAAAAGCTCGAACATGCCGCACAGAAGCTCGGCGCCAATGCATTGCCCGTGATCGCCGATGCGTCGAGCGCCGCGGACATGCATCGACTGTATGAGACCGCGGTCGGCCATTTTCAGTGCAACGTCGATGTCGTGGTCGCCAACGCCGGGATTTCCCGGCAAACGCCGGTGCGCGATACGCCGCTCGAACAATTCTCCGAGGTGCTCGCGATCAACGTAGGCGGGGTATACGCAACGGTGCGCGAGGCGCTGCCGTTTCTCGCAAGACCTGCATCGATCGTTCTGGTGGCTTCGCTCGCCGCCAGTCAGGGGACGAAGCATTTCTCCGCGTACTGTGCGTCGAAGGCGGCGGTCGTTTCGCTCGCAAAGAGCTTCGCGGCCGAGTTCGTCGATCTCGATATCCGCGTCAACAGCATTTCCCCGGGCGTCGCGAATACGCCAATCTTCGATTCATTGGGCATGTCGGAGGCGCAACTGCTCGAATGGGCCAGGGTCATTCCGATGAAGCGGCCAGCCGATCCGGTCGAGATCGCGACGGCGATTCTGTTTCTTGCCTCGGAGGCGTCGCGCTACATGACCGGCGCCGATCTAGCGGTCGACGGCGGCATGTCGGGCATCAGTCCTTTTTGAACATTCCCTGCGAGCGATAACCTCAGGGAATCGCGCCATAAGCGAATTTCAATAGACGGCTATCACGGTTTTCTCCAGACTCTGCAGCGACGGACTCGGGTTCCCGGTCCGCCCTCGACAAGAGCGCGCTCACGCGCAAAAAAGGAGGAGACACAAGCCATGCCGCATCGCCCAAGAGTTACCCGGTCGGTTCTCGCGCTCATGTGCGCGATGTCGTTCATCATGTACCTCGATCGCGTCAATCTTTCCGCCGCCGCGGGACTGATTCGCGACGACCTGCATCTTTCCAATACCGATGTCGGCTTCGTGTTCGGCGCCTTCGCCTACACGTATGCGATCTGCCAGGTGATCGGCGGATGGTTCAGCGATCGCGTCGGCGCGAAGACCACGCTCGTGCTGTGCGCGACGATCTGGATCATCGCGACGGTCGCGACCGGCTTCGCGGGCGGCGTGGCGTCGCTGTTCTGCGCGCGCATGCTGCTCGGCATCGGCGAAGGCGCCGCATTGCCCGCGCAGGCGCGCGCGCTCGTCAACTGGTATCCGGCGAGCAAGCGCGGCTTCGTGCAAGGGCTCACGCATTCGTTTTCGCGTCTCGGCAACGCCCTCACGCCGCCGCTGATCGCGATCCTCGTGGCGGTTGCTTCGTGGCGCGCGTCGTTCCTGCTGGTCGGCGCGCTCACCGCCGTCTGGCTCGTGTTTTACGCCTGGTACTTCAGGGACGACCCGCGCAAGCATCCGCATATCACGGCGGAGGAAGTGGCCGAATTGCCGCCTGAAACGACGGCCTCGGCAAAGAAGACGCGCGAGCCGACGCCGTGGGGCCGCCTCATCCGGCGCATCGGTCCGACCATGATGGTCTACTTCTGCTACGGCTGGACCGGCTGGCTGTTCTTCACGTGGCTGCCCACGTTCTTCATGCACGGACGCGGCCTCGATCTCAAGAGCTCGGCGCTGTTCTCGGCGGGCGTGTTTCTTTCGGGCGTGGTGGGCAACACGGCGGGCGGCGTGCTGTCGGATCGCATTCTCAAGCGCACGGGCGACGTGGTCGCCGCGCGCCGCAACATGATCATCATCGCGTTTCTGGGCGCGCTGGTGTTTCTCGCCCCGGTGATGATCGTGCACTCGCTGCCCGTCATGGCCGCGTCGCTGAGCCTGTCGTTCTTCTTCCTCGAGATGACGATCGGGCCGATCTGGGCCGTGCCGATGGACATCACGCCGAAGCACGTGGGCATCGCGAGCGGACTCGTGAACGCCGGTTCCGCTGTGGCGGGCATCTTCTCGCCGATCGCCTTCGGCTTCATCGTCGATCGCACGGGGAACTGGACGCTGCCGTTCGCCGGATCGCTGGGTTTGCTGGCGCTGGGTATCGTGATGACGTTCTTCATGCGTCCAGATATCAAGCTGGATCGCGACGTGCAGCAAGAACCGGCTTCGGTCGGACAGGGCTTGGAGCTCGCCGAGCAGCGCGACTGAAGCGGATGAACGAACGAGGCCGCCTTCGTGAAAGAAGGCGGCCTCTTCGTTTTCAGGCGGCGCGAATCGCCTCGATCACCAGTTGCGTCGCCGGACTGATGCGCCGGTTCTTGCGCAGAATGAGCCCATAAGGCGCGAGCCGGCCACGCAAGGACGTGGAGAGCGACGCAATCGTGCCGAGCGCCGCATAGTAATCCGCCACGGACGATGGCAGCACCGCCAGCATGTCCGAATCCCGCAACAGCGAGAGCGTCGTGAGAATCGACGAAGTCTCCACGGTGCTCGCGGGCGGCGCCACGCGCGACTCCCTGAAAGTCTGGTCGATGACCTCGCGCATCGGGCTGGGAGCCGGCTGCATGATCCACGCGAACTTCGCGATCTCCGCGAGTTTCGGCCGGCCCGCGATCGATAGCGCCGGATGATCCGGCCGCGCGACGATGGAAAGCGCCTCCTCCGACAAGGTCTCGAAGCTCAGGTCCAGCGCGGGAAAGCCATACGGTATGCGTCCGACCACGACATCGAGCTGATCCTGCTGCAAGGCCTGCACGAGCACGTCGCTGGTATCGATCTGCACGCTGATCTGCAAGCGCGGATGCGCCTCCTTCAATTGCACGATCACATGTGTCAGCAGGTCCGGCGCGGGCGCCATGACCGCGCCGATACGCACCTTGCCGATATCGCCCGCCTCGATCGCGGCGAGCTCCTCGCGGAGTTCGTCCAGGTCCTCGAACATCACGCGCGCATAGCGCATGACCGCCTCGCCGTAGACAGTCGGCTCCATGCCGCGCGCATGCCGCACGAACAGCGATACGCCGATGGTGTCTTCCAGCTCCTTGAGCGCCTTGGTGGCCGCCGGCTGGGTCATCGCGAGTTCATCGGCGGCGCTGCGCAGCGATTCGGTTTCGGAGAGAGCGAGCATGAGTTGCAGATGGCGCAGGCGGAGTCGTTTCCGGATAGTCGAAGCGGGCGCAATCATTTCTTGTCGTCGTGAGCGATAACCATAGGAAATAGGGCGATGCGAAATATTCAGTGGTCAGTTATCGCGGAGTTTCGCACACTAGCGTCACCCGAAACAGCCGCGCAAACCCTCGACCTGCGCGGCGCCAATCGATCGAACGGAGACAACCAAGATGAAGATCAAGCACGTCCGCGCACGCGTTTTCGAATGGAAAGGCAAGGTCGTGCCGCCGCAATCGCACTTCTGCACGAACGCGGTGGACATCCTCTACGAACGCGGCGACGCGATGGGCTCGTTCCGCTTTCACGGCTGGCTCGTGGTGGAGATCGAATGCGACGACGGCACCGTGGGCATCGGCAATTGCGCGCTCGCGCCGCGCGTGGCCAAGCAGATCGTCGATGAATATCTCGCGCCCATCTGCATCGGCGAAGACCCGTTCGACTACGAATACCTGTGGCAGAAGATGTACCGGCGCACGCTGGCGTGGGGCCGCAAGGGCATCGGCATGGCGGCGATCTCGGCAATGGACATCGCCATCTGGGACATCATGGGCAAGGCCGTGAAGAAGCCGGTGTTCAAGCTGCTCGGCGGCCGCACGAAAGAGAAGATCTGGTGCTATGCGTCGAAGCTCTATAACAACGACGACCGCGACGCCTTTCTCGCGGAAGCGCATGGTTATCTCGACCAGGGCTTCACCGCGATGAAGATGCGTTTCGGCTATGGCCCGAAGGACGGCCCGAAGGGCATGGCGAAGAACCTCGAACAAGTGCGCCTGCTGCGCGAACTCGTGGGCGACGAGGTGGACATCATGCTCGAATGCTACATGGGCTGGACGCTCGAATACGCGCGCCGCATGCTGCCGCGCCTCGCCGAATTCAATCCGCGCTGGCTGGAAGAACCGGTGATCGGCGACGACGTGGAAGGCTATCAGGAGCTCAAGAAGATGAACATCCTGCCCATCTCGGGCGGCGAGCACGAGTTCACCGTGTATGGCTTCAAGGACCTGCTCGAACGGCGCGCGGTGGACGTCATCCAGTACGACACGAATCGCGTGGGCGGCATTACGGCGGCGCGCAAGATCAATGCGATGGCCGAGGCTTGGTCGGTGCCCGTCATTCCGCACGCGGGGCAGATGCATAACTATCACCTGACCATGGCCTCGACCGCGAGCCCGATGTCCGAGTTCTTCCCGGTGTTCGACGTCGAAGTGGGCAACGAGCTTTTCTACTACATCTTCGAGGGCGAGCCGCAACCGGAGAACGGCTATCTGCAACTGTCCGACGAGACGCCGGGTCTCGGCATCACGCTGTCGGACAAGCATCTGAAGGACTTCGACATCGTCGAATGATCCTTGCGACAAGGGCCGATGCAGCCCGCGAAACAGGAGACGGACATGGAAAGCGCCCGTGCGGCAACGCATGATCAGGCAACGGCACAGCGCGCGAGCAGCGTGCGCTGGCGCATCTTCGGCGTAGTGTTCCTCATCACGCTGATCAACTTGGTGGACCGCATCTCGCTGTCGATCGCGATGCCCACCATCGCGAAGGAGTTCGCCCTCTCGCCCACGATGCAGGGGCTCATCCTGTCCAGTTTCTTCTGGTCGTATGCGCTGTTGCAGATTCCGGGGGGCTGGCTGATCGACCGCTTCGGGGCGCGCAAGGTGGTCGCCGGCGCAACGTTGCTGTGGGGCCTGTTTCAGACGCTGATGGGCGCGGCGACCGGCGGCCTCTCGATGCTCGTCATGCGCGTCGGGCTGGGCGCCGCCGAAGCGCCGCTATTTCCTGCGGGCAGCAAGCTCAATGCGTTATGGCTCTCGAAGAAGGAACGCGCGCGCGGCGCGGTGCTGATGGATGCGGGATCGCCGCTGGGCGCGGCGATCGGCGGTCTCGCGATCTCCAACCTGATCCTGATGTTCGGCTCGTGGCGCACGGCGTTCGTCGTCGCGGGTCTCGCGACCATCGCGTGCGGCTGGCTGGCGTGGCGCTATCTGCGCGACGATCCCGCGAAGCATCCGAGCGTCAACGCGGCGGAACTCGACCATATCCGCGACGGCGCGCCCGCGCAGGCGAGCGCCGCGGTTCAGGCGAGCGCGCACATGCAGGACGCGCCCTTGCCGTTGCGCTCCACGGTTGCAATGTGCGTAGGCCGCATGGCCTGGGCAATGATCTTCTTCGGCTTGCTGACCTGGGGCCCGAGCTATCTGACGCAAGCGCGCGGCTTGAGCCTGTCGCAGATCGGCGCGGCCACTTTCTTCATCTTCCTGGCGGGCGCGTGCGGCTCGTTGACGGGCGGCTTTCTGTGCGACGCGTTGTGCTCCTGGGGCTTCGCGCGCGGCAAGGTCGTGAAGAGCATGATCGCGGTATCGGGTCTGGCGACGCTCGCCGTGTTCGCCGCGCTGCCGGGCATTTCATCGCCCGTGACGGCCATCGCGGTGCTGTGCGCGGCGGCGTTCGTGCTGCTGTGGGGCAGCCTCTACTGGAGCCTGCCGTCGCTGCTCGCGAGCCCGGGGCGAGTCGGCCTGCTCGGCGCGTGCATGAATTGCGCGGGCAGCGTCGGCGGCATTTCGATTCCGCTCATCACCGGATTCATTCTTCAACGCACCGGCTCTTTCGACGCGGTGCTGGACTTTTACAGCGCATGCGCGCTGGTGTATATCTTCGGAACGCTCGCTATCGACCTGCGCCGCACGCGCTGATATTTAGAAAAGGCAAATTACGATGAAACCCCGTATTGCAGTCCTGCTCGGCGACCCTGCCGGCATCGGTCCCGAACTCATCGCGCGTCTGCTCGCGCGGCCCGAAAATCGCACGCGTGCCGATCTGCTCATCATCGGTGACAGGCGCGAGCTGGAAAAAGGCATGGAAATCGCGCAACAGCGCTTCGACTACACCGTGGTCGAGAACGAAGCCGATGCGAAGCGCGATACCGATGTCCCCGCGCTGATCGATTTCCGCCTGCCCGACGAAGCGCCCTATGAGCGCGCCGTATCGACGGAACGCGGCGGCCGCTACAGCCTCGAGGCGTTCAAGAAAGCGCTCGCCCTGACGCAGGACAAGCGCACCCACGCGATGATGTTCGCGCCGGTCAACAAGACCTCGCTGCATCTGGCGGGCATGGAGACGAGCGACGAGATGGAATGGTTCGCGCGCCAGCTCGATTACAGCGGCGCGTTCTGCGAGTTCAACGTGCTCGACGAACTGTGGACTTCGCGCGTCACCTCGCACATGGCGCTCAAGGACGTGAGCGCGCGGCTTTCGGAGCAGCGCATCATCGGCGCGATCCGCCTGATCGACGACGGTCTGAAGCGCGCGGGAATCGCCGCCCCGCGCATCGCGGTATGCGGCTTCAATCCGCATAACGGCGACAATGGCGCGTTCGGCCGCGAGGAGCTGGACGTGATCGCGCCCGCCGTCGAAAAAGCGCGCTCGCTCGGCTACGACGCACAGGGCCCGTTCCCCGCGGATACGATCTTCGTGCGCGCGCGCGATCAGAAAGCGTTCGATGGCGTGGTCACGATGTACCACGATCAAGGTCAGATCGCGATGAAGCTGATGGGCTTCTGGCGCGGCGTGACGGTTCACGGCGGCCTGCCGGTGCCGATCACCACGCCCGCGCACGGCACCGCGTTCGATATCCACGGTCAGGGCAAGGCCGACGTGGGCGCGACGCAAAAGGCTTTCGACATCGCGTTGCGCATGGCGCAGGACCGCCTGGGCTGACGTCATGATGCGCGAGCACATCGAGGCCTTGCGCCAGCGCTTCCTGACGAGCGGCGACGACGCGGACCTGCCCATCGTCGATGCCCATCATCACTTCTGGGATCTGGAGCGCAACTATCATCCGTGGCTGCGCGACGTGCCGCGTATTCCATTTCGTTACGGCGATTACGAAAGCATCTGCCGCGACTTTCTGCCCGACGATTACTTCGCGCAGGCGGGCAATCATCGCATCGTCAAGACAGTGATGATGGAAGGCGAATGGGACCCGCGCGATCCGACGGGCGAGGCGCGCTGGGCCACGGCGCTGCATCAGCGCACCGGCTTGCCGAGCGCGATGGCCGCGCAGATCTGGCTCGACCGCGACGATGTGACCGATGTGCTCGCCGCCTATCGCGACTTGCCGCTCGTGCGCAGCGTGCGGCACAAGCCCACGACCGTGCCGCGCGCAACGCATGGCGCCGATTTCAACGCGCCCGGCTCGATGCGTTGCGAGCGCTGGAGGCGCGGTTATGCGCTGCTCGAAGCGAGCGGCCTGATGTTCGAGTTACAAGCGCCGTGGTGGCATTTCGGCGAGGCGAGCGAACTCGCGCGCGACTTTCCGCGCACGACAATCATCGTGAATCACACGGGCCTGCCCGCCGATCGCAGCGACGAAGCGCTGGCCGCGTGGCGGCGCGCGCTCGATACGCTCGCGCGTCATCCGAACGTGTGGCTGAAGATTTCGGGCATCGGCGAGCAGGGCGTGACATGGAGCGCCGCGCGCAACGGCCCGGTCGTGCGCGACGCGATCGCGAGCTTCGGCGCGACGCGTTGTCTCTTCGCGAGCAACTTTCCCGTCGACAGTCTCGTGGTCACGCTCGACGATCTGTTCAGCGGCTTCAAGGCAATGGTCGCCCAGCGCTCGCGCGAAGAGCGTCTCGCGCTCTTTTACGACAATGCGTGCGCACTTTACCGGATATAGATACTCATCAAGGAGACACTCTCAACATGACTGCACCGATCTATCGCGGCGTGTTCCCCGTCGCTCCCACCATCTTCGATGACAACGGCAAGCTCGATCTCGAAGGCCAGAAGCGCGCCATCGATTTCATGATCGACGCGGGGTCGCACGGCGTGTGCATTCTCGCCAACTTCTCCGAGCAGTTCGCGCTCTCCGACGCCGAGCGCGAGGCCGTGCAGCGCACCGTGCTCGAACATGTCGCGGGCCGCGTGCCGGTGATCGTCACGACCACGCACTTCGGCTCGCAGATCTGCGCCGAACGCAGCCGCGCGGCGCAGGACGCGGGCGCGGCGATGGTCATGGTGATGCCGCCGTATCACGGCGCGACCATTCGCGTGAGCGAGCGCGGCATCCAGGAGTTCTACCAGCGCGTGTCGGACGCGATCGACATTCCCATCATGATTCAGGATGCGCCGGTCGCGGGCACACCGCTGTCCGCATCGTTTCTCGCGAAACTGGCGAAGGAAGTCGAGCACGTCTCGTACTTCAAGGTCGAGACGGCGCAGGCGGCGTCCAAGCTGCGCGAGCTGATCGAGCTGGGCGGCGACGCGATCGTGGGTCCCTGGGACGGCGAGGAAGCCATCACGCTGATTCCGGATTTCGATGCGGGCGCGACCGGCGCGATGACCGGCGGCGGCTATCCCGACGGCATTCGCAAGATCGTCGATGCGTATGCGTCCGGCGATACCGGGCAGGCGGCGGCGCTCTATCAGCAATGGCTTCCGCTCATCAACTACGAGAACCGCCAGTGCGGGCTCGCGGCGTGCAAGACGCTGATGAAGGAGGGCGGTGTGATCCGTTCGGACGCGGTGCGCCATCCGCTCGCGCCGATGCATCCGAAGGTGCGCGAAGGGCTGCTCGAGGTGGCCCGCAGGCTCGATCCGCTGGTCCTGCGCTGGGGCCACTGAGCCTGGATCGATAGCGCGCGCCGAGTCTGAATGGCCGGCGCGCGGTCAAACTCGGAAGCGTTCGCCGCTCAGTCCGGCGCAGTCATTCAGATGGCCGCTCCTCGTATTGGCCCGCCCGATGTTTCCGTGGGCATCGAAATAACCGTTCGATTCGAGACGTCCGTGTAGTCGGTGTTCGTCGCGGGATCTATGGAGTTGATCTCGGCGCGCATGAGATCGTCGACGCCATCTCCCGAGCCGCCGTTGAGCCAGTCATAACCCCACGCATGCTTGTCGGCCCGGGCGTTAAGCGCGCGGGGAAGCTGATTCGACGCCCGCGACGGAATTGGAGAACACATCCCGCATCCAGTATTGTGTGCGGTGTGGCGATGCGGCCAGCGTGGCCGACAGCGTCGGTCTGGTAAATTGACGGGTCTTAGGTATGATCGCGGTCTTTCATATGAGGAGATTGGACTGATGAACAAGCAGGAACTGATTGATGCAGTGGCCGCCGAAGCCGGCTTGAGCAAGGTCGCCGCCGAAGACACGATCAACGCGGTGTTGAACACGATTTCGAAAGCGGTCGCCGAGGGCGACGCCGTTCAGCTGATCGGCTTCGGATCGTTTGGAACCGGCGAGCGCTCCGCACGTACCGGCCGCAATCCGCAGACGGGTGAAGCCATCGAAATCGCGGCCGCCAAGACGGTCAAATTCACGGCAGGCAAGGCGTTCAAGGACGCCGTCAACCAGGCGTGACAACAGGCGGCCCGGGGACGACGCATCGCGCGTCGTACCGGTCCGCCAGCTTTTTTTGCTTACAACAAGCCTTCGTTCGGACCGTCAAGCAAGCTTCGTTCCGTGAATAACGGCTGCGTCACCCCTGAAATCGCGCGTCTTCCGGCCGGAACCGGCACCCGAGCCGATATCTCGAACCCGGATGCACAAAGCGCGCGAAGGTCACCGCGACACCATTCATCCAGGTGCGCCTGACGAGCGCGAGACACGGCTCCTCGGGACCGATTTCAAGCAGCCGCGCTTCGGAGCGCGTCGGCAGGCACGCATCGACGACATGCTCGATCTCGTGCGCGGGCACGCTGGCCGACAGAAACTCCGAGGGCCGCAGGGCGTCGAAGTCCTGCTCCAGAAAATCCGGCACGGCCGCCGGATTCACATAGCGATCTTCCAGCCGCACCGGCACGCCGTTTTCACGATGCACGCCGATCAGATGAAACACGGAAGAGCTGGGCGGCAGGCCGAGCGCATTGGAGACGGCGGGCGGTGCGCTTTCGCGTTGCGCGATCACGGTGTGGTAGTCGTATTCATGACCGCGAGCCCGAATCTCTTCGCCGATATGGGCGATCATCAGAAGCGTCGACTGCGGCTTCGCCTTCGCCACGAACGTGCCCACGCCCGAGTGCCGCGTGATCCAGCCTTCGCCGGTCAGCTCGCGCAGCGCGCGGTTGATCGTCATGCGCGAAACGCCGAGCGACTCCACGAGACTCAGCTCGGACGGAATGCGGTCGCCGGGCATCCACGCGCCCGACTCGATCTTCCCGCGAATGAAACTCTTGACCTGAGCGTAGCGCGCAAGCGGCGTGTCGGACTCGCCCGCGATGTCCGCGCTTGCGATGTGCTTCACCGTCGTCGGTGCCGACATGGCCTGATCTCCTTTCGCTGCGCACGCCATCACGCCTGTTCGTCTTGCGGACCTCGCGACCAGAACGCGTTGCGATCGAAATAGTTCTGCAGGAACTGCCGCAGGCGCGGATGCTTCGCATCGTGAAACACCTCGCGTGGCTTGCCCTGCACCGCAATGCGCCCCTGATCGATGAACACGACCTTGTCCGCCACCTGCGCGGCGAAACCCATCTCGTGCGTGACGACGGCCATCGTCATGCCGTCGCGCGCGAGCTGCTTCATCACTTGCAGGACTTCACCGACGAGTTCGGGATCGAGCGCGGAAGTCGGTTCGTCGAAGAGCATGATGTGCGGTTCCATCGCCAGCGCGCGCGCGATCGCGACGCGCTGCTGCTGGCCGCCGGAAAGCTTCGCGGGATACGCATCGCCCTTGTGCGCGAGGCCCACGGTCTCGAGCATCTGCCCGGCGCGTGCGCGCGCCTCGTTGCGCGACAGTCGGCGTACGCGCAGCAGCGCCTCCATCACGTTGTCGAGCGCGCTCATGTGCGGCCACAGGTTGAACTGCTGAAACACCATGCCGACATTGCGCCGCACGCGGTTGATCTCGGCATTCGATGCGCGCACGCGCCGACCGTTGCGCGCGCCATAGCCGAGCAGCTCGCCTTCGATACGCACTTCGCCTTCGTCATAGGTTTCGAGCGCGGCGAGACAGCGCAGCAGCGTGCTCTTGCCCGATCCGGACGGGCCGATCACGCAGACCACTTCCGACTTGCCGATGTCGAGATCCACGCCGCGCAGCACTTCCGTTTCGTTGAAGCGCTTGTGCAGCCCGCGCACTTCCACGAGCGGCGCCGCGGGCGCATTCACGAAGACCGGAACCTCGCCGAGTTCGGAGGGAGAGAGCGGGGAATCGATCATGGCAGACGAGTCCAGGTACGTTCAGGCAAGAAAGCGGGTCACGCGCGTTTCGACCCACATCCCGGCGCGCGATGCGAGTTCGACGAGCACCAGATAGCAGACGCACAACGCGAGCAGGGTTTCGACGAACGCGAAGGTCGCCGAGCCGATGCCCGTCAGCACGAACGTCAGTTCCGGCACGGTGACGATGGAGAGCACCGCCGTTTCCTTGCTGAGCACGATGATGAGATTGACCAGCGCGGGCACGATCAGCACGAGCATCTGAGGAATCTGGATGCGCCAGATTGCCTGCCAGTGCGTGAGTCCGAGACAGGCCGCCGCTTCCAGATGACCGCGCGGCACCGCGCCGAAGCCCGAGCGGAAGACTTCGGCGAAATATGCGCCGCCATAGAGCCCGAGACCGACCACGCCCGCGGTGAGCGGCTCCAGCGTGATGCCGAACGAAGGTCCGCCGTAATACAGCAGAAAGAGCTGCACGAGAAACGGCGTGCCGCGAAACAGTTCGATATAGACGCGCAGCGCGCCGCGCACCCATCGTCCGCAAAAGAGCTGCGCGAGCGCGATACAAAATCCGATGACGATGCCGAGCGCGACGCCCGCGACCCACGTGCCGAGCGTGGTGGCGAAACCCGCGCCGATAGCCGGAAGGTTGTGCGTGAGGATGGTGGGATCGAATTGCTGCATGACGGCGTTCTCAGGCGAGCTGCAGGCGTTGTTCCGCGGCGTGCGCGGCCAGCGAGAGCGCGCCGCAGATCACGAAATAGATGAGCCCCGCGGCGGTATACGCTTCGAGCGGACGATAACTGCTTGCCGCGATGTTCTGCGCGGTGCGCGTGATTTCGGCCACGCCCACCACGGAGATCAGCGACGACGCCTTGATGAGCAGCACCATCTCGTTGACGAGCGAGGGCAGGGTGAGACGAAACGCCTGCGGCACCTGAATGCGGCGCAGCATGTCGAGCGGCGAGAGTCCGAGCATGCGCGCGGCTTCGAGCTGTCCTGGCGGGATGCTCATGAAACCGCCACGCAAAATTTCGGCGACGTAAGACGCCGAGCAGAGCGCCACCGTACTGATGGCCGCGACGAGCGGCGGCACGTTGACGCCCACGAACGGCAGCAGGTAATACACGAGCAGCAGTTGCACCAGCATCGGCACGCCGCGAAAGAAGAACACGTACGCGCCGCCGGCCGTCTGCCATGCGCGGCTGGAAGACAGCCGCGCGGCGCACACCGCGACGGCCACGAAGAAGCCGATCAGCAAGCCCGCCAGCGATATGCCGACCGTGGCGAGCGCCGCGTGCAACAGAAGCGGCACGCCCTGAACGAACACATTGAAGCTGAACATGGCGATGGCCTTTCCGAAGAGCGCGCCGAAACGTCGCTCAGTAGTTCGGCGTGGGCAGCGTGGAAGGCACGTCCATCGCGACGCCGAACCACTTCTTCTGCAGGGTGGCGAGACGGCCGTCCTTGTTCACTTTCAGGAGCGCCGCATTGAACGCGTCGGCGAGCGGCTTGCTGTCCGCGTCCTTGCGCAGACAGTACGCGAAATACACCTTCGCGCCGAAGGGCGGCTGCACGACCGCGAACGTTTCAGGCCGTTGCTTCGCGACATAGGCGATGTTGGTCATCGAGTTCGCCACAGCGACGATGCGCCCGGCCGCGAGATCCGCATAAGCCTGATTGTTGTCGATGTACTCACGCACTTCGGGCGGCTTCGGCAGCGTGGCGATGTAGGCCTTCATCTGGTCGAGCTGCGCCGAGCCCTTGCCGCCGCCGACGATCTTGCCCGACACATCCGCCGATTGCTTGATGCTCGAATCGTTGGCGCGCTTGAGGAACGCGTCGGTGGCGTCCGCCACGGGAAGCGTGTACGTATAGCGCTCCATGCGCGCCTTGGTCACCGTGATCGGGCCGCCGACCATGTCGAACTTGCCCGCTTCGAGGCCGGGCAGAACGCTCGGCCACGGCAAGTCGATGAAGCGCACTTTCACGCCCAGTTCCTTGCCGATCTCCGCGAAGAGGTCCTTGTTGAAACCCGACTGCTGACCGTTCTCCAGAAAGTCGAACGGCGCGAATTGCATCTCGGTGCCGACCACGAGCTCGCCGGCCTTCTTGACCTTGGCGAGTTGATCCTCGGCGTAAGCACAGGCGCTCGCGGCGCACAGCGCGACCATCAGCACATGTCGTTTCCAGCCTGCAAGCATCTTCATGAGACGTCTCCAAGGAGGCGCGCGCAGGGCGCGGAGGTCGTGCATTGGGCGCAGTATATACCGCAGATTTTCGGGTACCCAAGCAAAAAAGAATCAGGGTTTCGACACATCGGGTTTCACCGGATGCGCAATGGAAGAAGCCGAGAAAACCCCTATGAAAAGGCGCTGCATTGCAGCTTGCATGCGATGAATTGGCGGTATATACAACCAGAAATCGTGCATGCCGCACGACCTGCCAGCGAGGAACCATCGATGCCCGCTACCCGAATTCCCGTGATCGACTTCGCCGGCGTGCTGGAAGGCGATGCCGCCGCACTGGCCCGAGCGGGCCGCGAAATCCATGAAGCGTGCACCACCATAGGCTTCTTTTACATCGTGAATCATGGCGTGCCGCAGGCGGTGATCGACGCGGCGTCGCAAGCCGCGCGCACGTTCTTCGCGCATCCGGTGGAAACCAAGCGGCGCGCGGCGGTGAATCAGCGGCATCGCGGTTTCAATTCGCTCGGCGATGCGACCATGTATCAGGCCAAGAAGCCCGACTACAAGGAGTTCTTCAGCATCGGCCTCGAATTGCCGGAAGACGATCCGGATGTGCTCGCGGGACAGGCGCTGCGCGGACCGAACAACTGGCCCGATTTCATGCCCGAACTGCGGCCCGTGTTGTATCGCTATTACGAAGCGATCGGCGCATGCGGTTCGCATCTGTTGCGCGCGGTGGCGGCGAGTCTCGGTATCGACGAGCAGTTCTTCGCGGCGCGCTACGGCAAACGCATGCAACGCACGCAGATGGTCTACTACCCGCCGCAACCGCCTCAGTCCGACGAGGATCAGTTCGGCGTCGCACCGCACACGGACTACGGCTGCATCACGCTGTTGTGGCAGGACAACGTGGGCGGCCTGCAAGTGCGCGAGATCGCGAGCGGGACATGGATCGATGCGCCGCCCATACCGGGCAGCTTCGTCGTGAACGTGGGCGATCTGCTCGCGCGCTGGACCAACGATCGCTTCAGGTCGACCTTGCATCGCGTGATCAATGCGTCGGGGCGCGAACGCTATTCGATCGCGACGTTCTACGATCCGACTTACGACGCCATCGTCGATCCGGTCGATCTCGGCACGCCCGCCGGCGAGTCGCGTCACGCGCCGGTTGCGGCGGGCGACTACATTCTCGGACGCATCAACGACTCGATGGGTTATCGCAAGAAGCGCGCGGCAGAGCAGGGCTCGGCGGCATGAGCGGCGCATCGTCCGTGGTGCTCGAACGTGTCATTAGCGCGTTGCGTGAAGTGCTCGGCGATGACGGCGTGCGCACCGGCGACGCCATCCCCGCCCACGCGATGACCGACTGGACCGGCTACACGCCCACACGTCCCGCCGCGCTGCTGTTGCCGCGCTCGACCGATGAAGTCGCGCGCGCGCTCGCACTCTGCAACGAAGCGGGTGTGCATGTGGTGCCCCAAGGCGGCATGACGGGACTCGCGGGCGGCGCGATCGCCGCTGCCGATGAGATCGCGCTGTCGCTCGCGCGTTTCGCGGGCATCGATGAAATCGACATGGCCTCGGCCACGATGACCGTGCGCGCGGGCACGACATTGCAAGTCGCGCAGGAAGCCGCGAGCGCCGCTGGTTTCGAACTCGGGCTCGATCTCGGCGCGCGCGGCTCGTGTCAGATCGGCGGCAATCTGGCGACGAACGCGGGCGGCAATCGCGTGATCCAGTCGGGAACGGCGCGCGATCAGGTGTTAGGTCTCGAAGCGGTGCTCGCGAGCGGCGCGGTTCTGAGCTCGATGACGAAGATGACGAAGAACAACACGGGTTACGACCTGAAGCAGTTGTTCATCGGTTCGGAAGGCACGCTCGGCATCATCACGCGTGCGGTTTTGCGGCTTCATCCACCGCGCGGAATCCGACATACGGCGCTCGTCGCGCTCGACGATTACGATGCGGCCGTGAAGCTGTTACGCACGTTGTCGGCGCGCTTCGGTAACGACATCGGCGCATTCGAGATCATGTGGCCAGACTTCTTCGGCTTCGGCGTTGCGCTGACGGCGCAGGCGCGCTCGCCGTTCGCGCAGGCGCATCCGCTCTATGCGCTGATCGAGCATGCGGGACTCGACACGAACGATCAAGGCGAAGCCTTTTTTGCCGCGCTTGCACACGCGCTCGATACCGGTCTGGTGCGCGACGCGATCCTCGCGCAATCGGTGGCCGATGCGCGCGCGCTCTGGGCGGTGCGCGAATGCACCGCCGAGTTTCCGTCGCGCATGGACCCGGTCAACTTCGATGTGAGTCTGCCCATTGGTTCGATCGGCGAATTCGTCGATAAGTGCCGCGCGGCGCTCGATGCGCGCTGGCCTTCGAACCGCTCGTATTACTTCGGGCATATCGGCGACTCGAACCTGCATGTCACCGTGGATGGGCGTTCGGTTCCGGATGTCGCGCACGAAGACATTTACGCCTTCGTGTACGACATGCTGCAACCGTATGGCGGATCGGTTTCGGCGGAGCATGGCATCGGCTTGCTCAAGCGCGCGTATCTGCCGCTCTCGCGATCGCCCGACGAACTCGCGGCCATGCGTGCGATCAAGGCCGCGCTCGATCCGAAGGGCGTTCTGAATCCGGGCAAGGTGATCTGAGCCGTGCCCTCACGCTGAACGACTCAATCCAGCACGACGGCCGGAACACGCACCCAGCCTTCCATCAGCACGCGCGCGCTGCGGCTCATGATGGCTTTCTTCACCTGCCATTCGCCGTTCGCTTCGACCGCTTCGGCACCGACACGCAACGTGCCCGACGGATGCCCGAAGCGCACCGACTGCCGCTCGCCGCCGCCCGCCGCGAGATTCACGAGCGTGCCCGGAATCGCCGCCGCCGTGCCGATCGCGACGGCCGCCGTGCCCATCATCGCGTGATGCAGCTTGCCCATCGACATCGCGCGCACGAGCACATCGACATCGTCCGCGCCGATGCGCTTGCCGCTCGATGCGACATACTCGGCGGGACGCGCGACGAACGCGATCTTCGGCGTGTGCTGACGCTTCGCTATTTCATCGAGGTTCTTGATGAGCCCCATGCGCAGCGCGCCGTAGGCGCGAATGGTCTCGAAGCGCTTCAATGCCGCGTCGTCGCCATTGATCGCGTCCTGCAACTCCGTGCCCGTGTAGCCGATGGCGTCCGCGTTCACGAAGATCGTCGGAATGCCCGCGTTGATCATCGTCGCCTTGAAGGTGCCGATGCCGGGCACTTCGAGATCGTCGACGAGATTGCCCGTGGGGAACATCGAGCCTTCCGCGCCTTCTTCTTCCGCGGCCGGATCGAGAAACTCCAGTTGCACTTCGGCGGCGGGGAAGGTCACGCCGTCCAGCTCGAAATCGCCGGTTTCCTGCACGGAGCCATTGGTCATCGGCACATGCGCGATGATCGTCTTGCCGATGTTCGCCTGCCAGATGCGCACGGTCGCAATGCCGTTGTCCGGCACGCGTTCGGGATCGACGAGTCCGCCCGTGATCGCGAACGGTCCCACCGCCGCCGAGAGATTGCCGCAGTTGCCGCTCCAGTCGACGAACGGCTTGTCGATGGAAACCTGCCCGAACAGATAGTCGACGTCATGACCGGGCCGCGTGCTCTTCGAGACGATGACCGTCTTGCTCGTGCTCGAGGTCGCGCCGCCCATGCCGTCGATCTGCTTGCCATAGGGGTCCGGGCTGCCGATCACGCGCAAGAAAAGCGCGTCGCGCGCGGGACCGGGCACGCGCGCCGCTTCGGGCAAATCGTTCAGGCGAAAGAAAACGCCCTTGCTGGTGCCGCCTCGCATGTAGGTAGCGGCGATCTTGATCTGAGCTGCGTGTGCCATGTGATTCCTTGGTTAGAGAAGACGACGCGCCGCGCCGTCTCCGAGCGCTATCAGGCCGCTTCTTTCGAGGATTCCAGGAAGTCCTGAGCGAAACGTTGCAGCACGCCTCCGGCTTCATAGATCGAGACTTCTTCGGCCGTATCGAGCCGGCACGTCACCGGCACTTCGACGCGCTCGCCATTGCCGCGATGGATCACGAGCGTGAGGTCCGCGCGCGGCTTGCGCTCGCCGATCACGTCATAGGTCTCGGTGCCGTCGATGCCGTACGTCTGGCGATTTTCGCCCTGCTTGAATTCGAGCGGCAACACGCCCATGCCGATCAGGTTCGTGCGATGAATGCGCTCGAAGCCTTCCGCGACGATCGCTTCGACGCCCGCGAGCCGCACGCCCTTCGCGGCCCAGTCGCGCGACGAGCCTTGCCCGTAATCCGCGCCCGCCACGATGATGAGCGGCTGCTTGCGCTCCATGTAGGTTTCGATGGCTTCCCACATGCGCGTCACGCGGCCTTCCGGTTCGACACGCGCGAGCGAGCCTTTCTTCACCTGACCATCGACGACGGCCATTTCGTTGATGAGCGTCGGGTTCGCGAAGGTCGCGCGCTGCGCCGTCAGATGGTCGCCGCGATGCGTCGCGTAGGAATTGAAGTCTTTCTCGGGCAAGCCCATTTTCGCGAGGTATTCGCCCGCCGCGCTGTTCGCGAGAATCGCGTTCGACGGCGAGAGATGGTCAGTTGTGATGTTGTCGCCGAGCACGGCGAGCGGACGCATGCCCTTGAGCGTGCGCTCACCCGCGAGCGCGCCTTCCCAATACGGCGGGCGGCGAATGTAGGTGCTTTGCGCGCGCCAGTCGTAGAGCGGGCTGATGGTCTCGCCGCTTTGCGCGGTCAGCGCGAACATCGGTTCGTATACCTTGCGGAACTGCTCGGGCTTCACGCTCTGTTTGACGATGGCGTCGATCTCTTCATCGCTCGGCCAGATGTCCTTGAGATAAACGGGTTGTCCGTCTTTGCCGACGCCCAGCACATCGCGTTCGATATCGAAGCGGATCGTGCCCGCGATCGCATACGCGACGACGAGCGGCGGCGACGCGAGAAACGCCTGCTTCGCATACGGATGAATGCGGCCATCGAAGTTGCGATTGCCGGAGAGCACGGCGGTCGCGTACAGATCGCGATCGATGATCTCCTGCTGAATCGCCGGGTCGAGCGCGCCTGACATGCCGTTGCACGTCGTGCACGCGAACGCGACGATGCCGAAGCCGAGTTGCTCCAGATCGGGCAGCAAATTGGCTTCCTGCAGGTACAGTTCGACCGCTTTCGATCCCGGCGCGAGCGACGACTTCACCCACGGCTTGCGCGTGAGGCCTTGCGCATTCGCATTGCGAGCGAGCAGCGCCGCCGCGATCACGTTGCGCGGATTGCTCGTGTTCGTGCAGCTCGTGATCGCCGCGATGATGACCGCGCCATCGGGCATCTGTCCCGGCGTTTCTTCCCATTTGCCCGCGATGCCGCGGCTCGCCAGTTCGGAAACGGGCAGGCGCTTGTGCGGATTCGAGGGACCTGCCATGTTGCGCACGACCGTCGAGAGATCGAAGCGCAGCACGCGTTCGTATTCGGCGTGTTCGAGCGAATCGGCCCACAGGCCAGCGGTTTTCGCGTATTGCTCGACGAGGCTCACTTGCTTGTCGTCGCGGCCGGTGAGACGCAAATATTCGATGGTCTGTTCATCGATATAGAACATCGCGGCGGTCGCGCCGTATTCGGGCGCCATGTTCGAGATCGTTGCGCGGTCGCCGAGCGTGAGGCTCGACGCGCCTTCGCCATAGAACTCGAGATACGCGCCGACGACCTTCTCCTTGCGCAGGAATTCGGTGAGCGCGAGCACGATGTCGGTTGCCGTGATGCCCGGCTGACGCTTGCCGGAGAGCTCGACGCCGACGATGTCCGGCAGGCGCATCCACGACGCGCGGCCGAGCATGACGTTCTCCGCTTCGAGCCCGCCCACGCCGATCGCGATCACGCCGAGCGCATCGACGTGCGGCGTGTGGCTGTCGGTGCCGACGAGCGTATCCGGATACGCGATGCCATCCACCGCATGAATCACCGGCGACATGCGCTCCAGATTGATCTGATGCATGATGCCGTTGCCCGGCGGAATCACATCGACATTCTTGAACGCTTTCTTCGTCCAGTTGATGAAGTCGAAGCGATCTTCGTTGCGCCGGTCTTCGATCGCGCGGTTCTTAGCGAACGCGTCCGGATCGAAGCCGCCGCATTCAACGGCAAGCGAATGATCGACGATGAGCTGCACCGGCACCACCGGATTCACCTTGGCCGGATCGCCGCCCTGGTCCGCGATCGCGTCGCGCAGGCCGGCGAGATCCACGAGCGCCGTCTGGCCGAGAATGTCGTGACAGACCACGCGCGCCGGGAACCACGGGAAGTCGCGCTCGCGCTTTCTTTCGACGAGCTGCGCAAGCGAGGCTTCGAGGATCGCCGGATCGCAGCGGCGGACGAGATTTTCAGCCAGCACGCGCGAGGTGTAAGGCAGCTTGTCATACGCGCCTGGCGCGATGGATTCGACGGCTGCGCGCGCGTCGAAGTAATCGAGCGAGGAGCCGGGCAGGGGTTTGCGGTTTGCAGTATTCATCGCCGTGTCTCGGTCATTGCATGGTCTCTCGGGCGCCATGCTCAAAGGGTATTGTGGGGAAGACCCCTTCGTCTGGATATTCGGGCTATTTTAGGCGCCGCTGGCTTCACGGTTCGAGGCAAGAGTATGGCTCAACTCGGGGTTCGATGATTGCCGGCTTTGCATTGCCTGCGGCTGAGACAGGACTTGCAGCTCAAAAAAAGGGCGCCGCCGCCGGGTGCGACGGCGGCCCCGAAACCCTCACGTATCTCGCGTATCACGCAAAGGGGGTATGTACTTCACGAACGCTTGGCCAGCGGCACGAACTCGAGGTTCTCCGGCCCAGTGTAGTTCGCGCTCGGCCGGATGATCTTGTTGTCGATGCGCTGCTCGATGATGTGCGCCGCCCAGCCGGAAGT
>NZ_FCOA02000006.1 GCF_001544875.2 Caballeronia hypogeia
TCGGTATCGGTCAGATTCATTTTGCCCATGACCTGAATCTGAACACACCTGGGGTGCCAATTCAATGATGCAACGCACTAGAAGCCCTTGACCGTCTCGGAGCCCGTCACGCGGATCGCGGGAAAGCGGTCGATCGGCTTGGCAATCTCGTCCTGCGAAGCCACGATCTCCAGCTCGTAGCGCCCGGCGTCGTAAGTCGCTCTGACCACCGCGTTGACCGCCGCGAGCGTATGTTCGAGCGCATTGCGCATCGAATCGCCCTGCAGCGTGCGCGCGACGAACACCGCGCTCGTCAGATCGCCGACGCCCACCGGCTGGCGCGCGAACGGATAGAGCGGCCGCTGCGCAAACCACGCTTCGCCCGGGCTGACGGCGAGCATGTTGAAGGTATCGGCGCGGCTGTTACGGTCGAGCAGATGCTTCACCAGCACCATGCGCGGTCCGCGAGCGATCACCTCGCGGCACGCATCGACGGCTTCTTCCACCGTTTCGATGGTCCGCCCGGCGAGCTTTTCCAGTTCTACGTGATTCGGCATGAGCGCGTCGGCAATTTCGGGCATCGTCGTGACGAGGAAATCCTCGATGCCGGGCGCGACCGCGCAGCCGCCCGACTGACCCATGACCGGATCGCAGAAAAACAGCGCGCGCGGATTGACGGCCTTCACCATCTTCACGATCTCGACGACCGCGCGGCCCTGCTCCGGTGCGCCGAGGTAACCGGAAAGCACTGCGTTGCAGCGCGCCAGCACGCCGATCGCGCCGATGCCTTCGATCACGTTCTGGAGTTCCTCCGCGTCGAACGCGCTGCCGGTCCAGCGGCCGTATTGCGTGTGATTGGAGAACTGCACGGTGTTGAGCGGCCAGACATTGACGCCGAGACGTCGCATCGGAAAAACCGCCGCGCTGTTGCCCGCATGGCCGAACACCACATGCGATTGAATGCTCAGGACGTTGTTCATGTTCTGATTCCCGATTGATTCCAGGTTGTTCGGTCCGGTGAAACGTTTGGCCGATGCAGCGCAGCGCGAATCCGATCTCGCGCGTAACGCCCTGGCGGGCCACTCCCGGAAGCATGCCGGATTCGAGCATGCTCCGTATTGTGCCGTGGCTCGACGCACTGCGGCATGGCGTGCTCGTTATAAATTTCTCCAAAAGGTCGCGCGCCAGCAACATCAACGCGTGTCCATCGGGCCCGCGGCACGCTCGTGCGTCATTCGGCATGCCACTTGCTCGAGTGAGCGCGCGCATTCCGGACGCCACGCGCGAACACAAGCAAAAAAACGGGCGACTTCAGCACACGAATTCGAACGCGCGCCGGATAATGCTCCATCGGCGGCGCGCGCCGTGCAGGCCGAGCGCACCGGACAGATGGCAAAGGCATACGAGGACGAATCCACGGCAATACATCAATAGTCGCAGGTCAAATCAGGAGGCTGACATGGAGACGTTGTCTAAGAATCGCACCGATTTGCAGAAGTCGACCCTCGCAATCGTCCTCGCCGGCGGGCGCGGCACCCGTCTAGGACCACTCACCGACAAGCGCGTGAAGCCCGCCGTCCACTTCGGCGGCAAGTACCGAATCATCGACTTCGCGCTGTCCAACTGTCTCAACTCCGGCATTCGCCGCATCGCCGTCGTCACGCAATACAAGGCGCATTCGCTCATTCGCCATCTCCAGCGCGGCTGGGGTTTCCTGCGCGGCGAGTTCAACGAGTTCATCGATATCTGGCCGGCGCAGCAGCGCGTCGATTCGAGCTGGTATCGCGGCACCGCCGACGCCGTGTATCAGAACCTGGACATCGTCCGTTCGATCGGGCCGGAGTTCGTCATCGTGCTGGCGGGCGATCACATCTACAAGATGGATTACACCCGCATGGTGCTCGATCACGTGGAGAGCGGCGCGGACTGCACGGTCGGCTGCATCGAGGTGCCGCGCATGGACGCGGTCGCGTTCGGCGTGATGCATGTCGATGAAAACCGCCGCGTCACCGATTTTCTGGAGAAGCCCGCCGATCCGCCCGCCATGCCGGGCAAGCCGGACGTCGCGCTCGCGAGCATGGGCATCTACGTGTTCAGCGCGAAATATCTCTACGAGATGCTGCAGGAAAACATCGAGACGTCGAACACGGACCACGACTTCGGCAAGGACATCATTCCGCGCGTCGTGACGACCGGCAAGGCGATCGCGCATCCGTTCGGCATGTCGTGCGTCACCTCGTCGAGCGACCCGGAAGCGCCCGCGTACTGGCGCGATGTCGGCACGGTCGACGCCTACTGGTCCGCCAATCTCGATCTCGCCTCGACCATTCCCGAGCTCGATTTGTACGATCGCAAGTGGCCGATCTGGACGAATCAGGAGCAGTTGCCGCCCGGCAAGTTCGTGCGCGATCTGAACGGCCAGCAAGGCGCGATCACGAATCTGCTGGTCTGCGGCGGCTGCGTCATTTCGGGATCGCAGGTGTCGAAGTCGGTGTTTTCATCGGCGGTGCGGGTGCACTCGTTCTGTAACATCAATGAGGCAGTCTTGTTGCCGCAGGTGACGATCGGACCGAGCTGCCGGCTGCAGAAGGTCGTGATCGACCGGGGCTGCACGGTGCCCGAAGGACTCGTGGTGGGCGAAGATCCGGACGACGACGCCGCGCGCTTCTTCCGCACGGAGTCCGGCGTGACGCTGATCACGCGCGATGCGCTCGCTCGGATCGGACAGCGCTAGAAGCGCTCGCGCTGCTCACAACAACACCAATCGACGGGAGCGCCGATGACCGTATGCGTGCTGCATGCCGCTGCAGAAATGTTTCCGCTGTTGAAAACCGGCGGCCTCGCCGACGTGGTGGGCGCATTGCCGCCCGCGCAATCGCAACTCGGCACGAACGCGCGCGTCGTGCTGCCGGGCTTTCCGGCGGTGACGGCGGGCCTCGACGATCTGCAGCCCGTCGCCGATCTCGGCCACGCATTCGGCGTGGGCAGCGTGCGGCTCGAGCGCGGCGTGCTGGCGCCGCACGGCGTGGTCGTGTACGTGGTGCGCTGCGATCCGTTTTACGATCGGCCGGGCAATCCCTATCTCGACGGCGCCCATCGCTCGTATGCGGATAACGACCGCCGCTTCGCGCTGCTCGGCTGGGCCGCGGCGCGCATCGCGACGGGCGCCGATCCGGCGTGGAAGCCGCACATCGTGCACGCGCACGACTGGCACGCGGGCCTCGCGCCGGCGTATCTGCGAGCGTTCCAGCGCAGTGGCGCGGCGAAGGTCGCGAGCGTGATGACCGTGCACAACCTCGCGTATCAGGGCACGTTCCCCGCGTCGGAATTCGGCGTGCTGCAACTGCCGGGCGATTTCTACGCGGTGGAAGGCGTGGAGTTCTACGGCCACGTTTCCTTCCTGAAGGCGGGCCTGTACTACGCCGACCGCATCACGACCGTCAGTCCGACCTACGCGCGGGAAATCCAGACCCAGGCGCACGGGGCTGGGTTGCACGGCCTCTTGCAGACGCGCACGCACGACATCACCGGCATTCTGAACGGCGTCGACTATTCGATCTGGAGCCCGACGGTCGACGACGCCATCGCGTCGAAGTACACGGTGTCGAAAATGTCGGGCAAGTCGAAATGCAAGACCGCGCTGCAGGAGCGCATGGGCCTCGCGCGCGACGACGACGCCCTGCTCTTCGGCGTCGTCAGCCGTCTGACCGAGCAGAAAGGCCTCGACCTGTTGCTCTCGGCCGTGCCCGATATCGTGCAGCGCGGCGGCCAGCTCGTCGTGCTCGGCACCGGCGACCCGGCGCTCGAAACCGGCATGAAGAACGCGGCGGCGGCGCATCCGGGCGCGGTCGCGGTCGAACTGGGCTTCGACGAGACGCTGTCGCATTCGATCATCGCGGGAAGCGACGTCGTCATGGTGCCCTCGCGCTTCGAGCCGTGCGGCCTCACGCAGTTGTACGCGCTGGCGTACGGCGCGCCGCCGCTGGTGCATCGCGTGGGCGGGCTCGCGGATACGGTTGTCGATTCGTCGCTCGAAAATCTCGCCGACGACCTCGCCACCGGTTTCGTCTTCGATACCTTCGACCGCGCCGGGATCGTCGGCGCGATCCGGCGCGCGTTCGCGCTGAAGGCGCGGCGCTCCGAGTGGAAGGCCGTGGTCAAGCGCGCGATGGGCCGCAACTTCGGCTGGGAAGCCGCTGCGCTCGCGTATTCGGAGGTTTATCAGGGGCTGGGAGCGCACTGAGCGTCGCCGATTTGTCGCTTTTTGCGGGCGCGCGCCTTGCTCCGGCAAAAGACGATCTAAACGGAAACGCACATGCACAAACCCCTCGCAGGCCAGATCGCGCTCGTGACGGGCGCGAGTTCGGGCATCGGCACGGGCGTGGCGCAAGCGCTCGCCGATGCGGGCGCGCACGTCGCCATCAACTATCACTCGCACGCGGAACCCGCGGAAAAGCTCGCCGCGGCGATCACCGCGAAAGGCGGAGAGGCGTTCGCAGTGGGCGCGGATGTGTCCGATGAAGCGCAGACCGACGCGATGTTCGATGCCGTCGTGAAGCGCTACGGCACCGTCGATATCGTCGTCGCGAATTCCGGGTTGCAAAAGGACGCGAAATTCACCGCGCTCACGCTCGCCGACTGGAAGACGGTCATCGACACCAATCTCACCGGGCAATTTCTCACGGCGCAGCGTGCGGTGCGCGAGTTCGAGCGGCGCGGCATGCGCGAAGTGTCAAAGGCGCTCGGCAAGATCATCTGCATGAGTTCCGTGCACGAGCTGATTCCGTGGGCCGGACACGTGAACTACGCGGCGTCCAAGGGCGGCATCCAGATGATGATGAAAACCATCGCGCAGGAAGTGGCGCCGCTGCGCATTCGCGTGAACGGCATCGCGCCGGGCGCGATCCGCACGCCGATCAACCGGGACGCGTGGGACTCGCAGGACAAGCTCGACAAGCTGCTGACGCTGGTGCCTTACGGGCGCATCGGCGAGGTCGAGGATATTGGCCGCGCGGCGGTCTGGCTCGCCTCGGACGAGAGCGATTACGTCGTCGGCACCACGCTGTTCGTCGATGGCGGCATGGCGCTCTATCCGGCATTCGCGGACAACGGCTGAGCGCGCCGCGATCATCAAATAACAGGAACAAAGATGAGGGAAATCGGAGTGGATGTCGCCGTGATCGGCGCGGGCACGGCGGGCCTGGCCGCGCTTCGCGCGGCGCGGCTCGCGGGCGCGAGCGCGGTTCTGATCGAAAGCGGCGAGCTGGGAACAACCTGCGCGCGCGTCGGCTGCATGCCGTCCAAGCTGCTGCTCGCGGCGGCGAACGGTCTGCATGACGCGCGATCGCTCGCGGCGCGCGGCATCGAGGGCACGCATGCGCTCGAGGCCAATTACGCACAGGTGCTCGACTACGTGCGGCGCGAACGCGATTACTTCGTCAAGGGCGTGATCGAGGAAATCGATGCACTGCCGGCCGGTTTGCTGCTGCGCGGCGAGGCGCGCTTCGAAGCGCCGACGCGGCTGCTGGTAGGCGACGATACGCGGGTCGAGTCGAAGCGCGTCGTGATCGCGACCGGCGCGGGGCCACGCGTGCCCGACGAGCTGAAGGTGTTCGGCGACAAGCTCATCACGAGCGACGATCTCTTCGAGCTGCGCACGTTGCCGAAGCGCATCGCGGTGTTCGGCGCGGGGCCGATCGCGCTGGAGCTCGGACAGGCGCTGGCGCGGCTCGACGTCGAAATCTTCATGTTCGGCAAGGGCGGCAGCGTGGCGGCGCTGACCGATACGCCCGTGCGCGATACGCTCGCCGCCGCCCTTGCCGACGAGTTCCATTTCGATCCCGATGCGAAGTTCGACGCCATGTCGCTGGAAGACGGCGCGCCTACGCTGCGCTTCAAATCAGCCGATGGCGAAGCGCAGGTCGAGCGCTTCGATCTCGTGCTCGCCGCCACCGGTCGCGCCCCGAATCTCGCGCCGCTCGCGCTGGAAAACGCAGGCATCGAACTAAACGAAAAGGGCGTGCCGCTCTTCGACGAAACCACGATGCAGTGCGGCAAAAGCGGCATTTTCATCGCGGGCGATTGCGACGGCACCCGGCCCTGGCTGCACGACGCCGCCGACGAAGGCAAGCTCGCCGGCGACAATGCCGCGCGCTTTCCCAACGTGCAGTCGATGAAGCGCAAGGTGGCGTTCTCGATCGTGTTCAGCGAGCCGCAGGTGGCGATCGTCGGCGCGTCCTACGACAAGCTCGACCGCCAGATGACCGTGACCGGCGAAGCATCGTTCGAGAACCAGGGGCGCAGCCGCGTGATGCGGCAGAATCGCGGCCTGCTGCACGTCTATGCCGACGCAAAAACCAGCAAGCTGCGCGGCGCGCAAGGCTGCGGTCCCGCGATGGAACACATCGGGCATTTGCTCGCGTGGGCACTGCAACTCGAACTGACGCTGGATGAAGCGCTCAAGCTGCCGTTTTATCATCCGGTGGTGGAAGAAGGCTTGCGCAGCGCACTGAAGGACGCGGACCGCAAGTGCTACGAAGAGCGTTCGGAAACGCCGCCCGCGCTGCCGGCCGCGGCGGGCTGCTGAAAAAACAAAAACGCCGGTTGCAGTAGCAACCGGCGTTCGTCTTTGAGTCGAGCCAGAAAGAGCCGCTATGTTTTAGCTCCCGCTCAGACCATATTGCAGCGCGAGGTCGAAACCCAGCACCACTAAAGAGCAGAAGATACCGAGCGACAGGTTAGCCAGCCGATGGCCGACGTCCTTGTGCTTCGTCAGCACGGCGCCCGCGAGGAACGCGATTTCCACGATGATCTGCATGCAAAACACGGCAATCATCAACGCGAACTCATAACCCATCGAGTGGAAGTTCATGAAGTTGAAGCCGTTTACCGCGACCCAGGACCCTACTCGCCAAGCTTCGTATGCCAATAGCAGCAACGGGAAGAAATAGCTGGCTACATAAGTCGGCACCGTGGCGTGCCGCAATTCCATATTTAAGTGTCGTGTTACTTGCATCGCGTACTCCTCATCTGATTGCCCGAAGACGACGGGCGTTCTACCAGCACCGTGGCGCAACCGGAGCGTTCGAATTGAACGGCAGACGGGCGTCGTGCTTTTAGAATAGGACAATTTTTTGGAAAGCGAATCATCGTATTCCCGATGCCCTTAACCACTAAGGGATTACGCGATGCATTGTGCAGTGCAGCTTAATAAAGCAGTTATAACCGAGCCCTTAATTCGGCACGCACGTGCCTGTCATGCGCATGCCGAATTAATACCTTATTTGATTTCTTTTACAGGCTTCAGTTCTTCGCGTACAGCTTGATAATGCCTGAAAAATCGAGCCCGCCGTGGCCCTGCTGACTCATCGACTGATACATTTGTTGTGCCAGCGCGCCCATGAAAACCGGCTGCTTCGCACCGCGCGCCGCATCGACGGCGAGACCCAGATCCTTGAGCATCAGATCCGCGCCGAAGCCGCCCGAGTAACCGCGCGATGCCGGCGCCGTTTCCACGATGCCCGGATAGGGATTACACGTATCCGAACTCCAGCAGCGCCCCGTCGACGTATTGATGATGCTCGCCAGCTTCGTCGGATCGATGCCGAGCGTTTCGCCGAGCTTCATCGCTTCGGCGACGCCAATCATGGAAATCCCCAACAGCAGGTTATTGCAGATCTTCGCGATCTGACCCGTGCCGGTTTCGCCGCAGCGCACCATGTTCTTGCCCATGCCGGAGAGCACCGGACGCAGCGTTTCGAACAACGCCTCGTCCGCGCCGACCATGAAGGTCAGCGTGCCCGCCTGCGCGCCGACGACGCCGCCCGACACCGGCGCATCCGCGAACGGATTGCCGTGCTTCGCGGCCGCCTCGCCAACCAGCTTCGCGGTCGCCGGATCGATCGTGCTGCTGTCCACGAGCGGCACGCCGGACGCGACGCCCGCGAGCACGCCGTCGTCGTTCAGATAGACCGCCTTTACGTGCTGCGCCGCAGGCAGCATCGTGATGACGACTTCCGCGCCTTCGGCCGCCGCGCGCGGCGACGCGGCGAGCGTCGCGCCCGCCGCCTTCGCGGCATCGAGCGCGGCGGGCACGAGATCGAACGCGTTGAGCGCGTGACCCGCCTTCAGCAGATTGGCGGCCATCGGGCCACCCATGTGGCCCAGGCCGATAAAACCGATCTTCATCGCCGTCTCCCCGTTCTTATTTCAACGCAATGGTCGTGTTGACGCCGTCGTTCACGGTGGCGTCGTCGAACCAGCGCGCGGTGACCGTTTTCGTCTGCGTGTAGAACTGCACGACCTGCTTGCCATACGGCCCGAGATCGCCGAGCTTCGAGCCGCGCGAGCCGGTGAAGCTGAACGCGGGCACCGGCACCGGAATCGGAATGTTGATGCCCACCTGGCCGATGTCGATCTCGCTCTGGAACTTGCGCGCCGCCGCGCCGCTTTGCGTGAAGAGCCCGACGCCGTTGCCCATCGGATTGCGGTTGACGAGCGCGATGGCGTCGTCGAGCGTCTCGGCTTCCACGCAGCACAGCACCGGGCCGAAGATTTCGGTCTTGTAGATCGACATGTCGGTATCGACGTTCGTGAAGATCGTCGGGCCGATGAAGTTGCCGCTCTCGTAGCCCTTCACGTCGATGCCGCGCCCATCCAGCGCGAGCGTCGCGCCCTCTTCCACGCCTTGGCCGATCAGCCCGAGGATGCGCTCCTTCGCCACCTTCGACACGACCGGCCCCACGTCCGTATTCGGCTCCGTGCCGCCGTTGACCTTGAGCGTCTTCGCCTTCTCGACCAGTTCAGGCACCCAGTCCTTCGACGCGCCCACGAACACCGCCACCGAGGTCGCCATGCAGCGCTGCCCCGCCGCGCCAAAACCCGCGCCGGCGAGCGCGTTGAGCGTCTGCTCCTTGTTGGCGTCGGGCAATACGACGGCGTGATTTTTCGCGCCCATCATCGATTGCACGCGCTTGCCGTGCTGGCTCGCGAGGTTGTAGACGTGCGTGCCGACGGCCGTCGAGCCGACGAACGAGATCGCCTTGATGTCCGGATGCGTGCAGATCGCGTCGACCACTTTCTTGCCGCCGTGCACGACGTTCAGCACGCCCGCCGGTACGCCCGCTTCGATTGCGAGCTCGACCAGTTCCATCGTCGAAAGCGGGTCCTGCTCGGACGGTTTCAGCACGAAAGTGTTGCCGCAGACGATCGCCATCGGGAACATCCACAGCGGGATCATCGCGGGGAAATTGAACGGCGTGATGCCCGCGCATACGCCGATCGGCTGACGCAGCGTGTACGTATCGACGCCGCCCGCGACGTTCTCGGAGAATTCGCCCTGCTGCAGCGTGCTGATCGAGCACGCGTGCTCGACCACTTCGAGACCGCGGAAGATGTCGCCTTCTGCATCCGCGAGCGTCTTGCCTTGCTCCGCCGTGAGCGTCTGCGCGATGCGCTTCTGGTTCTGACGCACGAGGTCCTGGAACTTGAGCATCAGGCGCATGCGCGCGCCGAGCGGCGTCGTGCGCCAGGTCTGAAAGGCCTTCTGGGCTGCGGCGACGGCGGCGTTCACTTCGTCCATCGTCGCGAACGGCACGCGGCCGACCACTTCCTGCGTCGCCGGATTGACGATGTCGCGCCACTCCGCCGTCTTCGAGTCGACGAACTGACCGTCGATGAGCAGTTTGGCCGTGCGGACGGACGCACTCTGCGCCGGATGTTCAGCAGCGATATTCACGAGTCACTCCTTGTGGATGAATTGTGGACTTGCGGGAGGGAGGAAAGACGGAGGCGCGACGGAAGCGCCTGAGCGGCGCCGAGAGGAAAAGGCATGCTGTCTCCGTCTTATAGGAAATCGGCCGGCGCTTTGGCAGGCTCGTTCTCTTGAGTATAGTTATGCAAAAGTCCATCATGGCACTATAAAAATACCCGATCGATATGCAAAAACACGCCATGCAAAACCCCGGCAAGCTCGACCTCGCCCGGCTCAACTGGGACGATCTGCGCTTCTTCCTCGAAGTCGCCCGCACACAGCGCGCGAGCGGCGCGGCCAAGCGCCTGGGCGTCGATTACACGACCGTCGCGCGGCGCGTACGCGCGCTGGAGGACGCGCTCGGCACCCTTCTGTTCGACAAGTCGCGCAGCGGCGGATTCATTCTCACCGCCGAGGGTCAGCGCCTGCTCGGTTACGTCGACTCGATCGAGACCACCGTGCAGTCCGCCACCGAACAGATCGCCAATACGGGCCACGCGCTGTCGGGGCACGTGCGCGTCGGCTCGACGGAAGGTTTTGGCTGCTTCTTTCTCGCGCCGCAACTCGCGCGCTTTCAGGACGCGCATCCGAACATTTCCATCGACTTGCTGCCGGTACCGCATTTCGTGAGCCTGTCCAAGCGCGAAGCCGATATCGCCGTGACGCTCGAACGTCCCGAGCAGGGGCAGTACGTCTACACGAAGCTATGCGAATACCGCCTCAAGCTATACGCGACCGCCGAGTATCTGGAAGCACATCCGCCGATCCGCACGACCGACGACCTGCGCCAGCACCGTTTCGCGAGCTATATCGACGATCTCGCCTTCAGCTACGAGCTGCTGTATCTGGAACGCGCGGTGCCGGGCGCGGTGTCGCGCTGGCGCAGCACGAGCGCGATCGCGCAATACTTCGCCGCGCTCCAGGGCCGGGCGCTGGCGATCCTGCCGTGCTTCATGACCTCGCCCGATCCGCGTTTCGTGCCGGTGCTGCCCGATGAGATCGTGGTGACGCGCGCTTTCTTTCTGTCCTGCCGCGAGGACTTGCGCAAGCTGAAGCGCATCACGGCCGTATGGGATTACCTGCGCGCCGCCGCCGAGGCGAACCGCGCCTTCCTGATGGGCGACGGCACTCAGATGAGCTGGGTCGACGTCAAGTCTTCCTGATCTTTTATGACACAAATATCGGGGCAAACTGGGCGACGACTCTCGCCACACAATTTGACGCGAAAGTTTTCGTGTAATTTTGCTTCGATGTACTGTCGAAACGTCATTCATGAATGAGGCCTGCGGCATAATCGCCGACCAGTTTCATTGCATGGCCGCGCAAACGCGCGGCGCACTCCAACTCCGTGATTTTCTTTAGTCTTTTTCCCGCCGGCCTGCCACGCCGCGCCGCGCGCTGATGGCGTTCGTCATCTGGTCACGGCGGACCATGTCCCGCCAGCGAATCCGCTACGTCGAGGCACGCACGGCGCGCACGGTGGCGATCATCGGCGGCATCACGCTGCTTATCGCCGCGCTCGCGCTAGGCGTCGCGATCGGCACGGTGTTCGCCCGCAGCCATCTCGGCGAGGAACAGGCGCTGCTGTCGCGCCGCTCGTATGAGATCGAGGAGCTGGGCCGTATCCACGCCGCGCTGATCGAGCTCGCGCCGCGCGTGGCGGGACTGTCGGCGCAAGTCGGCGAGCTGCGCGATTTCGACGAACATCTGAAGGCCGCGCGCGGCACGCGCGCCGCGTCGGGTGTGCACGACGTGCCGCCGCTGCCCGACGGTCAGGAGCCTGCCGCGGCGCTGGACGGCGCGGGCGGACCTGAAATGCCGCCGCGCCTGTGCGATATCGAGCGCATGGCCGACGGCTCGCCGCGACAGCGTCTCAAAGGCACGCAGCAGGTCATCCGCTGCCTGAACGACACCGTGTCGGAACTGCAAGGCCGCACGCTCGCGCACTATGCGTCGTATATGGCGTTTCCCGGCCGCGATCCCGCGCCCGCCGCGCGCAACGGCTCGCCCTACGGCAATCGCCTCGATCCGTTCACAGGCCGCCTGAGCTTTCATCCCGGCGCCGATCTCGTCGCGCCGACCGGAACGCCGATCTTCGCGAGCGGCGGCGGCCGCGTCGTGCAGGCGGGCGAGCGCAACGGCTACGGCAATTCCGTCGATATTCGTCACAGCGACGGTCTCGTCACGCGCTACGGCCATGCGTCGCGCATTCTCGTGCACACCGGCGACTACGTGATGCCCGGACAGGAAATCGCGGAAATCGGCTCTACAGGCCGCTCCACGGGGCCGCATCTGCACTTCGAAGTGATCGTCGACGGCGCGCAGATCAATCCTTCGTCCTATCTCATGCTTTTCGGACGCAAACGACATGCGCAAGGTTGATTCGAAGCGGCGCTCGCTGCAACTCACGCGGCAGTCCTACGCGCTCACGCCGAGGCGCGGCGCGGGCATCTGGATCGGCGTCGGCGCCGCGGTGTGCGCGGCGCTGGCGCTCGGTGCGGCGGGCTTCGCGCTCAAACGCTCGCACGAAGACGTGCGCAAGCTCGACGCGCTGTGTGCCCCGCCCGTCTCCGAGCAAAAGCTGCGCGATGAGCTTGCGCACGCGCGGCTCGCGCTCGAACAGGAAGCGGCGACGCGCACTTCGCTCGAGCAGCGCGTGTCGCAGGCAGCGGCCGAAAACGCGCGCCTTCAGACCGATCTCGCTTTCCTCAGGCAGCAGCACAAATCCGATTGAGCCGCGCGCTTCACTCGACTCCTCAAGCAACTCTTCACCGCATCAAAAGTTCCAACATGTTCCGATCGAAGAAAGACCCCGGCCAGATCAAGATGGCCAAGCTCGCGACGCTCGTCGCGCATAACGTCCATATTTCGGGCGATCTCGAATTCAGCGAAGGTCTGCGCATGGACGGCCAGGTCACCGGCAATGTGGCCGGCCGCCCCGGCGAGGAAACGCTGCTCGTCGTGAGCGATCAGGGTGCGATTCGAGGCAACGTCAGCGCCTATGACGTGATCATCAATGGCTGCATTACCGGTGACGTGACGGTCGCGCATTTCGTCGAACTTCAGTCCAATGCACGCGTCCTGGGCAACATTTACTATCAGCAGTTGCGCATGGATATCGGCGCGACGGTCGAAGGCAAGCTGACCAAACTCGACACGCAATCGACCCAGGCCGCGCTGCCCGCGCCGGCCGCGCGCATCGAACACGGCGCGGATCTCGCCACGAGCTGAAGCGCGAAAGCTCATGACGTTGCCCGAACGTTCGTTGGCAACGTCGCGCGTGTGCGGCTAAGATTCGTGGGTTGCGGCTACGCGCGCGCCCTCGCGAATCACGCGACTTCGAGCGCCCATCGACGCGTGGCCGGTGTCATCCGGACATATAAAAAGGGCGCCCCATGCTGGTCAATTGCGCGGCTTATCAAAACGGCCGAAAGCTCGCGGACGTGCAAATCGACGATATCAACGCATATCGCGATCTGCCCGACTCTTTCATTTGGGTTGCGCTGAAGGAGCCCGGTCCCGGCGAGCTCGCGCACATGACGCAACAGTTCGGGCTGCACGAACTGGCGGTCGAGGATGCGCAGCACGGTCATCAGCGGCCGAAGATCGAGGAGTACGGCGATTCGCTGTTCGCGGTCTTCCACACCGTCGAGTTCGACGACGAAGGCGAAGTGCTGGTCGGCGAGATGAACGTGTTCGTCGGCAAGAACTATGTGCTCTCGGTACGCAATCGCACGACGCAAGGCTTTCAGGAAGTGCGCAAGCGCTGCGAACGCGAGCCGCATCTGCTCAAGCACGGGCCGGCGTTCGTCATGTACGCGCTGCTCGATGCGGTCGTCGATCGCTACTTCCCCGTGCTGGAGACGCTCGGCGCGGAAGTGGACGAAGTGGAGGAACGCATCTTCGAGCAGAAGGGTTCAGTGGAATCGCGCGAGATCATCGAGGATCTGTACTCGCTCAAGCGCCGCATGACCATTCTTCAGCATCACACCGCGCCCTTGCTCGAAGCCGTCAGCAAACTGTATGGCGGACGCTCGCCGGGCGTGTGCTCGGGCATGCAGGAGTATTTCCGCGACGTGTACGACCATCTGCTGCGCATCGTGAAGACCATCGAGGGACGGCGCGAAATGATCGTCACGGCGATTCAGGTGAACCTCGGCCTGATCGCGCTCGCGGAAAGCGAAGTGACCAAGCGTCTGGGCTCGTTCGCCGCGCTGTTCGCCGTGCCGACGATGATCGCCGGCATCTACGGCATGAACTTCAAGTCGATACCGGAGCTGGACTGGGTCTACGGCTATCCGACCTGTCTGGCCGTGATGCTGCTGGTCGATGTGCTGCTTTATTACCGTTTCAAGAAGGCCGGATGGCTGTAGCGGATCTGTAGCAGAAATGTCCCTTTCTGGAACCTTCCGGCGAAATTCGTTGTCTAATCAATCGATTTGCGCGAGAATAACGGCTGGGCTTGCAAAATCGGCCTTCAGACCGCACATGACGTAAGCGCAGGCAAGCGCGCTTGCAGCCGCAGAATTACCGCAGCATCGTCGCTTTTTCGTCGCTGTTTTCCGTTTCAACCCGCACGTCGGCTTCGCCGTTCGCCGATGTCGCCGTCCCGGTCATGCCGGCCACGGTGCGCCGCCTCCGCGGTGCGCAGGTCGTCCGGCCTATGCCGTCAAGCTCACGACGAGCCTGAAAGAGAGACGCGGCGCGCTCCATGCACGTTTCATCGTGCCGGAACGTGCCAGGCCGCGCTTTGCATCGCTTCTTAACTTTTCAGCGACGATGCCTTCGCGCAGCGCCGCGCGGCCTGCATTGGCCTGGCCCCTTGCCCGGGAAGGCGCGATGCACGCGCGCAGCAGCACCCATTACAACTCATTACAGGAGCCCTACATGGCGAAAGAAGAACTCATCGAACTCGACGGCATCGTTGACGAAGTGCTTCCCGACAGCCGCTATCGCGTGACGCTGGACAACGGCGTCGTCGTGGGCGCGTACGCCTCGGGCCGCATGCGCAAGAATCATATCCGGATTCTCGCCGGCGACCGCGTGACGCTGGAACTGTCGGTGTACGACCTGACCAAGGGACGCATCAACTTCCGTCACAAGGACGAGCGCGCGAGCGGCGGAGCACCGCGTGCGCCGATGCGCCGCCGTTGATGCAGCACCGTTTCGAACGCATTTGAAGTTGTTGGCGTGAGCCCGGACCGCAGCCCACGCTTTTCAACCCACTAGCGGACCACTGAACTTCGACGCTGCCGCACGCCAATGCCCGGCTGCGCCACGCGTCGATGTCCCGTTCCCTCCGGAAGCGCTCAGGCCGCGCCACGCGCCGCCAGCAGCGCCTCGATGCCGATCGCGAAACCGTCCTCGTCGTTGTTCTTCGAGACCAGGCTCGCGTGACGCTGCACGGTTTCCGACGCCTGCCCCATCGCGATCGATACACCCGCGATCTCGAACATCGCCATGTCGTTGCCCATGTCGCCGAGCACGGCCACGCGCCCGAGCGGCACGTTCGCGATGCGCGCCAGCTCGCGCACGGCGGTGCCCTTGTTGGCCTCGATGCTCGTCACGTCGAGGTAATACGTCTGCGAGCGCGCCGCATGGCCGCGCCCTTCCAGTTCCCTCTGCAAGCCGCTTTCCACGCGGGCGAGCAATTCCGTATCCGCCGTCGAACCGACGATCTTGTCGACCGCGTCGAGATCGATGTCGTCGAAGCGCGTGACGCGCACGCCTTCGTAGCCCACGGTGCGCGTTTCGAGCGGCACGTAGGTCGCGTCGGGATTGGTCAGATACCAGTTATCGTCGATGAACACCCACACATCCACCTTCGCCGCCGCGAGCGCTTCGAGCGAAGTCTGCACGACCTCGCGCGGCAACTTGTGCGACGACAGCACTTCCCACGTCTTCGGCCGCACCAGACTGCCGCCGTTGTACGACGCGTAAGGCATGTCGATGCCGAGCGCCTCGACGATATGCCGCATGCCCTTGCCCGGCCGGCTGCTCGCCACGGTGAAGCGCACGCCGGCCTGTTGCAGACGGCGCACCGCGTCGATCGCTGGCTGGCCCAGCGCCTTGTCGGTGTAGAGCAGCGTGCCGTCACAATCGGTGACGACGAGTTCCACGCGCGCGAGCGCATCGAAGGCAGCGGCGCCGTCGCCGGTGGCGCTGTGCAGGCCGTATTTGCCGTCGTCAGCCATCAGTGCGCTCCTTCCCGCTGATTGAAGTGCGGCAACTGCCGCGTCTCGCGCACCGAACGCGGATGCCACAGCCGCGCGCCGCCTTCGATACCCGCCGCGTTATCCACGATCGTCACGTTCTCCGGCAGCTTGAACTTGATGTGCGCCGCGTTGCCGCCGCCGATCCAAAGCTTGTCGTAGTTCACGAGCGTCGCGAGAATGCCGATGATCTTCTCCACGCGCCGGCTCCAGCGTTTCTTGCCTGCCTTCTCGCGCGCCGCGTTGCCGATGTACTCGTCGTAGGTCTTGTCCTTCGCGACCGGATGATGCGCGAGCTCCAGATGCGGCATCAGCTCGCCATCGCGAAAGAGCGCGGTGCCCGCGCCGGTGCCGAGCGTGAGCACCATTTCGATGCCGCGCCCTTCGATCGCCGCGAGCCCCTGCATTTCGGCGTCGTTGATCATGCGCGCGGGCACGCCGCCCAGATGCTCCGCGATCAGTTGCGCGAGCGGCACGCCGCGCCACGCCGGCGTGCCGAGATTCGGCGCGGTCAGCACCACGTTGTCGCGCACCACGCCCGGAAAGCCGATCGAGATATGCGTCGGCGGCTCCGCGACAATCGGCTTGATCAGTTCGACGAGCGTTGCGATCACGACGTCCGGCTTGGCCGGATGCGGCGTCGCCACGCGCACGCGCTCGCTCTTCATCTGGCCGTCTTCGGAAATGACGGCCGCCTTCAACCCCGTTCCGCCGATATCGATCGCGAGAATGCGCTCGGCCGTGATCGCGAGCTTGTCCGCGCTCACGTGGGTCTTCTGCTTGGTTCTGGATTCCGTGCTCACGCTATGTGTCCTTATGCCGGATGATGCGGGATGGGTTCAGTCCTTCTTTTGCGGGTCGCTCAGCGAGCGCCACGCGTGGCCGTCCTGCGCCAGCAGCTCGTCCGCCGCCGCAGGTCCCGCGCTGCCCGCGGCATAGCCGTGCACGTCGAGCGGGCTGTCCGGATGCAGCACGCGATCCACCGCGGCCCACGCCGTCTCGATGCTGTCCGCGCGCTGGAACAGCGTTGCGTCGCCGAGCATGCAGTCGTAGAGCAGCGTCTCGTAGCCGACATTCGCGCGCTCCTTGAAGAAATCGGCGTAGTCGAACTTCGAACGCACTTTGCCGATCTGCATGAGCGGGCCGGGCACCTTCACGTTGAAGTCGAAGCCCGTGCCGTGTGTCGGATCGATGCGTAGCGTGAACACGTTCGGCGTGAGAGCGTCGACCGGCGTGTCGCGGAACATCAGGAACGGCACGGCCTTCAGTTGCACGGAAATTTCCGTGCGCCGCTCCGTCAGTCGCTTGCCGGTGCGCAGATAGAAAGGCACGCCCGCCCAGCGCCAGTTCTCCACATAGACGCGCGCCGCCGCATAGGTTTCGGTGCGGCTGTTCTTGTCGACGCCCGGCTCGTCCCGGTAACCCGGTCCCGCCGGCCCGGCTTCGTACTGGCCGAGCACCACGTCCTGGGCCGTGAGCGGCCGGATCGCGTCGAAGACTTCGGCCTTGCGGTCGCGCACGGATTCGGCGTCGAAGGAATTGGGCGGCTCCATCGCGACCATGCCCAGCAGTTGGAACAGGTGATTCGGCAGCATGTCGCGGAACGCGCCGGTCTGCTCGTAGAACCTGCCGCGCCCTTCCACGCCGATGGTCTCCGCCGCCGTGATCTGCACGTTGACGATGTACTCGCGCCGCCAGACCGGTTCGAACATCGCGTTGGCGAAGCGCACGGCGAGAATGCTCTGCACCGTGTCCTTGCCGAGAAAATGGTCGATCCGATAAGCCTGGGACTCGTCCGCATACTTGAGAATGCAGCCGTTGAGCGCTTTCGCCGACGCCAGATCGGTGCCGAACGGCTTTTCGATCACGAGGCGTTTGAAGTTGCCGTCCTTTTCTTCGAGCAGCCCCGCCGCGCCGAGATGCTCGATGATCGGCTGGAAGAAGCGCGCGCCCACCGCGAGATAGAACACCACATTGCCCGACTTCGCCTTTTCGAGCCGCGCCTTCAGCCGCGCGAAGGTCTCGTCTTCCTCGAATTCGCCCGGAAAGTATTCGAGGCGCTGCAAGACCCAGTTCCACGCGTCCTCGTTCAGTTGCGAGGTGTGAAAGGTCGCGGCCTTGTCGGCGGCGAACTTGCGCAGCGACTCGGTAAGCTCGTTGCGCCAGTCGGAGGTCTCGCGCTCACCGTGATTCACGCCGATGATTTCCATGCTGTCGTCGAGCAGCTTGTCGGCCGACAGGTTGTACAGCGACGGCATCAGGAGCCGTTTGGTGAGATCGCCGCCGGCCCCGAAGATCACGAGCGTGCATGGCGGCGCGGGGTGCTTGCCGGCGCAGGTCTCGCTGGCCGGGGTCGCTGCGTTCGACTGATTCGCTTCTTTCGATTCTTTCGGCATGGCGTGTCGCCCCTTGTCTGTTGCGCTGAATCTGGAAAGACCCCCGGCGGTGCGGCACAGTTCATTTCGACGCCGCGCCAACGTCTTGCGCGCGCAGAACGTATGCTTTTTGTAATTTTTAACCTTTCGTGTCGTAAAATGTCCGCACCCGTGACAGCATTCCGCCAGCTCTGACGGACTTTACGACGTCGAACACCCGGGCCGGACCTCGCTCATGAACGCACACGACACTTTCATCGATCTGAACGCATACTTCGCACGCATCGGCTTCGCGGGACCCGCGCGTCCCGAACCCACGCTCGACACGCTGCGTGCGCTGCATCTGCTGCATCCCCAGGCCATCCCCTTCGAGAATCTCGACGTGCTGCTGGGCCGTCCGGTGAAGCTCGATCTTGCGTCGATCCAGCACAAGCTCGTGACCGCACGGCGCGGCGGCTATTGCTTCGAACATAACCGGCTCCTGCGCAGCGTACTGCAGACGCTCGGCTTTCGCGTGCGCAGTTTCGCGGGCCGCGTGTTGTGGGGCCGCGAAGCCGCCGAGATGCCGGGGCGCTCGCACATGCTGCTGCTCGTCGATCTCGACGAAGGCACCTGGCTCGCGGATGTCGGCTTCGGCGGCATGACGCTCTCCGCGCCGCTCGCGCTCGAAACCGGCCTCGAACAGATCACGCCGCACGGCGCCTTCCGTCTCGACGACGCCGGCGGCGAGCCGCGCAGTTACGTGCTGCAGGCGCTCGTGAACGGCAGCTTCACGCCGGTGTATCGCTTCGACCTCGACCCGCAGTATGACGCCGACTACGAAATGGCGAACCATTTCGTGTCCACTCATCCGGAGTCGATCTTCGTGAACAACCTGCTGGCCGCGCGACTCGCGCCGGGCAAGCGCTTCGGCCTCCTCAACCGGCGACTGCACGTGCATCACACGCACGACGAAGGCGCGGCGAGCGAATCGCGCGACCTGAGCAGCGTGGACGAACTGCGCCGCGTGCTCGAAACCGAAATCGGCATTCGTCTGCCGGAAGCCCTCGCTCTCGATGCCGCCCTCGCGCGCCTTCCCTGAGCACGGAAACCCGGCACAACCTAGCTTAATCACACGACCACGATGTTCAAGAAGAAGACGCGCGGCGGCAGCGATTTCCACACGCATCATCGAAGCACGATGCTCGCCCACTCGTTGCCGGCGTGGCGCTCGCGCCTCGTCGTCATCGGCGTGACGGCGGCCTTCATGGCGCTCGCCGGACGCGCGCTGTGGGTGCAGGTGATCGACCACAAGTTCTACGTGGTCGAAGGTCAGAAGCGCTATCAGCGCACGCTGGCGCTCTCGGCGACGCGCGGACGCATCGTCGATCGCAACGGCGCGATGCTCGCGGTGAGTCTCGCCACCTACGAGGTCTGGGCGACGCCGAAGCTCTTCGACGGCGATCATGGCAACGAGATCGCGCGCCTGCTCGTTATGCCGCCGAAAGATTTTCAGCGCCGTATCGACGGAAATCGCGCTTTCGTGCTGCTCAAACGTCAGGTGGAAGCGGAAACCGCCGAGCGCATCGCGACCATCGGGCGTGCGGGCATCACGCTCGTGCCGGACACGAAGCGCTTCTACCCGGAGGGCGAATCGGCGGCGCACGTGGTCGGCTTCACCAACAACGAGGATCACGGTCAGGAAGGCGTCGAACTCGCCGCCGACATGCGCCTGACGGGCGAAGCCGGCCAGCGCGAAGTGATCCGCGACCGGCTCGGGCGCGTGGTGTCGCAGATCGGCGAGCCGGCGATGCCGCAAAACGGCGAGACAATTCAACTGACGATCGACCGGCGCATCCAGCAGCTCGCGCATTCGCAGCTGAAGGCCGCGATCGCGAAGCACAAGGCGCGCGCGGGCAGCGTGGTCGTGCTCGATGCGAAGAACGGCGAAGTGCTCGCGCTCGCCAACTATCCGAGCTTCGATCCCAACGACCGCACACGGCTGACCGGCGAGCAGTTGCGCAACCGCGCCCTCACCGACACCTTCGAACCCGGTTCGACCATCAAGCCGCTGGTCGCCGCCCTTTCGATCGATCTCGGGAAAGTGCGGCCGGACACACGCATCGATACCGGGCCGGGGACGCTCAAAATCGGTCCGAACGTGATCCACGATACGTCGAATCACGGCGTCATCACCGTGTCGCAGGCGGTGCAGATGTCGAGCAACATCGCGCTCACGAAGCTGGCGCTGCAGCTTCCCGCGCAGACCATCTGGGACAAATATCGCGAATACGGCATTGGCCGCGCGCCCGAGCTGACCTTTCCGGGCGCGGCGACCGGACGTCTGCGCGCGCCCGAGCGCTGGAAGCCGATCGAGCAGGCGACCATGGCTTACGGCTACGGTTTGTCCCTTTCGCTGCTGCAGATCGCGCAGGTCTACACCGCCTATGCCGGCGACGGCCGCCTTCACGCAGCCACGCTGATCCAGGGCGAGACGCGCCGCGAGCCGCTCCAGGTCACCAAGCCCACGACGGCGAGCGCCGTGCGCAACATGCTCGAAATGGCGACCGGCGACCACGGCACCGGTCGCGCGGCGACGGTCGAGGGCTATCGCGTCGGCGGCAAGACCGGCACCGCCCGCAAGCAGATCGGGCGCTCCTACGCGGCGAACAAGTACCGCGCGTCGTTCGTCGGCATCGCGCCGATGAGCGATCCGCGCGTGATCGTCGCCGTGATGATCGACGAGCCGACGGGCGGCACTTACTACGGTGGCACGGTCGCCGGACCGGTGTTCTCGGGCATTGTCGGCGGCACGCTGCCGCTGCTGGGCGTGCCGCCCGACGCGTGAGCGACAGGCGCGCCTGGGCCCGGACCTTGCTGCGCGAATCTGGACTTGTGCTCTAATGTCGAGTTCGACCGAGAGTGATCCAGACGGAACAGACCATGAGAAAACTCGCCGCGGCCCTCGCGCTGCCCCTGCTCTTCGCCGCCTGCGCCCAGTTTCACAACGAGGACGCCGGTCAGCCCGAAGTCGAGAAGTCGTCGACCGCGAACAAGGTGAACGGCATCGTGCAATGCATCACCGACGAAGCGAAGAAACACGACGCACAGTATCAGCAGACGAACATCCCGCAAGGCGTGATGCTGGAATTCGGCGACTCGAACGTGATCAAGGTCCGTTACGACAACGGCGAAACCACGTATCGCTTTTATCCGGGCAAGCGGCACCCGTCGAACCTGTGGATCGAGGGCGCGGGCAAGAAGTGCGCGCCCGCGGACGCGACCGCGCACGACGAACCACAGAAATAAGCTGAAAAGACATGCGCTCGACCAAAGCCATCAGCGCCGTCGAACGGCTCAAAACGCGCAGCGGCAATGCGAACTACGCGGCGGTCGGCATGCCCGGCGGCCTCTTCTATCTCGTCGAGCGCTTCACGGAAGGCTCGAAGAAGCTCTCCGAGCCGCTGCCGATGGACGAGTTCGTCGCCCTCGTCAACGCGCGCGAGCCGGCCAAGCCGCGCAAGGTCAGCAAGCTCGATCTCGCCATGGAAGAGCAGATCGGCCGCAGCGGTGCGCGGCGCGCAAAAGCGCCGGAAGGCGAAGCCTAGTCGCCTCTATATCGGCAGCCCCACATTCCTCCGACCCCAATGTGCGATGACAGACGGAGCCATCCGCCTCGCCTTGCGTACATTTTTGTTAACGATCGAACCCGCTGAGACGGGACACGATCGGTCATCCGAAGAAAAGAGCAAGGGCCGCCCGCGACGGTTCAAAAATAGCGCGGGTGAACGGGGTGCCTGGACGGCGTGCGAATCCGAGGTCTGGATCACGCGCCGCACGGCCGAGAGGAAGACCACAGATGAACAAGAAAAAAAGCGAGACCAAGGGCAGCCTTTTGCCCTCGGCATTGGCTGATGTCGAGCTTCAGCATATCGAGCGCGCGGTCGCGCAGCTTCGCACGATGCACAATCAGTCCTCCTCCGGGACACTCAATGTCGAATACTGGCGCGAGCGGCTTGCGGCCGTCGTGAAGGGCTACGCGCTGGTGCCCGCGCAGAAGCAGCGCGTCGAGGCGTTGCGCATTGCGCTCAATGCCGTCGACAACGGCCCGCGCGACGGCTCCGGCAGCCGCAGGAGGACGACCAACAGGCTTTGGGCGAAAGCGGCCTGACCACCGCTTTCGCCACTCGCGCCCAGCGCGCGATTCCTCGTGCACGCCGGCCCCTCGTGACGAACCGGGCGCGCAACGTTCAGTGGCCTCACGACGATTCATCGCGCGCGGCGAAACGCGCAAGCCCGTTCCGCCGGGCACCGTTCCTGCTCGAAAGCTAGTCTTTCGATCATGCCGGGAGTCGCCATGTCCACACCTCGTCACGAGCACGCGCGCGGCCGGCGTCGAACCGGGTCGCTGGTCGCGGGTGCGATGCTCGCCAGCGTTATCGCCGTGTTCAGCACCTTTGGCGTCGCGCAGATCACGAACGGTGGCGGAGCCGAAGGTCAGGATAATCGCCAGTCGGATTCGAGTTCACGCGCCGAGCCGTCCGGCACCACGATGCATGAATCGCAAAAACCGCAGTCGAAGGATGCGGCCCGGGGGCGCGCCGCCACCGCCGGCAAGAATCACCAGCCGAACGGCAGCGGCGGCTTCGATAACGGCCTCTACGGCACGGGCGCGGGGAGCAACAAGTAAGGCCGCGCCGCGCGTCAGTTGCCGCGCTCTCGCGGGGTGCTCGTGATTTCCGGCGCGATCGCCGCATGATTGACGATCGCGACCAGCGACACGCCGCCTATCACGTTGCCGATCAGCGTCGGCACGAAGAACACGAGGAAGTAGTCGGAGACGCTCGCCGCGCCGGTCATCACCGCGTAGGCGGCTTCGACCGAGCCGGCGATCACGTGCGTGAGCTTGCTCACGGCGACCGTGTACGTGACGAGCAGAATCGTCAACAGCCGTCCCGAGCGGGCGCTCGGCAGCAGCCACACCATCAGCGCGATCAGCCAGCCGGAGAACACGCCGCGCACCATGGTCACGCCGAAGTCGGCGGACAGCGGCGTCATCGCGACGCGGGCGAGCGCGTGCGTCACCTCGGGCGAGAACACGCCGCGAATTTGCAGGATCGCCGCGAAGATCGCCGTGCCGACGAGATTGAAAAACAGCACGATCGCCCAGAGCCGCAGCGCCTTGACGAGCGTCGCGAGATCGCGCCGCGTGAGCACGGGCAGCACGGCGGTGAGCGTGCTTTCGGTGAAAAGCTGCTGGCGGCCCAGAATCACGAACACGAAGCCGATGGTGTAGCCGAAGCTCGCGATCAGTCCGCGCCACGGCGCAGCGGGAAGCGCGCTTTCGAGAATCGACTGGACCAGAAACGAAAAACCCATCGACAGGCCGGCGGCGAGCGCGGACGACATCAGCGCGAAAAAGGTGCGCTCCATCGCGACCTCGCCTTCCTCGCGCACGATTTCATGAATCACGAGCGGATGCGGCGCGGAGTGTTCGGCGGCCTGCTCCTGCTCGGCGCTATCGAGATGCGGAGAGTCCGCTCCGGCTTGCGGCTCGTTCATGATGGTTCTCCCTGAACGCCGCCCGATGCGGAAAATGGATGGGCGGCTGGCGCACCCACGAAGCAGGAAGAATGCCCAGCGGCTTATCTGGCGAGCGCATCGTATCCGCGCCACTTGTAGATGAGCACGGAGACCAGCCAGCACACCGCGAACACGCCGACGATCCCATATCCGAGCATGCCGAAGTGTTCCGACAGCGCCCCGGCGATGTCCCACAAGCCGCCTTTGAGCTGCACCCGGTCCGCGATCAGCCCGAGCGCCTCGATGCCGCCCACCAGCACCGCGATCAGCACCGACACCAGCGTGACCGCGAGGTTGTAGTAGAGCTTGCGCGCCGGTTTCATGAACGCCCAGCCATAGGCGCGGGTCATGAGCAGGCTGTCGGCGGTATCGATGAGCGACATGCCCGCCGTGAACAGCGCCGGAAACACAAGGATCGACCATACCGGCATGCCGCGCGCCGCTTCCGCCGCCGCGATGCCCATCAGGCCGATCTCGGTGGCGGTGTCGAAGCCGAGGCCGAACAGGAAACCGAGCGGGTACATGTGCCAGCTCTTCCCGATCAGCCCGAAGAGCGGCCGCGCGAGACGCGCGAGCGGACCGCCGCCGACGGCGACCATGTCGAGGTCTTCGTCGCGGCAGGCTTCGCCGCGCCGCACGCGCCGGAACGCGCGCCACACGCCGCGCAGCACGAACAGGTTCATCGCCGCGATGACGAACAGAAACAGCGACGACACCGACGTGCCGATGATCCCGCCGATCTCGCGGAATTCGGCGAAGCTGCCCTGCACGGCCATCGCGGTCGCGGCGATCAGCGCGCTGGCGGCGACGACGATCGTCGAATGTCCGAGCGAGAAGAACAGGCCGACGAACAGCGGGCGCTTGCCTTCATGCATCAGCTTGCGCGTGACGTTGTCGATGGCGGCGATGTGATCCGCGTCGACCGCGTGGCGCAGGCCGAGCGAATACGCGAGCAGCGATGTGCCGAGCAGGAGCGGATAGTGCCGGAACGCGATCAGCGCCCATACCCAGGCGAGCAGGTTGCACGCGATCAGCGCCGCGATGAGGCGCGCGGACTTGCGCGGCGGCGAACCATGCGCCTGAATCGACTGGGACGCGAGAGCGGGCTCGAGCGGATCGGTCATGGGCGCGCGCGACGGTATTAAAGGGAGCAAGCATACCGTGCGCGGCGACGTGGCCAAAAATCACCGCGGAGCGCATGCGCTTATTCCGCCGCGTGCGAAAACCTTAGGCGGAATCGTTGTTTGGGACGCGCGAGACGCGCCGCTACGATGGGGTTTCGCCTTTTTCGACCTTGAAGTCCGCCATGCCCCGCTATCTCGACGACGTCCAGCGCCAGGAACTCCAGAACCAACGCCAAAGCTGGCTCTGGCGCTGCGAATGGCCGACGTGGGCGGTCATCGTCGCGATATACGGCGGCTGGTTCGGCGTCGCGCTGAACGCGCGCACGCTCGGCCTGGCGCCGGCGCTCGCGCTGCTCGCGGTGCTGTCGTGCTGGTACATGTCGCTTCAGCACGAGCTGATGCACGGCCATCCGACGCGCTGGCCGCTCGTCAACATGCTCTTCGGGCTGGCGCCGCTCGCGGTGTGGTTTCCGTACGAGGTGTATCGCGACTCCCATTTGCGCCATCACGACGACGCGCATCTGACCGAGCCCGGACGCGATCCCGAAAGCTATTACGTGAGCCCGGAACAGTGGGCGAACGCCGGCCCCGTGCTGCGTCTGGCGCTCGCCGCGCGCAATACCTTCGCGGGGCGGCTCTTCATCGGACCGTGGTTTTCGATCGCGGCTTCGTGGCGCGAAGCGGCGCAGGCGCTCGTCGAGGCGCGCTGGCGCATCGTCGCGAGCTGGGTGGCGCATCTCGTCGCGCTCGTGCTGCTCGCTTACTGGCTCGATTCGCGTTGCGGCATTCCGTGGCGCGCGTTCGTGTTCGGCATCGGCTACTGCTCGCTCGCGCTGGCCTCGGTGCGCTCGTTCCAGGAACATCGCGCGGCGGAGCATGAACGCGAACGCACGGTCATCAACGAGGCCGCGTGGCCGTGGCGTCTGCTGTTCCTCAACAACAACTATCACGCCGTGCATCACGACCTGCCAGGCGCGCCGTGGTTCGCGCTCGGCACGATCTATCGGCGCTGGCGCGATGCGTATCGCGCGAGCAACGGCGGTTTCGTCGTGCGCGGCTATGCCGAATGGGCGAGCCGTCACGCGTTCGCGCAGGCGGCCGCGCCGGTGCATCCGTTCGCCGGGCCACTCGACGCCGACATCGCCCTCGCCCGCCGCGACGACGCCGCTCCGCTCGCGAGCTGACGCCGCGCTGTACGATTCGAAATCGTTCGCTTATCTCCCGCTCGCGCGATGCACTGGACCGCCGCCCTGCCAATGTACAACGTCACGCCCGCGCTCGCGGCGGACTGGCGCGCGCTGCTCGAATGCGTTCGGCGGAATATCGCGCCCTGGCTCGACGCGCGCGGCGACGCGCTCGAACTGGTCGATCCGGGGCCGGATCTCACGGCCTACTGGCTACGCGACGATACGCTGCTGTCGCAGACCTGCGGCTATCCGCTCGTGCACGCGCTGGCGGATCGCGTACGGCTCGTCGCCACGCCTGATTTCGATGCACCCGGCTGCGCGGACGGCAACTATCGCAGCGTGATCGTCGCGGGGGCGCACGTCGAGGCGCGATCCATCGACGCCTGCCGCGGCCTGCGCGCCGTCTATAACGACGACGACTCCAACAGCGGCATGAACCTGTTGCGCCACGCGGTGGCTCCGCTCGCGCAAGACGGACGATTCTTCGCGTCGGTGGCGAAAAGCGGCGCACACCTCGCGTCGCTGCGCGCGCTCGCGGAACGGCGCGCGGACATCGCCGCGATCGATTGCGTCACCTTTTCCTTCGCGCAGTCGCATCTGCCGGAGCTGGCGGCGGACGTGCGCGTGATCGGCACCACGGCCGAGACGAGCGCGCTGCCGTTCATCACGTCGATGCACGCGCCGCCGGAATCGATCGATACACTACGCCGCGCCCTCGCCAATGCGCTGGCGCAAGACACCGCGCTGGCTCGTCGGCTGCGCCTGAAAGGCGTGGTGAAACGCACGCAGGCGGAATACGCGCCGATCCTCGATTACGAGCGCGAGGCCATCGCGCAAGGCTATCCGCGGCTCGCCTGAAGCCATTGGCACCGGCCCGTTTCGGCAGATTTTCCGGAGTTTCGGCACAATCGGTTTTTTCAGCGCGTGGCCTGGGCGCCGCGCCGTGTGTGCGCCACGCGCCGTCACGCTTTTGGAAAGCCGCAATGATCCCCTTCTCGCTACTCGACCTCTCCCCGGTGCCGGTCGGCTCGACGCCCGCCGACGCCTTCGCCCATTCCCTCGATCTCGCGCAGCACGCGGAACGCTGGGGCTACCAGCGTTACTGGCTCGCGGAACATCACAACATGACGGGCATCGCCAGCGCGGCGACGGCGGTCGTCATCGGCCATATCGCGGCGGGCACGAAGACGATTCGCGTCGGTTCCGGCGGGATCATGCTGCCGAATCACGCGCCGCTCGTGATCGCCGAGCAGTTCGGCACGCTCGCGTCGCTGTTTCCGGGGCGCATCGATCTCGGACTCGGACGCGCGCCCGGCACCGACCAGACCACCGCGCGGGCGCTGCGCCGCGAGCTGCACGGCAGCGCCGAATCGTTCCCCGACGATGTGGTCGAACTGCAACGCTATTTCGCCGATCCGGTCGAAGGCCAGCGCGTGCGCGCGGTGCCCGGCGCCGGCCTGCATGTGCCGGTCTGGCTGCTGGGCTCATCGCTCTTTTCAGCGCAACTGGCTGCCGCGCTCGGGTTGCCGTTTGCGTTCGCATCGCATTTCGCGCCGGATTATCTCCTTACCGCGCTCGAGGTTTATCGCGCGCAATTCCGGCCGTCCGCCACCCTGAAAAAGCCCTACGCGATGGTCGGCGTAAATGTATTCGCCGCCGAAACCGCGGACGAAGCGCGCTTTCTCTTCACGTCGCTGCAGCAGCAGTTCATCAATCTGCGGCGCGGGACGCCCGGCCAGTTGCCGCCGCCGGTGGAATCGATCGCGTGGACGGACGCCGAACGCGCGGGCGTCGAGCACTCGCTCGCGTGCTCCGTAGTCGGCACGCAAGCCGATGTGGAGGCCGGCCTGCGCTCCCTCATCGACCAGACGCAGGCGGACGAGCTGATCGTGACCGCACAGATTTTCGATCATCAGGCCCGCCTGCGCTCGTTCGAAATCGCGAGCCACGCCCGCGACGCGCTCGGTCCGCGCACGTGACGAACGCACGATCGTAATTCCTTCCGTCGTCTCTCACTCTGGACGCACCCGCTTTTGACAGGCAATAATGAGACACCGGAGGGAGCCGCGGGCCGCGGCTCCCTTCGCGTCCGCTTCATTCGCCAAGCCGAAACCTCATGTAGCGCGCCCGAATCTCGTGTACGCCGCCGGACGGTGCGGCGAAACTACAACAATTACGTCGCAAGACGGGAGGAAGAATGTCGATGCCGAGAAGCGCCGCCACCGGCGCCATGACGCTCCTGACGGAATACGACGAGGCGAGTGGACAGGAAGTGCGTTCGCTGCGTCTCGAACCGGCAGCCGACGGCAAAGCCGTCCTGCTGATCGAAATCGACGAGCGCAAACCCGGCATTCACCGCGAAGTGCGTTATGAAATTACGCCAGCGGAACTGATTGCCGCCATTCGCGCGCATGGTGCGGAATTACCGGGAGAACAACACAGTCGTTAAAACGATTTAACAGTTGCGATAAGCAGCATACAATATCGTTATGCGAGGTTTTCGCCGTCACGCTTCATGGACGGCAGCGGCTTCGCCTTCGGTGGTTCGTGGCTCCCCGGCGTGGCTTCCCGCGTGCATTCGTGCGCGCGTCCGTCACGACGACGCTCCGGCGGGCGAACGTTCGCTTTTTGGCGAATGCCGGTGTTAAAGCGAAAGCTGGCTCGGCAAAGCCACAGGGCGAATTAATAGGTGTGCGGTAAATACACTAATTGACGCGAGGCATGCGCTGCGTCAGGCTTCATAAAACACATATATTCAAGTCTTCGAACCGCCCCGGTCCGCGCGGGGTATCGGTTCGTCATCTGAAAATCAAAAAGCTGAATCAGGAAAGCCGTGGACGAAAGAAAGCGAGACAGCATCATCGCGTATTTGCGCAGCCGAATGGCTGAGTTCGGCATTACGGAAAGAGCGTTGGCTGAAGCACTGGCCGAAGCGCCGGCGGAAACTCCGCCGCCCTCCTTCACCAAAACCAGGACCAACGGGGCACATGGCGCGCCCAAGGCAAAACGGCCCATGCCGCAATTGCCTTCCCTGCCGCAAGCGTCGAACGGCGTCGGGCCGATATTCCGCAACGCGAGTGGCGACACCTGGGACGGACTCGGCGACATGCCCGAGTGGCTCAAGCGTGCCGTGCACGCCGGTCAGGACATCGAGTTCTATCGCGTTTGAGGATTTCGCACGGTTCGCGCCGCTTCGCGAATGACACCGCCATCCGCGCTCGCGCCACAACGCGCGAGCGCGTGGTGAATCTTGTCCTGTACGCGCATGCATGGATCGAGTCGATCACACGTCGAAACTCAGGCGCGCAGCATTGCACGCCACGCATCGTCGCGCCGCCTTGCGCTGCGTGACGACGCCTATTGCTGCCTATTGGCAGCTTTCATAGGCAATTCACCGAGATTAATCAAGGCCAAAAAATTTTCGGCGATGGTTGCCCATCGAGCCTGAAAACGTTTATTGGTACATCTCTGTCAGTCGGCTCACACACGCGAGCCGCGCATCGACCTGACGTCAAGCACGCCCGATCAAGTCCCGCCGTCTCCATTCGACAAGGGGGCACGCATGAACGCATACGGACGCCGCAACGTTGCATACATCGCTCACGCGCATCGACCGGTACGACACCGGGAATCCGCCGGCGCGCCCGCATCGCGACGCCGCGCATGACGTACCGGGCAATCGAACGCAATCCGAACGATCGAGCGGCGCGCGCCATGCTCTCCCGTCCCGACACACTGCCGAGCGTCGTGCGACGCATGACGGCTGGCCGCATGCTGCTCGAGGGCGAGTCGGTCGAAGCGGTGGCCGAGCAGTTGCATCTGTCGGTGCAGACGGTGCGGCGCTACAAGGCGATCGTCTCCGAAGGCGGTCTCGATGCGCTCGCGAAGATGGGTGTCGGCGGCCGAGCGTCGGTCCTGGATCGCGAGGCGCTCGAATGGATTGCCGCGGCCTTGCAGGCACCGGCACGCCAACATGGCTTCGAGAGCGATGCATGGACCAATGCGCGGTTGCGCGAGCTGATCGAGAAGCGCTACGGCGTGCGCTACTCGCGCGTCTACATCTGGCAGATCGCCACCAATCTCGGGCTGGGGCATTTGTTGTCGAAATCGCGCCGCTGAGCAAGTGCTTAATTTTGCTTGGAACAACTTGAAGACAAGGAGGGAAGGCATGTTTCGCTCGTCAACTCAAACTTCGTATCGTTCGATCAAGACCGTCGTGGCCTGCGTGGCGCTCGCTTTCGGCACATTCGGCGCGATCGGCAGCGCATCCGCCGACGATGCCGCGTCCGCACCGACCGCGCGCGGCGCGGCGGCCATCGCGCAGGTGCAGGCGCGCGTGGTCGGCATCGATCCCGCGACCAACAGCGTGTCGTTGCAGGGGCCGGAGGGACGCGTCGTCGATGTGGAGGTGAATCCCGAAGTCGGCGATGTCAAGAAGCTTCAGCTCGGCGATACGGTGAACATCGAGTATCGCGCCGCAATGCTCGTGAGCGCGACCAAGGTGAAGTCCAATGGCATCCGCGAGCGCATCGATACCGAGGCGACGATTCCCGCGTCGGGCGGCGTGGCGGCGCAGGCGCAGGTAACCGAGGTGATCGCGACGATCCAGAACGTCGACGCGAAGCATCGCCGCGTGACGTTGCGCGGGCCGAATCGGACCGTGACGCTTCAGGTCGCGCCGGATGTGCCGCTCGCCGGGCTGAAGAAGGGCGATATGGTGCACGCGCGATTCGAGTCGGCGACGGCGGTGCAGGTTTTGAGGGCTGGGCAGGCGGTGAAGTAAGCGCGCGTGGTGGACGCCAGAAGATATCCACAGTTTCTGTGGAGAGCCCTGTGGACAGCATCCGAATGACCGCACTAACCCGCTGATCGATAACGCCTTTCCCGTCGCGACAAAAAATCGGCAGCCAGCAAAAAAGCGGAACGCCCCTCCGAGCGTTCCGCTTTCCCTTTCAACCGCGCCCGCCTCAAAAATTAAAGTTGTCGATATTCGCCGAATCGAACGTGGTCGGCGGCCCGAGAATCACTTCCCCGCTCTTGCCCACCGTCCGCTTGCCCAGCTTGCCCGCATCGAACGAATCGCCTTCCTTGCCGGTGATCGTCCCCGACGCCAGATTGGCCGCCGCGAACGCCGCCAGATAACCCAGTTGACCCGGATCCCACAACTGGAACGCCTTGACCGTGCCGTTCTTCACGAACGCGCGCATCTGGTTCGGCGTGCCGAGCCCGGTCACCACGACCTTGCCCTTCGCCGGCGAACTCTGGATATAGCGCGCCGCCGCCGCGATCCCGACCGAAGTCGGCGCAACGATCCCCTTCAGGTTCGGATAAGCCTGCAACAGGCCCTGTGTCTCGACAAAGGACTTCTGATCGTCATCATTGCCGTAAGCGATCTTCACGAGCTTCATTTTCGAATACTCGGGCTTCTTGAGCTCCTCCTGCATCCATTTGATCCAGGTATTCTGGTTCGTCGCATTCGGCGTGGCCGACAAGATCGCGAACTCGCCCTCGCCGCCGATCAGCTTCGACAACAACTGGATCTGCCCTCGCCCGATCGCTTCCGAATCCGCCTGATTGACGAAAATCTGCCGCCCGTCCGGCGCGGTATCCGAGTCGAAGGTCACGACCTTGATGCCCTGCGACATCGCCTTCTTCAGATACGGCACGACCGCGTTGGCGTCGTTCGCGGCGATCACGATCGCGTTCTGCCGCTGCGTGATCAGCGTATTGATATAACTCACCTGCGACGACGCGCCCGCATCCGATGGCCCCACCACCTTGCCATCGCCCTTCATTTCCTTGATCGCGGCCATGCCGCCATCGTCGGCGATCACTTCGTACGGGTTGTTGATCTGCTTCGGCACGAAGGCGATCTTCAGGCCGCTCTTGATATCGGCGGCGCTCGCCGAAAGCGCGACGGTCGCGGCGAGAAAGGCCGCCGCCAGCACCGGGCCGCGCAGGAATCGAATGGGTTTGTTCATGTCGTAAAGTCTCCTGTCATTGCGCGCGGACTTGTGAGTCGAGCAAGCCCTTGCGCTGGTTATCATCAACGAGCACGGCAAAAGCGGCACATCAAAGCGTCTGCGCCATCAGACGCTTTTCGCGCGCGGCCCGCCAGCGCGCGACGAGATTCGGAATCAGCACCGACGAGAGCAGCAGCGCGCCGGTCACGATGGTCAAGGTTTCGCTCGATACGTCCGCGAGCGTCAGCGCATTGCGCAGCACGCCGATGATGACGAGCGACAGCAGCACGCCGATCATCGAGCCGCGTCCGCCGAAGATGCTCACGCCGCCGAACAGCACCGCCGCGATCACGGACAGCTCGAAGCCTTCGCCGTTGTCGCCACGCGCGCTCGTGAAGCGCAGCGTGTAGACGATGCCTGCGAGCGCCGCCATCCCGCCCGACATCATGAAGAGCTTGAGCTTGGTTCTGCCCACATCGATGCCGGAGAATTGCGCGGCGGTCGGGTTCGCACCGATCGCGAAGAGGCTGCGGCCGAAAGGCGTCGCCTGCAGCAGCATGGTGAAGACGATCGCGCCGGCAATCACCAGGATGAACGGCATCGGCAAAAAGGTATCGCCTATCGTGTTGATCCCGAACGCCGTGTACGCCGCCGGGAAATCCGCAATCGCCTGATCGCCGAGCAGCACGTAAGCGAGACCGCGAAACAGCGCCAATGTGCCGATGGTCACCGCGAGCGAAGGCAAGTTGAAGCGCACGACCACGAGGCCGTTGAGCAGGCCCGCGAGCGTTCCGAACAGCAGCACGAGGACGATCACGAGCGGCATCGGCAAGCCCATGTGCCACAGCACGCCCATCAGCGCGCTCGATGCACCGAGCACCGACGCCACCGACAAATCGATCTCCGCCGCGACGATGATGAGCGTCATCGGCAGCGCGATGAGTGCGATCTCGGTGAAGTCGGCCAGCATGTTCGAGATGTTCGCCGCCGAGAGAAACAGCGGCGACAGCACGCGCCCGCCGACGAGCGAAATCACGAGCACGATGCCGAGCATCGCTTCCCATTGCAGGTGACGACGGCGGGTCGTGGAAAGAGCCGAATCGGGTTTAGCCATGATCGCGTTTCCTCATCATGCGGCGCGCGACCGAGCGCGCGAGCAACGTATCGAGCGTGATCGCCGCGACGATCAGCGCGCCTTGAATCGCCTGCTGCCAGAACGGCGACACGCGCAACACCACCAGTGCGATATTGATGACGCCGAGTACGAGTGCACCGAGCGTCGCGCCCGCGATCGTGCCGACGCCGCCCGTGATCGCGACGCTGCCCACGACCGCGGCCGCCACCACTTGCAGCTCGATGCCTTTCGCCGTGCTGGCGTCGACGGTGCCGAAGCGCGCGAGCCACAGCACGCCCGCGAGTCCCGCAATGGCGCCCGACAACAGAAAGCCGATCAGCACGCGGCGATCCACGCGAATGCCCGCGAGACGCGCGGCTTCCGGATTCGAGCCGATCGCGTAATGCTCGCGTCCGCCGCGATACTGCTTCAGATACACCGACAACGCAATCAGCACGACCAGCGCGATCAACACGAGATTCGGCACGCCAAGCAGCGAACCGGTCGCGATGGACGCGAACGCATCTGGCAGGCTGGTCGCGTTGATCTGACCGCCGTGCACCCATGCGTAATCCGCGCCGCGCACGATATACAGCGTCGAGAGCGTGGCGACGAGCGACGGCACGCGGCCGAACGTGACGAGCGCGCCGTTCAGTGCGCCGATCGCCAGGCCGATGCCGACGCCCGCGAGCATCGCGACGATCACCGGCATATGCGGGAACATGACGAACAGGCTGCCGACCGCGTACGCGCTCACGCCGACGATCGACGCGACCGACAGATCGATATGCCGCATCAGCATCACGATCGTCATGCCGGCCGTCAGCAAGCCGATGATCGAGACGTTGAGCAGCACGTCGCGCAGATTCTGCAGGTTCAGGAAGTCGGGTTTGACCGTCGCCGTCGCGCCGATCAATACGAGCAGCACGATGAACAGCGTCAATTCGCGGCTCTTCGCGATCGAGACCGCGAGGCTTTCACGCTTGGTTTCGGTCGGCGGCATTGCGGGTAGCGTGGGAGAGTGTCGTGTCATCATGCTGCGCGTCCCAGTGAAGGCGATGCGCCCAGGGCGGCGCCCATCACCCGTTCTTCATTCGCATCGGCGCGGGCGATATCCGCGCTGATGCGCCCTTCGTGCATTACGAGCACGCGATCCGCCATGCCGAGCACCTCGGGCAACTCGCTCGAAATCATCAGCACGGCCATGCCGTCCTTCACCAGCTCCGCGAGCGTGCGATACACCTCTGCTTTCGCGCCCACGTCGATGCCGCGCGTCGGTTCGTCGATGATCAGCACCTTCGGGTTCGTCGCAAGCCACTTGCCGAGCACGACCTTCTGCTGATTGCCGCCCGACAACGTGCCCACGGGTGCATCGAGATCGCTGGCCTTCAGGCGCAGGCGCTTGCCCCAGTCGGCGGCGAGCGTGGATTCGCTTCTCGCCGTGATGAGCCCGTGCCGCACCAGCCGGCCGAGCACGGTCAGCGACGCATTGCGCGCGATGCTCAGTTCCAGTGCGAGCCCTTGCGCGCGCCGGTCCTCGGGCACGAGCGCAAGACCCGCGCGCACGGCCGCCGCCGGATGACCCAGCGCGAGCTTCCTGCCCGCGATCTTCACCTCGCCGCCATCGACCGGGTCGATGCCGAAAATCGCGCGCGCCACTTCGCTGCGCCCCGCGCCGACCAGCCCCGCCAACGCGACGATCTCGCCCGCGCGCACATCGAAGGAAACGTTCTTGAACACGCCTTCGCGCGTGAGATTGCGCACCGAAAGACGCACGTCGCCGGGCGCGACATCGGCCTTCGGATAGAACGTGTCGAGATCGCGCCCGACCATCCTGCTCACGATCGAATCGATACTCATGTCGGCCGTGAGCGCGTCGTAGACCTTCATGCCGTCGCGCATGATCGTCATGCGCTGCGTCAGCGCGAACACTTCATCGAGCCTGTGCGTGATGAAGAGAATCGCCGCATCGCGCTCCTTCAGCGCACGCACGATGGTGAACAGGCGCTCCACTTCGGGCAGCGACAGCGCCGCGGTCGGCTCGTCCATGATCAGCACGTTCGCATCGAGCGACAATGCCTTGGCGATCTCGACGACTTGCTGATCCGCGATGGAAAGCCCGCGCACCAGCCGTTGCGCCCGCAGGCTCACGCCGAGCGACGCCAGCAGTGCATCGACTTCGCGATGCATCTCGTCGTAGCGAATGCGGCCGAAGCGATCGCGCGGCTGCCGTCCCATGTAGATGTTCTCGGCGATCGAAAGATCGGCGAACAGCGTCGGCTCCTGATAGATCACGGCGATGCCCGCATCGCGCGCTTCCGCCGGATTCGCGAAGCGCCGCGCGACGCCTTCGACGAGCAGCTCGCCCGCGTCCGGTTGATAGACGCCCGCGAGCAGTTTTACGAGCGTCGATTTGCCCGCGCCATTCTCGCCGAGCAGCGCGTGAACTTCGCCGGGGAAAAGCTGAAGGCTTCCGTCGCCCAGCGCGCGCACGCGGCCGAACGATTTGCTTGCATGTCTCAGTTCAAGACGTGGCGTCGTCATCTCTTGCCTCTCAAATGCGATAAATCCGTTCGGCGTTGCGCACGAATAGCGCTTGCTTCTCGCTCTCGCTCGCATCGCTCACGATCTGTGCGTACGCGTTCCAGATTGCCGTGTATGAGCCGAAAAGCCGGTCCACCGGAAAGTTCGACGCGAACATCGCGCGTTCATGGCCGAACGTATCGATGAGCTCGTGCACGTAAGGACGAAGGCTCTCGACGGTCCATGCATGATCGAACATCGCGAAGCCGCTCAGCTTCACCGTGACGTTCGGGCACGCGGCCAGCGAACGCATGCCGTCTCGCCATGCGCGATACCCTCTCGTCGAATTGCGATCGACGAACATGCCGCCATGATTGACGATGAACTGCGTGTCGGCATGCTCGCGTGCGAGTTGCGCCGCCTCGTCCATCTGCGACGGATACAGTTGCAGATCGAACGACAGGCCGAAGCGCTTGAGCAACGCAAAGTGCCTGCGCCATTGCGGCTCGCGCATGTAGTGCCGTCCGACATAGTCGTAGCGCTTGTCGTCATGCACGTTGAGGATCTGACGAATGCCGCGCGTGTTGGCGAACGCGGCATGCGCTTCGAGCACTTGCGGCGCGTTGTCCGCCGAAAGGTCCGCGCCCGCGACGATGCCGTTCGGCTTGCCGCGTCCTTCGCCATCGGCGATGCCTTGCAGCCAGCGCGTTTCCTCGACGGGATCGGCCGGATCGTGATTCGCATCGACATGCACCAGCTTCAGCACGTTTATGGCTTCGGCATCACGCAGCAGATCGGCGAGCAGGTAATCGTGCTGCAAGTCGCGCGCGTCGCCGACGAACGACGTCTGCGGATTCGCAAGCCACGGGTAATGATGCGTCTTGAGGTCCCACAGGTGAATGTGCGGATCGACGACCTGCATGCTTGCACTCCTCGCGAAAGAGGCGAACGGTTCAGGGAAGATGAAAGACCGGCGCGAGCGGCGCCGCAACCGGGGAGTTATCCGCGTGCGTCTCCATCAGCGGCGCCATGGTGTCCCACCATTTACGCATGACGGGTAGCGCCGGCAGCGCATCGGTCGTATGCGTGTCCGTGCGCTTGTAGCACGCGAACAGATGCCCGGTGGCTTCGTCGAGAAAGATCCAGTAATCGCGAATGCCGGCGGCGCGCAATGCATCGGCCAGTTCCGGCCAGATCTCGCGATGGCGTCGCTCGTACTCCTCGCGCATGCCCGGCTTCAGGGTCATGCGAAATGCCACTGTCTCCATGGCGGCCCGCCTTGTTTTGATTGGTGAATCCCTGTGTTCGGGACTCGTTGTGCTGCGACTATAATTCGCCGACCGATAACACGACAATCCGAATGCAGGATTGGCCGATCGCAAAAACGTATCGCTGCGCGGTATCATCGCGCGGTTCAACGCGGACTGTCGAATGAACCAGAACGTGTCCCACAGTGTGTCTTCGAGCGCGTCGCCGAACGCGCTCGTCAATCGCCTGAAGTTCAAGCATCTCGCGTTGCTGGTGGCGCTCGACGACGCCCGCAATCTCCATCAGGCGGCCGAGGCGATCAACGTCGCGCAGCCGAGCGCGAGCCGCATGCTCGGCGACATCGAAGAAGCATTCGGATTTCTGCTATTCGAGCGCAACGCACGCGGCATGCAGCCGACGCCGCTCGGCACCGCCGCGCTCGCCTACGCCCGCCGCTCGCTCGCCGATCTCACGCGCTTCGCCGACGATCTCGACGCCAAGCGCCGCGGCGGTCACGGCCAGTTGACCGTCGGCGCGATCATGGGCGCCGCGCCCGACGTGCTGGCGATGGCCGTCACCGAACTGAAATCGGAGCGGCCGCTGCTGAACGTGAGGATTCTCGGCGAGACGAGCGATCAGGTCGTGCAGTTGCTGCATCGCCGCGAAGTGGATCTCGCACTCGGACGGCTGACGACGCCCTTGCAGCACAACGATTTCGACTTCGAGCCGCTCGCGCGCGAAGCGATGCGCCTCGTGGTGCGCGCGGGGCATCCGCTCGCAGGAAAGAGCGCGCTGGCGCTGGACATGCTGGTCGGCTGGCCGTGGATTCTGCAGCCGATCACGAGTCCCGCGCGCGGCCTGTTCGAGGACGAACTCGCGCGCGCTGGCCTGACGACGCCGGCCGATATCGTCGAATGCGCGTCGATCTTCGCGACCTTGCAACTGCTGCAGAACAGCGAGGCGGTCGCGATGCTGCCGGAATCGGTCGTGCGCGATTATTTGCGCGCGCAATTGCTGATCGAACTGCCGATCGAGATCGGCAAGAGCCTGGCGGGCTTCGGCCTGTTGCGGCGCAAGTTCGAGACGCTGAGCGAACCGGCCGAATACTTCATCGCGTTGCTGCGAAAGTATTCGGCGACGTCTCGTTATTGAAGCTTTATTGAAGATTAACGAACAGTCCGCCATCGACGAGCAAGGACGCGCCCGTTACATAGCGCGCGCGGTCCGATGCCAGGAACACCACGCATTGCGCAACGTCGTCCGGCGCGCCCAGCCGGCCTAACGGGATGCGCTTTTCCATATAGGCGCGCTTGGCTTCATCGGCGAGATCTTCGGCGTTCAGATCGGTGGCGATGGTGCCGGGCATCACCGAATTGCAGCGGATGCCGTATGGCCCGAGCGCGATCGCGCAGGACTGCATCAGCGAATGCACGCCCGCCTTGGTCGGCGTGTAATGCGTCTGCATGCCGCCGCCGACGAGCGCGCTGATCGAGCTCGTCGCGACGATCGCGCCGCCCGTGCCCTGCGCCTTCATCTGGTTCGCGGCCGCCTGCGTCACGTAGAACGCGCCGTTCAGGTTCACGGCGACCGTCGTTTCATAGACCGATGGCGGCATGTCGAGAAACGCATGAAACGGGCAGATGCCCGCGTTGCTCGACAGCACGTCGACGTGGCCGAACGCCTCCACCGCGCGCGCGATCAAGGCCTTGCCCGTCTCGTGATCCGCGACATTGCCTTCGACGGCGATCGCGCGCCGCCCGAGCGCCTCGATCTCCTTCACGATCGATTGCACCGCCGATGCCTTGCCGTATGACCGGTCGTTGTCGCCCCAGTAGTTGATCGCGACATCCGCGCCTTCGCGCGCGCTCGCGAGCGCAATGGCGCGCCCGATGCCGCGAGAGCCGCCCGTCACGACCACCACCTTGTTTTCCAGAAGCATGATTTTTCTCTCAATGCGTGTAAGGACGCGTCAGCGCGCACTCCGGATTCAGCCGCACGCCGAAACCGGGCGTCTCCGGCACCTTCATGCGGCCGTTCACGGGCACGGGCTCGTCGAGCAGCAAGGGCGTGAACATCGGCACGACCTGATCGGCCTTGGGCGCCATCATCAGGAACTCGGCGAACGGCGAGTTATGGCGCGTCACGACGAAGTGATAGCTGTACACCGACGAGCCGTGCGGCACGACCAGCACGTTGTGCGCGTCCGCGAGCGCGGAAATCTTGATGAGCTCCGTGATGCCGCCGCACCAGCCGACATCCGGCTGCACGAGATCGGCGCAGCCCATCTCGAAGAGCATGCGAAAGCCCCAGCGCGTGGCTTCGTGCTCGCCCGTCGTCACCATCATGCCGCGCGGCACCGAACGGCGCAGTTCGGCATAGCCCCAGTAATCGTCGGGCGGCAGCGTTTCCTCCAGCCACTTGAGGCCGTATTCGTGCGCAGCCGTGGCGAGACGTTTCGCGTAGTTGAGATCGAGGCTCATCCAGCAGTCGAACATCAGCCAGAAGTCGTCACCGACTTTCGAGCGCATGTCAGCGAGCTTCGCGATGTTTTTCGCGAGCCCTTCCTCGCCTTCCGCCGGACCGTGCTGCAAGGGCATTTTTCCGCCGATGAAACCCATCTGCTTCGCGAGATCGGGCCGCGCGCCGGTCGCATAAAACTGCAGTTCGTCGCGCACCGGGCCGCCGAGCAGATGGAACACGGGCTCCTTGCGCACCTTCGCGAGCAAATCCCACAGCGCCAGATCCACGCCCGAAATCGCGTTCAGCACGATGCCCTTGCGCCCGTAATACAGCGTCGCGTTGAACATCTGATCCCACATCTTTTCGATGTCGGTCACGCGCTGCCCTTCGATGAAGCGCGCCAGATGCTTCTCGACGATGAACGCGCCGATCTCGCCGCCGGTCGTCACCGCGAAGCCGACCGTGCCGTCGCTCGCCTCGATCTCGACGACCAGCGAGCCGAGCACGTTCAGCCCGAAAGACTGGCGGCTCTGGCGATATTCGGGATAACGCGCCATCGGCGTGGCGATGTGGTCGTCGATCCAGTGATCGGCGCCCTGGTCGTGATAGTCGGCGCCGCCGCCGCGAACGGTGAACGCGCGTACCTGGCGAATCGTGGGCATGGACATGGTGTGGCTCCTGGTTTTTTACGAAGCTTCGACGGCTTTTCCGTCGGCAATAGGTTGGCTTGCGTGGGGGCGTACGAGCAGGACGATCACGAGCGCCGCCAGCACGCTCGCGCCGGCGAGCACCATGAGGCCGGCGCTCGACGAGTGGAGCGCGGCTTCGGCGGCGGTGCGGGCCATCGGCGCGAAGAAGCCGCCCAGGCCGCCCAGCGAATTGATGAGCGCGATGCCGGCGGCGGCGGCCGCGCCCGTCAGATAGCGCGTCGGGAAGGTCCAGAACAGCGGCTGCGCGGCGATGAAGCCGCTCGCCGCGCAGCACAGCGCGATAAGCGACACGATCGGCATGGACGCGAGCCCGGACACCGCGATCGCCACGCCCGACATGACGAGCAGCGCGACCGCGCAGACGCGGTGCTTGCCGGTGTGGTCGGCGTAGCGCGGCACGATCCACGTGACGAGCACGGCGGCGACCCACGGCAACGCCGTCACGAGCCCGACGCGCAGCCCGACCTTCGTGCCGAGCAGCGCCGCGACCTGCTGCGGCAGATAGAAGACCACGCCGTACACGGCCGCCTGAATCAGAAAGTAGACGCAGCAGAGCACGAGCACGCGCGCATCGAAGAGCGCGGCGAGCACGCTGCGCGGTCCGTGCGCGGATGCGGCGCGCGCGTCGTCGTCGAGGCGGGCGACGAGCCGCGCGCGTTGCGATGGCGTGAGCCAGCGCGCTTTCGCGGGCTCGTCGTCGAGATACCAGAACGCCCAGACGCCGACGATCGACGCCAGCAGCCCCTCGACCAGAAACAGCCACTGCCAGCCCTTCAGGCCGAGCGCGCCGTGCAGATCGAGCAACAGGCCGGACAGCGGCGCGCCGAAAATGAACGCGAGCGGCGCGCCGAAGTAAAACACGCCAAGGGCGCGCGCCCGCGACGATTGCGGAAACCAGCGCGTCAGGTAATAGACGATGCCCGGAAAGAAGCCCGCCTCCGCCACGCCCAGCAGGAAGCGCAGCGTGTAGAACGTCGTGGCGCTGTGCGCGAACGCCATGCCCGCCGAAACGAGGCCCCAGGTCACCATGATGCGGCACATCCACAGCTTCGCGCCAACGCGATGCAACAGCAGATTGCTCGGCACTTCGAAGATTGCATAGCCGACGAAGAATACGCCCGCCCCGAAGGCGAAGGCGGCGTTCGTCAGACCGGTGTCCTGCTGCAGCGCCTTTTGCGCAAAGCCTATGTTCGCGCGGTCCAGAAACGCGAGCACGTACATGAGCAGCAGGAATGGCAGCAGCCGGCGCATCACGCGTGACGTGACGGCGCCTTCCGCGTGTGCGGAAACGTTCATGTTCCTCTCCCGGCAAGCCTTCGCGATTAGTAAGTCGCCCGTCCGCCGGACAGATCGAACACCGCGCCCGTGCTGAACGCGCAGTCCTCGGAGGCGAGCCACAGGATCAGCGACGCGGCTTCCTGCGGCATCAGGAAACGGTTCATCGGAATCTTGGAGAGCATGTAGTCGATGTGCTGCTGCGACATCGAATCGAAGATTTCGGTTTTGGCGGCGGCGGGCGTCACCGCGTTGACGAGGATGTTCTTGCCGGCCAGTTCCTTGCCGAGCGACTTCGTGAGCCCGATCAGCCCGGCCTTCGAGGCGCTGTAATGCGAGGCGTTCGGATTGCCTTCCTTGCCCGCAATCGACGCGACATTGACGATGCGCCCGTAGCCCCCTTTCAGCATGTGCGGCACGACCGCGCGGCAGGTCAGATAAGGACCGATGAGATTGACGTCGATCACGCGGCGCCAGACGTCCGGCGCGAGCTCCCAGGTTGTGCCGTTGCCGCCGGTGATGCCGGCGTTGTTGACCAGCACGTCGATCCGGCCATGCGCCGCGAGCGTCTGCTTCGCGGCGGCATCGACGGATGCTTCCTCGGTCAGCTCGACGACCGCGTCGCTCACCTTGCGCTCGCGGTGCTTCGCCGAGAGTTCGGCGCTGGTGCGCGCGAGGCGTTCTCCATCGACATCCCACAGTGCCACGTCGGCGCCCGATTCAAGCGCCCGCTCAGCCACCGCGAGGCCGATGCCGCGCGCGCCGCCGGTCACGATCACGACGCGATTCGCCAGGTCGATACGATTCATCAGTTCGTCTCCTTTCGTTGTTCGTTGCTTTGGGGCTCTATGCCGTGAAAGCGACTATAGTCCCGCGCCAATAGCGCAACAATTCGAAAGGGCGATCGTTCGATAGCAAAAGCGGATCGGGCGCCGGATTAGCCGATGCGCGAAGGTTCCTTGCGGAGCACCCGGGCGGAACGCGCGGCGGTGATTTTCGCTTCGAGGAAAGCCCGACGCGGCGCGGGCAGCGAATCGCGAAAATTACGATCGGCGAAGCGGGCAAACGCGAAAAGCCCGGCAACGCCCAGCGGACAAATCAGCAAGACAGCGAGCAACACAGCAACCTCCATTCGATATTGGGTTGGAGTGTACGCTGAACAAAGCGGCCAATTGTCGTGAAATCCAGCAATACTCCATTCAAAAATCGCTAACTTTCACCGGCGACGCGCGCTTTAGCGAAACAAGCGAGCCGATACGGCGGGAGCAGGCACGAGCATTGCTCAAGCGAACACCCGTTCGACAAGACCGACGCGCACTAAGGCGCACCGCAACCATTTACTCAAAAAAGCATGTTCACACCGAAAGCCTGTACCGCGACCTGTGTTCTCGACGGAATGCCCGTCACGTTGACCTACTTTCCCGATACCACGCTGCTGCGCATCACTGACGCCAACGGCCGATGCGTACGCGAAACCCGCTGGCCCGCGCCGTGGCGCACCCTGCTCGCTACGCTGCGCGAGTTCAGCGGCGGCCAGGCGCACGACCAGCTCTCCACGCTCCTCGACGAAATTCCCGTCTCGCAAGCACCCGTGCGCGAACGCGCGGCGGCATTCGCATAACGCGACCGCCTTCGGTTTTCACGCCGATTCATCAAAATAATCAACACATTAGCCGGACCCGCGCAGGTCATTTTGAGTGCGCGGGTCCGCGCCATTTACAATATCGAATCGACTGCGCATGGACCGCCAGACGCGCCGAAATCCCTTCCCTCCCGCAGGCCCACCCTCAGGCATCCGACTGGCTGTATGGTCACTGAAACGTCTTCTTCGGAATCACTCGCCGTCGCCGAACGCGTGCGCGAGCTCATGGCCCGTCACGGCATCGGCAAGCGGCAGCAAACCGCCGAGTTGTGCCGCATTCTCGATCTGAGCTTTTCGCAAGGCCATCGCAAACTGCGCGGCAACAGCCCGTGGACGCTCGCGCAGATCCGCCGCGTGGCCGACGCCTTCGAGGAGCCCGCGCTCAAGCTGTTCGATTCGATCAACGCGCGCCCCGACGAAACCGAAGGCACCGCGCACGACGCCGTCCTGAAACTCGGCTCGGTGGAGATTCCCTGCATGGCGTGGGTCGGCAACGCGCTGGAAGCAGGCAGCCGGCCGGATTTCATCGCGCAGAAGCTCAACGCCCGCTGGGTCGTGTCCAAGCATGAAGGCGTGCTGCTGCACGAGGCAAGCGATGTCCACAAGATCGAGATTCAGCCGCGCCGCCCCGACACCGACAAGCCGGTGATCGCCGTGGTCGACGACGATCACGCCTCCGCCGACAACCTCCACGACTATCTCGAAGCCACCGGCTTCACGGCGATGGCCTTCTACGGTCTCGATGCCTTTCTGGAAGCGCTGCAGTCGCAGGTTTTCGACGCCGTGGTGATCGACTGGCTGTTCGGCGTGCATACCTCGGCGGGCGCGATCCGCACGGTGCGCGAGTCCGACAATCCGGACGCGCCTATCTTCGTACTCACCGGCGAGCTGACCACGGGCAAGGCGAGTGAATCGGAGATCAGCCAGGTCATCCGCGACTACAACGTGACATGCTTCGAAAAACCCGCGCGACTCGGCATTCTCGTCGCGGATCTCTCCAAGCGGCTGATGCGCAGCTAAGCGCGTTCAGGCCACGCGGCGGCGCACCGTCACCGCACGGTGCACGGCGCCCTTCAGCACCTCGTAGCGCACCGGCTTCAGCAGATAGTCGAAGAACAGCACCGCCGCGCTCGGGTCCACCAGTTCGGGCGCGTATGCGCTCACCGCGATGATCGGCACGCTCGCACCCGGTGCGCTGCGTGCGCGGTATTCGTTCGCGAACGAATAGCCGTCCTTGCCCGGCATGTGCAGGTCCGCGAGGATCACGTCGGCGTCGTTGGCGCGCAGCCAGGCGAGCGCGCTGTCCACGTCCGGCTGCGCGACCGTCGCATAACCCAGATGCGTGAGCATCTCGCAGAGCGAATCGCGGATCGCTTCGTGGTCGTCGATCACGAGCACGCGCGATCGGCGCGACTCGGGCGCCTCGGCCTCCTGCTCGCCGCGCTCGGGCAGATGCTCGACCGACACCGCCGGCAGGCTCACGCGAAACGCCGCGCCCTGTCCCACTTCGCTCGACACCTCGATCGTGCCGCCGAGCAGATCGACGAGCCCGCGCACGACTGCGAGGCCCATGCCGGCGCCGTCGAAGCGCCGCGTGCTCGACGAATCCAGTTGGGTGAATTCCTGGAAGATGAGCGGCAATTGCTCGCGGGAAATGCCGGGGCCGGTGTCGATCACCGAAATATCGAGGCGCTTTTCGGTGCGCGCGAAATGCACGTCGATGGAACCGGCTTCCGTGTATTTGATCGCGTTGGTCACGAGATTCGTGACGATCTGCCGGACGCGATGCGGGTCCGATTCCATCGGCCCGCGCTCGCCCGCGTAGTCTCCGCGCAATTGGAGTCCCTTGGCGCTCGCGGCGGGCGTGTTCGCATCGACGATGGATTCGAGCAGCTCCACCGGATCGAACACCGCCATGCGCAATTCCAGCTTGCCCGCGCCTAGCCGCGCGTAGTCGGTCAGGTCGCGCATCTGCGCTTCGAGATGACGCGCGCCGCTTTCGAGCCGCTGCATGATCTTGCGGTCGGCGTCGCCGCGCGCGTTCAGGCCCAGCAGTTCGACCGACGAGACGATCGCGTGCAGCGGCGTGCGCAGTTCGTGGCTGATCATGCCGAGGAACGTGTCTTTCGCGACGCCGGCCTCACGCGCCGCGCGCGTAGCCTGATGCTCGGCCACGAGCGCCGCGCGCTGCTGCTCGATGAGGCGCGTGCGCCGATAGCCGTTGAAAAGCAGCAGCGCGGTCGCGGCGGCGGACAGCAGCCCGAGCACGATGCCGCCATAGATCAGATAGCGGCGCTTCGCCTCGAAGTCGCGCACGATCGCCTCGCGCTCGGCCACATCCATGAGGCGCCGCCCGCTCGCCAGCTCCGCGACGACGGCCGCATTCTGGCGCAACACTCCGATCACCCGCAGCGTGCGCTGGCGCTCGGTGTGAAGCCGTTCGACATCGGCCTGGATGGAATCGAGCGCGGTCTGCACCTGCCGCAGGATTTCGCGCTGCCGGTTGAACAGCGCTTCGTGCCCTTCGATGAGCACGGGCGCATCCGCGACCTGCTCGAGGCGCGCGCGCAACATGCGGAAAGTGGCGCGCACCGCGTCGGCGTCTTCGTCGATACCGTTGCGGTACAGCAGCACATGATTCTCGAAGCGCTCGTAGGCGAGCTGGAACTGCGCGGCGTCCCAGTACACGTCATTCGGCAGGACCAGCCGATGCGTCTCGCGCGCGAGCAGCCCCGAATAGAGCATGTAGCCGACCGCGCCGATGGGCGGCGCGATGGCGAGCGCGAGCAGCGCCGCGTACCACAGACGGCGAAACCACGGGCGCGCAGCGTGTGCGCGCAGGGAAGGTTCGGTGCCGATGACAGCCATGCGTGACTACAGCGCTTCGATGGCCCGGGCGGCGCGTTCCGAGGCGACCACGATCAGCTTCATCGTCGCCCGGGTCGCGCCGACGAAAATCTTGCGCGCGGCCTGCTCGTCGAGTGCGTCGAAATCGACTTCGGTCATGACCACGCACGGCGCGGATTGCCCCTTGAAGCGATAGATCGATTCCAGCAGCACGTCACCCTCGCGATACTCGGGGTTGCCGAAGAGATCGTAGGTGCCGGTGAACGCACGCAACCGGTGCGGGCCGAGCTGATCGACGCCGGTGAGCGCCGAGCCCTCGCGACCGCGAAACGACAACACCGCGATGTCCTGCTTGCGAAAGCCGAGCGACAGCGCGTGCGTGATCGCGCGCTTGGTCGCCTCGACGATTTCTTCGGGATGGCCGTCCTCGTAGGTCGAAATGCTCACATCCGAGCCGTCGAACGGGCTGCCCGCGTCGAGCCGCACGTCCGGACCGACGATCTTGCGGATGAAGCCGAGCAGATCCCGCGGACTCCGATAATTGGTCGATTCGCGCAGGATCGTCCAGCCCGGCAGCGGCACGGGCTCGCGCAGATAGAGGTTCTGCATCGGATCTTCCAGCCACCACCACGCGCCTTCCGGATTGAGCAGGCGTTCCAGCGCCTCGACCCACGCCGCCTGAAAATCCTGCCCCTCGTCAACGATCAGCACGTCGCACTTCCAGTGCTCCGGCACGGGCACGGCGGCGAAGCGTTCTTCGAGCGTGGTGAATACGTTCGGCTGGCTGAAATCGGGTGGACTGCCCGCATCGCGCGCCACCGCCGCGCTCAGCTGATGGTAGTTCGCGATCTTCGCCTCTTTGGGCGCGATTGCGCGGATATGGTCGGCGAGCGGCCGGTTGAAGCACACGTAGAGCACGCTCTTGCCGGCGGTGAGCGCGTCGCGCATCACGCGCACGGCGAGTTGCGTCTTGCCCGCGCCGGCGGTAGCGATCACGCGCAGGCGAAACGGCGCGAATTCGAGACGCCGCGCCCATGTGGCGAGACCGCCCGACAGGCGCGTGACGAGCGTATTCGCCGCGCCGACCAGCGCGTTCGTGTCGGGCGTGAGCGAGAGTTCATCGGCGAGAAAATGGTGGATGCGCGCGGCGGATTCGAAACGCGCCTCATCGGGCGGCAGGATCTCCAGCACGACGCGCGCAAGTTGCGCCTTGCGGCTGGCATCGACGATGCGCGCGGGTGAGACGCCCGCGATCGCCGCATTCTTCACCGTGTAGTCCGGGCAATACAGCAGCTCCTCGATGCGATACGTGCCCGCGCCGAACGCCGCCGTGAAACGCCGGTGCAGGTTCTCGAGCGTGCGCGCCAGCTGAATGGCGACGTTGCGCTCCTTTTGCAGATAGACCTTGACCAGCCCGGCGCTGGTTTCGCGCAGGAAGCCGGCCTTCTGCTCGATCATGAGCACGCGCCCAGACGGCGCGACGACGACGAAATCCGCCTCGCCGAACACCGAAAAGCCTTCGTTGACGCGCGTCCAGTGGACGCCGTGATAGACCGTGTAATCCTCGGGCAGCTTTTCGAGGAGCGCGAGCGTTTCGAGTTCGCGCGCCGCCGCGCCGGTCGCCTCCAGGTTCTTCCAGTCGTCGGGAACGATTCGGGCCATGCGTCGCCTTTGCGCTGAGTGATTGCGTGCGGATCATTGTACGCAACGCGCAGGACACGTCCGCAATTCGGCCAGATGGCCGGGGCGACGCTCTGTTCGCTAGCTGGCGTAGTCGTAACGTCCGCCGCGCTCGAGCGCGCGCTGGTACGCCGGCCGCGCGTGGATGCGTTCGAGAAACGCGCGGATATGCGGCAAGGACTTCGCGCCCGCGCGATGGCCGCCGGTTTCGAGGGGGAAGCTCATCTGCACGTCGGCGGCGCTGAAGTCATCGCCCGCAAACCAGCTCGATTTCGCGAGCTCGGCATCGATATAGCCGAAGTGCAGCCGAAGTTGCGGATCGATGAAGCTGCTCTGCATGGTCTGCGCGATGCGCCGCGCGATCGGCTTCGCGAAGAACGGCATCTTCGCGCTCTCCAGACGCCGCGCGACGAGCTTGAGCAAAAGCGGCGGCATCGCCGAGCCTTCGGCGTAATGCATCCAGTAGTTGTAGCGCACGCGTTCCGGCGACACGCCCGGCGACGGCGCGAAGCGGCCTTCGCCATAGCGGTCCACGAGATATTCGATGATCGCTCCGGACTCCGCGAGCGTGAGATCGCCGTCGGTCACGACCGGCGACTTGCCGAGCGGATGCACCGCGCGCAATTCCGCCGGCGCGAGCATCGTGCGCGGGTCGCGTTGATAGCGCTTCAGTTCGTAGTCGATGCCGAGTTCCTCGAGCATCCACAAGACGCGCTGCGAGCGGGAGTTGTTGAGGTGATGAACGGTCAGCATGCTTTCTCTGGCTCAGGTTCGACAATGCCGCTCATGTCGCGTCCTTGCATGGAATGAACCTTGCGGGCGGCCATCGAAAGGATAAGGCGCTTCCAATCAGGCAACCGCGTCCACCTACACAACTAAAAAGGAGAATTCGATGACGCTGATCATTTACCTCATCGGCTGGCTGATTTTCATCGGCGGCGTATCGTGGGCGCTCGTGGCGATGCATGTCTCGCAACATACGATCATGATCGTCGCCGTCATCATGCTCGGCATCGCTGTCATCACGGGCGCAACCAGGGCGCGCAACCGCGACCGGTCGTAACAGGCCATGAAAGGCGAGGCCGCTCTTCCCCGGCGGCCCGATTGCTTCACATCACCACGCGCGCTCCGGCCGCGTCTTTTATCAGCGTGACGAGTTGGTCCGGATGCACGGGCTTCGTCATGAAATGCTGAAAACCTTCGCCAATACTTCGCAGGCGATATTCCTCGCCATCGTGTCCCGTCAGCGCGATCGCCACGGAAGGCGGCAGATTGCCGCGAATTTCGTGATCCCGCAAACGTTGTATGAGATAGAAACCGTCCATCTCGGGTAAGTCGAGATCGCAGATCACCGCGTCGGGAAGATGCTCGATCGCTGCTTGCGCGCCGTCTTCGGCGTCGGCCACGGCGATGACTTCGGCGCCTTCTTCTTCCAGCAACATCTGCAGTGATGCCCTGCTCTCGGGATCGTCTTCGATCAGCACAATCCGCATATGCCCCAGTCTTGCCACTTCGTTCATGATGTTCTTTTCAACTGCCAAAAACGGAATTCTCGCGACGGTCTCTACGTCTCGCCGCCACGCGCGCTGCTACGCGTACTGATTGACACGAAAACGCGGCGGGAATTCCGAACGCACCGTTATTTACGCCGCGTGTGCGCCGGTGCGGAACGCCTCGCGGTTTTGGGCCGCGCCGGTGCGAAAAATTGCCCGGTCGCGGCGAGGCTAATCGAGCAAAAACCGGACCGGTTTGAGTCGGCAGCCTGCAAAGGGCCGTTTGACGGGCTTCACGGCCGACGCACCCCACCGGCTTCCCGCCCGCACACGCACGACCGTGTAATTTCGACGCCACCCGTACCCTGATTTCCCATCAGACGTTTGCGTCCCGCGCGGAATCGGGGCGCGTCGAGCCCGCTTGCAGCAACACGCGGTACTCGCTCGGGGTCAAGCCGACGGTCGCCTTGAACTGGCGCGTGAACGCGCTGTGATCGGTGTAGCCGCACAACGCGGCGACGTCGGTTACCTTCTCGTTCGAGACGAGCAACGCGGTCGCGGCGTCCAGCCGGGTCTTCAGCAAGACCTGGCGCGGAGTCAGATGGAAAACCTTGTGAAAGTAACGCTCCAGTTGCGCAATCGACATGTTCGCCATCTGCGCGAGCTGCCGCATGTTGAGCGGCTGCACGTAATTTTCCTGGATATGCTGCACCACTGCGGCAAGCCTGCTATAGGCCGGATGTGTGCCCTCGGCCGCCTGCAAGTCGCGCGAAATCCCCGCCAGCCCGACGATATTGCCGCTTTTGTCATGCAGCGGCTGCTTGCACGTCATGCACCAGCCAGGCTCGCGCCCCGGATACAGATGCAGCTCCAGTTGATCGATCAGCTGATGCCCCTGTGCGATGACCGCCTGATCCTGCGCCGTGTAGATGCGCCCGAAGCGGCGCGGAAACACGTCCTCGGCCGTTTTGCCGAGGAGTTTCGACTTGTCGTCCTTGTGGCCGCAACGGCGCGCGAGCGTGCGGTTGACCATAGCGTAGCGCGCGTCGCGGTCCTTCACGAAGAAGACGATGTCGGGCATCGCGTCGAACACCGGCGCGAGCAGCGCGAAATGCGCGAGCATGTCCGCAAGCGTCGATGCGGAAGGTTGCGCGATCGGCAAGGAGACCGCGGAAGTCGCCGTCAGGTCAGGCGTGCTCGTCATGCGGTGTGATCAGCGCTCGATGAATGTGAGCGCCGATTATAGAAGCGCGCGATGCCGGACAAAATTGGCGCTGCCCCCACTATCCGCCCGACGAATCGATCGCTTCGCGCGCGGCGATCAATGTGTCGATACGCACCGGCGCGAATGGCGGACGCGCCGCCGCGCGCGGCCAGCCGAAGTACACCGACGCCGCCTCGCCGCAGATGCGTCCCTGACACGCGCCCATGCCGCAGCGCGTCTGCAGCTTGGCGTCGCGCCAGTTCGCGTGCGCGGCGACTTCCCCGATCCGCACGTCTTCGCAGCGGCACAGCAAGGTATCGGCGGGGGGAAGCGTCCGGGCCTGCGCACCGAGTTCGAACGCGCGCGCCACGCGCTGCGCGAACGCGCTCCAGCGTTCGCGCTCGCGCACGAGTCGCGCGTCGGCTACGTTGCCGAGCGCCGCGTGCGCCGCGAGCGCGCCTTCCACGCTCGCCAGTTCCATTCCGCCGATGCCAGTGCATTCGCCCGCCGCGAAGACATCGTCGAGCGACGTGCGCTGAGCGTCGTCGACCATGATCGCTCCGTCGCTCATCTGCGTCGCGCAACCGAGCGCCAGCGCGAGCGTCGCGTTCGGCACGAGCCCGTAGCCGCACGCGACGCGTTCCGCCTCGATCGTCTCCTCGCGCCCGCGCGAACGAATCGTGACCGCCTCCACGCGCGCCCTGCCGTGCGCCTTCACGACGACACTTCCCGTCCGATAGCACGCGACGCCAAGCGCGATGGCCTGCTTCAGCTTGCGAGGCGTCAGCGCGAGCGACGCCAGAAAACGGGCGACGCGCAGCGCCGGCGCCTGCTCGACGACCGCGGGCACGCATGCGCCGTGTCGACGCGCGGTATCTGCGGCGGCGAGCAGCAGCGGCCCGCTGCCCGCGATCACGATGCGCTCGCCGCGCACTGGCATGCCGCCCTTGACGAGCGCCTGCAGGCCCCCCGCGCCCGTCACGCCAGGCAGGGTCCAGCCTTCGAACGGCAGCAGCCGCTCGCGCGCGCCTGTCGCGAGAATCAGTTTCGAATAGCCGAGCATGAGCGGCGCGCCGTCGCGTTCGAGCAGAAGTTGCCTGTCGCCGGGCGCGGCGGCGACCTTCGCCGCGCTCATGACGACGAGGTTCGGGTACGCGCGCGATTCGTCGAGCCACTGGCGCAGGCGCGCGTCGGGCGCGAGCGTCGGGCCTTGGCGCCAGATCTGCCCGCCGGGACGCGGATTGTCGTCGACGAGCGCCACTCGCACGCCCGCGCGCGCCGCCACCCGCGCAGCGCTCAGGCCCGCCGGCCCCGCGCCCACGATCGCGATATCGACATGTGCCGCGTGTCCGGGTTTCATCGCATGGTCTCGATGGAAAGTCCTTCGCGGCACACGGTCTGACAGCCGAGCACGTGTTCGCGGCCGTCGACTTTCACGCGGCACTCCTGGCACACGCCCATTCCGCACAACGCGGCGCGCGGTGCGCCGGTGGCCGAGCGCCGCGTCGCGCTCACGCCGGCCATCGCGAGCGCCGCCGCGACGGTCGTAAAGGCGGGCACCGCGAGCGGCGCCCCGTCCACGGTCACGCGCACGAGATCAGCCATCGGCGTGCTCCGCTGCGAATCGTTGTGGAGCGAAAGCGTCGGCATCGAAGGGAAGCGGCTCGCCCAGCATCCGTGCCGCGATGAGCCGCGCGGTGCCGGGCGCGGTGGTCACGCCGAGCCCTTCATGGCCCGCCGCGAGCCAGAGCCGGTCGCCGGGATGACGCGCCGGACCGATCAACGGCAGGCCGTCGGGCGTAGCCGCGCGAAAGCCAGTCCACGCTCGGATCGCATTGAGCGCGCCGATGCCCGGCAGATAGCGCGTCGCGCGGGCGAGCATCGTGCCGAGCACATCGAGCTCGACGGCGGAATCGAGCGTGCCGAACTGGCGCGACGAGCCGATCAGCACCTGGCCCGTGGGGCGCGGCTGCGCGTTGAACGCCACCGACGTGCCGCGCGCATGATGCGCGCTCTTGATATAGCCGAGCTCCACCAGTTCATGGCGGATCGTGCCGGGATAGCGGTCGGTGATCAGCAAATGCCCTTTTTTCGCTTCGAGCGGCACGCCCGCGAGCAGATCCGGCGCCGCGAGCCCGTTCGCGATAAGCACATGCGCGGCCGTGCGCGTCTCGCCGTTCGACAAGGTGACACTGGCGTGCGTGTCGTTCGCATCTACAACGCGCACGGCGCAATCCGTCGATACGCGTATGCGCGGCGACGACGCCAGCAGCCATCGAGCCGCCGCGGGCGCGTAGACGATGGCGTCGTCGTCGATCAGCAGGCCACCTTGCATCGCGTGGCTCACCGCCGGTTCCGCTTCGCGCAACGCGGCAGCGTCGAGCATGCGCGCGCGCACGCCGGCCGTGGCGAATGCATCGCGCATGGTGCGGGCGGCGTCGATCTCTTCGTCGTCTTCGGCGATCCACAGCGTGCCGCAACGCGAGAACGCCTCGCGCGCACTCAGTTGCGGCGCGAGCGCGAGCCACAGTTCACGCGACGCGCGGGCCAGCGCGAACTCGGCGGGCGAATCGTTCATCACGACGATGTGGCCCATGCCCGCCGCCGTCGCGCCGCCGCCGACACCACGTGCATCGAACACATCGACGCACAGCCCACACCGCGCGAGTTCCGCCGCGCACGCCGCCCCGACGATGCCCGCGCCGACGACGATCACATCCGCGTTCATGCGTGCGCGCCGGTCCCGATGTCGATGCCGCGTCTGAACGGATCGCGCTCGTCGAACACGAGACGCCCTTCGCCCATGATGTGCGCGTAGCCTGTGATCGTCGGCACGAGCGTGTCGCCGTCTTTCGTATAACTGCCCTCGAACACGCTGCCGATGATGCTTTCCTGGCGCCACGCCGCCCCCGGCGCGAGCATGCCGTCCGCCGCGAGGCAGGCGAGCTTGGCGCTCGTTCCCGTGCCGCACGGCGAGCGGTCATAGGCGCTGCCGGGGCACAGCACGAAGTTGCGGCTGTCGACGCCCGCGACCGTTGAATCAGCGAACAGCTCGATATGGTCTATGTACGCGCCCGCAGCGCCCGTGATGGCTTGCGCATGCAGCGCGTCGCGGATCGCCCCGGTGAATGCGGTCAGCTCCGGGATGCGCGAGGGCACGAGTTCGCGCCCGTGATCCGCGACGAGAAAGAACCAGTTGCCGCCCCACGCGACATCGCCGCTGAGCGGGCCATGACCCGGCACATCCACCGTGACCGCGCGCAGGTGCCGGTACGCCGGCACGTTGCGCACGCTGACACTGCCGTTTTCGTTGAGCGTCGCATCGACGGGACCCACCGGCGTATCGATCCGGTGCCGCCCCGGCGCGATCCTGCCCGCGTGCGCCAGCGACGCGACCAGCCCGATCGTGCCGTGCCCGCACATCCCGAGATAGCCGACGTTGTTGAAGAAGATGACGCCCGCCGCCGCCGCGGGATCGTCGGGTTCGCACAGGAGCGCGCCGACCATCACGTCCGAGCCGCGCGGCTCCGTGACCATGGCGCGGCGCCAGTGGTCGTTGCGCGTGCGGAACGCGTCGAGACGTTGCGCCAGAGTGCCACCGCCCAGATCGGGGCCGCCCGCGATCACGAGGCGCGTGGGTTCGCCGCCCGTATGCGAGTCGATGATGTCGATGGTTTTCATGCCGCCTATCCTAGAAACGCCCGCGCTGGGCGTCTTGAAGCGGCTTCACGCGTTCGATGACGAAATCGGCATAGTCGCCCAATGCGTAGGAGCGCCATGAACGAGCGTGCGGATACTATGCCGAAATCTGCACGCGGCGCGCGCGCAACGCGCAAGACTTCATATCGTTCGGTGCTTACACTGCCTGTCGTCCCAGCGCTTTCGGACAGCTGCCGTGACGCATATCTGGGAAGGCGACATGCCCGCCGTGACCACCAAGTTCAACGCCGATTCCAGCATAGACCGCGCCTGGACCGCGAAGAATGTCGACGCGCAGATCGAGGCCGGCGTCGACGGCATCATCGTGTGCTCGATACGCGTCCGGAATTGCCGCAGGTTTAAGTCACCCGCAAGAGAGTTCGCGCGCAAATGAAAAGTGCCGTCGCGTGGACGGCACTTTTCGCTAGTCAATTCGCCTTACGCGGCGATCTGGGCGGGATCGGCGAGATTGTCTTCGGCGCCCTCGCCTTCGTCATAGAGATGCAGCAGGCGATAGCCGCTCTTGTACACCGGCTGCAGACGGAAATTGTTGACCGGCTCGATTTCGAGCGCGAGACGCAGACGCGAGACGTGACTGTCGATGGTGCGCGTGGTTTCGCGGAACTCGCGGCCCCAGACCATCGCGAAGATGTGATCGCGCGACAGCACGCGGCCGATATTGGAGAAGAAGAGCTGTGCGAGACGGAACTGCGTGCCGCTCAGCTGCACCGGCTTGCCGCGCACGGTGACGGTCTGCTGACGGGCGTCGAAACGATACGGGCCGACTTCGAGACAGGCATTCGAGCTCGCCGGATACGCGCGGCGCAGCAGCGCCTCGACGCGCGCGCCGAACTCGCCCGGGCGGATCGGATAGACGACGAAGTCGTCCGCGCCGGCCGTCAGCGCGCAGACCACATTGTGCTCGGCGCCGTCCGGCGTCGCGAACATGACCGGCACGCGCTCGCCGAAGCTGGAGCGCACGGATTTCAGCAGATCGAGCCCGCACAGGCCCGTGGAATTCCAGTCGAGAATCAGCAGATCGACCGTGGAGCGGGACAGCGTTTTCGACAGCACGAGGCCGTCGCCGAACGTGACGCAGGTATGGCCGAGTCGTTTGACGACGTCGCTGATGAGATTTCGATAACTTGGGTCGGTTTGCAAAACGGCGACGCGCATAGTGTCTTACCTGATGAGTCCAAGGGACATTGGAGCGGATAACCCGGATGGGGCGACCGCAGGCGTCTCGTTGCGGGAGAGACGGGGATTCAAGCTCGGCATTCTGGGCAGAGCAGTGAACCTTTCCCATCGGACTCATCCGAATTGTCAACGCATGTGACGGCGCTGGAAGGCCGCGCCGGCAGCGTCTGATGCGCGCAACCATCTCAAAAATAGAACGGCTTTTCGCTTTTGAGCCGGCTTCCGTCCTGTAACATCGCGCCTCTGGCTCAAACAGTTCCCGCTTCCGCCGTTTTACCGAGACGTCGCGTGGCAAGCTGCGCCGCGACTGTCCGTCGCAACGCGCAGCGCGGACGACGGGCGGCGGCTCAAGAATCCGCGCCCGTCCGGTTCCTGGCGTGGCGCGCAGCGCACCGCCCGGGCCTTCGATTCGCGTCCACCCGGCGCGTCTGACCTACCCGCAGGGCAAAGCCTCGTCCTATCCGCGCGTCATGCGTGGCTTTTCCACTCACGGGTTTTCTTTCGATGCAGGCAACACCTCTGTCCGACGCCCCGCGCGCGGCCGGCCGCGCCCTCACGCGCGGCGATTACAAGACGCTCACGCTCGCCGCGCTCGGCGGCGCGCTCGAGTTCTACGACTTCATCATCTTCGTGTTCTTTGCGCCGGTCATCGGCCAGTTGTTCTTTCCGCCGTCGATTCCCGACTGGCTGCGTCAATTGCAGACCTTCGGCATCTTCGCGGCGGGTTATCTGGCTCGGCCGCTGGGCGGGATCATCATGGCGCACTTCGGCGACCTGCTCGGCCGCAAGCGCATGTTCACGCTCTCCGTGCTGCTCATGTCCGTGCCCACGCTGTTGATGGGCATGCTGCCCACTTATGCGTCGATCGGCCTTATGGCGCCGGTGCTGCTGCTCCTGTTCCGCGTGATGCAGGGCGCGGCGGTCGGCGGCGAAGTGCCGGGCGCCTGGGTGTTCGTCTCGGAGCACGTGCCGGCGCGCCACGTCGGCTATGCATGCGGCACGCTCACCGCCGGTCTCACCGCTGGCATTCTGCTCGGCTCGCTGATCGCCACCGCCATCAACAAGGCTTTCGTGCCCGCCGAAGTCGCCGATTACGCATGGCGCCTGCCGTTCCTTCTCGGCGGCCTGTTCGGCCTGTGCTCGGTTTATCTGCGCCGCTGGCTGCATGAGACGCCGGTGTTCGCCGAACTGCAGAAACGCAAGGCGATCGCGGCCGAGATTCCGCTCAAGGCCGTGCTGCGCGACCACGGCCGTGCCGTGATCGTGTCGATGCTGCTCACGTGGATGCTGTCGGCGGCGATCGTCGTCGTGATTTTGATGACGCCCACGCTCCTGCAGAAGCAGTTCCACATTGCGCCGGCGACCGTGCTGGTGGCGAACTGCGCCGCGACGCTGTGCCTGACGATCGGCTGCGTGCTGTCGGGCGCGCTCGCAGGACGCATCGGCGCGGGCAAGACGATCTTCATCGGCGGCATTGCGCTGGCTGTTTCGTACTGGCTGATGTTCCAGCAGATCGCGATCGATGCGTCCGCGCTGCTCGCGTGGTACGCGCTCGCGGGCTTTTTCGTCGGCGTGATCGGCGCGATTCCGTTCGTGATGGTCAACGCGTTTCCGCCCGCCGTGCGCTTCTCGGGCATCTCGTTTTCGTACAACGTCGCGTATGCGGTGTTCGGCGGACTGACGCCGATCGTCGTCTCGCTGATGATGAAATCGAGCCCGATGGCGCCCGCGATCTACGTCGGCGCCTTGTGCGCGGTCGGCGCGCTGACGACGCTTTTCATCCGTAAAGCGCGTTAAACGCCTCCGAGCGAGTTCGAGAAAATGGCGCACCGCAAAAGCGGCGCGCCATTTTTTTCATCCGGCTTTCACGTTTCAGGCCGCAGCGAAACATCGAGCGCGGCGCACGCCTAGCATGAAGGCCATGAACTCGAACCTTTCCTCATCCGAATCGCGTCTGTCCACACGGCAGATGCTCGTCGTGACGGCGACCAGCGTCGGCTTCGTCGTCTCCCAACTCGATGTCTCCATCGTCAATGTCGCGCTCGCGAGCATCGGCCATGATCTCGGCGCGAGCGTCGCGAGCCTGCAATGGACCGTCGACAGTTACGCGCTCGCGTTCTCGGCGCTGATGCTCTCGGCGGGCTCGCTCGGCGACCGCTTCGGCGCGCGGCGCATGTTTCTGGGCGGTCTCGCGCTGTTCGCGCTGGCCTCCCTCGCTTGCGCCTTCTCGCGCGACGCGCCGCAACTGATCGCCGCGCGCGCGTGGCAGGGCGTCGGCGCGGCGGCGATGCTGCCGAATTCGCTCGCGCTGCTGAACGTCGCGTGCGGCCACGACCGGCGTCTGCGCGCCCGCGCGGTCGGCCTGTGGACCGCGGCGGGCGCGGTGTCGATCGCGGCGGGGCCGATCGTCGGCGGTGTGCTGATCGCGGCATTCGGCTGGCGCAGCATCTTCTGGGTGAATCTGCCGATCTGCATCGCCGGCGTCGCGGCGACCTTGCTCTGGGTCGAAAACGCGCGCCCGAAGGACGCGGCGCATGCGCGCGGCATCGATCTGCCGGGCCAGGCGCTCGCGATCGCAGCGCTGGCGGCGTTCGTCGGCGCGGTGATCGAATTGCGTCCGCTGGGATTCGCGCATCCGCTGGTCGCTGGTGGCCTCGTGCTGGCGCTGGCGGCGGGCGGCGCGTTCATCGCGGTCGAGCGCAAAAGCCGTGCGCCGATGCTGCCGCTTTCGCTCTTTTCGGAACGTACGTTCAGCGCCGCGGTGATCTTCGGAATCGGCGTGAATCTCACCTACTATGGAATGGTGTTCGTGCTGAGCCTGTACTTGCAGCGCGTGCTCGGCCATACGCCTTTGCAGACCGGCCTCGCCTTCCTGCCTCTGACGGGCGGCTTCCTGATCTCGAATCTCGTGAGCGGCCCCGTGGTGGCGCGCTTCGGCTCGCGTGGCCCGATGATCGCGGGGGCGCTGCTCGACGCCGCCGGTTTCGCCGCGCTCGGCTTCGTCGATGCGACGACGCCCACCACAGCCCTGCTCGTGCCGTTTCTGCTGATTCCGTCCGGCATGGGACTGGCGGTTCCTGCGATGACGACCGCCTTGCTCGGCACCGTCGGCCAGCAGCGAGCGGGGACGGCCTCGGCGGTGCTCAACACGGCGCGGCAGGCGGCGGGCGCGATCGGCGTCGCGGCCTTCGGCGCGCTGGCCGGTCACGGAGAAGGCGCGGCGGGAGCGTTGCAGATCGTCGATGCGGTGCGCTGGTCGGCGGGGATATCGGTCGCGTTACTGTTGTGCGCCGCACTGTGCGCGCGTTGGGTCGGCAAACAGCCGGGCGCGCGCGAATCAGGAGAACGTCGGCGTGCCTGCGGCCCGGTCCCGGACGAAGCCGAATGACGGGCGACATGCGGCGGGAACGCGTGTTGCAAGCGTCGAGGCAGCGCGCGTCCAGAGACGAGCCAGCGCGCACGCCATCGACCCGATCAGGAACATATCAAGGAGAACATCATGTCGACGTCGCCACGCTCGCCCGAGGAGCCGCAGGAACCGGACCCCGACAAGCTGCTCGACCCGGACGCGCCGCCCAATCCCGAAGATCCCGACATGCCCGACGGGCCCGACTCCGCCACGCCGATCGTGCCCGCCGATCCGAAGAACGGCGAGCCACGCATGTAAAGGCGCTCGTCCCGGAAAAACAGCAATGCCCGCGCGGCCGGTCGGGACGCGCGGGCATTTTTGCGCCGTGTAGCGAAGAAAACTACAGGCTCGTGGTCTGCACCGCGCCCGTTTCCAGCGCCCGCTCGATCAAGGCCTCCTGCTGCGCCTTGCGCACGGCGTCGGCCAGCAGCGTGTCGGGCGCTTCCACTTCCGCCTTGATCGCACCGATGATGCCGTCGGCCTCCACGATCACGAGCGATTCCGCCGAATCCGCGCGGCTGATGATGACGCGCGGCGGACCGCCGCCCTCCGCGATGCTCGCGCAGAACTGCATCTTTTGCCCGCCGATCACTTGCTCGAATGTTTGAATCATCGCTGTCTTCCGCGTTGGTTGGACAAAAGCTGACAAAGGCTGCACACCGTTCGGCCCGCAGCCCGCTTTTTCATTGATCCGCGCAGGCGCGCCAGGTTCAATTCTGTAAGCTGGCGCGCAGCGACGCAAGTTCAACGTCTTGCATCGGCGAGGCCTCGCAGGATGCGTGCCGTCGCGTCGTCGGCGGGAAAGAATGCTTCGATCGCCAGTTCGGACAGCGTGATATCGACAGGCGTGCCGAACACGGTCGTCGTACTGAAGAACGACAGCTGGCCATGCGGCGTGCGCATTTTCAGCGGCACGAGCACCGGATCGGGCTCGCCGCGCGTCGCGTTGCGCGCATGCGCCGGTGCGGGATACGCCTCCAGTTCCACGAGCAGCGCGGCGAGCGTGGCATCGCCGGAAACGTCGACCTGCCGCCGCAGACGCGCGAGCAGATGCGCGCGCCACTCGTGCCAGTTGTCGATGCTGTCGGCGAGCCCGCGCGGATGCATCGACAGCCGCAGCACGTTGACCGGCGGCGCGAGCAACCCCGCGTCCGCCGCCGCGACCAGCGGCGCGAGCGCTGCGTTGGCCGCGACCATGGTCCAGTGACGATCGACGGCAAGCGCCGGATACGGTTCGTGCCCCTTCAGCACGAGATCGACCGCGCGCCGCGCCGCGGCGAGCTGCGGATCCGCGAGCGCGCGCTCGCGATACAGCGGCGCGTAGCCGGCCGCGACGAGCAGCGTGTTGCGCTCGCGCAGCGGCACGTCGAGCTGCTCGGCCAGGCGCATCCGCATTTCGCGGCTGGGCAGCGAGCGCCCGGATTCGACGAAGCTCAGATGGCGTGTCGAGACGTCGGCCTCGCCCGCGAGATCGAGCTGGCTCATGCGTCGTCTCTGGCGCCACTCGCGCAGCAGCGCGCCGACGGTGGATTGCGCTTCGGGCAGTGTGAGGGTCGAGTTCATGCACGCGATGTTAGACCAGCCCCGCGCACACGATCCATTACCTGCGACGTAAGCCCGATCGAACGAACGTAAGATTTACATCGCAAACGCTTGCGCAGAAAAACTTGCGCGCATAACCCTAAATCTCCCGTCTTTCAGGCCGTTAAGAGCCAACAACAGCGAACAATGCGTCGCGAGCCGTGCGCGACTCCATTCCGAGCACGCACGGCCCGCGACGCCCGGACATTTGCGGAGAAATCATGTTTGTCATCATCGGATGGGTGGTGGTCATCGGCTCGGTGATCGGAAGCTTTATCGGCGTCGGCGGCCACCTCGCCGCGCTCGTGCAGCCGTTCGAGCTGCTGTGTATTTTCGGCGCGGCGATCGGCGCGTTCGTCGTGTCGAATCCGACTGCGACGCTGAAGAAAACCTTGCAGTCGATTCCGAAGGCGTTCAAGGGCGGCGGCTACACGAAGGAAAAGTATCTCGCGCTGATCGCGCTGCTTTATGAACTGCTCCAGAAAGCGCGCAAGGAAGGAATGATGGCGCTCGAAGCCGATGTCGACGCGCCCGAATCCAGCCCCGTGTTTCAGAAGTACGAACACGTGATGGCCGATCATCATCTGCTCGATTTCATCGTCGACTATCTGCGCATGATGTCGGCGGGCAACGTCAACGCGCTCGAAATGCAGGACCTGATGGACGAAGAACTCGAGACGCATCACACGGAAAGCTCGATCGCGGCGAACGCGATCCAGAAGATGGCCGACGGCCTGCCGGCTTTCGGTATCGTCGCGGCGGTGATGGGCGTGGTGCACACGATGGGCTCGGTGGGCGCCGCGCCCGCCATTCTCGGCGAGATGATCGCGGGCGCGCTGGTCGGCACGTTCCTCGGCATTCTGCTGGCGTATGGCTTCATCGGTCCCCTCGCCGATCTGCTCAACGCGAAGGGCGCGGCCGAAGCCAAGCCTTTCCAATGTGTGAAGTCGGTGCTGCTCGCGTCGATGAACGGCTATGCGCCGACGATCGCCGTCGAGTTCGGCCGCAAGGTGCTGTTCACGGCGGACCGTCCGAGCTTCAAGGAACTGGACGACGCGGTCCGCGCGACCAAGATGCCGAAGGCGGCTTCGTAATCACACTGCGCACACGAGGGATTTACGCTCATGGCTGAGAAACCGTCACGCGATCCGCTGCAGTCGGTGCTCGCGCCCACCGTGGTGGTGAAGCGCAAGAAGAAGGCGCACGGACATGGCCATCACGGCGGTGCGTGGAAGATCGCGTATGCCGACTTCGTCACGGCGATGATGGCGTTCTTTCTGCTGATGTGGCTGCTCGGGTCGACATCGAAGTACGACAAGGAAGGCATCGAGCAGTACTTCAATACGCCGCTGTCCGCGCTCTTCGGTAACGATGGCGGCGCGTCGGCGCATACGAGCGTGATCACGGGCGGCGGCAAGGACTTGTCGAGCTCGCGCCCGGGCGAAGGCAACAAGAGTCAGACGCAGCCCGTGCCGCAGACGATCGCGCGCGCGGCGGTCGCCATGGACGACATGCAGAAGCTGCAGCAACTCAAGCAGAAGCTCATGGCGCTCATCGAGCAGATGCCGGCACTGCGCGCATTCAAGGACCAGATTCGCATAGCCATCACCAGCGAAGGGCTGCGCATCGAGATCGTCGATTCGCTCAAGCGGCCGATGTTCGCGTCGGGTAGCTCGAAGCTCGAAAGCTATGTGACGACGATTCTGACCAACATCGGTGCGTCGCTGAACGATGTCGATAACCGTGTTTCGATCGCGGGCCATACCGATGCCGTGCCCTATTCCGGAAGTCAAACGGGATATTCGAACTGGGAGCTTTCGAGCGAACGCGCGAATGCGGCAAGACGTGCGCTGGTTGCCGGCGGCATGAAGGAAAGCAAGGTGCTGCAGGTTCGGGGCCTCGCGGATGTGCTGCCGCTCAACAAGGAAGTCGTCGATGAACCTACGAATCGGCGCATCAGTATTCTCGTGTTGAACAAGGCTGCGGAACAGGCGTTTTTCCGTGATGGCGGAAGAACGACCGTGGATGAGACGCGGCCGGTCGACAACGCGATTCCTGCGGCGGTGTCGGCGAAGTCCAATGCGCCGGTGGCAGTGGTGAAGTAACGAACGGTCGATGTTATCGAGAACGAGCGTCATGTCCAACAGGCATGACGCTTTATTCATTTAGCGTCGATACTCGCTTCGAAGATTCGGCCCGATGCACTCGGCGGCTTCTTTTTGATCGCGGACATGATCGCATCAGCCATGTCGCCGCTCACGGCCGCTAGGGCCCGGCTCTGTGCGTCGACGAGCGCATCGTAGTCGTCGCCCTCGACGCGTTGAAGCACGACGGACCTTCCGTTGAGCACCTTGTCCTGACCGGGCGTCAGTATCGACCACGAAACGGACAGCGCGACGGCCGAGCCCGGCATGGAGTCGAACGCGCGCACGTTGATCGCCAGGCGGACGACCGGCCTGTCCGTCGTCTGTGCATTAGTCGAAACCAGCGAATCGCGAAACAGCCCCTTGAGATCCAGCCTTCAGCAGACCCAGGATCCCAACGGAGAGACATTCCTGAGATACGTCAATCCCAGGCTCAGCCCCGCGAACTACAGCGCAGTCATGGTCGAGCCGATTTCGATGTACCCGACAGCCGAGCCAGGCGATCAGTTGAGTCAGGCGACGATCGACCAGATTCGCAGTTGCGGCACGACTTGCCTGAGACAGGCCATAGGTTCGAGAGTACGCGTCGTGGAAGCGCCCGGCGCGCGCGTGGTCAAGCTGCAAGTGGCCGTAACCGGCGTCGCCAATACGGCGGAGGGGCTCAAACCTAACCAGGTCGTACCCATGGCCTTCGTCGCGACCATGGCGGTCAATAGTGTCGCGGGCGCGCCGCAGATGGCGAAGCTGCTCGTCGATGCGCTCGCGACAGACAGTCGTGCGCACGCATACCGGCGAGCGCTTGCCGCGCGTCGTATCGAATACGCCGGTGATCACGTTTGAGCGGTCAAGCCGATCATGGACGACTGGTGCGACTCCGTCTCGAAGTCTGTCGCACAATTCGTCAAGCGCTCGATAGCGGGCGCAAGCCTGTTCGATACCGAGCTGCCAGCGTGACACATGACGCCGCCAATGTGATCCTGCTCGATCGCACGCTGGCGCGCTATGGGCCGCAGACCGGGGAGATTCGGGCCATGCTGAAGCAGGCTGTCACCGTGGCGGTCCAGCAGGTGGCATCGGGGGAACCTGCGCAACTGGCGAGGCTGCACAGCCCCGAGGCCCTTGCACGGGCGGAATTTATCGAGCGCAAACTCAAGGAACTCTCGCCCCTGAACGACATGCAGCGCAGCTTGCAGACTCGCGCGATCGAGCTGGCCGACAACGCGCTGGCCGTACGCGAACTGGGCTTGCTGGAGGGAACGGGGGCGACTCCCAACGCACGGCTGCTTACACTCGTGTTCTGGCTGTGTATTATCTTTGGTGCGTTCGGACTGTTTACGCCAGCAAATGCGACGGTCACCATCGCTTTGTTTCTCGGCGCGCTGTGCACGTCCATCGCGATCTTCCTGATTCTGGAATTGAATACGCCACTCGATGGTCTGGTGACAGTATTGCTGTCGCCGATGCGCGAAGCAATCGCGGTCCTTGGCCACTAGCGGCGAAACGATGTCATCCTCAATCCTCAGGCAGGCGCGCCGCCAAGGAGACAAGACATGTGTGCTGCGATCGCCGATGCGACCGAAGAACAAAAGCGCCTCAATGACGCACGTGTCGCGCAGATCCCGTGGAAGAAGTGGGGACCATACCTCAGCGAACGACAATGGGGAACGGTACGCGAAGACTACAGCGACAACGGCGACGCCTGGAATTACTTCACGCATGATCATTCCCGCTCGCGCGCCTACAGATGGGGAGAGGACGGACTCGGCGGATTGTGCGACGACCAGCAGCAGTTGTGCTTTGCGCTTGCGCTCTGGAACGGGCGCGACGCGATCCTGAAGGAACGTCTCTTCGGCCTGACGAATAGCGAAGGCAATCATGGCGAGGACGTGAAGGAATACTACTTCTACCTCGACAGCACGCCGACGCACTCGTACATGAAATATCTGTACAAGTATCCGCAGCAAGAATATCCGTACGCGAATCTGGTCGAGACCAACCGTGGACGATCGCGCAACGAACTCGAATACGAACTGCTCGATACCGGCGTCTTCGACGACGACCGGTATTTCGACGTGTTCGTGGAGTACGCGAAGGCAGGTCCGGAAGATATCTTCGTGCGCATTTCCGTGCATAACCGTGGCGCAGAGGAAGCGCAATTGCAGCTTTTGCCGACGCTATGGTTTCGCAATACCTGGTCGTGGGGGCTGGACGATCGCAGACCGTCGCTAAGTGAAGCCGGCGCCGGCGTCATTCGCGCGACGCATCACGAACTGGGCGAATACTGGCTCCATTGCGATGGCACAGCAGAACTGGTCTTCACGGAAAACGAGAGCAACGCACAACGTCTGTGGAATCAGCCGAACGAGTCGCCTTATGTGAAGGATGCCTTCCACGCGTATGTGATCGCGGGACGGCGCGACGCCGTCAATCCCGCAAGGACGGGCACCAAGGCCGCGGCTCGATATGTGTGCGACGTGCCGGGCGGAGGTAGCGCGACCATCCGCTTACGTCTGACGGCAAGCGCGCAGAATCGGGATCATGCCTTCGACGCCTTCGAGCGAACCTTCGCGGACCGTATCGCCGATGCGGACGCGTTCTACGATCGCGTCGTCCCGAAGTCACTGAGCGAAGACAAGCGCCGGGTGCACCGCCAGGCTCTGGCAGGCATGTTGTGGGGCAAGCAGTACTACTACTTCGACCTGGAACGGTGGCTGCGCGAGCACCAGAGCCACCCTTTGCTCGGAGCGGCCCGAAATAACGTGCGCAATGCCGAGTGGTTCCACATGCTGAATGCCGACGTGATCTCGATGCCCGACAAGTGGGAATATCCGTGGTACGCGGCCTGGGACCTGGCGTTTCATACGATTTCGCTGGCGCTCGTCGATTTCGATTTCGCCAAGGAACAGTTGCTGTTGATGTTGCGCATCCTGTATGTCCATCCGAGCGGCCAGATTCCGGCCTATGAGTGGAACTTCAGCGACGTCAATCCACCGGTGCATGCCGCCGCCACGCTCTGGCTCTACAAGTACGAGAAAGCGCTGGGACGTTCCGACCCGCGCTTTCTCGAACGCTCGTTTCAGGGCTTGATGCTCAACTTCAACTGGTGGGTGAACCGAAAGGACCCTTCGGGCCGCAACGCGTTCGCGGGTGGCTTCCTCGGCCTCGACAACATTGGCGTGTTCGATCGCAGCGCGCAGCTTCCCACGGGCGGCTCGCTCGAACAGGCGGACGGCACCGCGTGGATGGCGTTCTATTGCCAGAGCATGCTCGAGATGGCGATCATCCTCGCCGAGTACGACCCGATGTACGAGGAGATCGCCTTCAAATTCGTGCAGCATTTCATGTGGATCGCCTACGCGATGGACCGGCGTGGCGAACATCCGGACGAGATGTGGGACGAGCAGGACGGCTTCTTCTACGATCTGCTCCGGCTGCCCGACGGCCAGACCATGCGCCTGAAGGTGAGATCGATGGTCGGCTTGCTGCCGCTGTGCGCATCCACGGTGTTCGAAGCCGATGCCCTCACGCGCTGTCCGAAACTGCTGGAGCTAATCACGCAATTCCGACAGCGTTACCCCGAGCTGCTCGCCCACGTCGCGCCGACGGACGCCGGCTTCATCGGCCATGGAGACAGAAGGCTCCTGTCGATCCTGAACAAGCGCAAACTCGAACGCGTACTGGGCTACCTGCTCGACGAAAAAGAGTTCCTCGGGCCGCATGGCATTCGCTCGCTCTCTCGCCATCATCTCGACCATCCCTACGTGCTCAACATCGGCGGGCTCGATTACTCGGTGCAGTATCTGCCCGCCGAATCGAACACCGGGATGTTCGGCGGAAATTCCAACTGGCGCGGTCCGGTCTGGATGCCGGTGAATCTCTTGATCATCAGGGCGCTGATGAATCTCTACGGCTTCTTCGGCGACGAGTTCAAGGTTGAATGCCCGACCGGATCAGGACGGCATATGACTCTGTTCGAAGTGGCGCAAGAGATCGTCCGCCGGCTGACGGGCACGTTTCTGCGTGACGCAGACGGGAGACGCCCCGTCTACGGCGGGACGGACAAGTTCCAGAACGATCCGCACTGGCGTGACCTGATCCTGTTCTACGAGTATTTTCACGGCGACAACGGCGCGGGACTTGGCGCCAGTCACCAGACGGGCTGGACAGGCCTCGTCGCACCGCTGCTGGACCTGTTCGGACGTATCGACGCCCGAAGCGTCCTGGAAAGCGATCGCTGGCGCGTCATGGCCGGCGTTGTCGGTCAGCAGGACGGGCAAGCATGAAAGGACCGATTTCAGCCCACCCACTCGCCTACCGTCTGCACCACCAGCCAGACATTCGCCGCGCTGATCACCGCAAACAGCGCCCACGCAACGAGCTTCATGTGGGGCTTGTTGGCGAACGTCCCCATCAGCGCACGATCGCTCGTCATCCGGATCAGCGGATAAAGCGCGAACGGCAGTTGCAGACTCAGCACGACCTGACTCGCCACGAGCAGCTTGCCCACCGCGCCGTTCCCCAGAACATAAACCCCGATCAACGCCGGCACCAACGCAAGCGCCCGCGTGATGAACCGCCGCTGATAGCAAGGAATCTTGAGCTGTAGAAACCCTTCCATGATGACCTGGCCGGCAATGGTCCCGGTGAACGTCGAACTCTGACCTGACGCGAACAACGTCACTGCAAACAGAATCGCCGCCAGCCCTGTCCCGACAATGGGCGCAAGCAACTTATAGGCATCCTCGATCTCGGTGACCTGCGTATGTCCCGTCGCATGAAACGCGGATGACGCGAGAATCAGGATCGCCGCATTGATCAGCAGCGCGAGAATGAGCGAAACGATCGTATCGAGCCGTGACAGATTGATGGCCGATGCAAGGCTCCTGACATCGCGCCTGACTACCCGCGTCTGCACGATCGACGAATGCAGATAGAGGTTATGCGGCATCACCGTCGCGCCGAGAATGCCGATCGCGAGATAAAGCGGCTCACGATCGCTCAACGCGTGAATCGATGGCACAAGGCCCGCCGCAACCGAAGGCCAGTGCGGCTTCACCAGCACGAGCTCGACCACATATCCCAAGCCGATGGTCGCGATGAGCCCGAGCATGATCGCCTCAAGATCGCGAAAGTTCTTGCCCTTCAATCCGAGCACGATGAGCGTGTCGAAAGCGGTGAGCACGACGCCCCAGATCAGCGAAACGCCGAACAGCAGGTGAAACGCGAGCGCCCCGCCTAGCACTTCGGCCAGATCGCACGCGACGATCGATAACTCCGCGAGCAACCACTGTATGTTCGCGACCGGCTTCGCATAGCGCTCGCGCGATAACTGCGCGAGATCCTTTCCGGTAACGATGCCGAGCCGCATCGACAGACATTGCAACACCATTGCCGCGAGACTCGACAGCACGACCACGAAGAGCAGGCTGTTTCCATAACGCGACCCGGCTTCGATATCCGTCGCCCAGTTGCCGGGGTCCATGTAGCCGATGGAAATCAGCAACCCTGGACCCGCGAACTGCAACAGCTTCTTCCAGAGCGGTGCACCCGGCGAGACGGCGACCGAGCCTTTGACTTCGGACGGACAGAACGGCGCGGTGGCGGTAGTCGGCAGTTTGAACGGCAATTTATCGATCCTGGTGCAAGAGATAGGTCAGGGCAATATGCAACGCGCGCCTCGCTTACAGAACGCCTCAAGCGCGCGAGTCTATCACCGGCCATGCAGCTTTACAGACAGCCTGGATAGCCTTCAAAGCTCATTCAACGCTCGCTCCATTCTGACCAGTGCGCCATGCGCTCGACAGCATGTCGTCACGGTACGACAAATAGAATCGTCAGCGTGGCGTACACGGTCCACGCCGCGCCGATTCAATCTTGTCAGGGAGTCCGCCATGAAACTCGCACTAGGTATCGCCGCCATTGCCCTCGCCGCCGCGCCGCTTGCAGCACTCGCACAATCCGATGGCCTCACGCGCACCCAGGTCAAACAGGATCTGCAGCGCGTCGAGCAGGCAGGCTACAACCCGTCCGAACGCGACACCTTCTATCCGAACGACATCCAGGCCGCCGAGGCCAAGGTCAGCGCGCAGAGCGCCTATGGCGGAGCCGCGCCGGAAGGCACATCCGCATCCGGCCGCACGATGTCCACCACGCCGCTCGGACAGACGCCGCAATAACGAACGAACGCTCGTCATCCGATCCCCACACGAGACCCGCGCGGCTCCCGCCATGCGCGAATGATCCGCGCCGTCTCGCCCACCTTCGAATCCCTCGATCGCAGGCGTCCATCGCATGCCTGCCGGCTATCCGAACCTTGCTGCCGATGCAAAGCGTTACCCGCGCCCGGGCTCCGCTATTCCCGGCTCGTTCGAGCGAAGCGCACGGTCCTGTCCGCCCGCTTTCGCAAGCTTTCTTTCAAATTACCTAATCTGACAGACGCGCCATATTCACGTCATATTGTCGTTGGCACCCGGCCATTACCATAGCGGCACGGATGGCGAATCGCCTGCCTTGTTCCGTCATTGCGTCCCGCGCGCTGCATTCATCCCTGTAATCGTTGTCTTTGCCGCGCCCTTCCCCAGCATTCTCCGAACGACTCAATGTGGATAGTCAACGTTGCGCTTAAGCGGCCCTACACGTTCATCGTGATGGCCATCATGATTCTGCTGGCAACGCCCTTCGTCCTCTTGACGACGCCAGTCGACGTGCTTCCCGAAATCGATATTCCCGTCGTCAGCATCATCTGGAACTACACGGGCCTCTCCGCGCAGGACATGGCCAATCGCATCACGTCGGTCAACGAGCGCAGCCTCACGACCACGGTGAACAACATCGAGCATATCGAGTCGCAATCGCTGCAAGGCATTGCGATCATCAAGCTGTTCCTGCAGCCCACGGCAAACATCCAGACCGCGATCGCGCAGACGGTGGCCGTCGAGCAGGCGCAGTTGAAGCAGATGCCGCCGGGCGCGACGCCGCCGCTCGTCATCAGCTATTCGGCGTCGAGCATTCCGGTGATCCAGCTCGGTCTTTCGAGCCCGCGCCAGTCCGAACAGGACCTGAACGACACCGCGCTCAACTTCCTGCGCCCGCAACTCGTGACGATTCCCGGCGCGGCCGTGCCCTACCCTTATGGCGGCAAGACACGCCTGATATCGGTCGATCTCGACACGCGCGCGCTGCTCGCCAAGGGCTTGACGCCAACCGATGTCGTGCAGGCCGTGAACGCGCAGAACCTGATCCTGCCCACCGGCACCGCGAAGATCGGCCCGAAGGAATACACGATCAACATGAACGGCTCGCCTACCACCGTGGCGGGCCTCAACGACATTCCGGTGCGCACGATCAATGGCGCGACGACGTACCTGCGCGAAGTCGCGCACGTGCGCGACGGCTTCTCGCCGCAAACCAATATCGTGCGCCAGGACGGACGCCGCGGCGTGCTCATCTCGGTGCTGAAGAACGGCAACGCATCCACGCTCTCCATCGTCAACACGCTGAAGGATCTGCTGCCGCAAGCGCGTGCGTCGCTGCCGCCGGATCTGCATATCAGCGCGCTGTTCGATCAGTCGATCTTCGTGAAGGCTGCCGTGCAGGGCGTGGTGCGCGAGGCGCTGATCGCCGCCGCGCTCACCGCCGCGATGATCCTGCTCTTTCTCGGCAACTGGCGCAGCACCTGCATCATCGCGATCTCGATTCCCCTTTCGATCCTCTCGTCGCTGATCGTGCTGCATGCGCTCGGGCAGACCATCAACATCATGACGCTCGGCGGTCTCGCGCTCGCGGTCGGCATTCTGGTGGACGATGCGACAGTGACGATCGAGAACATCGAGCGCCATCTGCATCTGGGCACGAACCTGCATGACGCGATTCTCGAAGGCGCGGGCGAAATCGCCGTGCCCGCGCTCGTTTCGACCCTGTGCATCTGCATCGTGTTCGTGCCGATGTTCTTCCTCACCGGCGTCGCGCGCTATCTGTTCGTGCCGCTCGCGGAAGCCGTCGTGTTCGCGATGCTCGCGTCGTACATTCTTTCTCGCACGCTGGTGCCCACGCTCGCGATGCTCCTGATGGGTCACGCCCACGCGCCCGAAGCCAAAGCGAAGCCCAATCTCTTCATGCGGCTGCATCACCGTTTCGATCGAGCATTCGAGCGCATGCGCGGCGCGTATATCGTCATTCTGTCGAGTCTGCTCGTGCGCCGGCGCAGGTTCGCCACGCTGTTCCTGGGCTTCTGCCTGCTCTCGGCAGGCCTCGTGTTCGTGCTCGGCGAAGACTTCTTCCCGACTGTCGATGCTGGCGACATCCGCATGCACATGCGCGCGCCGACCGGCACGCGTATCGAGGAAACCGCGCGTCTCGCCGACGAAGTCGAAAAGGTCGTGCGCCAGATCGTGCCGCAGGACGAGCTCGCGACGATCCTCGACAACCTCGGCCTGCCCTACAGCGGCATCAATCTTTCGTACAGCAACGCGGGCACGATCGGCACGCTCGATGGCGATATTCAGGTCGCGCTCAAGCCCGATCACGCGCCGACGCAAAAGTACATCGACGAATTGCGCAGGCTCTTGCCGCAGCGCTTTCCGGGCGTCGAATTCTTCTTCCAGCCGGCGGACATCGTCACGCAGATTTTGAACTTCGGTTTGCCCGCCGCCATCGACGTGCAGATTCAAGGTCAGAACGGACAGCAGAATTTCGAGGTGGCGAGCAAGCTGATGAAGCAGATCCGCCTGATCTCCGGCAATGTCGACACGCACATCCAGCAGAAGCTCGACGAGCCCGCAATCGATTTGCAGATGGATCGCACGCGCCTGCAGCAACTCAATCTCTCGGCGAGCAACGTCGCGCAGAACGTGCTGGTCTCGCTCTCCGGCAGCTCGCAGACGGCGCCCGGATTCTGGTTCAATCCGCGCAACGGCGTGGAATACAACCTCGCGGTGCAGACGCCGCAGTATCAGATCTCATCGATCGACGAGCTCCTGCGCACGCCCGTGTCCGCGTCGAGCAACGGGCCGACGCAACTGCTCGGCAATCTCGTGCGCCTGTCGCCGCAACGTCAGTTCGCGATCGTCACGCACTACAACATCCGGCCCGTCATCGATCTGTTCGTGAGCGTCGAAGGGCGCGATCTCGGCGGCGTGGCGCGGCAAGTGAATCATCTCGTCGACGAAGCGCGCAAGACGCTTCCGCGCGGCAGCCAGATCGTCGTGCGCGGCCAGGTCGAAACCATGCGCACGTCGTTCTTCGGTTTGGGCGTCGGCGTGGCCATGGCGATCGTGCTCGTGTATCTGCTGATCGTCGTGAACTTCCAGTCGTGGGTCGATCCGCTCATCATCGTGAGCGCGCTGCCCGCCGCGCTCGCGGGCATCATCTGGATGCTCTTTCTCACCGGCACGCATCTCTCCGTGCCCGCGTTGACCGGCGCGATCATGACGATGGGCGTGGCCACCGCCAACAGCATTCTGATGGTCTCGTTCGCGCGGCAACGCCTCAACGCCGGCATGCCGCCGCTCACCGCCGCGCTCGAAGCAGGCGCGAGCCGTATCCGTCCCGTGCTGATGACCGCCTTCGCGATGATCATCGGCATGGTTCCGATGGCGCTCGGTCTCGGCGAAGGCGCCGAACAGAACGCGCCGCTCGGCCGCGCCGTGATCGGCGGCCTGTTGTTCGCCACGGTTTCCACGCTCTTTTTCGTGCCGCTCGTCTTCGCGGGCATTCATGCGCGTCTCGCGCGTCGCGCCGCGCGCAAGAACCCGTCGCCAGATGACGGCCAAAACGGACAACACTGACACCACCGCATCCCGACGAACATGACAGAAAAGAATCACGCATCGCTTGCGATTCCCGCTCGCGACCCGAACGAAGGGCCCGCGCTGCCGCCACGCCAAGTCGAATGGAAGCGCGCGAAGATCGCGCTCGTCATCGTGCTTGCGCTGCTCGCGATCGGCGCGACGCGCACAGTGGTCACCGACGTGCTGCACAGCCGCTCCATCGCGGCACGCACGCAGCAAAACGCGCAGCAGTATGTGAACGTCGTGCTGCCGAAGCAAAGCGATGGCGGCGCTGAAACCACCTTGCCCGGCACGCTGCGCGGCTTCGTCGAATCGCCGATCTATGCGCGCGCAACGGGTTATCTGCTGCACTGGTATGTCGATATCGGCGCGCGCGTGAAACAAGGCCAGTTGCTCGCCGACCTCGACACGCCCGAGATCGATCAGGAGCTCGCGCAGGCCGTTGCGCAACGCGACCAGACCGCATCGAGCCTGGGTCTCGCCAAGAGCTCGCTCGAACGCTGGCAGCAACTGCGTCAGCGTGATGCGGTCTCGCAGCAGGAACTCGACGAACGTCAGAGCACCTACAACCAGGACGTCGCGAACCTCGCCGCCGCCGACGCCAACGTGAAGCGGCTGCGTCAGCTCGAATCGTTCAAGCGCATCGTCGCGCCCTTCGCGGGCGTGGTCACTCAACGCAATGTCGATGTGGGCGATCTCATTGATGCGGGCAGCGGCACGAGCCGCGCGCTGTTCGCGCTCGCTCAGTCCGATCCATTGCGCGTGTTCGTGCAGATGCCGCAGGCGTATGCGCAGAACGTGAAGGTCGGACAGGACGTGACGGTCACGCAAGCGGAGTTGCCGGGCGAGCAGTTCCATGGCCAGATCACACATGTTTCCGGCGCGATCGACGTGCCCACGCGTTCGCTGCAGATCGAAGTGAGGCTGCCGAATCCCGATGGCCGCCTGCGTCCCGGCGCGTATGTGCAGGTCGCGTTGCCGGGCGCCGCGCACGCGCGCATGCTCGTGCCCGGCAACGCGTTGCTGTTCCGCGCGGAAGGCCCGCGCCTCGCGGTCGTCGATGCGAACGGACAGGTGCATCTGCACAAGATCGTCATAGCGCAGGACCTCGGGCAATCGCTCGAAGTGGAGAGCGGCATCGAGCCGACCGACAAGGTCATCATCAACCCGAGCGATTCGATCGCGGACGGCGATCATGTCGTGATCGCCCCGCAGCAGAAGCCGCAGCAGAGCGCATCGGGCGCACAGGCCGCATCATGAAGGCCGCACCTTGCCTGATCCTCGTGTCGATGCTCGCGGCGTGCACGGTCGGTCCCGACTACCGTCGTCCGCTCGCCGAAACGCCGCCGGCATGGAAGACCGATTCGTACTGGCGCCTGGGCGAGCCGTCGCATGCACCGCTCGCGCTCGACTGGTGGCAGCATTTCGACGATCCGACCTTGAACACGCTCGAAACGCAGGCGCTCGCGCAGAACCAGACGCTCACGGCCGCGAGCGCGCACTATGCGCAGGCGCAAGCGACGCTCGCGCAAACTTCGGCGCTCGGTCTGCCCGAAGTCGATCTCGGCGCAAACGCATCGCGCTCGCGCATCTCGAAGAATCGTCCCGCCAACACTTACTCGACGCCCAACAGCTCTACGGTGCAGAACGACCTGAAGCTCGCGCCGACCGTCAATTACGACGTCGATCTGTTCGGACGCATTCGCCGCGAAGTGGAAAGCGCGCATGCGTCGGCGGATCAGTCACGCGACGATCTCGCCAATGCGCGCCTCGTGCTGACGACCGATCTCGCCAGCGACTACTTCTCGATGCGCGAGCTCGACGCGGAGATCGACGTGCTGAACCGCTCAGTCGATCTGCAAAAGAAGGCGCTCGATTACGTGCAGGCGCAACACGATCTCGGCGCGGTGTCCGGCCTCGATGTATTGCAGCAGCAGGCGCTGCTCGATCAGACGCGCGTGCAGGCGCAATTGCTCGTGAACCAGCGCGAGCAGTTCGAGCATGCGATCGCCGCGCTCGTCGGCACGCCCGCGCCGCAATTTTCGATCGCGCCCGATCTGGCCGAACGTCCGCTTCCGCCGATTCCGCTTGGCATGCCGAGCGACGTGCTGCAGCGCCGTCCCGATGTGGCCTCCGCCGAACGCGCGATGGCTGCGGCCAATGCGCAGATCGGCGTCGCGAAGGCCGCGTTCTTTCCGAGCCTCACGCTGAACGGCACCATCGGCTGGGAAAGCACTGCGTTTTCAAGCCTGATTTCCGCGCCGAGTCTCTTGTGGACGTTCGGCACGATGGCAAGCCAGGTCATATTCGATGGCGGACGGCGCGCGGCCGGCGTCGATTTCGCCAATCAGGGCTATGTCGCGGCGGTGGCGAACTATCGGCAGACCGTGCTCGGCGCGTTTCAGCAAGTGCAGGACGGCATCGTCGGCCTGTCGGTGCTGGACGGCGCGGCGAAACAGTCGCATGCGGCCGTCGTCGATGCGCAACGTCTGCTATCGCTCGCGAACGATCGTTACTCGGGCGGACTCGTCGCCTATCTCGACGTGATCACCGCACAGCAGCAATTGCTGACGAGCGAGCGCCAGGACGTGCAGATTCGCGGCCAGCAACGGACAGTCTCCGTGGCGCTCGTGAAGGCGTTGGGCGGCGGCTGGGACGCAAATGACGCGGCGCATGACGATCAGAAAGTCGCGAACGCAACTCAAGCTGTTCAATAGAAACGTACGCAAGATGCCCGCGAGGCTTCTATAGTTAGCAGTGAGACAATACGGTAAACACACACTGAACGCGCACAGGTGCCAGGCATGAAAGTCCTGATAGTCGAAGACGAACACAAGGTGGTGGATTACTTGCGCTCGGGTCTCACCGAGCAAGGCTGGGTCGTCGATGTCGCGATGGACGGCGAGGAAGGCACGCATCTCGCGATCGAGTACGACTACGACGTGATCGTGCTCGACGTGATGCTGCCGCGCCGCGACGGCTTCGCGGTACTGAAGGCGTTGCGCATGCAGAAGTCGACGCCGGTCATCATGCTGACGGCGCGCGACCACATCAACGATCGCGTGCGCGGCCTGCGCGAAGGCGCGGACGATTATCTGACGAAACCCTTCTCCTTTCTCGAACTCGTCGAACGATTGCACGCGCTCGCGCGACGCACGCGCGCGCAGGAATCCACGCTCATTTCCGTGGGCGATCTCTATGTCGATCTGATCGGCCGGCGCGCGACACGCGACGGCGTGCGGCTCGATCTCACCGCGAAGGAATTCCAACTGCTCTCGGTGCTCGCGCGCCGTCATGGCGACATTCTGTCGAAGACGGCGATCACCGAACTCGTCTGGGAAGTCGATTTCGAGAGTCACACCAACGTCGTCGAAACGGCGATCAAGCGGCTGCGCGCAAAACTCGACGGACCGTTCCGCACCAAGCTGCTGCACACCGTGCGCGGCATGGGCTATGTGCTCGAAGTGCGTGAAGCTCGCGACATGCGCGAAGCAAGGGAAGACGCGAGACCATCATGAACACGCAGTGGGCATCGATGCAGGAAGGGCCGCGCGCGCAGCGCTCCATCTCACGGCGTCTTGCCGTGATGTTCGCGCTCGTCGCCTTGTTCGTGTTTGCGCTCGTCGGCTCGGGGCTTTTTCTCGTGCTGCGCGTGCAGCTCGAACAACACTTGCGCGACTCGCTCGACAATCGCGCGGAGATCGCGCGGCTCATCGTCACGCATGTGTCGAACCCGGACAAATGGAAGATCGCGAAAGAGAAGCTCGCGGACATCACGCCGCGCGACGGCTCCACGCTCTTCGCGGTATCCAGCAACGACTCGCGCTATGAATACGGGTCGCCACCCGCGGGCCGCGTCGTGCGTCAGGTGATGGGCGGCTACGTGCGCTTCAGGCCGCAAGACCGCGCCTACGACATGCTGCTGACCACGCTGACCATTCCGCCCAATGCGGATCGTCCGCCGCTGCAACTGTTCGTCGCGATCGACTGCTCGCCGAACGTGCACACGATGCGCGCCTTCGGTCTCGCGCTCGCGTCGTTGATGGCGCTCGCCACCGTCGCCGTGCTGCTGCTGAGTTATTCGGTCGCGCGGCTCGGTCTCGCGCCGCTCACGCGACTCACGCGCGACGCGCAGAAGCTGAGTCCGAACAATCGCTCGCAGCGTCTCGACACGCGCTCTCTGCCGATGGAGCTCGAAGATCTCGCGAAGTCCTTCAACGGCGCGCTGGAACGGCTCGATCACGCGTATGGAAGGCTCGAATCGTTCAACGCCGATGTCGCGCACGAGTTGCGCACGCCGGTCACGATCCTGATCGGTCAAACGGAAGTCGCGTTGACGCGTGACCGTTCCATCGAAGAACTGCGTCATACGCTGCAGTCGAATCTCGAAGAGTTCGAGCGCGTGCGCGCGATCATCAACGACATGCTGTTTCTCGCGCGCGCCGATCAGGGCGAGCGCGCGACGGGGCTCGTCGAAGTGTCGCTCGCGGCGGAGGTCAATCGCACGCTTGAGTTTCTGGAAATCCCGCTGGAAGAAGCGCAGGTCCGGGCCGTGGCCACCGGCGACGCACGCGCTTTCGTCAATACTTCGCTGTTCGGGCGCGCGCTGTCCAACCTCGTGATGAACGCGATTCAGCATTGCACGCCTGGCGCGACGATCGCTGTATCGATCATGCGCGAGCACGGGCGCGTGCGCATCGCGGTGGCGAATCCGGGCGAATCGATCCAGCCGCACGTGATGGAGCATCTGTTCGACCGCTTCTATCGCGCGGAGAGCTCACGCACCAATAGCCGCGAGAATCATGGCCTGGGACTCGCCATCGTCAAGGCGGTGGCGGAGATGCATCGCGGCACGGTGTCCGCGACGAGCGCGAACGGCGTCAACACGTTCTCGTTCTCGGTCGCGCGCTTCGGTAACGAAACGCGCGTCGCGCAAGAGCTTGCATTGCCGGTGCCGCCGGTAGCCGAAACGAAGTCGGCGGCAACGTGAGCACACGCCTGAACGCGCCTCACTGACAGATATATTCGTCCGATGCCGCCATCGGCGCCTCGGGCGTCGCCGGCTTGAAGTGACTGTACTTGCGATAGGTTTTGCCGTTCACCGTCACCGATTCGGCCGCTTCGGTCTCGCCCGAGCTCGATGCGATCGCGCTGCTATGCGCTTCGACCTTGCTGTTGCTCCATGCGCTCGCCTTCGCATACGAGCCGCCTTTGGACGTATCCGTCTTGCTCGTTGCCGTGATCGCGCTCGTCACCGGATTGCCGAAGCCCTCCGTATCGACAGACGATTTCGGCGGTACGTAACCCCATTTCGACGTGACCGCGCTCATGTCGATTTCCTGCGGCTTCCAGCCGATCACCTTCGCGCCGATCGTGAGCGGCGAGAGTTCGAGCGCGACGATCTGCGTGCCGCGCCGCGCGACCAGCAAGCACTTGCCACCCGATGTCTGCAACGGCACGTAGCCGCTAGACGGCAACAGCGCCAGCGCCTGCGCATTGGGCATCGCCTGCAGGCCGGCCGGACTTGCGGCCCATACGACGCCTGCGCTCGCGTCGGCGCGCGCGGCCGTCGACATCATCGCGGCCATCGCGCTCGCAGCCAGCACTGCGGCGGCCGCCTTCATCTGACTCTTCATCGCATGCCTCAGCGGGAAAAAGCGAAGCGGGAAAAACGAGGGTTGACTCTCCGGGACCATATGAAGCGAGCCAACCCCGAAAGGGAGAGACGGCCCGATTGCTCAGGCGCGTCTCCTCTGCTCCAGAGCGCTAGTGCGCCGCTGGATTCTGCTTCCTCACTTCACCAGCGAGACTTCGATCTTTTCGCCGATCGGCGCGCTCGCCACTTCGACGTCCGCGTCCTGATCGTACGCGCGTGCGGCGACCGGCGCTTGCGGCGCCACGGCTGCGGGCGCGGGTTGCGCGTTCTGTTTGGCCGAGGTCGCTTCCGGCTGGATCGCGGGCGGCTCCTGGGTCTTCATGCTGACCTCGGGATTGTTCGCCGTCGTGACCGGCAGGCCGAGGCGCGCGCGGATCAGCGGATCGCGAAACTTCTCGTCATCCGAGAGCACCGCGTCTTCGCCCGTCTTCACGAGCGGCTTGGTCGTGCCCGGGCACAGATGGCCGGTCGCTTCGACGGCGCGCCGGTTCGCTTCGCTCTGGCACAGCAGCGCCAGCGCCACATCGGTCAGACCCATCGCGCGGAATTCGCGGGCATCGAGACGGCGCACGCAAGCCTGATCGACGAGCGTCGTGCCGCCGGTCGCGCCGAAGCCGGTGATCGACAGGCCGAAGCTCGCGGAGCCCATACAGGTGTCGGAGAGCGTCGTGGTCAGCGAGGGCGCGGCGATGGCCGGCGTCGTGCGTACCGAGTACGAACTCTGGTTGTAATCCACCGTCGTGCGCGTGTCGAAGGCGCTGGAGCCGGGGGTCGAAGCCTTGCCGGTCGCATCGGTGCCGGTGGACGAACCGGTGGTGCCGTTGGACGCTGCACCCGTGCTGGCGGTCGTGAGCGCCGGCATCGTCAGCGAGATATTCACGTTCGAGTTACCGCCGGACGCCGAGGAGCGGCCGCCGTTCGCGGTCGCCACGCCCAGGCCGCCCACCGACGAGGAATTGGAGCTGGTGTTGGCCGTCGAGTTCGCCGACGTGCCGATGTTGTTCAGGCTCGAGCCGCCGCCCTGCCCGATACCCGTGGACGTGGAACCCGATACCGAGCCCGACGACGAGTTTGCCGTGGTGTCGGCGTGCGCCAGTTGCGCGGCGCAAAACAGAACGGCACATGCGATTTGCAAAGTGGTCTTGTGCATTATGGTTCTCCGGAATTTAAGGGGAGCGTCACGGCGCATGACGGTCCCGGCACGACTTAGAGTTCTTATAGGATTCGGCAAAGGCGGTGCCGCTCAGGCCCATGGCTCGTTCCGACGCCGCCCCTGCCCTGGCTCATCGGCCGGTTTAACGCCAGCCGGCGCCGAGACGGCTCCATGCGTTCGCTGCAGCGTCGGCGCCCGAGATGCCGCCTGCTTGCGCGGTGCCGTGGCCGAAGCCGCTGACGTTCGACGTGTTGCTGTGGCTCGACGTCGCGTTCGTGAAGTTGCCCGTTGTGCCGAACAGGCTGCCTGCGCCCGCTTGCGCGTTGGCGTTGGCCGTGCCGTAGTCCGTCGCGGTGAAGTGACCGAAGCCCGAAACCGAAGCGGACGTGGCGCCGCCCGAGCTCGACGTGGAGCTGGAGTTCGTGCCCGATGCGGCCATCGCGCCGACGGAGACGAACGAGAGCAGTGCTGCAGCGATCAGAGTGCGTTTCATTTTTTGCATTCCTTATCGATTGGCAAAGATTGGATTTCAGTTTTTTGTGTCACTAACTACGAAAGCCAGTTATCGGAGAGCGAACCCGCGTCGCAGCGAAGTCCGCCGTCCGTGACCGGTGGCTTAGCGCCAGCCGCCGCCGAGCTTGCTCCAGGCGTTGGCTGCGGCGTCGGCACCCGAGATGCCCGTCGCTGCCGCGCCGCCGAAGCCCTTGCCGCTCACGGACGTCGTGTTGATATGGCCGGTCGTCGCGTTGGTCGTGTTGCCCGTCGTGCCGAAGCCCTGGCCTGCCGTCGCCGATGCGTGGCCGTTGGCGATGCCTGCGTTGGTCGCGGTGAACGAACCGAAGCCGATGACGGCCGCGGCGGACTGGCCGCCCGAGGTCGAGCTCGAGCTGGAGTTCGTGCCCGTTGCGAAAGCAGCGGCGGAAACGAGCGAGAGGACGGCGGCTGCTGCGATCAGTTTGCGTTGCATGGTGAGTCTCCAAGTGTAGGCGCACGGAAATATCCAGCCACATCGACGCCGATATGTAGCAGGAACAGCAATGAAGCATTTAGTTAGCAATCCTTCTTTCCAGACTTGTTCGAATATCGCCAGAATGAACGGAAGCGAATTTCAGCAGGTCTGGAAGTCGGGAAGCGCCGCAGCGCCAGCTAACAGGATCAGAAAGGGGGCAAAGCCGTAACGTCGCGGTCTTCGGTCAAACGAAGCCGTCGTTCGTGCATGAATGCGATGCTGGATAGAGTCGGGCTCTCGGTTCCCGTCGAACGGATCACGGCGCTGAGGCCATCCGTTCCGTCGATTTGTTTTGCGTTCTTCTTCATCGCAATCCCCGTATCATCTTTTTTGATGTTCTCAGGCGTTTTGATATTTGCTGAGTGCCTGTGTTTTGAGGTGACTGTACGGAAGTTGAAACGCGGCAAGCGTGGGAAATCCAACACTTGGCCTTCATGTCATTCAAATTCGCGAAAAACTTGGTTGGCCAGCGCTCATTGACCGGGTACGATCGGCCGAAAACGCCCTGTTTGCGAGGGTTTCCACGGACGCACGCCGCCGGTGCACGGCCTGAAGCATGAAAAACGCGGGCGTCTGGCGCCCGCGTTCGTGCGATGGAACACACACGTTCAGACGGTGCTCAGGCGCGCCATTTCCGTTTCGACGATCAGCTTCTTAAGCTCCGGCACGCATGATCCGCAGTTGCCGCCCGCCTTCACGCAAGCCGTGACTTCGGCCGCGGTCTTGAGGCCCTTGTCGCGGATCGCGTTGCAGATGGTGTTGCGCCCGACGCCGAAGCACGAGCACACGGTCGGTCCGGTGTCCTCGCCCCTGATCGCCGGCTGCCCGAGCAACAGGCTCGCGCGGTCCTCGTCTTCGAGTCGCGCCTTTTCGAAGAGGCTCGCAAGCCACGCGCGCGCGGGCAGATCCGGGCGCTCCGAAATGAACACGCAACTCTCGATGCGGTCATCGACCACATGCGCCGCGCGATACACGCCCGCGCTCTTGTCTTCGTATTCGATCCAGTCCGCATCGCGATCGGCGACGTGAAACAGCGCGCGCGCCCAGTCGTGATGATCGCCATGCGCGGTATCGAAGCGATTGCGTCCGGCCAATTCGTAACGCACGAAGCGCGAGCCGTGCACACGCGTCCAGTGCGTCACCATGTCGAGCGCGGGCACGCCGCGCGACAACGAGAAGCCGTGCCACGTGACGTGAAACTTCTCGATCGAAACCGGCGTGTGCTTGAATTCCGGCTCGCCCGACACCGGATCGACCACAGGATTCACCACCGCGCCGACGCGCGCATCGGAGGCCACCTGGTCGTTCCAGTGAATCGGCACGAACACGCTGCCGCGCGGCATGCCGCCGCCGTGCTGCACGCGCGCGATCATCGAGCCCCAGCGGCTCGATATGCGCGCAAGCTCGCCTTCGCGCACGCCGCAAGCAAGCGCGTCCTGCGGATGCATGTCGATGAACGATTCGCTGATATGCCCCGCCAGCTTCGCGGAACGGCCCGTGCGCGTCATCGTGTGCCACTGGTCGCGTACGCGGCCCGTGTTGAGCACCAGCGGATAGTCGTCGTCGGGCGTGTTGACCGGATCGCGCGGCGGCGTGGCGACGAAGCGCGCGCGGCCGTCCGCGTGACTGAAGCGGCCATCGTCGAAAAGCCGCGCGACGGCTTGCCGCGTCGCTGCGCGCAACGGCCACTGCACCGGCTCGAACGCATCGTATTGCGCGCGATTCATGCCGGCGAGGCCGCCGATATCGAACACGCGATACACGCCGGATTGCGCGTCGTTGCGATACGCCGAAAGCCGCGCGTGCTCATCGAAAATCTCATGCGGGCCCGCGAAATCGAAGCCATCGAAACCCATGCGGCGCGCCACTTCGCAGATGATGCGCCAGTCCGCGCGCGCCTTGCCCGGCGCAGGAATGAACGCGCGCTGACGCGAGATGCGGCGCTCCGAGTTCGTCACCGTGCCGTCCTTCTCGCCCCAGCCGAGCGCAGGCAGGAGCACGTCGGCGTGCGCGTTCGTATCCGTCTTTTCGATGATGTCCGAGCTCACCACGAGTTCGCACTTGTCGAGCGCGCGCTTCACGCGATCGCCGTCGGGCAGGCTCACCACCGGATTCGTGCCCATGATCCACACGGCCTTCACGCGCCCCCCTTCGATCGCATCGAAGAGTTCGACGGCCTTCAGTCCCGCACGCTGCGCGATTTCAGGCGAGTTCCAGAACGTCTGCACGATCTCGCCATGCAGCGGATCGCCAAATTCCATATGCGCGGCGAGCGTGTTGGCGAGGCCGCCGACCTCGCGTCCGCCCATCGCGTTCGGTTGACCCGTGAACGAAAACGGCCCCATGCCCGGCTTGCCGATGCGTCCCGTCAGCAGATGACAGTTGATGATGCTGTTGACCTTGTCGGTGCCCGCGCTCGACTGGTTCACGCCCTGCGAGTAGACCGTCACCACGCGTTCGGTGCGCGCGAACAGGCGATAGAACTCCATCAGATCGTGCTGATCGAGCTTGCAGTCCTTCGCCGTCTGCGCATGATTCGAAGGCCCTGCCGCTGCGAGCGCCGCATCGAAGCCATTCGTGTGCGCGTCGACGAAAGCGGCATCGGTGGCGCCGTGTTCCGCGAGAAACGCAAGCAGACCATTGAAGAGACGCACGTCGCTGCCCGGCTTCAAAGGCAGATGCAGATCCGCCATTTCGCACGTCGCGGTATAGCGCGGATCGATCACGACGATCTTCATCTCCGGCCGCTTCTCCTTCATCTTCATCATGCGTTGAAAGAGAATCGGATGACACCATGCCGTGTTCGAGCCGACGAGCACGACCATGTCCGCGAGTTCGAGATCCTCGTAGTTCATCGGCACGAGATCTTCGCCGAACGCGCGCTTGTGCCCCGCCACCGACGACGACATGCACAGCCGCGAATTCGTATCGATGTTCGCGCTGCCGATATAGCCCTTCATCAGCTTGTTCGCGACGTAATAGTCCTCGGTCAGCAACTGCCCCGATACATAGAACGCCACCGCATCCGGGCCATGCTCCGCGATGATGCGCGAAAAGCCGCTAGCCACCGTGCCGATCGCATCGGACCACGTTGCATCGGTGAGTGCGCCCGTGTGACGGTCGCGCAGTTTGGGATTGAGCAGGCGCCCTTCGAGCCCGACCGTTTCGCCGAGCGCCGAGCCTTTCACACACAGGCGTCCGAAGTTCGACGGATGCGCTTCATCGCCCGCGATCGCGACTTCGATCGAGCTCTTCGGTGTTGCCTGAACACCGCAGCCGACGCCGCAATAAGGGCATGTGGTTTTGACCGACGCAGCTTGAATGGGGATGATGGGCATGCTCACGTTCGAATTCCTCGGCCTTTGTTTCAGGCTTCACAAAGCGTCTTGCCAAAAAGAAGCTTGCCGCGCAGATGCGATACGTCCGTGCGGCTTTGAATCAGATCGAAATACCAGCCGCCGTCCTTTACGTCGCCGTACAGCACCGCGCCGATCACGCGCCCCGCCTGCAGCACGAGACGCTTGTAGACACCGCGACGCGGATCGCGCAGCACGAGGTCTTCGCTATCGTCGCCGCCGATGAAATCGCCCGCGGAATAAAGATCGACGCCGGTCACCTTGAGCTTGGTCGCGGTCGCGCTCTGCACATAACGCCGATGCCCCGCGCCCGCGAGATGCGCGCCCGCCACGCGCGCCTGATCCCAGATCGGCGCGACGAGACCGAAGGTCGCCGAACGATGCTGCACGCATTCGCCCACCGCATAGACGCGCGGATCGAAGGTCTGCAGCGTGTCGTCGACGACGATCGCGCGCTCGCAATGCAACCCGGCTTCTTTCGCGAGCGCGATGTTGGGCCGCACGCCCGCCGTCATCACGACGAGGTCGGCGTCGATCTGCGTGCCATCGGCGAAACGCACTGCGCGCACGCGATCCTCGCCGATGATCTCGGTGGTCTGCGCAGCCATCGCGAAACGCAGACCCTTTGCTTCGAGCGAGCGCTTGAGCAACGCGGAGGCGGTGGCGTCGAGCTGGCGATCCATGAGGCTGTCGGTCGCATGCACGACCGTCACCGACATGCCCTGCCGCTGCAATCCGTTCGCCGCTTCGAGCCCGAGCAGACCGCCGCCGATGATCACCGCATGACGATGATCGCGCGCGGCGTCGAGCATGGTCTCGACGTCCTGGATGTCGCGAAACGCGATCACGCCCGGCAGCTCGCAACCCGGCACCGGAATGATGAAAGGCTTCGAGCCGGTCGCGATCAGCAAACGGTCGTAACGCGCCTCGACGCCCTTCTCCGAACGCACGATGCGCCGCGCGCGATCGATCTGCGTCACGGCATCGCCCGCATGTAGCGTGATGCCGTTCGCCTCGTACCACTCGCGCGTGTTGAGAATGATGTCGTCGACGCTCTTCTCGCCCGCGAGCACCGGCGACAGCAAAATGCGGTTGTAGTTGCCGTACGGCTCGGCGCCGAACACGGTGATGTCATACAGGCCGGGCGCGATCTTCAGCAGCTCCTCGACCGTGCGCATGCCCGCCATACCGTTGCCGATCACGACGAGGCGTTGACGTGGCGCGGCATCGGTCAGCGCGGCATGGCCCGCAACCGCATATTCGGTTTTCATGCGGCGACCCACACCTTGCCGCCCGCGACCTTCACGCGATACGCGCTCACCGAATACTCCGGCGTTTCGAGGCATTCGCCGGTGCGCAGATCGAAGTGCTGCTTGTAGATGGGCGATGCGACCACGATGCGCTCGCCCAGACTGCCGACGATACCGCGCGACAGCACCGCTGCCTGCGAATGCGGATCGTAGTTGTCGATCGCGTACACGGTCGCGTCTTCCCCGCCGAGATGAAACACGGCGACTTGCGCGCCCTTCACGAGTGCGCAGACGCCCGTATCCGGCACGATGTCGTCCAGTTCACAAACGGCGGTCCAGTCCTGTTCGATGCGGTCGTTCATGATGTGCTCCTTGTATTGACGATGAATCAGACGGTTTCGACTACGACGGGGATATCGTTCAGCTTCGACTTGCGTTCCTCGACTGTCGCGGGGCGAATCTGGCCGCGCTCCTCGACGAAGGTCACGTTCGCATCGCCCTGTTCGCTGTTGACGAAGTGACGGAAGCGCTTGCGCGTGTGCGGATCGGTGACCGCCTTCTTCCACTCGTCCTCGTAGGTATCGACGACGAGCTGCATTTCCGCTTCGAGTTCGGCGGCAATATCGAGTTTGTCGTTGATGACGACATCGATCAGATAATCGAGGCCGCCTTCGAGGTTGTCGCGCCATACGCTCGTGCGTTGCAGGCGGTCCGCCGTACGCACGTAGAACATCAGGAAGCGGTCGATGTAGCGCACGAGCGTGTCGTGGTCGAGATCGGATGCGATCAGTTCCGCGTGGCGCGGCTTCATGCCGCCGTTGCCGCACACGTACAGATTCCAGCCCTTCTCCGTGGCGATGACGCCGACGTCCTTGCCTTGCGCCTCGGCGCATTCGCGCGTGCAGCCCGACACGCCGAACTTGATCTTGTGCGGCGTGCGCAAACCCTTGTAGCGGTTCTCCAGCTCGATCGCGAGACCCACCGAATCGCCGACGCCATAGCGGCACCACGTCGAACCGACGCACGACTTCACCGTGCGCAAAGCCTTGCCATAGGCATGCCCCGATTCGAAGCCCGCATCGATCAGCTCTTCCCAGATGAACGGCAACTGCTCGACGCGCGCGCCGAACATATCGACGCGCTGGCCGCCCGTGATCTTCGTATAGAGGCCGTACTTCTTCGCGACCTGGCCGACGGCGATCAGGCCATCGGGCGTCACTTCGCCGCCCGGCATGCGCGGCACGACGCTATACGTGCCGTCGCGCTGAATGTTGGCGAGGTAATAATCGTTCGAATCCTGCAGGCTCGCGTGCTCTTTCTTCAGGACGAACTCGTTCCAGCACGACGCGAGAATGCTCGCGACGGCAGGCTTGCAGACATCGCAGCCGCGCCCGTTGCCGTGCTTCGCGAGCAGCGAACCGAACGTGCGATGCCCTTCAACACGCGCGATGTGATACAGCTCCTGCCGCGAATACGGGAAGTGCTCGCACAGATGATTGTTGACGGCGAGACCCTGTCTCTTCATCTCCGACTTCATCACCTGCGTGACGAGCGGCACGCAGCCGCCGCACGATGCGCCCGCCTTGCACGACGCCTTGATCGCGCCGATGCTGGTCGAGCCCGCGCACACCGCCGCGCAGATTTCCGCCTTGCTCACGTTGTTGCAGGAGCAGATCTGCGCGCCATCGGGCAAGGCTTCGACGCCCAGCGCGGGCTTTGCTCGGCCGTCGCTCGAAGGCAGGATCAGGAACTCGGGCGCCTCGGGCAGCTCGATTCTGTTCAGCATCATCTGCAGCAGCGTGCCGTATTCGGCGGCGTCGCCGACCATCACGCCGCCCAGCAGGAACTTGCCGCAATCGGAGACGACGATCTTCTTGTAGACCTGCTTGCGCTCGTCGCTGTACTGATACGTTCGGCTGCCGGGCGTCTTGCCGTGCGCATCGCCGATGCTCGCGACATCCACACCCATCAGCTTGAGCTTGGTGCTCATGTCCGCGCCCGCGAACGCCGCTTCCTCTCCGATGATCTGCTTCGCGACGATGCGCGCCATGTCGTAACCCGGCGCGACCAGACCGAACAACTGACCTTGCCACAGCGCGCATTCGCCGATCGCGAAGATATGCTCGTCGTTCGTGCGACAGGCGTCGTCGATCACGATACCGCCGCGCGCGCCGATCGAAAGACCGGCCGCGCGCGCGATATCGTCGCGCGGACGAATGCCTGCGGAGAACACGATCATGTCGGTGTCGAGATGCGTGTCGTCCGCGAAGTTCATGCGGTTCGCGCAGCCTTCGCCCTCGACGATCGCGAGCGTGTTCTTGCCCGTGTGCACCGTCACGCCGAGTTCCTCGATCTTGCCGCGCAGCACGCGGCCGCCGCCATCGTCGACCTGCACGGCCATCAGGCGCGGCGCGAATTCGACCACGTGCGTCTGCACGCCGAGATCGCACAACGCCTTCGCGGCTTCGAGACCGAGCAGACCGCCGCCGACGACCGTGCCCACTTTCGAATGCGCGGCGAAGGCCTGCATCGCTTCGAGATCCTCGATCGTGCGATACACGAAGCAGCCCGCGCGATCGCGGCCTTCCACCGGCGGCACGAACGGATACGAGCCCGTCGCGAGCACGAGCTTGTCGTAGGCGAACACATCGCCGTTCGATGCCGTGACCGTTTGCGCCGCGCGATCGATTGACACTGCGCGTGCGTTGAGCTTCAGCGCATAGCCCGAGCGCTCGAAAAAGCCTTCCTGCACGAGCGAAAGATCGTCCGCGCTCTTGCCCGTGAAGAATTCCGTGAGATGCACGCGATCATAAGCGGCGCGCGGTTCTTCGCAGAGCACGGTGACATCGAAGGTCTCGTTGCCACTCTCGGCGAGACATTCGAGGAACTTGTGGCCGACCATGCCGTGACCGATGACGACGATTTTCATGACGGAGACCTTTAGTTTGCAATGACGTTGTTGGCGGCAAGCGCGCGTTCGCGCAGCGCGGCTTCGCGTGCCTTGTGTTCCGGCGAGAAGCGCACCGCGAGCGCGCACAGCGCCGTGCCCGCGACGATCACGCCGAGCATCGAGAGCGTCGCTTGCACGTTGCCGAGGCCCTTCATCAGAAAGCCCGCCGCGACCGCGCCGACGTTGCCGCCCGCGCCGATCACGCCGGCCACGCCGCCGAGCGCCTTGCGGTCGATGAACGGCACGAGCGCGTAGGTCGCGCCGCACGCCATGTGCGTGAAGAGACCGAACACGAGCATCGCAACGATGGCGAGCACCACGCTCGGCGCATGCGCGAACGCATAGAGGCCGATGCCTTCGCCCGCGATCAGCGCGAACAGCAGCGTCGAGCGGACATCGAGGCCCTTCTTCGCGGCGGCTTTATCGGAGAGCCAGCCGCCGAGCGCGCGGGCGAACAGCGCGAGCAGACCGAAGCTGCCCGCCGCCATGCCCGCTTGCGCGAGCGAGAGCTTGAAGTGATCGACGTAATAGATCGCCGCCATGTTGTGGATGAACACCTCCACGCCGAAGCACGCGCCATACGTGACGAACAGCATCCACACGCGATAGTTCGAGCACGCGGTCACGAAGCTCTGCCAGCCGCCCTTCTTGCCGCCGTCGATCGCGATGCCCGCACGGCGCAGCGTCGCGAAATCGCCTTGCGGGCAGTCCTGCGTATAGCGCCAGTAGAAGAACGCCATGATCGGCATTGCGACGCCCGGCACGATCAGCGCGACGCGCCATGCCGATGCCTCGCCCGTGCCCAGCGCGATCGCGGCGGCGACCAGCAGCGGCACGATGGCTTGAGCCGCGCCCGCGCCCGCGTTGCCCCAGCCGGCGGTCGTCGCGTTCGCGGTGCCGACCACGTTAGGCGCGAACATCACCGACGTGTGGTACTGCGTGATGACGAAGCTCGCGCCGATCGCGCCGATCGCGAGACGGCACCACAGGAAGCTGTCGTAACCCGTGGAGAGCGCGGCGCCGACCACCGGCAGCGAGCCCGCCAGCAGCAGCGCGCTATACACCTTGCGCGGGCCGAAGCGATCGCACATCGGTCCGACGACGAGACGCACGAGAATCGTCACCGCCACGGCCGCGATGTTGATGTTGGCGACCTGATCGGCGGTGAGGCCATATTCGCGCTTGATGAGCGGCATCAGCGGCGCGCACGCGAACCACGCGAAGAAGCACACGAAGAACGCCATCCATGTGAGATGGAAGGCGCGCATCGGCGCGCTGCGCATGCTGAAGAGATCGATCCGGGTGGCTTTGTCCATCTTCTTTCCGCCAAAAAGAAAGGCGTCCCGCGCATGCGGCCGGTTAGCCGATGCGGGGGACGCCGTTGTCCGATGCCCGCATGGCTTCTACCTGCCGGGCGCTGTATTCAGGACGGATCGCCGTTGATCCGATGGCGAGACATAAGGCAAGGGCTATGCCATGCGCGTGGCATCGGCTGGAAACGCTTGCTGGACAAGGCTTTGATGGATACGTACGCGACTCGTGCACAACCCGGGCGAAGTCGCGTTTCGATGCAGGCGGGCACAGCGTTGGTGCGACGCAGCACTGATGGCGTGCGAAGGTGCGCGGCACGTCGAGGCGTTCGATCCTGCGTGCGTTAAAATTTTGTACGATCCGGTTAGCCCGTTCACTCACTCATGCGAAGCACGCACGCGCCGAAGCGGTGCCGCGCGCATCGAACGCGCACAAGGACAGTGCATGGCACGACGGCAAAGCGCGCTTGCCACGCAATGGCCCGCTTATTGCATTGATGAAAGCGCCGCGAGCAACGGCGTTCGCTGCGCTTGAACACCAGAGCAGTCACACGAGCAGTCACAACAGCAGAAGCCAGGGCAACGGCGTCCCTTTTCGTGCGGCGGCGCGAGCGGACGCTTTTTTCGTTTGCCGAGCCGATGCGACCCACATACCGCGATGCGAGCACGCGTGATCCGCTCCGTCATCGCAAGGCAAGAACCAGGAAGCCACGATGAGCAACGTCAATGTGAAAGGCAAGGTCACTTTATTGAGCGCAGGTCCCGGCGACCTCGACCTCCTGACCCTGCGCGCCTCGAAAGCGCTCGCCGCCGCCGACATCCTGCTCGTCGACGATCTCGCGAACGCCGACATCGTCACGCTCGCGCCGAATGCGCGCGTGATCCGCGTCGGCAAACGCGGCGGCTGCAAGTCAACGCCACAAGCGTTCATTCAGCGTCTGATGCAGCGTTATGCGAAAAAGGGCCTGCACGTCGTGCGCGTCAAGGGCGGCGATGCATTGCTCTTCGGTCGAGCGGGCGAAGAGATCAGCGCGTTGCGTGAAGCCGGCATTTCAGTCGACATCGTCAACGGCGTGTCGTCGGGATTCGCGGCGGCGGCGGGACTCGGCATCTCGCTCACGCATCGCGATCATTGTCAGGGCGTGACTTTCGTCACCGCGCACATGCAGGATCACAGCCAGCCGGACTGGGCCGCGCTCGCCGCTACCGGCACCACGCTTGCCATCTATATGGGCATGAACCGCATCGCGAGCCTCACGGCGTCGTTGCTGGAGACGCTATCCGCGAACACGCCCGCCGCCGTCGTGCAGAACGCCGGTTCGCAGCAGGAACGGCGTCTCGTCACGACGCTCGACCGCCTCGCGCAGGAAGCCACCGAAGCCGGTCTCGGCAGTCCCGCCGTGATCCTGATCGGCGGGGCGATCGGCGAAGCGGTCGAGTTCGCGAAACGCGTCCACGCGACCGAAGGATTCGCGCATGCCGCGTAACGCAAGCGCTGCACCCAGGCACTTCGCATGACGTCGTCTTCCGCTGCCCGCAGGCTTCGCGTCCTGCTCGTCACCGACACCGACAAGCCCATCGGCGACTTGCGCGAGCAGCTTGCGCGCATGGGCTACGACATGCTCGCCGAAGTCGCCGCGCCCGCCGCATTGCATGCGGCCGTCGAGAGCCAGAAGCCCGATGTCGTCATCGTCGATACCGAGTCCCCTTCGCGCGATACGCTCGAACAGCTCGCGGTGATGAACAAGGCCGCGCCGCGCCCCGTGCTGATGTTCAGCAACGACGCCGACCAGCAATTCATCCGCGCGGCCGTCGGCGCAGGCGTCACCGCGTATTCCGTCGAAGGACTCGCGCCCGAACGTCTCGCGCCGATCATCGACGTCGCGCTGGCGCGCTTCGCGCACGAGGAAAAGCTGCGTCAGCGGCTCGCGCAAGTGGAGAACGAGCTGGAGCAGCGCAAGGTCATCGACCGCGCGAAGCGGCTCCTGATGGACAAGCGCGGCATGTCCGAAAACGATGCCTACGCCGCGCTGCGCAAGCACGCGATGGATCAGGGCGTGAAGGTCGCGGAGATCGCGCGCCAGCTGCTCGCGATGGCCGATCTGCTTTAGCCTCATCGACACCCTTATGAACATCATTACTTCCGCGCCCGAACGCACGCATCTGCGGCTCGGCTTCGTCGCGCTCTCCGACGCCGCGCCGCTTGCCGTCGCCGCGCTGCGCGATCTCGGCGCCAGGCACGGCGTCACCATCGAGCTGTGCCGCCAGCCTTCGTGGGCCGCCGTGCGCGACAAGCTGCTCTCCGGCGAAATCGACGCCGCCCACGCGCTCTACGGCCTCGTCTATGGCGTGCAACTGGGCATCGGCGGGCCGCGGGCGGACATGGCCGTGCTGATGGTGCTCAACCGCAACGGCCAGGCGATCACGCTGTCGCGCCCGCTCGCCGATGCGATCCGCGAAGGCGCGAGCGTGAAGGAGGCGCTGCGTGCGCTCGGACGTCCGCCCGTCATCGCGCAGACCTTCCCGACCGGCACGCACGCGATGTGGCTTTACTACTGGCTCGCGGCAAGCGGCCTGCATCCGCTGCGCGACGTGCGGAGCGTCGTGATTCCGCCGCCGCGCATGGCCGATGCGCTGGTCGAAGGCGCGCTCGACGGCTTTTGCGCGGGCGAGCCGTGGCACGCGGTCGCGCAGGCGCGCGGCGCGGGCAGCACGGTCGCGTACACGAGCGAGATCTGGCCGGATCATCCCGAGAAGGTGCTCGCGTGCCGGCGCGATTTCGCGGCGCTCTATCCGAACACTGCGCGCGCGCTGGTGCGCACGATGCTCGACGCGTGCGCGTGGCTCGACGAACCGGCGCATCGCGTGGAGATCGCGGAGGCGCTGGCGTCGCCGGAACTGCTCGGCGTGCCGGGCACGCTGATCGAGCCGCGACTTGCCGCGCCGGACGGCGGCGACGCCCGCGCCCTGCCGGTGCGCTTCTTCGATGGAGGCGCGGTCAACTATCCGCGCGTATCGGACGGGCTGTGGTTCATCACGCAATACCGTCGCTGGGGCCTGCTTTCCGACGCTATCGACGCCGCCGCCGTCGCCGCGTCGGTGAACCAGATCGCGCTGTATCGCGAAGCCGCGCAATCGATGGGCATCGCGGCGCCGGGCGAGCGACGCGCGGCGACGTTCATCGACGGCCGCGTGTGGGACGGCGGCGATCCGGCCGCGTATCTCGCGGGCTTCGAAATGCGCGAATAAAAACCGCCTACCATGGAAGCCCCAGCGCGCACCGGAGATCCGCCATGGAACTGCTCGCCATCGCCATCGACAAGCCCGAGGACACGAACTTCATTCTCGGCCAGTCGCACTTCATCAAGACGGTCGAGGACCTGCACGAGGCGCTGGTCGGCGCGGTGCCCGGCATCCGCTTCGGGCTCGCGTTCTGCGAGGCCTCGGGCAAGCGGCTCGTGCGGACCTCGGGCACGGACGAGCATTGCGTCGAGCTGGCCGCGCGCAACGCGCAGAGCATCGGCGCGGGGCACAGCTTCATCATCGTGCTCGGCGACGGCTTCTTTCCCGTGAACGTGCTCAATACCGTCAAGGCCGTGCCCGAGGTCTGCCGCATCTTCTGCGCGACCGCCAATCCGACGCAGGTGCTCATCGCGCAGACGGATCAGGGGCGCGGCATTGTCGGCGTGGTGGACGGACTGCCGCCGCTCGGCGTCGAAACGGCCGAGGACGTGCAGTGGCGCAAGGACCTGCTGCGCAAGATCGGCTACAAGGCGTAAAACGCATCCGAAATCGCCGGAAAGCCCGCCGCGCCTTGACTTGGCGGCGCAAATCGCGAGAATGAGGCCCGCTGCCGCCGGCTCGATCCGGCGCGTTTTTCCGGCCAGGGTGCGACATCATGGAAAATATCGGGATACGGTATAAAGGCCGTTGACGTTTTTCGTGTTCTCTCGCGCCTGCCGGACCGCCTGAATGCCGCCCGAAGGCCGCACGAACAGACAAATCCCGGCATCACCCCAGCCAATACGGCACCGAACACCGGCCACCCGCGCCGCCCGAGGATAAGGGTCGTCCTCGCGCGGCCTACAGGAGCATCACATGACCGACATGAATCCAGGCTTTTTCGGCAGGATAGGCATTGCCTTCGGCGTCTTTTTCGGCGTTCTGGGCAACGCCGCGTTCGCGGGACGCGTGCAGCGTCTGCGCGAAGCGCCCGAAGCCCCCGACTTCGCCCCCGAAACGCCGAAGCCCGCCGCAGCGCCCGTCGAGCCCGCGCCCGCGCCGGTTCCACCCGCGCCCTCCGCGCTCACCGAAGCCAGTCCGGTCGCCGCGCTGCAACTGCTCGGGCTCTTGCAGCGCGATGCGCGTTTCATCGATTTCGTCGAAGAGGACATCGTCAATTACAGCGACGCCGATATCGGCGCGGCCGCCCGCCTCGTGCACGACGGCTGCCGCGCGGTCCTGCGCGAGCATTTCACGGTCAAGCCGGTGCGCAGCGAGGCCGAAGGCAGCCGCATCACGCTGCAGGAAGGTTTCGACGCCAGCGCCGTGCGCCTGACGGGCAATGTGGTGGGCAAAGCGCCGTTCAACGGCAGCATCAGCCATCGCGGCTGGAAGGTCGAGGACACGCGCCTGCCGAAGCTCGCGCCGTCCCATGATGCGAGCATCGTCGCGCCGGCGGAGGTGGAACTGTGAGCGATATCGATACGAACCAGAGCCAGGCGCGCTACTCGATCGGCGTCGATCTCGGCACGACGCATTGCGCGCTCTCCTATGTCGACATGAGCGCGAGCGACGGCGAAAAGACCGCGCAAGGCGTGCTGCCGGTCGCGCAACTGACCGCGCCGGGCGCCGCCGAAGAGCGCGATCTGCTGCCGTCATTCCTGTACCTGCCGCACGAGAACGAGCTCGCGCCCGGCGATCTGACGCTGCCGTGGACGCAGGAGCGCAAGTTCATCGTCGGCGAACTGGCGCGCACGCGCGGCGCGGGCACGCCGATCCGCCTCGTCTCCAGCGCGAAAAGCTGGCTGTGCCATCCGGGCGTCGATCGCCGCGCGGCCATTCTGCCGTCGGATGCGCCCGAGGAAGTCGAGCGCGTGTCGCCGCTGGAAAGCTCGGTGCGCTATCTGACGCACCTGCGCGAAGCGTGGAATCACGCGCATCCGGATGCGCCGTTCGATCAGCAGGACGTCACCGTGACGATCCCCGCATCCTTCGATCCCGCCGCGCGCGAGCTCACCGCCGAAGCGGCGGCGGCTGCCGGCTACACGCGCATGACGCTGCTCGAAGAGCCGCAGGCGGCGCTCTATAGCTGGATTCAGAAGTCGAGCGGCAACTGGCGCAAACAGGTCAAGGTAGGCGATGTGATCCTCGTCGTCGATGTCGGCGGCGGCACGACCGATCTTTCGCTGATCGCGGTGGTCGAGCGTGAAGGCAATCTGGAACTGCATCGCGTGGCGGTCGGCGAGCACATTCTGCTCGGCGGCGACAACATGGACCTCGCGCTCGCGCACACCGTCGCGCGCAAGCTCGCCCAGGCGGGCACGCAGCCCGATCCCTGGCAGTTGCGCGCGCTCACGTACGCGTGCCGTTCGGCCAAGGAAACGCTGCTGTCCGATCCTTCCGTCGATGCCGTGCCGCTCGTCGTGCCGAGCCGTGGCTCGAAGCTGATCGGCGGATCGCTGCGCACCGAGCTCACGCGCGCCGAACTCACGCAAATCCTGCTCGAAGGCTTCTTCCCGCAAGTCGATGCAGCCGCGCGGCCGGTGTCGCGCGCGCGCGTCGGCCTCACGCAACTGGGCTTGCCGTACGCGCAGGATGCCGCCGTCACGCGTCATCTCGCCGCGTTCCTCGGACGTCAGGTGAACGCGCTCGCCGAAGTCGAAGGTTTGCACCACGAGGCCCGCGAAGGCGCGACGCTGCTGCATCCGACCGTCGTGCTGTTCAACGGCGGCGTGTTCAAGTCCCCGCTGCTCGTCGAGCGCGTGATGACGACGCTCAATGCCTGGCTCGCCGGCGAGAACGCGCCGCCCGCGCGTCTGCTCGAAGGCGCCGACCTGGATCTCGCGGTCGCGCGCGGCGCGGCCTATTACGGCTACGTGCGGCGCGGCAAGGGCGTGCGCATCCGTGGCGGCACGGCGCGCGCGTATTACGTCGCGGTCGAATCGGCGATGCCCGCCGTGCCCGGGCTGGAGCCGCCCGTGTCTGCGCTGTGCGTCGCGCCGTTCGGCATGGAGGAAGGCACGGACGCCGAACTGCCCGCGCAGGAATTCGGGCTGATCGTCGGCGAACCGGTGCACTTCCGCTTCTTCGGTTCGTCGGTGCGCCGGCAGGACACCGTCGGCACCTTGCTCGAATACTGGCAGCCAGACGAGCTGCAGGAGCTCGAAGAGATCGAGGCGTCCTTGCCGCCCGAAGGCCGCACGCCCGGCGAAGTCGTGCCGGTCAAGCTGCACGCGCGCGTGACCGAAACGGGCACGCTCGAACTCGAAGCGATTCCGCGCGGCTCGTCCGAGCGCTGGAAGGTCGAGTTCGACGTGCGCGGCGGCGCGAACTCGGGCATCGATCAGGGCATGGGCCTGTAAGTGTCCGCGCGCAAGAAAAAGGCGGCACGGTACAGCGTCGGCATCGACCTGGGGACGAGCAATACGGTCGTCGCTTACGCGGAAAGCGGCTCGAACGAGATCCGGGTGTTCGACATTGACCAGCTCGTCGGCGCGGGCGAAGTCGCCGCGCTGCCGCTGTTGCCTTCGCTGCGCTATCACTTCGCGCCGGGCGAACTCAAATCGGCCGATCTGCAACTGCCGTGGGGCGAGATGGAAGCGCCCGCCGTGATCGGCCGATTCGCGCGCACGCTCGGCGCGCAGGTGCCCGGACGGCTCGTGTCGAGCGCGAAGAGCTGGCTCTCGCATGCCGCGGTGGATCGCCTCGCGCCGATTCTCCCGTGGGGCGCGGGCGACGAGGTCGAGAAAATCTCGCCCGTGATCGCCAGCGCGAGCTATCTGGCGCACGTTCACGCCGCGTGGAACGAGCGCTTTCCGGATGCGCCGCTCGACGCGCAGGACGTCGTGCTGACCGTGCCAGCTTCTTTCGACGAAGGCGCGCGAGCCCTGACGCTCGAAGCCGCGCGCATGGCCGGACTCGAAACGCTGCGACTTCTGGAGGAGCCGCAGGCCGCGTTCTACGACTGGCTGTTTCATCATCGCGAGACGCTCGCGGAAGAGCTCGCGGGCACGCGCCTCGCGATGATCGTCGACGTGGGCGGCGGCACGACCGACCTCACGCTCATTCAGGTGTCGATGGAGGACGGCGAGCCGGCGCTGACACGCATTGGCGTGGGCAACCATCTGATGCTCGGCGGCGACAACATGGACCTCGCGCTCGCGCATCTCGTCGAGAAGCGTCTCGCGGGCCACGATGCGCGGCTGTCCGCCGGGCGTCTGTCGCAACTGGTCGAGCGCTGCCGCGCCGCGAAAGAGCAACTGCTCGGCGAAAATGCGCCCGACTCCACATCGATCACGCTGCTCGGCGCGGGCTCGAAGCTCATCGGCGGCGCGCGTTCCGCAGAAGTCACGCGCGACGAGATCGAGCGGATCATCGTCGAAGGTTTCTTTCCGATGGTGTCCGCGAGCGACCGCCCGAGCCGCGGGCGCGGCGGCATTGTCGAGTTCGGGCTGCCGTACGCGAGCGATGCGGCCATCACGCGGCATATCGCGGCGTTTCTCGGCCAGCACGCGCACGAAGCGCGCAAGGCGCTCGGCGTCGCAGCCGAAACGCTCGCCATTCCGGACACCTTGCTGTTGAACGGCGGCGTGTTTCGCGCCGGTCCGCTCGCGCGCCGTATCGCCGACACGCTTTCCGGCTGGCGCGGCGAGCCCGTCAACGTACTCGCAAACAACCATCCCGATGTCGCCGTCGCGCGTGGCGCGGTGGCCTATGCGCTCGCGCGCGCGGGCCATGCGCCGCGCATCGGCGGCGGCTCGGCGCGCAGCTTCTTCCTGCTGCTGGAGGACGATGCGCAGGCCACGCGCGGCGTGTGCGTGCTGCCGCGCGGCACCGAGGAAGGCCAGCCGATTCATCTCTCCGACCGCACCTTCGCGCTCACGCTCGGTGCGCCGGTGCGCTTTCACCTGGCGTCGTCGGTGACGGAGACGGCTCATCAGGCAGGCGATCTCGCCGATCTCGGCGCGGCATCGGGCGACTATGTGCGGCTGCCGCCGATCGCGACGGTCGTCGATCCGCACGCCGCCGACCACGGCCGCGCGCGCGAAACGCCGGTGCAACTCACGACCTCGCTCACCGAAGTCGGGACGCTGGAAATGCATTGCACCGCCGTCGGCGATCCGGCGAAACGCTGGCTGCTCGAATTCCAGCTACGCGGCGAACCGCCCGCGAACGACCAGACCGCGAGCGAAACGCATCCCGCTCTGCCCAAAGCCATCGAACTGATCGACCGCACCTTCGGCGCGAAGTCGCAGGACGTCGGTCCGAAGGAAGTCAAACGCTTGCGCGCGCAGCTCGAACAAACGCTCGGCACGCGCGATACATGGGACATCGCGCTCTTGCGTGAGCTGTTCGGCGCGTTGTGGGACCGCGCGAAGAAACGCCGCCGCAGCGCCGATCACGAGCGTTCCTGGCTCAATCTCGCGGGCTTCTGCATGCGCCCGGGCTTCGGGCATCCGCTCGACGAATGGCGTGTCGAACAATTGTGGACGCTGTTCGATCAGGGCATTCAGTACAGCAACGAAAGCCAGATCTGGTCCGAGTGGTGGACGCTCTGGCGTCGCGCGGCGGGTGGCCTGCCGGAAGCCGCGCAACTGAAGCTGCTCGATGACATGGCCTTCGTGCTGCAGCCGCCTGGAACCAGCCGCTATCGCCGGGCCGCGGGCGCGGCGCGCGCGGGCTACGAGGACATGGTGCGGCTCGCGGCATCGCTCGAACGCGTGCCGGTGGAACGCAAGATCGAGGTCGGTGAGTGGCTGCTCACGCGGCTCAAAAAGCCCTCGGAGAACGTGCAGAGCTGGTGGGCGCTGGGCCGCATCGGCGCGCGTGCGCCGTTCTACGGCAGCGCGCACGGCGTCGTGCCGCCCGACATCGCCGTGAGCTGGCTCGATGCGCTCCTCGCGCTCGACTGGAAGAAGGTCGATCCCGCCGCGTTCGCCGCCGTGCAGATCGCCCGCATGACCGGCGACCGCTCGCGCGATGTGTCCGACGACGCGCGAGCCGCCGTCGTGCAGCGTCTGGAGGCGATGGGCGCTGCGCACGCGTGGATCGCGATGGTGCGCGAAACCGTCGAGCTCGATCGCGCCGATGAAGGCCGCGTGTTCGGCGAAACGCTGCCGGCGGGACTGAAGCTGATTCGCTGAAGCCGTGCTCGTCGCCCGCGCATTGAACGAAATGCTTCGTCCTCAGAAGTTTTTTGCCGATGCATGACGCGCGAGCCGCGCCGTGTCTTGAATACCGGCTGGGCGCATCCTATGGTTATCAGTGTGTCGATATGGACACGCACTGAAGGAGGTCATCATGCCATCCCCACGCAAGGCTCAGGCGAGCCAGCCCGCCGAAACGGAAATGTCCAGCCGCAAGAAAACCGCCGGCACCAAAGCCTCACCGGCGAAGGCAACAGGCGCGAAGGAAATGCAGGTCACGAAGCGCACCACCAAGGCCAAGCCGAAATCCTGAAGCGATATCCGGCAAGACCCGCCCTCGGTCGAGCGAGGGGCATTCGTTGTGGCTGTCCTTCGAAACGGCGAGCAAACTTCTGACGCTCGCCGTTCGCCCCCTTCCTTCTTTCTCTCCCGCGCCCTCACCTCATATCGCCCGGAAAAATCCGCCAAAAAACCGCAATAATTTCCGGTTATAACGGCGAATTGCTAAAAAAAGGCGTATTGGTATGACCGTGTTGGCCTAAAGTAAACAACCCCGATCCGTGAGCGAGCATGAAGATGGCCGTACCCAGGCGCGCCGCCAGCGTGCGCAATCCAGGGATTCTGTCCGCCGCCGCGCGTGAAGCCGGCGCGAGCCTGGTGCGCAATCTCTCGATTCCGGCGCCGTTCTCCGATCCCGCGCTCGAGAGGCAGTTTCTCGAAGACCACAGCCAGCGCTTCTGTGCGTTCCGGCGCGCGTCCGCGCTGCTCGCGCTCGTCATCTGGACGTGCTTTCTGTGGTGGGATTTCAGCTTCGTTCGCCGCAACACGACGCTCAACGTGCGTCTGACCGATATTCTCGCGCTGCGCTTCGCGGGCGTCGCGCTGCTGATCGTCATGGTCGCGCTCGTGCTGCGGCCGTCGTTCCGCACGCATGCGACCGCACATCGCGTGATTCTCACCGGCATCTACGGCCTGCTGGCCCTGATCCTGACGATGGTCGCGATCACGCCCGCGCCCTATAACTACACGCAGTACTTCATCGGCCTGTATCTCTCGCTGTTCTTCCAGTTCAGCTTTTTCTATTTGCGCTCGCGCGTCGCGCTGTCGGTCGGCATTGTCACGATGGCGTCGGTCGTGCTGGCGCAGATCACGATTCATCTGCTCAACACCGAAGATTTCTTCGCCGGGCTGTTCTATATGTTCAACGTCGTGGTCGTCGGGCATGGCGTCTGCGCGCACGCCGAGCGGGTGTCGCGCGAGCGTTACAGCTCGGAGCGCGCGCTCGCCTCGCTCAACGACGAACTGCGCCGCGCCAATGTCTCGCTCGGGCGCAAGAACCGCGAGCTCGAAGTGTCGAAGAAGGATCAGGAGAACAAGACCAACGCGCTGCTCGCGCTGCGCGAACAGCAGATGATCGCCGCGCAGACCGCGAGCCGCGACAAGTCCAACTTCCTCGCCGCCGCGACGCACGACCTGCGCCAGCCGATGCACGCGCTGAATCTGTTCCTCCAGGCCGCCGCCGAAGCCATCCGCAACGGCGAATTCGCCCAGGCTGAGCGGCTCATGAGCGAATGCGGGCGTTCCTCCGTGATCCTAGCGCGGCTCCTGAACGCGGTGCTCGATCTGTCGCGTCTGGAATCGGGGCGCGTCGTGCCTCGCTATCACGTGTTCGACGTGCGGCAGATCGTCGAGGAAGCGGCCGCGCAACTGCGGCCGTTCGCGATGAGCCGGGGCGTCGAATTGCGCCTGCGGTTGCCGAAGGAAGACATCGTCTGCGTGCGCAGCGACGCGCACTGGCTCGGACGCGCGGTCGCGAATCTGGTGTCGAACGCCATCAAGTACGCGGACAAGAACAAGGCGTCAAAGCCTACGGTGATCGTCGGCGTGGTGCGTTCGGCGACGCGCGCGCGCATCGACGTGCTGGACAACGGCATCGGCATTCCCGCCGATTATTTCGATGCCATCTTTCAGCCGTTCTTTCAGGTGGACAACCCCGAGCAGGACCGCGACAAGGGGCTGGGACTCGGACTTTCTATCGTCAACGCGGTCATGTCGATGCTGGATCAGCACCGCATCGAACTGAAGTCGACCGCGGGGCGCGGCTCGCGCTTTTCGCTGGAAATGCCGTTGTGCGGGCCGTCGCCCGACACGCCCTCGGGGCGCTCGCCGGCGCGCTCCGATGCCGCCGACGCCGCGCGTCTCGCCGGGCGCTATGTGCTGCTCGTCGAGGACGACGGCCTCGTGCGCTCCTCCACCGAAGCGCTGCTTTCGCAATGGGGCGTGCTTTACGACTCCGCCGCGAACTTCGAGGAATACGAGGAGATTCTCGCGACGATCGAGCGCTTCCCCGATCTCATCATCACCGACTTCCGCCTGCGCGATTCCAAGACCGCGCGCGAGGTGGCGATGCTGAGCGCCGTGAAGCTCGGCCGGCCGTGCCCTTGCCTCGTCGTGACGGGGGAGCCCACCGCGACCATCGTGCCGCTCGCGTGCGATCACGACGTGCTGTCCAAGCCCGTGAGCCCCGCCGAATTGCGGCGCGAGATGGTCACGTTGATCGAGCGCGAATGCATGGCGGCCACGGCATGACGAAGCACCGGATCATCTACGACACCGATCCCGGCATCGACGACGCCATTGCGTTCGTGTTCCAGACGCTGCATCCGGACATCGAACTGGTCGGCGTGACGAGCGTCTTCGGCAACGCGAGTATCGATACGACGACCACCAACGCGCTGTATCTCGCGTCGCGTTTCGCGCCGCACGTGCTGGTCGCGCGCGGCGCGGCAAGGCCGTTGCGACACCCGCCGCCGAAGCCGATTCCCTATATTCACGGCAATGACGGGCTCGGCGATATCGAGCGCCTTGGACGCGTGGACAAGCAGGTCGACGCTCGCGCGGCACATCGCTTCATCGTGGAGACGGTGCGCGCGCATCCCGGAGAGATCACACTGCTCGCGGTCGGACCGATGACCAATCTCGCGCTCGCGCTGCAGGACGATCCGGACATTGCGGGACTCGTGCGCGAGGTCGTCGTGATGGGCGGCGCGTTCGGCTTCAACGGCACGCTCGGCAACGTGACGCCCGCCGCCGAGGCGAACATGCACGGCGACCCCGATGCCGCCGACATCGTCTTCGGCGCGCCGTGGAAGGTGTCGATCGTCGGTCTCGACGTGACGCACGAAACCATCATGACGACGGCGTTTCTCGCCTCGCTGCGCGACAGCGCGAGCGACGCGGGCGGCTTCGTGTGGGACATCTCGCGCTTCTACGAGCGCTTTCATGTCGAGGAAGGCTTGCCGGGCGGCATCTACGCGCACGACTATTCGGCGGCGGCCTTCGTGGTCGCGCGCGAGTCGTACACGACGCGCAGCGGCCCGGTGCGCGTGCTGACCGATGGCATCGCCGCCGGTCTCACAATCCAGAAGCCCGCGTCGATGCACGGCAGCGCGCCGGACTGGGACACGCGCCCGAATTGCGACGCGTGCATCGGCGTGGATGCGAACGCGGTGCTCGAACTCTTCGCGAACACCTTACGAAGCTAGGCGCGCGCCGAGCCAGAGACGCAGCGCCTCGACTTCCTCCATGCAGACCGAATGCGGCATCGGATAAGTGTGCCATTCGACGTTGCAGCCTTGAGCGCGCGCGAATTCGCACGCCTGTTCGCCGAGGCTCACGTTGAGCACGTCGTCGAATGTGCCGTGCGCGGCGAAGATCGAAATCCCGCGATTCGCCGCGCTCAGCGATTCGTCGATCACGCCTTCGGACGGAATGTAGCCCGATAGCACGATCAGCCCCGCGAGCTTCTCGGGGTGCGTGAGTCCGGTGTGATACGTCATCGCGCCGCCCTGCGAGAAGCCGGCGATGAATATGCGCTCGCTCGGAATGCCGCGCGCGTTCTGCTCCTTTATCAGTGCGCGCACGCGTTCCACCGAGGCCACGATGCCCTTTTCGTCCACGCGCCGGTTGATGCCCTCGAACGAGAGGATGTCGTACCACGCGCGCATCACGTAGCCGTTGTTGGCGGTGACGGCGATCTCCGGCGCTCGGGAAACACGAAACGAACGGCGGGCGCGTCGGCGAGACGCAGTTCGGGCACGAGCGGCACGAAGTCGTTGGCGTCGGCGCCCAGGCCGTGCATCAGGATCACGGCGAATTCGGGATTCGGCGCGGTTTCGATCTCGATGCTCGAAGGTTGGTCGGTCATGGCCGAAACTCCTGCTTCAAATGGCTTTCAGATGATGGGAACGAGAATCTGCACGATGCCCACGATCGACACCAGCCACACGAGCGAGCGCACGAACGGCACGCCCGCCGCGTACAGCGGCACGTAGACCAGGCGCGCGACGAAGTACGCGAGCGCGCCGTAATGCGTGAGCGTGTTTTCGCGCCCTGTCACGTGGACGATCAGCACGGCGATCGCGAAGATCGGCAGCGTCTCGAAGAGATTCGACTGCGCGCGCATCAGCCGGCCGGAGAGCTTGCTGGGCGGCGGCGTGGCGGCGTCGCGCGGCCCGGCCTGATACTTGAGGCCGACTTCGCGATTGCGCACCACGGCGGGCAGCAACACTTGCACCAGCGCAAGCACGAGCGTCCAGGCCAGCATCGTCAGTTCGAAACTCATGGTAGCTCCTGAAAATGAACCTGCCAGGACTGGACCTGCGGGTCGCGCCCATCATGCCATTCACGCCCGCGAGCGTGTAGTCTTGAGTGCGACCAGGCTCGAATCTCCCGCCATGCATGCAATGACCCTCCGTCTGTCACCCGGCGACGACCTGCGCGCCGCGCTAGATCACGCGTTTCGCGAGCGCGGCCTTTCGGCTGCGTATGTGCTCCAGGGGATCGGCAGCCTGAGCGTCGCCCGTTTGCGCTACGCCGGCCGCGACGACGCTGCCGAACTGCGCGGCGACCTGGAAATCCTCACGCTCGCCGGCACGCTATCGCAGCACGGTCCGCACCTGCACATGAGCATTTCCGATGCCGATGGCCGCGTTTTCGGCGGCCACGTGGCGCCGGGCTGCATCGTGCGCACGACGGCCGAGCTGCTCGTCGCGAGTCTGGCCGGCGAACGTTACACGCGCGAGCACGACGCCGCGACGGGTTTCGCCGAACTCGTCATCCGGCCTGCGTGACGGGCACGCGCGGAGCGGCGCCGTCGAGCGCCAGTTCGTGGCGCGCGATCATTTCGAACGCCCCGGCCGTCTCCGCGTAATCCCAGCGCTCGACCGTCGTCTGCCGCGCGCCACCGGAATCCGCGACGTGGCGGATCACGTTCACCGAATTGTCGATGGTGCCGCGCGTGCGCCACGACAGCGCCGTGCCCGCCTGCACCGCCCACACGCGGCGCGGCAGTCCCGCGAAGGTATCGTGCAGCGGCAGCACGTAAGGCAGATGAATGTGTCCGCCCAGAATCATATCGGCGCCCGCGCGCGCCCAGCGCGTGACCGCGCGCTCGCGGCCGTGCAGCAGGTTGCGCTCGTCCTTCGCGCGCGTGACGGCCACCGGCTGATGCGTGATGACGACGCGCAACTGCGTCTCGCGCGCCATCTCCAGCCGCGCGGCGACGCGCCGGATCTGCTGCATCGACACTTCGCCGTCCTTGTGACGCCACGGGCGTGTCGTGTTCACGCCGAGCACGAGCAGTTCCGGCGATTCGAACACGGGCTCGAGATCGTTGCCGAACGCGCGCTGATGATTCGCATACGGACGGAAGATCCGCGCGAACACGTTGAAGAGCGGAATGTCGTGATTGCCCGGCACGACGAGCGTCGGCGTCGCGCCGAGCGTATCGACGAAGGCGCGCGCCGCGGCAAACTGATGTTTGCGGGCGCGCTGCGTGATGTCGCCCGACAGGACGACGAGATCGGGGGCGAGCGTATCGACGAGACGCAGCAGCGCCGCGACGACCTGCGGCCGCTCGGTGCCGAAATGCGTATCGGAAATCTGCAACAGCAAGCTCATGAACGATTCGCTTCCGCTACGGCCGGTTCGGGTTTGAGCAGCAGCAGCGGCTTTTCGGAAACGCGGAATTCCAGCGGCATCTGCAGTTTCGCTATCTCGCCGTCCGTCGCGATCTTGATCAATCTGCGCTTCCTCGAAGGATGCGTCACCGTGATGTGCGTGAACGTGAAGCTCGCGACGTGCTCGGAATCCGAGAGCCGCCCCGCCGCGCCGTGCAGCGACAGCCACAGGTGCAGGAGGCGTCCGACCGGCCGCGGCGCAATCGCCACGAGCAAACCCTGTTCCAGCGCGCGCGCTTCGTTCGGCATGCCGATCTGTTCCATCTGCAAGCGGTTGTTGCCCACGAACAGTGTCGACGAACGAAGCTCCTGCGTGCTGCCCTCGTGATCGATATGCAGGCGCAGGTGCCGATGCGGCTTCAGCATCGTGGAAAGCGCCGACCACAGTGCGACCAGGCGGCTGCGGCCGAACTGGCGTTTGTAGATTTCGCGGTCTTCCAGCAGACGCGGATATAGGCCGAGGCTCGCGTTGACGAGAAACATCCGGCCGTTGACGAAGCCGACCTGCACGGGATACGCGCGCGCGTCGAGCAACAGACGTGTGGATTGTTCCGGATCGGCGGGAATCCCGTGGTCACGGCTGAAATAGTTGAACGTGCCGCGCGGCAGCACGGCGAACGGACAGTTTGCGTCGAGCGCCGCATGGGCGACGGTGCAGAGCGTGCCGTCCCCGCCCGCGCCGACCAAGACGCCTTGCTGCGCGCGCGCCGCCGCTGCCGCGTCGCGCGCGACTTCCCTGAGACGGCGCGGATCGTCCACCACGCGCAGCTCGAAGCGCCGCCGCGCCGCGCCGAGTTCGCGTTCGAGCACGACGCGGGTCGCGTCGGCCTGCTGACGGCCCGAGCCCGCGTTCATCACGATGAAGAACGGCGCGTCGGCGGCGAGCGGCTGGCCGGTTTCAGCGGATGCTGCGATTGGTGTCATCGGCGGCGCTTCCTTCCTCTCGTTTTCCGCGCGCGGGCGCGCGCAGCGAGCCTGACTCCGCGCGCATACGCGGAGTGTGCCGATTATAACGAAAGGCTTACAACTCGATCATCGCGCCGCGCCGGGTTCAGGTGTGCTCGCCGCGAATGTAGTACTCGAGCTGCTGGATGGTGAACTGCTGTTCGGAAATGATGTTCTTCACCAGATCGCCGATGGAAATCATGCCGACGAGCTTGCCGTTGTCGATCACCGGCAGGTGGCGCATGCGCTTTTCGGTCATGAGCGCCATGCAGTCGTCGGTGGTCTGGTCGGGGCGCACGTAGCGCACGTGCGAAGTCATGATGTCGCGCACGGGCGTCTGTTTCGACGCGCGGTCCATCAGAACGACTTTGCGCGCGTAATCGCGCTCGGTCATGATGCCCACGATCTCATCGCCTTCGGTGACGATCACCGCGCCGATATGCTTGTCGGCCATCATCTTGATTGCATCGAAGACCGACGCCGTGGCGGCAATCGTATAGACCGTCTGGTCGGGTTTCGAATTCAGAACCTGTGCGACTGTTGCCATCGAGCGCCTCCGTTGTATGCGGGGAACGTTGTTGCGCCTGGGCGACGGGTTTCTCTTGCGCCTGTGTGGAGCCTAAAGCCTTGCGCGCGGCGCCTTCATAGGCATTAACCCGACCATTCGAAAAAGTATAGATCAACGGCGCGCCGCGCACGTGCGCCGTGCCACCTGCATGATGCATCGGCGTTCGTGTCAGCTGCCTACAGTTTCGGCGATTAATGCCGCTAATCAGGCATCCGGCGGAAATCGCCGCCAAACGCAGAAACACATGCCGTCAACGGAGAACAAGGTGAGCAGTTCACAACAGGATATCGAGCAGCGCGTGCGGCTCGCGGGCAGCAACATGTTCGAATTGCTTCTGTTCAGGCTCGGCGAGGCGCCGGGCTCGGAGCAACGGGAACTCTACGGCATCAACGTGTTCAAGGTGCGCGAAATTCTCGCGATGCCGACGATCACCGCCGTCGCGGGCGCGAGCGGGGACATTCTCGGCGTCGCGGATATTCGCGGCCAGATCATTCCCGTGATCGATCTCGCGCGCATCACCGGCTGCCGGCCGAAGAACGGTCCGAAGATCCTGCTCGTCACGGAATTCGCGCGCACGACGCAAGGATTCGCGGTCGAGGAAGTCGACGACATCGTGCGGCTGGAATGGAATCAGGTGCTCTCGGCGGAATCGCATTCGGGCGGCACGGCAGTGACGAGCTTCGCGCGGCTGGACGGCAACGTCGACGGCTCGCGCCTCGCGCAGGTGCTGGATGTCGAGCGCATCGTGCGGGACGTGCTGCCGTCGCAGGAATCCGACATCACCGAGGCGAACACCGGGCGTCTGCAACTGAAGCCGGGCGCGCGCGTGCTGGCGGCGGACGATTCGGGCGTGGCGCGCGCGCTGATCGAGCAGAGCCTCACCGCGATGGGCGTGCCCTTCGTGATGACCAAGACCGGTCAGGAAGCGTGGGACGTGCTGGAAGCGACGCTCAGAAAGGCGCAGAAAGAAGGCGGCGAAGTGGCGGATCACATCGCGCTCGTGCTCACCGACCTGGAAATGCCGGAAATGGACGGCTTCACCCTCACGCGCCGCATCAAGGCTGAAACCGGGCTGATGCACATACCGGTGGTGATCCACTCGTCGTTGTCTGGCTCGGCGAACGAGCAGCATGTACGCAAGGTCGGCGCGAATGCTTACGTGTCGAAATTCGAGGCGTCCGAGCTCGCCAGCGTAATGCGCGGCGCGCTCGCCAGCGCGGCCTGAAAAACCGGCCCGAAAAACGCCCGGCGCCCGGTCGAGGCGGACTTTGTGAGTCCGCGCCTCCGGGCGCCGTTTTTTCAGCCGCATTGTTTCGGCCGATCAACCCGGCGGATGAGCCGGGTCTTGCGTTTATTGACCAAAGAAGACGGATTGCGCCTTGTTGGCCCCTTGCGTGCGGTTGCCCGACTGGGCCAGCGCGTCACGCGAACCGCCGAAAGCGGTCTGGCTCACGCCGTTGGCTTGTTCCTGGGCCGCAATGGCTTGCGCGCTCGGACCTTGTTGCGAAGCCGGGGCGCCGACGGCCGGACGGTAGAACGGCGCCGGGCCGTAGCCGCTCGCGAAAGCGGGGGCAGCCAGCGTGGCGGTAGCAGCGATCAGAAGAGTAGCGAGAAGATTGCGTTTCATGGTGAGCTCCAAAGACGGTTGACGTTCAATCAGAAAGCGCCGCAGCGGTCTTGCGAGAAACAGTCTGCTACGTCGATGGAATGCAGTGTATACCCCTACTATCGCTTTTTTATCTCTATAAATTTCAATTCAGTTTTCGCTGTGCGCCAACAATCTTTGGCCGCACGGCTGTGCGATTTTCACGCCCAGCCAGACGCCACAAGGGATTGCGCGCGCTACGGCGCACCCTTGTGAAGCGCTTCGTTTAGGGGGGATAAAACAATTAATTCGCGAACGCGCGTGCCGATTCGGGCGTCGGAGACATGAAACCGCACGTTATCTGTCAGTGAACCAGCCGTGCGATCAGATGAACCAGTGCGGCGGGCGGATTGCCCTTCTGGCAGTAACCATCGAAACCCGCGTGCAGACCCTCGGGCCGCACGATTTCTTCGCCGAGCGCCGTAAAGGCGATGATCACCGCCTCGCGCGTGCGGGCGATGCGGCGCAAAACCCGGGCGGTTGCAAAGCCGTCGTGCTCCGGCATGGTGATGTCGAGAATCACGACGTGCGGCACCCAGTGGTCGATGGCATGCAGTGCATCGACGCCGGAGAACGCATAGCGCGTGTCGAAGCCGTCGGATTCGAGCGCGGCGGCGAGCGCCTCGGCGCTGAACGCGTTGTCATCGACGACAAGAATGCGCCATTGCTCCCGATCGACGTCGACACAACGATTCGTCCAGAGCGCGCAGTGAGAGGGATGCGGATATACGGACATGGCCAGCGGACGAATGCACACGCTCGCGCTTCAGCACGATTCGCGCCCGGCCGTGCACGCTCGCCTCAGGCGTCGCCGTCCTTGAGTGCGTCGTCGCCCTTGGCTGAATCGTCGTCCTTCTTGCTCTTGCGGCGCTTCGGCGGAGCGTCCTCCTTCTCGCGCAGGCGCGCGTTCGCTTCGACGAGCGAGGCTGCGTCGCGCTGGCGCAGCGCAAGATCGAGTTCGCCCAAGGCGCCGAATAGCGCGCCTTGCTCCGCCTCGTCCGGCGCCGTTGCGGCGCTCTTCGCGACGCGCCGCGCCTCCTTGTCGAGCCGCCTGAGCAGCTTGGCGCCGAAGCGCGTGTCCAATTCGCCTTCGCGCGCGAGCCCCGCTATCACCGACGCGAGCCGGATGAGCCCGCTCGCCGTGGTTTGCGTCGCCCCGTCCAGATCGTCAAGGTCGTCCAATGCCTTCTCCCCATGTTGGCACGCGGCGCCGCGCGGGCGCCCGTCTTGCATGACGCGATGTTACGCCGCCAATATGACATTGATATTTGCAACTTGCGACGCGCACGAGCCGATCATCGTGCGCCGTGTTTGCAAACGCGGATGGCGATTCAGGGCGCGACCGATGGCAAACTAGCGGGTGGCGCGCAGAACCATCCAGAACGAACCGAATTCCCGCATGAATCCCGCTACCTTGCAAAGATCGCCATACGGCTCCGATTTCTCCGGCCTCGTCTGCGGCTTCCGGTTTCATGTCGATCACCCCGGCGAACGCATCGAGGCCGAAGCCGCGAGCGAGTGGCTCGCACGCGACGACACCACGAAAGAATTCATCTGGCTGCACTTCGATCTCGCCAATAGTTCCTGCGAGCGCTGGATGCGCACACGCTTGGGCCTGCCGGACGCGTTCTTCGAGACGCTCAACGAAGGCTCGCACTCGACCCGCATCGAGCATCAGGAAGGCGCGCTTTTCGCGGTCATCAACGACGTGATGTTCAACTTCGAGCTGACGCCGTCCGAAATCGCCACGCTATGGGTCTACACGCATCAGAAGCTGCTCGTCACCGCGCGGCTGAAACCCCTGCGCTCGGTCGATTCGCTGCGCGAGTCGGTCAAGCGCGGCGAGGTATTCCGCTCGCCCGCCGAGCTGCTCTCGCATCTGCTGCGCGATCAGGCGGACCTGCTCGTGCAGATCGTGCGGCGCACGAGCGTCGAGGTCGATGGCATCGAGGATCGTTTTCTTTCGATGCGCGGCGCGCCGACCCGCACCGATCTCGGCGGCCTGCGGCGCGTGCTCGTCAGACTCCAGCGGCTGCTCGCACCCGAGCCCGGCTCGGTGTTCCGCCTGCTCGCGCGGCCGCCACGCTGGCTGCATTCCCAGGACATTCAGGATCTGCGCGATGCGACCGAAGAGTTCTCGCTCGTGCTCAACGATCTCGCCGGACTGGTCGAGCGCATCAAGCTGCTGCAGGAAGAAGTCGCGGCGCGCGTGGACGACCAGAGCAACCGCACGCTGTTTACGCTGACGCTCGTGACCGTGCTCGCGCTGCCAATCAATATCGTCGCGGGTTTCTTCGGCATGAACGTGGGCGGGATTCCGCTCGCGGAGAATCATCACGGTTTCTGGCTGCTCGTCGCGATCGTCGCGACGTTCACGTTTCTCGCCGGATGGTGGGCGTTCCGGCGACGCCGCGACATGTAGCAACGGCCGGGCACGTTCGATGCGCCATCTTCCGGTGAGGCGCATGCCTCGCAAACGTCGGAGGACATCATGGACAAGAACCGCATCGAAGGCACGGCCCGTCAGATGAAAGGAATCGTCCGCGAGGCCGTCGGCAAGGCAACGCACAGCCGCAGCACGCAGATGCGCGGCACGGCCGAAAGAATGGCGGGCAAGATGCAGGCGAAACTGGGCGCAGCGGCGGATGCCGTGCGCCGCAACAAGAAGTAATCAGCAAGTCACCGCAGCGCCGGCTTCTCAGAAGCCGAGGTCGCTCAGGCCCGGATGGTCGTCGGGCCGGCGGCCGAGCGGCCAGTGGTATTGGCGGTCCGTCGCCTTGATCGGCAGGTCGTTGATCGAAGCATGCCGATGCGTCATCAGCCCCGCCTCGTTGAATTCCCAGTTCTCGTTGCCGTAGCTGCGATACCAGTTGTTGGCATCGTCATGCCATTCGTAGGCAAAGCGCACCGCGATGCGGTTGCCTTCATACGCCCACAATTCCTTGATCAGCCGATAGTCGAGTTCGCGCGCCCATTTGCGCTTGAGAAACGCGACGACTTCCTCGCGCCCGCTGGCAAATTCCGCGCGATTGCGCCAGCGCGTGTCCACGCTGTACGCGAGCGAGACGCGCTCGGGTTCGCGCGTATTCCACGCATCTTCAGCGAGACGGACCTTGAGCTTCGCGGATTCTTCATCGAACGGCGGGAACGGTGGTTTGCTTTCCATGGCGAGTCCTCCATGACATGTTGGAACATCGGAAAATTAAGTAGACAGATCTGTCTGCCTGGCGCACTCTAGCGCAGGTAGACGAACCTGTCTACAATCGATTGAATGAACACGCCAGCAACTTCGTCCGATCTCGCGGAACTCACGCCGGATGCGCGCATCCTGCATACCGCGCATGACCTCTTCTACCGCGACGGCATCCGCGCCACGGGCATCGACCGCGTGATCGCGGAGTCGGGCGTGGCGAAGAAAACGTTCTATCGCTACTTTCCGAGCAAGGACGATCTGATCGTCGCGTTTCTGGATCATCGTCACGAAGTCTGGATCGCGTGGTTCCGCGATGCGCTTTCGCGTCACGGCGGTACGCTCGCGGCGCTCGTGCCCGCGCTCGCCGAATGGCTCGGCAGCGAAAACTATCGCGGCTGCGCGTTCATCAACTCGGTCGTGGAAGTCGGCGGGACGTTGCCGCAAGCGGTCGAAATCTCGCGGCGCCACAAGCGTGACATGACCGCGGCCATACGGGCGCTCATGCCCGCGTCGCGCACTGCGAAGGCGGACGCGCAGGCGCTCGCGCTGGCGGTGGATGGCGCAATCGTCGCGGCGCAGTTCGCGGACTCACCCGCGGACGCATTGAAGGCGCTTGCCCGCGTCGTACGGGCGGTCAGCAAGTCGATGTGAGACCCGCGTCAGGCCTGAGCCACGGCCACCGGCGCGAGCGCGCGCTCGATCACGTTCGCCAGTTTCGCGAACATCGGCGCGATATCCGCATTCGGCACGCACGCGTAGCCGAGCATCAGTCCGCGTAGCGCCTCGTCGCGATTCATGTAGTAATTGACGAGCGGCCGCGTCACGACGCCGGCTGCGAGCGCATCGGCGGAAATGGCGCGGTCGTCGGCCGAGGGCGGCAGTTCCAGCACGAAGTGCAGTCCGGCTTCGTCGCCGCGCACGGCGAGCGTGTCGCCGAAGTGCGCGTGAATCGCCCGGATCAGCAATTCGCGCCGCTCGCCATACAACCCGCGCATGCGCCGCACATGCGACGTGAGATGCCCGTCCAGAATGAACTCCGTCAGGACGGCCTGCTGCATCAGCTGCCCCTCGCGATACAGCTCCGCGACGCCGATCCGGAACGTCTCGACCAGTTCCTCCGGCACCACCATGTAGCCCATGCGCAAGCCGGGATACAGCATCTTGCCGAGACTGCCCACATAGATGACCTGCCCCGCGTCGTCGAGGCCCTGCAACGATGAAAGCGGCCGGCTGCCATAGCGGAACTCGCTGTCGTAGTCGTCCTCGATGATCCACACCTTGTGCTGGCGCGCGAATTCCAGCAGCGCGCGCCGCCGCGCGAGGCTCATCACCATGCCGAGCGGATACTGATGCGACGGCGTCACGAGCGCGATGCGCGGCGGCTCCGCCATGTCGCGCGCGGACGGATTCAGCCCTTCCTCGTCGACCGGAACCGGCGCGAGCGTCAGCCCCGACGATTGCAGCACGCTGCGCACGCCCCAGTAGCACGGCTCCTCGACCCACGCGCGATCGCCGAAATCGGTGAGCAGGCGCACCGCGAGATCGATCGACTGATGAATGCCCGTCGTGATGATGATCTGATCCGGCTGGCACTTCACCGAGCGCGCGACGCGCAAATAGTCCGACAACGCGCGACGCAGCGGACGATACCCGCCGCCCGGCGCATAAGTCAGCAGATCGGGACTGGCGCGCTTCCACAGCTTCGCCTGCAGCCTGCTCCAGGTGCGCGCCGGAAATTCGGCGACGTCCGGCACGCCCGGCATGAACGCGCCCCACTGCTTCGGCGACACGCCCGCCTGTTCGACCAGCCGCTCGCCGCGGCGCGACAGCGCGCGCGGCGTCTTAGCTTCCCCGGGCTTCGCTCGCGAGGCGATGGCGTCGCGCGGCGCGGTGTCGGCGACGTAGGTGCCGCTGCCGGTCGCCGAGCTCACGTAGCCTTCGGCGGTGAGCTGCTCGTAGACGTGCAGCACGGTATTGCGCGCGACGCCCAGGTCGATCGCCAGCATGCGCGAGCTCGGCAGCTTGGTTCCGGGCGCGAGCTGGCCAGTCAGAATGGCCTGCTGCATCAGCTCCAACATCTGCCGGTAAGCCGGCTCGTCGGCCGTGCGATCGAGCCGCACGCTCAGCCAGTCGGCGAGGATGATGGTATCCATGAGGTGTCGTCCGTCGCTCGGAACCGCGCTTCGCAACCGCTGGAAGTGGCTCCATTTTGAATATTGAAATGGCTCCCCATTGTAGAACCGTACCGGGCTATAGTTATCGCAAGCAGTGGAAAAAATTTCCGGACGTCAGTGAGGCGTTCGGCAGTATCAGGATTTTCCGAAGGAGACACGGAAGATGAAATCCGATCAGGTGATCGTCAGCTTTCGCGGCGTTCGCAAGACGTATGACGGCGAAACGCTCGTCGTCAAATCGCTCGATCTCGATATCTATCAGGGCGAATTCCTCACGCTGCTCGGGCCGTCCGGCTCCGGCAAGACCACGTGCCTCATGATGCTCGCGGGCTTCGAATTCCCGACCGGCGGCGAAATCTGGCTCGACGGCAAGCTGCTCAACAAGGTGCCGCCGCACAAGCGCGACATCGGCATGGTGTTTCAGAACTACGCGCTCTTTCCGCATCTGTCGGTACAGCAGAACGTCGAATATCCGCTGACGGTGCGCAAGATGTCCGCCGAAGAACGCGCGCATCGGGTCAACAACGCGCTCAAGATGGTGCGCATGGAAAGCTTTGCGAAGCGTTATCCGGCGCAGCTTTCCGGCGGCCAGCAGCAGCGTATCGCGCTGGCGCGCGCGCTCGTGTTCGAACCCAAGCTCGTGCTGATGGACGAGCCGCTCGGCGCGCTCGACAAACAGTTGCGCGAGCACATGCAGATCGAGCTCAAGGCGCTGCACGAGAAGCTCGGCGTGACTTTCGTCTACGTCACGCACGACCAGGGCGAAGCGCTCACCATGTCCGACCGCGTCGCCGTGTTCGACAAGGGCATCGTGCAGCAGCTCGACACCGTCGATCACCTCTATGAAGCGCCGTGCAACGAGTTCGTCGCGAACTTCATCGGCGACAGCAACCGGCTGCGCGGCACCATCGAACAGACACAAGGCGATTACTGCGAAATCCGTCTCGCCGATGGCACGCGTCTGTCCGGGCTCAATGTCGCGAATGCGAAGCCCGGAGCGTCGGCCATTGCCTGCATCCGGCCAGAACGCATGAAGCTCACGCAAAGCAACGGCCACGCGAACGGCCACGGCGGCAACGGCGGCAACGGCAGAAGCGGCATCAATGCGCTGTCGGGCGAAGCGAAGAGCCTCATCTATTTCGGCGATCACGTACGCATGCGCTGCGGCGTGCGCGAGCAGGACGAGTGCTTCGTCAAGGTGCCGCTCGGCACCGCGGCGCTCGACGGTTTCGCGCCCGGCCTGCCCGTCGCGCTCGAATTCGCGCCCGAGCATCTGCGCGTGTTCGCCTGAATCCGAAGCAGGCGTTTCGCTTCCCTTCCCGTAGGTCCCTGAATAAAACCAAGCAGACAGAGGAAACCATCATGAAGAAGTTCGCACTGTGTTCCATGGCGGCCGCGCTTGCATGCGCGTCGGTGGCGTCGAGCGCGGCGGAGATCACCGTCGTCAACTTCGGCGGCGCGAACGGCGACGCGCAGAAGGTCGCGTTCAACCAGCCGTTCGAGCAATCCACCAAGAACAAGGTCACCGCCGTCGAATACAACGGTGAGCAGGCCAAGGTCAAGGCGATGGTCGAGGCGAAGCACGTCAACTGGGACGTGGTCGAAGTCGAATCGGGCGATCTCGGCCGCGGTTGCGACGAAGGTCTGTACGAGAAGCTCGACTGGTCGAAGATCGCGAAGAAATCGGATCTCGTGCCTGAATCACCGGCGACGTGCGGCGTGGGCTTCTTCGTGTGGTCCACCGCCCTCGCCTATAACGCCGACAAGCTGAAGGGGGCGCCGGCCGGCTGGGCCGACTTCTGGGACACGAAGAAATTCCCCGGTAAGCGCGGCATGCGCAAGGGCGCGCGCTACAACCTCGAATTCGCGCTGATGGCCGACGGCGTCGCGCCGAAGGACGTCTACAAGGTGCTCGGCACGAAGGCCGGCGCGGATCGCGCGTTCAAGAAGCTGGACGAGCTGAAGCCGAATATCCAGTGGTGGGAAGCCGGCGCACAGCCGCCGCAGTTCCTCGTCGCGGGCGATGTCGTGATGTCCACCGCCTATAACGGCCGCATCGATGCGGCGCGCAAGGAAGGCAAGAACCTGAAGGTCGTATGGAACGGCAGCATCTACGACCTCGACTACTGGGCGATTCCGAAGGGCTCGCCGAACAAGGACGTGGCGCAACAGTTCATCGCGTATTCGGTGTCGCAGAAGCCGCAGGAAACGTATGCGAAGAACATCGCCTACGGCCCGGTGAACAAGGCCGCGATCTCCGCTCTCGACGCGAAGACCAAGGCCGACATGCCGAACTCGCCCGACAACGCGAAGAACGCGGTCTTGCAGGACATGGCGTTCTGGACCGATCACGGCGACGAACTGGAACAGCGCTTCACCGCGTGGGCGTCGAAATAAGCGCGTTATCTGAAGGTCGACGGTCGCGCTTCGCCGGGAAGCGCGACCGCAAGAAGGAGACACAAGCGTGAACACCATGACGATCCCCGCGGACGAATCGCGCGAATCGAGCGCGCGTCTGAAGCGCGAACTGAAGATCGCCGATGCGAAAAAGCGCGCCATGGCGCTCGTGCTCATCGCGCCGCTCGCCATTTTCCTGTTCCTGATTTTCGTGGTGCCGATCGGCGCGCTGCTCACACGCGCGATCGAAAATCCCGAAGTGGCGAATGCGCTGCCGCACACCGGCGCGGCGCTCGCGAAGTGGGACCGCAAGACGCCGCCATCGGACGAAGCTTATGCCGCGCTCGCGCAAGACCTGACCGCGGTCTCGGACGGCGAATCGATGGGCGCGCTCGCGCGTCGTCTGAACACCGAGATTCCAGGCTACCGTTCGCTCGTCGCGAAGACCGCGCGCGCCATGCCGCTGACCGGTGACGACGGCAAGCCGCTGCCCGCCGCGCAGATCAAACCGAAGATTCTGGAGATCGACGAGCGCTGGAACGATCCTGCCTACTGGCAGGCCATTGCGAAGAACGCGGGCCGCTATTCGCCCTTCTATATCCTCGCGTCGCTCGATCACAAGCAGGACGGCTTCGGCAGCATCGTCCACTCCGATCCGGATCAATCCATCTATCTCAACGTCTTCGGGCGCACGTTCGTGATCGGCGTCGGCGTAACGCTGTTCGCGCTGCTGCTCGGCTACCCGCTCGCCTACTGGATTTCCACGCTGCCCGAACGGCGCGCGAATCTCGTCATGGTGCTCGTGCTGATTCCGTTCTGGACCTCGGTGCTGGTGCGCGTCGCCGCGTGGATCGTGCTGTTGCAGAGCGAAGGGCTCGTGAACAAGGCGCTGCTCGGCGCGGGGCTGATCGGCTCACCGCTCGCGCTGCTGTTCAACCGCGTGGGCGTCTATATCTCGATGACGCACATCCTGCTTCCGTTCATGATCCTGCCGCTCTACAGCGTGATGAAGTCGGTGCCGTCCACTTACCAACGCGCCGCCGTCTCGCTCGGCAGTCATCCGTTCGCGGCGTTCTGGCGCGTCTACGTGCCGCAGACTTATCCGGGTATCGGCGCGGGCGTGCTGCTCGTGTTCATTCTGGCGATCGGCTACTACATCACGCCTGCGCTGCTGGGCGGCCCGAACGATCAGATGGTCAGTTACTACATCGCCTATTTCACCAATGTGACCATCAACTGGGGCATGGCGTGCGCGCTCGGTGCGCTGCTGCTCGCCGCGACCTTGCTGCTTTACGTGGTCTATGGACGTTTCACGCGCTCGAACGTGAGTCTGGGGTAAGGAAACATGAAACTCGCCAAACCGATGTTCGCGCCGCATACATCCGCCATCGAGCGCATCTGGTATTTCGCGCTGCGAATCCTGTGCGTGCTGACGCTGCTCTACCTGATCCTGCCCGTGCTCGCGATCGTGCCGCTGTCGTTCTCGTCGAGCACGTTCCTCGTCTACCCGATTCCGGGCTGGTCGATGCGCTGGTATCACAACCTCGTCATGTCCGACGAATGGCGCATGGCGGCAAAGAACAGTTTCATCGTGGCGCCCTCCGCCACCATCGTCGCCACGATCCTCGGCACGCTCGCGGCCGTCGGCCTCACGAAGGCGAATTTCGTCGGCAAGAGCCTGCTGATGGCCGTGCTCATCTCGCCGATGATCGTGCCGGTGATCGTGGTCGGCGTCGGCATGTATCTGTTCTTCGCGCCGCTTGGCATCGCCAATACGTACTTCGGGCTGATTCTCGCGCATGCGGCGCTCGGCGTGCCGTTCGTCGTGACAACCGTCGGCGCGACGCTGCAGAACTTCAATTACAACCTCGTGCGCGCAAGCCAGTCGCTCGGCGCGAGCCCGCTCAAGACGTTCTTTCGCGTGACGCTGCCGGTCATCGCGCCGGGCGTGATTTCGGGCGCGCTGTTCGCGTTCGCCACATCGTTCGACGAAGTCGTGGTCACGCTATTCCTCGCCGGCGCCGATCAGACGACCTTGCCGCGGCAGATGTTCACCGGCATCCGCGAGAACATAAGTCCGACGATCGCCGCGCTCGCGACCATCCTGATCGTGTTCTCGACAAGCCTGTTGCTCGCGCTGGAATGGCTGCGCGGTCGTGCGGCGGCACGAGCGGTGGCGTGATGCGGACGGCGCGAGCGGGCGGCGTGTCCTCGACGATTTTCCGTCCAAAAACCATGTGGAATCCGGGTGATTAGCGTCGAGAGCGCTGCGTCATCCGATTCGCGACAAACCTTACAATTTGCCTCAAGCCTCGCCACGCAAGGCTGTGCGCGATACTTTCACGACGATCGTTCGATTATTCGCAGCAACGGGATAGTGTATTCACTGATGCAGTATTTATCGGAATGTGCTTAATGCCGTACGTTCTAGGTCGAGTCAAAGCCTGGAACAATGCCATGACAGCTTTTTCGAAAAGAGCGGACCCGTGGTCACAGACGGTTCACCTGCTCGAGGCGATGCCCACCGACATCGCCCGCACAGCCCCATCCCAGAAGACCGCGCGCGTGGAAAGCGCCTTCCTGGAGCGCCTGACGCGCGACTGGAATCGCACGCATCCGCATCATGCGGAGGATCGTCTGCCCTTTCCACAAGCGATCGTCCGCGTGATCGAGCGCCCGAGCAGCGCGACGGCGCTCGTCTACTGGTCCGATCCCGGCACCTGCCACTACGGCTATCAGGGCTGGCGCGCAACCACGGCATCGGCCGAGGGCGTGTGTTCGCTTTCGGGGATGCCGATTCATCGCGGCGATCAGGTGTATCGCCCGTCGCAACGCGATCCGAAGCCGCAGAACGCCTCCGCGATGATCCTCGCCGCCGCCATGCCGAAGAACAGCGAGGAAGTGGAAGTGGACATGCACGGCTGACGCCGGAATCTTCACTGCAGCAAGGGGAACGGCGGCGGAACCGTCATCGACTCTTCGATGACGGTTCCGCCGCCGTGCATTGCTCCTGGATCGTCTCTCAGTAGCCGACGGTGATGCGCTGCCTGATATGCGCGCCGCGCTCGAATTCATCGAGAAAAGCGATGGCGTAATCGTCAAAGGAAATCCAGCTTCGGCCGCTGCCGTCCACCAGCAACTCGTCCACGCCGAGACGGAATTTCTGCGTGCGCGGGCCCGGCACGAATTCAGCCGACGGCGAGACGAAGGTCCAGTCGAGATCGCGCTCGCGGCGGAGCGCATCGAGAAACGCGGCGCCCGCTGTTGCTTCCGGTTTGTAAGCCTCCGGAAAACCCGGCAAATCGAGCACACGCTGGCCGGGTGCGGCATAAAGGCTGCCCGCGCCGCCCACCACCAGCAAGCGCCGCACGCCAGCGCGCTTCACCGGTTCGACGATTGCGGGCTCCGAAACGGTGGCGAAACGCGTTGCGCCAAACACCGCGTCGTGTCCGGCGAGCGCGGCTGTCAGCGCATCCGGGTCGAGTGCATCGAGGTTTTGCGTGTCGACCCCGTCCCGTTGCGCGAGCGCGGAGGTATCTCGGGCGATCGCGGTGACCGTGTGTCCGCGCCGCAACGTCTCTTCGATCAGACGGCTGCCGACATTTCCCGTTGCTCCGATGATCGCGATCTTGCTCATTGCCACTTTCTCCTTTGCTTTTAGGCCATTCTCACCGAATCGTCCGACCGGTCAGTTCATCATAAAGGGAAACAAACCCCGTTACAGCCGCCGCACTTCAAAGCGTTTGTTTCGTCGTGGGACGAAATCGGAGGAAACGTCGCGCACGGTCGTTATTAAAAACCTGATTACCACTATCTTGATCACGCAAGTTCCGGGCCGAATCCCCGCGCTACGCACGTAATATCGACACGCCATTGTCATACTGAAATTGCACGAACGGCCAAGCGCGCCTCGGTTAAACTGGTTGCCCCGCACTCTTTCGAGACGCGCAACAGCGGCGAACACCGGCGCGCCGCGCGCAGCAGTTTCGGAGTGAGTTTTCAGTTTGAAGTCGCCAAATTGTCATGGCATTGGTTTATATTGCAGTTCCTCGCCGCTCCATTACCGGAAGGAGTTAATCGTGAAGAATCCGCAATTGCAGGGTGCCATCGAAGGACGCGAAAATCCGGCAGGCGAAACCGCCTACGAGCCGATTCCGGTTCGCGCTGTCCCAAAGGAGTCCGCCGATCAACCCGGTTATTCCGATTCGCTCGACATCCCGCTTAATTACGGCATTGTGATGGACGCTGTCAGGGACGCGGTTCGCGCCAACCCGTAAGCGTCCGAGAACCCATGCAAAGCGCCCTGGCGGGCGCTTTTTTTTGGCCGAACGAAAAGGCGCGGCGCGCGCCTATGTTGACGACGAATGGCCGAATAGTTTCGCCTATCCAAGCCTATCGGCAAGGACTCGGCAGGCGTCTTGGCTCAATTTCGAATTCGCCTGAGCAAATAGCAGACATACGACGGACCACCGGAACGCCGCGATCCACGAAAAGTCAATCCGTGTGAATCAGAGCCAACGGCAGCGAAATCACTGGATTAACGGGGTGGTACACTGCCGCCTTCGTTACGTAAGGGTCTCGCGACCGGTGAGCGGAACGCCGCCACGTCCAACTTTCGTCCACAGAAAGATCTCGCTTCGAAAGCTCAAATTGGACTGTCTATCCTGTCCTTTTCCCCCGATCCGATAAAAAAATGCGCTGCTAGTCTTCCCACTGGCGAAAAAAACCGCATTGAAGTAAGTTCAGACGTGTAATAGCGCCTGGACAAGCGTCCGGATCAATGCTCGCGGGTTAATGAGACTCCCGCGGGTCGCAAAACAAGACGATCAACCAAACCCGGTGGCTTGCGCGCTGCCGAACGAACAAGACATGGCCGCTATTTTCGACTACCTGTTGGAACACCAGATCTCCAGGCAATGGCGGGGCCTTCTCGCCGCACTCGCGGACGAGTTCGAGGCGCAGATCGGCCGCAGCGAGCTCCGCCAGTTGATGCATCGCATCGGCCTCCGTTACGCCCAGGCACATCCGTTGCCGTCCTGCGAGTCGACGGCGGCGCTCGCCGACGCGTTCAACGCCCTGTGGCGCGACACCGACTGGGGCTTCGTCGAACTGTCCGATGAACGCGACTATCTGAGCATCGTGCATTACTGCGCGCCGCTGCCCGCGTTCGGCGAGCGCGCGCTCGCGTGGACGCCCGCGTTTCTCGAAGGGGCTTATCAGCAGTGGCTCGCCGTGCTCGGCGCGCAAGGACTCGAGCTTCACCAGGCAAGCGAGTTCGGCGACGACGCGGCCATCGAATTCAGGCTCGCGCGCGTCGCGGCCTGAGGCGTTTCAGGATCGTCCGATCGCCGCCTCGATGCGGCGGCATCGACTGCCATGCGGCAGTTCAAAACATGCAGTTCCGGCCAGGTATCAAGGAAAGGCACCACGAGGAAGCGGCATCATGAATACTTCGCGCGATATCGAGAAGCTGTTCGATCATTTCGGCGGCAACGCAGGCGACTATCAGGAAATCGGACGGGAGAACGAGGCAAAGACCGCCCGGACTCGCTGGCCTCTGCTCGCCACGCTCGATTTCGCCCAGCCGACCATTCCGGAAATCGCGCCACGCCGCGAAGTGCAGCTCAACAGCGCGCAGTCCCGCGCAAGCGATGCGTCGGGCGGCGCGGCCAGCCCCGCGACGCCGATCCTGCGCGGCAGGCAGCCGCTCTTCACCCGTCCCCATCGCCGCACGATTCCGCCGGTCAATCCGCCGGCGGCCGAATCGCTGAGCGCGTTACGTTTTTCGGTGCTCGGGGAATCGGCATCGAAAGAAAGCGAAACGATTCCGGATTCCGCTTTTGTCGCGGCTGCCGCGATGCCCGCTGCAACGCCCGCTCCAGTGGAGACCAGGCCGGTTACGAATGACTCCGGCGTTGCGCGGCAAGCGCAGTCCGGCCCGGTGCGCCCGGCTGCCACTTTCGGCTCCGGCTTTCTCGCGCGTCGCGTGTCCGAAGCCGCGCCCGCTGCGACGCAGGCAATAGCGCAGACGCAGCCGCAATCGCAATCCATCCTCGGCAAGCTCTTCAAGCCGCAGCAGGTTCCGGCCGCCGCGAGCGCGCCCGCCGACTCGCTCGACTCCGTGTTCGAGCGTCTGCGTCACGCCGGCCAGCAGACGGCCGAATCCACGAACACACACGCCGGCGCCGGCTACACCACCCGCGCGAGCCGGCTCGCACGCTCATGAAAGTCATTACGGTAGTTTCCGCGAAAGGCGGTGTCGGCAAAACGACGCTCGCTGCCAATCTCGCCTCGGTGGTCGCGGCGCGCGGCCGTCGCGTGATCGTGCTCGATCTCGATCCGCAGAACGCGCTGCGCCTGCACTTCGGCATTCCGCTCGACAGCATCGACGGCATTTCCCGCGCGACGCTGGCTGGCGACCCGTGGCAAACCGTGATGTTCGACGGCGTCGACGGCGTCACGGTGCTGCCCTATGGCGCCGTGATCGAGGACGACCGCCGCCGCTTCGAGGCGCAGGTCGACAGCGATCCGGCATGGCTCGCCCATGCGCTGCATTCGCTGGCTCTCGACGCCAGCGATATCGTGATCGTCGATACCCCGCCGGGCTCGTCGGTCTACACGCGCACCGCGCTCACGGCGGCGCATTTCGCGCTGAACGTGGTGCTGGCCGATGCCGCGTCCTACGCGGCGATTCCCGGCATGGAGCGCATGATCGACGCCTACGCCGCGCCGCGCCCGGATTTCGGCGGACAGGGCTATGTCGTGAATCAGGTCGATCAGTCGCGCCAGTTGAGCAAGGACGTGCTGAAGGTGCTGCGCAACATGCTCGGCACAAAACTGTTCCCCGGCGTGATCCATCAGGACGAGGGCGTCTCCGAGTCGCTCGCGTGCGACACGACGCTGATCCATTACGATCCGCTTTCCCAGGCCGCCGCCGATCTGCGCGCGTGCGGCGACTGGCTGCTCGCCGCCGTCGACGCGATGGCCGATTCATCGAGGAAGCTCGCATGAGCGCCCCCAGGATTCCCTCGCCCGAAACCGAGGTGAGCGTGGCGAACTCGCGCCTCGAACGTTTCGTCGATGCGCGCCTGTGGAGCAGCCGCATTCTCGTGGTCGTGCTGACCATCTTCGCCGCGTTCGCGCTGTACTTCGTCGTCACCGTGCCGCTCGCGTTCGGCCAGCAGCTTGCGTTCGCGACCATCTGCTTCATTTGCGCGCTCGGCTTCCGGCGTCTGTCGGGCCAGTACGCGACGCTCGTCATGATCATGCTGTCCATCGTGGCGTCGAGCCGTTACATGTTCTGGCGTCTGACGGAGACCACGTACTGGGAACGTCCGCTCGACGCGGCCTGGGGCCTGCTGCTCGTGGCGGCCGAAGTCTATGCGACGCTGGTGCTCCTCCTCGGCTACTTCCAGACCGCGTGGCCGCTGAAACGCAAGCCGCTGCCCTTGCCCGCCGACCGCAGCCAGTGGCCGACCGTCGATGTCTTCATCCCGACCTACAACGAACCGCTCTCGGTCGTGAAGCCGACCATCTACGCCGCGCTCGCGCTCGACTATCCGAGCGACAAGATCGCGATCCACGTGCTCGACGACGGCCGCCGTCCCGAGTTCAAGGCGTTCTGCGAGGAAGTGGGCGTCAACTGGACGATCCGCACGCACAATCGTCACGCGAAGGCCGGCAACATCAACGAGGCCCTGAAGGTCACCAAGGGCGAATTCCTCGCGATCTTCGACTGCGATCACATTCCGACGCGCTCCTTCCTGCAAATCTGTCTCGGCTGGTTTTTGCGCGACAAGCTGCTGTCGATGCTGCAAACGCCGCACCATTTCTTCTCGCCCGATCCGTTCGAGCGTAATCTCGGCACGTTCCGCAAGGTGCCGAACGAAGGCGAGCTGTTCTACGGCCTGGTTCAGGACGGCAACGATCTCTGGAACGCCACCTTCTTCTGCGGCTCGTGTGCCGTGCTGCGCCGTTCGATGGTCGAGGAGATCGGCGGCATCGCGGTCGAGACGGTCACGGAGGACGCCCATACCGCGCTCAAGCTGCATCGGCTGGGCTATACGACGGCGTATCTCGCGATTCCGCAGGCCGCCGGGCTCGCGACGGAAAGCCTCTCGGGCCACATCGGCCAGCGCATTCGCTGGGCGCGCGGCATGACGCAGATTTTCCGCATCGACAATCCGCTCACCGGCCGTGGCCTCAAGATCGGCCAGCGGCTGTGTTATCTGAACGGCATGCTGCACTTCTTCTATGGCGTGCCGCGTCTCGTGTTTCTGACCGCACCGCTGTCGTATCTGTTCTTCGGCGCGCACGTGATCGAAGCGGCGGCGAGCACCATCGCGATCTTCGCGCTGCCGCACATGATGCACGCGAGCATCACCAATTCGCGCATGCAGCGCAGCTTCCGTCACTCGTTCTGGGCCGAAGTGTATGAATCGGTGCTGGCGTCGTACATCACCGCGCCGACGCTGCTCGCGGTCATCAATCCGAAGCTCGGCAAGTTCAACGTGACGGCCAAGGGCGGCCAGATCGCGAAGGATTACTTCGACTGGTATATCTCGCGCCCTTACCTGTTCCTGTTGCTGCTGAACCTGCTCGGCTTCGTCGCGGGGATCGTGCATATCGTCATGTACTGGCAGATCCGCAGCGAGGTGAACACGACCATCCTCAATCTCTGCTGGACGGTCTACAACATGCTGATTCTCGGCGCGTCGGTGGCGGCGGCGAGCGAGCGCAAGCAGGTGCGCGCAACGCATCGCGTGACCATGAAAATGCCCGTCATGCTCAAGTTCTCGACCGGGCGCACGCTCGCGTGCGAGACCATCGACTATTCGGAAGGCGGCGTGGGCGTCGCGCTGCCGAAAAAGATCGAAGTGCCGATGCACGAGCGCGTCACCGTTTCGCTTTTCCGTGGCGACGAGGAATACGCGTTTCCGGCGACGGTCGGCTATACCGAGCCGGGCCGCGTCGGCCTGCGCTTCTCGGAGCTCACGCGCGAGCAGGAATACGACTTCGTGAAGACCACCTTCGCGCGCGCCGACGCATGGACCGGCTGGTCCGAAGGCCGCCGCCCGGACACGCCGCTGCGCGGACTTTCGCACGTGCTGCTGGTCGGCACGCGCGGCATCGCCGGACTGTTCGAACACTTGTACAGCGACCTTCGAACCTGGATGAACAAGCGCCCAGTCGATGTGAAGAAGCTGAAAACCAAAGACCAATAATGGGCATCGGAATGTCGAAGTTGCGCGTTGAACACGAAACGGGCGAGCGCGCGCCGCGTTTCTGCGAAAGACCGCTGGGCCGCGCGCTGGCTGCGTTCATGGCCTTGCAGATGGCGTTCGCCGCGCCGCTCGCTTCCGCCGCGACGGCTGTCGCGGCAGCAGCGAGCGCGCCCGCCGGAGGACAGCAGGCGACTGGCGTCGGCGCCGTGCCCGCGCCGAGTCCGGCCGTCGTCTACAACCCGGCCGCGATCCAGCAGCCCGCGCTGGCCATGCCGGTGCCGGCGTTCTCCGGCAAGCCGGAAAAGCCGCTCACTTCGCGCATTCCGACCACCGCCGATCCCGGCACGCTGGTGCCCGGCGGACGCCGTCAGACGCTGACCTTCGCCGATTACGGCGCGCTCGATCCGCTGCAACTGCGCGGCACCGATGGCCAGAACGGCATCGCGTTTTCGGTGCGAGGCGACGAAGTCGTGACCGGCGCGATCCTGCATCTGATCTACAGCTATTCGCCGTCGCTGTTGCCGTCGATCTCGCAGCTGAAGGTGCTGATCAACGGCGAAGTGGCCGCGACGCTGCCCGTGCCGCGCGAGCAGGCCGGCACGCTGGTCGCGCGCGACGTGGCCATCGATCCGCGCTTCATCACCGAGTTCAATCACCTCAACGTGCAGTTGATCGGCCACTACACGCAGCAGTGCGAAGACCCGTCGAACTCGACGCTGTGGGCGACCGTCAGCAACGCGAGCTCGCTCGATCTCACGTATGCGTCGATCGGCAGCAAGCCCGATCTCGCCGCGCTGCCGACTCCGTTCTTCGACCGCCGCGACGTGCGCCGCCTCGAACTGCCGTTCGTGTTCGCGGGCAAGCCCACCCTGCCGACGCTGGAGGCGGCCGGCATGGTCGCGTCGTATTTCGGCTCGCTGGCGGGCTATCGCGGCGCGGTTTTTCCGGCGCAAACCGACAATGTGCCGCTCTCGGGCAACGCGGTGGTGTTCGCCATCGGCGATGCGAAGGTCGCGGGCGTCGAGATTCCGCCGGTGTCCGGGCCGACCATCGCGGTCGTCGATCGCGACGCGAACGCGCGCGGGCGCATCCTGCTCGTGCTCGGCCGCGACGACAACGAGCTGAAGACCGCCGCGAAGGCGCTGGGCGTCGGGCAAAACACGCTGTCCGGCACCAGCGCGACCATCACGCAATTCAACGACCTGCAGCCGCGCCGCCCCTACGATGCGCCGAACTGGCTGCCGACCGACCGCCCCGTGCGTTTCGGCGCGCTGGCCGAAGCGCGCGATCTCACCGCCCACGGCTACGACGCCGACGCCGTGCGCGTGAACCTGCGCGTGCCGCCCGATCTGTTCATGTGGCAGACGAAGGGCGTGCCGGTCGATCTCGGCTATCGCTACACGGTGCGGCCCGCGCCGGATCGCTCGTCGCTCAACATCAGCGTGAACAACGGCTTCGTGCAGTCGCTGCGCATCCCGGCCGTTTCGACATCGACCTTCGATCTCGGCCACTACTTCAGCCGCGTGCTGCCGGACAAGACCGTCGCCGCGCGCCGCGAAATCTACATTCCGCCGCTGTTGCTCACGCCGCGCGCGCAACTGCGCCTGCACTTCTACTACGACATTCCGAAGACCGGCGAATGCCAGGGACGCGTGCTCGACAACGTCGTCGGCGCGGTCGATCCGAATTCGACCATCGATCTGTCCGGTTTTCCGCACTACATGGCGCTGCCCGACCTGGCCGCGTTCGCCAACGGCGGATTCCCGTTCACGCGCATGGCCGATCTCTCGCAAACGGCCGTCGTGCTGCCGAACGATCCGAACAACGCCGACTACAGCCTGTATCTGCTGGAAATGGGCCGCATGGGTGCATCGACGGGTTATCCGGTGACCGGCGTGACGGTCACGAGCGCGAACGACGTCGACCGCTTCGCCGACAAGGACCTGCTGATTCTCGGCTCGCCCGGCCGTCAACCGCTCTTGCAACGCTGGGCCAAAAGCATGCCCTTCTCCGGTGACGCCGATGCTCGCACCTTCCAGCTTTCGGATGTCGCGTTCAAGCTGGTCGACTGGTGGCACGGCGATCAAGGCCCGGAGCGCTCGCCCACTCGCGCGGATCTCTCGCTCGTCAGCTCGAACGGCGACGCGCTTCTGACCGGCTTCGAATCGCCGCTGAAGAGCGGACGCAGTGCGGTGGCGCTGATCAGCGCGGCGGGCCAGTCGGACGCCGATCTCTCCGCCGCGCTGCTCGACAACGACCTGCTGCCGTCGATTCAAGGCGCGATGGCCGTGATTCACGGCCGCACGGTGACGGTGACGTCGAATGGCGAGGCGTACTACGTCGGCCATCTGTCGCCGATGCATTACATGCGCTGGGCGCTGTCGTCGCATCCGCTGCTGCTCGTGTTCGGCGGCGTGTTCGCCGCGCTCGTGATCGCCGCCCTGTTCTACCGCGCGCTGCGCTCGATCGCCGCGCGGCGTCTGAGGGATTGATATGCGGGTATCGACGACCCACGTTTTTGCAGGTGCGATCATCGCCGCTTCGATGGCCAGCGTGCAGGCAGCACAGCAATGCGACTGGCCCGCGTATCGCGTGTTCGTCGAGCGTGTCGTGCAGGCCGATGGCCGCGTCATCGACCGTTCGACCGAGGTCCAGCAGACCACCTCGGAAGGCCAGTCCTACGGCATGTTCTTCGCGCTCGTCGCGAATGACCGCGCGGGTTTCGACCGGTTGCTCAACTGGACGCGCGCGAACTTGTCGGCCAATCAGTTCGATGCCAGCAACGTGCGCCTGCCCGCGTGGCAATGGGGCCGCAAGCCGGACGGCTCGTTCGGCGTGATGGACCCTAACTCGGCGTCCGACTCGGACCTGTGGATCGCCTACGACCTGTTTCAGGCAGGACGGCTGTGGAAGGAACCGGCGTACACGAAGCTCGCCTACGCGCTCGCGACGCAAATCGCGAAGCAGGAAGTCGCCGATCTGCCCGGTCTCGGGCCGATGCTTTTGCCCGGTCCGCAAGGCTTTCGCACGGGCGACGTGACGCGCCTGAATCCGAGCTATCTGCCGCTGCCGCTGCTGCGCGGCCTCGCTCACGAAATGCCCGACGGCCCGTGGGCAAAGCTCGCGCAGAACACCGCGAAGATGATCAAGGTCACGTCGCCGCGCGGCTATGCGCCGGACTGGGCTGCGTATCAAAGCGGGCAATTCGTCGTCGATCCGAAGAACGGCGATGTCGGCAGCTACGATGCGATCCGCGTCTATCTGTGGGCCGGCATGGCGTCGGCCAGCGATCCGCTCGCGCGCCCCTGGCTCGACGCGCTGTACGGCATGCGCCAGAGCGTCGCGCAGAACGGCTTTCCGCCCGAGAAAGTGTCCACCATCAGCGGCGCGCCGAGCGGTGAAGGCCCGCTGTCGTACTGGGGCGCACTCGCGCCGTACTTCAAGGCGCTGGGCGACGAGCGCGCGCTGGGGCTTGCGCGCACGCATCTCGAAGCGCTGGTCGCTCCGCCGGGCGCGGGACGCGAGCCGGTCTACTACGACCGCGTGCTGGGCCTGTTCGGCGGCGGTTTCGTCGAAGGCCGATATCGCTTCGATGACAATGGCCGGCTCGTGCCGAACTGGAGAAGCGCATGCTGATCCAGACCAGAAAACGCGTAATCGCAGCGCTGATCTGCGCTGCGCCAGCGATTGCCTTCGCGCAAGCCGCCGCCGATCCGCTGACCGTGCTCATCGATCAGGGCAAGTACTGGCAGGCGCACAAACGCGGTGATCTCGCGGAGCAGGCGTGGCAGAAAGTGCTGCGCATCAATCCGAAACAGCCCGACGCGCTCTTCGGCATGGGCATGGTCCTCGCCGACCGCAAGGACGGCAGCGGCGCCCAGCAGTATCTCGCGCAGTTGCGTCAGGTTGCGCCGAACTATCCGAACATCGACGAACTCGGCAGACGGCTCGGCGAAACCAGCTCGCGCGATCAGACCGTGAACGACGCGCGCCGTCTCGCGCAAAGCGGACAGAGCGCGTCGGCGGTGCAGGAATACAAGCGCGCGATCGAAGGCAAGCCCGCAACGCCGCAACTGCAACTGGAGTACTACCAGGCGCTCGCCGCGACGCCGCAAGGCTGGGACGAGGCGCGCCGCGGACTCGAACAACTCGCGCGCGACAATCCCGACGAACCGCGCTATCAGCTCGCCTACGCACAGCATCTGACCTATCGCGATTCCACGCGACGCGACGGCATCGCGCGGCTGGCTAAGCTCGCGAACGACAGCAGCGTTGGCGCCGATGCGAAGAAGAGCTGGCGGCAGGCGCTGCTGTGGCTCGGCGCGCGGGCGTCGGATGCGCCGCTCTATCAGGCGTATCTGCAAGTCTCGCCCGACGACGCCGCCGTGAAAGCGCGTTTCGATTCGATGGTCCAGCAGGACCGGACCGCCCGCGAACGCTCGCAGGCCGACGCCGCCGTCGATGCGCGCGGGCGCACCGTCGCGGAAGGTTTTCAGGCGCTCGATCGCGGCGATCTCGTGACGGCGCGCGCACGTTTCTCCTCGGTGCTCGCGAGCAATCCGAACGACGCCGACGCGCTCGGCGGCATGGGCGTCGCGGCGCTCAAGCAGGAGCACTTCGCGGAGGCGCGCAATTATCTGGAACGCGCATCGCGGGGCGCCAATCCGGCGCGCTGGAAGGACGCGCTCACCAGCGCGACCTACTGGACCTATACGAGCGATGCGATCGGCGCGCGCAGCAACGGCCAGATCGCGCAGGCGAAAGCGCTGTTCGAGCGCGCGATCGCGACCGATCCGTCCGATGTCACCGCGCAAGTGCTGCTCGGCGAAATGCTGCTTGCGAATGGCGATGCGCGCGGCGCGGAAGCGGCGTATCGCATGGCGTTGCGCCGCCAGGCCGACAATCCCGATGCGATTCGCGGGCTCGTCGGCGCACTGGCCGCGCAAGGCCGTGGCGATGAAGCGCTCGAATTCGCCAATCGGCTGAACACGGAGCAGCAGGCGAAAGCGGGCGGCATCAACAAGCTGCGCGGCGAGGCGCAGGCCGCCCAGGCGCGCGCGGCGGAAGCGCGCGGCGATCTCGGCGCGGCGCGCAGTCTCTTCGAGGACGCGCTGCTCAACAATCCCGACGATCCGTGGCTGCGACTCGATCTCGCGCGCATTTACGTGCGTCAGGGCGCGGTGGGCAACGCGCGCAGCATGATGGACGGCCTGCTCGCGACCCATCCCGACATGACCGACGCGCTCTACGCGAGCGCGTTGCTTTCCGCCGAAACGCAGGACTGGGCGACGGGTCTCGCGCAACTCGAACGCATTCCCGCCGCGCAGCGCACGCCCGCGATGACCGCCCTGCAGCATCGCCTGTGGGTGCGGCAACAGGCCGAACTCGCGACGCGCGCGGCCGCGGCGGGCCAGCGCCAGCAGGCGTTCGCGATCCTGCGGCGCGCCGAACCCGTCGCCGCCGGCAACGCCGAGCTGATGGGCGCGGTGGCGTCGGCGTACGTGAAGGCGGGCGATCCGGCGCGGGCGCTCGCGCTCGTGCGCGGCGCGATCGCCCAGGCGCCGAACGACACCGGCCTGCTTTTGCAATACGCCGGGATTCTCTCGGCGACGCAGCAGGAAGCGGAACTCGGCTCGGTCATGCGGCGCCTTCAGTCGACGCCGCTCACCACGCAGCAGCGCGCCGACTTCAACAATCTGAACGTGGGCATTGTCGTTGCGCGCGCGGATGTCGTGCGCAGGCAAGGCGATCTCGCCGCCGCCTATGACGTCATCGCGCCGTGGCTCGCCGCGATGCCGGACAACGCCGATCTGCAGGCCGCGCTCGGCCGCATGTACACGTCGGCGGGCGATGACCGCAGTGCGTTGGCGTGCTATCAGAACGCGCTGTCGCGCCGTCCCGACGATGTCGGCCTGCAAACCGCCGCAATGTCCGCCGCGAGCGGCGTGCGCGATTTCCGACTGGCCGAGACCTACGCGAATCAGGCCTATGAAGCCGCGCCGAACGATCCGGGCGTGCTCGCCGCCATCGGCCGGATGTATCGCGCGCAAGGAAAGCTCGATCTCGCGGCACGGTTCCTGCAACGCTCGCTCGTCGCGGCGAATACGCCTGCGCCGGTCGCATCAGCGCAGGCGCGCGGCAATGTGCCGCCGGGCTGGGAAACGGCGATGAGCCGCATCGGCTCGAATCCGCTGCCCGGCACCAATCCGTTCGCAGGCAAGACGGCTGTCGATACGGCGTCGAATCCGGCGCTCGCATCGGGCGCGTCTTATCGCCAGGCCCTTCCCCAGAACTATTCGCAGCCCGTGCCGAACTATCTGCCGCCTCCTCAGCCCGCGCCGTACGTCGCGCCCTACACCGCGCCTTCGCCTGCTCCAGTGCCGCAAGGCGCGCCGCGTCCGGTTTCGGGCGGCGGATATGGACCGGACACTTACGGTTCGGGACAATCGGGGGCACCGCTTCAGCCGTATCCCGGACAGGATGCGGGCGCGTCCGCCGCATACCCGGCGCAGGGGTATCAGCAGGCGCCGGCTTATCAGCCGTATCCGCAGCAGGCTTATCCGCAGCAGGCTTATCCGCAGCAGCCGTATCAACAGCAGGGATATCCTCAGCAGCCGTATCCGCAGCAGGCGCCCTACGCCGCGCAAGACCCGTACGCAGCGCCCTGGCCGATGTCGCCCGGCGCGCGCGATGCGCAAGCAAACGCCTACACTCCGCCCGCCGCCAGCACGAAAAAGAAGCAGGCTTCGTCGCGCAAGAGCACGACAACCCGCCCCGCCGATCCTTACGCCTACGCCGCGTCGCCGCAGCAGCAATATGCGCAGCCGGCCTACGCTCAGCAGCAGCCTTACTACGCGCCGCCGCAACAGTACGCGCCGCAGCCCTACGCGCCGCCGCAGTACGCTCAGCAGCAATACATTCCACAGCCGCCCGCGGGATACGCGCAGCCTTACTATCCGCCGCAGGCTCAGCCCGCGCAGCGCGCGGCCGCAGCCGCGACGATGAGCGCCGGCGGCGTGCCCGCGCCGGTGGCGAACTCGCAGACGGCGGGCGTCGCGCAGGAGCTCGCGGAGATCAATCGCGAACAGTCCAGCACGATTTCCGGCGGCCTGATCTTCCGCAGCCGCGACGGCGAGGATGGCCTCTCGAACCTCACCGACATCGAAGCGCCCATCGAAGGCCGCATCAAGGCGGGCAACGGCCACGTGATCGTGCGCGCGACGCCCGTCACGCTCGACGCCGGCACCGCGAGCAGCGAGCCGAACACGCTCGCGCGCTTCGGCTCCGGCCTTGGCGCGGTCGCCACGCCGCCGACCAACAACTACGGCTCGCAAACGGCGACGGGCGTCGGCCTCTCGCTCGGCTACGAGAACCGCAACTTCAAGGGCGATGTCGGCACGACTCCGCTCGGCTTCCGCGAAACCAATGTCGTCGGCGGACTGGAGTACAAGAACGCGATCACCGACAAGGTTTCGTATTCCCTCGCCGTCGCCCGGCGCGCGGTCACCGACAGCCTGCTCTCCTACGCCGGCGCGCGCGATCAGGGCGCGGGCCTCGAATGGGGCGGCGTGACATCGACGGGCGCGCGCGCCGACCTCGGCTGGGACGACGGCACGAGCGGCGTCTACGTGAACGCGGCGTATCAGTTCCTCGACGGCAATCAGGTCGCGACCAACAACGCGGTGAAGGGCGGCGGCGGCATCTATACGCGTCTCATCAAGGACCCGGACCAGACGCTGACCGTCGGCGCGAACACCACGCTGATGCACTACGACAAGAACCTGTCGTATTTCACCTATGGTCAGGGCGGCTACTTCAGCCCGCAGCAGTACGTGATCCTGAACTTCCCGGTGGAATACATGGGACGCACGGGGCTCTTCACGTACGACCTCAAGGGCTCGATCGGCGTGCAGCATTATCGGCAGGATGCGTCGAACTATTTCCCGACGAATGCGACCTATCAGGCGCGCGCGGCGAGTTCCGGAGCCACGCCGGATGCGGGCGCGGTCTATCCCGGCCAGAGCAAGACCGGCGTGTCGTATTCGCTCAACGCAACCGGCGAATATCAGCTCGCGCCGCAGCTCGCGTTCGGCGCGACGGCGGCGTTCGGCAACGCGTATCAGTATCGCGAGTGGCTGGCCGCCGTGTACGTGCGCTATACGTTCTCGCGTCAGGGCGGCGTGCAGCCGGCGTTCCCGCCGCAGGCGTTCAGCTCGCCGTATCTGTCGCTGTCGAACTGATGTTCTTGCGCGTGGGCTTCGCTTGCGGCTAGGCTTGGCCGCAAGCGAACTCACCGACCGGCACGAACACGCGAATGAAAACGCAAAGCGCGCTCGTCGCGAACAACGATCAATTCCTGCGCGATCTGCAGTTGTTCTGCATCGTCGCGCGGCGTTCCAGCTTCATTGCGGCCGCGACGGAGACCGGCATCTCGCCGGCGCACGTCAGCAAGCGCATCGCGATGCTGGAGGCAAGCCTCGGCGTGAAGCTCTTCATGCGCACGACGCGCCGCGTCTCCATCACGAGCGACGGCGAAGCGGCCTTCCAGTGGGCCCAGAAAATTCTCGACGACGTGCAGGGCATGACCGATGCCTTCACCGGCCTCGACGACCCGCGCGGCCTGCTGCGCATCGGTACGAGTCTGCGACTCGGGCGCGAGCACGTTTCTCCCGCGCTGATGCTGTTGCGCGAGCGTCATCCCGGGCTCGAGATCTGGCTCGAACTGCTCGACCGGCGCGTCGATCTGGTCGGCGAGAATTTCGATATCGATATCCGCGTGGGCGAAGTGCAGGAACCGCATCTGATCGCGCACAAGATCGTCGAGAGCTTTCGCATTCTCGCCGCCGCGCCCGCGTATCTCGACCGGCGCGGCGCGCCTAAAACGCTCGCGGAACTCGCCCAGCACGACTGCCTGCTGTTTCGCGGACGCGACCAGCGCTTCGGCGTCTGGCGGCTCGCCGGCCCGAACGGCGAGGAAAGCGTGAAGGTGACCGGGCCGGTTGCGTCGAATCACAGCGATATCGTGCGGCAATGGGCCGAAGCGGGCAGCGGCATCGTGATGTGCTCGGTGTGGGATGCCGCAGCGAGCCTGCGCAACGGCACGCTCGTGCCGGTGTTGCCCGCCTACCGGCAGCGCGCGGACGTGTGGGCAGTGACTTCGGCACGCGCATCGCATTCCGCGAAGATTCGCGTGTGCATCGACTTCCTTCGGCAGCAGTTGACGAATGGACCTTATGCGCTCGTGACCTCCGGCGTGCCCGGGCTGTGATCGCGGTACAAATCATTACGAAATAGCAAGCATCGCGGGAATCCGCTCCGCCACTTTTTGTCCGTAATCCGCGACGATCAGGTCCGCCACAAGCCCCGCGTGTCGGGGCCTCCCTCCTGAAGGTCCTTGCGCCACCAGGCCGAACGGCCTTTCGCCCGGCACGAAAATCCGCATTCATTACACATTTTTTCGTTGCGCCGACGTTACACATTTCGGCAAAAAGACCCGCGCTCTGGAGTGTCTATTTCCAAATGTTTCTGAGACATGTAATGATACTGATTCGCATTTAATTTATAGCGGCGATAGGCTCGTTCAAAGAGCGCGCCGCGAGCAACGGGCGCTTTCGGGGCGCCGCCGCCGGTTCTCACTCGACGACGTCGCCCGCTCCGCTTCGATCGATTGATCGCCCTGGCAGACGAAAACCTGATTCGCTGCCAACCGGATTTCACTAACAAGCATCGGGAAAACGACATGTTGAGGAAAACGCCGCTTGCCGCGGCATTGGTCACTATCGCCGCAGTTCCAATGGCCGCGCCGCTGTACGCCCAGACCGCGCCCCAAGCAGCACAGGCAGCACCGCAAGCCGCACAGCAGAACACCTCTCCCTCCGCAGACACCACCGCACCCGACACCGCCGCCCTGCCCGCCGTCCGCGTCACGGGCCAGGCCGACACGCCCGACTTCCAGCCGGACGTCTCGAGCGTCGGCGCGAAGGTGCCGACCGCGCTGCGCGACATTCCGCAGGCCGTCGTCGTGGTGCCGAAGGCTGTGCTGAATTCGCAGGCCGTCAGCTCCTTTTCCGACGCGCTGCGCAACGTGCCCGGCGTCACGCTCGGCGCGGCCGAAGGCGGCCAGATCGGCAACAACATCAACCTGCGCGGTTTTTCGGCGCGCACCGACATCTATCTCGACGGCTTCCGTGATCGCGGCCAGTACTATCGCGACACCTTCAACCTCGAATCGATCGACGTGCTCTACGGCCCGTCGTCGCTGTACTTCGGGCGCGGCTCGACGGGCGGCGTCATCAATCAGGTCAGCAAGGAGCCGAACCTGAAACCGCGCGCCGATGTCTCGCTGCAGGCGGGCACGCACGACCGCTTTCGCACGACCGTCGATATCAATCAGCCGATGACGGACACCTCCGCGTTCCGCATCAACGCGTTCGGCCAGTCGCTCGGCTCAACGCGCGACGAGATGCACAACAAGGATTACGGCATCGCGCCCGAAGTGAAGTTCGGCATCGGCACGCCGACGCAGGTGACCTTGTCCGCGCTGATCCAGCACAACCGCGATCAGCCCGACTACGGCATCCCGCCGCTGAACGGCCACCCCGCGCCGGTCGACACGAAAACCTTCTACGGCTTCACCGACGACCGCACGATTCAGGACGTGCAGACGGTGAGCGCGCGCATCGAGCATCGTTTCAACGACATGTTCACGCTGCGCAACCAGACGCAGTTCAGCCACTACAGCACCGAAGCGCGCGCGACCAATGCGGCGGCCGTGCTCACCGGCCCGCTCGGCTCGTCGCCGGCGCTTTCAAACGGCAATTACACGACGCTGCCGCTGTCGTCGCTGTTCGTGCGTCTGCAAGGCAAGGACCGCAACATCAACGATCATTCGGTCTATAACTCGACCGACCTGCAGGGCAAGTTCGCGACCGGCTTCCTGAAGCACGACATGCTCGCGGGCGTCGATCTGAGTCACGAGACCTACAGCAACCAGAGCTTCACCGCGACCACGCCGGGCCTGCCGTCGAATACGCTCGCCATCGTGCCCCTGGTCGATCCGCCTTACGTGCCGCGTCCGGCGAACTATCGGGAAGTCGCGACCAATCTAGCGGAGTCCAGCGCGAACGGCATCGGTCTCTACTTGAACGATACGATTTCGATCGGCGAGCACTGGAAGTGGATCGGCGGCGTGCGCTGGGATCGGTATGAAGCGGCCATCAACAACTCGATCAACACGCCGGGCTACGCGACGCAGACCAACTACTTCACGAGCGTGCGCACGGGCCTCGTGTACCAGCCGACGGAGGCGCAGTCGTACTACGTGTCGTATGGCACGTCGTTCGATCCTTCGCTCGAAGCGCTCACGCTCACGAACGGCCAGCAGAATCTGCCGCCCGAGCACAACAAGTCGTATGAAATCGGCTCGAAATGGGATCTGCTGAATGGCGGTCTTTCGGTGACGCAATCGCTTTTCAACATCGAGAAGACGAACGCGCGCACGCTGGCCTCCGACGGCAGCTACTCGCTCGACGGCGACATCCGCGTGCGCGGCTATCAACTCGGCATCGCGGGCCACATCACGAGACAGTGGCAGATGTTCGGCGGCTACACGTACATGAACGGCACCATCCTGAAGGCCTTCGACGGCACGCAGGGCAACGTGCCGGCGAATCTGCCGAAGCATATGTTCACGCTGTGGACGACCTACGACTTCACGCCCGTCTGGCAGATCGGCGGCGGGCCCTCGTATGTGTCGTCGCGCTATGCGGCGAACAACAATCTGGTCGAAGCGGGCGGCTACGTACGCTGGGACGTGATGGCCGCATACCATCAGAAGCGCTACGATATCCAGTTCAACATCCAGAACATGTTCGACAAGAAGTACTACGATGCCCTGATTCCGTCGGACGGCGGACGCGCGGTGCCGGGTCTTGGCCGCACGTTCATCGCGACGTTGAATTACCGCTTCCGTTGATGTGATGCAAAGGCGCGCGCCGTGCAACATTCGGCGCGCGCTTGCGAAGGCAATAACAATGATCCTCTCGATACCGAACGTGCTGAGCCCCGACGAAACCGCCGCGATGCGCGCGCGTCTGGACACCAGCGACTCCTGGGTCGATGGCCGCGCGACCGCCGGCTATCAGGGCGCGCCGGTCAAGCGCAACATGCAGATCGCGGAAGGCTCGCCCATCGCGAACGAGTTCGGCGACGCGATCATCGGCGCGCTGGAGCGGCATCCGCTTTTCATCAGCGCGGTGCTGCCGAATCGCGTGTATCCGCCGCTGTTCAACCGCTATGAGGGCGGCATGCATTTCGGCAGTCATGTCGATGGCGCGATCCGCATCGTGCCCGGTCATGGCGCGCGCGTGCGCACCGATGTTTCCGTCACGCTGTTTCTCACGCCGCCCGAAGATTACGACGGCGGCGAGCTCGTGATCGAAGACACCTATGGCGTGCAGGAAGTGAAGCTGCCCGCGGGACACGCGATCATCTATCCCGCGACGAGTCTGCATCAGGTGCGACCCGTCACGCGCGGCGCGCGCGTGTCGAGTTTCTTCTGGGCGCAAAGCCTCGTGCGCGACGACGCGCAACGCGCCCTACTGTTCGATCTCGACAACTCAATCCAGCGCCTGAACGCGACCAATGGCGATGAAGCCGCAAAGCGCTCCCTGGTCGGCTGCTATCACAACCTGCTGCGCATGTGGAGCGATACGTGAGCGCTCAGTGACTCACGCGAGAACCGGACCGCTTCGGCTTCGAGGCATGCGCCGCAATGCCGCCCGGCCCGTAGTCCTGTCCCACTTCAGCCAGCAGCGCTTCATCGCGTGCGATCACGTCCGGCAGATGCGTGCGCAGGAAGTCAACCCACGTGCGCGTTTTCGCATCGACGAACTTGCGTGACGCGTAAAGCGCATAGAGATTCGTACGCTGCAGGGTATGACGCGGCAGCACGCGCACGAGCGAGCCGTTTCGCAGGCCTTCGATCGCCGCATACAAGGGCAACATGCCGATGCCCATGCCTTCACGAATCGCCACGACGAGCGACTCCGCGATATTCACCTGCACCGTCCCATTGATCTGCAAGGTCTCGCGTCCTTCCGGACCTTCGAGCGTCCATTCGCGCGCGGGAAACGCGGGCGTCTGCAAAATGAGGCAATCGTGCTGCGCGAGATCGGCGGGCTCCGCGGGCGCGCCGCGCGAGCGAATGTATTCAGGCGATGCGCACAGAATGCTGAAGGTCGCGCCGAGCTTGTGCGAAATGATTTCGGAATCCGACAACGCGCTCGCCGACACCACGGCGACATCGCTGCTGCCTTCGAAAAGATCGGGCATGCGTTGCGAAAGCGTGAGTTCTACTTTCACGTCGGGATACAGTGCGCGATATCGGGCGATGGCAGGCAGAATGTAATGCTGACCCACGCTCGCGAAGCTGAACATGCGCAGCGTGCCCGACGGATGCTCATGCGCGCAGCTCGCTTCCTCTTCCGCGCCGTCGATATCGGCAAGGATCTGCCGCACGCGCTTCAGATAGCGCTCGCCCGCGGATGTCAGCGCGAGACGCCGCGTGGAGCGGTTCATCAGGCGCGTGCGCAAGTGCGCTTCGAGCTCCGATACGGCGCGCGACATCGCGCCGGTCGTCGAGTTCATCGACTGGGCCGCAGCGGTGAAGCTGCCGGCCTCGATCACGCGGGTGAAGACCCGCATGTTCTGTAGGGTATCCATCAAACCGTCACAATCACTTCGGAAGCGCTATTGTCCGCCTTTCCGGCGAGGCGATTGTTCTTGAATCAGGAAAGAATGTTCCCGGATTCCCTCATTAATCCGGAAAGAAGCTTTCCCTACAATCGGCGCCTTTAGAACGACCGGAAGCACGCTTGTCGACGCGCGATTCGATTCAGGACTGGCTCGCCACGGATGGCCACGTCTGGCTGCATCTCGCGAAGACGCTGCTCGCCGCGTTCATCGCGATGGGACTCGCGATGCGCTTCGAGCTGCCGCAGCCACGCGTCGCGATGACGACCACCTTCGTGCTGATGCAGCCGTTCTCCGGCATGGTGCTCGCCAAGAGCGTCTACCGTTTCGCCGGCACCGCGCTCGGCATGCTCGCCGCGCTCGCGCTCGGCGCCGTGTTCGTGCAGCAGACCGAACTGTACGTGCTCGCGCTGACGATCTGGGTCGCGGCATGCACCGCGCTCGCGGTGCGGTATCGGCAGTTCCGCTGGTATGGCTTCGTGCTCGCGGGCTACACGGCGGCGCTGATCGGCATTCCCGCCGTCACCGATCCGAACAGCCTTCTCATCGCGACGCTCATGCGCGGCGCGGAAGTGATGCTCGGCATCGTGTGTTCGAGCCTGGTGAGCGCGCTGGTCTTTCCGCGTCATGCGAGCGCGACGCTCGCGCAGTCGCTCGATGCCCGACGCATGCGTTTCGCCGCGTTCGCCGCCGACGTGCTGCGCGCCCGTCTCTCGCGCATCGCACGCGAACGCCGCTTCGCGGATTTCGTCGATGAGATCGTCGGCTTCGAGGCGACGCGAGGCTTCGCCGCTTACGAATCACCCGCGATGCGTCAGGACAGCGCCACGCTCGCGCATCTCAACAGCGCGTTCATGGATGCGTGCACGCGCCTGCACGCGCTCGACCAGTCGATGAAACGTCTGCGCGCGAGCAACGCGCAATGCGCGCTCGATGCACTCGCGCCCTTTCTGGGAGAGCTCGCGCGCGCGTTCGATGGCGGCATATCGTGCGAGCAACTCGAATGCTTCAAACACACGTTGCCGAAGCGCCTGCGCGATGCACAACTCACGCTAGCCGACGCCGATCGGGCGACCCAACTTGACTTCACCACGTCGGGCGAACTGCTCTATCGTTTCGTCGACGATACGATCCGCTATGCATCGACCGCACACGGTCAGGCGTCGAATCACGAAAGCGCCGCGCGATACGAAGCCAGGACCAACCGCTTCGTGCTGGGCGCAACCTTCATGCGCACGGCGATCGTGATCGCCGCGACCGCGTGGTTCTGGATCGTCACCGCGTGGCCGAGCGGCGGCCATGCGGTGATCGGCGCGACGCTCGCGTGCGCGCTCGCGTCGGCATCGGCGCGGCCGGCGAAGTTCATCGCGCAAATGGCGGCGGGAGCGGCCGGCGCGATCGTCGCGGGCTATGTGTTCCTGTGTCACGTCTATCCCGCCATCGACGGCTTCGCGCTGTTGTGCGCCGCGCTCGCGCCGCCGCTCGCCGCCGGCGCGTTCCTCGCGATGCGCGCGGACACCGCCGGATACGGCACCGGCTCTTGCGTGTTCTTCTGCCTGCTCGCCGCGCCCGATAACCGCATCGTCTACGATCCGGGCCTGCTGCTGAACAACGGCATCGCCATTTTCGTTTCGATGCTGGGTGCGTGCCTCGCCTGCGCCGTAGTCGTGCCGCCGCGCTCGCCGTGGCTGGTCGGCAAGACCATCGCGGAACTGCGCGCGCAGGCCGTGCTCGCGTGCGAAGGCAAGCTCGCGGGACTCGCCGGGCGCTTCCATTCGCGCACCCACGATCTCATGTCGCAACTGCGCGGGCTGCTCACGCGACGTTCGCGCGAGCATCGGCATGCGCTGTCGTGGATGCTGGTGACGCTCGAAGTCGGACAGGCGATGATCGATCTGCGCCGCGAAGCGCGCGGGTTGCCCGCGCAACGCTTTCCCGCCGACCTGCGCCTCGCGTGGAGCATGTCGCTCGCGCGCGTGCTGCGTGACGTCGCCGCCTTGTTTCGCGCGCCCGGCGACGCCGCACTGCGCCGCGCGATCGCGTCCGTCGTCGCGTCGATCGTGATCGCGCAAAGCATGCTCGATCACGTGCGCGCCGAGCGCGACGCACGGCGAGACACGCAGCGCGTGCTCGCGTGCCTGCATTTTCTGCGCACCGCGCTCGTCGATCCCGACGCGCCTTTCGGTTCGCATCGCTGAGCTCATCTTGCCGCGCCCTGCAAATGTGCCTTCCAGACTCAGCCCTTAATCGCCGCCGACGCGCGTTCTACAGTGTTTCCGGCGCGCTCATCTGCCGCGCCGTCAGCCGCGACGCCACCCGCGAAACATGCATCGAACCAGATAAGGCGCAACGTCGCGCGGCATTGGAAACATGTCTTGCAATCCGCGGCTTCGCAGGCGCTGCGTCTTTCCTGTAATCGCTCGCCCGATTTAGCCGGACCCATGTAGGTGGAGATATCGATGTTCGAAGACCGCATTCGTTGTGCCGCGTTGCGCGGCAAGATCACCTCGGCCGCCGACGCGGCGCGGCTCGTGCGCGACGGCATGATCGTCGGCGCTAGCGGCTTCACGCGCGCCGGCGACGCCAAGGCCGTGCCGCTCGAAATCGCGCGGCGCGCGCGCGAGGAAAGCGACCCGCTGCGCATCACGCTGATGACGGGCGCATCGCTCGGACACGACACCGACCGCCTGCTCACCGAGGCGGGCGCGCTGTCGCGTCGTCTGCCGTTTCAGGTGGACACGACCTTGCGTCGTGCGATCAATCGCGGCGACGTCATGTTCGTCGATCAGCACCTGTCCGAGACGGTCGAGCTTTTGCGGGCGAACCGGCTCGGCAAGCTCGACATCGCGATCGTCGAAGCCGTTGCGATCACGGAGAACGGCGGCATCGTGCCGACCACATCGGTCGGCAATTCGGCGAGCTTCGCGATTCTCGCGGAAAAGGTGATCGTCGAAATCAATCTGGCGCAGCCGCTCGCACTCGAAGGCCTGCACGATATCTGGATTCCGGAGCGCAGGCCGCAGCGCGAACCGCTGCCGATCGTGCGCGCGCATGACCGCATCGGCGTCGCGGCTATCGAGATTCCGCCGGAGAAGATCGCGGCAATCGTCATCACGAACACTCCGGACAGCGCGTCCACCGTACTGCCTGCCGACGCGGACACCGCGCTCATCGCGGGACATCTGATCGAGTTCTTTCAGCATGAAGTGTCGCGCGGACGCTTGCCGAAGCGATTGCCGCCGTTGCAGGCGGGCATCGGCACGATTGCCAATGCGGTACTGTCGGGCTTTGCCGCTTCGCCGTTCGAAGCACTGACGATCTACTCGGAAGTGTTGCAGGACTCGACCTTCGATCTGCTCGATTCAGGCAAGGCCACGTTCGCGTCGGGCGCTTCGATCACGCTGTCCGGCGCGCGGCAGGAAAAGGTGTTCGGCGAACTCGACCGTTATCGCGACCGGCTCGTGCTGCGTCCGCAGGAAGTGAGCAACCATCCCGAAGTGATCCGCCGCCTCGGGCTGATCGCGATCAACACGGCCCTCGAAGCGGACATCTACGGCAACGTGAATTCGACGCATGTGGGCGGCACACACATGATGAACGGCATCGGCGGGTCGGGCGACTTCGCGCGCAACGCGGCGTATGCGATCTTCGCGACGAAATCCGTCGCCAAGGACGGGCGCATTTCGAGCATCGTGCCCATGGTCCCGCATTGCGATCATAACGAACACGATGTCGATATCGTCGTGACCGAGCGCGGGCTCGCGAATCTGACGGGTCTCGCACCACGCGAACGTGCGATGAACGTGATCCAGAATTGCGCGCATCCGCTTTATCGCGATCTGTTGCGCGACTATTACCGCGATGCAGCAGCGCTCGGCGGACACACGCCGCATCGGCTGGATCAGGCTTTTTCGTTCCACACGCGCCTCGCGCAAAGCGGATCGATGCTGCCCTGAAATGAAGCCTCCTCCTTTTGCTGCGACGCGAAAGCGTTGCCCGCGCGCCGATAACACCGCGTCACGAAGATAAGCGCACAATGGCGGGAGCCCGCTTGGGCTGGCGAACAGGAGGAGCACCATGAGCGCCATCACCTGGGTTCTTGCCGCCGATGGCAGCCGCGCCAGGGTCTTCGAGACGCAGGGATTGAAGCTGGATTTGCGGCAGGTCGAGGAACTCAGGAATCCCGCCTCACGCGCGAGCGAGGCGACGGAACAGGATCGCGAGACGTTCGCGAAGTCGATCGGGGAATTTCTGGAGCGCAGCCGCCGGGAACAACGCTTCGACCGTTTGCGCCTCGCGGTCGAGCCACGCTTTCTCGATGTGCTGCGCGCGCATCTGAGCAGCGAGACGCGCAAGCTCGTCTATGAGGACGCGAACAAGGACACGGCCGATACCGACACGCGCAATCTGCGCCATCATCTCGACCGGCCTTGAAAACACGTTCGAAGCGCGCCGTTCATCCGACGACGAACGGCGCGCCACGCATCACGCGGCAGGCGCGATGTTCTGGTTGCTGCGGAACAGATTCTCCGGATCGTAGCGCCGCTTCACCTCCGCGAGCCGCTCGTAATTCGGCCCGTATGCCGCCTTGACGCGATCGCCTTCCTCGCCCGTCATGAAATTCACGTAAACGCTGCCGAGTGCATGCGGCGTCATCGCGGCGAACAGGTCGCGTGCCCACTTCGTGCATGTCTCGTCGTCGGCGGCGGCGGACCAGCGGCCGTGAATGTTGATCGTGTATTCCGATTCGCGATTCGCATACGCCGTCGCGTCGACGGGCACGCGATTCGTCTGCCCGCCCATCGCACCAATGAAGACTTCGCACTGCGGCGAAGGCAGCGACTTGACCGCACTCTTCAGGATCTCGAACGTTGCGTCGTTGATCTCCGAGAAGTTATGCGACTTCCAGTAGTTGCGCTCGCCGGGCGTGAGCAGCGGATCGAACGCCTTCTGCCACGCGGCGAACGGCATGGCGCCGAGATGCTCGCCGTAGGGCGTGCCGAAGCTGCGCAGCGGCGCGAGCGCTCTCTCGCCATTCTCGGGCGGTCCGATATAGCAGCACGCGAGCACGATCACCGGTTTGCCGTGCGCACTTTCCGGCAGGAAAGGCAAAGGCGGCGCGAGACGCAGAACGGCCCACACGGTCAGGTCATCGGGACTTTGCGCGACGAACTCGCGATACTTCGGCAACACGTCATCGGCCTGTTCGAGCGGATACACGACGAGACCGCCATGAACCTGCGGCCCGACTTCATGCAGTTGATATTCGAACTGCGTCACCACGCCGAAATTGCCGCCGCCGCCGCGCAACGCCCAGAAGAGATCCGGCTCGTTCGCTGCATCGACGCGATGCCACTGGCCATCCGCCGTGACGAGTTCCGCCGCGACGAGATTGTCCACGGTCACGCCGAACTTGCGGCTCAGCCAGCCGAAGCCGCCGCCGAGCGTGAGGCCCGCGACGCCCGTCGTCGAGTTGATGCCGAGCGGTGTCGCGAGACCGAAGGCCTGCGCTTCGTGATCGAAGTCGGAGAGCAGCGCGCCGGGTTCGACGTACGCGCGCTTCGACCGCGGATCGACGCGCACGGATTTCATCGCGGAGAGGTCGATCATCAGGGCGTCGTCGCTGACGGCGCTGCCCGCGATGTTATGCGATCCGCCGCGAATCGAAACCAGCAAGCCGTTGGCGCGCGCGAAGGCGAGCGCCGCAGTGACATCGGCATTGCCGGCGCAGCGCACGACGAGCGCGGGCCGCCTGTCGATGGTGGCGTTCCAGACCTTGCGTGCTTCGTCGTAGTCGGTGTCCGCCGGTGAGATGACTCTGCCTCGCACGGACGCCTTGAGGGTGTCGATCGATTCGCCTGAGATATTGATCATTGTGAGACCTCGCTGCTGAGTGAAGCGCCGCGACGTGCCTAGCCCTGCCAGCAGGTACGGCGAAAGCGCGAGAGACCCGTCGTCGCGTCACGCGGTGCATGTCGACCGGATGCACGGCGCGAGAACGCGAGAACGGGGTCGAATTGCGATGCGGACATGCGTAGTCCGCTCATTGATTTAATGCCCCTGCTTTCTGAATGTAAAGGGGCCGACCAGTGAAAACATGCACGGCATATAGGCGGGATCGGACAAAGTTGCCAGATGATGCACTTGCGAATTTAGCGCTTCATGACTTTGATACGGATACCTTATTTAATTGAGATTAAGGACACACTGCTTACTTAGAAAATAAGACGGGCGCCTTCCGGCGCCCGTCTTGTCGCTTCGCTGCGTGACCCGTTTACACCCGTTCCAGCACCGCCATCTCCCGCACGACGACCAGCAACATCGACAGGCTCGCGCCGCCGCTCGCTCGCAGTTCCGCAAGCAGCCGCGTATAGCGGTCGATCGCCGCTTCCCGCTTCGCGCGCCAGCTTTCTACGATCACATCCGCCGCATCGATGCCGCGCGACTGCTCGAGCGCGCTCACCGTCAGCGCCCGCTTCAGACGCGCGAGTTCTTCGAGCGCGGCCGCGCGCGCGAGCAGATCCCAGTGCGTCGCGATCGGCAACGCCATCGCGCGTTCGGCGATGCCGCGATAGTCGAGCAGCGTGCCGATGCCGAAGTACACGCTCGCGACCAGCTCCAGACTGCGGCCCGAGCAGGCCGCGACTTCCGCGCTGTCGAGAACGGCGGTTGCGATCTCGCCGCTGGCGACGCGCGCCGCGAGACTGCTCTCCACGCCCGCATCTTCCAGCTCCCGCCGGCGTCCGTACCACGCGTCGAGTTGCGCGGCCGGCAGCAGCGCGGGCAGTTGCGGCGCGAGCCGCTGCGCCGCCTCGCGGCAACGTGCGAGCAGGCCCCGCGCCTCGTTCGCGCCCGAACCGTTGTGCTTCAGATGACGCAGGAACCAAAGCGAGGTGTCATCGAGCAGGCGCACGACATCGACGAACATGCGCGCCTGCACTTCGTCCGCGACGATATTGTCGAGGCCGTCGATGCTGCGCCACAGATCGTCGAGATCGAAGACGTCGCGCACCATCAGCGCCGCGCGCACGATATCGCTCGGACGCGCGTCGGTTTCCTCCATCAGCCGATGCACGAAAGTGCAGCCCACGCGATTGACGAGCGCATTGGTCAGATGCGTCGCGAGAATCTCGCGCCTGAGCGGATGGCGCTGCATCGCTTCGCTATAGCGTTGCTGCAAGGGCTTCGGGAAATATTCGGGCAACATGTCGGCGACAAGCGCGTCTTCCGGCACGTCGGATTCGAGCAGCTCGTCATAGAGCCACATCTTGCCGTAAGCGAGCAGCACCGCGCGCTCGGGCGAGGTCAGCCCCGACTTCGCCGCCGCGCGCTCGGTGATCTCGTCGTCGTTCGGGAGGAACTCGATGCGGCGCTTCAACCGTCCCGCGCGTTCGAGATAGCGCATCATGCGCGCCTCCGCGTCGAGCGTCTCGGCGACATGGCGCTTGGCGATGGAAAGCGCCTGCGTCTGCGCGTAGTTGTCCTTCAGCACGAGCAGGCCGACTTCATCGGTCATCTCGGCGAGCAGCGCATTGCGTTGCTTCTCGGTCATCTCGCCATCGGCGACCACGAGGCCCAGCAGAATCTTGATATTGACCTCGTGATCCGAGCAGTCGACCCCCGCGGAATTATCGATCGCATCGGTATTGATGCGCCCGCCGTGCTGCGCGAACTCGATGCGTCCGAGTTGCGTCAGCCCGAGATTGCCGCCTTCGGCCACGACTTTCACGCGCAGCTCGGCGCCGTTCACGCGCACGCCGTCGTTGGTGCGGTCGCCGACCTGCAGATGCGTTTCAGCGCTCGATTTCACATATGTGCCGACGCCGCCGTTATAAAGCAGATCGGCTTCGGCGAGCAGGATCGCGCGAATCAGCTCGTTCGGCGCGAGCACCGACGCGTTGATGCCGAGCGCCGCCTGCGCCTGCGGCGAGACCGGTATCGACTTCGCGGTGCGCGGATAGACGCCGCCGCCCGTCGAGATGAGCGAGGCATCGTAGTCGGCCCAGCTCGAACGCGGCAGCGCGAACAGACGCGTGCGTTCCTCGAAGCTCGTCGCGGGATCGGGCGTCGGGTCGAGGAACACATGCCGATGATCGAACGCCGCGATCAGTCTGATATGGCGCGACAGCAGCATGCCGTTGCCGAACACGTCGCCGGACATGTCGCCGATGCCGACCACGGTGAAGTCGGTGGTCTGCGTGTCGAAGTTCATCTCGCGGAAATGGCGCTTCACAGACTCCCACGCGCCGCGCGCGGTAATGCCCATCTTCTTGTGATCGTAGCCGACCGAGCCGCCGGACGCGAACGCATCGTCGAGCCAGAAGCCGTATTCCTGCGAGATCGCGTTCGCGTAGTCGGAGAACGTGGCCGTGCCTTTATCGGCGGCGACGACGAGATATGGATCGTCGGGATCGTGGCGCACCACGTCGGGCGGCGGCACGATGCCGTCGGGCGTGCGGTTGTCGGTCACGTCGAGCAAGCCGCGCAGGAACATCTGGTAGCACGCGACGCCTTCGGCCAGAAACGCCTCGCGATCCGCAAGCGGCGGCGGATTCTTCACGACGAAGCCGCCCTTCGATCCGACCGGCACGATTACCGTGTTCTTCACCATCTGCGCCTTCATCAGGCCGAGCACTTCGGTGCGGAAATCCTCGCGCCGGTCCGACCAGCGCAGGCCTCCGCGCGCGACGCGTCCGCCGCGCAAATGCACGCCTTCCACGCGCGGCGCATAGACCCAGATCTCGAACATCGGCTTGGGCTCGGGCAGCCCCGGCACCTTCGACGGATCGAGCTTGAACGACACATACGGACGCGGCTGGCCGGCCGCATCGCGATGAAAGTGATTGGTGCGGACCGTCGCGGTGATGACGCCGAGGAACTGGCGCAGAATGCGGTCTTCGTCGAGATTGGGCACCTGATCGAGCGCCGCTTCGATGTCGGCGAGCACGCGTTCGACCGCATGCTCGCGATCTTCGGCGGAACCGCCGCGCGCAGGATCGAAACGCACCATGAACAACTGCAATAGTTTCTTCGCAATCAGCGGATTACCGATCAGCGCGCGCTCGATATACGCATCGCTAAAGGTCGAGCCGACCTGCCGCAGATACTTCGCATAGGCGCGCATGATGGTGACGTCGCGCGCGCCGAACTGCGCGCGCAGCACGAGCCGGTTGTAGTCGTCGTTCTCGATCTCGCCCGACCACACGCTCGCGAACGCGTTTTCGAACAGCGGCTTCACGCGGTCGATATCGAACTCGACGTCGTCCTGCAGTTCGAGGCCGAAATCGTGGATCCATGCGTTCGGCGCGCCGGTCGGCTCGATCAGATACGGGCGCTCTTCATCGACGCGCACGCCGAGATGCTCCAGCATCGGCAAACTGTGCGACAGCGCGATCGGATCGCCCGCGCGATACACCTTGAAGCGGAACGCGCGACGTCCGGCTTCGATCGGCCGATAGAGGCTCATCGAAAGTCCGCCGGGGCGCGTGTGCGTCGCCTCGATCAGCTCGATATCGCGCACCGCCGTGCGCGCCGGATAGTCCTCGCGATAGCCCGCGGGGAACGAATCCGCGTAACGTTGCAGCAGACGATTGCCGGCTTCCTCGCCATGACTGTCGATGAGCGCATCGGCGAGATCGTCCTGCCAGCGGCGCGCCACCTGCACGATGCGCGTTTCGAGCTCGCGTGTATCGACTTCGGGAATCGTGCCGCGATCCGCGCGCACGACGATATGAATGCGCGCCAGCGGCGACTCGGACAACAGCGGCGTGAATTCGATGCTCTTGCCGTTGAACGCTTCCATCAGCACTTTGCTGATGCGCCGGCGCAGGTCGGTATTGAACTTGTCGCGCGGCACGAACACGAGACACGACACGAAGCGGTCGAAGCGGTCACGCCGCACGAAGAGCCGCGTGCGCTGATGCTCCTGCAGCCGCAGCACGCCGATAGCGATATCGAAGAGCACGTCCTCGTCGGCCTGAAACAGCTCGTCACGCGGATACTGCTCCAGCACCGTGATGAGCGACTTGGCGAGATGCCCTTTTTCGAGGAAGCCCGCGCGCCGCACGATGTTCGCGCACTTGCGCCGCACGATCGGAATCTCGGAGGTCGGCACGAGATACGCGGTGGACGTGTACAGCCCGAGAAAGCGCCGCTCGCCGATCACCTTGCCATCGGGCGATGTGCGCTTCACGCCGACATAATCCAGATAGCCCGGCCGATGCACCGTGGCGCGCGAATTCGCCTTCGTCAGAAAAATGGGCGCCGCGCCTTCGATGATCGCGGCAGCGCCCGGAGGCAGCGGCGTCAGGTCGCCGGGCGCGGTCTGACGCAAACCTTCGCGCAGGATGCCGGTGCCCGATCCGGGCACGCCGCGCAACGCGGGACCGCCTTCGTGCTCGACGAGATCGTAGTCGCGCGAGCCGAGAAAGGTGAAATGGTCCGCCACCATCCATTCGAGGAACGCGCGGGATTCGATGCCGTCGGGCGTCGTGTCGCGCGTCTTCAGTTCGGCGATCGCCGTGCGCGCCGCATCGACCACCTTCGGCCAGTCTTCCACCGCTGCGCGCACGTCGCCGAGCACGCGCGCGATGCTGTCGCGCACTTCCTCCAGACGCTCGCCGTCGCCGCAGCGGTCCACTTCGAAATGAATGAACGATTCGAGCTCGGAATTGCCATCGCCCGCTTCGGCGTGACCCTGCCCGATGCGCTCGATCTCGCCCGCGTGCTCACCCTTGCCCGCGCGCCACACGCGAAACACCGGATGAATCGCCGAGTGCAGCGCGAGGCCCAGACGGTTCAGCTCCATCGTCACGGAATCGACGAGGAACGGCATGTCGTCGTTGACGATCTCGACCACGGTGTGATCCGAGTGCCAGCCGTGCTGCTCCAGATTCGGGTTGTAGACCCGCAGCACCTCGCGTCCGCGCACGAACTTCTGCGCCGTCTGCCAGTGCGCCATCGCGGCGCCGTAGAGATCGGCGACATCGCGGCTCGCGATATCTTCGACATCGACCTGCTCGTAGTAGTAACGCAGCAGCGGCTCGATGACCTTGAAGGCTGGCTCCGGCAACCTGCCCCGCGCGAATTCGAGGAGATCGTTGATGAGGTGTTCGACCCGCGCTTCGTTCTTGACCAGCATGGTGTCCTCCCGAGGCTTTCGGTTGCGATGCGGTTGCGGCACGCTCTTCGAAGCAAGGAGATTATGCGCCGGTGCGCGCCTTCGACCGCGCATCGGCCATGTGCGGTCGCACAACGGCAGTGCACGGCGCGTTCCCACAAATTAGCCGCGCAGCATGACCTTTGCGCGACACCGGCTTTGGGCTATCGTCGATGTCGGCGCGATCAGCCGACGGAGGAATCGCCATGCAGGACACAACCGCAGAAGCAGCGCAGCAAACGGTCGTCACCGTACGGCCGCAGGAAAAACTCGCAACGGTTCAGCATCTGCCGTATTTCATAGGACTTTCGGCGGCGACGGCGGGCACGCGCGGCCTGGCGATGCATCTGGTCGTCGTGCCGCCGGGCGGACGTGGGGAGCCGCATGTTCATGTCGGCTACGAGACGGGCATCTATATATTGGAAGGGCGCATCGAGACGCGCTATGGACCGGGACTGGCGGAATCGGTCATCAACGAGCCGGGCGACTTCGTGTTCATTCCGCCGGGCGTGCCGCATCAGCCGGTCAATCTGAGCGCGACGGAACCGGCCCGCGCGGTGATCGCGCGCAACGACGCCAACGAGTCGGACCGGGTCGTGCCCTACAATCCGGCGCAGGATGCCGCGGCTCGCTAAGCGTCAATTCGCCGGCGCTCCCATGCCCGGCAGATCGACGTAGCCGGAATCCGTGAAACGCGCCCCGCCGAACGCGCCGCCCGCGAGCTTGCCGCGCACCGCGTACGACACCTTGCTGACGGTGTTGCCGCTCGCGAAGCCGAAGGCCTGACGCGCGACCGAGAATGCCGACACCGTTACCGGCACGGTCAGCACGGTCTCGCCGAAACGCGGCACGCTGCCGCGCTGATCGCTCACGCCGCTCGCGAACGCGCGGCCGTTCAGGTCGAGATCGAGCGCGACGCCGTCGAAATCAACGGGCGAATCGTTCGGATTCTGCACCCGCAGCTTGACCGCGAAGCGCATTTCGAGCCCCTGCCCTTCGAGCGGCTCGATGCCCGCAACCGTCACGCGCATCGCGTCGCGATTGAAGAAGCCCGCGCAGCCGTCGAGCGCGAGCATCGTGAACATTGCGGCGAGAAAGAGAACGAAGCGGCGACGCGTGCAATTCGATGGCATTTTGACGTGACTCCTCGCGTTATCGATCAGAGCCGCAGCGCACCCAGCAGCATGCGGCCATAGGCATGATGAAACCAGACATCGTCGACGACGAAAAGCGCCGCAGCCCACGCACCGGCGACGATGATCAGATCGCAATGCCCGCTCGTCCACAGATTGAGCGAATGTCGCCCTGCGATCCACGGCACGCCGAGCGGATTCGGCCAGTCCGCGAAGAGATGCATGAGCCCGCCGCACGCGAAGCCGAACGCGGCCGGCGCGGCCGGATGCCGTCCGAGGAAATGATACGAGAGCGCCAGCAGCGCAATCCAGCCGATGCCCCAGTGCGTGAGCGTGCGATGCGTAATCCACAGCTTTCGCCTGCGCGTCCACCAGGCGACTTCGAGCCAGTCGGGCGCGGTCGCGCCAGCCATGCCGCCGATCAGCGCGAGCACGCCCGCGATCAAGTCGATACCCGCGCCGCCCGTTCGCGCCGATGCCGTCACGAGCGCCGCCGCGATGATGCCCGCCGCCAATCCGGTCGCGTGATGCGCCTTGCTCGATGCCATAAGAAGCCGTCCTGTCGCCCTTGCCGCGAAAGCGCGGAATGTTCGCACGCCCCATGCTGCGCCGGACTGGCTGAAACATAAACTTACGCAAATGCGAAGGCGGAAACACGCTTGTGATCACATCGAAGGCGAGTCTTCGCGCGCTTGACTAAAATGGTTGCTGGAGTGCTGCGCATTTCCCGCTGCGGACGCCCGACCGGCGCCCCACGCCTGCCTGCGCATTCAGGCATTGAACGCATTTATCGAAATTCCGCCGTCATGCAACACCTGAAATACCTGAGCGCTTACCCGAACACGCTGCAGGACAAGGTGCGCCGACTGATCGCCCAGCAACAGCTAGGCGCGTACCTCGACGCACGCTATCCCGCCAGACACGCGGTTCAGTCCGACCGCGCGCTCTATGATTATTGCTCGGACCTGAAGCAGGAATACCTGCGTGTCGCGCCCGCAATCGACAAGGTCTTCTACGACAGCAAACTCGATGTGCTGCGTCATGCGCTCGGCCTGCATACGGCGATCTCGCGCGTGCAGGGCGCGCGGCTCAAGGCGAAGAAGGAGATTCGCATCGCGTCGCTGTTCAGGGACACCGCGCCGGAGTTTCTGCGCATGATCGTCGTGCACGAGCTCGCGCATCTGAAGGAAAGCGATCACAACAAGGCGTTCTATCGGCTGTGCGAGTTGATGCAGCCAGGCTACCACCAGATCGAATTCGATCTTCGCCTCTATCTGACGCATCGTGATCTCGTGCGCACGCGCGCGACGTGAGCGCCATCGTTGCGAATCATTCGGACCACGCAAGCGCCGCCGCATAACCGGCCGGAGCGGCGAGCGCAACCGCATCGAACGCGCCGGCTTCGCGCGTTATCGCGAAGCCCGCTCCGTTGCGTGGCAGAACCGAAAAGCCGTGCATCGGGACGGCCGTTCCGCCGATGCCCGCGCCGTGCGCCTTCAACACCGCTTCCTTCGCCGTCCAGCAGTCGAAAAACCCGCCGCTTCGCGCAGCTTCGGGCATCGCCTCGATCTCGCGGCGGTCGCGCTCCGCCAGCACCATCGGGGAGAGTTCGCGCCAATGAAAGTCCGCTCGCGCGGTTTCGATATCGACCCCCACGCGCCGCGCGTGTGACACGGCAATCAGTCCATAGGCGCCCGAATGCGATAGGTTGAAGTCGGGCGCGTCCGGCTGCGACAGATGCGGCCTGCCGTTCTCGTCGGCGTTCAGAAGCAGACTCGCGGCGTCTCTGCCGGTTTCGGCTGCGAGCACGTGGCGCAGCGCGCAGCGCATGGTGACGAAGCGCGCCGCATCTTCGTGGCGCAGGAAGCGCGCGGCGCGCGCGCGTTCGCTCGCGTGCAAGACGGTGTATGCGGGGCCGTCGAGCGGTGCGGCGAGATCGATCCTGACGAGCCACGCGCGCACGTCGCGCGGCGTGTCGGCGGGAAGCGGGATCGGCTTGCTATCGAAGGGAATCGTCGCTTCGGTCATTTAAGTGCGGCGCTGCCGCATCGGACAGAATGTTTGGCCCAGACGTTACCACAACGATCTTCGGGCATCGGCCGTGTCGCGCGTCTGCGAATCCCCGATAGTTCATTTCAATTGGAAGCCGGACAACCGGGCGGGTTTAATCGCAATTCCCGCAACGGTGCATACGCCGAGGAGCGCGAGATGGTTCAATCAGCCGTCGACGAACTCGTACGATCGATCGTTGAAGACACGCACGCATCGCCCGAAACCGTGTCGAGGATATGCGCCGAGCTTTTGGCCCAGTTCGAGGAAGAGGCCAAGATCATGGATTACATTCCGCTGTTTGTCGCAAAGCGCGTTCGCGCCTATCTGAAAGCCGATTTCGCCTGAATCGCATCGAAGCTCGCCAGCGCCGATTCACCTGATGTTCTCGCCCCGCTGAGATTCGATCTGCTTCACTAGAGCGGGCGGCAACGATACATGGTGCTCGGCGTCGGCGCCGGCCTGCCCCTGGTTGAGCGCCCATCGGATGAACGAGGCTGATCCTTCGCTTCTCGCGGCACGAGGACGAACACAACACCTGCGATCGGCCATGCATGGGCGCCGGGTCGATACAATCGAATGATTGTCATGACTCCGCCGCCATGCCCGATCTTCGCTATAAAACGCTGGTCGACCACCTCGCCGACGATATCCGCACGGGTCGTCTGCGCCCCGGAACGCGCTTGCCCACTCACCGCGATCTGGCTGCGCGCGAATGCGTCGCTCTGGTCACCGCAACGCGCGTGTATGCGGAATTGCAGGCCATGGGACTGGTAAGCGGCGAGACAGGGCGCGGCACGTTCGTCAAAGAGCCTTTACCGCGCGGGCAAGGAATCGATCTCCAGGCCTGGGGGACGGACACGGTGGACCTGAGCTTCAACAATCCGTCGTTGCCCGCTCAGGCCGGGCTCTTGAGGACGGCCCTGCGCCAGCTTGCGCTCGCGGGCGACCTCGAATCCCTGCTTCGCTATCAGCCGCATGGCGGACGCGAACACGAGCGGGCGATAGTCGCACGGCACCTGACGAGTCGAGGACTCGAAGCGACGGGCGCAGACACCGTCCTCGTGAGCGGCGGCCAGCATGGACTGACGACGACGGCCATGGCTCTTCTGGAACCCGGCGACGTCGTGGCCGTGGATACGCTGACTTATCCGGGGTTCAAGCTTGCCGCCGAAGCGAATCGCCTCGAACTCGTGCCGATACCCGCTGCCGGAAGCGGCCCCGATCCGGACGCACTGACGGCCTTGTGCAAGCGCCGGCGCGTACGCGCGCTCTATACGATGCCCACGCTGCACAATCCGCTCGGCTGGGTCATGAGTGCGACCCGGCGACGCGAGCTGGTCGCGATTGCGCGGCGGCACGGCCTGATTCTCATCGAAGACGCGGCTTACGCCTTTCTCGCCGAAGACGCGCCGCCACCGCTCGCGTCGCTCGCGCCGGAATCGACTGTCTATGTATCGAGCTTCTCGAAGAGCGTAGCGACCGGACTACGCGTAGGCTTCGTGCACGCGCCCACGGAATGGATTCCGAAGCTGGAGCGCAAGATTCGCGCGACCACCTGGAACGTTCCCGCCACCATGACAGCGATTGCCTGCGGATGGGTCGAGGACGGCACGGTTGCCCGGCTCGAAGCCGAAAAACGCAAGGACGCCGCACAGCGCCAGTCTCTCGCCGCGCGCGTATTGAGCAAGGTCAGGCGGATTGGCCATCCTTCGTCCTACTTTCTGTGGCTGCCGCTGGAACAGGAAGTCCGCGCGGACGCAATCGCAATGGCGCTGATGCGCGAGCGGATATCGGTCTCGACCGCCCATCCGTTCGCGACCTCGCCGCATGTGCCTCACGCCATCCGCCTGGCGCTCGCGTCGGTCGATATGCCGACGCTCCGAAGATCGCTCGAAATCGTCGCCCGGGTCATTGCCGATCACACTTACTGATCTCGTCGACGCATCGAGTCCGGATGCAGCAAGAGTCGCGGCAGCCCGTCACGCCCGATATGAACGACCGCGTTCTGCCCGAATTCGATCATCAGCGCATCGGCGATTTCGAGCGTCGCGCCGAGCACCAGATAGCTCGCTTCGATCCATGTTCTGGCTGCGTTCATGCCCTCGCCAGGCAGCGCGCGAAGCCCCAACGCTTCGATGCGCAGCATCAACGCGCGTTGCCGCTCCGCGTTTTCTTCGGGCGACAGTTCCTGGCTGAACGGATTGAAGGCCGTGACGAACACCGCGCTCTCGACCGCATGACGCGCGAGCATCGCCGCCACCGCATCGTTCGCGACACCGACCATCATGTCGATGTCCGGCTGCCCCGCAATGCGATAGATCGCCACGTTGTATGCGTGGAGCATGGCCGCGGGCAACGGGCGCCCGAGCAAGATCGGCTGGCCGTGCGGCGTGCTGCGCGCGGCCTCGTCCCATTCGATGCGGCGTTGCGCCAGCGTCTCCGCGCTCACGCAGCCTTTCGCCGCCGCGATGCGTTCCAAAGCGCTCAGCCAGTGCGTGTAATACGTGTCGCCGCGATCGGGATCGCCGGCTGTTTGCGCTTCGCGGATGGCATCGCTCAACGCGTGCGCCCATTCCTTCCACGTAAACACTCCGCGCTCGTACAGTGCGAGCGTCATCGCGAAGGCCTGCGCTTCCCACGGCGCGCGAAACACGGGGCCATCGTCATCGAATGGCAGTGCCGGCAAGGCGGTGCGAAGTTCTTCCAGTTGTGATTCGTTCAATATCATGTCAGGCGCTTGCTGCATGCAGATAAGGCTCCCAGCAATCCACGCATACCGAAGACGCGGTCGTGTCCGGCCCCCAAAGTTCGGTGGCGTCGAAGCGCACGGTGTAGAGCCAGTGCGGCTGCTCGCCCTGGCCAAGCGCGTTGGTGTCGGGAAACACATGCGTGCCGCGCACAGCGACGACCCGCCCCCGCTTGTCGCGGCAATAGCGCGGCAGACGCGTGTGCGTCGGCGGATTCATGAGCTTCGTGCGCACTTCGTCGCCGATGGCGAAGCGCGCAGTCGATGTGGCCGGCCGGTCGACCGGCGCGCCGCGCAAGAGCGCCGCGCTCACGTCCGCCGCCTTCAGCACGCGCACATTCGGCTTCGCGGCCGACTGCGAATGGCCGCTGGCGATTTCATCGGCGCTCGCGAGCCCCTTCGCCATGAGCAGCTTCTTCAAACCCTCGAACCAGATTTCGTAGTAGCTGCTGCCGAGATATTGCGCGGGCGGCAGGCTTTCGCGCGCCGCGCGCGAGGTGTCGATGTTCCATTGGCCCGTCGCGCCCATCGCGAGCGTGACGGCCAGCACGCGCCGCTCCCACTCCGCATGAAAGGGCGAAGCGCCGGGCGCGTCGCATGCGTCGGCGGCGACGGGGCCGAAGGCCTGCATGCCGCCCATGTCGTGTGCCGCGTTCATGCCGCTGCTCCCTTTCCTTGCGATGGATCGAGCGCGAGTCCCGTGCCGATCATCGAATCGCGCGTGACGAGATCGGCGAGCGCGTCTTCGTCGAGGTGATCGGCGCCGGCGGGACGCAGCGGGATGACGAGATAGCGGACTTCGGCGGTCGAATCCCACACGCGCAGCTCGACATGCGCCGGCAACGCGACGCCGAAATCCTCAAGCACGCCACGCGGATCGATCACCGCTCGCGAGCGATACGGCGCCGACTTGTACCAGACCGGCGGCAAGCCGAGCACCGACCACGGATAACACGAACACAGCGTGCAAACCACCATGTTGTGCACGCTCTCCGTGTTCTCAAGCGCGACCATGTGCTCGCCCTGTCGGCCGGTGAAGCCCAGCGATGCGATCGCGGCCGTTGCGTCATCGAAAAGCCATGCGCGAAAAGCCGGATCGCGCCACGCCTTCGCGACGACGCGCGCACCGTTGCGCGGTCCGACCTTGTGCTCGTAGGTTTGAATGAACACGTCGAGCGCCTGCGGATCGATATAACCCTTCTCCACCAGCAGCGACTCGAGCGCCTTCACGCGCAGGTCCATCTCCGGCAGGACACTGCCGGCGTGGTCGTGATCGTGTTCGTGATGATGACGATGATCGTGGCTCATGAGCAGTCTCGCGAGGGACGCAGACGTCACACGTTACCGGACTGCGCGCGCACGCGCAAACGCCACGGCGCGGCTTCAGCCCAGCTCGAACGTCGTCACGCCGAATACGTTCGCGAGCGGCACGTCGGGCGCCGCGCGCGTGTACATGCGCGCGGTTTCGAAGACGCTCGTCATGTCGTGTTCGAGTGCGAGCGCGACGGCGGCGGGATTGCTTTCGGGGACATCGAGAAACACGGCGTCGCCGGGCACGCCAGCCACGAGCGCGCGATACAGCGCGCGTGCCGTGCGAAGCTCGTGGGCGAACAGCGGACCAATCTTGTGGCCGCTGCCGCAGCGCCGGATTGCGGCGAAACCGCGCAGAGCATCACCTTCGAGCGCGACGAGCGCACGCACGTCCCCGGGTGGCTGCGCGAGCCATGCGTGGAGAAACAAGGGGCGTGGGCACGCGAACATGCGCGTGTCGTAGGCGAGCAGACGTTCGAGGGGAACGCTGCCCGCATCGGCAATCGTCACGCCATCGACCGGCTCGTCTTCCGTTGACGCGACGCCCTGATATCGCACATTGCGATACGCCAGCACGAAGCCCGACTTCCGATAGTTGGGCTGCTGCGCCAGCACGCCATCGAGCCCGATGTTGCGCGTGCCGAGATACGCCATGCCCGCGTTCCACAAGCGCATGCCAAAGCCCTTGCCGCGCCATTCGGGACGCACGATATACAAGCCGATGAAGCCGAACGCGTCGTCATAGGCGACCGCCGAGATACAGCCGATCGGCGCGTCATCCCACGTGCCGAGGAAAAAGCCTTGCGGGTCGGCGGCGAGAAAGGCGCGTGCATCGTGGAGGCCGGGGTTCCATCCTTCCGTCGCGGCCCAGTCGAGCGCGGTTTCGACATCGGAGGGCGTCATGCGACGCACGGCGAAACGAGGGTCATCGGGAGTAGCGCGGGATGCGACGGATGACATGCGGCGCGCCTTGTCGAATTGAAGGTGCCTTCAGTGTCGCGCGTTTTTGGTGCAGGGAAAAGTGCAGCGATGAAGAGGAACAGTGGAGGATGAGACGAACGAAGAGAGGGGACGTGCGTGCGCCGTCCCGCTCAGGAATAGCCTTGACGTCGTTCGCTGCGGCTGAAGCTCTGGCGCGAGCGCCAGTCTTCCGAGCGCAGGACGTACTCGCCGTCCTCGCGCGCTTCTTCCTCGGAATCGAAGCCTTCGTCGCTATAGGCGACGACCTTCATTCCGCCTCCAGCGGCTCGTTCGACGGTAATACCCCAATGCCACCCGCCTTCCTGATGGAAGACGTGCAACGTCGGATTCGACGATGTTGTCAGTTCCATATATGCGGCTCCTTCAAGCCGGCGCCCGATTTTCCGTGTCCACGCCAGGGCGGCACGTGCCGCCCTCAGAAAGAGCATACGCAATGCGATGCTGCGTTGCAACACGAGGTTACCCTAGGCGTGACGCGCATCGCACTCTTTCGACGCGATCTGATCGCAAAAATGGAACAAATGCTCCCAACAGTCGCCAAGATGGCGAATATGCCCGAGTGTCGGCATCGTGCTGCCCGGTTTCATTCGCCATCCCAGTAGCCGAGCGAATCGCTCGCGCGGAAGACTGCGCGCAGCCCTTTCACGCCCGGTTCGTCGAAGACGAGCACGGCCTGACGGCCCGTATCGGGATATTCGACGACTTCCGGCGACTGCATCGTGCTGATGGCGAGGTAGCGCAATGTCAGCGTCCCCGTGTTCACGATCTGATGCGCCGTTTCGGGACCGCCCGGCGGACACGCGATGACATCGCCCGCGCGGATCGAGTGCGATTCTCCGCCGAGACGCACTTCGCCCTCGCCTTCGACAACGAAGAACATCTCCTCGTTCACCCGATGATGATGAAACGGAAACGCCCGTTTGCCCGGCTCCAGCGCGATCAGGCTGTAGCCGAGCTTGCTCGCGCCGAGCACCGTGCCGATGCGCGCGATGCGCGGCGCGAAACGTTCGGCGGCATCGCCCGTCGGAGCGAATTCGGGCGGGAGCGGCTGGGGATCGAGTGCATCGAGATTGATGATGGCAGGCTTCATGGTCCAGTGAATTGAGGTTTGGTTGTCACACGCGTGTCACACACGCTCGGATTCGTTCGTGCTTCGTCGAGCCACGCGGCGATTGCGCGACAGGTCCAGTCGGGATCGTCGTGCGGCAGATCATGACCCGCCCACGGATGCACCGCATGAGCCACGCGCCAGTGCTTAGCGATACGCACGGAACAGACCGGATCGACAAGCCGGTCCGCCGCAGACGACAACAGGAGCACCGGACAGCTCGGAGCCTCGCGCGAAGCGCGAAAGCGCGCAGCCGCGCCGAGCTGACGCAGTGCATCGGCCGCGCTTGCGCCATGCGTGCGCCGCACCCGCGCCCATTGCGCGATGTCCGCATCTCGCGAGTCGCCGCGATTGCAGGTCAGGCAATGAATCAGCGCCTCGCATGCTTCCGGCTTCGACCAGTTCACAGCAATACGCGCAAGCATTGGCCATGCCGCGGGAAGAAGCCGTTCGTGCAGGCGCGCGTACGGGCGCATGCTGGTGTTGATCAGCACGAGCCGCTCGATCTCGCGCGGATGCCGTTCCGCCCACGCGGTCGCGACCATCGCACCGAGCGACATTGCGAGCACGCGACATGGCTCACGCACGCCGAGCGCGGCGGCCCGCGCGCGTACGAAGTCCATCATGGAATCGACGCGCAGGGGCGCGGCCTGCCCGCGTTCGACGCCATTGCCCGGCAGGTCGATGTACGCGACGCGCTCGTCCGCGCCGACAATCCCGTGCGCCGCGAGCGCGGCGTCGAAGCCGCCCCAGTGACGCGCCTCGCGCGTCAGGCCGCGCAGCAGGATCCACTGACTCATGGCACGTCCGTGCGGCACCAGTGCTCGCGCGCCCGCCGCATCACTTCTTCGCGGGCCGCGCCGCTCGGCAGCCAGCGACGCGACGAAAACGCGGCGCGCGTCAGGAAATCGAAGAAGTTCGGATGACGCCGCAACACGCGCCGCGTGCGATGCGCCTTGACCGGATTGAAGATGCCCAGTCGCGAGAACAGTTGCATCGGATTCTTGCAAATCCAGCGCCACGAGCCGAGTTCGAGCGTCATCGGCAGGAAGATGTCGGGTGCGCGCGAACGGTCATAGGCGAAGTCCCACAGGTCGCCATGCAGCAGGTATTGATGACTTTGCGGCTCGAATGCATAGCCGTGATGCGGATACGATTCTTCGAACATCGTCTTCAGCAGGAACATTTCCGGCAGATGCGCCATTTGCCGCTCGGTGCGCGCATAGGGAAACCAGATGCTGTCGTCCCAGCCGAAACCGGAATGACAATCCAGCGCGAACGAGAGCGGACGGGACATCAACTGTTCCTCGACGACCGAAAGGAGCGCGGCGCTCTCCGCTTCCATGCGGCCGTCGACCGATCCGCGATACCACGGCAGCCACGGCCCGATGCGCTGCCCGCCCGCCAGAAACGGCACGCGGCCTTCGGCGCTTTGCGGCGCGTTGCGCATCAGGTCGACGCCATTCGGATTCGAGCGCGTGCGCGCAAACATGCCGCCGGGATTGACGATTGGCATGAAGATGAGACGGATCGAGCGCAACTGCTGATGCAGCGTGTCATCCCATTCGAGACGCCGCAGCAGCGCACGCATGTATTCGAGCACGAGCTGCGTGCCGATGCATTCGAGCCCGTGCACGCCGCCGAAAAAGCCGATGGCGGGCGCCCGCGGATCTTCCGAGCCGATCGACGCCGTGAGCAGCGGAAACGCGCGCTGGCGTGCGCGCACTTCGCAGACCGTGCGCCAGGCGAAGCGCGCGCCGCCCGCGACGCGGATCGCCTCCAGTTCGTCCATCTCCGGAAAGCTGCTGGTTACGGTGACGCTCGAGGTGCTCATGACTGCGGCCTGTTCTCGTGTGTTCGTTTTCTCAGGCGATGGTTGTGCTCCATACGGCGCTATCCCGGCGCTTCCTGCCCGAAGGAATCGAGTATAGGGCGGATGGTCAGCACACGGCAGTCCGTGGCATGCGATGTGCGACGCACAAGTACAGGCACAGGCGCGCGAGAAAAAGCTCTCCTGCCCTTTTGCGTTCCGTCACCTAGAATGAAGTGACCGTTCCACACGGTACGAGGTATTCGTCATGACATCCATCCCCCGCTTGATTCTCGGTGCGCTGACGCTGTGCTGCGCGGCATCCGCTTTTGCGCAACCGCAGACGCCCACCGATCCGAACGCACCGAAAACGCGCGCGCAGGTGCGGCAGGACTATCTGCAGTGGCGCGCAGCCGGCTACGATCCGAACGACTGGCTGAACTACCCGGACAACGCAATCCGCGCCAGCCGGATCGTTGCGCAACGCGAGGCTCAGGGCAACGCGAACGTGCATTGAGCGACGCTGTTGCAGCAGGTCTGAGCCGATTTGTCAGTTTCATTCGGCACGCGGCTTCGCGCCGCGCAGGATGCGCCGTGCGATGCTGAAACGATGCACCTCCGACGGGCCATCGTAGATGCGAAATGCGCGCATGTCCGCGAAGATCCGCGCGACGACGGTTTCCTGCGTGACACCCTGCCCGCCCAGCACCTGCACCGAACGGTCGACCACGCGCCACAACGCCTCCGACGACACCACCTTCGCGATGCTCGATTCGTGCTTGCCGAGCACGCCCTGATCGAGCACCCACGCGCAATGCCAGATGGCGAGGCGCGTGATGTGCAGATCCATTTCGTTGTCGGCGAGCATGAAGCCGACGCCTTCGTGCTCGCCCAATGTCCTGCCGAACGCCTGGCGATTGCGCGCGTGCGCCGTCGCGACATCGTGCGCGCGCCGCGCCGCGCCGAGCCAGCGCATGCAGTGCGTCAGGCGCGCCGGTGACAGCCGCACCTGCGCGTAACGAAATCCCTCGCCCGCTTCGCCGAGCACGTTTTCCTTCGGCACGCGCAGACCTTCGAAGCGCACCACGGCGTGGCCACCCGGAAAGCACGTGTCGAGCGAATCCATCGCCCGTTCGATGATGATGCCGGGGCTCGTCATGTCGGCGAGGAACATGGTCGCGGGACCGTCGGCGAACTTCGCCATGATGATCGCGAATCCCGCGCCTTCCGCGCCCGTGATGAACCACTTGCGGCCGTCGATCACGTAGTCGTCGCCATCCGGAACCGCAAGCGTCTGCAGCATCGCGGGATCGGCGCCCGCGCCCGGCGGCGGCTCGGTCATGCAGAAGCACGAGCGGATCGAGCCCTCCGCGAGCGGACGCAGCCAGCGCTCCTTCTGCTCCGGCGTGGCGATCGCCTCGAGCAGATGCATGTTGCCTTCGTCCGGCGCCGCGATGTTCAGCGCGACCGGACCGAGCGGCGAATACCCTGCCTCTTCGAACAAGATGGCTTTCGCGACGTGATTCAGACCGAGCCCGCCGAACTCCGGCGAGACATGACTCGCCAGAAGCGCGGCCTTGCGTCCCTTCGCGATCAGCTCGGCGCGCAGCGCCTCGTTCGGGCCATGTGGCGTGCAGCGCGGATCGCGCTCGAACGGCACGATTTCCTCGGCTATGAAGGCACGCACGCGCGCCTGAAGATCGATCAGTTCGGGCGAAAGCGAAAAGTCCATCGACTGTTCTCCAAGGAAACGAGTGGCCAGCTTAACCGCGCGGACGGGGCGCGCGCCAGTCGCGGTTTTCCCCGCTCATTCGTCGTATTCGGTGTATTTGCGGGCGTCGCCCTTCACCTTTTGCGCCGGATACTTCGACCGGTTCAGCGCCATCTTTTCGATCAGCGCGCGATGCAGGTCGACGTCGAGCGCATCCGCCAGCATGACGAGATACGCGAGCACGTCCGCCATCTCGTGACGGATCGCGCGCAGCTTCGTTTCGTCGAGTTCGTTCTTGTCGCCGGTGGCGATCCACGTGAACGGCTCCAGCAACTCGCTCGCCTCCACCGACAGCGCCGCCGCCAGATTCTTCGGCGAGTGAAACCGGCTCCAGTCCCGCTCGCGGACGAACTCGCGCAGCATGTCGCGCATCTGGACGAGTTCACTCGTGACTTCCTGCTGATTCTGCTGCTCCATGCGCTTCCTCTGATATTTCGTTGCGTGCGATGCGTAGCTTAGCGCGCCGGGCCGCGGTGTTCGTCGTTCAGCGATCAACTACGCCTTCTTTGATCGTAGAACCTAAAACGATCGGGCGCTCCATCCGTTCCCTGTCTGATTCTCGCGTGCTTTGCCGCGTCTGATGCTAATTCATGACAATTTGTACCTTCGCGTGCGTCCTTCTTGTCTTTTTTAACTACGACTCATAGAATCGTAGTTAATCGATGGCGACGACAAACGTCTGTCGAGCGAAACCCATGTCGAATTCCAAGGAGCATAGAAATGTCCAAACGCATTCTGGTAGTCGGAGCCGGCTTCGCCGGCATGTGGAGCGCCCTGTCCGCCGCGCGTCTGATCGATCAGCACGGCAGCACGGATATCGAAGTCGCGCTGATCGCGCCGGAGCCGCATCTGCATGTGCGTCCGCGCCTCTATGAGGAAAACGCCGCCGGCATGAAGGCGCCGCTGCTGGACATCTTCGCGTCCACGGGCGTGCGCTTCATTCAAGGCACGGTGGAACGCATCGATGTCGATCGCAATCAGGCGCACGTAATCGCAGCCGACGGCTCACGCTCGACGCTGAACTACGACCGTCTCGTTCTGGCGACCGGTAGCCGCCTGTTCCGCCCGCAGATTCCGGGGCTCGCGGAACACACCTTCAGCGTGGATCAGGTCGATGAAGCCGCCGCGCTCGAAGCGCACATCGCGCAACTCGCCAGCCTGCCCGAGACGTCCGCGCGCAACACGGTCGTGGTCGCGGGCGGCGGCTTCACGGGGATCGAAACGGCGGCGGAAATGCCTGCGCGGCTGCGCGCGGCGCTCGGCGAGGACGCGAAAGCGCGCGTCATGATCGTGGAACGGGATCGGGAGATCGGGCCGGACCTGGGCGCGGGCCCGCGTCCTGTCATCACCCAGGCGCTCGAAGCGCTCGGCGTCGAGTGGCGGCTCGGCGCGGCGGTGACATCGGTCGATGCGAACGGCATCACCACGTCCGATGGCGAGCGCATCGAAGCGCGCACGGTGATCTGGACCGCCGGCGTGCGCGCGAGCGCGTTGACCGCCCAGATTCCCGCCGAACGCGACGCGCTGGGCCGCCTGCACGTGGACCGCAATCTGCGCGTGCTGGGCGTCGACACCGTATATGCGACGGGCGACGTCGCCTACGCCGCCACCGACGAGGAAGGCAATCACGCGCTGATGTCCTGCCAGCACGCGATGAATCTCGGCCGCTCGGCAGGTCACAACGTCGCGGCGGACCTGCTTGGCGCGCAGCCGATTCCGTACAGTCAGCCGAAATACGTGACCTGTCTCGATCTGGGTCCGTGGGGCGCGGTCTATACCGAAGGCTGGGAGCGCGAAGTGAAGATGTCCGGCGCGCAGGCGAAGGCGCTGAAAACGCGCATCAACACCGAGTGGATCTATCCGCCGAGCGCTGCGCGGGCCGAAGCGTTCGCGGCCGCGGACCCGCTGCGTATCGTGGTTGCGTGATGAAAGCGTTTGCGATTCACGCCGCGGGATAAAGCCCCAGCGTGCGCGCATGCAGCCGCGCGAGGCCGAGCAGCGCATCGGTGAAAGGCGTGGGCACGCCGGTCAGCGCACCGAGTTCGCGTACCGAGGCGACGAGCGCATCGAGCTCGACCGCCTTGCGCGCCTCGACGTCCTGAAGCATCGACGTCTTCATCGCGCCGAGCTTGAGCGTCACGGCGTGCCGGTCTTGCGGCGCCTGTTCGATCGGAATGCCGAAACGCGCGCCGATTTCCTTCGCCTCCAGCATCACGCTCGTGACGAAGCCGCGCACGAGGTCGTCGCTGAGAATGCGGTCGGTGGTCGCGCCGGTGATCGCGCTGATGGGGTTCATCGTCATGTTGCCCCACAGCTTGAACCAGACGTCACGTTGGACTTGCTGCGAGAGCGTGGCGTCGAAGCCCGCTTTCGAGAACAGCGATACGAGCGATTCGGTGCGCGCGGTCGGCGCGCCGCTAGCCTCCCCCACGATCAAACCCTTGCCCTGATGATGCCGGATCACGCCCGGCGCCTCGACGAAGCAGCTCGCATGCACGACGCAACCGACCGTCTGCGCCGCTGGAATGGCGGCTGCGATCGCGCCGTGCGGATCCACCGAGGAAAGGCGCTTGCCCGCAAACGGGGCTGCAAGGCCGTCGCAGAACCACCAGGGCACGCCGTTCATCGCCGTGAGCACGGTGGTATCGGCGGATAGCAAAGGCGCGACATGCGCGGCGACCGATTCCATCGCGGGCGCCTTGACCGCCACAATCACCAGGTCCTGCGCGCCGAGATCGGCGGGCGCGTCGCTCGCTGCGACCTTAACGGTGTGCGTCGCGTCCTTCTCGACGAGCCGCAGTCCTTGTGTCTTCAACACGTCGAGCGTCGCGCCGCGCGCGACCACGCTCACGTCGCAACCCGCTTGCGCGAGCTTCACGCCGATCCAGCCGCCGATGGCGCCCGCGCCATAGATGCATACTTTCATCGTCCCGATCCTCGCTTTTGGCAATCAACCGATCGCCATTCTACGGGCGGGACGCGAATCAGTGCGCAATGCCGACCGCAAGCTTCGCGACGCTCAGCAGCGTGAGCCCGAACGCGCCCGCGAGCATCACGGCGATGACGGGCAACAACGGCAGCTTCACCTGCGCGAAATCGGCGTTGTGCGACGCGCGCTTGCGCACGCCGAAAAAACTCCATAGCACGATGCGCATCATCTTCAAGAGGTTCATGACCGGCTCCTTCAGGTGTATCTGTCGGGTTCTTCCACGAATTCATGATGCGCGCCGGCGGGGTCGAAAAACAGCAGCAGTTGCCGTGGATTCGACGGCAGCAGAATGGCGCTGCTACCGTCGAATCGATCGCAACTGCTGCTTGTGGCGATACGACCGTGACCTCTATCGTTGGCCCTCTCCACGATATTCGCCGCGTCCATGTACCGATACACCGCATTCGACAAGTCCTTCGTCAATAGCCGCGCCGCGCAATTCCGCGATCAACTGGAGCGCTGGCAGGACGGCCGCCTGAGCGAGGACGCGTTCCGTCCGCTGCGTTTGCAAAACGGCTGGTACGTGCAGCGTCACGCGCCGATGCTGCGCGTGGCGGTGCCATACGGCGAGTTGTCGAGTACGCAATTGCGCGTGCTGGCGCGCATCGCCCGCGAATACGACGATCCCGCGCCCGAGGTCTATCGCGTGGCAATGGAGGCGCAAGGCAGGCTCGGCACCGCTCGCCTGCCCACTCATTGCGCGCATTTCACGACACGCACCAACGTGCAGTTCAACTGGATCCCGCTCGATAAAGCCGCCGACGTCATGGACCTTCTCGCGACCGTCGACATGCACGGCATCCAGACGAGCGGCAATTGCATCCGCAACATTTCCTGCGACGAACGCGCGGGCGTCGCACCGGACGAAGTGGCCGACCCTCGTCCGTTCGCCGAGATCATGCGTCAATGGACGACACTGCATCCCGAGTTCGCGTTCTTGCCGCGCAAGTTCAAGATCGCGATCACGGGCGCGAGCGAGGATCGCGCGGCGACTGCGTGGCACGACGTCGGTCTGCAGCTCGTGCGTGACGAACAGGGCGAGCTCGGCTTTCGCGTGAGCGCGGGCGGCGGCATGGGACGCACGCCGGTGATCGCCGCGCTCATGCGCGAGTTTCTGCCGTGGCGGCACATCATGAATTACATCGAGGCGATCGTGCGCGTATACAACCGCTATGGCCGTCGCGACAACAAGTACAAGGCGCGCATCAAGATCCTGATGAAGGCCGAAGGCCAGCGTTATACCGATGACGTGAACGAGGAGTTTCGCCAGATCGTCGAACACGATGGCGCGCCACATCTCATCTCGGCGGCGGAACTGGAGCGCGTGAGCGCTTCGTTCGTGCCGCCTGCGCTGCATGCCTCACATGAGTCATCCGATGAAGCCGAAGCCGACGTTCATCCGCTGTACGCGCGCTGGCTCCAGCGCAATGTCGCGCAACACAAGGACCCTGCGCTGCGCATCGTGACGTTGTCGTTCAAGCGCCTGCTGCAATCGCCCGGAGATGCGACTGCGGAACAACTCGAGACCGTCGCCGATCTGGCCGAGCGCTTTTCCGCCGGTGAGGCGCGCGTCACGCACACACAGAACGTCGTACTGCCGTGGGTGCGTGCAAGCGAGTTATACGCATTGTGGCAAGCCGCGCGGGATGCGGGCTTCGCGAGCGCGAACGTGCAGCTTCTCACCGACATGATCGCCTGTCCCGGCGGCGACTTTTGCGCGCTCGCGAATGCGCGTTCGTTGCCGATCGCTCAGGCCCTGACCGAACGCTATCAGGATCTCGACGAACTCGACGACATCGGCGAAATCGATTTGCATATCAGCGGCTGCATCAACTCGTGCGGGCATCATCACAGCGGGCATATCGGCGTGCTGGGCGTCGACAAGGACGGACGCGAGTGGTATCAGATCACGCTCGGCGGTTCCGACGGCAGTGCGGCGAGCGGCGTCGCGCAGGCGGGCAAGGTCATCGGTCCATCGTTCAGCGCGGCTGAAGTTCCGCATGTGATCGAAGCGATTCTGAACACGTATCGCGATGCGCGTGAACCTCGCGAGCGCTTTATCGAAACGGTGCGGCGTATCGGTATCGAGCCGTTCAAGGCGGCCGCGAATGCCGCTCGCGCGAACGAGGAGGTATCGGCATGAATGGCGCTCGACACATGCGAGTTCTCACGCAGCAAGACCATGACGCAGAGACGCGCGAACACGTCGCACGTCTCGCCAACGACGACGATCCGTTCATCCTGGCGGACCAACTGACGACGCTCGAGCGCATCGAACTGCACTTCCCGGAGTTCACGGATGGACGCGCCTACAGTCAGGCATATCTGTTGCGCAAAAGGCTCGGCTACAAGGGAGATTTGCGCGCGACGGGCGACGTGCTGATCGACCAGCTCGTGCAAATGGAGAGAACGGGATTCTCGAGCGCGGTTTTGAACGAAGGCGCGGATGTGGCCGACGCGGCGCGGCAGTTCGCGCGTTTCACGGGCTTCTATCAGGACGATCTCGCACGTTGAACGCGTCGTCGAACGCATCGTCGAACGCGCATTCGAACCGATATGCGAGCGCTTCGCCCTCTTTCAAGAGGCATCGCGCGAAAATAAAAACGCCTTGAAACATAGGTCTCCGGTATTGAAACGATAGCCTGCGCACCTACCTTGGATGCATAGGCGGCGACAACAACCCGCGCCGTCGTTTCAACTTCCTTCTGCCGCCCCTCGCCGGGCCGCGCTAACGGAGACTGGACCATGAGTGACTTTTATTTTGGCGGCGACATTTTCTCGGAGCTCGACCGCGTGCAACGACAGGTGTCTTCGCTGTTCGGCAATCTGCCCTCCAGCATTCGTTCGAGCCGCGCGGACGCCTTTCCGCGTCTGAATGTCGGCAGCACGGAAGACGCGATTCATATCGTCGCGTTTGCGCCGGGCGTCGAGCCTTCGTCGCTCGACGTGACCGTCGACAAGGGCACGCTCACCATCAGCGGCGAGCGTCGTGCACAAGCCGCTCCCGAAGGCGCGCGCACCTATGCGAAGGAGCGCTTCAACGGCAGTTTCCGCCGCGTGATCGAGCTGCCGCAGAACGCGGATAGCGACAAGGTCGAAGCGCGTTACGAGAACGGCACGCTGTCCATCACCATCGGCAAACGCGAAGCATCGAAGCCGCGCGCGATCACCATTCAGTAAGAGGACACTCATCATGACCGAGAACACGCAAGTCGCCCCGCAAAATACGAGCGAAGCCGCCGTGCGCCGTGCGACCGTGACGCCCGCAGTCGATATCGTCGAAGACAGCAACGGCATCACGCTGTGGGCCGATCTGCCCGGCGTGCCGCGTGAGAAGCTCGACGTGAAGGTGCACGATTCGCGCCTCACCATCGAAGCCGAAGCGGATTTGCCTGTGCAGGGTTCGGTACGCCTGCATCACGCCGAACTGCGCGCGCCGCGCTTCACGCGCGCCTTCACGGTAAGCGATGACTTCGACACCGCGAAGATCGATGCGAATCTGACCGACGGTGTGCTCAGGCTCACGATTCCGCGTCGCGAGCAGGCGCGTCCGCGCCGTGTCGAGGTGCGTGCGGGCTGAGGCATCGCAACGCCATGCTGGTTCGAACGGCCGCGATTCATTCGCGGCCGTTTTTCATTGCGCGAGTATCGCGCCTCTATAATCGTCAGCGGCGGCGCATGTCGCCTACACTCATACATTCATAGAAGAGAAGGGACTATCGTGAAGAGGCTGTTGACGGTGTTGTTGGGTTCGATGCTGACCGTATCGATCGGAGCGCATGCAAAAGAGTGGTCGACCATCCGCTTCGGCGTCGATGCGAGCTATCCGCCTTTCGAATCGAAGGCGCCCGACGGCTCGCTGGTCGGCTTCGACATCGACGTCGGCAACGAACTGTGCCGTCGCCTCAACGCGAAATGCGTGTGGGTCGAAAATGCATTCGACGGCATGATTCCGGGCCTCAAATCGCGCAAGTTCGACGGCGTGCTCTCCACCATGTCGATGACGCCCGCGCGCGTGAAGCAGATTTCCTTCTCGAGCAAGCTCTTCCACGTGCCCACGCGGCTCGTCGCCAAGCGCGATTCGAGCATCCAGCCGACGGCCGAAGGTCTCGCGGGCAAGACGGTCGGCGTCGAGCAAGGTTCGATGCAGGAAACCTATGCGAAGGTCCATTGGGGCGCGAAGGGCGTGAAGGTCGTGTCCTACGCGGATCAGGATCAGGTCTATCAGGACTTGCTGGCCGGACGCCTCGACGCCTCGCTGCAAAACGCCGTGCAGGCCGAGCGCGGCTTTCTCGATACGCCGCGCGGCAAGCCCTACGGTTTCGCGGGCGGCGCGCTCGAGGACAGCGCGATCTTCGGGCCGGGCACGGCAATCGGCCTGCGCAAGGAAGACACCGACCTGAAGGAAAAACTCGATGGCGCGATCGCTGCGATGATCAAGGACGGACGTACAAGCGCATCGAGCAGAAGTACTTCGACTTCGACATCTACGGCGAGTAATCACCATGACGCAGCCGCCCGCAAGCGCTTCGAACGACCTGCATCGCGCAGCCGCGCAAGGTTATACGGCGAACTCCGAGAGCTACGTGCGCGGGCGGCCCGACTATCCGCCGGAACTCGCGGGCTGGCTGAAGGACGCGCTCGGCCTCGAGCCCGGCGCGAGTGTCGTCGATCTGGGCGCGGGCACCGGCAAGTTCACCCCGCGCCTCGTGCAAAGCGGCGCACGCGTGACCGCGGTCGAACCGGTCGATTCGATGCGCGCGAAGCTCGCCGCCGCGCTGCCCGGCGTGCAAGCGCTCGCGGGCAGCGCGCAATCGATACCGCTCGCCGATGCATCGATCGATGCCGTGGTGTGCGCGCAATCGTTTCACTGGTTCGCAAGCCGCGCGGCGCTCGATGAAATCCATCGCGTGCTGAAGCCGGGCGGCAGGCTCGGCCTCGTGTGGAACGTGCGCGATGCGCGCGTGCCGTGGGTCGCGAAGCTGGATGCGATCGTCAATCGATACGAAGGCGATGCCCCGCGCTATTACACCGGCGCGTGGCGCAATGCGTTCCCGCATGAAGGCTTCGGCGCGCTCGTCGAGTCGCATTTTTCGCTGAGCCACACGGGCTCGCCGGAAGACGTCATCGTGCATCGCGTGCGCTCGACCAGCTTCATCGCAGCCTTGCCCGAGGCCACGCGCGCCGAAATCGACGTGGCGGTGCGCGCGCTGATCGAGGCCGAACCCGAGTTGAGCGGCAGGCGCGAGGTCACCGTGCCTTACGAGACCGCGGCGTTCGTCACGATCCGGCAATAAGGGCGCACCGCAAAGTTGCGAAGCAATATAGTGTCATCTGCAATCAAACAGTCCCAGCCAGTCCATCATCGATCACGCGACACAAACGAAACCAGGAGACCGCAATGGCGACACTCAAGCAGATTCAAGCGAAACTCAAGAAGTTGCAGGCGCAGGCCGAAACCCTGATCGCGGATCGCGCGCAGGCCGTGCTCGACGACATCCGCGCCATGATGGAACGGCACGGTTTGACAACCGCGGATATCGACCGTCACGGCAAGGCGGCCAAACGCGCCGCGAAGAAACCGGGCGTCGCGTATCCCGCGCCCGCCGGCCGTCATGAAGCCATGACGAAGCTGGCGAAGAAAGGCAAGCTGCCGGCCAAATATCGCAATCCGAAGACTGGCGAAACGTGGAGCGGCTGGGCGCGGCCGCCTGCATGGATCGCGAACGTGAAGGATCGCAGCAAATTTCTGATCGATGCCGAAGGCGTCGAAAACGCGGCCAAGCCGAAGGCGGCCGCGAAGAAAGCGGCGGCGAAAAAGACTTCGACTGCGAAAACCGCAGTGAAAACCGCGACGAAGACAGCAGCAAAGAAAGCCAAGACGACGCAAACGCGCGCGCCCGCCGCGAAAAAGGCCGCTGCGCCGGCCGCGAAGAAAACCGGCGCCGCGAAACCGGCCGTCAAACGCACGGCGCGCAAACAGGCGGCGACGAACGCGGCCACCACGACTTCGACCGCTCCGGACGATGCCGTCGCACAACCGCAAACCACCGATTCGTCCACGCCTCAGACGTGACTGCATATGGAAAGCGCCGCGTTGATTCGCGGCGTTTTCCCATTGTTTGAGATCGACGAAAACTCAATTGGCATTTGGGCAGATTAAAAGTTTGCCCGGTCCTTCTACACTGCGTTCACAAGTCGGGGCGTTTCGTATTTCACAGCAAACGAAGCGCTTTTCCGATTGCAGTTGCCGTGTCTGGAACAACTGCATCTCCTCAATTTTCCGTTGGAGCATTCTCGTGAACAAGCGATTTGTAGTCGGCCTCGCCATTGCCCTGAGTTCTGTTTTCGCCGCTCCCGCTTTTGCCAGCGGCTATGGCCCCGCGCCGCATTATCGTCCCGATGTCGGCGCTCCGGCTTCGCAGCATGGCGTAAGCGCACAAACCTTCGCCGCCGAAGAATCGGCGCAGGGCGGTGATTTCGATAACTTCAGGAACACGCAGCACGCCGCGCAGAATCAACGCGGACAAGTTTCGGCTTCCGCTTCCTCGCAAGTCGCGCAATAAATCAATATCGAGCGGATATGGCGAATCGATTCGCCGTATCCGTTTTTTAATTTCCCTTTATCGACCGCTCCAGAAAAATCCAGAGGGCGTCGTCGACTGAATAGGGAACGTTGAATCGAAAGCACGCGCTCTCGGCATCGCCCGGACGAAAGTACGAACCCGGCGCGAGCCATATGCCGTGTTGCAATGCGCGCGTCGCGACGGCGCTGCCCTGCGCCGGATCGATCGGCAGTTCGCCCCAGAGAAACAAGCCCGCGCGCGGACGCCGGAACAGCCCGACACCCAGCGCATCCATGCGCTCCTCGACGAGCGCATGCGCGTCTTTCAGCTTCTCAACGACGAATTCGACGTGGCGCGCATAGCGCCCTTCCGTCAGCACTTTCTCGACGATGCGCTCCGTCGCCTCCGACGAAGTCAGCCCCACCGCCATTTTCGTACGCGCGAGTTCGCGCAGCACGTCGCGCTCGCCGACGACATAGCCGCAACGCAGCGCAGGCGTGATGGTTTTCGCGAAGCCACCGACATAGAGCACGCGGCTGAGCCCTTCCATGGCCGCGAGCAGGGGCGCGCCGGGTGGCGCGAGTTCGCGGGTCACATCGTCCTCGACGACCCAAAGTCCGTGGCGTTCCGCGATCTGCATCAGCCGGAAAGCCGATGCCATGCTGAAGGTCGCGCCCGTCGGATTCTGCAGCGTCGTGTTGAGAAACACCGCTTTCGGCCGATGTTCGATGACGATACGTTCGAACACGTCGGTGTCGATGCCCGCGACCGTGCGCGGCACGCCATGCACCGTGAGCCCCGCGAGCTGAAGAATCTGCAGCAGATTGCAGTAGCCAGGATCCTCGACTACGACGGCGTCGCCCGGACGCAAAAGCGTGCGGACAATGAGATCGAGCGCCTGAGTCGCGCCCGCGGTCAGAAGCACGTTCGAAGCGGCGTCGACCGGCAGGCCATGACGATCCAGTTGCTCTGCGATGCGCGCGCGCAGCGGCGCGAAGCCGTATGGATGACCGTAATCGGCAATGCGCGCGGCCGGCACGCGGCTCACCGCGCGCAACGCATGCTGCAGGCCGCTTTCGTTGACCCATTCATTCGGCAGCCAGCCGCAGCCTGATTTGATCGGCACCGAATGGTCCGCGAATACATCCGACAGAAGCCAGGTCGCGGTAAGGCTCGGCGGCTGCCAGACGACTTCGCGCGGACGCTCGCTGTGTCCGCGCACCGCCACGCGATAACCCGAGCCGCGCCGCGCGGTGACGAGACCCATCGACACGAGCCTGCCATACGCCTCCGTCACCGTGAAGGTGCTGAGCCCTTCCGCCTCGGCCAGACGTCGCACCGACGGCAGCAGCGCGCCCGCGCGCAGCGTCTGCTCCTCGATGGCCGAGGAGAACGCGCGCACCAGTTGTTCGACGAGCGTCGGGGTCTGCCGCGAGCCGCGCTCCAGCTTGAGTTCGATCATGGGATCCGAGCATAGCGCGCGATGGGCGCACGAGCCAATACAGTTCACAGCATTTTGCCAGCACAGTTAGCAACGCAGTGAAGCGACTGTCTATGCCGTGCAATTTTGCCGAGGAATACAGTGGGCGTACTTCTTCAGGAGACACGTTATGAATGCTCGCCCGGTCATCGATGACCTCTCGTCGTTCTGGATGCCCTTCACCGCCAATCGCCAGTTCAAGGGCGCGCCGCGCCTGCTCGAGAGCGCGAAAGGCATGTACTACCGCTCGACGGATGGCCGCGAGGTGCTCGACGGTACGGCGGGTCTCTGGTGCGTGAATGCGGGCCATTGCCGGGAAGAGATCGTCGATGCGGTGCAGAAGACGCTCACGACGCTGGACTTCGCGCCGACCTTCCAGATGGGCCACCCGATCGCCTTTGAAGCCGCCACCAAGGTCGCCAATCTGATGCCCGAAGGGCTCGATCGCATCTTCTTCACGAACTCGGGCTCGGAGTCGGTCGATACGGCGCTGAAGATCGCACTCGCCTATCACCGCGCACGCGGCGAAGGCCAGCGCACGCGTCTGATCGGCCGCGAGCGCGGCTATCATGGCGTCGGCTTCGGCGGGATTTCGGTCGGCGGCATCGCGCCGAATCGCAAGACCTTCTCGGGCGCGCTGCTGCCCTCCGTCGATCATCTGCCCCATACGCACGACCTCGCGCACAACGCGTTCACGAAGGGCCAGCCCTCGTGGGGCGATCATCTCGCCGATGACCTGGAGCGCATCGTCGCGCTGCACGATCCGTCCACTATTGCGGCGGTCATCGTCGAGCCGCTCGCGGGCTCCACCGGCGTGCTCGTGCCGCCGAAGGGCTATCTGCAGAAGCTGCGCGAAATCTGCACGAAGTACGGCATCCTGCTGATCTTCGACGAAGTGATCACCGGTTTCGGGCGTCTGGGCAAGGCCACGGCGAGCGAATACTTCGGCGTCACGCCCGATCTCATCACGATGGCCAAGGCCATCAACAACGCGACCATTCCGATGGGCGCCGTCGCCGCGCATCGCAAGGTGCACGACACGGTCGTCAATGCGGGCGCGGAGAACGCCATCGAGCTGTTTCACGGCTACACGTATTCCGCGCATCCGGTCGCGACCGCCGCGGCCATTGCCACGCTCGATCTGTATCAGCGCGACAAGCTGTTCGAGCGCGCGGCGTCGAAGGCGGAGAAGTTCGAAAGCGCGGCCCACGCATTGCGCGATGCGCCGTACGTGAAGGACATCCGCAATCTCGGCCTCGTGGCGGGCATCGAGCTCGAATCGCGCGAAGGTGCGCCGGGCGCGCGTGCGTATGAAGTGTTCGTCAAGTGCTTCGAGGCGGGCGTGCTCGTGCGCTATACGGGCGATATCCTCGCGTTCTCGCCGCCGCTCATCATCGAAGACGATCAGATCGATCAGATCTTCGGCACGGTGCGCCGTGCATTGGAGAGCGTGAAGTAAGTTTCGCTTCAACAGCTCGATGAGCCCGGCTCCTTGTCGCGAGGAGCCGGGCTTTTTTCTTCACCGCTCCATGACGAGCAAGGTCGAGGTCGCCGACGCGAACAATCTGCCGCTCGCGTCCTTGAGCGTGGCTTCGGCAAACGCGGCGCGGCGTCCGATCGACAACACGCGCCCTTCCGCGCGCAGCAAGCCCGAATCGCGCGTCACCGCCTTGTGATATGCGATCTTCAGTTCGAGCGTCGTGTAAGCCTGCGATGCCGTCAGACACGAATGCACCGCGCAACCGCACGCGGAATCGAGCAGGGTCGCGGCATAGCCGCCGTGCACGGTGCCGATCGGGTTATACGCGTGATCGCCGGGCACGCCCGCGAACACCGCCCTGCCCGCCTCCACTTCGATGAACTCGAAGTTCAGCGATTCGAGTATTCCCGGCTTGCGCGCGCACGCCATCAGCATGCGCATTTGCGTGAGGCCGTCGTGGCCGGCGGCCGTTTCTTCGATCAGGCTCGTGCTCATTTCGTCTCCTTGACTTGGGCGTTCGCGGTCTTGATCACGTCGTCGTCGCCGGTTACGCTCCAGCCGCCGCCCAGCGACCGGTACAGCGCCACCGCCGCGAGCGCGTGTTCACGTTTCGATTGATTGAGTGCGTCGGCATCGCGCAGATACGATTCCTGGGCGTCGAGCACATCGAGAAAGCTCGCCGCGCCGCCCTTGTAAAGCTGCGTCGAGAGCGTGAGCGATTGGTCGGATGCGCTGAGCGCTTCGGTCAGGCGCGCGGTCGATTCGGTCGTGCTGACGAGATCGCTGCGCGTATCCTCGACGTCCTTCAGGGCTTCGAGCATCGTCTGCCGCAGATGCAGCTCCGACTCGCGCATCTTGCTCTCGTTCTGCTCGATCTCCGCCGTGATGCGGCCCGCGTTGAAGATCGGGCTGGTCGCGTTGAGCGCGGCGGAGAAGAGGTTGTCGGTGAGCGTCGGCAAGCCGAGATACGACGACGCCAGGAGGCCGTCCGAGAGCCGCAACGAAAACTTCGGATAGCGCTCCGCGCGCGCGACGCCTACTTCCGCCGCGCGCTGCTGCACGCTCGCGTAGGCGACGAGCACATCGGGACGGCGCAACAACGCTTCGGACGGAAGCATTTGCGGCGCGCCGGTTGCGGGCACGGGAATCACAGGGGCGTCGCCGGCATCTGCGAGCATCAGCTTGTCGATGGATTCCGGCGCGCGTCCCGAATACACCGCGATCAGGCTGAGTTGATGCTGGATCGTCGCTTGCGTGCGCGGGATGCGCGACTGCAGGTCGCTCAGCTGATTCTGCGCCCGCGCGACATCGAGCTTCGTCGACAGACCATATTGCAGGCGGCGTTGCGTGAGCCTGAGCCCGCGTTCGCGGATCGCCTGATTGTCCTGCAGGATCTTGAGCTCGGATTGCGCCCAGCGCAGATCGACGTAAGCGGCCGCCGTATCCGCCGCGAGCGCGAGCCGCACCTGATCCGCCGCATGCTCGCGGCCGACGAGCCGCGCCTGCGACGCCAGCAACTCCAGGCGCTCGCCGCCGAACACATCGGGCGTCCAGCTGAGCGTGAGACCGACGCCCGCCTGCTTCACATAGCCGAGCGGCGGCGGCGTGTTCTGGCGCGAGTACGAACCGGTCGCGCCCGCATCGAGTTGCGGCAGCAGCGCGGCGCGGCGTTGCGTCGTGATCGCCTGCGCCTGCTTCACGCGCTCGATTGCCGCTTGCAGATCGAGGTTGTCGTTCAGCACCGACGCGACCAGTTCATGCATCACGGGATCGTTGAACTGATTCCACCATGCAGTGGGATCGATGACCTGTTTCGGCACATCGACGTTCCAGTCGGCGGGCGCAGTCGCGTTGACGGTCGCGGGAAGATCGGCGTGCGTCGCGGGCTGCACGGCGCAGGCGGCCAGTGCAAGACTCGCGATGATTTCAGCGACAAGTTTCTTCATGATCGGAATATCCGGATAAAGCGTGATTCAATGCGCATCGGACGAAGGCGGCGCGCTCGTGATCGGCTTCGAAAACATCACCGACACGATGCCGACGAGAAAGCACAGCGCAAGCACGTAGAAGCAATCGGCGAACGTCAGCACGAGCGCTTCGCGCATGACGAGCGCATGCAATGACGCGAGGCCCGCCTGCGAGGCATCGAGCGCATCGCCGGCCGCGGCGGAAAGATGCGCGGAACTGCGCGAGAGCAAATCGTCGATGACGGGCCGACCGATCGTCACGTTTTCGTTCAGACGCAGGTAGTGCAGATTGAGGCGATCGTTGAGCATCGTCGCGCTCACCGCGATGCCGATCGCGCCGCCGAGATTGCGCATCAGATTGAAGAGACCGCTTGCCGACTTGAGACGCGACGGCGGCAGCGAACCGAGCGCCATCGTCACGATGGGCGGCACCGCGAACTGCTGGCCGATGCCGCGCAACGCCTGCGGCAGCAGGAATTGCTGCCAGCCCCAGTCGTGCGTGAGCGGCGTATAGAAGTAGCACCCCGCGCCGAAGCAGACGAGGCCGAACGCGAGCAGCACGCGCATGTCGATGAAGCGCGACGCGAAGCCATATACGCCGATGCTCAACAACTGAAAGCATCCGACGGAAAGCAGCGCGAGACCCGTATGCAGCGAATCGAACCCGCGCACGCGCGCGAGGAACACCGGCGTCAGAAACACCGACACGAAAATGCCGATGCCCGTCACGAACGACAGCAGACTGCCGATCGCGAAGTTGCGCACCGCGAGCGCCCGCAGATCGACGATCGGGTCTTTCGCGGTGAACGCGTGCACGAGAAAGAGAAAGCCGCAGATCGCGGAAATCCACGCACACGCGACGATCACGTCATCGCCGAACCAGTTCTTGCGCGGCCCTTCCTCCAGCAGATATTCGAGGCAGCCGAGAAAGCCCGACATCAGCAAGATGCCGAGATAATCGCCCTTCCTGAGCAGCGGCAGATTGGGTTCGTCGACATGCACGTACTTCGGCACGAGCAGCGCGACGACCAGTCCCGGCACCACATTCAGATAGAACAGCCAGTGCCACGACCATTGATCCGTGATCCAGCCGCCGATGACCGGTCCGACCGCCGGCGCAAGCGAGGCCAATGCGCCGATCGTCGTCGATGCGATCAGGCGCTGCTTGCCGGGGAACAGCACGAAGGCTGTCGTGAACACGGTCGGGATCATCGCGGCGCCGAGCGCGCCTTGCAGGCCGCGAAACAGGATCATCGAATTGATATCCCACGCCATGCCGCACAGCATGCTCGTGATCGTGAAGCCGACCGCCGACGCGACGAACAGCCAGCGCGTCGAGAACACCTTCGAGAGCCAGCCCGACATGGGGATGACGAGGATTTCCGCGATCAGGTACGAGGTCTGCACCCACGACAACTCGTCCTGACTCGCGGACAGTCCACCGCCGATATCCTTCAGCGATGACGCGACGATCTGGATATCGAGTGTCGCCATGAAGAAGCCGAGGCACATCAGCGCGAAGGCGAACACGCGCTGTCTGATCGGCTGACTCGCGGGATCGTTGGGAATGGTGTGCGTCATGGCGCGCTCCTCAGCCGTTCGCCTGCTTGCGGACATGCACCTTCACGGTCGCGGAAAGACCGGGGCGCAGCACCGCTTCCATGCCCTTCGGCACGTCGAGGCGAATGCGCACGGGCACGCGCTGCACGATCTTCGTGAAGTTGCCGGTCGCGTTCTCGGCGGGCAGCACGCTGAAGGTCGCGCCGGTCGCGGGCGCGAGGCTTTCCACGTGACCCGTGATCGGCGCGCTAGACGCATCGAGCTCGACATCGGCCTCGTCGCCCGCGCGCATCTTCTTCAACTGATCTTCCTTGAAGTTCGCATCGATCCAGAGACCCGCCGACGGCACGATGGTCAGCAGCGATGTGCCGACGTTCGCGAGCACGCCTACGCGCGCCGTGCGATTGCCGACGTAACCATCGACCGGCGAGCGGATCGTCGTGTATTCAACGTTCAGCTCCGCGACGCGCCGCGCTGCTTCCGCCGTCGCGACGCGCGCCTGCGCATCCGCGATCTGCGCTTCGATCACGCTCAACTGGCGCTTCGCCGCGAGCAGCGACGCGCCGCTGCGGTCCACCGCCGCCTGCGCCTTCGTGAAGTCCGCATCCGCGCGCTCGACGATCTGGTTCGACACCGCATCGTCCTTCACCAACTCGCGATAGCGCGAACGGTCCTGACCGCTGCGCGTCAGTTCAGCCGACGACGCGCGCACTTCGGCCTGCTGCTGGTTGATGACGGCCGCCTGCAGCGCGTCCCTCGCCTGCAACTCCGCGACCGCCGCGCGCGCGCTCGATACCTCCGCACTGGCCTGCGCGAGGCGCGCGTCGTAGTCGCGCGCATCGAGCCGGACCAGCACCTGACCCGCCTTCACGGGCTGGTTGTCCTGCACGAGCACATCGGTGACGAAGCCGTTCACCTTCGGCGCGAGCACGGTCACGTCGCCGCCGACATAGGCGTCGTCGGTCGTCTGGATGAAACGCAGCACCAGCGCCCAGTAAGCGGCGGCCGCGATCAGCACGAGGCCGACCAGCCCGAGCGCGAGCAGCATCCAGGGAATCCGCCGCGCCGGCCGCGCCAGAGCGGGCGCCGCGACCGAAGCGATATTCGTCGTAGGAGTCGTCATTTGTGATTAATGTGCATATGCACAACTGGATTGGGAAAATGGGCCCGTCAGCGGCCCGTCTTAGCCCGGAAGACTAATTGTGCATATGCACGCAGTCAAGCGTCATCGCGCACACGAGTCAATAACGCTGGCGGAAAGAATCGCGCGGAGGCTTTGCTGGCAAGGCGTCGCGGTTAGCGCTGCGGCGCTGCGGCGAGCTGTGGCGTGTCGAGCAGGCGGCCTTCGTCGGCGCAAAACCGCGCCGCATGCTCGACAAAAGTGCGCACCTTGGCCGGCAACAGCGTGCGCGTGCTGTAGGCAAGGCGGATTTCGATGGCGGATTCGACGCGTTCATAGGCATCGAGCAAGGTGACGAGCCGTCCCTGGGCGATTTCGTTCGCGACGAGCGCCGTAGGCAAAGAGCCAATGCCGAATCCCTCCAGCACCATGTCGCGATTGAACACCGCGTTGTTCGACGCGATATCGTGATTGAGCGGCACGCGCAGTTCCTCGCTGCCGATGCGAAATGTCAGCTCCGGCTTGCGGATCGACGGCGACATCGGCACGAACACGTGATCGGCGAGTTCCGACGGATGGCGCGGCGCCGGATGCTGCGCGAGATACGCCGGACTCGCGACCAGTACGAGCGGAATTCTTTCGAGAAGGCGCGTGACGGCGGTATCCGTGGACAGCATGAAGGGCAAAACGATCGCAAGGTCGTAGCCTTCGCCGACGAGATCGACAGGCCGCTCGGTCAGCGAGATATCCAGACGCACTTGCGGATGCGCGCGTCTGAAGCTCGCGACCAGCGGCGCATAGCGGCTGATCATCGCGGTCGTGTGCGCGACGAGGCGCAACAGACCCGTCGCTTCGCTCGCGCGGTTCGACGCGCGCTCTTCCATCGCCTGAAGTTCGTCGAGCAGCCGAGAACAGTCGGCGAAAACGCGCTCGGCGGTTTCGGTGAGCGAAATTTGCCGCGTCGTGCGATTGAAGAGGCGGCTGCCGAGCCGCTCCTCCAGCCCGGAAATCGCGCGCGACACGACCGGCGGCGACAGGCCGAGTATGTCGGCGGCACGTGCGAAGCTCTTGGCTTCCACCACCGTGCAAAACACCTTCAGGCTCGTCAGATAGTCCATGTGCCGGTTCGCGACGCGTGCGGGAAGTCACGATGATGGCATGAAGCGCCTGCATCCGCACGTTGAGACGATCGCGCGGCTTTACGAGCCGCCCGAGCATTCACGCGAAAGACGCCCGCGCCTAAAGTTCATCCCATGCCATGCAGATGGCCAACCACTGAACGAAGGAGCACATCATGTCACGTCTTTCGCAAATCAACGTCAACGAAGCCACGGGCGTCACCGCCGAACTTTTCGCCGCGATCAAAAAGGCAGCGGGCAAGGTGCCGAACGCTTATGCGACCATCGGCACGCATAGCCCCGCCGCGCTCGGCGCCGCGCTCAACGGCGATGCGATCCTCGCGAAGAGCAGCCTCGAAAAAGCCGATGTCGAAGCCATCAAGCTCGCCGTCAGCGAACTGGCGGGTTGTGACTACTGTGCCGCCGCGCACACGGTCGTCGGCAAGATGGTCGGGCTCACGCAACTGGAAACGCAGCAGATCCGCGCGGGTGAAGCCACCGGCAATGCGAAGCGCGATGCACTCGTGCGCTTCGTGAGGCATGTCGCGGGCACGAGCGGCACCGTCGACGCCGCGCGTCTCGCAGAGGTGCGCGAAGCGGGCTACTCGGAGGCGCAAGTGGTCGACGCGCTGTTCGCGATGAGCGTCATCAACTTCACGAATCTCGTGAACCGCGTGAACGACACGACGCTCGACTTCCCGAAGCTCGTCTAAGTCTGCGTCGGACCTTTGGTGAAGCGGTCGATGACGGTTGAAACGATATCGACCGGAACCGGAAAGACGATCGTCGAGTTCTTGTCGCCCGCGATCGTCGTCAGGGTTTGCAGATAGCGAAGCTGCATGGCCTGCGGCTGCTGCGAAAGCATCTGCGCCGCCTGCAGCAGCTTCTCGGACGCCTGCAACTCGCCTTCGGCATGAATGATCTTCGCGCGGCGCTCGCGTTCGGCTTCGGCCTGGCGGGCGATCGCGCGGATCATCGTCTCGTTGATGTCGACGTCCTTGATCTCCACGTTCAATACCTTGATGCCCCACGCTTCCGTTTGCGAATCGAGCACGCGCTGAATGTCGCTGTTGAGGCGCTCGCGTTCGGAGAGCAGTTCGTCGAGTTCGTGCTTGCCGAGAATCGCTCGCAGGGTGGTTTGCGAAAGCTGGCTCGTCGCTTCGAGAAAGCGCGCGACCTGAATCACCGCCTTCTCCGGATCGACCACACGAAAGTACACCACGGCATTCACCTTGACCGAGACGTTGTCGCGTGTGATCACGTCTTGCGGCGGCACGTCGAACACGACGGTGCGCAGGTCCATGCGCACGACCTGCTGCACGATTGGAATGATGAGCACGAGCCCCGGCCCCTTCACTTTCCAGAAGCGCCCGAGCATGAATACGACGCCGCGCTCGTACTCACGGAAAATGCGCACCGCCGACGCCACGATGAAAATGACGAGCGCGATCAGAATGCCGCTGAAACCGAAGGTAAGCCCCATTTTTCAAGCCTCGTTGTCGATGTGTTCGATGTGTTCGATGTGTTCGATGTGTTCGATGTGTTCGATGTGTTCGATGTGTTCGATGTGTTCGATGTGTTCGATGTGTTCGATGTGTTCGATGTGTTCGATGTGTTCAGGAACGGCCGATGTCGCGATCGACATCGAGTGGTTCGACCGTCAGCGTGAGGCCGTGACGCGAGATCACACGCACGCGCACGCCTTCGACCGGCAGCGCATCCGGTCGCGCGGGCCGCACGCGCCAGCGCTCGCCCTGCACGCGCGCCCAGCCGCTCGCGGGATCATGTGCCGCGTCATCGCGCGTCAGCATCACGCCGACGCTGCCGAGCATCGCCTCGCCGCCGCTCACGACGGGCCGCCGGCGCGCCTTCAACGCCACGCCCGACACGGTGAAAACGAACAGCGCGGTAAACAGCGCCAGCCCGACGACGACGCCGATCGGTACGCCGAAACCAGGCACGTCGGTGTCGATCAGCATGAGCGCGCCGATCGCGAACGCAATCACCCCGCCGATGCCGAGCGAGCCGAACGTCGGCAGGAACATCTCCGCGACCAGAAAGCCGAGTCCGAGCACGATCAGTCCCAGTCCGACGAAATTGATCGGCAGGAGTTGCAGCGCGAACAAGCCGACCAGCAGGCAGATCGCGCCCGCAACGCCCGGCAGCACCATGCCGGGATTGGCGAACTCGAAAAACAGCCCGTACATGCCGATCATCATCAGGATGAGCGCGACGCTCGGGTCGGTGATCGTCGCGAGAAAGCGGCTGCGCCAGTCGGGTTGCAGGACCACGAGCGGCGCGTTTTTGGTTGCGAGCACGTGCGCGCCGCTGGCGGTGGTCACGTGGCGGCCATCGAGTTTGGCGAGCAGGTCGGGGATATCGGCGGCGGTCAGGTCGATGACTTTCTGCTCCAGCGCCTCCGTCGCCGACAGCGCCACCGCTTCGCGCACCGCGCGCTCGCCCCACTGGACATTGCGCCCGCGCAGTTGCGCGAGGCCGCGGATGTAGGCGGCGGCGTCCTGCATCTGCTTTCTCGTTTCAGTGGATTGCGCCTCGGCGCCGGACGCGGACTTGCTCGCGCCCGTAGGCTCGCGCTCCGGCCCGCCCATGCCGAGTTGCACCGGCGAAGCCGCGCCGATGTTCGTGCCGGGCGCCATCGCCGCGATGTGGCTCGCGTAGGTGATGTAGGTCCCCGCGCTCGCGGCGCGCGCCCCGCTCGGCGCGATGAACGTGGCCACCGGCACCGGCGACGCCAGAATCGCCTGGATGATGGAGCGCATCGAGAGATCGAGGCCGCCGGGCGTGTCGAGTTCGAGCACGGCCAGTTGCGCGTGCTCGTCGGCGGCACGAGCAAGGGATCGCACGACGAAATCAGCGCTCGCCGGACCGATCGCGCCTTTCAGCGGAATCACGACGACCGGCGGCGTCGCGGCATGAGCGGACGTCACAAGAAGCAACGCGGCCAGCAGCGCGCGGGCACAGTTCCACAACCAGTCTGCGAGGTTCGTTCTCATCGGCGACGCCGGACGCGCATGCGCGCGGCAGTTCCTCGTTTCGGTCTCCCTTCTAGCTTAGGCCAATTGAACGATCACGGCCCCACGATCACGGCCGGCGCGCGGTCCGGTCGATGACCTTCTCGACATCGGCGGTTTCGCCGAGCGCGGACACGAAGCCGGTCTTGTCGAAATCGCGCGCGACGCAGCCATCCAGATAGATGAAGCGGCGCTGGATGGTGAGCCACAGGCTGGTTTTCTCGCGCCACTGCATCGACTCGTTCAGCGAATTCAGGCGTCGCGTCACGCTTTCAGCGATGTCGCGGTCGTAGTCGTAGCTGTTCGAGAGACGGCAGCGGCCAGCGATCCAGCAGCTATTGCCGCGCTCGATGCGGTAATGCGCTTCGTCGAGCCATTCCTGCTCGGTCTCGAAGGGACCGAGGGGCGCGGCGCAACCGGCGATCGCGCTCGATATGTGCAGGAAAGGATCGTTGCCGCGGTTTTCGCGGTTCGCGCGCTTGTCGTTCGCGTCGTCCGCGTGGGCCGCGAGCGCATACGCGAGAAGCATCGCAATAAACGTTGTTCCTTTCGACCGTCTTACGGACACAGCGCGCCTCCGCCGAACTATCGTGCAGACAGCATAGTTCATCGATCGGAACGAATCCGCGGACAAAGAAGCCGATAAACTCATTGCGTGGCGCCAATTTTCCTCGCAGGGAGACCGACATGAAACAGGCACTCCACCATCTGACAGTCGCGACAGGCTCGCGCGGCCTGCACGAAGTCACCCGCGACATCGATCACTGGATCGATCTCCAGGACGTCCGCACCGGTTTGCTCACCCTGTTCTGCCGCCATACTTCGGCGTCGCTGCTGATCCAGGAGAACGCCGACCCCGACGTGCGCGCCGATCTCGAACGCTATTTCGAGTCCGTCGCGCCGGAAGCGCCGGGCCGCTACGTGCACGACACCGAGGGCCCGGACGACATGCCCGCCCATCTGCGCACCGCGCTGACCACCGTGCAGCTTTCGATTCCGGTCGAAGCGGGCCGCATGGTGCTCGGCACGTGGCAAGGGATCTACGTGTTCGAGCATCGCACGGCGCAGCATCAGCGCGAACTCGTCTTGCATCTGATCGGCGAGTGACCTAATATACGCACCGCGTATATTTCGGGAGCGGTGACGGTGACTCAAGAACTTCAGCAGCAGCCAGTCCTTCGCGACGCCATGCGGCGTCTGAACATGACCCGCGACGCTTTCGCGGCGCGCATTGGCGTTTCGCGCCGGGCGCTCGACACCTGGTTGCTGCCGGACGAGTCGCCGGAATCGCGGGCAATGCCGGAAATCGCCGCGCGTTACGTCGCCGAGATTCTCGCTGGCATCCCGGAAAACGGCGCATATACGCAAAGCGCATATTCGACGATCGAGTTCGAAGGTCGCCCGCAACTCCTGTCGATCGACCAGTTCTCACGCGAATCGGCGGAAGCGCTGTTCCGCACGGCGGACATGATGCAGCCCATCGCGCGGCGCAGAAAGATCACGCGCGTGCTCGAAGGCGCCGTGCTCGCCAATCTGTTCTTCGAAGCGAGCACGCGCACCCGCGTGAGTTTCGGCGCGGCGTTCGCGCGGCTCGGCGGCTCGGTGTGCGACACGACCGGCTTCACGTTCTCGTCGATGGCCAAGGGCGAGTCGATCTACGACACGAGCCGCGTGATCAGCGGCTATGCCGACGCTATCGTCGTGCGCCATCCGGAACAGGGCTCGGTCGCGGAATTCGCGCGCGCGACGAACATTCCCGTCATCAACGCGGGCGACGGCCCGGGCGAGCATCCGAGCCAGGCGCTGCTCGATCTCTATACGATCCAGCGCGAGTTCTCAAGGCTCGGGAAGATCGTCGACGGCGCGCATATCGCGATGGTCGGCGACCTGAAATACGGCCGCACTGTGCATTCGCTCGCAAAACTGCTTTCGCTCTACAAAGGCCTGAAATTCACGCTCGTTTCGCCGCGCTCGCTGGAAATGCCGGCGCATATCGTGGAGCGCATTGCGCGCGGCGATCATGTGATCGAGCAGACCAGCGATCTGCACGCGGGCCTGACCGGCGCGGACGTGGTGTACGCGACGCGCATCCAGAAAGAGCGTTTCGCCGATGAGTCGATCGAAGGCTATACGCCGGATTTTCAGATCAATCAGGCGCTGGTTGACAACGTATGCGGACGCGACACGCTCATCATGCATCCGCTGCCCCGCGACAGCCGTCCGGGCGCGAACGATCTCGCGACCGATCTGAACCACGACTCGCGCCTCGCGATCTTTCGCCAGACTGACAATGGCATCGCAGTTCGCATGGCGATTTTCGCGGTGCTGCTGGGCGTCGAGCATCAGGTGCGGCATTCGATGCGCGATGCGACGTGGAAGTCGCCGGCTTCAATCGGCCCGGACGATGCTGTTTTCCAGGGCTTCGATTGATGCTTTCTTTACACGACAGGCGCATGTCTTTGCATGACGTTGACGCCGGGCCGTCTATGCTTCTATACAAGAACAGCATAACGGAGCAACGGTCATGGACATGTCGCTTGCGTGGGTTGCCAGCCGCAAAACATTACACGATGAAGGCTTGGGCGCGTGCCAGCGCGTCCGTATCTTGGCGCTGGCCCATTTCACCGATAACGATGCTTCACGGGAACGCATTCGTGCGCTGTTTCATTCGCCGCTTGGCATTTATGTGAGTGCGGCCCAACGGGAAGGTTGTGAGCTGCGACTCGAACTGGATGCTGCCAGCGAAGATCTCGCGTTCACGCTCCGCACGCTTAAGCGTGTGCTGCCGGAAGCGCGCATCGAGTGTATTGCGCCGCGCGTGTTTGCACGCAGAATATGCACGCGCGACGCGGGATGACAGTCCATGTTATTTATCGATATCCCCTTTCCGCCATCTCACGTTCATGGACGGCAAATGGCTTTAGGCGCTTGAAATCTTCGTCGCTAAGCTCCCAGGTGTCCGGGTCCAGTGCGATACCTCGATTGATCTCCGCCTCCTCCTCGTCTGTGGGGAGGATGAAGCCTTTATATGTTTGATGCATACTGTTTTACCTCTCTCTTATTCGCGCGGCGCAGGCTAATAATGCGACGTGCGCTGTTTCTCCGCGTAAGCACCACGCAGAATATACGACCGCGAATAGGCATGTAGCCAATTTCGCGAACTTTTCCGTAATCGCGACGACCGTCTACTTCCCGCACGACATCGTTCCACGCAATCTCTCTTGCGAGGTCCAGCGATACGCCGTGCTGACTCCGATTGATCGCGTCCTTCAATGGATCAAACGTAATGTCGAAGTACATGCATTGTGGTTTCCCGAAGTTGAAGTGACAAGGCGCGAAATTCCGAATTACCGTCTTATTAATCCGAACTCCGAATCAATCGCGTAACTTCATTCTTCCGTGAACCTCAAGGCTTTTCTATAGACCGATCGGCCAACGCGCAGGTGTGGTCCTGAAGCTCTTCCGCCCATGCGAAATTTCCCGGCCCGACGTGATCGTTGAGCAGATAGAACGCGGGCGCGCCATCGCTGCGCACGGCGCCGGCGAGCAGGAGCGTCTGCTCGCCCATCGACTGGCCGCGGCTCGCCGCGTACGGCGCGAGCAGCTTGAACGGATCGGTGTGCGCGAGGTCGGCGTCGTCGATCCGCATCGCGCTATAAACATGTCCCCGCAACCGCACAGGCAGCGGCGCCCATTCCGTGCCGATGCGCGGCCCCACTTCGCGCAGCGTCTGCGCAACGTCGGCGGCGAGGCAATCGATGTGGATGTGCAACTGCTCTTGCGAACGTGCTTTCGCCGAATTGATCGCAAGCGAAACCTGATCGCGCGGCAGCGTGCGACCCAGCGCGCGATTCAGATACACCCGCGCGATCCACGCGTCGCGAAAGTAGTTGGGAGAATCGGGCGCGAGCAGCTCGGGACTTTCGATACCCGTGACGCGCGCCGTCGGAATCAACAGGTATTGCGCGACGCCGACGATATCCTTGAGCACCGCATAGCCGCCTGCGAGGCTCACATCCGCGCATTTCTGCCGAACGTGGGCGCCCTCGGCGGCCGGCTCGCAGTAATCGTGAACGATCTCCCACAGCGCGTTCGGGTTGGCCTGGCATGCGAGCGGCAGGAACGCGCAGCACAGCGCGGCTAGCAGACGGATATTGTTGATTCGTTTCATCGGCAGGATCTCGGCGGCACACAAAAGGAACCAGCCTGCCGGATTATGCTTGCAAGCACGTGACGACGCCCGACAAACGCAAAAAAGCCCCGCGCAATGTACGCGGGGCTCCGTCATTGAAGAGGCGCGTCACGCAGTTTCGGCGCGATTCACGGGATGCGGCTCCTTCAGCTTGTTCGCGACCCGCGCCGCTTCGAAATACGACGCGTTCGGCGGACGCTTCAGATACTGCCCCGCGCCGCGCTCCGCACGCAGATCGCCGTTCGCCCATGCGAGCGCGCCGCGCGTGAGCGTATGCGTCGCGACGCCCTGCACCGTCATGCCCTCGAAGACGTTGAAGTCCACCTTCTGATGATGGGTCTTCACCGAAATCGTGCGCGTCGCGTTCGGATCCCATACGACGATATCCGCGTCCGCGCCCACCTGCACCGCGCCCTTGCGCGGATAGAGATTGAAGATCTGCGCCGCATTGGTCGAGGTCACGCGCACGAACTCGTTCGGCGTGAGCCGCCCCATGTTCACGCCGTGATGCCACAGCACCGCCATGCGATCCTCCACGCCGCCGCAGCCGTTCGGGATCTTCGTGAAGTCCTCGCGGCCCATCGCTTTTTGCGACGCGCAGAACACGCAGTGATCGGTTGCCGTCGTGTGCAGTTGCCCCGATTGCAGGCCGCGCCACAACGCCTCGCGATGCTCGCTGGTGCGAAACGGCGGGCTCATCACGTGGGCGGCGGCGCGCGTCCAGTCAGGATCGCGATACACAGATTCGTCGATCACGAGATGGCCCGGCAGCACTTCGCCGAACACGCGCAGCCCGTCGTTGCGCGCCTTCGCGATGACATCGACCGCATCTTTCGCTGATACATGCACGATGTAGAGCGGCACGCCGAGCACCTGTGCAATGCGGATCGCGCGATTCGCCGCTTCGCCTTCGACTTCCGGCGGACGCGACAGCGGATGCGCCTCCGGTCCCCTGAAGCCCTTCGCAAGCAACTGCTTCTGCAACTGAAACACGAGCTCGCCGTTTTCCGCGTGCACGGTCGGCAGCGCGCCGAGTTCGAGCGAGCGCGTGAAACTGTTCACGAGCACCTCGTCGTCGGCCATGATCGCGTTCTTGTAGGCCATGAAGTGCTTGAAGCTCGACACGCCGTGCTCATGCACGAGCAGACCCATATCGCGGTGCACCGACTCGTCCCACCACGTCACGGCGACGTGAAAACCATAGTCAGCCGATGCCTTTTCCGCCCACCCGCGCCACTCCTTGAACGCATCCATGAGAGGCTGCTTCGGGCTAGGAATCACGAAGTCGATGATGCTTGTCGTGCCGCCCGACAAGCCCGCAGCGGTGCCGGTGTAGAAGTCGTCGCTGGCGGTCGTGCCCATGAAGGGCAGCTCCATGTGCGTGTGCGGATCGATGCCGCCGGGCATCACGTACTGGCCGCCCGCATCGACGATCTGCGTATTGGCCGGTGCTTCGAGATCCTGGCCGATGGCGAGTATCGTTCCACCGTTTTGCGGGTCAGCGCACAGCACATCGGCGCGATAAGTGCGGTCTGCATCGATGACGGTGCCGCCGCGAATCAGGATAGGCATGAGTCGTCCTCCGGTTATTTTCAAGCGCTCAACATGTCGGCACGCGCGCGGCCGCCCAGCTTCATCCACGATCCATACACGATGGCCGCGAGCACGAGGCCCACGAACCATGCATACGTGTAGAGCGTGTTGAAGAACGCGGGCACGTTGGGAAACGAAGCGGGAAACGCGGTATGCAGGAAGCCCGGCAGATTGGGCAGCACGCCGATCAGAAGCGCCACGACGGCGGCGATATTCCAGCCGCCGTTATATGAGTACTCGCCCTCTTCCTCGAACAGTTCGCGATGATTGAGCCGCGTGCCGCGAATGAAGAAGTAATCGACCATCATGATGCCCGCGACCGGTCCGAGCAACGCCGAATAACCGACGAGCCACGTGAAGATATAACCCTGTGTGGTCGCGAGAATCTTCCACGGCATCATGACGATGGCGATGGTCGCCGTGATCATGCCGCCCGCGCGATACGAAATGCCCTTTGGCCAGAGGCTCGAAAAGTCATACGCGGGCCCGACGAGATTGGCCGCGAGATTGCAGCACATCGTATCGAGCGTGAGAATGATGAGCGCAACGCCCACGCCGATGCCCGTCATGCGGCTCGTCAGATCGATCGGGTCCCAGATCGCCTTGCCGTAGATCACGACCGTCGCCGAGGTCACGACGACCGAAATCACGGAGAGCAGCGCCATCGGCAGCGGCAGGCCGATCGACTGTCCGATCATCTGATCGCGCTGGGTACGCGCGAAACGCGTGAAGTCGGGAATGTTGAGCGCGAGCGTTGCCCAGAAGCCGACCATCGCGGTGAGACCCGGCCAGAAGGTCGCCCAGAAGAGCCCTTCCTTCTTGCCGCCCGCGACGAATTGCGACGGCGCCGAAAGCATCGAGCCGATGCCGCCCGCCTTCGAAGTCGCCCACCACACGAGCGCCACGCACATCACGACCTTGATCGGCGCGGACCAGCTTTCGAGCCAGCGGATCGAATCGGTGCCGTGCCAGATGAAATAGAGCTGCAGCGCCCAGAACAGCAGAAAGCAGCCGAGCTGGCCGAGCGAAATGTCCATCAGCGGCAGCGCCGCGCCGTGCAGCGCATTGCCCGTGAGGATATTCAAAAGTGTATAGATGGCGCTTCCACCCAACCACGTTTGAATACCGTACCAGCCACATGCGACGATCGCGCGCAACAAGGCCGGCAGCTTCGCGCCCTGCGTGCCGAACGAAGATCGCACGAGCACCGCATACGGAATGCCGTGCTTCGCGCCCGCATGACCGATGAGCAGCATTGGCACGAGCACGATCACATTGCCGAGCAGCACGGTCATCACCGCCTGCCACGGCGACATGCCCTGATCGGTGAGACCCGCCGCCAGCATGTACGACGCGATGTTCATCACCATGCCGACCCACAACGCCGCGAAATGATACCACTTCCAGGTGCGCTGCGCGGGGCCGGTCGGCGCGAGATCGTCGTTATACAGACTGCTCGTTTCGACGTTATGCGCTGTCTGATTCATCGGATGCACTCCGCTTGAGTGTGTTCGCCGCGTCATCGCATCTCTGTGCGATGTGCGCGGCGTGGGGTTTCAGTGACGAGCGCTGCTGGTTAATCAGGCCGCTTTCGCGGGTTCTTCGGCGTCGACGCGACTCGGATTGTTCGGATGCGTGGTCCAGTTCGCGTATTCGCCCGCATCGACGCGCTCCATCGTGATGCATTGCTCGACCGGGCACACATGCATGCACAGATTGCAGCCGACGCATTCCGAATCCACCACTTCGAAATGGCGCTTGCCGTCCTTCTCCTTCAGGATCGCCTGATGCGACGTGTCCTCGCACGCGATATGACACAGCCCGCACTGGATGCACTTGTCCTGATCGATGCGCGCCTTGATGTCGTACTTGAGATTGAGGTACTTCCAGTCGGTGACGTTCGGCACCGCGCGGCCGCGAATGTCGTCGAGCGTCGCGTAGCCTTTTTCGTCCATCCAGTTCGAGAGGCCATCGGCGAGATCGGACACGATGCGAAAACCGTAGTGCATCGCCGCCGTGCAAACCTGCACGCTGCCCGCGCCGAGCACCATGAATTCAGCGGCATCGCGCCAAGAAGAAATACCGCCTATTCCCGAGATCGGCAGATTCGGCGTCTCTGGATCGCGCGCGATCTCAGCGACCATGTTGAGCGCGATCGGCTTGACCGCCGGTCCGCAATAACCGCCGTGCGTGCCCTTGCCATCGACGGTCGGCATCGGCGCCATCTGATCGAGATCGACGGCGACGATCGAGTTGATCGTGTTGATCAGCGACACGCCATCCGCGCCGCCCTTGAACGCCGCGCGCGAACCCATGCGAATGTCGCTGATGTTCGGCGTGAGCTTCACGAGGCACGGCAGCTTCGTCCCCTCCTTCACCCAGCGCGTGACCATCTCCACGTACTCGGGCACTTGCCCCACGGCCGCGCCCATGCCGCGCTCGCTCATGCCGTGCGGACAGCCGAAGTTGAGTTCGACCGCATCCGCGCCGGTGTCCTCCACTTGCGTGAGAATCCACTTCCAGTCCTTTTCATTGCATGGAACCATCAGCGAAACGATCAATGCGCGATCCGGCCAGTCGCGCTTGACCTGTTCGATTTCGCGCAGGTTCACGTCGAGCGGCCGGTCCGTGATCAGTTCGATGTTGTTCAGACCCGCGATGCGCTGTCCGTTCCATTGCACCGCGCCGTAACGCGAACTCACGTTGACGACGTGCGGATCGAGCCCGAGCGTCTTCCACACGACGCCGCCCCAGCCCGCTTCGAACGCGCGATTGACGTTATAGGCTTTATCGGTCGGCGGCGCGGATGCGAGCCAGAAAGGATTCGGCGAGGAGATGCCGGCGATGTTGCAGCGAAGATCGGCCATGTTGTTCGGCTCCTTTTGATGTCAGGCGGCTTTGATCGCAGTCAGCTCGAACGAAGCGTCGATGGACGCCGCCGCGAGCTTGCCGTCCTGCACGGCCTGCACGGTGAGATCGAGTCCTTCGTGGGTTGCGCAGTCACCGCCGGCCCACACTTTCGCAAGCGTCGTCTGGCGGTTTTCGTCGGTGACGATGCGCCCGCCATCGAGCGTCAGCAGTTCGCGCTCGATACCGACCGGAACCAGCGTCTGACCGATCGCCTTCAACACCATGTCGGCCTCGATCACGAAGCGCTCCGCGCCACGCTCGAATTCGACGCCGGTCACCTGACCGTTCTCCCCGATCAGACGAACCGGCTTCGCATGCGTGACGATGCGAACGCCATTGGTCTGCGCGAACTCGCGTTCGGCCCATGTCGCGCTCATGTTTTCGACGCCGCGCCGATACGCCATCGTCACGCTCGCGGCGCCGAGCTTGGCCGACTGCACGCATGCATCGACAGCGGTGTTGCCGCCGCCGATCACGACCACGCGACGCCCCACCGGCACGCCCGCGAGATCATCGGCCTGACGCACCTGCTCGATAAAATCGACCGCGTTCATCACGCCATCGAGCGCTTCGCCTTCGAGCGCCAGTTCACGCACGCCCGCAAGACCGAACGCGATGAACACCGCGTCGTACTGCTTGCGCAATTCATCGAGCGTGAAGTCGCGACCGAGCGCTTGCCCGGTCCTGATTTCGATGCCGCCGATCGAATACAGCCATTCGACTTCGCGCTGCGCGTAGTCCTCGACCGTCTTGTATGCCGCGATACCGTATTCGTTGAGGCCGCCCGGCTTCGCGCGCGCATCGAAGATCACAGCACCGTGGCCCGCGAGCGCAAGACGATAAGCACACGCAAGCCCCGCCGGTCCCGCGCCGACGATCGCGATGCGTCGTCCGGTTTCCGGCGCGCGCTCGAACAACGGGACGCCCTTTTCCATCGCCCAGTCGGTGGCATGACGCTGCAGGGCGCCGATCTTCACGGGTTCATCGCCCGGATGATTGCGCACGCAACTTCCTTCGCAAAGAATCTCGGTCGGACACACGCGCGCGCACATGCCGCCGAGCGGATTGGCCGAAAGAATGTCGGAGGCCGCGCCCTTCAGATTGCCGTTGCCGATCTTGCGGATGAAGCCGGGAATGTCGATGCTCGTCGGACACGCTTGCACGCACGGCGCGTCGTAGCAGTAGTGACAGCGGCTCGATGCAGCGGCCGCCGCGGTGGCATCGAGCAGCGGCGCGACATCCGTGAATTCGCACGCGAGCTGCTCCTGCGTCTGGCGATGGCTCGCGATATCGCCGATTATCTTTATGGTCATGCGCGTTCCTTGTGAGGACGTACGAGTGCCCGCCGTCCGCGTGCGACGACGCGGACGGTGCTGAGTCGCAAAGAGAAATGCGAGCGTTACGAAGCCGGTTCCTGCGCGCGCTCCAGCATTGCGTGCAGAAGCACGTTCGCGCCCGCCTCGATCCACTCCTGCGTGGCGTCTTCGATCTCGTTGTGACTGATGCCGTCGACGCACGGCACGAACACCATCGATGTCGGCGCGACCTGCGCGAGATAGCACGCATCGTGGCCGGCGCCCGACACCATGTCGCGATGCGAATAGCCGAAGCGCTGCGCCGCCGCGCGCACGGACGCGACGCACGCGGCATCGAACTTGACGGGCTCGTAGTAGAAGATCTGTTCGAGCTCCGTCTGCAGGCCGATCTCGCCCGCAATGCGCGCGACGCCCTCTCGCAGCGCGGCGTCCATGCGCGCGAGCACGGCGTCGTCGGGATGACGGAAATCGACCGTGAAGAACACGCGGCCCGGAATCACGTTGCGCGAGTTCGGATGCACCTGCATCATGCCGACCGTCGCGCATGCGAGCGGCGCATGGTCGAGGCCGATGCGGTTCACGAGATCGACCACGCGCGAGGCGCCGAGCAACGCGTCCTTGCGGCGCGGCATCGGCGTCGGGCCTGCGTGCGCTTCCTGGCCCGTCAGCGTGATTTCATACCAGCGCTGCCCTTGCGCATCGGTGACGACGCCAATCGTCTTGTCTTCGGCTTCGAGAATCGGACCTTGTTCGATATGCAGCTCGAACGCCGCATGCAGCTTGCGCCCGCCGCACGGCACATCGCCCGCATAGCCGATGCGCTGCAGTTCCTCGCCGATCGTCTTGCCATCGACATCCTTGCGCGAGAGGCCGTAGTCGAGCGAGAACACGCCCGCGAACACGCCCGACGCGACCATCGCCGGCGCGAAGCGCGAGCCTTCCTCGTTGGTCCAGATGACGACTTCGATCGGGTGCTCGGTTTCGATACCGCGATCGTTCAGCGAACGAATCACTTCGAGCCCGCCGAGCACGCCGTAAATGCCGTCGAAGCGGCCGCCGGTCGGCTGCGAATCGGCGTGCGAGCCGGTCACGACCGGCAGCGCCTCGAGATTGCGGCCCGCGCGCCGCATGAACACATTGCCCATCTGATCGACGCTCACCGTGCAGCCCGCCTCCTTCGCCCAACTGACGATGAGATCGCGCCCTTCGCGGTCGAGATCGGTCAGCGCCAGACGGCATACACCGCCCTTTTGTGTCGCGCCGATCTTCGCCATGGTCATGAGGCTGTCCCACAACCGCTCGCCGTTGACCTTGATGGACGTATCGAGACCAGCCTCTCTGATTGCATCCGTTACCACGTTCATGCGCCTCGCTCCTTACGATCGGACTTCGTATGTGAGTGACCTGGGTTCGCGCATGCCGGGCGCTTGTGGTGCAATGAGCGGCGCACGCGGTGCACGAGTTCTGTTCTGCGATGAATATTGCCAACGATGCGCTTCTTCGCTGCCGCGAGCGCTTTTCAAATCCTGTCCGGTTGGACAGGTTGTAGCCGATTAAAATAAGCAAATCAACGTCTTTCGTGTGCGGACAAACACGGAGCGGACAAAGCGATTAGCGTGCCATTGCAACGCAGCATCGACCGGTATTGGCTCGGCAGGCGCTTTCGACGCGATGCAGCGCGGCGTGCACGAACGCCGCGATTGAGGCACGATGCGGCACACACGGCAGAAGAATTCGACGATGAGACACGACGACACGGCGAACGGCATCACCGCAAACGAAGAAGCAGCACCGCCCTTGCGGCGGCGCCGCGCACAGATTCGCGAGAGCAACGAGGCGCAACTGCTTGCCTGCGCGGAGGAAGTTTTCGCGGAGAAAGGACTGGAAGGTGCGAGCACGGCGATGATCGCCGAGCGCGCCGGCTTGCCCAAGGCCAATCTGCATTACTACTTCCCGACGAAGCTCGCGCTCTATCGCCGGGTGCTGGAGGATCTGTTCGAGGACTGGCACCGTGCTGCGGACACGTTCGAATGCAGCGACGATCCGGTGGAAGCAATCGGCGGGTACGTGCGCGCGAAAATGGAGTTGTCGAGGCGCAGACCGCTTGGCTCGAAAGTGTGGGCGAGCGAGATCATCCACGGCGCGCATCACATGCAGGACATCCTCAACGAGCGTGTGAAGCCCTGGCTCGATACACGCGTCACGGTGATCGAAGGCTGGATCGCGCGCGGGCTGCTCGCGCAGGTCGAACCGGACACGTTCATGTTCATGATCTGGGCGATCACGCAGCACTACGCCGACTTCGATGCGCAAATCCGCGCGCTCAAGGGCAAGCGCGCGCTCACGCGCCGTGCCTTCGACGAGCAGACGGAAGAAGTCGTGCGTCTTGTGATTCGCGCGTGCGGCGCGGTTTCGCCGCGCTGCGGGCAATAAGCACCCGCTCAATAAAAACGCCGGCCGCTCGATAGCGGCCGGCGTTCGTTCTACTGCATTGCTGCTGACTTCGATACTGCAAACCACGGTCTTGCAACTGCATTGCTACTTGCTGCATTTCTCGCATTAACTGCACTTTCTGATGCTTGCTGCCACTTCAACTGCTACTGCTCACTACCTCTGTTGCCTAGCCTCTCGAAGCGTGAAGCAGGCTTCGATTAATGACCGAAGTAGACCGAGTTCGGATTCGACATCGACACGTTGGCGCGCGCCGCCGGAGCCGCTACGCCCGATTGCGAAGTGCCGGCCGTCGACGGACCGTAGGCTGCATCACCGTTCTCGGCGTTCACGCGCGCCTGGGCGGCCTGAATGTTTTGCGGATAGTTCACGCGATCGGTCGACGGGTTGTAGCCGGCCTTTTCCAGTTGAACCAGTTCAGCGCGGACTTGAGCGCGGGTCACCGGTGCATTGCTCTGTGCGAACGCGAAAGTCGGAGCGGCCAGAGCGGTGGCGATGACGAGTGCGGGAACGAATGCCTTGATCATGATGAACCTCCAGTAGTCTTGTTTTGAAATCGAAACTAAATCGGAAGCTTTTTAAGTAGTTTCTGATTTCGTTTCGCTTGAAGACAGTGTAGGAGGCGGGCGACCTAGGGGAAACCCCAATTTCAACGAAACATAATTGTCCGGTTCGCAACAATACATTTCGCTCTGGGAATCGGGCGAGTGCTACGCGCAGTGGGCCGATCCGGCAATAAGAATCTGATTTTAATGGTATTTTTAACGCCTCACCTCGTCTTTTGTGTGCTCGCGCAATCGATTCCACCCGCAGCGTCATTACGAGTTTGCCAGTCAATCGTCATCTGACGGACAGCTTTTCAGGACCCGGTTACATAAGCCAGCGCGGCCGTCACCAGGTTGCGCAGCAGAGGCTGCACGCGATCCGCGAGCGTCTCTTCGTAATTAAACGGAGCTGATTCATTCATGTAAGTGCCCTGCGTCAGCTCGAGCTGAATCGCGTGGATGCCGTCCGACGGACGCCCATAGTGGCGCGTGATATAGCCGCCCTTGAAGCGTCCGTTGGCCACCGTCGAATAGCGTCCGTCGTCCTCGACGATCCGAGCCAGATGCTCCGCCAGCCCTGGCGTTGCCGACGCGTCATCCGCCGTGCCGAAGTTGAAATCCGGCAGGCGGCCATCGAAGAAGCGCGGCACGACCGAGCGGATCGAATGCGCTTCCCACAGCAACACGCGGTCATGCGCGCGTCGCAGCGCATCGAGCTCGCCGACTAGCGCATCGTGATAGGGCTGCCAGTACATCACGCGGCGCGCCTCGATCTGCTCGCGCGACGGCGCGTGCCCCGGCTTGTAGAGCGGCGCCTTGTCGAAGGTATCGACTGGACACAGGCCGGTCGTGTCGCGGCCGGGATAGAGATTCTCGTCGTCGGGCGGACGGTTCAGATCGATCACATAGCGCGCGTACTGCGGCGTCAGAATCGACGCGCCCAGCTCGCGCGCAAAAGCATAAAGCCGTTCCAGATGCCAGTCGCAATCCTCGGTGCGCTTTGCGACGGGCGTCATTTCGTCAGCGAGCGCGCAGGGAATCTGTGTGCCCCGGTGCGGGATCGAGATCAGTAGCGGCGCGTTGCCGCGTTCCAGCGTGAAGATCGAAGAGTCGTTCATTTGATGACCTCAACCCAGCAAGCCGCGCAACGCGGCGCGATAGCGTGCGAGCGCCTCGTCTTCATCGGCGTGACGGCGCGCGTCGATTACCTTGCGGCCCGCAACGAAGACATCGCGGATCGGCGTCTCGCCGTGCTCGCAGAACACCGCGCTCGACAGCCACGTGTCCGGCGCATGCCCGCCGATGCCCGGATTCGCATCGTCCAGGACGAGCCAGTCCGCGCGCCTGTTTGGCGCGAGCTCGCCGACCGGCCTGCCGGTCGCGTGCGCGCCACCGTCGAGCGCGGCGTCGAAGAGACGATCGGCGGGACGGCTCTGCGTGGCCGACGACAGCACGTTGCGCTGGCGTCGGCACAGCCGCTGCCCGTATTCGAGCAGACGCAGCTCCGAGCGCCAGTCGACGCCGATATGACTGTCCGAGCCTAAGCCGATGCGCCCGCCTGCAGCGAGATAATCGTGCGACGGAAACACGCCGTCGCCGAGATTCGCCTCGGTCGTGAGACACAGGCCCGCGACCGCGCCGTTCGCCGCGAGGCGCGCGCATTCGCTGGCGTCGACGTGCGTCGCATGCACGAGGCACCAGCGCTCGTCGACGTTGAAGCGTTCGAGCAGCCATTCGACCGGCCGATGCCCCGTCGCCGCGATGCACGCCTCGACTTCGGCGACCTGCTCGGCGATATGGATATGGACAGGCGCATGCCCGAAGCGCGCATCGAGCCCTTCGAGCACGGCTGCGAGCGCTTCACCCGACACCGCCCGCAGCGAATGCGGCGCGACGCCGTAACGCCGGTCGCCGTTCTCGGGCCGCGCGCGCGCGAGCGTCTCGATCAGCTCGAGCAGCGCGTCGGGCGTGTTCAGAAAGCGCCGCTGATCGTCGCGCGGCGCGCTCTTGTTGAAGCCGCTGTATTCGTACAGCACCGGCAGCATCGTGATGCCGATGCCCGCGCGCCCCGCCGCATCGACGACACGCTCGGCGAGCTCCGCGCGATTCGCGTAAGGCGCGCCGTCGGGTGCGTGATGAATGTAGTGAAACTCGCACACCGAGGTGTAGCCCGCCTTCAGCATCTCGATGTAGAGCCAGTGCGCGATATCCGCGAGCGACTCCGGACCGATGCGCGCGGCGAAGCGATACATCAGGTCGCGCCAGCTCCAGAACGTGTCCGTGGCGCTCGCGCGATATTCGGTGAGCCCGGCCATCGCGCGCTGGAACGCGTGCGAATGCAGGTTCGGCATGCCGGGCACGACCGGCCCCTTCGCGCGTTCGACGCCCGCGGGCGCGGCGCTGTCCGGCGTGACGCGCACGAGCGCGCCGTCATCGTTCCATTCGAGCAGCACGTCGCGCCGCCAGCCATCGGCCAGGCGCGCGTGGTCCGCGAAAAATGCGCGAGGCACAGCGTCCATGTCCTGTCTCCCGTTGTTTGTTCATATCGATGCGCGGCCACTCGCGAGCCGTTCGCATTCTTTACAACATGTCGATGCCGACATGCAGCCACGATGCCCCTTCCGACGCCTCGCATTGCAGCGCGGACGCGCGCTCCAGTTGCAGCGTGTCGCCTGTTTCGAGCGTATGACGCGCGCCGTCGGCGGTTTTGATGTCGATCCGGCCATGCGCGCAGTGGATGAAGGTCAGGTCGTGCTCACCCGCAATCGAGCATGAAGCGCGCCGGACGTCCGCGCTCGCGCGCGCGCGATCGCGCCGCACCATGACATTGAAATCGCGCGTCGGACCATCGATGAGCACCGCGTCGATCGGCGTTTCGCCCGCGAAGCGCGCGAGCGCGAGCGGCGCATCGAGCACATGCGCGCGGCCATCCGCTTCGGTCAGACGCATGCCCGCGCCGTCGAGCAGCACCAGCACGCGATCGACGCCCGCGAAGCGCGAAAACGCGCCATTCGAAGCCACGTCCGCGATGGACAGACGCCAGGCAAACGCATCGAGCGAAGCGTCCGGCGGACCCGCCGCGATCTCGCGCGTGATCCCTCCGCCGTTCTTCCAGGGTTTCGCAATGAGTGAATCGGCGCGAATGATCATGCTGTTCAGAAATGCCCGGTGAACTGATAACGATCGCCCGGATGCCAGAGGTTCGCGACCGAGGCCACCACATCGCGCGACCACGTGCGCCGATGCAGCAGCAGACACGGCTCGTGCTCGGCCATCGCGAGCGAGTGACGAATCTCGGCCGACGGCACCGACGCCTCGATCCGGTACTCGACGCGCTGCAGCGGCGCCGCCGCCATCAGGTATTGATTCGGCGTGATCGTCGTGAAGTCCTGGCGCGCGTACTCGGGTGCGAGCGCGGGATTCACGTAGCGCTCTTCCAGCTGCACCGGCTCGTCGTTCTCGAAGTGCAGCACGCGCGAATGGAACACCGGGCTGCCGAGCGCGAGATGCATTTCGTCGGCGAGCGCGTCATCGACGATCGACGCGCCCAGATGCAGCACATCCGCGCGATAAGCATGGCCGCGCGCGACGATTTCATCGGAAATACTGCGGATTTCGACGAGCGTCGACGCGTATTTCGGCTGCGCCACGAAGGTGCCCGCGCCCTGCACGCGCGTGAGCACCTGTTCGGCGGTGAGCTCGCGCAGCGCGCGGTTCACCGTCATGCGCGCAACCTTGAACTCCCGCGCGAGCTCGTTCTCGGAGGGCACCTGATCGCCCTCCTTCCACTCGCCTACGTGAATGCGCTGGAGAATATAGTCCTTGATCTCCTGATACGCGGGCGTGTTCATGCAGGCTGTTCCGACGCGAACGCGAACGGGCTGTGCCTCGCAACCTCGCCTTCCTGCACGAGCGTCGCGATCGCGGCGATGTCGGGCGCAAAGTAGCGATCGAGGTCGTAGTGCGGGACCTTCGCGCGCAGCGTCTTCATGACTTCCGCGAGCGGCGCGCTGGTCTGATGCGGCGCACGAAGGTCGACGCCCTGCGCCGCGGCGAGCAGCTCGATCGCGAGAATGTTGGCCGTGTTGCTGGCGATGTCGCCGAGCTTGCGGGCGGCGAACGTCGCCATGGAAACGTGGTCTTCCTGATTCGCCGAGGTAGGCAGCGAATCGACCGATGCCGGATGCGCGAGCGTCTTGTTCTCGGAGGCGAGCGCGGCCGCCGTCACGTGGGCGATCATGAAACCGGAATTCACGCCGCCGTCGCGCACGAGGAACGGCGGCAGGCCCGAAAGCGTCTGGTCGATCAGAAGCGCGATGCGGCGTTCGGCGAGGGCACCGATTTCGGCGGCGGCAAGCGCGAGATTGTCCGCGGCGAACGCGACCGGCTCCGCGTGGAAATTGCCGCCCGAGAGCACCTCACCGGTGTCGGGGAAAATCAGCGGATTGTCGGAGACGGCGTTCGATTCGACCAGCAGCACCTCGGCCGCATGGCGCATCTGGTCGAGGCACGCGCCCATTACCTGCGGCTGGCAGCGCAGGCTGTACGGGTCCTGAACCTTCTCGCAGTGCGCGTGCGACAGGTTGATGCCCGAGCCCTTCAGCAGCGTGCGATAAGCCGCCGCCGCCTCCATCTGCCCGCGATGACCGCGCAGTTCATGGATGCGCGCATCGAACGGCACGACGGAACCCATCGCGGCATCGACCGACAGCGCGCCCGCGACCAGCCCGGTGCGGAACAGATCTTCGATGGCGAACAGGTTGAAGAGCGCGAGCGCCGCCGATGCCTGCGTACCGTTCAGGAGCGCGAGACCTTCCTTCGCCTGCAACGTGAGCGGCTTCAGGCCCGCGACCGTCAGACCGTCGACGGCGCTTGCGCGTTCGCCGCGAATCGTGACCTCGCCGATGCCGAGCAGCACCGAGGACATATGCGCGAGCGGCGCTAGATCGCCCGACGCGCCGACCGAGCCCTTGATCGGGATGATCGGCAGCACGTCGGCGTTGAACAGCGTGATGAGCGCCTCGATGACTTCGCGGCGAATGCCGGAGTGCCCGCGCCCGAGGCTCGACAGCTTGAGCGCCATCAGCAAGCGCACGACCGGCCGCGACATCGGCTCGCCGACGCCCACTGCGTGCGAGAGCACCAGATTCTTCTGCAGCAATTCGAGCTGATCGGCGGGGATGTGCGTATTGGCGAGCCGCCCGAAGCCCGTATTGATGCCGTAAGCGGGATCGCCCTTCGCGGCGATCGCGGCGACCGCGCGGGCGCTCGCGTCAATGGCGTCAAAGCTGGCCGGATCGAGCTTGAGCGGGTCCGAGCCGCGCGCGATGCGGCGCAGTTGCGGCAGAGTCAGTTTTCCGGGCGTGAGCGTGATCATGGTTCGTCCTGTCTATACAAGTCAGACTCAAGTCTAAACGCGCGACGAGGACGAAACAAGAGGATATCCGGGAATTCACTAAGGTCACCCGGACAGAAAGGCACGAGTTGTCTATACAGATTTAGCGACTACAGTACCTTTTCCATCACGAACTGAATGAAGCGCTGCTCACGCACGACGACCGCGCGCGCGAGCAACATGGTGAAACCGCAATATTCGAAGAACGGCCGTGCGGTGACGCTCGAATACGTGTGCAGCGCAGTCAGACCCGCTTCCTCCGCCTCCGCCTCGATGCGCGCGAGGAGCGAGGTCGCCACACTTTTGCGCTGATGCGTCGGATCGACGAACATCATGTCGATCAGACCGTTCTTTTCCATATCCGCGAAGCCGGCGATTTTGCCGTCCACGAGCCCGACGAAGGTCGGACGGCTCGCGCGGGCGAGTTCCCACTCGTCGCGATCGGCTTGCGCCCAGACTTCAATCTGCTCCGGCTTGTAATCGGCCGAGGCGGTTTCGCGCACCGCGCGTTGGAACAGGTCGATCAAGGCGTCGAGATCGCTCGCACGATACGGTCTGACTTCGATGAGCGGCAGGCCTGGCATTTCATCACCTTCATTACTTTCAAAGAGAAAACGCCGCGGAAAGCGGCGCAGGTCATGCGTTGAATCAACGCGGGAAATTTATGGGAATCGACTCGGACCGCAAGCGTGCAAACGTTTGATCGAAGGTGAACCGGATTCACGGCCCACTCGGACGAAGCGCATTCCTTCAGGACATCACGACGACCGTTGCGATGCCGAGCGCGGTCATCAGGAGCGACGCGCAGACATGGATCGCGATTTCGGCGAGCGCCCAGCCGAGACGCCCCTGCTGCAAATGCGCGACGACTTCAGCCGAAAAAGTGGAGAACGTGGAGAGCCCGCCCATCAGACCGGTGATGATGAACAGCCGCCATTCCACGGGGATGTCGGGAAAGCGCGCGAAGAACGCCACAGCCACGCCGATGATGTAGCCCGCGATGACGTTCGCCGCGAAGGTGCCGAGCGGCAGATTCGGGAAGATCGCGTTCAAACGCAAACCGAGGACCCATCTGAGCAGCGAGCCCAGACCGCCGCCGAGCCCTACGGCAATGATCGACAGATACATGAAATGTGTGAAAACGGTTCGAAATTAACTGCGTTATGACTCACGGGCGAGTCGCTCGATCAGTGCGCCACGGCTTCCCTCGACGATCCAGCCTTGCCTGTGACGCAGATGCGCCGCCCATGTGCCGTCGCGGCGCGCTTCCCAGCAACCGGCCTCGTGACCGTCGATGAAAAGCGAACCGCGCACAACCAGTTGCGGATCGGCGGGGTCGAGCACTTCATCGTCGTTGTGTTCCAGCTTCACCGTATGCATGCGCGCCATCTGCAAAAACATGTCAAAAACAAAGTCATTCTCGCGAGCCGCTCCATTCTAACGATAGTCCCCGCCCGTTGTTTCAACCGCTCACCGTAACATGAAGGACATTGCCGACAGGCAATTGAGTGTGCGCACGACGTGCTCGACCGAGGGTGCATCGAAGCCGAGGGTTACGGCGTCGATGCGCTCGAGCGTCGGCCACTGGCAGAAGAGATCGGCGAAGGCGCTGGTTTGCGTGCGCAGTTCGCAATGATGTTCGCCAGGCGGCGTGCGCGGCGCACGCTCGGCCGATGCCGCTTCGAGCGTTTCGCGCGCCGCCAGCCGGATCGCCTCGCACGCTGCGGTGGGCGTTTCGGTCACGCCGCTCGAATAGCCGTGCGCGGTCTTCACGCAGAGAAAGCGCGCGCCGGGAAAGGCCGGCAGCGTTTCGGCGCCGAACACGTCGTCGCCGGTCAGCAGTGCGACGCGCGCACCGTGCTCCTGCGCGACCTGGCCGTAGAGCGCGGCTTCACCGGCCTCGACGCCGTCGAGCGTCACGCGCGCGAATGCGGCGCTGTTGATCGTGTGCGCCAGGATGCCGCGCGTTTGCGCGCGCGCGTGATAGCCGATCATGAACACGAGTTCCGGCGCTGCCTCCAGCCCCGCCATCATGCCGAGCGTGCGCGGCTTGCCGAGCACGAGGCGCGCGCGTGGGTCGAGCAGATCCGGCATCAGGTTGCGAAAGCCGCCGTGCGAATCGTTGATCCACACTTGCGACGCGCCGCCTTCGAACGCGCCCAGCGCGGCCGCGTTCGCCTCGCGCGTCATCCAGCGGCGCGCCTGCTCGTATTCCGCGTTTCCCGCACGGGTCTGCTCCGGATGGAACACGCCCGCGATGCCTTCGATATCCACCGAGATGAGCACTTTCATGGTCGCGATTTCAATGCTTCGTTGAGCGAGATGCGCCGATGACCGTCGCGCCCGGCGACCGTCTCCGCGCTAAAAAGCGCATCGAGGATCGCCTGCTCGACGCTGTCGGCGGCGGCCTGGAACAGCGGATCGAGCCGCGCATCGGCGAGAAGCGGCGGGACGGCGATGAAGTCCGCGTCGTGCGGCGCCGTGTAAGCGGTCGAAAAGGCCAGCGCGATGTCGCCGCTGCCGTGACCGTAGGCCGAACCGGTGCGCGCAAGGCCGGCGGCCGCGCGCATCGCGACGCGGCGCAATTGGCGTGCATCGAGCGGCGCATTGGTCGCGATCAGCATGATGATCGAGCCTTGCTCGGGCTTGTGCGTGGCGTCGCCCTTGACGTGCAGCGTGCGGCCGACTGCATCGCCCGCGATCGTCAGTTGCGGCAGGCGGCCGAAGTTCGCGAGCACGAGCGCGCCCAGCGTGTACGCCTGCCCGGCGACGTGCACGATGCGCGAGGCCGAACCAATGCCGCCCTTCAGCCCGAAGCACGACATGCCGCGCCCCGCGCCCACCGCGCCGCGTTCGAAATCGGCGCTGCACGCGTCGAGCGCGCTCGCGTAGTGCGCCTCGTCGATGGCGAGCGCCTGAATGTCGTTGAGATAGCCGTCGTTGCATTCGAGCACGAGCGGATTCACGCTCGGCTCTTCGCGTCCGATGCGCGGATTCGCCCTGATGGCCGCGCGAATCTGCGCGTTCGCCACCGTGCCGACGCCGAAGGTATTGGTCAATGCAATCGGCGTTTCCAGCACGCCGAGCTCTTCGATCTGCACGAGCCCGATGCTCTTGCCGAAACCGTTGATCACGCACGCGGCGGCGGGCGCCTTGTTGCGATACACGTCGCCGGCATGCGGACGGATCACCGTGACGCCGGTCTGAATCGCGCCATCGGACAAGGTGCAATGACCGACCGTCACGCCCGCGACATCCGTGATTCCGCCAAGCGGCCCCGCTTCGAGCAAACCGATATGCGGCGTCCTCATGGCCGGTCGAGCTTCGGATCGAGCGCGTCGCGCAGGCCGTCGCCGAGCAGGTTGAACGCCAGCACCGTGAAGAAGATCGCGAGGCTCGGGAAGATCGCGACGTGCGGCGCCATCGCCATGTCGGCGCGCGCTTCGTTGAGCATGGCGCCCCATTCGGGCGTGGGCGGCTGCGCGCCGAGTCCGAGGAACGACAGGCTCGCCGCCGTGATGATCGACGTGCCGATACGCATCGTGAAGTACACGACCACCGATGAAATCGTGCCCGGCAGAATGTGTCGCGCGAGGATCGTCCAGTCCGACGCGCCGATGCTTTTCGCCGCTTCGATATATGTCAGATGCTTGAGCGCGAGCGTGTTGCCGCGCACGAGCCGCGCGAACGCCGGAATGCTGAAGATCGCGACCGCGCACACCACGTTCACCATGCCGTTGCCGAGAATCGCGACGACGCCGATCGCGAGCAGGATGCCTGGAAACGCGAACAGGACATCGGCGATGCGCATGACGACGCGATCCCACCAGCCTTCGTAATAGCCCGCTAGCAGGCCGAAGAACGTGCCGATCACGGCGCCCAGCACGACCGAAAGCAAACCCGCCGTCAGCGAAATGCGGCTGCCGACGAGTATGCGGCTCAGGATATCGCGCCCCAGCGAATCGACGCCGAACCAGTGCGCGGCCGAAGGACCGGCGTTGAGCGCGTCGTAGTCGAAGTAGTTCTCCGGATCGTAGGGCGCGATGTACGGCGCGATGATCGCGATCACGACCAGCAGCACGACGAACACCGCCGCCGCCATCGCCACCGGTTGCTGTTTGAACTTGCGCCAGAACTCCGTCCACGGCGTGCGGACTTCATGCCCCGTGGCGACGGCGGTTTTCGCACTATCGGCGGTCGCGCTCATGCGGTCCTCACTTGAAGCGGATGGTCGGATTGATGATGGCGTAAAGCACATCGACGACCAGATTGATGACGATGAACTCCAGCGAGAACAGCAGCACTTCCGCCTGGATGACGGGATAGTCGCGCATCTCGACCGCATCGACGAGCAGGCGTCCGAGACCCGGCCAGTTGAACACCTTCTCCACGACGATCGAGCCGCCGAGCAGAAAGCCGAACTGCAGGCCCATCATCGTGACGACGGGGATCATCGCGTTGCGCAGGCAGTGCTTGACGATGACCATCGGCTCGCGCACGCCCTTCGCGCGCGCGGTGCGCACGAAGTCCTCGCCCAGCACCTCGACGAACGACGCCCGCGTGAAGCGCGCCATCACCGCCGCGACCGCCGCGCCCAGCGTGATCGATGGCAGCACATAGCCCTTCCATGTGCCGTCATCGACGATAGGCAGCCAGCCGAGCTTGACCGAGAAGATTTCCATCAGCAGCATGCCGAGCGCGAAGGCCGGAAACGAAATGCCCGACACCGCGAGCGTCATGCCCAATCGATCCGGCCAGCGATTGCGCCACACCGCCGACACGATGCCGATTCCCATGCCGAAGATCACGGCCCACGCCATGCTCGCGAGCGTGAGCCACAAGGTCGGCATGAAGCGTTCGGCGATCTCCGTCGATACGGGACGCTTGCTGCGCGTCGACATGCCGAAGTCGAAATGCACGACCTTGCCGAAGAAACTCACGAGCTGCTGCGGCAAGGGCTTGTCGAGGCCGAGATCGGCGCGCACGAGCGCGACCGTCGCCTCGTCGGCTTCGGCGCCCGCCGCGAGACGCGCGGGATCGCCCGGCAGCATGTGCACGAAGAAGAACACCAGCACCGCGACGATGAAGAGCGTCGGCAGCAGGCCCAGCAGCCGTTTGGCGATGAAATTGAGCATCGTATGAAACTCGAAAAGGCCGGGCCGCGCGGGCCCGGCCAGCGTCCATCACTTGATCGCGATCTCGTCGAAGCTGAACGAGCCGTCGGGCATCACGTACGCGCCGGACAGGCGCTTGCTGCGCGCATACACGACCTTTTCCGTGACGAGGAAGATCCACGGCGCGTCGGCCCAGATGCGTTTTTGCGCATCGGCGTAGAGCTTGGACTTCTCGCCGCGATCGGTCGTGGCGAGCGCCTTCGCGAGATCGTCATTGACCTGATCGTTGTTGTAGTACGCCGTGTTGAAGAGCTTCGGCGGGAACGAGTTCGTGCCGCCGAGCAGCGGGGAGATGGCCCAGTCCGCCTCGCCCGTCGACGACGACCAGCCGATATAGAGCATACGCACCGGCGCGGTCTTCGGATCCGGCGCGCTCTCGACGCGCTGCACGCGCTGACCCGCTTCGAGCGCTTCGACCGATGCCTTCACGCCCACTTGCGCGAGCTGCTGCTGCACGAACTGGATGATCTTCTGCGCGGTCGTGTGGTTATAACCCGACCACAACACGGTCTCGAAGCCGTTCGGATAGCCCGCTTCCTTCAACAACTCGCGCGCCTTCGCCGGATCGTATTTCCAGGGCCCGAGCTTGGTCGCGTAGTCGACGCCCGGCGGCACCACGCCTTCTGCCGGCACTGCGTAACCCGCGAATGCGACCTTCACCAGCGCGTCCTTGTTGATCGCGTAGTTCAGCGCCTCGCGCACCTTCGGATTGTCGAAGGGCTTCTGCTGCACGTTCATGCTGATGTAGCGCTGGATGATCGACGGCGCCGCGATCAGATCGACCTTCGGGCTCGACTTGAGCGCGGCGGCCTGCTCGAACGGAATCGAGAACGCGAAGTCCGCCTCGCCCGTCTGCATCAGCGCGGCGCGCGTGTTGTTATCGACCACGGGCTTCCAGTCGATCATGTCGATCTTCGGCAGACCCTTTTGCCAGTAGCCCGCGAATTTCTTCACCTTCAGGTCGTCGGTCTGCTTCCATTCGACGAATTCGAACGGACCCGTGCCCACAGGATGAAACGCGATGTCCTTGCCGTACTTCTTGAGCGCAGTCGGCGAGATCATCACCGCCGACGGATGCGCCAGCACGTTGATGAACGCCGAGAACGGAATCTTCAGTGTGATCTTCACCGTGTACGGATCGACCACTTCGGTCTTCTCGATCTTGTTGAAGAGGTTATAACGCTTGAGCTTGTTGTCCGGATTCGTCACGCGGTCGAACACGGCCTTCACGGCGTCGGCATTGAAGTCGGTGCCGTCCTGGAACTTCACGTCCTTGCGCAGATGGATCGTGTAGACCTTCGCGTCGGGGCTCGCCTCGTAGCTCGTCGCGAGCACGTTGCGAATCTTCATGTCCTTGTCGAAGCCGAAGAGCCCTTCGTAGAACGACTTCGCCACCGCCTGCGAGAGCGTGTCGTTGGCGTCGTACGGATCCATCGTCGTGAAGGTCGAGGCGACGGCCATCACGGCGGTGCTTTGCGCATGCGCTGCAACGGGCGCGAGTGCGGTGAGCGCGGCGAATGCACTTGCAGCGAGAATCGTGCGCAACTGAGAGGACGGCATCGTTGGACTCCTTGGCTTGACGTTATGGTTTATCAATCAGTACGCGCCGCCGACATGATGTTCGGCAACGTAATGATCCGGTCCTACGGCTACGAGTTTCGCGACGACGGGTTCGTCGCCGAGCTTGCGTATCGGGCTCGGAATCTCGTCGGCGGCCAGCATTCGTTTCGCGTGACGGCGCGACGGATCGGCGACCGGCACCGCGCTCATCAGCTTGCGCGTGTAGGGATGACGCGGCGCTTCGAACACCGCCGCGCGCGGCCCGATTTCGACGATCTGCCCGAGATACATGACCGCCACGCGATGACTCACGCGTTCGACCACGGCCATGTCGTGCGAGATGAAGAGATACGCGACCCCGAGTTCGCGCTGCAGATCGAGCATCAGATTGACGATCTGCGCGCGCACGGAGACATCGAGCGCGGAGACGGATTCGTCCGCGATCACGACCTTCGGATTCAAGGCGAGCGCGCGCGCAATCGCAATGCGCTGGCGTTGCCCACCCGAGAATTCATGCGGATAACGCTGCGCGGCCTCGGGCGGCAGGCCGACTTTCTCCAGCAGCCAGTCGACGCGCGCCTGCGCTTCTTTCCCGCTCGCGACGCCATGCACGAGCAATGGCTCCATCACGGAAAAGCCCACGGTCAGACGCGGATTGAGCGACGCGAACGGGTCCTGGAAGATGAACTGGATATTGCGCCTGAGCGTCTGCAATTCCTGGCCCGCGAGCTTGCTGATATCGCGTCCGTCGAATTCGATGGAACCGCTCTGGCTCTCGACGAGCCGCAGCAGCGAGCGCCCCGTCGTCGACTTGCCGCAGCCCGATTCGCCGACGAGCGCAAGCGTCTCGCCCGGACGCAGATCGAAGCTCACGCGCTCGACCGCATGCACGGCGGCCGTCGTACGCCCGAACAGACCGGTCTTCACCGGAAAGCGCGTAACGAGATCATGCACGCGCAGAATCGGCTGCACGGTTTCATCGACGGCGGGTTGCGCTTCTTTTTCCACCGCTTCCGATGGCCGCAACGCGCTCGCATCGTCCGGCGCGATATCGACCGGTTCCACTTCGAGAATCGGGAATTTCGCGGGGCGATCGGTGCCGCGCATCGCGCCGAGCGTTGGCACGGCGGCGAGCAGCGCCTTCGTGTAAGCGTGCATCGGCGCGTGGAACAGCGTGTCCGACGCAGCCTCCTCCACCTTCTCGCCGCGATACATGACGAGCACGCGATCCGCCACTTCGGCGACCACGCCCATGTCGTGCGTGATGAAGATCACGCCCATGTTCATCTCGTCCTGCAGGCCGCGCACGAGTTGCAGGATCTGCGCCTGAATGGTCACGTCGAGCGCGGTCGTCGGCTCGTCGGCGATCAGCAACGCGGGCTTGCACGACAGCGCCATTGCGATCATCACGCGCTGGCGCATGCCGCCCGACAACTGATGCGGATAGCGCGCGAACACGCGACGCGCTTCCGGAATGCGCACGAGATCGAGCAGACGCAACGCCTCGGCGCGCGCCTCCGAGCGGCTCTTGCCCTGATGCAATGCGATGGCCTCCGCGATCTGGTCGCCCACGGTAAAGACGGGATTGAGCGAGGTCATCGGCTCCTGAAAGATCATCGCGATGTCGGCGCCGCGCACGCTGCGCATCGTTGCCGACGACGCCCGCGCGAGATCGAGCACCTGCCCGTTGCGCCGGCGAAACACGATGTCGCCCGCGACGATGCGCCCGCCGCCATGCTCGACCAGCCGCATGAGCGCGAGCGACGTGACCGACTTGCCCGAGCCCGATTCGCCGACAATCGCGAGCGTCTCGCCGCGCTCCACCGTAAACGAGATATTGCGCACGGCCTCGACGGTGCGCGAGCGCGAACGGAATGACACCGACAGATCGCGCACGTCGATCACGCGCGATTCGGGAAGAGTCGTCGCGGCCGCGTTCATCATCGGTAGATCGCGGTGACGGGCGCTTCGCCCACGCGCGCATAGCCGCGATACATGCCTTCCGTGTTGAACGGAAGCACGACGTTGCCCTTCGCATCGACGGCGACGAGACCGCCGCGTCCCTCGATGCGCGGCAGCTTGTTCATGACGACATCGTTCGATGCCTGTTCCAGCGACACGCCGCAATACTCCATTTGCGCCGATACGTCATAAGCCGCCAGCATGCGGATGAACATCTCGCCGGTGCCGGTGGTCGAGACGGCGCAGGTGGCGTCGTTCGCATAGCAGCCCGCGCCGATCAGCGGGGCATCGCCGACACGGCCCGCCTGCTTGTTGGTGATGCCGCCCGTCGACGTGGCCGCGGCGAGATGGCCGTGTGCATCGAGCGCGACCGCGCCGACCGTGCCGAACTTCTTGATCGGATCGATCGGATCGTCTTCCGACGGTGCATTCGATGACGCGAACGCGAAAGTCGCCGCATCGTGATCGAGCATGGTGCGCGAGGTGCCGCGCGCCTTGAGCCATTGCTCGTAGCGCGCTTCGGTGTAGTAGTAGGACGGCTCGACGAATTCGAGCCCCTGCTCTCGCGCGAACGCTTCCGCGCCCGCCGCCGTGAACATCACGTGATCGCTCACGTCGAGCACGCGGCGCGCGGCGAGCACCGGGTTCTTCACGCGCGTGACGCAACTGATCGCGCCGGCGTCGAGCGTGGCGCCGTCCATTACCGAGGCGTCGAGTTCGTGCGTGCCCGCCGCCGTGAACACCGCGCCGTGGCCCGCGTTGAAGAGCGGGCAGTCTTCGAGCAGACGCACAGCTTCGGTCACGGCGTCGAGCGCGCTGCCGCCTTCGGCGAGCACGCGCTCACCGGCGCTCAGTATCTCCGCGAGCGCCGCGTGATAGCGGGCTTCGACGTCGGTGTTCATCGCGTGGCGCACGATCGTGCCCGCGCCGCCGTGAATGGCGATGACTGGTTTGACGTTCATGATTCACGCGGCTCCGTGTGGATGGATCGTTTTGCGGACGTGCGGCGTCTGTGCTGTACCGCCTGCGTCTCGCGAGGAATGGATGGCGCGACGAGCCACGGCAGGACGAATTCGGTGAGTCCCGAGGCCGCTTCGACCGAACGCTTCGCCCGATGCGCGACCGCGTCGCACAGTGCTTCGATGACGGCGAGCACCGCCGTGTCGCAATTCGCGGCGAGCCTTCGTTCGGCGCGTATTTCGAGCACCAGGTCCGCCACTTGCGCAAGCGGCGACGCAGCGCTGTCGGTGAGCGCGACGACGCGCAGGCCATGATCGCGCGCGAGACGCGCGAGCGTGATGGTGTCGTCGACATAACGCGGGAACGCGATCGCGATCAGCACATCGCCGCGCGACGCCGTGAACAGCCGGCGCGCCGCGTGCGATGGGCCGCCCGTCAAGGCGAGCGACTGCACGTTCGCGCAATACGGCGTCAGGCCGTGCTCCATCAGGCCCGCAAGAAACGCGCTCGCGCCGTAGCCGATCACGAACACGCGCGGCGCGGCCAGAATCATGTCGACGACCGCGCAGGCGTTCGCGCCATCGACGGATGTTTGTGTGAGACGCAGATTCGCGGCCGCCTGCGCAAGCGACGCACCGAAGACTTCCGCGCCGCTCGTGGGCGTTTCGAGCGCGGAACGCAGCCGCTCGACCGGCGCGATGGTCGCCTCGAAACCGCGCACGAGCGCTTCGCGAAACGCCGGATAGCCGGAGAAGCCAAGCGCGCGCGCAAACCGGTTCGCGGTGGCCACAGAAGCGCCCACCGCACCGGCCAGCTCGTCGATGCGCATGGTCGCCGAGCGGAACAGGTTGGCCAGCACGAACGCCCCCATGCGCCGATGAATCGGCGTAAGCGTGGGCATGGCCGCCGCGATGCGCGCCGAGATCAGATCATCGGTGCTCGCCGGCGCACGAACCGAAAGGGAACGGGACATGAAATGCGCTGCGCCCTCGATGCGATCAAACTCGATGAAAGTATATTTACTCGAAAAGCGCGCCAAAAAAAATTCATTTTCACCGACTTCGGGTTTTCGATGACACCCGCGCGCCGGGCGCGTCCCGTGCAGCGGGCGCGGACGATCATGCACAATACGGCACGCACGCGCCTTGACCGACACAACCAGAAACGTATGAATTTCGACTTCCTTCCCGATCCGCTGCCGCAGCAACTCGCCGCACATCCGTGGGCGCAACTGGTCGCGGGGTTCATTGCGCTCGCGCTGATCGCGCTGTTCCTGCAATGGGTCGTGGCGCGCATCGTGCTGGGTTTCGCGCACCGGCTGCTGGTGCTCGCCGGGCATGTGAAATGGGACCGCGCGTTCATCAAGCATCGCGCTTATCACCGCCTGTGGTACGCGGTGCCGTTCGCGACCGTCGCTCTCGGCATCGACGATGTGCCGCGCGTCGGTCATTGGGCCACGATCATCGGGCGCGTCGCGCACGCCGGCGCGTGGATTTGCGTGTTTTTCGCGGCCGGCAGCGCGCTGTCGGCGTGGCAGGACGTCTACGCGGAAAGCAAGGAAGCGCAGACGCGCTCGATCAAGGGCTATATCCAGATCGGCAAGCTCGCGCTCGCGCTCGTGTGCGGCGTGCTCGTGCTGTCGATTCTCATCGACCGTTCGCCGCTCTGGATGCTCTCCGGTCTCGGCGCGCTGTCCGCCGTGCTGCTGCTCGTGTTCAAGGACACGCTGCTGTCGCTCGTTGCCAGCACGCAGCTGACGTCGAACGACATGCTACGCATCGGCGACTGGATCGAAATGCCGCAAGCCGCCGCCGACGGCTTCGTGAAGGACATCGCGCTGCACACGGTCAAGGTGCAGAACTGGGACAACACCGTGACCACGGTGCCCACGTACAAGCTCTTTTCGGAGAGCTATCGCAATTACCGGCACATGTTCGAATCGGGCGGGCGGCGCATCAAGCGCACGTTGCGCATCGACGCGCAATGCGTGCGCTTTCTCACCGGGGAAGAAACCGCGCGCCTGAAGCGCGTTCGCTTCCTGCACGATTATCTGGAACAGAAGCAGACGGAAGTCGAGCAGGCGAACCGCAATCTCGGCGAACTGGCGAATGAACCGGCGAATCGCCGTCGGCTGACCAATATCGGCACGTTTCGCGCATATGGTCTGGCCTATTTGCAGCGTCATCCGGAAATCCGTCAGGACATGGCGATGATGGTGCGCATGCTGGAACCCGAATCGCAGGGCATTCCGATCGAAGTCTATTGTTTCACCGCGACGACCGCGTGGACGCAATACGAGCGCATTCAGGGCGACGTATTCGATCATCTGCTTTCCATACTTCCCGAGATGGGACTGCGGCTTTATCAGGCGCCGTCGGGCAGCGATTTCTCCGGCGTCGCAGGCCGTCTGCGCGGCGAAATGCCGATGCTTTGATTCTCGCGCCGAAGAAAATCAGGCAAGAATCCTCCATTTTTGTGTATTCACGTTGACGTCTCCCGTCCGTACGATCTAACCATCGCCGATGCGCCGATTTTTCGCGGTTTCCGAATCGCGATGGAGTCGCTTTTTCGCGCGCATCGCCACTCAATCGTCATCAAAGGAAAACTCAACGTGATCGATCGCGTCCATGCCATGCGTGTCTTTACGCGTGTCGTCGATACGAACAGCTTCACGCGTGCGGCCGAGTCACTCGGCATGCCGCGCGCGAGTGTTTCGACGACCGTGCAACAACTCGAAGCGCTGGTCGGCGTGCAATTGCTCGCACGCACGACACGACGCCTGAATCTCACCGTCGACGGCGCCGCGTATTACGAGCGCTGCGCGCAGATCCTCGCCGATATCGACGAACTCGAATCCGGTTTCGGCGCGGGCGAGGAGCGCCTGCGGGGGCGGCTGCGCGTCGAAATGCCGGATACGGTCGCGACGTCCATTGTCGTGCCCGCGCTGCCGGAATTTCACGCCCGCTATCCGCAGATCGAATTGTCGATCGGGATCGGCAATCGCAATGTGGATCTCGTCGGCGAAGGTGTCGATTGCAGCGTGCAGCTCGGCGAATTGCCCGATTCCGGGCTGATCGCCCGGCGCCTCGGGCTGCTCGAACAGGTAACGTGCGCGAGTCCCGCGTATCTGGAACGGCACGGCATGCCGCAGACACTCGACGAGCTCGCGCAGCATGTGGCGGTGAATTGTCTGTCGGAGAAAAGCGGACGCCCGGCCGATTTCGATTTCGACGTCGAAGGCGAACCCGTCACGATGAAGATGCGCGGCTTCGTGCAGGTCGCCGACGAGCACGCTTACCTAGCATGCGGCGTGCAGGGCCTCGGGCTGATCCAGCCGCTGCGGATCGCGGCGCAACCTTACCTGCGCTCGGGGCAACTGCTCGAAGTGCTGCCGCAGTGGAAGGCGCCGCCGCTCAAGGTGTCGGTGGCGTTTCTGAAGAGCCGGCAGGCGACGCCGCGCGTGTCCGTGTTCGTCGACTGGCTCGCGGCGCTGTTCGAGCGCTCGCAGCAGATCGACGACACGCTCACGAGCCTTTATCGCGCGGCGCGGCGTCGCGGTCCCGAGAGCCGCGACCGTCCGAAGGAAGAAACCGCCGACGTCTGAGCACGCGCGTGCTTGAGGGTCTAGCGCACGGGCGTCGCCGCGCTCGCGCCGACGACGGTGTTCCATTTGCGCACTTGCCAGCGCTCGACCAGCCCGTTCGTCACGTAAGGATCATTTTTCGCGAAGTTTTCCGCGACGGCGGGCGAATCGCTGTGAAACAGCAGCATCGCGCGGTCGGCGGGGTTGTCGAGCGCGCCGGCGAGCACGATCTCGCCTCGCTCGACCGCCGCCCACGCGAGGGCCAGATGCGCGTCGCGAAACTCCGCGCGACGCTCCAGATAATCGGAACAAAGATCGTAGATCAACAGATAGTGCATCGCCGTCTCCCTGGTGAATGAATGCCAGACTTCATGAAACGATTCCGTCCTATTTTCGAGACCGAAACTAAGAGTTCAATCGGAAGGATCTGATCGCTTAACGATAGCGTATCGAAGATCATGTGCGGGTACTCGTTAAGGACTCTGCCATGAATCGCGATCAGCCTCCCTGCAACACGTGCTCGAAGCACGATTGCCGTACCTGCGCGTGGACGTCGCCGCTCGACGCATCGTATCGCACGCTCATTCGTTCCCATTCCATGATGTCGCTCATCGCGGTCACCGTGAACAATCAGGACGCCGCCCCCGCGGAGCCGTCCTGGCTCGGCATCGCATGCAAGCGCATTCTCAAATTCTTCTCGCAACTGACTCCGCGCGCACGCTGAAGAAGCATCGCAAGTCGCATTCACGCCTCTTATTCGTAAAGAAGTTTGCACGATTCTTTTTAGGATAACTGCGCATATAGAATGCGCCGCACGCTTGGCACTTGCTTCGGGCGTTCATGTAAGAAAGGAAAGTCAGTCGATGAGCATCAATCTGGTCCAGGCGGTCAATGCCGCGATTTCGGACAGCATCGCGGAGCAACTGTCGCAACAGTTCGGCATCCCCGCGTCGATCGTCCGGCAACTGGCGGGACGCATCACGCCCGGGCTGGTCGCGTCGCTGATGGACCGGGCGACGCTCGCCCCGGGTGCGCAATCGGCGTTCTCCGTGATCATGCAGCAAGAGAACAACGCGCACATCGTCGAGCAGTTGCCGAAGCTGATCTCCACCACCGGCGGTCTCAAGCAACTCGAAGCCACCGGCCATTTGCTCGCCGCGCTCGCCACCGGCCAGCGCATCGATGCCCTCACCGACGCCGTCTCCGCCGAAACCGGCGTACCCACGCAGGCCACGTCGGCGCTTGCCGGCATCATCTCCGCCGTCCTGCTCGGCGTGACCAAGCGGCACTTCCTGCTTGCGCAATGGAACCTCGCTCACCTGCCGAAACTCCTGCGTGAACAGGTCACCGAGATCAATGCGACGATGTCGAACGCGGTCGCCGGGGGCATTGGCGTCGGCAATACCGAAGGATTCACGAGCGGCATCGTGGCTCGACTCGACGCCGTCGCATCGAGCCTCGAGCGACACGTGGACGGCGATGCAGTCATGGCAGTGGCGGACGCACCCGAGCCCGTCGTGAAAGCCGCCGCGCAACCGGCCCAGCCCGTCGCGAAACCCGAGCCGCCACCTGCCGCACGCGCGACCATGCGCGCGCCCGCGCCGAAACCGCACGCGGCGAGACGTTCGAACAAGTGGATCTGGCTGCTCTTCGCCGTGCTGGCGATCATTCTCGGACTGGTCTACTACCGAGGCTTCACAAGCGCCGGAACGGTCGACCTCAGCGCCGCGCCGCCCGCGCAACCGGTCGAGAGCATCGCCCCGCCTGCTTCCGAAGCGGCGCTGCCAGACGCGCAAGCGGACACGCAAGCGGTGGCCGCGTCCGACGTGGCTGCATCGGATGCGACGGCGGCATCGGCGCAGGTGGCATCCGGGGCAGACAGCGCACCTGCCGTCGCGCCAGAATCCTGGGCAGACGCCCGGTTGCTGTTCAACGTGAACGAGGCCGGCACGCCGTCGATCGAAGCCACCGTCGGCACCGAGGCGGAGAAGAAGCAACTGCTCGACGCGCTCTCCGGTCGTTTCGGCAAGGCGTATGCCGCGAACGTCGCGGTTGTTCCTGAAACGCGTCCAGCCACGTGGCTTTCCCGCGTGAACGACTTCTTCGCGCTCATGGCCGTGCCTGGCGCGGAAGCGAAGGTCCGGGGCTCGAAAGTGGAACTGAGCGGAACTGCGGCCGAAACCAGACTCGGCTGGGCGAATCGTTTGCAAAACGCGCTCGGCGGCATGTTCCAGATCACCACGTTCAATCTCGATGGCGCCGTCGCGAGCGCCGCGCAGTCGTTTCGCACCGGGATGAAGAAACTGCTCGCCACGAATGCGCCCTGCTCCGGCGACGAACTCACTCGCGTGCTCGACCTGCAAGTGGTCAACTTCGCGCGCTCCAGCGTGCAGGTACCGGAAAGCGCCCGTGCGACGCTCGGCGAGACGGCGCAGTTGCTCAAAACCTGCGCGGCTAAGGGTTCGGCGGTGAAGCTGGAGATTGCAGGCTATTCGGACGCGCAGGGCGCGAAGGCGGCAAACCTGGAAGTGTCGAAGGAGCGCGCACAGGCGGTGCGTGGGTTCCTGGTGCGCAGCGGCGTGCCAGCACAGTCGCTCACGGCGGCGGGCTACGGTGACGCAAAGCCCGTTGCCGACAACGAAACCGAGAGCGGACGTTTCGCCAATCGCCGTATCGAGTTCGTGGTCAAGAAAGGCTGAAAACCGAACCGACGCTCACTGTCATTTCAAACGCCGTCGCGCCGTAATGCGACGGCGTTTTGCTTTGCGCGCCCATCCATTGCGGCCGGGCGCTTCAGTTCGGCTTGGCGAAATCGTTCTCTGCCCAACGCTCGGCGCTTGCCTTGTTGAGCTTGAACGCAGGCGAGACGCGCACATGGGCCAGTTGCGTTCCGAGGGCGTCGAAGGCCTTGAGGTTGGCGTAGGGATCGTCTTCATCAGGAACGATCTCCAGCGCGACGGTGATGTCCTCGCCGTTCACCTCAATGGCGACGTTCTTGTGCAGCATCGCGTGGCGTTGCTGCTCATGCCGGCGCAAAACCTCCGACGCCGTCTTGACCAGCGTGCGAAACGCGTTCGCATCGAGCGGTTTGGGATTTTTCTTGTCGCGGCCCATCGTCCACGGGCCGACGAGCGCGGGCTCGGCCTCGCCCGCCTGAATCATTTCGACGGCCCAGCCGTCGTCGTCCTCGTTCTTGATAACACGTGCGGTCCAGCCGTCGTCGCGCCAGAGGCGGTCTTCGTGGATGGCTTCGTCAGTTTGGGGCAATTCGGAATCGGTCATAGGGTTGCGATACGCGCATGCAGTGAGGCAATGCGCGGCATTTTACCTTGCCCCATGCGCGCGACATCGATCGTGGTCCGAGCATTGGCCGAATGGCCTACCCCGCTTTCGACGCGGCGCGTGTCATACCCAAACGCATGGCGCCGTGCTACTTTGAGCGCACCGGGGCTCGTCCGGAATCCATCTGCACCGCAGCCGAAAAGTCGTAACACTCAGTCAAGGAGCAACCGCATGTTCGCATTCATCGGTACTTTGATCGTCGGACTGGTCGTCGGTCTCATCGCGCGCGCGCTCAAGCCCGGCGACGACAGCATGGGCTGGATCATGACCATCGTGCTCGGCATCGCCGGCTCGCTGATCGCGGGTTATGTGGGCCGGGCGCTCGGCTGGTATCAACCGGGGCAGCCGGCTGGCTGGATCGCCTCGGTGATCGGCGCGATTGTCCTGCTCGTCATCTGGGGGATGATCCGCAAACGCAGCACGTAACGCGCCGCGCGGGCGTTTCTCCTTCTTGAGCAATCGCCAAACGCCTCGCCCGGATCGGACGAGGCGTTTTTTATCGGTCGATGCGCCCGAAGTCGATCTCCGCGCCGCCGCGCACGACGCGATTCGGCGGCGCGCCGCCGAGCCAGTACGAAAGTTCGGCCGGCCGCGCGATTGTCCACGCGACGAAATCGGCCGCCTTGCCCGCTTCGAGCGAGCCGTGCGTCGCCTGCAGACCGAGCGCCTTTGCCGCATGCATCGTCACGCCGGCAAGCGACTCCTCCGGTGTCAGGCGAAACAGCGTGCAGCCCATGTTGAGCATCATGCGCAGCGACAACACCGGCGACGTGCCCGGATTCAGATCGCTCGCCAGCGCGATCGGCACCCCATGCCGCCGCAATGCGTCGACGGGCGGCAACTGCGTTTCGCGCAACATGTAGAACGCGCCCGGCAACAGCACGGCGACCGTGCCGGATTGCGCCATTGCAATGGCATCGTCTTCGGTCATGTATTCGAGATGATCCGCCGACAACGCCCGATAGCGCGCCGCCAGCGACGAGCCATGCAAGGACGACAACTGCTCCGCGTGCAGCTTGACGGGCACGCCCAGCTCGCGCGCGCGGCGGAACACGCGCTCGACCTGTTGCGTGGAGAACGCGATGTGCTCGCAGAACGCATCGACTGCGTCGACAAGACCATCGCCAGCGAGCGCCGGCAGCATCTCGTCGCAGATATAGCCGATGTAGTCATCCGCGCGATTCGCGTATTCGGGCGGCAACGCGTGCGCGGCGAGGCAGGTCGCGCGCACGGTGAGCGGCAGTGCTTCGCCGAGACGCCGCGCCACCGTCAGCATCTTGCGTTCGTTCGCGAGATCGAGCCCGTAGCCGGATTTCACTTCGAGCGCCGTCACGCCTTCGCGCATCAGACCGAGCGCGCGCGCCTTCGCCGCGGCGAACAACGCGTCCTCGCTGGCCTCGCGCGTCGCGCGCACCGTGCTCGCGATGCCGCCGCCGCGCGCCGCGATTTCCGCGTAGCTCACGCCTTCGAGCCGCTCTTCGAACTCGCCGCTGCGATCGCCGCCGAACACGAGATGCGTATGACAGTCGATCAGACCCGGCGTCACCCACGCGCCCGCGAGATCCACGCGCTCGCCTTCGCCCATATCCGGCGCCGCCGCACGCGGCCCGATCCATTCGATGCGAGCTCCGTCGGTGACGATCGCCGCGTCTTCGATGATCGAATACTTGCCGCCGGCCATCGTCGCGGCGTGGCAGTGTTGCCAGAGCTTTTTCATCGCGTGGTGATCATCGGCAGGTCGAGACCCTGTTCGCGCGCGCAATCGATCGCGATGTCGTAGCCCGCGTCGGCGTGCCGCATGACGCCGGTGGCCGGATCGTTGTGCAGCACGCGCGCGATGCGTTCATCGGCTTCGCGGCTGCCGTCGCAAACGATCACGACGCCCGCATGCTGCGAGAAGCCCATGCCGACGCCGCCGCCGTGGTGAATCGACACCCACGTCGCGCCGCTCGCCGTGTTCAAAAGCGCGTTGAGCAGCGGCCAGTCGGACACGGCGTCGGAGCCGTCGCGCATGGCTTCGGTTTCGCGGTTCGGGCTCGCGACCGAGCCGGAGTCGAGATGATCGCGGCCGATCACGACCGGCGCCGACAACTCGCCGTTGCGCACCATCTCGTTGAACGCGAGGCCGAGCTTCGCGCGCTGGCCGAGTCCGACCCAGCAGATGCGCGCCGGCAAGCCCTGGAAGCTGATGCGCTCGCGCGCCATGTCGAGCCAGCGATGCAGATGCGCATCGTCGGCGATCAGCTCCTTCACTTTCGCGTCGGTCTTGTAGATATCCTCGGGGTTGCCCGAGAGCGCCGCCCAGCGGAACGGCCCGACGCCGCGGCAGAACAGCGGCCGGATATACGCGGGCACGAAGCCCGGAAAGTCAAACGCGTTCTCGACGCCCTCTTCTTTGGCCATCTGGCGGATGTTGTTGCCGTAGTCGAAAGTCGGCACGCCCTGTTCGCGGAACGCGAGCATCGCGCGCACGTGCTCGGCCATCGATTGCTTCGCGGCCTTCACCGTGCCCGCCGCGTCGCTCTGCGCACGGTCGCGGTATTGCGCCCAGGTCCAGCCTTTCGGCAGATAGCCGTTGAGCGGATCGTGCGCGCTGGTCTGGTCGGTGACCATGTCCGGGCGCACGCCGCGCTTCACGAGTTCGGGCAGCACGTCGGCCGCGTTCGCGCACAACGCGATCGAGATCACGCGGCCTTCGGACGTATAGCGCCGGATACGCGCGAGGGCGTCGTCGAGATCGGTCGCCTGTTCATCGACGTAACGCGTCTTCAAACGGAAGTCGATGCGGCTCTGCTGGCACTCGATGTTCAGCGAGCACGCGCCCGCGAGCGTCGCCGCCAGCGGCTGTGCGCCGCCCATGCCGCCGAGACCGGCGGTGAGCACCCAGCGGCCCTTCAGGTCGCCGCCGTAATGCTGCCGTCCGGCTTCGACGAACGTCTCGTAAGTGCCCTGCACGATGCCCTGGCTGCCGATGTAGATCCAGCTGCCCGCTGTCATCTGGCCGTACATGGCCAGGCCCTTGGCGTCGAGTTCGTTGAAATGCGCCCAGTTGGCCCAGTGCGGCACGAGATTCGAATTGGCGATCAGCACGCGCGGCGCATTCGCGTGCGTCTTGAACACGCCGACCGGCTTGCCCGACTGCACCAGCAGCGTCTCGTCGGCTTCGAGGCGCTTGAGCGTCTCGACGATCTTGTCGTAACACGCCCAGTCGCGCGCCGCCCGGCCGATGCCGCCGTACACGACCAGTTCATTCGGATTCTCGGCCACTTCGGGGTCGAGATTGTTCATCAGCATGCGCAGCGGCGCTTCGGTCAGCCAGCTTTTGGCGTTGAGCGTGGTGCCGCGCGGCGCGCGGATTTCGGTGTCGCGAAAACGGTTCGATGAAGTCACGTCGTGCTCCTGCGCATCAAGAAAACGGGATAGTCGACGAACGCGAGCCAAAACCCGCGTCGAGTTGGCTTCATAATCTTGTATATACAACTTTGCTTGTATTAGGGGAATCCCGAGGCCAGTCTGTCCGTGATCCTCGCTCCGTTGTATAGACAGCCTTCAAGGCAGCGGCAGACCGCTGTCGCGCTTGATTTCGCGCAGCGACAGCATTGATTCGACGGCGGTCACGCCCGGCAGGGTCCGCAAGACGTCGCGCATGAAAATGCCGTATTCATCCAGATCACGCGCGACGATCTGGAGCAGATAATCCGCCGTGCCCGAAATGTTGTGACACGAGACGATGCGCGGAATGCCCTGAATCTCGCGCTCGAAACGGTCGGACAGCGACCGGTCGTGCACGCTGAAACGCACCTGCGCGAACGCGACCACGCCCAGTTCGAGCGCGCGACGCGAGAGCATCGCGCGATAGCCGTCGATATAACCTTCGCTTTCGAGACGCTTGAGGCGGCGCGCGCAGGGCGTTTCGCTCAAGCCCACTCGCTCGGCAAGCTTCGCAATGGGCATGCGCCCGTCCAGCTGAATGGCGGCGAGAATTGAGCGGTCAGTGCGATCGAGTTCGGTCATGGTGTTTTCCTCTTCGTTTTAGATGAAGTTTAGTGGAAAGCATCGAAAACATCATTCACGAAAACGAAAAAGGCTAGAAAGCGCTCCGTTCACGGTGGCACCATGAACGCCTCGAAACAGGAGTTCATCATGGTCTCGGCACACTTGCTGTGGGTTTTCGTCGGCGCGCTCGCGGTCGTCTATGCACTGCCGGGACCCGACATGGCGCTCGTGCTCCAGACAAGCGCGACGCGCGGCTGGCGCCATGGTTTCGTCGTGGCGGCGGGGCTCGCCACGGCGCGCGCGACGCACGTGACGCTTTCTGCGCTTGGCGTCGCGGCGCTGTTGCGCAGCGCGCCGTGGCTCTATGAACTGGTGCGCATCGCGGGCGGCCTGTATCTCGCCTATGTGGCGATCCAGATTTTCCGTTCGCCCGCGTTCGGACTCGATTCGCCCGCGGGTCAGTCCGCCACGTCCACGCTGCGTTCCGCATACGCGAAGGGCATTCTGAGCAGCATTCTCAATCCGAAGGCCCTGCTGTTCTGTTCCGTGCTGCTGCCGCAGTTCGTGCGGCCGGAAGCGGGTCCGGTCTGGTCGCAAGTGCTGGAACTGGGCGTGGTGCTGGTCGCGGTCGGCGTCATGTTCGACCTCACGCTCGCCGGCGGCGCGGTGCGGATCTCCGGCTGGCTGCGCCGCCATCCGAAAGCGCAGACGGTGCAGCGCTGGAGTTTTTCCGCTGCGCTGCTGGCGTTCGCCGTGCGGCTTTCGCTCGACTGAACTCAGGATTCCAGCGGCTTCAGAAACAGCTCGTGCTTCGGCGCGAAATGCGCATAGAGCGGCAGGATCGCGCCGCCCATCGCGCGGGCGTCGGGGCCGATCTGGCCTTCGACGAGACGCGGTCGCGTCATGCCTTGCCAGTCGAACGCGGCGAGAGCGTCGTCCGTGCGGCGGATCACTTCGCGCAACAACGCGCGGTCGATCTCGCCATCGATCACGATCGCCTCGAGATCGAGCAGCGCCGACGACGACGCCACACTCATCGCGAGCGCCGGGCACGTCTCACGCATCCACGCCTCCGATAGCGCGCGCCATTGTGGCGACCACGCGCGCTCGTCGTGCGCGGCGTCGGGAGACGCGCCCGCCGCCGCGAACGCCTTCTCGAGCACGTACACCGACGCCGTGTTGAGCAGTTGCCCCGCGCGCGCCTGGCCGTTCGCGCCGGAGAGCGGCAGCGAACCGATCGCGCCCGCGTTGCCGCCCGGTCCCGCATGCAGTCGACCGTCGATCACAAGCCCGCCACCGATGAACGTGCCGATGAATACGTACAGAAAATTGCGCAGCCCGCGCCCCTGGCCCATCACGAGTTCGGCGGCGCATGCAGCGGTCGTGTCCTTGGCGAACTCGACGGGCAGATCGGTCATCGCCTGAATGCGTGCGCGGATGTCGATCTCGTTCCACGCGGTCAGCGCATCGGGCGGCGTATCGAAGAAATCGCGCCAGCCGCCCAGCCACAGCGGCGCGGCGACGCCGATGCCCGCGATCTTCGCGGCGCCCTCGCCCAGCGCGTCGATCGCCCGCGCGAGCCGCTCCTCGAGCGCAGGAAATAGCGTATGCGGATCGGGATACGGGTATTCCAGCGTCTCGCGCGTACGCACCTTGCCGGCGAAGTCCATCGAGAGGACGTCCAGACTGCGCCGCCCCACTTTCACGCCGATGGAATACGCGCCGTCCGCGCGCAGCGAAATCGGCACCGAAGGCTGCCCTATGCGCCCGCGCACGCGCGAACGCGGCTCCTTGACGAGCAGCCCGTCCTCGATCAGATGATCGACGATCAGCGAGACAGTCTGCATCGACAGACGCGTGACGCGGGCGACGTCGGCTTTGGGCAGCGCGCCGTTCAGCCGGATCGCCTGCAGCACGATGCGCTCGTTGAACTGGCGCATGCCGAGCTGATTCGAGCCGACGGAATGCATCGAGGCTTTGCGCGCGGGCCGCTCAGACATCGGTCGCGGCCTCGAGGCGCGGGCATGCGCGCCTGTCGTGATTCATCTGCGGATCCCCGTTCGATTAAATCCAATCGTTTTATTTAGTAAATACTTCCGGCTCGATTTTAGCAAGCGCCTGAATCCGGCCTGCGGGGGACGCGAAGCGCGGATTATTTTCCCGAATTCTGGCCGGTTATGTTTAGCGACGCATAACCAGCCAATCTCAAAACATGAGCACACTCGAAGCACTCCACGCGATCGTCAACGACAGAAACGCGCCGCAAATCATTCGCGATCACATCGTGGATTCGTTGCAGTTCGCGCTGCGCAATCACCCCGGCTATTTCACGCGCAAGGAGATTCAATGGCTCGCGCAATGGGACGACACGCGCATTCCCATCGCGGCGACGAAGATATTGAACGAGATGAAGCCGGACTGAGACGCCGCCGGCCCGGCGCGGGGTTTCAGTGCGTGCCCGAGGCGCGCAGGTGCCATTCGTAGTCGAACACGGTGGCCTGCGCCGGTTCCGACAGGCTATCGACGAAACTCACGACTTCCGGATCTTTCACGAAGCTCGCGGCCGAACTGGCCGTGAGAATCGCCGTGCTTTCCTGCGGCCGCGCGACCAGAAAGCCCTGCACGTAATCCACGCCGATTTCCTGCAACGCGCGCAAGGTGTCGATGTCTTCGACCCACTCCGCGACGCTGCGCATGCCCAGATTGCGCGCCAGCGCGACGATCGCCTCGACGATCGCGATATCCGCCGGATGCGCGCACATCGAGCGCACGAATTCGCCGTCGATCTTGAGCGCATCGGCGGACAGCGCCTTCAGATACTTGAACGACGTATAGCCCGCGCCGAAGTCGTCGAGGGCGATCTTGCCGCCCATGTCGTGCACGCGCGTGATGAAGCGCTGCGTGTTCTCGAGATCGTGCAGCGCCACGCTCTCGGTGATCTCCAGGCACAGGTAATGGACGATCGACTGGTAGCGCGCGAAGAGCGCGAAGATGTCCTCCATGAACTGCTCGTCATTGAGCGAGCCGCCGGAGAGATTCACGCAAACGAACTGCGTGTTGGCGAGCTGGCGCTGATGCGTTTCGATCCAGTCGAGCAGCGTCGAGATGACCCAGCGGTCGATCGCGGCGATGTTGCCCGACTCCTCCGCCGCAACGATCACCTTGCCCGCGGGCAGCGTCGCGCCGTCGGGCGCGCGCATACGCAGCAGAACTTCGAAGTTGAGCGATTCGGTGGGCGCCGAGAGCGACATGATCGGCTGCATCACGAGGAAAAGTCCCGGCGGCAGGCGATTGCGCCCGAGCGTCTCGACGAGCTTCAGCTCTTCCGCGCGCTCTTCGAACGCGGCCGCGCCCTTGCGATACGTGACCAGATGCGTGTGCGCGACCTTCTTGGCTTCGCGGCACGCGCGATCCGCGTGCGACAGCGCGTCCTGCACCCGCACGCCGCGCGAACATTCGACCAGACCGATCGACGCCTTCACCTGGAACGCGCGATTGCCGACCTGATACGGCGCATCCGACAGAATGGCGATCAGCTCGCGGCACTGCGCGATGGCGTCCTCGATCGAGGTGTCGTGCATCACGCAGACGAACTCGTCGCCACCGATGCGCCCCACCGGATAACTGCGCGCGAAGTGCGCCCGCGTGCGCGCCGCGACCTGGCGCAACACTTCGTCGCCGCTACGGTGACCGTAGAGATCGTTGACGAGCTTGAAGCGGTCGAGGTCCACATAGGCCAGCGCCCACGGCAGGGTTTCGTCGCTTTGCGCGGAAATCGCCTTCTCGATGCCACGGCGGTTCAAAGAGCCCGTGAGCGGATCGTGCTCGGCGAGAAAGCGCAGCCGCTCGACCGCTTTCGAGCGTTCAGTCGTGTCCTGCAACGAACCTTCGATCCACCCGTTGGAGCGGATCGCCTTGAGCAGATAACGGCGTTCGCCGGTGCCGCGCTCGGCCGAGCCGCCCATTTCCAGCTCGCCGTCGCTGCCCTTCGACGCCAGCGCCTGTAACGCGCCCCACGCGCCCGCCTCGAAGTAATCGTTCCAGTGACGCGCCTTGTAATCGGACTTTTGCAGGTCGAGCATCGCGCGCAACGCGGGGTTGGCGCGCACGAAGTGGCCGTCGGCATCGAGCGTGAAGAGGCCGATCGGCGTGACCTCGTAGGTGTTGCGCAATTCCATCTGCGCCTGCCGGCGGAAGTCGCGTTCGGCGCGCATCTGCTCGGCGATCGCGAAGGCCGCCATCATGCTCGACGACAGCGCGGCCATCACGGTGTTCACGCCGCCGACCAGCACCTTCAGCCCGAAAGCCGCGCCGAGCACTTCGGAGAAAGTAGAAAACAGCACGACCGCGAGCGATGCGACATACCAGAGCACGGTTCGCGAACGCGCCATCCAGACGAGCCGCGCGAGGAAGAACAGCAGCACGCAAATGCCGAAGCCGGCAATGACCCACAGCACCGGGATGAAGTACGAATACGGCAGCGCGAGCGCCGCGGCCATAAGCACGACGCCGACATACTGAATGACCCGAAGCAGCCAGCGATAGCCCACCACGCGCAACTCGCGGCGAAAGAGTTGCTGAAACAGCGCGGCCGTCAGCAGGTAATAGGCGGCGAACGTGACCTGCCTGAGCGGCTGCATGAAATCCGGGGGCAGCATGCGCCCGAGCCACTGCATGTCCCAGCCCATGGCGTTCGCGCACAGGCGCAGATTGCCGACGAGCCACACCGCGAAGATCACGTAGGTCCATTCGTGATTGATGAGCGCGGTGACGAAGACAAAGACCGCGAGCGTCAGCAGACCGCCGGCTATGAGCCCCGAGCTTTCCTGAAAGTCGAGCGCGGAATTGCGCAGGCTTTGCCAGTCCCACGAAAATGCGTTGATTTGTGCGGGTCCGGAAAATGTGCCCCGGCAGAGAATGTTTTGCGGCTGTTTTATGCGGCCGATCTGAATCGAAAATCCCGCCTTCACCGTCCGTATCTCGCCGCTCACGCTTTCGCGGTTCGCCTGGCCGAGCGGCGCGAGCGTGTCCGCGTTCCAGCAGGCAAGCGTTTGCGCGTGACGCGACGGCAATTCGACGACCGTCGACGCGTCCGCACTCATGCTGGGCGTGGTGAAGCCAAACCAGACGGGTCGTTCGGACAGATGTGTGCTGTAGCGGGAAACGGGCGCGGCGCCTTGCAGCGCATTGAGCGCATCGGCGGGACTCATGACGGCGCGTTTATCGGCGACGACGCGCAGTTGCAGCGGAACCGCGCCGCGCGATTCGTATTGGCGCGGCAGAAAATATAGCGTCGCGAGCGTACCGAGCAAAATCAGAAAAGGCACGGCATAAACGGCGACCGCATACAACGTGTCGTCGATTAACGAGCCCGTGCGCCTGAATCTCGATAAGGAAGATGCAATAACCGACGCCATACCTGGATAAATCCCCGTTCGCGTCCGGCGCGAAATGCACCGGCGCACGCGGCGGCGGAGCCTTGAAGGCACCCCGCGCGCCGTCGCTTTTGGCCAACCGGACCGCTCCGTGGTCCGGTTATTTGCTATTAACTTCCTGGAAACGATCGTGCCTTTTTACCTGCCGTAAGCCATCAGCGGAGCCTCCGGGCATCGTACCGGTTCCCAATCAAAAGATAAATCTACAGATTGCAAATCGATATCCGGGTGGTGCGTGTTCACCATGTAATTGAACAGTGGATGGCGGGCTTCCTCCCAGCGCTGGCGGGCCGCGGCGACATCTTTCGCGAGCACGCGATGCGGCAGGCCGCCGACGTGCGACATCGGCAGGAATTCATTGACGCCGAAGACATCTTTGAAGAGCATCGCCTCATACTCCCGATCCAGCGGCGAACGCGCCGTGATCACCATGTAATCGATCCCGTGCAATTCGCAGAACGCCCAGAGCGCCTTGCACAACGCCACCTTCACCACCCGCCCTACCATGCCCCCCGCGACCCCGAGGCGCGTCGCCTCCGCCAGACGGTTCGCCGCCAGATGCTCGGGCAGATGCACCGACTGTTCGACGGCGAGCGGCGCATACGCATTGGTCTGAATGCGCATGGTCCCGAGCGGCGCGCCATCGAGCTTGGACTCCGCCAGCAGCACCGCGGTGCCGCGGTCGCGGTCGGAGGCCTCGACGGTCATCGTTTCGGCGAATTCGGGCAGATGCCGCCCGTAGGCCGAACGTCTGATGCTCACGGCTTTTTGCAACCCGGCATCATCGCGGACGATACGGATAGTAAACGGCATCCGTTCCGTTTTCTGAAGGGCGGGCACAACCGTGAGAGTCGGGCGAACCGTCGACGATTCGGATTGGTTAGCGGCGGTATTGTTGGCAAGGTTCAGACGTTCCATTTTGTAAACCCCATTTTTTCTTGGCGATTGGAAAAGCGCCGCGTGTGAAGGAGGTCTTTTCGTTGGTTCCTTACACGGGCGCATCGAGCCTCTCACGAAGTCAATTAACGGGGTGCGCGCTTGCCGCTGTTCTGGAGCAAATTTCGGGCTAAACCAGTCGAAGTAAGCCTCTAATCGGCGAATCGGTCGCCGGGTAGCCGCCACGAACCAGGATATGCATATGTCGTACAGGAATATGCGGGCCCGAAATGGGTGAATAGAAACGAGGGCGAGCAGCCACCGGTTAAATGCGAGAGGCAATCCGGAGAATAGCGTCGGCCGAAGCTTCGCGGCGTATCGCCTAAAGGCCCGAAAACACTAAAAAAATGGCATGCGGTAACGTTTGCTAACTATCCGGTTCGCACGAAGCGCGAAACACGCAAAAGGAGGCGCCAAAGGTGGAAACGGGCGCAGACACCAGCCGAAAAAAAAACGGGCGCGCCCCTGAAAGGGCGCGCCCGCTCTTAACACGACATATTCGTGTCGGCAGTGTGAAAAACCGCTAATGCGGCATAAAAAATCAGTCGTCGTCGTCGAGCCAGGGAATATCGACATCGGTAATGAAGGCGACCATGGCGAGCGGCCGCCCTTCCTGCCGCCCGAGATTGCCGTCGGCGCGCTGCCACTCGCAGCGGAAGATGGTCGCGGGCGTATCGGCGAGCAGCGTGATGGTGCGGATTTCGTCGGGATCGTTTTCTTCCACCGGACCGTCGAGCGATACCAGCAACTGCTGGGGCCACACGCCGTCGGCGGGATCGTAGATCTTGTCGCCGTCGTGGATCACGACGTGCGCTTCGACGCCAATGGTCGCCGAGGCCTCGACAATCATCTTGCCGAGCGCGCGCAGCACCGCGGTGGCGCGGCCCGAGTTCGCCTGACGGATTGCGAGATCGCCGCGCGTCAGCGCCTGCTCGAGTTTGGGATTGGTTTTTTGTTGCGCCATATCTCTCTCTGATGGTTCGTTGCGACTTTCGACGGGCGAGGCCCGGCTTAGTTGCACGCGGATCGTAGCATCGCACCAACAAAGATAGGTCGCGTACGCGGCGTCGGCAAACCGCTTGCCTGATACAGGCATTCGCTCAAGTTTGCGCACGATCGGCCGATATTGCGCTCATCCCCAACGAATCGCGTGACCGCCGTGCCGTTCATCGACCTCTGTGCCTCCATCTGCCTTCGTCCGCCGGCGCTCGCCTTCCGTTCGCCGTCGCCGCGCGCCGTATCGCTGGCGCGGGTCCTTGCCGCCTGAACGTGTCGACCACACAGACGGAAATCGTCGACGGCATCACGCTGCGCACGCATCTGCAGCCCATCTACAGCCTGCCGCACCAGCGCGAGGTGGGCTATGAGGCACTGCTGCGCGGCGTCGCGGGCGATGGCGCGCTGGTCGGCCCGTTCGACCTTTTCGGGCGCGCGATCGTCGCGGGCAGGCTGACCGAGCTCGACCGCATGAGCCACGTCACGCATCTGCGCAACGCGGCGCCGCTTCTGCCGGACGCGCACTGGCTCTTCCTGAACATCAGTCCCGCGACCTTCACCGATCCCGGCTATGCCGCCCGTCTCGCCACGGCGACGCGCGCGGCGGGTCTCGCGCCCGAGCGGCTCGTGATCGAAGTGCTCGAATCGGGCGGCACCGACGTCGAGGAAATCTCGCGCGCGACGCACGCGTTCCGCGCGCAGGGCTTTCTCGTCGCGGTCGATGATTTCGGCGCGGGGCATTCCAACATCGACCGGCTGCTCACGCTCAGGCCCGATATCGTCAAGCTCGACCGCAGCCTCGTGCGCGCGAAGAGCGCTCACATGCGCGACGCGCTGATGCCGAAGCTCGTCGATCTGCTGCACGAGTCAGGCATGTTCGTCGTCGCCGAGGGCATCGAGACGAAGGAGGATCTGATGCTCGCGGCGCGCTCGAATGTGGATTTCGTGCAGGGTTATCTGTTCGGCTTGCCGTCGCCACGGCTCGCCGGGCGCGGCACGGCCACGCCGCTGTTCGAGGACGTGTTCGACGCGCTCGCGCAGATGCGCCGCGCCGAGCGGCTCGCAAGCGACCTGCTGCTAATGCCGTATCGCTCGAATCTGAAGCAGGCGGCCGCGCGTTTCGCGGCGGGCGCCACGACGCGTGCCGCATGCGCCGAACTGCTCGCGCTGCCCTGCACGCTCAGTTGCTTCTTTCTCGATGCCGGCGGACGCCAGTTCATGCCCGATCTCGCCGGCGCTGCCGCCCGCGCGTCGAACGAACGCTTCGCGCCGATCGCGGATCCGTCGACCGGGCGCTGGGACAATCGTCCGTACTTCGTCGGGGCGCACGCGAAGCCGCAGGAAGTGATCACGAGCGCGCCGTATCTCTCGGTGACCGGCACGTCGCTATGCGTGACGCTGACGATCGCGACGCAGCGCGCCGCGAAGCACGTCGTGATCGGCGCGGATCTCGACTGGCGCAGGCTGATCGAAGCGGCGCCGGCGATTCTCTGACGTTCAGACCGTCTGCGCGACCGCATTCGCCAGCGCCGCCGCGCCCGCGCGCAACGCCGCCAGATTGCCCGGCTCGAACGTCCAGTGGCCCGAGGCGTCGACGACCGAGAGCTCCGCGCCCGGCCAGCTCGCCGCGAGCGCGAAAGCCTGATCGGCCGGGCAGACCATGTCGAAGCGACCATGCACGATCCTGCAAGGCAAATGTGCGACGCGCGCGACGAGCGACAGCAGTGGCATGGGCGGCAGTTCGTTCGCCATGTAATGCCGTTCGAGCAGCGCCATCGAGATCGCGGCGGCATTGGCTTCGGCGCTCGGACGCTTCTCCTCTTCGGCGGGCTGCTTCTCCGGTTTGTTGACGACCGAAAGCGTGGTTTCGTACAGCGTCCACGCGCGCGCGAGCCGCGTGCCCGCCTCGTCGAAACGCGCGAGCGGCGCTTCGGTCAATTGCAGGATGTCGCGCGCATTCGTCGGGCGCTTGCCGCAGGCCGCCTCGATGGCGTCGAGAAACGCGCGATGCGCGTCGGGAAACACGCGACGCACGTCCCACAGAAACCAGTCGATGTCCTCGCTGCGCGCGAGAAAGACGCCGCGCAACAGAAAGCCGAGACAGCGCTCCGGATGCGCGACGCCGTACGCGAGACCGAGCGTCGTACCCCACGAGCCGCCGAAGATCGCCCATTGTTCGATGTTCAGCGCGGCGCGCAGTTTTTCGATATCGCCGACGAGCGCGTCGATGCCGTTATGTTCCAGCTTGCCGAACGGCGTGGACTTGCCGCAGCCGCGCTGATCGAAGAACACGATGCGCCATTTGTCCTGCTCCAGCACCTCGGCCCACTTCACGTTCATCGCGCCGCCGGGGCCGCCGTGCACGACCAGCATGACCGGCATGTCGCGCGGACCTTGTGCGCGCCAGTAGATGGAATGACCGTCGCCTACGTCGAGCATGCCTTCGTCGAAGTTCTGCGGCGTTTGTGTATTCATTGCGCTGATTCCTTGCGGGATGTGTTTCGTCGGGGTCCATTGTTGCATCGCTTCCATGACATCGCATGCTGCGCGGCGCACACCGCGTCTCCGGCGCGTTTTGCCCGATACGCTATGCTTGCGGATTCCCGCCGTTCGTCACCCACCTGTCATCTCACGAATCCCGATGCGCCGCACCCTCGTCAAGTGGCTCTTTGCAACCTATCTGCTCGGCAGCGGCATCGTCTGGTCGATCCTGATCCTGCCGCTGTTTCCGTTCGTCGGCCGCGACGGGCGTTATGCGCTCGCGAAGCTCTGGTGCCGCGCAATGGTCGCGATGATGCGCGTCATCACCGGCGTGACGTGCTCGATCGAGGGGCTTGAACATTTGCCGGAAGGGCCGTGCATCATCTTGTCGAGGCATGAGTCGACCTGGGAGACGCTTTCGTTCATGGCGCTCTTTCCGCGCCGCATCAGCTTTGTGTTCAAGCACGAGCTCATGAACATCCCGTTCTTCGGCTGGGTGCTGCGTGGCCTCGACATGGTGAGTCTGGATCGCGGCTCGATCCGTCAGGCGCACACGGCGGTGACGCGCGAATGCGCCGCGCGGCTGAAGAAAGGCGACACCGTGGTGATCTTCCCCGAAGGCACGCGCGTCGCGCACGATGCGCCGCTCAAGCTGGCCTCGGGCGGCGTGCGCCTCGCGTGCGCGACGAAAGTGCCGGTCGTGCCGGTCGTGCACGACGCCGGCAAGGTGTGGCCCGCGAAGGGCTGGCCGGATCGCGGCGGGCATATTCGCGTGATCGTCACGCCGTGCCTGCCGCGAGAGTTCGAAATTGCGCAAGAGTTGAATCGCCTCGCCCAGAGGCAAATGGACGAGGCGCTGGCCGAACTGCGCTAGGCGCGTGTTTCAGGCCTGGCGGCCCGCCATCACGCCGCCATCGACCGGCAGCACCGTTCCCGTGATCCACGACGCGCGTTCCGATGCGAGAAACAGGATCGCCTCGGCGACATCGGCGGGCTGGCCGTTACGGCCCAGCGGATGAAACGCGTTGAAGGTCGGCAGCACTTCCCTCACCTGATCGGCCGACATGAACGTGCCGTACACCGGCGTCTCCACGACGGCCGGCGCGACCGTATTGATGCGGATGTTCGCCGACGCCAGTTCGATCGCCAGATTGCGCGTGAGCGCATGCACACCCGCGTTCGCGGCCGAATACGCGGCCGACGGCGTCGCGCCGATCGCCTGCAACGCCCACAGCGATCCGGTCTGTACGATGGCACCGCCGCCGCGCTCGCGCATCGCGCGGGCGGCGGCCTGCGCCATGAAGAACTTGCCTTTGAGGATGGTGTCGAGGAACCCGTCGTATTCGGACTCGGTGACGTCGAGAAAAGCCTTCGGGCTGAATACGCCGGCGTTGTTCACGAGAATGTCGACGCCGCCGAATGCCTCGCGCGCCAGATCGACGAGCGCGGATGCCGTCGCGGGCAGGCCGATGTCGCCCGCGTGAAACCGGACTTTCGCGCCGTCCGGATCGATTTCGGACGCCGCGCGCCGCAGCTTGGCCTCTTCCCGTCCGCCGATCACGACGCTCGCGCCCGCTTCGACCAGACGCTTCGCCACTTCCTTTCCGATACCCGAGCCGCCGCCGGTGACGATCGCGACTTTAGAAGAAAAACTATCGTACATTTGCAGAATTTCCATTGCGCCGAAGACGCGGAATGCGTTCTTCATGACAATGATTCTGGCGACAGGTGCAGGTACCGGCAAATCAGATATTCTTCCCGCCATATAAAGAAAAACTTTCCAACATGAAAACGCCCGTCTATCTCAACGCAATGCGCGCCTTCGAGGCGAGCGCGCGTCATCAGAGCTTCTCCACGGCGGCGGCCGAACTGAACGTCACGCCCGCAGCGGTCGGGCAACTCGTGCGCGGGCTGGAGGAATGGCTCGGCGTCGCGCTGTTTCATCGCGGAACCGGTGGGCGCGCGCGCCTCGTGCCGACAGAACTCGCACAGCGCGCGCTTCCCGATATCCGCGCCGGTTTCGACCGTCTGAGTCTCGGCCTCGAACGCCTCAAGGAAGGTTCGGCGGACGGCGTGCTGACGGTTACCGTGAGTCCGGCGTTCGCGGCGAAATGGCTGCTGCCGCGCATCGACCGCTTTCACGACGGCTGGCCGGATACCGACGTGCGCCTCGACACGAGCCTCAAGCTGCTCGATTTCGCCGCGCAGGGCATCGATATCGGCGTGCGTTACGGTACAGGCAATTGGCCCGGCCTCACCGCCGAAAAGCTCATGGACGAGGAAATCTATCCGGTATGTTCGCCTCGGCTGCTCGCGCACGGCGGATGGCGGGAGCCCGCCGATCTCGCAGGAGAGACGCTGATCCACGATCTCTCGGTGGATAGCCAGTCGGGCTTCGTGTCGTGGCAGGCGTGGTTCGCGCACGCGGGCGTCGGACGCGCGGCGGCGGATCGCGGCATGAAGATCAACAATTCGGCGGCCGTGCTGCAGGCCGCGATCGACGGCAACGGCATTGCGCTGGCGCGCAGCGTGATGGCGCGCGATGACATCGCGGCGGGCAGGCTGGTGCGCCTGTTTCCTGATTTGCGGATGACGTCGGCGCTGGCGTACTACGTCGTGTACCGGCCCGAGTGCGCGACGCTGCGACGACTCGCGGCGTTCCGCGACTGGCTGCTGGGCGAAGCAGGCTGACGCGCCGGCAGCGAGAAAGCGTTGCTCAAAGCGGCCGCTTCTTCGCGGCGGCGCACAATCGATTCACTGCGGAAATCAGCGTTTCCATATCGACGGGCTTGCGCAGATAACCGTCGTAGCTCACGAACGCGGGCGGATTCGGATGCCCGGAAATCATCAGGAAGGGAATGTGGGCGAGCGCGGAATCGTTTTTCATGGTCTGGCACAAGAGCGCGCCGCCCAGGCCCGGCATCATCCAGTCGGAGACGACGATGTCCACCTTGTTCGCGCCGAGTATCGATAACGCGACGTTGCCGTCGAACGCGCACAGGACGTTGCAGTCCGCATCCTGCATGCAGAGGGTCCAGGCTTCGATGGTGGCGGGGTCGTCGTCGACGAGCAGTACGGTCTTCATCTTGCGAACATGATCGATACGGAGCCCGCGCGCGTTTCTGTGTCCTGGACAAGTCCGGGCATCGTGGGATGTGACCGCGGCCGCGCGCGTTTGTTGCAGTCACTCCGTTTCTCGCTGCTTTTCGTCATAGTATTTCTTTCCCGGAAAACCTGCGCGGCAAATGCGATATGCGCTTTTAAGCAACTTGCGCGCCGCGTCCCGTCATCCGCCATTTGGGCATAGCTCATTTGCTGTTCGCGCGCGAGCGGCCCGCCTCCCGCAGCGCGTCGACCAGCGCTTCTTCGACCGGCGTGCGCGCCGCGTCGTTGCGGCGGATCAGGCCGATGGGCTCGTCGGTGCCGGCGAATGGCATAGGCAGCGCGGCGAGCAGTCCGAGCGCGATGTCCTGCTCGACCGCGCCCGCCGGCACGAACCACACGGCGTCGTTGTTCATCGCGAGCGCGCGCCCGGTTGACACGGACAAAGTTTCAACCAGCGCCGTCAGCGCATGCGCGCCAAACGCGGTGAGCACGCTTTCCGCCGACTGCCGGATCAGCGTGCCGAACGGCGGCACGACGATCACGAAGCGCGCGAGCAGCGCGGGTGTGAGCGGCGTCTCGAGCGTCAGCGGATGTTCCCGGCGCACGACCACGGCGAGCGGCTCGCGATAGATCTGCTCAAAGGACAGCCCGTGCATCGCTTCCGGCTCGGACAATCGTCCGACGACGAGATCGACGTCGCCCGCCTTGAGCTTTTCCAGCAGAAGCGCGTTGGAATCGGTCCATACCGACAGCGACACCGCCGGCCATTGCTGCCGGAACGTCGTCAGCGCGGGCGAAAGCAGCACCGGCGCGACGGTCGGCAGCACGCCGATGGAAACCGACCCCGGCACATCGCCGCGCTCGCGCAAGAGCATGTCCACGCCCTCGCGCAACGACGCCACGCAGGCGCTCGCATGCGGCGCGAACAGCCGGCCCTCGCGCGTCGGCACCGCGCCGCGCCGCCCGCGCTCGAACAAACGCACGCCTAGAATGGATTCGAGTTCGCCGATCGTTTTCGATACGGCGGGCTGCGTGATCGACAGGCTATCGGCTGCGCGCTGCACGCTGCCGAGCTGCGTCACCGCCAGAAAGCACTGCAAATGCCGGAACTTGACGCGCGTGTTGGTGAAGTCGGTATCCATGACGTTCCGTTATGCAAGATGGCACAAAACATCATTTTCCATAACTTGCGGCGTTCTATAAAGTAGCCGTCAGAAACATCCTATTCAACTCCCACAATTACAGGAGACAGTCGACATGACTTCACCGATCCTCACACCGCGTGATTGGGAATCCCATCCGCCGTATCTGTCGCCGGGATATCGCTCGTCGGTCCTGCGCAGCCCGGGACTGCCGCTGATTCCGCTGAAGGAAAACCTGCGCAACCGTCGCGTGCCGGTGTACGGTGCTGAAGATCTGGGCGTGCTCGACAACGACCTCACGCGCAACGCCGCGAAAAATGGCGAACCGCTCGGCGAACGCATCATCGTGACGGGTCGCGTGCTCGACGAAGGCGGCCGTCCGGTGCGCAACACGCTCGTGGAAGTGTGGCAGGCGAACGCCGCCGGCCGCTACGTGCACAAGGCCGACCAGCACGACGCGCCGCTCGACCCGAATTTCCTCGGCGCGGGCCGCTGCCTGACCGACGACGAAGGCCGCTATCGCTTCATGACGATCAAGCCGGGCGCGTATCCGTGGGGCAATCACCCGAACGCGTGGCGTCCGCAGCACATCCACTTCTCGCTGTTCGGCGAGTATTTCGGCTCGCGTCTGGTCACGCAGATGTACTTCCCCGGCGACCCGCTGCTCGACCTCGATCCGATCTATCAGGGCATTCCGGAACACTCGCGCCAGCGTCTGGTTTCAGCCTTCTCGATCGACACGACGCAGGAAAACTACGCGCTCGGCTACGAATTCAACATCGTGCTGCGCGGCCCGGACCAAACGCCGACGGAGTAAGGACGAACATGACCACGCTGAAACAAACCCCCTCGCAGACCGTCGGACCGTACTTCGCTTACGGCCTCGTTCCGGAGCAGTACAACTTCGATCTGAAGAGCCTGTTCACCGCGTCGGCGGCGGATCGTGAAGTGCCGGGCGAGCATATCGCCATCGTCGGCAATGTGTACGACGCCGAAGGCAAGCCCGTCAACGACGCGCTGATCGAAATCGCCCAGGCCGACGCGAGCGGCCGCTATGTGCAGTCCGCGCAGGAAGCGCGCGAATCGGGCTTTCGCGGCTTCGCCCGCTGCGGCACGGGCACGGACCCGAAGCTCCGTTTCATCTTCGACACGGTGAAGCCCGGCGCCACCGCCGACGACGCCGCGCCGCACATCGACGTCATCGTGCTGATGCGCGGCATGCTGCTGCACGCATACACGCGCATCTACTTCGAGGACGAAACCGACGCCAACGCGAAGGACGCCGTCCTGCAGAGCGTGCCGGCCGAGCGCCGTCATACGCTGGTCGCCAAGCGCGAGACGGGTGGATCGGCCACGCCGGGCGCGTCGGGCACGACGTATCGTTTCGACGTGCATCTGCGCGGCCCGAACGAAACCGTTTTCTTCGACCTGTAAGGTCTGTCACGTTTCTCGCAGCGGTAGTTTGAAACGAAGGCGTCCAGCACTGCGTTATAGTGTCGGACGCCTTTCGTTTTCTTCTTTGCCTTCCCTTTTTTCATGTCCGACGCTCCCACGCCCAGCCCCCTCTACGTCAAGCTCCTCGCTGAAACCGCCCAGATCGGCTGGTCCGAGCTGGAACGCTTTTTCGCGCAAGGCAAGCTCATCTGGGTGAAGGGCGATCTCGATCTCGTGAGCGTCGCGGAAGCGGTCGCCAACGACGACAAGCAGCAGGTCACGCAATGGCTCTCCGCCGGTCTCGTGGAACGCATGCAGGCTGAAACCGCCTCCGATCTCGCCGCGCGCGATCCGGAATTGTGGGCGGTGGTGTTGTCGCCTTGGGTTTGTGTGCAGGAGCGGGGGAAGTAGGTCAGTTCCGTTTGCGTGATCGCGACGTACGCCCTCGGCTGTATTTGTGTGATCGCGCGTTATGCGTCGGACGTCGAACGCGCCACGGCGCATTCGACGCGACACCGGGGTAAGCGCTGAAAGCGCTAACTCCGGTTGTCGACCCAATTGCCCCAGAGCACGACGAGTATCGTCATCAACGCCGGTCCGATAAACAGGCCAAGCAGCCCGAACGTCTCCGCCCCGCCCAGAATCCCGAACAGCACGAGCAGGAACGGCAGCCGCGCCGATCCGCCGATCAGCACCGGCCGCACGAAGTGCTCCGCCACGAACACGACGATCATCCCGAACACGGCGACGCATGCCGCCGCGATCATCGACCCTTGAGCGAGCAACCACAGCGCCGCGCCGAGGAACACGATCGGCGCGCAGAACGGCAGCATCGCCGCGACGGCGGTGAGCATGCCGAGCAGCGTCGCATGCGGGACGCCGGTGATCGCATACGCGCCGCCCAGCAAGGCGCCCTCGCCCAGCCCCACGACGACCAGCCCGACCACCGTGCTGCGCACCGATTCGGCCATGCGCCGCACCAGCGCCGCGCCGTCCGCACCGAACGCGCGGCGTGAGCCGGTCAGCAATTGCTCGCCGAGTTTCGAGCCGGCCAGGAAGACGAAGAAGAGCGTCATCAGCATGAAGCCGAAGATGACCAAGCCATGCACCACGCGCCCGCCGAAATGCCGCGTCATCGCGACGACCGTCGCGCTGTGCAGGTTCTTCACCGCGGGCGAGGCCTCGAGCGGCGTCGACAGATTCTTCTCCCACCAGTGCGCGACCTGCGATGCGCCCATCGGCAGATGCTCGATGAACGCGGGCATCGGAATGCCGGTGCGCAGCACTTCGTGGAACCAGTCGAGCATGTCGTGCGCCTCGGCCACCGTCTGCGCCGCGACGACCAAGATCGGCACCACGAAAAGCAGGCCAATGGCCGCCGTCAGCCCGACCGCGAGCAACGTGTGATGCCGGCTGAACACGGGCCGCCGTTCGAGCCAGCGAAACGCCGGCCACAGCGCGATGGCGATGACGCTCGCCCAGACCACGGCCGGTATGAAGGTGCGCGCGGTGTAAAGCGCAACCAGCACGAGCACCGCATGGAGCGCCACGGAAGCCGTGCGCTGCATCTTGCGCGTGCGTTCGTTGGAGTCCGGCGAGATGTCCTTGTGCGGCTGGATCGGCATGAGCGGGAGCGCCTCGCTGTAAGGAAATTGCGGCAGGGGAACGTCCGACTGCATTGTAGCCGCGCACGAACCATTCCCGTTCCCGCGTGCGTCCACTGCAATCTTATTTACAAGAATTCGTTTCGCGCTCCCTATAATCGAAGCTCTGTATCGACGCAGGAAGGGACCTTGCAATGAAGGCAGAAGCTTCGCGCAAAACGATCGGGGCATGCATGACGCTCGCGCTGCTCGCGGGATGTTCGAGCGGTCTCAACCGGTCGAAAGAAGACCAGTTGAACGTGCAATACGGCATCACGATGCTGCCGGTCAAGGGCGGTGTGGAGATGCGGCTTCCCGAAGCGCCGCTGTTCGATGTCGACGAATCGGTCCTGCGCGACCGCAACTCGCCGATGCTCGACCGTGCGGCGCAAGTGCTCAAGCGAAGCATGCAGCCCATCCTGATCGAAGGTCACACCGACAACGAAGGATCGCTCGGCTATAACCGCAAGCTGTCGACGGAACGTGCCGAAGCCGTCGCGCAGGCGCTGATCGCGCGCGGCGTGCCCGCCCAGCGCATCACGACGCAGGGCGTGGCGTATCTGCGGCCCATTGCCAGCAACGGCACGGCGCAGGGCCGCGCGTTGAACCGCAGAGTGGAGATTCTGGTGCGCGCCGAGAGCGAGGATACGCTGCTCGGCGCGCCGGGCAAGAAGAAGCGTTAGGCCGCGTTACACCGTCAAGCCGCCTGCTCCGCTTCGAGCACCAGCAACTGCGAGCCGTCGGCGACCTGATCGCCGACTTCGAACAGAATCTCGCCGATCTTGCCCGACGAAGGCGCGAGAATCGTGTGCTCCATCTTCATCGCTTCCATCACCATCAGCGGCGCGCCCTTTTCCACCGATGCGCCCGGTTCCACCAGCACCGCGATCACCTTGCCGGGCATCGGCGCGGTGAGGCGTCCTTCGTGCTCGGCGTCGCCCGCGTGGGCCATCAGGTTCTGCCACTCGAACTGGAACGCCGCGCCTTCGAGGAAGACGTGGAAGATGTCGCCATCGGTGAAGACGTGGCCTTTCACGAGCGCTTCATCGAGTTGCACGGCGAATGACGTCTCGCCGCTATGCGACCAGCCGAAGCGCGCGCTTTCATCGTTCACGCGCAGGCGCTTTTCGCCATTCTTCGTGTATACGACCTTCAACGCTTCATCCGAGCCCACCGCGCGCCAGTTGAGATCCTGGCTATAGCCGCCCGCCATGCGCCAGTGCGACAGCGCATCCCACGGCGAATGGCCGTGCGCCTCGCCGCCCTCGCGCGTGAGCAAAGCCGCGCAGGCGAGCGCGAGCGCCTTGTTGCGCGATACCGATGACGGCGCGAACAACGCGTCGTGATGACGTTCGATCAGCCCCGTGTCGAGATCGCCCGACGAGAACGGCTCGCTCTTCACGATGCGCTGCAGGAACTCCACGTTCGTCGACAAGCCGACGATCTCGCACTCCGCCAGCGCGCGCGCCATGCGAGCGAGCGCGTCGCGGCGGTCGCGGCCGTGCACGATCAGCTTCGCGATCATCGGATCGTAGAACGGCGTGATCGAATCGCCGCGACGCACGCCGCTGTCCACCCGCACGTCGCCGTCGATGCTGAACTCCACCGCGTGCGGCATGCTCAGATGCTTGAGTGTGCCGGTCGACGGCAGAAAACCGCGCGACGGATTCTCCGCGTAGATGCGCGCCTCGATCGCGTGACCGCGCACCTTCAGCTGGTCCTGATTCAACGGCAGCGGCTCGCCCGCAGCCACGCGCAATTGCCACTCGACGAGATCGAGCCCGGTCACCATCTCCGTCACCGGATGCTCGACCTGCAGGCGCGTGTTCATCTCCATGAAGTAGAACTGGCCGTCCTGCGTCATGATGAACTCGACCGTGCCCGCGCCGACGTAATTCACCGCGCGCGCCGCCGCGACCGCGGCTTCGCCCATCGCGCGGCGTGTTTCATCGGCGAGACCGGGCGCGGGTGCTTCTTCCAGCACCTTTTGATGGCGACGCTGCACGGAACAGTCACGGTCGAACAGATAGACGGCGTTGCCGTGCTTGTCGGCGAACACCTGCACTTCGACGTGTCGCGGGCGCAGCAGATACTTTTCGATCAGCACGCGATCGTTACCGAAGCTCGACGCCGCCTCGCGCTTGCACGACGCGAGCGCGGCCGCGAAATCCTCGCTCTTCTCGACCACGCGCATGCCTTTGCCGCCACCGCCCGCGCTGGCTTTAAGCAGCACCGGATAGCCGATGCCGTCGGCTTCGCGCTGCAGCAACGCCGGGGCCTGATCGTCGCCGTGATAACCCGGCACGAGCGGCACGGACGCGGATTGCATCAATGCTTTCGCGGCGGCCTTCGAGCCCATCGCGCTGATCGCCTCCACAGGCGGTCCGATGAACTCGATGCCCGCCTTCTTGCACGCGTTGGCGAATTCCTCGTTCTCCGAGAGAAAGCCATAGCCAGGGTGGATGGCTTGCGCGCCGGTCTGCTTCGCCGCTTCGACGATGCGCTCGATGCGCAGATAGCTTTCGGATGCGGCCGATCCGCCGACATGCACCGCTTCGTCGCAGACATCGACGTGCTTGGCTTTTGCATCGGCGTCGGAATACACAGCAACGCTGCCGACGTTCAGGCGCTTCGCCGTCGCCGCGACGCGGCAGGCGATCTCTCCGCGATTCGCAATCAGTATTTTGTTGAACATGGCATTACATCCGGAACACGCCGAAGCGCGTGTCTTCAATGGGGGCGTTCATCGTCGCGGCGAGGCCGAGACCGAGCACGTCGCGGGTTTGAGCAGGATCGATCACGCCGTCGTCCCACAGACGCGCGCTCGCGTAGTACGGGTGACCCTGCGCCTCGTACTGATCGCGGATCGGCGCCTTGAACGCTTCTTCCTCCTCCTTCGACCACGCGCCGCCCTTCTTCTCGATGCCGTCGCGCCGCACCGTCGCGAGCACGGACGCGGCCTGTTCGCCGCCCATCACCGAGATGCGCGCATTCGGCCACATCCACAGGAAGCGCGGCGAATACGCGCGGCCGCACATGCCGTAGTTGCCCGCGCCGAACGAGCCGCCGATGATCACCGTGAACTTCGGCACCTTGGCGGTGGCGACAGCCGTCACCATCTTCGCGCCATTGCGCGCAATGCCTTCGTTCTCGTACTTGCGTCCGACCATGAAGCCCGTGATGTTCTGCAGGAACACCAGTGGAATCTTGCGTTGCGCGCACAGTTCGATGAAGTGCGCGCCCTTCAATGCCGACTCGGAAAACAGAATGCCGTTGTTCGCGACGATGCCGACCGGATGCCCCCAGATATGCGCGAAACCGCAGACGAGCGTGGTGCCGTAGCGCGCCTTGAATTCGTCGAACGCGGAATCGTCGACGATGCGCGCGATCACTTCGCGCACGTCGAAAGGCTTGCGCGTATCGACGGGAATCACGCCGTAGATGCTTTGCGCGTCATGACGCGGCGGCAGCGGCTCTTTCAACGCGACCGGCGGCGTCTTCACGCGATTCAGATTGCCGACGATGCTGCGCGCGATGCCGAGCGCATGCGCGTCGTTCTGCGCGAGATGATCGGCGACGCCGGACAAGCGCGTATGCACATCGCCGCCGCCGAGATCTTCGGCGCTGACTTCTTCGCCCGTCGCGGCTTTCACGAGCGGCGGGCCGCCCAGAAAGATCGTGCCTTGATTCTTCACGATGATCGATTCATCGCTCATCGCCGGAACATACGCGCCGCCCGCCGTGCACGAACCCATCACGACGGCGATCTGCGCGATGCCCTGCGCCGACATGTTCGCCTGGTTGTAGAAGATGCGGCCGAAGTGATCGCGATCGGGAAACACGTCGTCCTGATTCGGCAGGTTCGCGCCGCCGGAGTCGACCAGATACACGCACGGCAAGCGGTTCTGCTCGGCGATTTCCTGCGCGCGCAAATGCTTCTTCACGGTGACGGGATAGTACGTGCCGCCTTTCACGGTCGCGTCGTTGCAGACGATCACGCACTCTTGCCCCGCGATGCGGCCGATGCCCGTGATGATGCCTGCGCCCGGCGCGTCGTCGTTGTACATGCCGTAAGCCGCGAGTTGCGACAGCTCGAGAAACGGCGTGCCCGGATCGAGCAGTTGCGCGATGCGGTCGCGCGGCAGCAGCTTGTTGCGCGAGACGTGCTTGTCGCGCGCGGCCTGCCCGCCGCCTTCCGCGATCTTCGCGACTTTTTCCTTGAGGTCCGCGACGAGCGCTTCGAGCGCCGCCGCATTGGTGCGGAATTCCTCGCCGCGCGGATTCAGTTTCGATTCGATGATCGCCATGACGCGCGCCCTCAAGCCGTTTCGGCGAACAGTTCGCGACCGATCAGCATGCGGCGGATTTCGCTCGTGCCCGCGCCGATCTCATAGAGCTTCGCGTCGCGCCAGAGACGGCCGACCGGATACTCGTTGATATAGCCGTTACCGCCCAGAACCTGAATGGCTTCGCCGGCCATCCAGGTGGCTTTTTCGGCGGTGTAGAGAATCACGCCCGCGCAGTCCTTGCGCACCTGGCGCACATGACCGACGCCGAGTGTGTCGAGCTGCCGGCCGACCGCGTACAGATACGCGCGGCACGCCTGCAGCGTGGAATACATGTCGGCGACCTTGCCCTGAATGAGCTGGAATTCGCCGATCGCCTGACCGAACTGCTTGCGGTCGTGGATATACGGCACGACCGCGTCCATGCACGCGAGCATGATGCCGGTCGGGCCGCCCGCGAGCACGGCGCGTTCGTAGTCGAGGCCGCTCATCAGCACTTTGGTGCCGCCGTTCAGCTGGCCGAGAATGTTTTCCTTCGGCACTTCGACGTTCTCGAACACGAGCTCGCCGGTGTGCGAGCCGCGCATGCCGAGCTTGTCGAGCTTCTGCGCGACGGAAAAGCCCTTCATGCCCTTCTCGACGATGAACGCCGTGATGCCGCGCGGACCGGCTTCGATATCCGTCTTCGCATAGACGACGAGCGTGTCGCAGTCCGGGCCGTTGGTGATCCACATCTTGGTGCCGTTGAGCACGTAGTGATCGCCCTTTTCATCGGCGCGCAGCTTCATGCTGACGACATCCGATCCCGCGTTCGGCTCGCTCATCGCGAGTGCGCCGATATGCTCGCCGGACACGAGCTTCGGCAGATACTTCTGCTTCTGCGCTTCCGTGCCATTGCGATGAATCTGGTTCACGCACAGATTCGAATGCGCGCCATACGACAACCCTACCGACGCCGACGCGCGCGAGATCTCCTCCATCGCGACCATGTGCGCGGTGTAGCCCATGTTCGAGCCGCCGTATTCTTCCGAGACCGTCATGCCGAGCACGCCGAGATCGCCGAACTTCTTCCACAGGTCCATCGGGAACTGGTCGGTGTGGTCGATTTCGCCCGCGCGCGGCGCGATCTCCTTGGCCGCGAAATTGGCGAGCGAGTCGCGCAGCATGTCGATGTCTTCGCCCAACGCGAAATTCAGGCCGGGTACGTTGCTCATGGGTTCGTCTCCTCCAAAGGCGATGTTTTTTGGCGCACCCTGAAAAATGAGCTTCACTCACACAGGGCCGCAATCCACAGGATGGGGCAATTTCACGCTCAAATCGGCTAGCCGTCAATATATTTTTGAGCTACGCTCACATTTATTTTCCACGCATTTCCGCCATGTCCACGCAAACCAGCACCAGCCGCCGCACGCCGGCGGGCGTCAAATCGCAGCAGCGCGTGAAGGACATTCTGCAAGCAGGGCGTGACGTCTTCGCCGAAAAGGGCTACGACGCCGCGACGAGCGCCGAGATCGCGCAGCGGGCCGGCATTTCGGAAGCCACGGTGTTCAGCTATTTCAGCGGCAAACGTGAGTTGTGCGCGCGCGTGATCGCCGACTGGTACGACGAAATCATCGACGCGTTCGAAACCGGCCTGCCGCGCGATGGCTCGGTGCGGCAGCAGTTCGCGTTCATCGTCAGAACGCACATGCGGCTCATGCTGATGAACGGCACCGGGCTGTGCGCGCTCGTGTTGTCGGAAGGCCGCACGAAGCAGCACGACCTCTCGGACACGCTCACGGAATTGCAGCGCCGCTACACCGCCCCGCTGATGGACGTGCTCGCGCGCGGTCAGACGCTCGGGCATGTGCGCGGCGACGTGCCGCTGCGGCTGTTGCGCTCGCTCGTCTTCGGGCCGATGGAGCACGTGCTGTGGGACGCCACGCTCGCAAAGCGCCGCCTGAGTCAGACTCAGATCGAGACGACGGCGAACGAATTGGTCGAAGTGCTGTGGGCGGCGCTCCAGCCGCCGAATGTCGAACTGGCGGCGCTCGCGCAGTTCAGGCAGGACGTCGAGGAAGCGTCGCGGCGCTTCGAAACGAGCGCCACGCGCGAGAAGCCTACTTCCCGATGAAGCGCAACGCGAGTCGCGCGAGTTTTGGCACCGTGGTCGGACGCAGCAGGCGCGCGTCATAACCGTCCATGCGGCGATTGTTCTCCGTGAGGCAGATTTCGATCAACGAACGCACGGACACATCGCCCGCGACCGAATCGCCGACATTTGCCGGGAAATTCGCGTCCTGCGCCGCGCCTTTGCTGTCGAAGCCGCGCGCGAGAGAAATGCGGTCACGGATCAGCGAGAACCAGACGCTCGCGGTCCTGGCGAGAAACCAGGGCTTGCGATACCACGGCAAACTGCGCCGGTACCACGCGACCCAGTTCGCGAAAAAAAGAATGTGGCGCGCCTCTTCCTGAATCACCGGCTCGAAAGTCTCGACCAGTTCCTCGGGAAAATATCCGGACTGGCGCGCCGCCTCGAACAGCCCGAACGCAAAGAAACTGTCGATGCATTCGCTATAGCCCGTCAGCATCCACGCGCGCAGCGGATCGTCGGGCGCGGGATACGGTGGTTCAGGCGCGAGTTCGATGCCGTATGCCTCGACCAGCTTCGACAGCACCAGCTTGTGGCGCGCTTCCTCGCCGCCGTTCATGCGCAAGGCTTCGCGCAGTTGCGGGTCGTCGACGGTGCCCGCGTAGGTGGCAACCCGAATCGACGCGCGCCCTTCCGTCTGCACGGCGATATCCCAGATCGGCAGCGAGGTCACGCGCCTGAGCGCGGCCGGCTCGAGCTCCGGCCAGTCGATGACGGCCGGCTTGTACGGATTGTGGGTCGTCAGCAGCATCTCGCAGAACATGCGCTTGTGCAGATCCGAGCCTATCGGAATCCGCCCCGCCGACCGGTACGTCCAGTTTCGCATCGCATGATCTGCATCGACTGTGTTGAGCGTCTCGGACATATTCGAATCTTCGCCGCCGATGAGGTACGTCCTGCGGATTCTGGCATACAGAATCCAAACACGCAGGAATGGGAACCGTTTTCGCGGTATTAGCATCTGGCGAGCGGACTGCAAGTCGGACTGCGCTACGGTGGACATTCACGCTCAATACGGCTGAATCCCGTTCATCAGCAACGCCACGACGTGCCGCGCGAGTTGCCCGGACGTGATCGCGCGCCCGCCCTCCCCGCGCCAGCGCGACGTGGCGAGCGGAAACACCGTCAGCCCGAACAACGACGCGAACACGAGCGACGGCTCCAGCGCCGGGTTCAGCTTCCCCTCCTTCTGCCAGACGGCAATGCGCTCGATGGCGCGTTCCTTGTGCTCGTCGCCAAAACGCTCCGCCATGCGCCGGCGCAGCAGTCCGCCGTCGCTGATCATCTCTCGCACCCAGAGCGCCGCGAACCACGGATACCGGTCCACTGTCGCCACGAGCGTCTCCACGAACGCGCGCAAAGTATCGACGGGCTCGGAATCCGGATCGTTGAACACACGCCCCAGTTCGGCGCGCAAAGGAACGAAGCGCTCGTCGATCAGCATGTCGACCAACTGGTCGCGGGTCTTGAAGTAATAGTGGACCATCGCCGGCGTGACGCCCGCCTCACGCGCGATCGCACCGAGCGTCGTCTCGCCGATGCCCTGCCGCGCGAACATTTCCAGCGCGATATCCAGCAATCGCGCGCGCGCCTGCTCGCCATGCGCGCCGCTCGGACGTCCGGGGCGTCGTCCGGGGCGCTTCTGCACCGGCTCGGCGCCGGAGGCGACGTCTTCAACAGATTCTTTTGTCATTCCGAAAATTGACTACGTGACGGCCAACGATTATATTAACTTCAACGTTAATTAATTTCAATCCGACCAAACCCGGGCCACTGAGTCCGCGCCGGATCGAAAGACGCTCCATTTCACTTTGCGCACGGCGCCGCCAGCGCCCTCAGACAAAATGACATCTTTGCACCAAACTGCCGTCGCGGGCCCGGAGCCCGGCGAAACCGGCCTCGCGTCGAAGCCGCCCATCGGGTTGCTGTTCACGGCGCTCCTGCTCGTCATGCTGCTAGGCGCGCTCGACCAGACAATCGTGTCGACGGCGCTGCCGACCATCGTCGGCGATCTCGGCGGGCTGGAAAATCTCTCGTGGGTCGTCACGTCCTACCTGCTCAGTTCGACCATCGTCGTGCCGCTCTACGGCAAATTCGGCGACCAGTTCGGCCGCAAGGTCGTGCTCCAGGCGTCGATCGTGATTTTCCTCGTCGGCTCGATCCTCTGCGGCGTCGCGCAAAACATGACGCAGCTGATCGCGTTGCGCGCGCTGCAGGGCCTCGGCGGCGGCGGACTCATGGTCATCACCATGGCCGCCATCGCGGATGTCATTCCGCCCGCCGATCGCGGCCGCTTTCAGGGACTCTTCGGCGGCGTCTACGGCCTGGCAACGGTCGTCGGCCCCCTTCTCGGCGGCTTTCTGGTCGAGCATTTGTCGTGGCGCTGGATCTTCTACATCAACCTGCCGCTCGGCGTGATCGCGCTCGCGGTCATTCAGCTCGTGTTCAAGCCGCACAGCGCCCACGTGAATCATCGCGTGGATTACATGGGAGCGGGCTTTCTGGCGGCGGCGCTCACGTGCATCATCCTGTTCACGAGCGAAGGCGGCACACTGCTGCCGTGGACCTCGCCGCAGCTCTGGTGCACGCTCCTCCTCGGGCTCGTGTGTCTCGGCGGTTTCGTCTACGAGGAACGGCTCGCCGCCGAGCCCATCATGCCGCTCTCGCTCTTCAAGGAGCGCACCTTCGTGCTGGCGGGGCTGATCGGCTTCATCGTCGGCTGCGCGCTGTTCGGGGCGGTGACGTTCCTGCCGCTGTATCTGCAGGTCGTGAAGGGCTCGACGCCCTCGCAAGCCGGCCTGCAGATCACGCCGATGATGGGCGGCGTGCTGCTGTCGTCGATCGTCAGCGGGCGCGTCATCAGCAAGATCGGCAAGTATCGCTTCTTTCCGCGCGCTGGCACGGCGCTCGTCGCCGTCGCGATGCTGCTGCTCTCCACGCTCAGCCTCGACACGCCGCTGTGGACCATGAATCTCTATATGGCGCTGCTGGGTCTGGGCCTCGGCATGGTCATGCAGGTGCTCGTGCTCGCCGTGCAGAACGTGGTCGAATTCCGGCTGATGGGCGTCGCCACCTCCAGCGCGACGCTGTTCCGCTCGATCGGCGGCTCGGTCGGCGTGGCGGCGTTCGGCGCGATCTTCAGCAACAGTCTGCGCAACCGTCTCGAAGCGCTCCTGCCTGCCGGCACGGAGTTGCCGCAAGCGCTCGGACCGCAGACGGTCGCGCATCTGCCGCCCGCCTTACGTGACGTTTACCTGCACGCGTTCGCCAGCTCGATGCACACGGTCTATCTGGTCGCCGCGTGCATCGCCGTTCTGGCGTTTGCGCTGTCGTGGTTCCTGAAGGATCATCCATTGCGCAAGAGCCAGAGTTGACAAGCCACGTGAAGAAAAGCTCTAAAGCCGCCGCTATCCGTGGTTTCACTAGCTCCCCAGGATTTTTGGCTTGGTAACCTTCTGCCGATTCTGAGCGGACACGATCCGCGGAATACTCATGTTCCGGCGCGTAACGACGCACCGGGCGCCCGGATACGAGACCTTCCGGGCCGTACTGACCACCCTCTGGAGTTAAAACAGTGAAGAAACTGCTCGCGGCACTGACGATGTCCCTCCTCGCCGCCACGTCGCTGACCGCCGTCACGGCCGCCCAGGCGAAGGATTATTCGACGATCCGTTTCGGCGTCGACGCCAGCTACCCCCCGTTCGAGTCGAAGGGCTCCGACGGCAAGCTGGTCGGTTTCGACATCGACCTCGGCAACGAGATCTGCGCACGTCTGAAGGCGAAGTGCGTGTGGGTGGAGAACGATTTCGACGGCATGATCCCCGCGCTCAAGGCGAAGAAGTTCGACGGCGTGCTCTCGTCGATGTCCATGACCCCGCAACGCGCCGAGCAGATCGCCTTCTCGAGCAAGCTCTTCAACACCCCGACGCGCCTCGTCGCCAAGAAGGGCAGCAACATCCTGCCGACGGCTGAAAGCCTGAAGGGCAAGAACGTCGGCGTCGAACAGGGCACGATCCAGGAAACCTACGCGAAGACCTACTGGGCGCCGAAGGGCGTGACGGTCACGCCGTACCAGAACCAGGACCAGGTCTACGCCGACCTGACCTCGGGCCGTCTCGACGCCGCGCTGCAGGACGCGGTGCAGGCCGAAATCGGCTTCCTGAAGACGCCGCGCGGCGCGGGCTTCGACTTCGCCGGCAAGGATCTCGACGATCCGAAGACGCTCGGCAACGGCGCGGGCATCGGTCTGCGCAAGGAAGACACCGACCTGAAGGCGAAGATCGACAAGGCGATCGCCGACATCATCAAGGACGGCACGTACAAGAAGATCGAGAAGAAGTACTTCGACTTCGACGTGTACGGCGGCTAAGCCGATCACGCCAGGACAGGACAGGCTGAGAACGGGCTCCGCGCTGCAAGGCGCGGAGCCCGTTTCCTTTTGGACGGGCCGTCCGGGCTCGCGGCCTGCTGATTTCGGCTAAGATCGAACGTCCGGCAGTCCTGCAGGACGCCCGCGGACGGAGACACCGCGGCGCCCGGCAATTTCCAGAGGCAAGACCCGCGCATTCGCGTGCGCGCGACCACTATGCAAACCAGAACTCACTCCCTCATCGCGCCAACGCTCGGTACTTCCCGCAACATCACGAGCTTCCACTATGGCCCGGGCGGCGGCCAGAAAATCTATATCCAGTCCTCGCTGCACGCGGATGAACTGCCCGGCATGCTCGTCGCGTGGCGTCTGCGCCGGCATCTGGCCGAATTCGAAGCCGCCGGCAAATTGCGCGGCGAAGTGGTGATCGTGCCCGTGCCCAATCCGATAGGCCTTTCGCAACATTTGCACGGCACCCTGATGGGCCGTTTCGAGACCAACAGCGGCCACAACTTCAATCGCAATTTCTACGATCTGGCCGCGCTGATCGCGCCGCGCATCGAAGCGCGTCTCGGCAAGGACGCCGAGGCCAACAAGCTCGCCGTGCGCGCCGCGATGAGGGAAGCGCTCGACGAGCAGACGCCGCACACCGAACTCGAATCGCAACGCCTCGCGCTGCAAAAGCTGTCCTTCGACGCCGATGTCGTGCTCGACCTGCACTGCGACCTCGACGCCGCGCTGCACCTCTACACGAATCCGGACATCTGGGACGAGGTCGAACCGCTCGCGCGCTATCTCGACGCCAAGGCGTCACTGCTCGCGCTGAATTCGGTGGGCAATCCGTTCGACGAGATTCACAGCTTCTGCTGGTCGGATCTCCGCCAACGTTACGGCGAGCGCTTCCCGATTCCAAATGGCGGCATTTCGGTAACGGTGGAACTGCGCAGCCAGCACGACGTGTCCTACGAACTCGCCGAGAAAGACGCGCAGGCGATCGTCAACTATCTGACTCACCGCGGCGTGATCGACGCGCCCGTACCGGAGCAGCCGCCGCTGGAGCATCCGGCGACGCCGCTCGCGGGCGCCGAGCCGATCGTGGCGCCCGCGTCGGGCGTGCTGGTGTTCCGCGCGCCCGTGGGCGAGTTCATCGAGGCGGGCACGCCTATCGCCGATATCGTCGATCCGCTCACCGACGTCGTCACCACGCTCAAGTGCACGACCTCGGGCGTGATGTACGCCAGGCACATCACGCGCTTCGCGACGGCGGGACTCGAAGTCGCGCGCATCGCGGGCGCGAAGGCTTATCGCACGGGCTCGTTGCTGTCGGCGTAAGTCTTTGAATCAAAAAGGCGCGAGGCCGCATTGCGCGGCCACCACGCGCCATGTTCCGCCGATATCGCCCCAGGTTCGCGTGTAGCGCAAGCTGCCCGCGAACGGGGCGCCCGCGAAGGTCCCGGAAAGCACCACGCGCGTGACCGTGATCGCGAACGCACCGTACACGCGCACGCTCTGATCCTCCACTTCCAGCTTCTCGATGCGCTGCATCCCGTAGCGATGCCCGTTCAGATCGTCGGCCTTGGTCCACACCTTGCCGGTTGCATCGACGAAGCTCAGGTCGTCGGCCAATAGCGCGTCGAGCGCTTCGACGTCCGACGCCACCATCGCCTTCTTCAGGCGCCCTTCCAGTTCGCGGATTCCCGTTTCGTCCATGATCTCGCTCGCGTTTGAGGAACCGAGAGCATGGCATCCCATGCGCGGAACGCACAAGCGCCGCCGTTTCGCCAGAGCTGTTGTGCATACGACACACCGCAAGCGGCCTGAAAGCGTTGTCACATTTCTTTCTTCGGCAATCGCTACATTTGCGCCGGTCGCAGCCACGCGCCGTCAGAGCGCGACGCAACACCGACACCGTCAACAAGACCACACCGCGAATCAACTCACGGAGCATTACTTTGAAGAAGAACATTCTGGCGACCGCCGCGCTCGCAGCATTCGCCGCCCTCGCCACCACGTCCGCGCAAGCGCAAAGCAGCGTCACGCTGTACGGCATCATCGACGCCGGTATCAGCTACGTGAACAACAGTTCGACCAGCACGACGCGCGCCGGCGACTCGCTCGTCAAGTACGACGACGGCGTCGCGCAAGGCAGCCGTTGGGGCCTGAAGGGCTCGGAAGACCTGGGCGGCGGCCTGAAGGCGATCTTCACGTTGGAGAGCGGCTTCAACAGCGGCACCGGTACGCTGGGCCAGGGCGGCGCGATGTTCGGCCGTCAGGCATTCGTCGGTATCGCCAAGAACGACGTCGGCTCGCTGACCTTCGGCCGTCAATACTCGTTCTCGACCGACTACCTCGGCAGCAACTACTCGATCGGCGGCCAGACGCTCGCGGGTAACTACGCGTACCACATGAACGACGTCGACCAACTGACGTCGAGCCGCATCAACAACGCCGTCAAGTTCAGCAGCGCGAGCTTCTACGGCGTGACGTTCGGCGCAATGTACGGCTTCTCGAATCAGGCAGGCGCGTTCGCGGGCTCGCCGAACACGACCGTCGGCACGACCACGACGGCAGGTTCGTCGCGCGCTTACAGCTTCGGCCTGAACTACAAGGCAGGTCCGCTCGGCATCGGCGCGGCGTACACGGACATCCGCTACCCGGCGGCAGCGTCGCCGGCATTCAGCACGGCCGTGGCGAACATCCAGACGATGGGCACGGCCAACGCCGGCAAGGATCTGCGCACGTTCGGCGTCGGCGCGAACTACGCGTTCGGTGCGGCGACCGTGTTCGGCCTCTGGACCAACACGCTGTTCGAACCGATCAACGGCGCAAGCTCGAAGCTCAACGCGTTCGATATCGGCGGCAAGTACTCGTTCACGTCGGCGCTGTCGGCTGGCCTCGGCTACTCGTACCTGAACATGACCGGCAATCAGAGCGGTCACTGGAACCAGGTCGATGCAAGCGTCGACTACGCGCTGTCGAAGCGCACCGATGTGTACGCGCTCGGCATCTATCAAAAGGCTTCGGGTTCGAACCGCGGCGTCGAGAACCAGGCTTCGATCGGTTCGTCGTCGTCGAGCTACTTCGGCACCTCGGGACTGGGCGAAAACGACCAGCTCGCGTTCCGCGTCGGCATCCGCCACAAGTTCTAAGCAGTACCGTGTGAGCGACAGGAATCGGGCCGCATCGAGCGGTCCGATTTTTTTTGAAGGTCTCGTGACATCACCCGGTTACCCAATGAAAACAGCGGCCGAAGCCGCTGTTTTTGCTTGATGCCGCCGACTGCGAAACGATTACTCGGTCGTTTCGAGCAACGGATAGTCCGTATAGCCCTTCGCGCCCGGCGCGTAGAACGTCGCCGTATCCCAATCGTTGAGCGATGCGTCCACTTCGAAGCGGCGCACCAGATCGGCATTCGCGATGAAGGGCTTGCCCCACGCCACCGCATCCGCGTCGCCACGCGCGATGATCGCTTCGGCGCTCTCTTTCGAGAAACCTTCGTTGGCGATATACACGCCGCCGAACGCCTTCCTCAGTTGCGGTCCGAGGCTGTCCTCGCCCTCGCGCTCGCGCGCCGCGATGAATGCGATCTTGCGCTTGCCCAGCTCGCGCGCGACATGGCCGAAGGTCGCGCTGCGGTCGCTGTCGCCCATGGTGTGCGAATCCGCGCGCGGCGCGAGATGCACGCCCACACGATCCGCGCCCCACACATCGATACATTCGTCGACGATCTCGAGCAGCAGGCGCGCGCGGTTCTCGATGGCGCCGCCGTAGGCGTCGGTGCGCTGGTTGGTGCTGTCCTGCAGAAACTGATCGAGCAGATAGCCGTTCGCGCCGTGCACTTCGACGCCGTCGAAGCCCGCGCGCTTCGCATTCTCCGCGCCCTTGCGATAGGCGGCGACCACGCCGGCGATTTCATCGAGTTCGAGAGCGCGCGGCGTCACATACGGACGCTGCGGACGCACGAGGCTCACATGTCCACCCGCCGCGATCGCGCTCGGCGCGACCGGCAGTTCGCCATTCAGGAACACCGGATCGGAGATGCGGCCCACGTGCCACAGTTGCAGGAAGATCTTGCCGCCCGCGTCATGCACGGCCTTGGTTACGAGCTTCCAGCCCTCCACTTGCTCGTCGGACCAGATGCCCGGCGTGTCGGCATAACCGACGCCTTGAGGCGTCACCGAGGTCGCCTCGCTGAGAATCAGACCGGCCGATGCGCGGTCCGCGTAGTACTGCGCCATCAACGCGTTGGGCACGCGCTCGACGCCCGCGCGCTGACGCGTCAGCGGCGCCATGATGATGCGGTTCTTGAGCGTGAGTGCGCCTAGCTGAAGCGGATCGAAGAGAGTCGACATGAATTGGCATCCTAATTAAGTTGAAAGCGGTCTGTCACGGAACGATCGATACAAACGCTCAGAGATCGCCGATGGAATCGCGGAACGCCTGGATCACCGCTTCGTCGCGCTTGAAGAACACCCACTGTCCAACGCGCTTCGTGGTGACGAGACCGGCTTTGTGCAACGTCGCGAGATGCGCGGAAACGGTTGACTGCGACATACCGCAGCGCCCATCGATCTGACCCGCGCAGACGCCATGCGCCCACGGCAGTTCCTGATTCGGGAAATGCCGCTCCGGGTCCTTCAGCCACTCGAGAATTTCGCGGCGAAGGGGGTTGGCGAGGGCCTTGTGAATTGCGTCGATGTCCATTTCGTTGCTCGTGCGTCTGACGCCGGAAAACGCGAGCCTTCCGAATCGTCTTGGAGCGAAGTATATATCGGAAATTTACGATATGCAAATTCGACGTCCGGATGCGTCAATCGCGACATGGTTAGGGCGCAAAAGAGCGCGAGCATGAATGACGCGCCACGCGCCGCGGACTGAGCAAAAGAATACGGCGCGCCGTGAGACAGAAGGATTGCTCCGTCTCACGGCGCGCCGAAATTGCAGCCGCTGAAAAAAGCGCGGTTCAGGCGACCGTCCTCTTTTCCTCTCCGATGAACAACTGACGCGGACGACCGATCTTCTGCTCGGGATCGGCAATCATCTCGTTCCACTGCGCGATCCAGCCGACCGTACGCG
>NZ_FCOA02000007.1 GCF_001544875.2 Caballeronia hypogeia
GCCAGCATGGGCCGCTGGGTCGGCCAGATCGTTGAACTCTGCATGGTGCTGGTCGAGGCGATCCAGCGCTACGTGCTCGCTGCCGGCAAGCTCCATGGCGACGACACGACGGTTCCCGTCCTCACACCGGGCAATCAGAAGACGACAACCGGCCGATTCTGGGTCTATGTGCGCGACGACCGACGCTCGGGCTCGACGGAGCCTGCGGCAGTTTGGTTCACGTACTCGTCGGACCGCAAGGGTGTTCATCCACAAACACACCTCGCCAACTTCAAGGGAATCCTGCAGGCAGATGCCTACGCCGGCTTCGACCAGCTGTACGCAAGCGGCGACGTCTTCGAAGCGGCATGCTGGGATCACGCGAGGAGGTACATATTCGACGTTCACGAGCGTACGCCGACTCCGGATACCCAGAAACTGCTCGAGATGATCGGCGAGCTCTACAGCATCGAAGCTGACATTCGCGGCAAACCTCCCGATGAGCGGTTGCGTGTGCGGCAGGAGAAGAGCAAGCCTCTGCTCAACACGTTCGAATCGACGATCAGGGCCAAGCTTGGGACGCTGTCGAAGAAGTCTACGCTTACGGGCGCGATCAACTACTCGCTGAACCACTGGACGGCGCTCACGTTCTACTGTGAGGACGGACGCGCCGAGATCAGCAATGTGCTTGCAGAAAATGCCCTGCGTTGTGTAGCGTTGGGCAGGAATAATGCGCAGCTGCAAATTATGCGGAGTTACTCATTGTCGAAGAGTGCCATGCGAGTCGCTGACGCGATCCGCAGGGATTCGCGGTTCGGCGAGCTACGCATAATTACAGCGACTCAAGGAACTGGAGGATGCGGTCCGGTGGTCGATAGCGACGGTTCTTCACTTCCGGTGGCTGAATCCTGCTCAGCGCTCGCTGCTTCATCGTGAGATCGGCCTCCATATAGCAGTGTGTTGTCGATGGGCTTTCGTGTCCCAGCCACAAGGCGATGACCGAGAGGTCGACGCCTGATTGAAGTAGATGCATGGCAGTCGCGTGACGAACCAGATGCGGAGAAACACGCCGTTTGGCGAGTTGCGGACATTGGTCCTTCGCGCGCGTTACGGCAATTCTCATTCGATCGGCGACATTGGAGCGTGTCATCGCGTTTCCCGATCGATTTGGAAAGAGCCTCTGACTTGATGCATCCTGGATCTGCGGCAACCACCCCTTGATGAGCCTGGCCGTGGATCGCCATAAAGGCACCGTTCGTTCCTTGCGTCCTTTGCCAAGAATATGAACGAAGGGTGATGTACCCAGCACCACATCACTGACGCGTAGTGCCAACATCTCCGAGACGCGCGCCCCCGTGTTATACATCGTTGCCAGCAGAACCCTGTCGCGTTGACCCGACCAGGTGTCTGGGTCAGGCGCCGTCAACAGTTGCTGAATCTCTTCACGTGACAGGAATCCGACCATAGGTTTATCGCACCGCTTCATCGGCACGGAGAGTGCGCGCTGTATAACGGCCAACGACGCGACGTCACGGTGTGCCGCGTACTTCAAGAACGAGCGCAACGCTGCGAGTCGAACGTTGCGGGTCCGCGTGCTGTTGCGCCGCTCAACCTCGAGATGTCGCAGAAACGCCAAGATTAGCGGCGCATCCATGTCCGACAGCTTCAGATCAGTTGGGCACCTGCCAAGGCGATCCGATGCGAACTGAAGAAACAGACGAAACGAATCGCGGTAGCTCGATATCGTCTCCGGGCTCACCGCGCGTTGCTGCATCAACCGTTCGACGAAGAAGTCCTGCAGGAGCGTCGCGAAGGAAGGAACTAGGCAGGCTTTAGTCATGACGTACCCCTTCGGCAAAGCACGCAAATTTCCGGCTCACGATTTCCATGAGATCGGGAACCGCAGTCAGATACCAGTAGGTATCGCTCGGCTTCACGTGCCCCAGATATGTCGACAGCGCAATCATCCGGTTGTCGACGTTCACGCCGTCCCGATACCACTTGAGGATGCACCGGCACACGAACGTGTGGCGAAGATCATGGATTCGAGGCAACGCGTGGTCACCCCGAGAAGTCCACCCGAGTTGCTCGCGAAGGCGACCGAACACCCAGTGCACCGTTCGGGCCTGCAACTTCCTACCATCAAGATTCACAAAGAACGAATCGCACGGCTCTGCGGCGACGACCAGCGCACGGCGAGCAGCGTAACGCTTCATGGCCAGAGTTACGGTAGGATGCATCGGAATAAGGCGCGACTTGTGAAACTTCGTCTCGCGCACCGTGAGCGTGCCCTCAGCAAGATTCACGTCGTCTCGAGAGAGATTGATGGCTTCCGAGATACGCAAGCCGGTTGCCGCAATCAAACCAAACAGCGCTTCATATGTAAGCGGTCTGATCGAACCGACGGGTAACATCGCCGCCGACGCCGTGAGGAGTTCGCCGAGCTCCCGCTCCGTGTAGATGTGCGGCGCCAGACGACGATGGGCCCGCCCGCACAAGTCGCGTCGCGGAACAACCGTATCGGGGTAGAACTGCCTGAGGTACTTCGCGAAGGGGCGCACTACCTCGATCCGACGCGCCCAGGTGATGGACCTTTGACTCGGTGTCGAGTGTGCCCAGGCAAGGGCCATACTTTCGGTGATCGGACCGCGATCGTGCGCCGTATCCGCGAAGCGGGCGAAGTTCATCAGCACCTGCCCCGAGATCGCAAGGTCGAAGCCGAGACAGCGTCGCTCTGCGAGATACGTTTCCACCAGCGATACCATTGTGTGTGCCGATTTGACGGGACGTTTCATGATTTTCTCCCCGGCCAGGGAAGCGCCACGGCCTCCAGGCTTCGCAGGTCGATCTTCGTGTAGATCGCGGTGGTGTCAATGCTTTGATGGCGCAATACGTCAGCCACTTCCTTCAACGACGAGCCGGAACGAAGCAGCCGTCGGGCCACGCTGTGCCTCAGAAGATGGGTTCCAGATTGTTTAGTCCAGCCGCAGCGAACATATGCGGCATGCACGGCCTGATGGACGCGCCCGGTTCCCAACGGAACGTCGGCGGGTGCGTAATGCCGGACAAAGAGAGCACGGGAGGTCGTCGTCTTCCTTCGGGCTAACCGGATATAGTCGGCGATCGCACGACCTGTTGGCTCGGGCAACGGAATGACGTAGCCCCGTCGCGATTTGGTGCGACGGATTTGCAGCGTGCCTTCGCGCCAGTTTAAATCGTCGAGTTGGATTTGCACGACTTCCGCAGCCCGCAACCCAAGATCAGCCAGGCAGCGCGCCATTGCGTAATCACGTAAGCCGGACGCCGTCGCGAGATCGAAGGAGTTCAGGAACTGCTCAATCGCTGCATCCGAAAGCGTTTCAGGCAGCGCCGCCAACCTCCATCCAGCCACGTTCGGTACTGCCGCGATCAGCTCTTCGACCTGGTCGTTATATTGCATGGTCCTGAATCGCAGATAACTGCGCAACGTCACGCCCGCTACGTGAGCGGCTCCAGCATTGCACCCGTCAGGGTAGCGCGTAACGAAACGACGGATATCCCGAATCGTTAGCTGCTCCATGTCGATGTGTTTGCGACCAAAGCGCTGACGCAAGAAATCGCGAATGATTCGACCACGCTGATATCGCGTGCATTCGGCTAGACCGCAAACGTCCTTGAGGTGGTCAGTAAAGCCACACACCTCCTGTTGCACCGAATCCGGTTCTGCCTGCAGAAACCGAGGGACATTGCACGCGCCCAACACGACCAGCAAATGCCGAAGTGCAGCACTCACGTCTGTCCGACACCTCGGAATCGGATCTGGGCAGGTACATCGCCGCAAATGGTCGTTCACGAACCTGCAGACAAGTCGATCGTCGACACTTGCTACGGCTATACGGTGCGTTGTAAGCCAATACGCAAAGTGCGCGGCGCACCTCACGTAGCGGTTGACGGTGCCGGCCGCGTAGCCGGTATCAACGAGATATTCGCAGTAGCGCTCTGCGAAAGGAGAAAGGACGCTGCGCCACAACCACGCCTGAGGCTGCGGTCGAAGAGGAACCAAGCCGATCATGATGATTCTCCTGAATGTGTAACAACCCAAACAGGAAAGCATCTTTTTTATGTGCAGTTTGCTGCACGCCACAGATCCCTGCAAGGCGCGTCGCACTGGCGCGCGTGACGAGCCGTACGATGCAAACTCCGCATAATTTGCAGCTGCGCATTATTCCGACAATGCAATTATGTGCATTGTCGGAAAAACTATTTGTTCGTTGGCTCCGACAGCGGCGGTGAGCGCGCGGCGGCAATGTACAGTCTCATCGGCACGTGCAAACTCAACGAAATCAACCCACGTGCCTATCTCGAATACGTGCTCACACATATTGCTGACCACAAGGTCAACCGCATCAACGAACTGCTTCCCTGGAACGTGGCCGACAAACTGAAGCCGGCAGCTGCGCCCACGCCCACCGTTTGACTGGGTAGATCCAGACAGATCGTGTCCACGATCTCACGCGATCTACCAGGACCTCCCCATGCTCTCACATCATGCCCCACGCGCGCGCGGATCGGGGACCGGCCCTGACGAGCCGCTTACGGCTTGTCTCCGCCTGCTCATATTGCTGCGGGCTGGGCGTGTCGAGCGTGGTCCCGGTGTGCGCCGCGCGAAGCGCCGCCAGCAGCATGCGGAAGTATCCGTCGAAATCCGCATCGGACATCGCGTTCAGCGAGACTCGGTCACTTACCGCGTCCATCTTGTATAGGCCGAAGCAGTCGGGCGGAAGGAGAGTGTCGAATACCGTGGCGATCAGCGCGACGTACTGCAGACGCAGTGCGGGCGCCATGCGTCCGAGTCCGTCGGCCAACGCCTTGGCGAGCGCGCCCGGATTCAGCATGAGATTGCTCATGCGCTGGACGTTGCCGGCGACCGCCGGATCGCTGTTAATGTGCGCGATCCAAGCGAGAATCAGCTGCCCTTTTTCGGAAGCTGGATCGACGCCTTTCTCAACCAGCATTTGGTCATAGACAGACGGCCTAGGATCTGACGCGGATGCCCCGGACTGAGCCATCGACGGCGCGACATAGCCCCAGAATTCGTCGTACCGGAATGCGGCATTCGCCGCCGTTGTGGCGAATGCAATAAGGCAGGCGGCCAGACCGGCGACCTTCGCTTTCATGTCCCCCCGGTCTCGTTAAACGCGTCTGCGCGCATGTCTTTGTCAAGCTCTCACTATCACGATAGGTCAGCGCGCGCCATTGGCACAGCATTGTCGAAGGCGGCGGGCTCCGAACAGTCCCTTCTAGTTTCCGCCTGCTCCTAAGGACGCTGCTCAACAGCGCCATATCGATGGCGTCGAGCGATCGTGCGTGAGCGACGTGCTGCTAACCCTTCGCACTCTGCGCCACATGCGCTATCCGGTTTCGCACGACCCCGATCGCCTGTTTCAGAGCATAGACGTCCTGAAAATATCGATAGGGAATTCGTATCCGGCTCACGTTCGCGTCGATGCTCTCGATTTCGTCGCTCCATTGCGCAATTTGCGAGCGGGTCGGCGCGGTGCTGTTCCACACTTCATCTTCTAGTGCTTTGATCTCGCGATACCAGACCACGAGCCGCTTTCTCATCCGAGTCTCGACCATGCGCGGCAATGCCTGAAGCAGACCGATGAGGAGCGCCGCGAACGGCACGAGGATCAACAGCCGTCGTTCGATCAGACTCGCGAGCCAGAACGGCAGATTGCGGTACAGGAACGGCTGGCCGGATTTGAAGTAGCGAACGCTATCATCGGAGATCGGGAATTCTTCGGTGTTCGTGTTCGGAAACGTGCCAAGCGGCGTGAAGTAATGTTCATGACCATGGACGATGCGCGCCGCGTCGAGCAGCATATAGATGAGCGCCGGATGCATTGTGTCTTTCGATACGAGCAGCGCTGTTGCCCCGAGCAGCGTGACGTCGGTGCGCGGTAGGTCTTCGGCGACACTCGTTGATGCGCGCGGTAAGATGATTTTTGCAAGCGACGGGATTTTCTGAACCAGCGCATCGGCCTGCGAGAAACTCATCAATTTGAGACTGCTGTTCAGCAGCGTCTTCTGCATCTCGGCGTCCGGCCGCCCAATGAAGAAAGCAGCGTCGATCTGCCCGGTTTCGAGCCGCTGATAAGCCGCGGGCGCATCCATTTGCAGTAGTGTGGAATTCTGGCTCGTGACGCCGCTATAGCCGAGCAGCAACTGCGCGACGTTGAGCAGGCCACTGCCGGGAACGCCCAAGGAAATTCGTTTGCCGCGCAATTGCGAGAGCTGATCGACTGAAGTCTCGCCACGATAGAACACCCAGATCGGTTCATACGACACAGCGGCAATCGTCTGCAGTTTGTCGGTCTCTTTCGGACTCACGGTGCCCGACTGGATGAACCCGACATCGTAGATGCTCTTCGGCTCTCTCAATCGCTCGTAATTCTCCACCGAGCCGGAAGAACCGCGTATATCCAACTTGATGCCCGCACGCTTTAAGATGGGCGCGTAGCGATCCGCAAAGCCGCGATAAATGCCGTTGTCCGCGCCGCTGGTCATCACGATGGTGCGCTGGAAAGCGGGTTCGACCACGATCATCATCATCCAGCCGGAGGCTGCCGACAGAACGATCAGGCCGATGGTCAGCAGGCGCCGCCTCGCTGGTGTCATGGGGGTTTTCTGGCTGCGTTGCAGCGCTGGATTGTGCCTGGGCATCATTTGCCATCTTTTACGGTCATGTCTCACCGTGCGAGGCATGCATGAAAAACCCGCGCCCGCTCAGCCTCCGCTATCACCCGCTTCTTGATTACGGACCGGCCAGTCGACGCATACCCCGAAGCGACATTCACCAACTTCCTGCGGATGTAACCGTTCCCAGAGTGCAGCTGTCGTTCATCTCGTCGAGTCCCGTTAAATGCGGCGCGATGAAATCGTCCGCTTGGGCCCGGTCAGTTCCAAAAGGACCAAATGACGACGTGTTCAATCCATCCACGCCGCCCCCGGCAGGCGATGCTTTGATGCATCGGTAGCCCGTCGGCAACAAGTTCATTTTGGCGTCGGCAGCAACATACAACGTTCATCGACGCGCACCGTCGCGTTGCTACCCGCCTCATCCAATTTAGGCTTGAGCCCCGCGTTGAAGGCGCCACGCTCCATTGTCGTTAAAGCGCATGCAATCTGCCGCCGTAGAAGTGCACCACGAGAAATACATGCCGAGGGAGGGTGCGGTATGGCGCTTTCCTGCGTTCACCCCATCGCACCCGATCGTCACCGATGATTCGACGCACCGTATAGCCGTTCGGTTATCAGATATCGAGCTTGCTAACTTTTGTTCCTTCGAAGCTGAGATTGGCCATCAGGCCGGAGTTCGTCAGCACGAACCCAACAATCGGCGCATTCGTCGTTGCCGTGTCGAGCGCACCGTTCGCGCCGGTCTTGGCCACCGCTACCGAGCCATCCACGCCCGCTGTCCAACCCTTATCGCTCGTGCGGAATTTTTCGAGCGCGTCCTGGGTCATGAACATCATGATCACCGCCTTGGACTGGGCGCCAATCTGCAGGCCAAAGGAAGCGGTACTGGTCTTGTAGTAGCCGACGGACGTGCCTGCCTGACGGAGCGCGCCTTCGCCGTACTCGCCGCCGACCACCAGGCCTGCGGCAAGCACCGACGGAAAGACCAGGATACCCTTGGCCTTGGCGGCTTGCGCCTGCGCGCCCGGTGTCGAACTGTAGAGCTTGTTGAGGGCGCCATCGACGCCGGCATCGATTTCCTTGCGCTTGCTGGCTGCTTCGGTCGGCGTCGAGGTCGAGCCACAAGCGGCCAGCGAGCTGGCGAGGGCGATAGCAGTGAGCGAAAAGAAGGTGCGACGATTCATGAGACTCTCCTCGATCGAACTGTGCAAGATTGAGATTTGAAGCGTCTGGAGTTGCTGCTCATAGAGAAACGAAGACGCGTCGGCTGACGCACTGGCTAGAGGCAGCTGCCAACAGCGCCGCCGGCGTCGCCGCTACCTCCGGCACCCGGGCGAAAGCCCACCCACGTTTTGCTGTTGCCTGTCCAGGACGGCCGCACGAGCGCGGCTGCGCCATCCGGCGGCCGCTGGCCCGGAACATAGACGTCCATCGCCTGATTGTTCGCCACGATCACTTGCGATATCACTTGTTGCTGTGACTGATTCGCCCATCTCTGAGCGATGCATTGCGAGACTGCCGCGACCGACTGTTGACTTTCCCCGACCGATTGCGCGCTCGGAGGCATGGGTTGAGTTGCACAGGCTGACACTGCAATGGTTACGACGAGAAGCGGTAGCAATTTCATTTTTATCACCCTCCTGTTGAATTTCCATTTCCATCGCCTTATCGTAGGCTCTGGTTGACATGCGCAAAAGTTCGGAACGACGGCTGTTCGCACGCTTCTGGACAATGTGTTCGCATGATCGCCTGATGCGCGTTCACTGCGTTTTCCAGGAATGCGATCGGCCGTGAAGAAGCCGCTACCTGCTCCGTGGACATAGTGCTTTCTCGTTATTGCGCAACGTTGCACTTGAATAGCGCCCCCCTTTCTCGGCTAAGGCGACAACAAATCCGCGCAGATGTACGCGCGTTGCCTCATGGTCGCCCATCAGCATAAACGGGGCGATTCGAATTGAAGAACCAGCAGCACATATGGCTTGCCAATGAAAGCCGGCCGCTGATTTCGCGTTCGTAGCGCTCGTTTCGTTGTGTTGCAGCAGCGACCGCAGAAAGCAATTCCGTTCGCCGCCAGCGTCTACACGACAAAGCTCATAATCGGAACACCTGGTCCGAGTTCTCGCTCTCTTCGTTTTAATCAAGCCGGCGCGGGCTTTGAGCGAAACCGGAAGAAGCCGGTCGCACTCGGGCGGAGCCGTCTGTTTTACCAATGCAGTAGACCGTCACGCGATATGTCGACCAACCGAAAGCGTGGCTGCCGTCATCAACGTCCTTGAACAATCTGACTGTTGTAAGAGGTCAGACAGTCCCGCGGTGCACAGAGCTCGTGGCTTTTAGACGACTGCTGAATTCTTCCAGGTTGATGGTATGAAAACGGGGGCGGGCAGGCGCTGATCTTTTCATGCAATATAGGCGGTATGCGTTTGGTTTTCCACCAAAGGCGTGCGAATTGTGCCCTTGACAAGTCCACCCGGAGGTCGGTGACTCCGTTCATACGAAGCGCTGCTCCTGGCGCTCGTTAATAGTGACGCGGCCGGCCCGGACACTATAATCCATACGCATCACGAAGAACCTTGGCAGAGCGAATATCAATTCACACTAGCCCGCTGAGAGCCCCCCGACTCGCGGAAAAGAGGTGACGCGATGAACCGCATCGTGAATCGACTGCTGAGTGCCGTTGTTATCGCCTTGTTCCTGTGCAGTTGCGCCACTACACCGCAGAACGACAGCGCTCTGAACTATAAGAGCCGCGCCATGACCCGCGCGGAAGGCAATCTCAGGGTTTACGCTTCGGTGCTTTCGGCCGAAGACAGCGTTGGGGTCTATGGCGTGCCACTATCGCAAAAAGGGATTCAGCCCGTTTGGATCGAGGTGCAGAACGACGATCCGGTCAGCTATTTCCTGATGTCACCGGGCCTCGATCCAAACTTCTTCCCGGCCTCCGAAGCGGCCGAAGCATTTGCTGACAGCAAGGCACTCGTTACCAAGGACGAACTTGACCAGCGCTTTCGCCGTCTCGCCTTTCACAACCCGGTCCTGCCTGGGCGAACCGTATCCGGATTCGTGCTCACGAACCTCCGTGAAGGTGCGAAGCTCGTTCAGCTCGATCTCGTTGCGAGCGGTGGCGCAAAGACATTCTCGATCCTGATGGTCGTGCCCGGCTTCCATGCCGATTATCATGTCAGCGCCGTGTTTCGCCGCGAGATCTATCCGCCTGAAAGAATCGTCGATTACACGGACGATGACGCCTTCCGCTCGGCGCTCGAAGCACTACCCTGTTGCGCGACCAACGAGGACGGTTCGAAAAATGGCGATCCGCTCAATCTCGTCATCGTGGGTGGCCTCGATGATGCGTTTCCCGCACTCGTGCGGCGCGGCTGGACGCCGACCGAAGAGAAATGGTCGGGCGCAATCACGAAGACAGTAACGTCCGCGCTCTCCGGCGAGCGTTACATCAATGCGCCGGTCAGCGATCTGTATCTCTTCGGCCGAGCGCAGGATCTTGCGCTGCAAAAAGCACGCGACACGATTCACCAGCGCAATCACTTACGGCTCTGGCTAACCCCAATGCGCTACCGGGGGAAGCCTGTGTGGGTCGGACAGATCAGCCGGGACATCGGGGTGCGGCTTACGTGGCACTCGCCGACATTCACGACGCACAAGATCGACCCGGATGTCGACGAGGCGCGCACAGCGCTCACCGAGGACATGGCCTATTCGCAAAATCTGCAGAAGATCGGATTCGTCCGGGGCGTCGGTGCCGCCCCGCAAGGCACGACGCGTCAGAATCTTACGACGGATCCGTATTACACTGACGGCTATCGAGCGGTGCTCGTGTTCGACCGGCAGCCGACGTCGCTCTCCGAGATCGAATTCTTTCAGTGGGAAGCTGCCGCCCGGCTCAACGCCCTGCCCTCGGGAGCAAAGCGATGAGCGCGTCGGCGTGGCTGCGACAGGCGTTCAAGCGTGCCGCCGGCTGCGTTTTCCTCGCGTCGGCGCTCGCGGGCTGCGCGACATGGACGGCGGCAACCAGCATCGACGACGCGCCTCTGCGCGAGCGTGCCGTAAGCGCAACGAAGCAGGATGCGCATGTCAGCGTGGCCGTGCTGGGCGCCGACGACAGCAAGCGCATGTTCGGCGCCGATATCACCAAGGCCAATATCCAGCCGGTCTGGGTCGAAGTTGAGAACCGGACTTCGCAGAACTTGTGGTTGCTCCACTCCGGAACCGATCCGGATTACTTCTCGCCGCTCGAAGTAGCGTGGTCCATGCACGCGCTGCTCGGAAGTGCGACGAATGCAAGTATCGACGATCACCTGAACAAGCTGGGATTCAGAAATCCCATCCCCGCTGGCGAAACGCGTTCCGGGTTCCTGTTCACCAACCCGGACCGGCAAATCAAGTTGGTCAATATCGATCTGTTCGGCAGCAAAACGCTGATCCCTTTCTCCTTGTTCCTGCCGGTACCGAACGACGCCGGAGACGCGCGTTTTGCGCTGATACCGTTCCGGTACTCGGAGTCTGAAATCATCGATTATCACGATCTTGCTTCATTACGCACGGCGCTCGAACGAATGCCGTGTTGCGCCACCGATGCAAAAGGCACGACCGAAGCGGACCCGCTGAACGTGATTATCATTGGTACGCTGGGCGATATAGGCACTGCAATGGTTCGGCGCGGCTATCGTCGCGAATTGCGTGACACGGACCTTGCCCAAGCGCTGTTTGGACGCAGACCCGACGTCGTCCTGCGCAAGGAAGCGCAAGGGGGCGCGCCTTCCACTACGTTGCGCGCATGGCTCGCGCCAATCCGGTACAACGGCAGCTGGGTGTATCTGGCGCAATGTGGACGACCCATCGGCGGCCGCTTCGCGCATCACGATGCGGCAAGCCCCGCGTTGCATGGCGACGTCGACGAGGCGCGCAACTTTCTGATCCAGGACATGATGTATTCGGGTGGTCTGGAGCAGCTCGGCTTCGTGTACGGCGTAGGCGCGGCGCCGCCCGCAAACCCGCGAACAACGTTGAACGGCGCGTCGTATTACACCAATGGGCTGCGCGCCGTCATGTTCTTCGCCACCCGCCCGCTCAACTTCACCAACGTGCAGATTCTAGACTGGGTGCCTTACCTTGAGCAGCGCGAAACCGGTGCACGCGAGGAGCAGGGCGATGCCGGCGAATAGCTCCGTCATCAGGCCACGCAGAGGCGTTGCCCGTCTTATGGCCGCTCTTGCCTGCCTTGCGCTCGTGGCGTGCGCAACGAAGCCGCTCGTCCCCTACACGACGAATACGCCTCCGCTCGCGCTCGTTCCCGCATCTCAAGCGGGTGTGCTGGACAAGCGGTCACGCTTTCGCGAGACATTCTGCGCGGTGCTCGAAGCACACGGCAAGGCGCTTCCCGACTACCGTCCCTGTGAAGACGCACTGACACGCGTCGGTACCGAGCCCGCTGGCACTGGTGCGCCTGTGGATCTGGGTGAATCGAAGCGTCACCTCATCGCGGCAGTGGTTCCCGGCATCGGTTATGACTGTTTCAAGCCGTGGTTGAATTCGCAGAACGCCGTCGCGAAACATGTGCAGCAATTTGGATACGACGCCATCATGCTCAACGTCGACGGCCTGTCGAGTTCGAAGAACAACGCACGTCAGATCCGCGACGCCATTCTGGCGATGCAACTGTCCAGCGAGCCAGGTGTACTCGTGCTGGTCGGTTACTCAAAGGGCGCCGCCGACATCCTGGAGGCTGTCGTCGAGTATCCGGAGATCCGAAGCCGAGTGGCGGCCGTCGTGAGCGCGGCGGGCGCGGTTGGCGGATCGGCGCTCGCCAACGATGCAGAGCAGTATCAGGCCGACCTGCTGCGGTACTTTCCCAGCGCTACCTGTACCTCAGGCGACGGCGGCGCCGTAGAAAGCCTGCGTCCGGCGACACGCCAGGCCTGGATGGCGCAGCATCCCCTACCAAAAGAGCTACGCTATTTCTCGCTCGTCACGTTTCCCCAGCCGGAACGCATATCGTCGATACTCAAATCAAGCTACGACAAACTTTCGCAAATCGATGCGCGCAACGATAGCCAAGTTATCTTCTACGATCAAATCGTACCGGGAAGCGCGCTGCTCGCCTTTGTGAATGCCGACCATTGGGCACTGGCCGTGCCCATTGCCCGAACGCACAGCACAATCGCCGCGCTGTTCGTCACGCAGAATGCCTATCCTCGTGAGGCGCTGACTGAAGCAATTCTGCGCTTCATCGAGGAAGATCTCGCGACCTCCGGAAAGTGACGCTGCGCACCTGCGCAAAGCCGGGTCGACCCGGCGGTCTCAAAGCATCATGCTCACCGGTTCTACTTTGTCGTGGCCGGTTCGACGGATACGGCCAATGCTTCGGTGTAAACAGCTTTGATCTGATCGCCCTTCTTTACGCGCTTGAGACGCTCGGGGTCTTCCACACGAAGATCGATCGTGTCGCCCTTGGGGCCCTTGAGCATCACCATCTGCGTCTTGGCATTCACCGCGACGACGTCCGCGATAACCGTCACTTCGCGCCCGACTGTTCCTCCCGGCTTGGCGCCCGGAACCGAGCGTTCCGCGGACTGGCTCTCAGTCCGCGATGCCTCGCTCTTCTTGTCGAGCAGGCTCAGGCTCAGCGATTCGTGATAGGCGACCTTCACGGTATCGCCCACAGCCAGTTGGTCGAAATTGCGTACCTCGTCCGTGACCTCCAGCTCGATCACCTTGCCGGAACGCGTCTTGAGCGTGACGGTGCGCGTGGCGGCGTCGATGCCGACGATGGTAGCGGTCACCTTCGAGGTGCCCTGCACGGATGCTCCATTCTCGCTCTTTGTCACGTTCACGTTGGTCTCAGGCTCGGCGGTCCATGCTGTTCCGGATAGCACTAGACACGCTGCGACAAAAAGGCTCATGCTCATGCGCTTCATTATTGCTGCTCCTGAGTTAATGAATGGGCAATTTCACTTGATCGTATAGCCACGGCCCTGCATGCAGGCCGCATAAGCGCGGTAGTAGGTGTCCATCGCGCCCTGTGATTGCGCTTGCGTATTCGCCTGCTGCGCGCGACGGTTCTGTCGTGCGCGTGAACCACCCACCATCGTGCCGGCTGTCGCGCCGACCGCCGCGCCCTTTCCCGCATCGCCCGCAATGGCCCCGACTACTGCGCCGCCCGCCGCGCCGCGCGCGGCTCCCTGGACACGTTCTCCGCCGCCCACCGCCGGACCGCTCTGTGGCGGGGGCGCCGCAGAAGCCGTCGCGGGGTCAATGCCCGTGTTGCTCTTCGCCCAGCTGTAGCACGCACCGTCGTCCTTCTGTTGTTGCTGAGCGCTTTGGCCTTTCGCCGGATACGGTATCGGCTTGCTTTGCGCAATGGCATCCAGCGCGAGCAGCATCATCAGCGCGACACACAGCTGGTGAGTTTTCTTCGCATTCATGCCGACTCCTTTGACTCGTTTTTGAGCGTTCGACATGCGACATGTAGGGTCCAATGGGCTCGTCCTCTCGGCCAGGCGACGCATCGGGATCGCCGCGTTCCGTCGGTGCTCGGGATTTCCCGCTATCCTTCTGATAAACGCCGCTGTTGCTGCTCAGATGAACGTCGTCACTTCGCTCGTGCCGTATTACGCCGTGTAGGCGACCATCGCGAAGCCCGCGAGCAGCGACCGTTGATCACACAGCTGAAAGCACCGCCCGGTGCATTCTTGCCTTGCAGCTTCGGATGCGAAAGTGTAGCCGTGGCATGCGTCGCGGGAAGTGCGATGCGTATCGAATGGGCGCTCGAGGCTATCGGCGCAGCGAGCGGGTATTGCGGCACGCCGTCGCCCATCCGTCGCGCGAAGTGTACTCACGTTTCGCATCGAAATAGGCGCTCAACACCTTGATCGCTTCGCGCTCCTTCGCGCCGACGCGGGGATCTAATATGTAAGACTCGACGTGCATCCGAATCTTCACGATCTCATCATTACTGCCACTGTGCGCCGCAGTGATCCGTTTGTTCATATCGCTCTGCGGCCGCGCCCATCGCGAATGAGATCACCGCAACTTCAATCGCTGGACTCACACGTTTCACGGCAGTCCCGGCATCTTGAGCTGACACGGACTTCCTCTTGTGCTTTTGTCTCGTCGGCAAAAATAAAAGTGTCGAGCATCACTCCCGTAATTTAAGAACATATCCCGAGCAATACAAGCGGTTTTTAGTGAACGGAACCAACACATTTTCGACGTGGCTCGCGATTCACCAATCAGCCCGCGTTCCAATATGGAGGTCGCCCGCGACCAGTTCTCCCAAGCCGCTTAAGAAATAATTCATTTAAACGTCACCTAATTCGCGCGGCGTCGCTGGTAAGGGAACATTTGTGACACACTTATCAATTGGACCATGAGGAGTCGCTGTGCCAGTCAATGTCGAGGACAATTCAGCGCATCAAACTAAAACGCAACCAGGTCATCGAATTCTTTACTAGGCGCGAGCCTTCGTAGTTTGTGGTAAAAGCGAACGGCAGCCGCACGCTTCAGGGCTGGACAACTGAAGAACCTCGACCACGACTGAGGCTCATTGCCCCCCGCTCGGTGCGCGCCTTCGTTTCGGGTGACAAGACTGACGCCGCCGCGCGGGCGATCTGGACAGCTGATCAGCAGCCCGATGCGCGGTTTGTTGCCGTTAAAACAGAAGCACAGTAGGCAATTCTCGCGCTACAGCGGGCAACTGATGAAGACCATCTGGCAAGGCGTGCAGCAAGTGATGGATTTCGTCGCCGGCCTCAAATAGGCCCGCGGACCGGGCGGCGGACTTATGTTTGATTAAAAAGCTTACCAGTCTCGCGATCGGCGACGGAATATAACGCACCGGCGAGAAACGCAGCCTATACTGAAAGTCGGCGCGAATTCAGAGCACTGAGGCGCGTCGACCGCTCACGGACGACTTTCGTCTTTGCAACCGTGACTCGCGGCTTTCCGGGCCCGCTTCCGCGGGCCTTTTTGTGCGGACTGACTTCACACGAAGGTCCTCGGCGTCGTGCAGTTCCGATATTCAGACCGATTGTGTGAACGGGGACCAGGAGTCAAAAGCGCCGATTTGGTGGGTGTAGGTCGGCAGTGCGCCAATACGATCAATCCATGGAGAACACATCATGCTCAAACGTCTGATACTGACGCTCACAATCCTTTTGATGTTGCCTACTTCCGTTGCTCTTGCAGACGAATATACGGCCACCCTCAACCTGTTCAAAAATGCGGGAGAAAGCAGCAATCTTCTGCACAGTGCCTATGGCTACGCTGTGTTTCCGAAGATTGGCAAGGCCGGGGTCGGCATCGGCGGCGCCCACGGCAAGGGCCGCGTCTATGAGAAAGGGAAATATATCGGCGATACATCCATGACTCAGCTCACTGTCGGCTTGCAACTAGGCGGCCAAGTATACAGTGAACTCATCTTGTTCCAGGACGAACGATCCCTCAAAGAATTCATCAATGGCAACTTTGAATTCGGTGCAGATGTCAACGCGATCGCGATCACTGCCGCAGCTGGCGCACAGGCAGGCACGGCGGGCACGTCTGCTAATGTAAGCGGCGGTAAGAAAGATGCCAAAACTACGGGCGCCTATCGAAAAGGGATGGCGGTATTCACGGTGGCCAAGGGTGGGCTGATGTATGAGGCAAGCGTTGGCGGCCAGAAATTCTCCTACAAGCCTCGTTGATTTTCGCTTGATAAAAGGTATGCGCCGACAAGGCGCGAAATTATATGAACGGCGCCGCCAGCCTGGAAGGTGCGCATGCGGTGGATCCTCACGTCAGAGTGCCGACATGGGAAGACCACGAGGTCTTCACTGGTAACCAGAGGATCCAAAGTGAACGATACGACAGTGGCCGTAATTATGGCCGAAACCGTGCACAGGTCGAGCAGGCGGTCGGCGTGTCTCGAGCATTTGCGCACCGTGTCTCTAATCGGGATGGAAGCTTGCGGGAGCCCAGCGCCTGACCAGCGCGCTGTCCAAGATGGGGCACAGAGTCAAATTGATGCCCGCAAAGTTCATTAAGGCCTTCGACATCGGTAACAAGAACGATCCTGCAGATGCGCGGACGATCTGGATGGTGACAGATGCCGAGCAAGCCGTTACCGTCAAAACGAGGGCTAGCGAGCGGTCCTTGCCATGCATCGTACGCGCCAACAGATGTGCATGCGGCTTGCCAAACCGCGAAGACGCTGGTCTCTGCTGCAAATGGATCTTAGGGGAGAGCAAACATGGGCTGGAATCGCTGGTACAGCTTAAAGAGCTACCTAAGATCCTCGCTGTGGGCTGTGCCGCTCATGGCAGTCGCGATCTATGCCGTGGTCAAACCTCTGACCGAAATGCTAGGAAGATGGATGATCAGGCAAGCGATCCTGGATCCGAAAACCGGCTTTCTTGGGCTTTCTATGACTGGGGCGCGGTCGTTGCTCGGTGACATCGTTTCCGCAGACCTGGGGTTTCTGGTGTTCACGTTCGGTTCGTTGCTCGTCGCAATCCAGGTCGCTGGCGGGCAGTACACTCCCCGGATAATCGCGACCACACTGCTGCGCGATAACGTGATCCGTAGCATCTCCGGACTGTTCGTTTTCACGATGCTGTTCGCCGATAGAACACTGGGCTGGATGGGTGAAAACGAGGTACACCAACTTCAAGTGTTCATTGCAGCGATATTCGGATTCGCTTCGGTCGTCGCGTTCCTCTTTCTGATTGACTACGCCGCGAAATCTCTGCGTCCTGTAAGCCTCGTAGCACGCGTTGGGAAGCACGGGATGGCGGTCATAGAAAGCGTCTACCCCGCTCCGACTAGCGGTGCATCTATCCCGCTGGAAAGTGATAAAGAGCGAAGCGTACCTAATCGCATTGTCCTTCACCGCGGCGAATCTGGCATCGTTCTGGCCGTGAACTTAGAAAGGCTGGTGGCCAAGGCGCGGCGCACTGACTCAGTTATCGAATTTGTACCGCAAGTCGGTGATTTCGTCGCTGTGGGCGAACCCATGTTTCATTTGTACGGGAATTCTGGCGCAATCGATGAGAAAAGGCTACGCACACTGGTCGCTTTCGGGACGGAACGAACGATGGAGCAGGATCCTATGTTCGCGTTTCGCATCCTGGTCGATATTGCGCTCAAAGCGCTGTCGGCGGCGATCAACGATCCGACCACGGCCGTGCTTGCTATCGACCAGGTGCACCGACTATTGCGTGTGGTGGGCCAACGGTCGCTGCACATCGAGGAGATTGTGGATAGGTCAGGGCAGGTTCGGGTTATCCTACGGACGCCCAATTGGGAAGACTTCGTACATCTGTGTTTTTGCGAAATAAGACAATACGGCGGAGGCAGCATTCAAATCGCGCGTCGTTTGCGTGCTGCGATTGAGAATCTCGTCCAGTGCCTACCGGAACATCGTCACGACGCATTGCGCGTCGAGTTGGCACTGCTCGATCGCACGATCGTCTCGATGTTCTCGTTTCCCGAGGATCTGGCGTTGGCCCGTATCCCCGACTCGCAGGGGCTGGGAGGCTCCGCCACCTCGACAGCACATGACTAGCCCATTCGGAAAAAACCATGGAAAAACTTATAATGGGCATCGTTGAATTCCGCGAGAAACTGCTGCCGCAATACGCGGACCAGTTTACCAAACTGGCGCTCGCGCAGACACCTGATGCGCTCTTCATCACTTGCTCGGACAGTCGGGTTGTCCCGGACCTGCTTGCCTCGACCCATCCGGGCGATCTGTTCACGATGCGCAACGTTGGCAACCTGATACCGCCGGCGACTGCGGAAGGAGTCTCTACCGGCGACCTTTCCGAGGCAAGCGCGATTGAGTACGCAGTGCTGGTGTTGAAAGTCTCGAATATTGTTGTGTGCGGGCATTCCGAGTGCGGTGCGATGAAAGCCGTGTATACACGCAACGCCAAGCTGAAAGCGCCGAACTTAGATAAATGGCTGTATCACGCCAACAACGCAGCGTTTCGCCTCGAAAACGAAGGTCCGCTCGATGAAAGGCTGAAACCGCACGATCAATTGTCGCAACTCAACGTCCTTGTGCAGCTTGAGCATCTGATGACATACCCGATAGTCCACCAGCAAGTCGCCGCGGGCGCACTCGTGTTGAGCGGCTGGTGGTTCGATATTGCGAGTGGCGACATGTACGCGTATGAGCGCAGGACCCGCTCATTCGAAGTCATCGACCGCGCAATGGCTGATCGGATAATTGCGCGCCTTGCTGCGCGCGCGCGGTGAAGTGCACGAAGATCTTCTCCATAATTCCCATCCTGGGTCGGCGGGCTAGCCGCGGCGAGAATGGTCGTGCAATGAGGGCTAATTGGAAACGCGACTGAGATCTTTTGCGAACGAAGGACCGCTGTCTGTGGGGAGCCGACACTTGATTCACGGTGAAAGGGGGCGGACTGACGCCCGGAGATCGCCGAGACGCGTCTAACCGGGAAAGAGGGGCCCGTTCCGTGAGAGGTCGTCCCGGCTCTGGTCACGGATTCGAACTGAAATCAGCGGTTGCCGACTCATAACACGACCCACCCGGATGGAAGCTTACAACTTAGAAACGGTGACGTACGCCCACGGTAGCCTCAACTTGGTTCGACGTTGATGCGGGTGAACCGACACCGTTGATCCAGGCGACTCCCAGAGGGTTACCAGCCCTCGCGCTCACGCTTTGATAGGTGCTTTGGATATAGACGTCCGTGCGTTTCGAGAAAGCGTAGTTCGCGAGCGCGCTCACTTGATTCCAGTGCGGAGCACCCCCGGCGGCGTTGCCTCCGGCGCGCGAGTAGGTGTAGGCGGCCGCCAGCATAACGGCCGGTGTTAAAGCGAACCGAACGTTGCCCTCATAGTTCTGGAAGTGGGTGTTGAAGCCAGTCAGGAACAGTTCGGTCAGATTCGTTTGAGTGTAGACGAAACCCGCGACCAACGGACCGAACGCATAGTTGACGCCTCCGCCCCACGTCTGTTGCCTGCGTGCGAGTGCGCCCAACGGTACCGCCGTTGGAGTGAGGGTGCCCGATAACGAGGTTCCAAGCGTATCGGTGACTGCCCCGCCCGTATTGAGTTGTGCCGGAGTGGCGGCGGAGTTGTTCAGATGGAGGTACCCCGCGCCAAAGTTCAACGGTCCCCAACTGTACGACGCGCCGACACTGTACGCACGATTGTTCGCGAAACCACCGGCCTGGTTCGAGAAGCCATAGAGTGCGCCGACTTTGAAGCCGGCGAAATCCGGACTCGAATACTTGACCGAATTGTTGATCTGGAATGAGTCGTTCAGGTTGTCGACGTCGAACGGGTGCGCGAAGTGCGTCCCGCCGTACTGCGTTCCGGTCAACGAGAGCGGCCCGAGGAAGTCAACCATCCCATCGGTTTGTCGTCCCAACGTGAGCGACCCAAAGTCACGGCTGGCCACTCCTACGTATGCTAAGCGGTTGAAGATGCGGTTTGCCGACGACAGCTGGCCATTGTTGATATTGAAGCCGTTTTCCAGATTGAAGATTGCTTGCAATCCGCCGCCCAGATCTTCCGCTCCGCGCAGCCCCCAGCGGCTGTACTGCACACCCCCGCTTGTCATCTGCCAGTTGCTGTGCCCACCTGCTCCGGTGCCGGTGATCTGGCTGTTTGTGTAGGTGATGCCTGCATCGATCAGCCCGTACAACGTCACGTTGCTTTGTGCTTGCGCCGCGCCGGCCAACGTAGCCAGCGCCGCGCTGGCTATCAGGGTTCTCTTCATTCGTTACTCCAGGGTTTGAACAGTGTTTTCATTAAACGCTTCACGCCCCCGTGCCCACGACTCTCGTCTCCTCGGACGAGTCATTGTCGCCATAAGACAATACCGGCACTTCGCTGTCCGAATCTATAGCGTTGCGCGGCCTTGTCGCTTGAGCGCAACATGCGCTGCTGTTCACGCTTTAAATTCGGTGCTGCTATCGGGGCAAGATATTGTTTTCATTCGTTATCCTTCTAATTCGAACGGCCGTTTGGATTGCCGCAATTTATTCTTCGACTTGTTTTTTGCAGGTTTCCCGCTAACCTAAGGCTGCTCGGCTGAAACTTTAGCTGGGTAATCAAACTCCACAGATTCACCCGCTTCGGCGGGTGTTTTTTCTTCCGGCGCGTTCGCCGGGGTTTCGCCACCACCGACCGTAGTTGTGTCGATCGTCCTCGAGATGCTGCGTTATAAACTCCGCAAGCATCTCGTTTGGGCCTAAGGGGTTTTTCAATTCCACGTTGGAGAACATCGATGCAAAGACGGAGTTTCATGCGCGCGTCCGCTGCCGCCCTCGCACTCGTAGGCCTCGCAGTAGTGGGCTGCACGACCAACAGGAACGCTGGCAGCGAACAGGCCGCGGGTGCGGCTGACCTGCACCGGTCTATTGACGCCGACGTTGACAGCACGCTTCAGCGTCTCTACACGACGGTGGGTGGCTCCCGCGAACTGGTCGCTAAAGCCAGTGGCGTGCTCGTGTTCCCATCCGTCATTCAGGCCGGCTTCGTTGTCGGCGCCCAGTATGGCAAAGGGTCGCTTCGGGTGGGCGGTCATACTGTCGGGTACTACAGCACGACTTCTGGCTCGTTCGGCCTACAGGCAGGGGCGCAGTCGAAAGCGCTCATTTTCCTGTTCATGACCCAGGACGCGCTCAACAAATTCCGAAGCTCGAACGGCTGGTCGGCCGGCGCCGATGCATCCGTGGCGCTCGTCAGGATGGGCGCCAACGGAACCATCGACACCACGACCGCGAGCAAGCCAGTACAGGCTTTCGTATTGACAAACGCCGGCCTTATGGCTGAGGCCTCGCTGGAGGGTACCAAGCTGTCGCGATTGACCGAGTGAGCGGCGGTAACGTGGAGATCTTGAGCGGTCTGGGCGCGGCAGGCATGAGAATTAAAACCAATGTGTCTCCTCCTCGTCCCGCCTCTTGGATGTGGAACTAGCCCGCACTTTCGAGTCAGATACGCGGGCTTTTTTTCTTGCAGTTACTGGATAAGCACCTAAGCTATTACTGCGTTCTCTTGGCTTTGGGCGCGCTGTGTAGATCTCCTTATTTCGCCCGCTATCGTCTCGCCGCGATGCGGGCTTTTCTTCGTTAGGCTGGCGCGGTCCCGCCGCTTACGCGCAGATAACCTGCGCGCCAGCTTAGACGGCAACCGAGGCGCAAGGCCGATGATGGATTCTCTGTATGCGCAGTTGCGCGCCCTGCCGGTCGCAGCCGCGCTCGTGTTGCCGCTTGCCGTCACCGCGCAGGGTGCCGAGCACGGGATTGCATTGGTGGTCGACCATTACCCGGAAAGGCGCTATGCGATAGGCGAACATCTCTCTCGACCGCGCCCCGGTGAAGCGGTGCGTTATCTGCGCATCCAGCGGCTTCCCGATGAGCAACGATCATAGCCCGGGCCAGTCGGGGCTGGATGGTAACGCATTGCCATCGAGGACGGGCTTGCGAAGCGCGGCGCGCATGCGCTCAAGCATCATCTCGCCCGTCAAAGTGTCATCGCTTTCCCATGCTAGCGGCACGAAATTTTCCGTGCGCGCGGATGGGACGCCCGTCCCGGTCGAAGACTTCACAGATCACGCACCAAGTCTCTCCGTCGGTGCGAATTTCCACGAGCCGGTAATCCCACCCATCAGGTTCGAGCGTCTCGGGCATTTCTCTTCGGACGATGCGTGCGAACAGACGCTCCATGCATCATGGAGACGCATCAATCGACAGGCTTGACCACGAACGTGGGGTTATAAACAGGGAGCTTTGTCCGCGTGCGGCAGTCGACGTGCCCGGGACTGCAATATTTGTTCCGTTGCCCGGCACTGACGGCGCGGCGGCAAGGCTCGACTGTCATCGAAACAACGCAGCGCGTTTGGATCAGTGTGAGAATGGTGACAAGAGCCCTGCCACTGGTGGTCTCGCGCTCCGACGGGTCCCGAGCGACCAGCCCTCCCGTTGGCCAAGTTTGCCAAGGCCCGACGATGCTCCGCGGTGGTATCACGTCTATTCGACCGAGTCGCACGCCAACACGGCGATGGCTTTTGGGCAGCGAAAGCAACCCACGAGCAGCCGAACGGACGATGGCGGTCCGCGAGGTCGGGTTCCGACCTGTAAAGCGGTAGGCTGCGCATTTCCTCGGCGCCGGCCCTTTGGCGGTAGGCTGCGCATTTCCTCGGCGCCGGCCCTTTCACTCGGGTTCCGGCATCTTTGAGGAATGGTGGCTCGTGATCAGCCATTTATGGCCGTTCCACACGTAGGTGAACGTGTAACGTGCCTTGACGACAGAGCCGTCGCCGAACTTGAAGGTGTAGAGCCCCGCGTCGATCGCGGCGTTGCATTCCAGCATGATCTCGCGGAAGTCTATGGTGCCCACCGGCTTGCCTTCCAGGAAGTGTTTGAAATAGTCCAGTTTCTCGTCGGCAGTCAAACGGGGTTTGTTTGAAACAGTCGGCAGCAGGATCGAGCGGGGTGCGTAGTTGTCGACCACCTTCTGCGGATCGCCAGTCTTCAGCGAATCGTTCCAGCGATCGAAAAGAGCAGCAATCTGCTTGTCAGATGCAGGGTGGCAGACCTCGGTTTTAGCAGAGGCGCTGCCGTGGGCAGCCAAAACGACGACTGCGAGGACGGGAAACAAGGTTGGCAGGCTGTATTGCATCAGGACCTCCCTGAACATCGAACCCGCGTACGGCCAAGCGACCGGAACTCTTGCGCTGTAATTTTTATAGGCCAAAAAGGTAGCGACTTCCAACACCATCTGAACCGCTGCATATCCCTTCACATCCGGCACTGAGGCCGAGTCTGCCTCCGTTTGCAAACCAGGCCGAGCCAAGACCGAGGCCTACTGACATCCTCCCCTCCCTCAGCCTGACGGCGCCATACTGCACGCCTCTCCGGTTGAACGTTGTGTTGCCGCCGCTATTATCCTTTGGCCAGCGGCAGCGTCGCGAGCCGCTCGAGAATGACCTTCTTCATGCCCTATGGTCGGCAAATCGTCCAGCAACGTGGGCCACGTGTCCTGGGCGGCCGCGACCGCTGACTTTTTAGTTTCAGCCGCGCGCAGCTAATCGACAGCCTACCGGCGCCATTACGCGAAGACCAGGACGCGGTCGCAGGCGGCGTATCTAGGGGTACCTGACGCGCAAGGGGTGGCCTATGGTTCGCGCAGGTACGATGCGCGCCGCTGCATCATGTTGTTCAGGCAGCGAGTATCTGCCCACGCTTGCGTTCGCTGACGGCATCAGGAAAACTACGGTTGTACTTGCCACCTCAGTATCGGATGGGTGGCGTTTGGCGGTATCACCCAGGTCCCGCCAGTGCCGAAATCCCACGTCGGGCCGAAGCTGGCCGCCATGCTCATCTGCGCGGTCGTGAGGCCATTAGCGGCGCCTACGGGTGTCCCAGATCCGACTCCGAACGCTTGTCCCGTCTTATCGCGGTCCCAGAAAACGTCGGAGGCAATCTTGCCGCCGTTATAGTCTGCGATGCCGCCCCTGTCCGCGCCCCGCGAAGTGACCGACCGCGCGCTTTGCAAGCGCAAACGACCCGGATCAGTCGGTCGCTGCGTCCACGTACCTCGAGCGCAGCGCCGTCTCACAGCCCGGCCTGGGTATTGAAATTAGTCGCAGGCCCACTATCCTTAATTGGGGCATGCGCTTGGCGGCTTGCAACTGGTGAAGGCGCGGCCGCCCGACAGTTTTTGGCACGTCGAAACTTCTGACAGCATCAGCGCGTTGATGAGCGACGCGTTGAACGGCCGAAACGCGGCAGCCACTGTCAGTTGCCCAGTTTGGCCCGGGTTGATGGAAGTATCAAAAAGCCGCGTTTGCAGAAGTCATCCTTACGACGACTGTTAGAACCAACGGGTGCCGACCCTCGCTGCCACGACCCCGGACAGGAGCGAACGCCATGGAATTCGTTGTGTTGCTCGCGATTTTTCTCACCTCGAGTACCTATCTTTGGAAAGCTTCCGTGCCAGCAACGCCCCCGGCCGCAGCTGCGTCAGGACAGCCCGTGGCGGGCGTTTATGCAACCGGCTCCGCCACCGGAACCGAGAAGACAGGTCCTTAGCGATGCGCCGGTAAGCCATTGTGCGTAAGCCGTCGAGAGTTCACGGCGAATCCCTGAGCACGTGAACTGCGGACTGCGTTCGTGCCTCGTTGGGCGACGCATAAAGCTGCATCTGAGGCAGCAACATCTCGATGCCTGCGTCATCCATTTTGAGCTTGAGCCTCTCGTTGAACGCGCGAGCCACGCTCCATTGCTTGTAACGGCCGCGTCTTGATCTGCCCTTTCACGACGATGCAGTTCCCTTCGAAACGTTCGAGGCCCCACACCTCAACCGGCGCGAGGATCTCGTTGCGATATCGGAAATCATCGCTCAGATCGGCTCCGACCTCCGAGATCATGCGCCTCGCCTCATCAAGATTCGCGGTGAACGGCACGCGGACTTCGAATACCGCATTCGCGAAATCGCGCGAAAGGTTCTTCACGATCTTGATCTGCGAGAACGGAATGGTGTGGACCGCGCCTTGTCCATCACGCAGGCGCACAGTGCGAATCGTCAGGTCCATCACGGTCCCGGCGTGTCCGTCAACATCGATCCAGTCGCCAACTGAAATCGTGTCCTCGACAATGATGAAGAGCCCGGTGATTAGGTCAGTGACCAGCGAAAGCCTAACGTCCGTGATGGCGGTCCCCCTGCATGCGCCTGGATCCCCTGGTCTGCCGACCCGCGCGAGGCAAAGGATGCTTCCATCCAGAAGGTGGCTTTTGTTCCCGATGCCCAGTACAGAGCGCAGGCAAACGCTCAGCCCCGCCGAGTTCATTCAAGATATGCGCATGCGCTACCACGGACTCTTCTTTCGAAGGCCGGCGACTAGACGCCTAACTCAGTGCCACGCTTGTTATTGCTGGCGCCGACTTAACGGCTGCAGACGGATGTACATCGGTCGCTTGAATGACGAGTCATCGAGGGTACCGAGCGGCCGCAACTGGCCGAAGCCGGCCGCACGGCCGGCATTAAACAAACTTGTGCGTCCGACATCTCCTTTTCATCAACCGTTTGACGCAGACGCGTAGCGGTGCGGTGGCTCGACAAGCCCATCAGGTTGCTTACCTGCTCGTTGGTCTGGCCTTCAATGATCTCGCGACGCCCGAACGTATTGCGCAGCAAGCGGGGACTCTCGTCGGCAGCGGACAAGCCCGCGCGTCGTAGAGATGCTCGAACGCATTTCACCAACGTATCGGGCTGCATCGGTTTTCCCCCTGCGGTTGCAATGAACAGCCATTGCGTCGCGCACTGGATGCGCCGGCGCGCGTCCTGATAGCTGCGCAGAACATCGGCCGCGAAGGCGTCAATCGGCACGCGGCGGGCAATGCGCGGTCCATGTTTTTCGACGAAAACGGTAGGGCGCTCGCCGTTCATGTCGAGGTCGTCGACTCGCAGTTGCCTGAGTTCGGCCGCCGTGACTCCCGACGCGAGAAACAGCGCAACGATTGCCGTATTTCTCAGTTCCTTGAACGCCGCATCTTCCGTCGAGACGCATACCGCCTGTAATCGCGCATCGTCTTCCGACGACAGGTAGATTGGCCTCGGTTCGTCCTCTGGCCAGCTCTCGTTCACGAGCATCAGCGCGGCCGGATTGTCCGCACGTAGCTCGACGTTGACAAGGTGGCGCGTGAACCGGTCGATCAGCTTGAGGTAGCGCAGGCGGGTCGTTGTGCCCGGCGCGCAGTCCTGCGCGAGGTCGGTGAAGAAGCCGTCGAGGTGGTCCGCTCCGTAGTTCGCCACGGTCACACGGTGCGCGGTCAGATAGTCGTTGAACCGCGAAAACATCGATCGATGCTGAACGATCGACTGGTCGGCGAACGCGCGGCGATCGGCACCGGTAGCTTCCTCCCGTTGCCATTGCGCATAAGCGTCTTCCGGTGCGGTAAGCCAAAGATCGTCAGGCATAGAAATCGATATACTGAAGTTCGCTCAACCCAAACCCTACAGCGAAGCTAACGCTTCGCCAACCCCGAGCCACCAAAGCCGGGGGTGCCGTCGTCGACCAGGCTCCTAATGGCATCGAGGCAAGCAGCCGGCCCGCCTACGACAATCTGCGCGGAGCAAGCGAGCATCAGATTGACGCTCAGGCCGAAGTCCTCAATGAGATAGCCGCCGGCACAGAAAGCGCCTTCGTTTTCAGTCGCTGCTGCCTCAACGCGCTGAGCGAGCGTCGCTTCGGTTGACCGATACGCCCACACCGGTTTGCCGAGCGCGACAGCGAAGCCAACTTCGAACGCAGTGCCGCAGTCCGGCTCGCCCGCGCCCCGGAAGTCATCGAGATTCGCCATCACGATATCGGCCGAACGGATCAATTCGATGTTCGCGGCATATATCCATCGTGCAGCGTCTTGCCTTTGAAGCAAGGAGGGCACTTGCCCGTCGAGCGGATAGAGCCCGACGAAACCGCGATCGCGGCAGAGCTGCTTGAGGTGCTCGCCGTAATCCTTGGCGTTCCGGCGAAAGACGTCAAAGCCCGCGAGGTAGATGCGTGGCTCGCTCGCGGCGCGTTCGATCGGCAGAGGAGAGGGGTCGATCCTTCCTTCTCGGACTCGGCGTTTGATTCGGTTTAGTTGCTTCTTCACAGCCAAGACGCTCTTGCCGAGACTGTTCGCGATCTGCTCGACCGGTAAGCCCTGATCGAGCAACTCCATTACGGCGCGCTGCGACTTCGTCGGATTTCTTTTGGACATCGGTTCGTGGCGTCGCTCTGCGGCTATTGATTCCTATGAGCTTACCAACAACCCCGTCGAGTCAAGTCAGCCGCACGTTGCGACAAGCTCAGCGAAAAGGCAGGAGCGCATGCAGTCATAATTACCGACCCGTCATTAAATATCTTTTTTACTGCAGCTTGTGACGGTCGATGCCGATAGACATTGACCCTCTTCTAATCGAGAAGCGGCAGGCACCCGCCACTGCGCGATCGTGTTGCCTTACTTTGAGCGCTAGAACTAAGAACTATGAAGAACCTCACGATTCGGGCGCGGCTTGCGCTCACCATGGCTTTCCTCGGCTTTCTGCTGGCGCTCTCAGTCGGCTTTGGGTTGTACGGCATCACTGCTACCTATTCATCGGCCAAAGACATCGCTGATAATTCGCTGCCAGCGGTCAACGCTCTCGGCATATCGAACAACTACATCGCACGTGCGCGGCTCGCGCTCGACCGCTATGCGTTGAATCCGGCGGACAAAGACGCCGGCGGACTGGTTGCACGCGCCAATGGCTTTATGCGCAAATCAGACGAGTGGTACAGCAAGTACGAGTCTGCCCCACGCGGAGCCGACGAGAACGCATTGGCAAAGAGCGTTGCGGAAGCTCGCGCCGACATGCGACAGGTCGTCAACAAATTCAGCGCTGCGATCGAAGCGGGCGACAAAGAGGCGATAGACCGCATCGCGTTCCAGGATATGCCGACGTCCTACAACCGGTGTATCGAAGCCTTCGACAAGCTGCAGGATTTCCAACTCGCCGATGCGAAGCGTCAGACGGCCGAAAGCGACGCCCGCGTGTCGAAACTGCGTACCCTTGGAGTGTTGGCATTGCTCGTGGGTCTTGCTACCGCAGCGCTTGGCTGGTTCGTCCTGCGCCGGGCCATCATGACGCCACTTGCAGAGGCACTGAAGCACTTCGAGCACATTTCGAACGGCGACCTCACGCACGAGGTGTCGATTAAGACGCGCGACGAGATGGGGCAATTGCTTGCCGGCGTCGCGACCATGAAAGATAAGTTGGTCGCCACGGTCGGGACTGTTCGGCTGAGCAGTGAGGCGATTGCCAGCGCCAGCAAACAGATCGCTGCTGGCAATACGGACCTGTCATCGCGTACGGAGGAGCAAGCGGCTTCTCTTCAGGAAACCGCCGCGAGCATGGAAGAGCTTACCTCCACGGTCAAGCAGAATTCCGAGAACGCCATGCAGGCGAGCGGCCTGGCGGACAACGCCAACGTCGTAGCCAACGAGGGCAGTGCCATCGTCGGTCAGGTCGTCGACACGATGGCGGGCATCGAGGAGAGCTCCGCAAAGATCGCTGAGATCATCGCCATGATCGAAGGCATCGCCTTCCAAACGAACATCTTGGCGCTCAACGCGGCGGTCGAAGCGGCGCGCGCAGGCGAGCAAGGCCGTGGCTTTGCGGTAGTCGCGAGCGAGGTCCGAAGCCTCGCACAGCGTTCATCAGCCGCTGCGAAGGAGATCAAAAGTTTGATCGAAACCTCCGGCGACCGAGTGCAAGCGGGTACGGAACTCGTCGCGCGAGCAGGGGAGACCATGCAGCGCGTCGGCACCGCTATCCAGCGCGTCACCGACATCATGGGTGAGATCGCTTCGGCTTCGAACGAGCAAAGCCGCGGCATCGAGCAGGTGAATCAAGCCATCTCGCAGATGGACGAGGTCACGCAGCAAAACGCGGCGCTCGTTGAGGAAGCAGCAGCAGCGGCAGGTTCGATGGAGGACCAAGCGAAGCAATTGACCGCAGCCGTCGCCGTTTTCCGCACTGGCCAAACGCTCTCCGTCTCGTCAACGAGCAACTATGCGCCGCAGCCGACGCGGACAGCAACGCCCAAGAAATCGCCACCGGTGACGCGAGCGGCGAAGCCATCGCTTGCGGCCGCGCACCCAGTGCATACGGCGGCCGATGGCGATTGGGCGACGTTCTAAGCGTGGAAGACGACCTTGCCGCCGCTAATGCAGCAGCCGGGTCCGTCGGATGGGCGCGACCGCCGATCGCCTGCGCACATAGCCTGATAGCGCTGTGCGCCGGCAGGGTCCGCCGTCGTTCATAAAAGTGATGAAAGAGAAGGACTAACCGATGGCGAATGCCGATACACGCTTGTTGGTGGTCGATGACTTGGCCACCATGCGCAGTTTGATTCGAAAAATGCTCAAGTCGATCGGTTATACGATCGTCGACGAAGCAGATGATGGCGTTGCAGCGCTTGAAAAGCTCAAAGCACAGCGGTTCGATCTCGTTATCACCGATTGGAACATGCCCAATATGGACGGGCTGTCCCTGCTGCAGGAGATTCGTAGGTCGGAGGATCACGCCGACCTCCCGGTACTGATGGTGACCGCTGAGAAGAGGCGCGAAAATGTCATCGCCGCAATCGGCGCCGGTGCTAATGGCTACATCGTAGAGCCGTTCTCAGAGGCCGCACTGGCCGACAAGCTGGCTCAGATTGCACCGCCCGCAACAACCGCCGCCCCAATAGATCGCGGCTCGTCCGTGTTCGGCGCCATCTTCAACGCCGCGACGTAGTCCGCCCGCTCACACTTTGTTTCAATTTGTTTCAAATGGGCGGAGACCCCGCCCAGCAAGGCTCCCCGGCTAGCGATGAGGTGGTTGGGCACCCGCACGCCCCCTCGCATGGTAAAGATTTCAAAGCAGGCTCCGTTAGAAAACTAAAGCCAGCGAGAAACGAAACCATGAAGATCCAAACAAGCAGCGGCGCGGACACCTCACGCCAAATCGATATCCGGCGCGCGACGAACACTTTACAGACTACGCGACCGTCACCGCACAACAGTCGAACGCCGTCACGGCAGGCAGTTCGGCCGTGAAGTTGTCGTCGTCTTGCACGTTGCACGGATCGAGCGCGACTGATATCGATACAGACAAGGTGGCAGCCATCAAAGCCGCACTGCGTGACGGTACGTACAGCACCGATTCGGCCAGCATCGCGGACGGAATGCTGGGCTTGGCGCGTGACCTAGTGCAAACCACGCCGCGCTGACCGAAAACGTCGGCGAGAGCGCCCCCAGGGTGCGTTCGTCCCGTGGGGTGAGAGCTGTGCTCGACCGGTCACATGCGGGCCAACAGGACTTGTTCCGCCTCAGCAAGTAACGCTCGTGCGTACTCTGATGCGAAGACTTCGTCGTTGTGATCGGCGCGACCGAAAACCGTCGGATTCACATTTCGGGCCTCTTTGACAAACGCCGAGCGGACCGCGAGCGAAACGAATTCTACGTCAGCAACAATCCTTTCCGCGATATCGCTGATTTCGCCGATTCGAGTGCCGTCTTCCGACAAGATCGTCGCTCTCGCGTTGATACCGCGACGGGTCTTTGTGAAAGCTATAGACGAGGCGTCGATACAAAAAGGCATCCCCTTTCTCCGTCTGGTAACGGCCGAGTGACATACTCGGCTCATTTCCAAGATTAGTGACGCGAAGGAGTTGTCAAGGCGGGGCGAGTGGTCCCGAACGCCTAATGGGAGGTGATTTTGCCGTCTGCGATCGCCTTCGCAAGTTCGTCGGCAAGAGCAGCTTGCACCGACGCATGCTTTTCTCGCACGGCCTCGGCGTCCTTCGTCAGTTCGGGAAGATCATGGACCAGAGATGCGATCTCTGCATCCCGTTCGGCGGCCAACTCCGCCAGATTCTCAGGCCGCAATGCGCGTTGGAGGAGTCCTGCGTCAATGCCGAAATGCTTGCTGATAGCGTCGCAAGCATGTACGAGCGCGAACGACACTTGCTTTTCCTCGTCCAAGCCTTTGCTCTTGGGGCAGAAATAGCCGGCGAACAAAACGTCGCCGACTATCTCCGTTGCCACCCAGTCTATGAGGTCCTCTTCGAAAGCTCGCGTGTCGGTGCTGGCTGATGCAAACATGCGCAGCGCGTCCGCCTTCGATACCTCTCGCGAATAGATCTCGACGCGGCCACCGCCGGCCACAGCGTCGACCCAAACCAGGGCGCTACCGGCGTTCGACACGTTTGCCCCCTCTCGTCGGGATCAAAAAAGTTCCTTCTGGGCGAGCGCAAGACCTATCGCTTCATTTTGTTCCGCCGTCAAGTATCTGGCTTCGACCCGCTCTCGCTGATGATAGATCATCGTTCCGTACACGTCCGCCAGCATCCTTGCTCGCGGGCAGACAGCAAAGTCATCCGTCGCCGCCTGCCGCGATCGCCAGTAGTTGATGGCGTTCTCAATATCAGTGATCGAGTACTCGTTCATGCTGCTAGCTGCCGTTGCTCTGTCAGGTGACGGATGATATTACTCTTCGTCGCGTTTTGTCTGCTATGCGTCGACGAGCGCCATTTTTCTGACGAGTGGCGGCAACGGCTCGACGCCGGCAGCGTCGCCCAATGCTCACTAGGCCGTGAGCGTTGGGTGGGCAACGTGCTAGTGCTTTACTTCGCCTTCCAATTCGTGGGCCAGTTCCTCAGCCAACGCTGCCTGCACGGCGCGGTGCCGTTCACCAGCTGCTTCGGCGCTAGCCATGATCTCCGGATGGTCCTTGCAGAACGCGGCGAGTTCGGCCTCTTTCAGAGAGGTAAGCGCGGCTATGTTCGCGGGTTCCAACGCGCGCTCCAGCGTTTCGACTTCGATGCCAAAATGCTCGCTGATAGCAGCGACTGCATGCGAGATTGGAAATGCCACATCCTCGTGCGCGTCTTTATCGCCGTCAACGAAAAAATAGCCAGAGCAAAGCAGGTCGCCTTTGACCTCGGCTGCGAGACGCGAGGCAAGATCGTCCTCGATTGCTCGCCGGTCGTTGCTCGCGGAGTCGAACATCCGCAGCGCCTCTTCCTTCGTCGCTTCGCGCGAGTAAATTTCAATGCGGCCACCTCCGGCGCGTTCTAGCTCGACATAGACAGTTGCACCATCAAGTTTGGACATATGTTTTCCCTTTCGACGTTGGTGATTGAGTACCCGTTCATGCTGCTTGTCGGGTCTTGAGTAGATGTTTCAGTTGTTCACGGGTAAGGGTTGGATTCATTGCCTTCTCCAACACGATCCCGGTCAGTTCATCGTCCGAGTACGGCGCCAGAACCGCCAGTTCGCCTGCATTGAAAAGCGCCTCCACCTTGGCCCTATGCCGGGAGTCGACGAAGCGCTCATAGACTCGCACGTATTGCGCGGCCCTCGCCTTCGACACGCGCAGGTTCATTTCGGCATATCGGTAAAAGAAAGTTGCACCTTTCCGCTCAGCTACCGTCAAGCTCGAACCCTCAGACCTTGCTTTTTCGATGCAGGCATTGACGACTATCTGCTTAAGATCCACTAAGGCTTTGCCGGCGACAAAAACATCGACTGGCGGCTTCAACATGATTTCGCTTTCTCCTTTTTAATCGGCTTCTGTTCGCGAGAACAGGGAAGGTGGCTGGCAACGGGCCTTCTAGTGCAGAGGGCCGCGGATCAGCGCCATTTCCCGCTTGAATTCGTCCGGGGGGTTCTCTCTTATGTCGTCCATGGCTTCCACGAAGGCATCGTAGAACTCTGCAAGCTCGGGATAGTCATCTTGCAGCCGCGCCATGCCGCGTTCGCGCTCGTCGATCAATGCTGCGACATTGCCGGGATGAAGCGCTGCGCGGACTTCATCGGGCGAGAAGCCGAAATACTTCTCCGCCGCATCGATTGCATGCTCCCGGGCGAAAGCGACCGTCCCGTGAGGGCCCCGAAGCCCCGTGGTCGAGTAGCCCAACAGCAAGACATCGCCTTGAGTCTCGGTCGCAAGCAACGTTGCGACGTCCTCTTTGATCAATCGGGGGTCGCTGCTCGCCTTTGCGAACATTTGGAGCGCGTCAGCCTCCGTGACTTCCTTGCTCAGAAGCTCGACGCATCCGCCGTACACATCAATCTGTAGTTGGACGTAGATGGTCGTACCGTCGTCAATCGTCATTTGTTTTTCCGGATTTCTCTCGATCTAGGCGGCTGGTTTCGCAAGCGCGTCGTAATCGCTGCGCCTGTGAGATTCATATCGGCTCGCTTCATTTGAATGGCAGCCTTGACCGCTTCATCGGTCTCGGTGGCCAACAGCTGCAAGTCGGCGATACCGAACAGGCTCTCAAGCTCGGCGCGCATCTCGAACTCCCCGAACCGCTCATACATCTTGACGAGCTGCCTTGCATCGCCCGCGCGGACGTTAATAGATGCCGCTAATTTGCCAAGGATCGTCGCCGCTTTCCGCTGCACGGCGACGTGGGTCATCTGGGTGCCCCCTCTTGACTTGATGATCTCTTCGACGGCCCGCCTTTTCATGCTCGTGAGCACGCGCGCTCGTTCCATGTATGCGGCGGTTGTGTCCTGCATGTGTTGCGTCATTTGAATCTAGTCGGAAAAGCTTTAATCACAACGTTGCCGGTGGGCGGGGCCCGATGCCGACCCTACTGGTGCATAACGGCATTCCCGGGCTGGTTTTTAGTCCTTCTTGCACCATCGCCCTGACGCCAAAGCCTATCCAATGCCGCCCGAAGTTAAGCTCCCGTGCGAGATCGACGCGCAGGCCGTCTCAGAGCGGCACATTCGACGAGTCTTTGAATTGTGGTTGCGTCACTAGTTGGTCGAGCACGGTCTTACCGGTCTTGCCGGGTGTCCCAGACACGAAGGATCGCTATTGCAATCGGTTCGTCCGCGTAGGCCGGCAGGACTTCGTAGTGAAATTCGTAGCGTCCAGCGAGGCACACCCACCGATGCACTTCGCGCGCCGGGGGTCCATCGTAGCCGTCTAGTTCTTCCCCGATACGATGAAAACGGTCCTGCCCCAGGCGCTCTGCATCGTCGAGCAGCGCATTGACGACCTTGCGCGCGATGGCGGCGTCGTTGTATTTCTTCACATGCGCCGCGATCGCGCTCAAATCGGACATCGCTTTGCTGGTTAGGAGGACCTTGACGCTCACGCCTTCGGTACCGGCAGCTCATTGTCCGCGCCCAGGCTATCCGCCCAGGCCCGAGCTTCGTCCATCGAGATCAGACGGCCCTCGGTGACGTCATCCAGACCTTCCTGAATCAGGCGTCGCTTCTCGGCCTCGCGAGTAAGGAACTGGACCAGCGCCTTCTTGATGATCCACTGGCGGGGCCGCTCAAGACGCTCCGACAACGCATCTACTTCCTGAGCAAGTTCGACGGGCACCTGTGCCGTCAACGTCCTGGTCTCTGCCACCATGTTTCGTCTCCGTCGATTGTCCAATAGGAATTATTGTAGATCAATAAACGGCATGTGTTACGCATGCGGTTTTGGCGGGCGCCAAGCTCGTCGTATGCGGTCCAGAAACAACGTCCTTCCAATGAGCGGCTGAAGGTCTGAACCTATGTGTCCGCGTGGACACATGCACTCAGACCGCAATGAACGAGAATCGAGACCTTCGCAGCAGGCTCGTCGTTGGCCAGAAACGGGACGGCCGGCGCGAATTTGACGAGGATGCTGTACGGGAACTGGTCGCACTGTGCCTGAAGCCGGGTGTGTCGATCGCGCGTGCCGCCATGGATCACGACGTCAACCCGAACCAGTTGCGCCGATGGATCGCGCGGTATCAGCCGCAGATCCTGCACGATTCCCGAGAACCGGACCCTGTGGTAATCGATGGCGTTTCGATCGACATTGCTGCGCGGACCGTCAGAAGCCCCTGTAGTGCAAGCACCTTACCAGCGTTTGTTCCCGTCATCTCTGCCCCGGTGCCGCCGTCGACACCGTCCACTCCAGTTCCATCGATGACGCTCGCGTTGCATGTTCGGTTACCTAACGGTGTCGAACTCAACTTCGGCGAGGCTGGCGTCGAAGAGATCACGACGATCGTCCAGGTGCTTGGGAGGCTGCCGTGTTCCGGTTTGACGAAGGTCTGAACGTCTATCTGCACCGCGATCCCGTCGATTTCCGGTTCGGAATGAACAGCCTGTCGATTCTCGTGGAGCAGGCGATGGGACTGAACCCGATGGACGCGTCGCTCTATGTGTTCACGAACCGGCGATGTGATCGTATCAAGATCCTCGGTTGGGATCACAACGGGTTCTGGCTATTGTTCAAGCGACTCGAAGAAAAGGACCGCTTCGTCTGGCCCGACAGTAGTACAGAGGTCGTCACGCTGGACGTCGAGCGATTGCAGTGGCTACTCAAGGGTGCTGACATTGCCGCGCTTCGGCGCCATCCGAAACGACATTATGCTCGTGTGAGTTGAACACGACATTGGCGTGCCGGTCTAAGCGACATGCCGATCAACGTCACCCTCTCTGCCGACGAGCTCAAGGCACTCCTGGCGATGCGCGAGGAGCACGCTGCGCTTCAGCGAGAACATGATGAGCTGCGCAGCACGCTGCGACTCGTGACAGCGGAGCGTGACCTCGCGGAGGAGCGCTTACGGGCTTACCGACGCGAGCTGTTTGGCGCAAAGAGTGAAGCGCGAGATTCTGATCAATACGGCTTGTTCAACGAAGCTGAGGCGCTCGGCGCAAACTCCACGCCCGCGCAGGAAGACACACCGGAAACGAAGGTTGACGCGCACACTCGCAAGAAGCGTGGTCACCGCAAGCCGCTCGATCCCAGTCTTCCGCGCGATGTCGTGCGACACGAACTGCCCGAAGCCGATCGCTTCTGCGCCAACGACGGTCATGCGCTTGTGGAGATCGGAGTAGAAACCAGCGAACAGCTGGACGTGATCCCGGAGCAGCTTCGGGTCATCCAACACCAGCGCGTCAAGTATGCCTGCCCGTGCTGCGATCTTGGCATCAAGGTCACGCCAGCGCCGCCGCGCATCATCCCGCGCGGACTCTTGAGCGAATCGGCGCTCGCGTGGATCGCTGCCGGCAAGTATCAGTTCGGGATGCCCCTCTACCGTCAGGCCGGCCTACTGCGACGCTTCGGCGGCGACATCTCATCGAACACCATCGCCGCGAGCATCGTCCGTGTCGGGCTTGCGACGCAACCTGTGATCAACCTGATGCGCGATGCGTTGCTCGATGCCGATCTGATCTACTGCGACGAGACGACATTCCAGGTCCTGAAGGAGAAGGGGCGCAAGCCACAAACAAAGAGCTATCTCTGGTCGCAGATGACCGGCTCGGGCACGCCGATCTGCTGCTTCACCTACACGCCAGGACGAGGTGCAAAGCTGGCTGACAAGCTGTTCGTCGGCGTGCGTGAAGGTGCGGCCCTGATGACCGACGGATACGAGCCTTACAATGGCATTGCCCAGCGTTACCAGCTCGTGCACCTCGGATGCTGGGTTCATTGCCGGCGCTACTTCGTCAAGGCAGAGGACAATGTGCCCAAGGCAGCGCGCTCGCCCGATCTGCTCGCGACGCGCTTCATCAAGCTGATCGGAAAGTTGTTCGTTGCCGAGGCGCGTAGCGCGAAACGGAAAGCCGACAGGCGGCAGCGATTGCGACGACGGTATAGTGCACGTGTGCTCGACGCCATCCACAATCTGATGCTCGAGCAATCGCCCGGTGTCCTGCCCAATAGCTTGCTCGGCAAGGCGCTAACCTACGTGCGCGAACAGTGGCCGAAGCTGATCCGATACGTCGAGAACGGCGATTGGCCCATATCGAACAACCCTTGTCATGCCGCTATCGGCATGACAAGGGTTATGCCGACTCCCCGATTATGCCGCGTCATGAATCAACTTCCATAACGATTGGGCGGATCCCTGTTCCGCACTGGTCGGATTGTCGGCATTATCAGAGAGCCTCTAGGAAGGCGAGCAACGGGTCTGGGGGTTTGTAGCGTGTTGGCGCGATGCCACTCGCTGTTGCGTGCGAGAGCGCGCTTTCCTTGAGTTGCATGTCAGCGTGCAAATAGACCTGAGTCGTCTCGGACGATTCGTGACCGAGCCAGAGCGCGATTACGGACAGGTCTACGCCGTGATGCAACAAGCTCATCGCCGCTGCATGTCGAAGCGTATGGGGTGTAACGGATTTTTTCTTCAGCGAGGGACACGAGAGACGCGCGATTTCGACGTTGCGTGACACGAGTCGCTGAAGGGCATCGGCACTGAGATGACCACCGCGCGAACTAGGGAAGACTGGATCACCTGGTTCTCCCTGCTGATACAACAACCACCCTTTCAGGACGGCAACCACATCCGGTCGCAGCGGCGTGCATCTCATCTTTCTGCCTTTGCCAAGACAACGAACGTGAGCGCCTGTGCCAAGCATCACATCCTGACGCCGGAGCGCGGTCAATTCGCTGTTGCGCAGACCCGTTTGAACCGCTACAAGAAGCAGTGTTCGGTCGCGGTTGCCGATCCATGTTCGTACATCAGGCGCCTCCACCAGAGCGGTGGCCTCGCTCTCAGTAAGAAACTCAACAGGGCCGTGTTCGCAGCGTTTAGATGGAATAGCAAGAATGCGCTGGCATTGCAGAAACAACGCTGGCTCGCTGACTGCGACGAACCGGAAGAATGCATGCACCGCGGCAAGCCGCGTATTGCGTGTCCGCACCGAATTGCTTCTGCCGAGTTCGAGATGCTGTAGGAATTTATTGATCAACGACATGTCGAAGTCTTCGATTTGCAGCTTCGACGGCGCGCGCCCGATTTGCTTCGTGGCAAACGCTAGCAGGAGCCGGAACGTGTCACGGTAACTTGCCACCGTATGCGAACTCAGACCTTGCTGCTCGAGAAGGCGTTGGGTAAAAAACCTTTGAACGAGGGAGGGAAGACTGGCGGCGTTCACGGCCGTTCTCCCGGACAACTCTTGCTGAGATAGCCTGCAGCAAGTTCAAGCAACTCAGGAACCGCTTCGATGTACCAGTACGTAAGACCGACGTTGACGTGCCCGAGGTAGGTAGCAAGTTTCGGCAATTCCCGACTGACCCTTGGCGGGCAGTTCAAATTCCTCCACTTACGGGCACGTAAATTCCCCCACCCCGTGAAGCAGGACGAGATGGTTTTTAGCTCTCTTTCGTCTTTCGCGCAAGGGCCTCGGCAGCCTCCTTGAGCCGATAGCTGCGCCCGGCGAACTCCAGCAGGTGGCAATGATGCATGAGCCGGTCGAGGATCGTGGTGCTCATCGTGTTGTCGCCGAGATAGGTGCCCCAGTCCTGCACGACCCGGTTGGACGTCACGACCACACTGCGGCGCAGCTTGTAGCGTTGATGGACGAGCGTTTGCAGCAACGCGCCCGCCTCGTCGGGGATCGTGCGCGAGAGGAACAGATCGTCGAGCACAAGCAGATCGCTCTCGAGGATGGCCCGTAGCCTCGCCTCGCGCTGGGCCGGCGGGCTCAGCGCGTAGCGGTTAAAGAAGTCATCCGTCTCGATGTATTGCACCTTGTGGCCATGCTGGACGGCCTGATACGCGACGGCCTTCGCAACGTGGCTCTTGCCGGTTCCGGTCTTGCCGATGATCAGCGCGTTCTCGCCGGAGGCCATGAACTTCAGGGCATGCAGCTGGAAACAGGCCTGACGCGGCAGCTTCGGGTTGAAGGACCAGTCGATTTCGGCGAGCGTGACCTTCTCCTCGAGTCCGGACTGCTGGTAGCGCCGCTCGATGAGCCGCGACTGGCGCCGGTCGAGTTCGTCCTGCAGGATCAGCGCGAAGGTCTCGAGAAACGGCTGCTGGCTGCCCTGTGCCTGCAGCACGCGGGTCTCGAGCGTGTCGCGCACGCCCGACAGGCGTAGCAGCCTGAGTGCGCGTTCGATGTCGGGTAGTGTGTTGGTCATTCAGTTTCTCCTGTTGTGGAGGGTTGAGTTCCGGCGTTGTGCTGTGCGCCGGCGTTGAAGAGCTCGCCGTATTCGGCGGCGGGCCGGATCAGGGCATGCTCCTGGGTAAGCGGCAAGGCGAGCTGCGGCGCGCGATCCAGGCGCTCAAGCGCCTGCTCGAACAGCCTCTCGACGACGGCGCGCACCTGCCGGTAGCGATAGAGGTGGTGACGCAGGGCGTGGTCGCAGGCCTGTTCGACGAGCCAGGCGGGATACTTCTTCGCCAGCGCGACGATGCCCCACATGCCGCGATGGCCGACGCGACCTTCCGCGTCGAACAGGTGCTGGCAGAGAGCCTTCGCCCGCGGTCCGATGTCGCCGGCGCTCGCCAGCGCCAGGCTTGTCTGGCGCGACGGGTTGAACGGGCGCTCGCTCTCGGGAAGCTCGAGCGAGCCGGGCTCGGTGTGGCGCGGATGCGTGCGCAGCAGCTCCTGGGTTCGGCGGTCGCGGATCTCCAGGGTGGTGTCGTAGATGCGCACGCACACGAGGGAGCCGATGGGCGCGGGACGGGCGGCATAGTGGCTGCGGTCAATGCTGACGGTGGTGTCGTCCCAGACGGTGCGCACGACCTCGGTGAAGTAGCGGAACCCGGTGAGCGGCAGCGCCTGCAGATGCGGCTTCTCCTCCTGGAACATCGCCTGGACCTGCCGCCGCGCGCTGCCGTGGATGCGTCTGGCGGCCCAGTTCTCCTCCCAGTGCATCAGGAATTCGTTCTGGGCTTCGATGGACTCGAAGCGGCGACCCTTGAGGGCTGTGCTCTGTGTATGCTTGATAGCGCTTTCCACGGTACCCTTGCGATTCGGATCTCTTACGCGTGCTGGGTCGGCGACGACCCCGTAATGCTCGAGCATCGCGGCGTAGAGCCGGTTGATTTCCGGTTCGTACAGGTCCGGCGTGATGACGCCCTCACGCAGATTATCAAGGACTACGTATTGAGTTGAACCTCCAAAGTACCGGAAGGCCTCTTCGTGAAGCTGTGCCCAGACGTGCTTGCTGGACTTCCACACTACGCGCCGGAAGCTGCGTCGCGAGTAACGCAGGGTCATGACGAACAGGCGCGGTTTCCGGTACCGCCCCGTCTTCGGATCGCGCGTCGGGGCGCCTTCGCCGTAATCGACCTGTGATTCCTCGCCGCAAGCGAACGCAAGGCGGTCGAACTGCTCGGGGTCGACGTGACGCAGGGCGCGCACGAAGCGCTTGACGCTGTCGTAGCTCGCGGTGAAGCCGAACTGGTCAACCAGATCCTGATAGATGGCCTGGGCATTGCGCTGCAGGCGTACCTGCTGCTCGATCCACTCGCGGTGGGGCTCACTTGCCGAGCGGGCGAAATTGAAGGGTTTGACCGGTGCGGCCATGCCGGAAGCCGGTGGGCGCGGAGATGGGGGAGTTTGCGGTGGAGGAGTTTGCGCGCCCATCGACCCGTCCGAGCCGGTGGGCGCGTTGGTGGGGGAATTTGCGCCCGCCGCCCGCTGGGATTCGTACATCGCCTGGTAGCGACGGATCGTCTTGCGATCGACGCCGGTGAGCTCATGGATCTTATGCTGGCTCGCCCCGCGCTCGAGCAACGTGAATATCGTGCTTTGCAGATGCTGCTTCAAAACGTTCACTCCCTGTTCTCCTTCTTGTTCGAAGGAGAAGAAAATAGACGTCCTGCAGCATCGTTGCCGACGGCTCAGCAGCTCAGCCGGCGGTCATCGGGTGGGGGAATTTGAAGTGCCCATCCCTGGGGGAATTTGGGTGCCCGCCAGGGCGACTGACGTCCAAACCGGCTCGATACCACTCGACCAGTCTTCCAGTCGCGAAGCTATGCCGGAAGTCCTGGAGGCGCGGACCGTAACCATCGCGCCCATCCTCCGTCGCCGGTCGCAGGCCAACGGCGCGCGACATTCTGACGAACATGCTTCGCGCACTGCAGGCCTTCAGTCGATTGCCGCGCTCACTGACCAGAAACGCCTCGCTCAATCGTAAAGGACAGAGCTGATCGCGTTTCTGGGCATAATGTCCGAGCGCCGCCCGGGTCGACTCTGCTACAGGAACAAAGCGCGACTTGCCGAACTTCGATTCCCGGATAGAGAGTATCCCGCTAACGAGGTCAACGTCAGACCGGTCGAGTCGAAGCGCTTCGCCGGGCCTAAGGCCGGTTGCTACAAGCAGACCTATGAGCGTCGAATACGTCAGTGCTCGCATGCCGGTGCGGGAGCGCAATTGAGCGGCTTGAGTCATCAGTAAAACAATTTCATGCTCAGTGTAGATATGCGGGGCATTGCGCCGTCTGCGTGCGCTCAGGAGTCCTGCCGGTGGAATTTGGTTTCGACTATCAATGACGTTCATCCATCTAGCGAATCCTCTTACCTGCGAAAGGCGCCGCCCCCAAGTGGCACGTTCGACATTTACGGACGCGGTCGACCAGCGCAGAGCTAGATCGGTGGTAATGAACTCGGCGCCTTCGCGTTCCAGAAGATCAACGAAATGGCCGAGCGCCAAGGCGGGTTCATAGAACGACGCTCCGAGAGTACGGCGGGCCGCCACGTACCGCGCAAGAGAGTCTCGAATCGCAGTCATATCGCACCTCCAACCGTGGGCCACGAGCGTGCGATCTCGCGCAAGTCCTCGAAGGCGACCTTCGCATAGATCGCGGTACTGTCCGGTGAGCGGTGTCGCAAGACCTCGGCTATTTCTGCCATCGAGGCCCCGTGGCAAATCATTGTCGTCGCGAGACCGTGACGGAATAGATGTGCGGCACCCCGGCACGCAGGGCGGAAGCCGGCCCGTGCGAAGGCCTGACATACAATCTTGCCAATCGCCGCCGGCCCCGCCAATCCAACCCGAGGTGCCAATCTGCGAAGGAAGACGCGCCGCGATGCACTCGGTCCACGACCATCGCGAAGATAAGCTGCGATTGCTTCGCCGACTTCCCATGGCAGCGGCACGTGCTCGACCATCTTCCCCTTACCATGAACGACGAGTTCCCCCGAACGCCAGTGAATGTCGTCGAGCTCGATTGCGACGATCTCTCCGGCACGTAAGCCGAGTCGCGCCAACAACAGCAGGATTGCATAGTCACGACGCCCCGTCGGAGTCGACCGGTTTGCAGATGCAATGAGCGCCTCTTGCTGCTCGGGCGTAAGGAATGTCGGTACCGTCGATTGCCGCCACTTACGAACCGAGGGCACTGCCTCATACAGGTCGCGGGCCGTATCGCCGCGCAGAAAGAGGAAATGGCAGAACGAGCGAAGCGCAACTGCCATCAGTCGCGTGTACTCCGCTGATCGACCTTTGCTGCGGGCAAGAAGATGATTCCGGATCGTTACCGCGTCAAACGCATCGGGCAATTTACTTCCGTCGCCAGCCGCGTGGCTGTCGAGAAAGTCGCGAATGAAAGGCCCGTAGACAAGCAGCGAATTCTTCGCTAGTCCGCGATCCTGCCTTAGATAATCCAGGTATCCCCGATAGATGTTCTCAATCTCCGACTGGCCGTCTAACGTCGGCGGGCACACAATGGCTTCCGCGCGCAGGTAGGCGAGAAACTGCCGTAAGGTGGGACGCGCACGCTGGACACGGTCTTGTGATGCGTCGATCATGCGCTTTATAAAGCGCGCCGTGACAGACTCATCGAGATTAATCAGGTCGATGTCCCCGTTCCTCATCCACGTAGAGAACGTATATAGGACACTTCGTTTCTTGCGAAGCGTCACCTCGGAATAGTGTGCCGCGCGTAGACGGTCAAGAAATGCATCAATGTGACGGGCCGGCAGCCCGCCAGATTTGCTGGCTCTGCGTGTCACCTTCATGTGATCTCTCCTGGCCAGCAAGAAAGCCAGCCTGAGAAATCATACGGTTATGCCGACACGGCAATCACGAACGACCCTATCCACCGTCGCGCGCATTCATGACGCGGCATAATCGGGGAGTCGGCATAATCCCTGCGAAAACTCAATCCGTCCCTTCTGCGTCGGGCGCCGCGGGTGGCTGTTCTCGGACACCGTCGACGGTGCGAACGCAAGCGCCAATCTCTACGCATTGGTCGAAACTTGCAAGGCCAACGGCATCGACCCGTATCGTTACCTCACCTGGCTGTTCCAGCGGCTACCTCTGGCAAAGACCGTCGACGACTACGACGCACTGCTTCCCTGGAAAATCCCTGCGGACCTTCGCTAACCCAACGCCGCGTTTACACATGCTGCACGCCGCACATCCCCCTCTGAGGGGCGTCGGTGATGGATCGCATACAGCTCGTCCAAGGGCGTCCAGCCGAATCCTCAGATAGCGCGCCGGCGCGCACTCCGGAGTTCGGTGGCCGCCAACGCCGACTTTTCGCGATGCTCCATGCCTGATAATTCGTATTATTACCCTTTAGATTAGTTTTGTTGCGCGAACGTGGAGATTGGTCGCAGATTCTTTTTCGCGGCCATAGCTTCTGCGCAACGACGCGGGTGGGGCGGTAGCGAATCTTAAAGATCTACCACGTGGTAGCGCAATGTCAGCGACTGGGCAACGAACTAACAGTGCGATCGTGCTCGCCCACAGCGACAAGCACTCTTTTTCTTTCCTGCATGATCAATTTCCACCGGCGGCCCATAAGGGCCACATGACGGCGTTACATTACTGCCGCAGTGATCGATGCGTCTGCAAGCTTGAGCGGGGACGCGTCAACCCGCGCGCGGTAATGAAGCACATACCGAACGACGTTAGACATGGGAAGATTTTGGACCGAACCAGCGTTTGGCGGGCACGACACCGGGGAAGAAACCGGCCTACGACGCGAGAATTCACGAAGAGGTGCGAACGGCACTCGAAGAAGAAGGTGAAAACATTCCGACGAAGAAGCGGTGGCCTGAACGTGCGTGCGCAATGCGAGCGGCGCAATGACGAAGATTGTTCAAGGCACGCGCGTGCGGTGCGCAGGCCCGACAAGATCCACGACTGAAGAAAGAACGGCAGCTTGAGTGCCTGCCGCGTGCCAGCCGGGGCAACCCGGCCGACTGACGAAAAACCGTTACTGGCCCATCTCTTTAAGAGATAGTGCATTTTTCACCGACGTAACGCCCGGTACACTCTTCGCTACCTTGCTGGCTTTATCGATTTGCGTGGAGTCGGGGACGTGTCCGGCAAGCACAATCGCACCACCTTTAGCGGTTACGTTGATTCCGGATGTGTTGACACCTCCATTCGACAGTGCATGAAGCACCTTCTTGCTCAGACCGCGATTCGCCTGTTTGGTCGCTTTCGCACTTGGCTCACTTGCTGGTGCGATGCTGGACTGAGCAGGCGCGGCAGCGGGTTCGCTAGTCTGCGACCATGCAGCAACGGATGCCGCAGCCATCAATGCCCCGCCAACCAACCTGAGTGTTCTGATAACCTTCATTGCTCGCTCCCGTTGTCAAAAGTCATGTTAGATCCCGACAGGGATCCTGGTCCGCTACGACGGTACGACCGTTCGCGCTTGGCGATGGTCGTTTGCTACCCTCCTTGCTCATAACGAATCGACATCGAATACGATTGACCTAGCTTCATAAGCACCGGCGGGAGTGTGTACTGTCTTCAAACAACCGCCCTGATTTTTCTGGTCTGCGGTCCAAGAGATCTGCACAGCGATTCTATAGGACATTCAGAAAGTGGCAACACTTTCACGGTGCCGACGATCGGCAGTTGTCGTGAAACAGCGACCCGATGACACAAGGCTGCGGAAATTCGTTTGGACGACGTTCTCCGCGCAGGGACGCACGCCAATCAACAATACGGCGGCGGATGCGACGCTGGCGGGTGGCAACAGTTGCAAGCCGATCGCGCCTCGCGCTCGAACTGTTCTGGACGGAGTTCAACAACCGGCGCCAGGTGGGAGCCTGTACGGGGCTGGTGGCCTAGCCCTACAACAGCGGCGAGAGCCAGGTCGACCAGGGCATCAGCAGACGGGGCAACCGACGAGTGGGCGCGTTACTCACCGGATGGCATGGTGCTGGCTGCGCTACCAGCCTGACAGCGCACTGACACGCTGGTTCAACGGCGTCATCCCCAGTCGGTCTGCCAATACCCCGGTCACAACGGAACCTAGCGCTCGCCCAAGCAGGTTGAAGGCCAAGGGGGCCTTCCCCTGGCGAAGACCTTTGACGACTACGGCGCGCTGCGTCCCTGGACGATACCCACGATCCTCACGTGCTCTGACGCATTAGGGGCCTGGGGAGCAATGGAACAGGGAAGTCAGTTAAGCCCGGCGAGCTCGCCCAAGGTATTTCATAGTTCGTTCCCTCTGGTCAAAGGGCGCAGCTCTGCGCGCGCGACGGACTCCGGCACCGAGAACGAATAGCGCCCGTTCGTCGCCAACCGCTCTGATCGACCGTGGCATGGAATTGCCCCTTCGCCGTGTTTTCTAGTCTCCCTCGCGTCCCCTCGAAGACGTCGATTGCCGGCACCTGCGTCGAGCGCCGCAAGCCGCTGCGTGACTCATTCGCCTCTGCATGGTGGCGAGGGGCGGACTCCTGCGCGCGGCCTGCAAAGTTGGTTACGATCTTTATGATGGCCTCCGCAAATTTGATTCGCTTACTGAACGGTGATCGTCCCTGGCTTTGATCTTCCTTGTCGGGGGGCTGCATGCCGGGTCCGTTGCCGCGCCTGAATGAGCCGAACCGCTACGGAGGGCTTTCCAGCCGCCCCATTTCCAGCGAGCATCCGTGGAACAGCGTCAAATCGGATGCCGTTGAAAACTCCGCCAAGACATGCGATCAAAATTCGCTGGGGCGTCGCGCAACTGGTTGCGATGCTGATACTTTTGGCCTGCGTGTCTATAGTCTAAAGCACGTGACCTACCCGTTTTTGACGATGCCACTGTAGGCTGCCCAGGTAGCGGCATGGGCGCGGAGCTTTCTCAGCCATCGGAACAGGGCCCCTTTCCAGTCGTCGTCATCCTTCATCGTTGGGATGGCGTGGGACGCACTACCGCTAGTGGACCCGTTGAACGCCGTCAACAGCGAGGGAGCAGGCGGGCCGTGTCTTCAAGTGAAGAAGCGCAGAAGCCGGCCGCCGATTCAGGCCACGGGTAATCGATTTGCCTGACGAGTGGCTCGGCCTTGCCAAAGCAACAACATTGCGCCAACCAGCGTAAGCGCCGCACAGCCCACGGCCATGAGCCAGAAGGAGTTCCAAAGCAGCGGGGCCAGCACGCCGGCTATCAGGGCCATGCCTGTGTATTGCAAAAGCATCTGGGAGGATGCGGCTAAGCCCGCGTTCTCAGGAAATGGTTGCAGCGCATGCCCTATGAGCAGCGGCATGGACAGGGCCACCATAAAGGCATAAGCACCCAACGGCACCAGGTGAATTAGCCCGGGTGCCACCAGCAGGGCCAATGCCACATTAATAAGATTGACAACCAGAAAGCCGAGGTAGGCCACGCGCACAGTGCGCTGCGTGCCCCATCGCTGAAGCAGGAGTGGCAGACATACCAGGCCCGCAATCAGCCCCAGCACCATTGGCACATATGCCACGTAGACCTCGGTCGCAGGGCGCCCCAAAAGATGGATTACATACTGTGGAGCGGCTGCGACATATAGGAACATCGCCATCCAGTTACAGGCATGGGCCACGGTCAGGCGCATAAACCAGGCCGACCCTAGCACAATGCGGTAGGCGCGCCACAGAGTGTCGGCGCGCATAGGCTGACGGCGGATACGCGGCAGGGTTTCCGGCAACAGCCGACTGTAGACCATCAACATCAGCACCGCCATCACCGAAAGGAAGGCAAATACTGCGCGCCACCCCCATACGAACGTCAGCCATCCGCCTAGCATGGGTACCAAGGTGGGCCCCAGGCACTGGACCATGCTCGTACGCGCAATCATTTTTTGTGCGTCGGCGCCTGAATACATGTCGCGAATGATGGCACGGCACAGAATCGTTCCTATGCCGGCTGCCAGGCCTTGCACGGTTCGCAGCACCCAGAGTTCCTCAATGCGCGTCACTTTTAAACACAACAAGGAAGACAGCAGCAGCACCACTAATACGAAACGCAGAGGCCTTCGCCTTCCGTAGGCGTCTGAAATGACGCCATGCCACAAGCACATAAAGGCATTGGCTACAAAAAAGAGCGACACCGTTTGCTGCACGGAGGTAGCCGATATGTGCAGGTCCTGCTGAATCGCCGTGAGGGTAGGCAACAGAATGTCAGACCACAGGGATACCAGAATGCCCAGAACCCCTAGCAAAGGCAGTGCTTGCGCGGGGCTCAGTGGTGGCCTTCTGTCGGATGGGGATTGCATGAGTGATGGGGTAATGGGTGAGTGACGACGTCCTTCAGATGCGCATAACGCGCAGCCAGACATCGTTCATTGGACCCCGTGCCGATGGTGGCTGCCAAGCCTGTACTCAACCAATCAGGTGCGCTCGAAGACGGCCGCGATTCCCTGTCCGCCTCCAATGAACATCGTGACCAGCGCATACCGACGCTGGACGCGATGCAACTCGTGCACGGCCTTGACGGTAAATAGCGCGCCCGTGGCCCCCGATCGGATGACTCATCGAGGTGCCGGAGCCATCGGGTGTGGCGAGGGCCATGGCGCGCCGGGTCAGGCGACGCGTCGGCGTTCCGCTGGCTGCATCAGGAAATCGCCGTAGCGCTCTCGCAACTGATTTTTCAGAATTTTCCCTGTTGCACCCAGCGGGATCTCGTCGATGAAGACCACATCGTCCGGCGTCCACCATTTCGCGATCTTGCCTTCATAAAAGGCGAGCAGTTCTTCCCGCGTCAAATCCGCTTGCCGTTTCGTGACGACGATCAGCAATGGACGCTCGTCCCACTTCGCGTGTTTCGCGGCAATGCACGCTGCCTGAGAGACTGCCGGGTGCGCCATCGCGATATTCTCCAGGTCGATGGAGCCGATCCATTCGCCACCCGACTTGATGACGTCCTTGCTGCGATCGGTGATTTGCATGAAACCATCGGCATCAATGGTCGCAACATCGCCGGTCGGAAACCATGCTTGTCCTTCGCCGTCGAACTGCAGCGGACTTTCCCCTTCGTTCCTGAAGTAGTCGCACACCACCGATGGCCCACGCACCAGCAGGTCACCAGAAGTCGCGCCGTCCCAGGGCAACTCCATGCCGTCCTGGCCAACGATTTTTATGTCGACACCAAACACCACACGGCCCTGCTTAGACTGCACGGCATGACGCTCTTCCAGGGACATCTTAAGGTGCCTGGCCTTCATGGTGCAGATGGTTCCCATAGGGCTCAGTTCAGTCATCCCCCAGGCGTGCAATACCGCTACACCGTAGGTTTCCTGGAACTTGCATAACATGGCCGGGGTGCAGGCCGCGCCACCAATGATGGTGCGTCTCATGCTCGAGAATGACTGGCCTGTTTCCTCAACATGACTTAGCAGGCTTTGCCAGACGGTCGGAACGCCAGCGGAGAGCGTAACCTGCTCGGCATCGAGCAGTTCATACAGTGATCTTCCGTCCAGAGCCGGCCCCGGAAATACAAGTTTGGCCCCGACCATGCACGCGATGTACGGAAGTCCCCACGCATTGACATGAAACATCGGCACGACGGGCAGGATCACGTCGCGCGCCGAACAGTTCAGCGCATCAGGCAGCGCCGCCGCATAGGTGTGCAGCATCGATGAGCGATGGCTGTACAGGACGCCTTTCGGGTTGCCCGTCGTGCCAGAGGTGTAGCAGAGCGTACTGGCGGCGTCCTCGTCGAGAACCGGCCAGGAGTAGTCGGACGAACTCTGCTGGATCAGCTCTTCATAGCACAGCAGGTTGTCAATGCCGGCGTCTTTTGGCATGTGGACGTAATCGGTCATGGCGATGAACGCCTTGACGGTCTTGCAGCGCTCGGCGACGGCCTTGATCAACGGCAGGAAGGTCAGGTCGAAGAAGATGTACTGGTCTTCGGCGTGATTCGCGATATAAGCGACCTGGTCTTCATGCAGACGAGGGTTGATGGTATGCAGAATGGCACCCATGCCGGAGACGCCGTAGTACAACTCCAGGTGACGGTAGCCATTCCATGCCAGCGTGCCGATCCGGTCGGAGGGTTTGACACCCAGGCTCGTCAGCGCGTTGGCCATCTGGCGAGCGCGACGGTGGCAGTCACGGAAAGTGTAGCGATGGATATCGCCCTCCACCCGCCGGGACACGATCTCTGTATCGCCATGATGGCGATCGGCATGCACAATGAGTGAGGAGATCAACAACTTCTTTTGCATCATCAAGCCATTCATGGCGTCGTTCCGTTCGTAATGTCTGTGATCGGGGAGCGGGCAGATGGCCGTACTCCTCTGTCCGGTTCCGCTTCAAGGACGCGAACCGAGACCCCGTGTTTCCCTCTCCTGGGTTTTTTGCGCTAAGACAACGGCTCTGGCAGCGGGAGAGATCGCGATGCGACACGGGCTGCGTGTTCGGTGCACGCAGCCGTCTTTTCGCCGCCTATGATCTGCGATGACCGGCCTGGTGCCGGAGTGCTGATATGGCCGGACCGTCTATTGCGTCTTGCGGCCGAAGCACTGAGTGTCACGAGGACCCCGGGGGATATCGGGAGTCTCCATGGATTTCAGATCAGTTGAATGCCGTGAGATCTTTCGGCTTGATGTCATGGTGCTCGCAGTAGGCAAGATAGCGGTTCAGCGAGGTCTTCCAGTTTTCGAGCGCGACGATGTTGTCGTTCCCGTCGAGGAACAGGAGATCGCCGTTCACCTGAACCAGCGTGAGCACATCTCCGTTTTTGCCTGCCTCGACGACTTCAAACGTGTGGGTCGATGCAGCGGTTTCGTACACGACGCTGCCAGGACCGGCGACCCAGTCGTGCTCCTCGTATTTCCACTTGCCTTCGATCGTGTAGACCATGACCGTACCGGTGTGGTGGTGCTTGGGCAGTTGCACGCCCGGTGGTGCCTTCATCATTACGATCCATTCACCCCGGATCGGGTCAAGCTTGAAGTATTTCACCAGGATCTGTTCTGAATAGGGCGTCAACGGTACCCACGGCAGCGATTCGCCATCGATGACTGCGGTGTCGATTTGTTCGTAAAGCATATCTGTCTCCATTGGTGTGGATGTGGTCGAAAATCGGAAAAACGTGTCAGGGGTGGCCCGCCCATCAGACACAGGCGGGCAACCCTGGAATTGCGGAGGGAGCCGGTCGGCTCAGGCCAGCGGGGCGCCCGAGAGGGTGGCGCGCAGCATCTTTCTTGGCGCATTGCCGTAGTCCGCCACGGCGTAGTGCTGAACCAGCAGGTTGTCCCACATGGCAACCGTGTTGGTTCTCCACTTCAGGCGTACCTGGTATTCCGGAATTGCGGCCTGGGAGGTCAGATAGTTCAACAGGTGATGCGCCTCCGGCATGAAGTCCTGACCGTACCGGATGTCCTCGAAGTTGTAGAAGTTCGAGAAATGGGTCGTGAAGACGGTGTTGACGAACAAGACCTTCTCGCCCGTCTCAGGATGGATGAGCACCACCGGGTGCTCGGCGGCGGGGTTCTTCGCGGCCATCGCGTGACGTTCTGCGATCGGCATCTGGGCGCCAAAGGCGTGCTCGGCATCGTGCTTGGCGTACAGGCCATCGATCCGTTGCTTGACGGCCGCGGGCAGGTTTTCATAAGCCATCACCATGTTGGACCAGATGGTGTCGCCGCCGGTCTCCGGGCTCAGTTCGCAGCGCAACACCGCTCCGCGGGGCGGAGCCTTCCGGAAAGTGACATCGGCATGCCAGATGTTTTCACGGCTGGATTTTTCGACGAAGCCCTGGGGCTTGCCCGGGTCGAGATTGCGGTAGAACACCAGCAGCTTGTCCGCCTCCGGATGGCTCGCGGCAAAGGGATGGGCTTCCAGTTCGGCGAATTGCGCGGCGAAGTTCTGTTGCTCCATCGGCGTAATGACCTGATCGCGGAAGAACAGCACCTTATGCTTCAGCCACAGCGCCCGGATTTCGGCAATGGCATCCGGATCGAGGGCGGCATCAGCGAGGCTGATATTGCTGAGTTCGGCGCCGATGGCGGGCGTGCAAAGCTCGACCTTGATCGAATGCTGGCGCACCGATGGCCGGACAATGGCCGGTGCCATGGGCGTGGCTTGTGAAATGGTGTCTTGGGTTACAGCGCTTGATGTCATTGAAGTCTCCAGTCTGTGTTTATGCGGCGGTGAGCCATGTGTGCGTCCGGCAGATGTAGCTGGCCTCTGTCATCACGGCAGGGCATCGCTTCATCGGTGCCACGGAAGTCATATTAGGCAGTGCGGCCGCGATGCTATTGATTTGGCGGGACAATTTCTTTGCACATTGGGACAGCAGGCCGGTTGCCGTGGCTAGTCCGAGGAAACTGTTTGCCTTAGACCAGCGCGGTGCCCGTGAGGGTGGCGCGCAGCATCTTTCTTGGCGCATTGCCGTAGTCCGCCACGGCGTAGTGCTGAACCTGCAGGTTGTCCCACATGGCGACCGTGTTGGTGCTCCATTTCAGGCGTACCTGGTATTCCGGAATCGCGGCCTGAGAGGTCAGATAGTTCAGCAGGTGATGCGCCTCCGGCATGAAGTCCTGGCCGTACCGGATGTCTTCGAAGTTGTAGAAATTCGAGAAATGAGTCGTGAACGTTGAGTTGACGAACAACACCTTTTCGCCCGTCTCGGGATGGGTGAGCACCACCGGGTGCTCGGCGGCGGGGTTCTTCGCGGCCATCGCGTGACGTTCTGTGACCGGCAACTGGGCGCCAAAGATGTGCTCGGCATTGTGCTGTGCGTACAGGCCGTCGATCCGTTGTTTGATGGTGTTGGGCAGCTTTTCGTAGGCCATCACCATGTTGGACCAGATGGTGTCGCCGCCGGTCTCCGGACCCAGTTCGCAACGCAACACCGCTCCGCGGGGCGGCGCCTTCTTGAAGGTGACATCGGCATGCCAGAGGTTTTCGCGGCTGACCTTCTCGACGTAGCTCTTTGGCTTGCCCGGGTCGAGATTGCGGTACAGCATCAGCAGCTTGTCCGCCTCCGGATGGCTCGGGGCAAGGGGATGGGCTTCCAGTCTGGCGAATTGCGCGGCGAAATTCTGTTGCTCCATCGGCGTAATGTGCTGATCGCGGAAGAACAGGACTTTATGCTTCAGCCACAGGGCCCTTATCTCGGCGATCGCGTCAGGGTCCAGCGCGGCATCAGCAAGGTTAATGTTGCTGAGTTCGGCGCCGATGGCGGGCGTGCAGATCTCCACCTTGATCGAATGCTGGCGCACCGATGGCCGGACAATGGCCGGTGCCACGGGCGCGGCTTGTGAAGAAGTGTTTTGGGGTTCGGCGGTTGCTGTCATTGATGTCTCAAATCTTCGCTTGTGCGGCGGCGAGCCATGTGTGCGTCCGGCAGATGTAGCTGGCCTCTGTCATCACGGCAGGGGCATCGTTTCGCCGGTGCCACGAGAGTCATACTAGGCAGTGCGGCCGCGATGGTATTGATTTGGCTGGACAATTTCTTTGCACATTGGGACGCGAGGCCAGGGCTAAGGCCTGGAAGGCCGATAGCGATAGCGCTTCCGTGCAGTCCAGTCGGTAAAGCCGGCAATCGCGGTAGCAGGCGGAATCTATAACGTCAGCAACGCGTAGAAGGTGCGTCTGGTTCGGGCAGTGTGGTGCCTTCCTACGGATGCAAGATGGGTCTGGCTGCTGCCCGGCTCTCCCGATATTGGGCGGCCCAATCCGAAGGTGTCTCGCCAAACTGGCCGCGGAACCAACGCGAGAAGTCGCCGGCAGAAGAAAAGCCGAGAAATTCGGCGACTTCATACAACTTGGGTTTGCCGTTCGTTAGATACTCCTCGGCGAGTTCAGCACGTACCGCATTGATGATCGTGGTGACACTCTCACCCTCCGCCGCGAGGTGCCGGTTAAGAGTGCGTCGATGCATGCCAAGATGCTGAGCAACCTGCTCGACCGAACACAGTCCGCCTGGCAGCAGCATCCTGACGATCTGGCGCGCCCGCTGCGTTGGCTCGTCGCGCAGGCTAGCCAACTGCATGTCCAGCAATCGTTTCATCTCGCGATTCAGCGCCGGGTCTGCCGCAGGGATGGGCAGGTCCAGGTCGCGGCCTCGGCAAACGATGGCATTGCATTCCTGTGAAAACTCGATAGCCGTGCCTAGCACGCGGTGGTGCACTACAAGACTGGCAGGGCGCTCGGGAGTGAAGGTGACCCCGACCGGCCGGAAGGTATCGCGGGTGAGAATTCTGAACGTCCGCAGTACGATGCCGGTCGACATTTCGATAGCTTGACGCGAGACGCCGTCTCCCCGCATATCCATGCCCACATGCAGCAGGACTATCTCGTCTGCATCGTCAAGCCACAATCGCACGCCGGCGTTGTGCAGTTGCACATAGCGGATGGAAGATTGCATTGCTGAACGCAGCGTGGGCTCTTCCTGGTACAACAGCGCCAGCATGCCGAGATTGGCCAGGCTTCTCTTTTCCGCGAGCAACAATCCGAAGGCTTCCTGACCGGACAGGCGTGCTGACTCCTCCAGCAGCCATCCCACCGAATCGGCACTGATCATCAGAGTCGGATCGTCGAGGACCGTGACCGGCAGCTTGGCCTTCTGCAGCATACGAAGCGGGTCGAGCCCCACCGATCGGGCGACGTGTTCATAGTCGGTAAGGCTGGCACTTCGCGTCAGGGTATGCATGGGACTGTCTCAATTCAAAGCAGATCTAGGGCGCCAACAGCCAGGCTGACGTTGCTGGGTTCGGGGCCGATGGCGGGCGTGCAAATCCCCACCTTGATCTTCATCGGTGCCGCGGGAGTCATGATAGGCAGTGCGGCCGCGATGCTATTGATTTGGAATGACAATTTCTTTGCATATTGGGACGCAAGGCCAGGACCCATGGCTGGAAAGCCGATAGCGATTACGCTCCGCTACAGTCCGGGCGGTAAAGCCGCAATCGCGGAAGCAGGCGGGGATCTATAACGTCAGGAATGTGCAGGGTGCGGCCAGTTCAGGCCGTGTGGCTACTTGGGATGACGAAGGGACGCGTCAAACGTCCTCGACGCTTTCCTACTTACGCGAGATGGGTCCGGCGGTCGCCTTGCTCTCTCGGTAATGGGCGGCCCAATCCGAGGGTGTCTTACCAAACTGCCCGCGGAACCAGCGAGAAAGTTCACAGGCAGAGGAAAAGCCGAGAAGTTCGGCGACTTCATACAACTTGCGTTCGCGGTTGGCTAGATACTCCTCGGCGAGTTCAGCCCGTACCGCATTGATGATCGTGGTGACACTCTCGCCCTCCGCCGCGAGGTGCCGGTTAAGGGTGCGTCGATGCATGCCAAGATGCTGGGCAACCCGATCGACCGAAAACAGTCCGCTTGGCAGCAGCATCCTGACGATCTGGCGCGTCCGCTGCACCGGCTCGTCGCGCAGGCTAGCCAACTGCATGTCCAGCAATCGTTTCATCTCGCGATTCAACGCCGGGTCTGCCGCAGGGATGGGCCTGTCCAGGTCGCGGCTGCGGCAAACGATGGCATTGCATTCCTGTGAAAACTCGATCGCTGTTCCCAGCACGCGGCGGTGCACGTCAAGGCTGGCGGGCCGCTCGTGGGTGAAACTGATCTTTGCCGGCCGGAAGGCGTCGTGGGCCAGCACTCTCAACGTCCGCAAGACGATCCCGGTTGTCATTTCGACAGCCTGGCGCCAGACGCCATGACCCTGCGTATTCACGCCTATATGCAGCAGCGCGACGTCGCCCGCATCGTCAAGCCGCAATTGCACGCCGGCGTTGTGCAGGCGCATATAGCGGGCGAAAAATTGCACTGCTGCGCGCAGCGTGGGCTCTTCCCGGATCGCCAGCGCCAGCATGCCCAGATTGCCCAGGCTTCTCGTTTCCGCGAGCAACAGGCCGAAGGCCTCTTTGCCGGACAGGCGGGCCGACTCCTCCAGCAGCCACCCCACCGAATCGGCACTGATCATCAGATTCGGATCGATGAGGACCTTGGGCGGCAGCTTGGCCATCCGCAGCATCGCAAACGGATCGAGCCCCACTGAATGGGCAACGTGCTCATAGTCGGTAAGGCTGGCACTTCGCGTCAGGGTATGCACCGACGTCTCCTGTCCCAAATGCTCAAGCTTATGTCCTAGGAAGTATAGGACGGAACTCATGTCAGAGATACCTTAGAGGCCAGGAAATACAACAGCTTGGAGACAGACAATGGATACAAGTGCTGCACTGCGCATCGATCAGCCGCTCGCCACATTGGGGCAAGTGGATGCCGACGACCCCGCCGCATTCAACCACTGCTTTGCCGAAGTCAACGGCATTCGCATGCATTACATCGACGAGGGGCAGGGCCCGCTCGTTATTCTGCTGCATGGTTTTCCCTACCTCTGGTACATGTGGCGGCGCCAGATCGGAGCCTTGGCCGCGGCCGGCTTTCGGGTCGTCGTCCCCGATCAACGGGGATTTGGGCAAACCGATCGGCCGGATGCCATTGAAGCCTACGACATGAGCCAGGCAGTCGGCGACATAGTTGGCTTGATGGCGGCCCTGGGTGAAACGTCCGCGGTGATCGTCGGACACGACCTGGGCGCATGGGTCGCTCAGGCGGCCGCCATGCTGAGGCCCGATCTGTTCCGCGGCCTCGTGATGCTCAATACTCCGGTGCCACCGCGCGGAAAGATCAGACCGACCGTGGGCTTGCAAGAAATGGCGAAGGGCCGGGTGTTCCACCACCTGTACTTCCAGCAGATCGGCAAGCCGGATCGCGAGTTGGCCAGCGATCCGCGCAAGACATTGCGTAGCATTTTCTACTCTGTCTCCGGCAGCGCCGTCGGCGCCGAGCGTTGGCGCCTGTTCATCGAAGCCGGTGAGCCCATTCTTAACTCCTTCACTGAGCCGAAGGAGTTCCCGTCGTGGTTGAGCGCACGGGCGATCGACTACTACGTCGACGAATACACGCGCACGGGATTTACCGGCGCCATTAACTACTACCGCTGTCGCGACCGGAACTGGGAAATCACCTCGTTTCTGGATGGCGCGGTCGTTCGCCAGCCGAGCATGTTCATCGGTGGCGCTGCCGACCCTTCATTCGAACCGGTTGAGATTCGCAGTATCTACCACCGGCTCGACATCTATCAACCCGGACTGCAGAAAAAGGTGCTGCTACCCGGCGTGGGCCATGCTGCGGCGGAAGAAAGCGTTGATAAGGTTAACGAACTGCTCCTGGAATTTCTCGAGCAGTTCAAGCGCTAGCGTCCAGGTTGTCCGGCTGCGATGCCCAGATCGGGGGCGTCCAGCGACAGCTTGCGCACAGGGCAGGTTTCACTTTCCCTCAGAGCCGCCAGGATGAAAGAGCGGCCGTGGGAAAGCCTGGCACACGCCGCCGCAGACGCCAGAGCTGAAAAGAGAGAGCTGCGCACAGACGGCATTTGCAGCAGCAATAACAGGAGACAGAATTGTGGCAGTGATTATGCAAGAAATAGCGTCCTATGACGATGAGCGCCCGCAGCGCATTCGCGGCTATGCATGGGTCATTTTTGCGCTGACATTCGGACTGCTCTTGTCCGACTATATGTCGCGGCAGGTGCTCAGCGCGGTCTTTCCGCAAATAAAGGCGGACTGGGGACTGTCCGACGCTCAGCTCGGAGCGCTCAGTGGCATTGTCTCGCTGGCTGTTGGCATTCTGGCATTCCCCATCTCGCTTGCGGCCGACCGATGGGGTCGTGTACGCAGCGTGACGATCATGGCGGCGATCTGGAGCGTCGCGACCTTGCTTTGCGGCCTATCGCACAACTACTTTACGTTGCTGTCGGCGCGCTTTCTGGTCGGTGTCGGCGAAGCCGCTTACGCCAGCGTTGGCATGGCCATTCTCATCAGCATGTTTCCCGCACGGCATACCTCCACGGTAGCAGGCGCATTTTTCGCGGGCGGCATGATCGGGTCAGTAATGGGGATCGGGTTTGGCGGTTCGCTGGCGAGCCACTTTGGTTGGCGCAGTGCGTTCGTTGGCATGGCAGTCTTTGGCATCGCGCTCACCGTGCTTTATATGATGGTCGCCAGTCCGGCGCGGATCGAAGGGAAGAAAGGCCAATCAACCGGCATCAGGCAAGCTGAATCGCTGGCGCCCGTCCGCGTCAGGCAAGTGCTGAAAGATCTGTTCTCCTCGCCGGCATTGATCTGCGTCTACATCGGCAGCGGGCTGCAGCTCTTCATCAGCGGTGGCCTGCTTGCATGGCTGCCGAGCTTTCTGAATCGGGTCTATGACATGCCACTGAGCAAGGCGGGCGGCGTCGCAGCAATCTTCGTCCTTTGCGGTGCATGTGGAATGCCCCTGTGCGGCGCACTGTCAGATCGCCTGGGACGTGATTCGCCGCGACGGAAAGTGCTCCTGGCGGTCACCTTTAACCTGACCTGCGGAGCATTGCTGTTCGCGGCATTTCAGTTTCCCGCCGGTTCAGCCCAGCTCACTCTCATCGCATTGGCGATGTTCTTTAGCGCGGGCGTGATGGGCCCGGCCGGTACGATGGTCGCGAATCTGACGCCCAAGGCGATTCACAGTACAGCCATGGCCACGCTCGCCCTAGCCTTGAACATTCTTGGGCTGGCGCCGGGTTCCTTTGTGACGGGCGCATTGGCAGACCGACTGGGCCTGGCGCCCGCCTTGCAACTATTGCCGCTCGCCAGTGTCGCGTCCGCCATCGTCCTGTTGATTGGCGTGCGTTATCTGCGCGGCGCGCGAGGCTATGGTGCAAATAGCTGATGCGGCCAAGATGTTTCGTGTAATTAAGGATGTCTTAATACAACCGAATGGACACGACAGCGTTTCAGATGGATGGCGCACTGGTGTCCTTAAGCGCGAGAGCGCAGACAAGCAGAACATCGGTTTTCATTTCGCGCCCCCCCGGTGCGAGGCGGCATACCTATCCAGCGTGATCGTCTCCGACAGTGCTGGCTCAGTTCGGCCGACATCGAGAACGTCGCGTGCCAGCATCCCGACCGCGAGTGCGGTGTGCATTGCCGCGCGGCATCACGAACCGCCGCAGCAGCTGGTCGCGAGAAGGCCGGGCAGCGCGTTCACCGTGGACGAACTGCTCGTCTTCTTTCACGGCCAGGCGGCGAAGGGGTGTAAGCCCGACGCGGTGGCGTTCGTCGAGTCGGTCCCGCTCGGCGCGACCGGCAAGGTGTCCAAGCACAGGTTGCGGGAGCGGTACGCGGATTACGACCACTCGGCCTGACACGCCGACGAAGCGGCAACGCATTTTCATACAAGCAACGACCAATAAGCCGCCGGATTCACCCGGAGGCCCCACGACCGGAGGAGAAAAAATGAAATCAACGTTGAAGTTAAAATTGAGTAGTGCCGCGGCGCTGGCGATGTTCGCCACCGCCGCCCACGCCCAATCATCGGTTACGCTCTACGGCGTAGTCGACACCGGCCTGCTGTATCAAAGCACATCGGCGGCGACGTTCCAGGCAACCGCCCGCAACCTGGGACACGTCTATCAACTCAAGGACGGCGGCATCTATTCGAGCTACTGGGGACTGAAGGGAAGCGAAGACATCGGCGGCGGCTACAAGATCAACTTCAAGCTGCAGGGCGTATTCAACACCACGAACGGCAAGTTTGGACTGTCCGATACGCCGGGTACGGCCGCGATCTTCAGCCAGTTCGCGACGATTGGGGCATCCGGCCCGTTCGGCACGATCGACGCCGGCCGCCAGATCATTCCAATGATCTACGCGATGTCGGAAACCGACGTCCGCGGCGCACAGTATTTCGGCAGTATTCTGACTGCGTGGTTGGGCGTGAATCAGGCGGCCGGCTGGCCGGGCACCAGCACGAACGCCCCGATCGGCGCCCTGTATGACAGCAATGCGCTGGTCTACAATTCGCCGAAATTCTATGGCGCCTCGCTCGCGCTCGAGTACGCGCCGGGCGGTGTTGCTGGCCAGTTCCAGGGCGGCACGCGCGAGTCGGCGGTGCTCAAGTATTCGAACTACGGTCTGAATCTCGCCGCCGTGTACTACAACGGGCATGACACCAATCCGTTTCCGCTGACCTATCCGGCAGCGCCGGCTGTGCCTGCGACGGGTCTGGCCAACAATCGCTTTTACTATTTCGGTGCGATGTACACGATCAGCGGGTTCTCGATATCCGCCTCGTACGGCATCGGCAAGAACCCGGCGAATACCAACACCGCGGACTTCGAAATGGCATCGGGCGGCCTGGGCTACCAGTTCAGTCCGCGCTTCAAGGTCACGTCCGGCTTCTACTACCTTAAGGACCGGAACCATTCGGCGAATCATTCGAGCGAAGTCGCAGTGGGCGCCGAATACAACCTGTCGCAGCGGACCAAGGCGTACGCGCAAGTCGGCTATGTCAACAACGATGGGACCATGAACCAGACGGTCGTCTATGGGGCTCCCGTCGCACCGGGCAAGTCCACCACCGCGGCGATGGCCGGCATCCGCCATACCTTCTGATTCGGCCAACCTTCAACCCACGACTAATGACGTGCACAGGCAGGGCCTTGGCATCAAATAACCGGAACGATAAGTCATGAGTACAGCGAAAAACTCGTTGCGCGAGATTGTCGAGCACTGGCTGGCCCCGGATCCGGCGAACGGGCTTCGGGTGACTGAGTTCCGCAATAGACGATCCAAACGGGAATGCTATGTGTGCGTCGAAACATTAACGGCGGCCGGTTCGGTTGCGATGTTCTTTTTTCGACACCAAGACAGCACGTGGCGCATATTCCCACCGAGTCGGGAACGGCCAGCAATGCGTGCCACCTAAAACGAACTTTTAACTCAACACACTAGCGTCGGGGAGTATTCAATGAAGAGTATCAAGACATTCAGGCTGGCTGTCGGAGCCGTAATCGTTGCAACATCCATGACCGCATGGTCCCAGACCAGCGACACGGCCAGTGCACCGGGTGCATCCGCAATGGCGGCGTCGGGTTCAGCGGCACCGGCCACAGGAAGAAAGGCGAATCGTACCCTGCGTCGGCAGGTCTATAGCGCCATCGCGCAGCACAAGGAGATCAGTGCCGGCAATATCAGCGTCATCGCAAAAGACGGCGCTGTAACGCTCAATGGCTCAGTCACGGACGCGTCCCAAGTGGGCACGGTCGCGGAGATCGCGAAGGGCGTTCCCGGAGTCACTTCGGTCACCAACAAGCTGACCGTGCAAAAACCATTTGGCGGCATGTAAGCAACGAGGTCTCGACACAGAACATCGTGTGGGTGACACCCGAGGGCGGCGGTGATTCGCATTATCCAAATATGTAAGTCGATAAGCGAGACACCAAGAACTGAAGCATGTTAACAGCCGCTTCGCGCTGGATTCGCGCAGGCGATCTCGGAGAACGACATCAGAAATCACGTGCTCGCGTTCAGTCAGACGAGACAGATATCGAAGTACGCGTGCCGCAGGTCGACGAGCGTGGGCAAATTGAACAAGAAGCGGCTACGCGAACGGTTCGCGTGATCGCACAAACGGAAAGCATCACCATGGGCATTATTGGATACAGCATGGCGACGATCGACGAGTTCGTCGGTCAGGAACTGGGTGTGTCGGACTGGGTCGTCGTCGACCAGGCACGCATCGACGCCTTCGCGCAATGCACGGGCGACACGCAGTGGATTCACTTGAACGAAGAACGCGCGAAACGCGAAAGCCCTTTCGGCGGAACCATCGCGCACGGCTATCTGACACTTTCGTTGCTGGCGACGCTCGCGATCGAAGTAGGCCTCATTCCGTCCGATGCGTCAGCCGGCTTGAACTACGGGCTCGACAAAGTGCGCTTCATGACGCCGGTCAAAGCCGGCGCCCGGGTGCGAAGCCGCGTGGTGCTGGCTTCGGTCGAAAGGAAGGGCGGTGGCCGGATCGTCGTCAAGACGGACAACGAACTGCAGATCGAAGGCGAAGACAAGCCCGCACTGATTGCGCAGACACTTGTGATGCTCGTCGCGTGACGGTCGCGCAGTCAGAGAAGGCAAAAAACGAAGGAATGGAGATCGAAGTGGCAGCAAACATGAACAGAGAGAACAACGACATTACGGCTGGCGCGACCGACGGCATGCTCGGGCCCAACCCGTTCGTCGGGCTGCGCGCCATTGATATTTTCGCCGCCGTCCAGCAGATCGGCGCGCAGGCGATGCTACATCCCGCGCTCCTGCTCGATCAGACCGCGGCGCTCGCCCGCGATCTGACGTCGGTTGTGACCGGCAACGAAACATCCGTGCCGCAGCAAGGCGACAAACGCTTCGCCGATCCGGCATGGCGCGATCAGCCGCTGTACCGCACCACGCTGCGGGGCTATCAGGCGTGGCGTAATGCACTCGCCGGCTTCGTCGAGCGCTCGGCACTCGATGACGCGAGCAAGGAACGCGCGCAGTTCGTGATGTCGCTCATGACCGACGCCCTCGCGCCGACCAACACGCTGGCCGGAAATCCCGCGGCGCTCAGGAAGTTCGTGGATTCGGGCGGAACGAGTCTCGCTGCGGGCCTGAGGAACATGCTGGCCGATACGCTGAACAACAAGGGCATGCCCACCCAGGTCGACAAAACCGCGTTCGACGTGGGCAGGAATCTCGGCACGTCTCCCGGTGCAGTCGTGTTTCGTAACGAGGTCCTTGAACTCATTCAGTACGCGCCTGCGACTCCGAACCTCTACGCTCGCGCGCAACTGATCGTGCCGCCGCAGATCAACAAGTTCTACATCTTCGATCTGGCAGCGAACAAGAGCATCGTCGAGTATCTGGTGAAGAACGAGTTCCAGGTGTTCGCCGTGAGCTGGCGCAATCCCACCGAGGAGCACCGCGACTGGGACATGGACACGTATGTCGCCGCGCTCATTGAAGCGATCCAGGCGGTGCGCGACATCACCGGCAACGCGGATGTCAACCTGCATGGCGCATGCTCCGGTGCGATGACGATCTCCGCGCTGCTCGGCCATCTGGCAAGCCGCGGTCAGAAGACCGTCAATGCGGCCACGTTGATGGTGGCGGTGCTGGACAATACCGCCCGGTCTCAACTCGGGCTCTTTACCACGCCCGAGGCCGTTGAGATGGCCAAACAAAACAGCATCGCCAAGGGCGTGCTGGAAGGCGAGGAGATGGGTCGCGTGTTCGCCTGGATGAGACCCAACGATCTCGTCTGGAACTTCTGGGTCAACAACTATCTGCTCGGCAAGGCGCCGCCGGCCTTCGACATTCTCTACTGGAACAACGACACGACACGCCTTCCGGCGAAGCTGCACGGCCAGTTGCTCGACATCTTCAAGGACAACCTCTTCACCAAGCCCCGGGCACTGAACGTCCTTGGCACGCCGGTCGATTTGTCCGAGGTAACGTGCGACACGTACGTGATGGCTGGCATGACCGACCACATCACGCCCTGGCGAGGCGTCTACAACACGGCGCGCGCATTCGGCGGCAACACGCGTTACGTGCTGAGTTCGAGCGGGCATATCCAGAGCCTGATCAATCCGCCGGGCAATCCCAAAGCAAAGTTCTTCTGTAATGCAGACCTGCCCGAAGACGCCGACGCATGGCTCGCCGGGGCTCAACCTCATGCCGATTCGTGGTGGGACGACTGGCGCCAGTGGCTCGCCGAACGCTCGGGCGAACTGCGCGCCGCACCCAAGACGCTTGGCAACAGGCGGCACAAGCGACTGGCCGATGCGCCGGGAGCCTATGTCCTCGAGGCTTGATCCGAACGCGTGACCCGGCCTCGCGATGGGCAATGCTGGCGCGCTCGCGCGGCGAACCGTTGAATTTCATAAGGAAAAGAATGATGGAAAGTGTGCGCACCATGGAGATCCAGAGCGTCGTTCTGGAAGGTCAATTGCTGCGGGTCGGCATCTGGCGAGGCAGCGATGCTTCGCCGCCGCTCGTGATCTTTAATGGCATCGGCGCCAATCTCGAACTGGTCCAGCCGTTCGTCGATGCGCTCGGTGATGTGGAAGTCGTGATGTTCGATATTCCGGGCGTGGGTGGGTCGCCGGCGCCGCTTGCGCCGTATCGCTTCTCCACGCTGTCCGCTCTCACCGACAAGCTGCTCGTGAAGCTCGGCTACAGCGGGCCGGTGGATGTGCTCGGCGTGTCCTGGGGGGGAGCGCTTGCGCAGCAGTTCGCGTATCAGTATCCGTCGCGTTGCCGGCGGCTGGTGCTTGCTTCCACCTCGCCGGGCGTCATTATGGTGCCCGGACGGATTTCCGTGCTTTCCAAGCTGATCGGGTCCCGCCGCTATAAGGACCCGGAGTTTCTGCAGGAGGTCGGCGCGGAGATCTATGGCGGTGCATACCGGAGCGATCCCGAGTTGCTGAAGGAACACGGACGTCATATTCAGGCGCCGGGCGGGCGTGGCTACGTGTACCAACTGCTTGCCGTATGGGGCTGGAGCAGCCTGCTATGGCTCGGGCGTCTGCGGCAGCCGACGCTCGTCATGCACGGTGACGACGACCCCCTCGTGCCGCTCGTCAACGCGAAGATTCTCGCTTCCCGTATCCGTCAGGCGACGCTTCATGTCGTCGAGGACGGTCACCTCTTTCTCGTCACGCGGACGAGCGAAGTGGCTCCCCTCGTGCGCGACTTCCTGTTTGCAGGAATAGCCCACACAGTCTGACCGGCAGTGGCGATGACCTGCCGCATCGAATACGGGGATCAACAGGCATTCAACATATCGAGCCTCGCCTCGCATGGCGCTTGCTGGCGGGGCCGGCGAGCAGCCGCTGACCAATGAGGACTGTCCATGACGGCTGTCAACGCAATCCAGGCGTCCGCGGTGCGCTGCTCTGGTTGCGCCCGCGCCCATTTTGCGGATCGACGTATTCTTCGATTTCATTTGCCCGTGGTGCCTGATTTGCAGTCGCCATCTGAGCGCCGCCCTGGCCCGATTCGCCGAATTGCACGCGGACGAGAATCTCAGCGTGACGTGGCGCTTGCAGCAACTTCTACCCGATAGACCTCCTCGGCGGCCTGGCGTACCAGGCGTTCTTCTATCTCGCACGCCTGCAGCGCGGAAAGCGTTGCCGCGCGGCGACAGCAGGTACGGGATACGGGCCGAGCTGCGGGCATCGACTTCCGGTTCGGCTTGCGACGGTCCGATGGAGAACATATTGGCTCGGTGACCGGACGCTCGCAAACGGCCAAAATTCTGACGTTATTCGAGGTGCAACACGGACGGTTGAGTGTTGACTTTGCTTCAATAAGTGGCCCGTCGATTTGAGGCGGCGTATCTTTCGTCGGACATGAGATTGGCGGCCCGAAATCGGTTGCACTGCAGGACTTGTCACCGTGCTTCGTGATCGCGTTCGTAGGAACCCTGGCTACTTGCCGGTATTGCCGTTCTGCTTATCCGCGGCGGACTCACGCTGCTGCAGGTAAGGCACCCAGTCGAGAATTTGCACGTTCGTGAAACTGAGCGGGCGCGTCGCGAAGAACATCACGGCGCGCAGCCCGTCTGTGTAATAAGTCATCCCATTCAACGTCGCCCGCGGGTGTGCCTGCGGTGCCGGACCGACTCCATTTACGAATCCGAGCTTATCCAGGCCGCCGGAATACATCATGTCTTGGACCAGAAAGTTTCGCGCCTCGTCCACATCCCCATGTAGCGCGTCACCTGCCATATCGTGTTGCTGGAAGCGGCGACCGACGGGCCGTCCGACCTGCGCCAGATACACGCGGCTACCGTTGAAGCGGATTGGCGCGAGCCATGCACGCAATGCAGTGGACGGCGCGCCCGCTTGTGCTTCCTTGCGCAGGACGACGTCGGGTCTGCGTCCAAATACCCACTGTGTGCGGTCGCTTTCGCGCAAGTCGCGACGATAGCCACGCCGCACCATTGCGGCACCGATGTCCTCAAGCATACCGATAACAATTAGGTTCAACGGATCGGTTTTCGATGTCGCGTGCTCATCCGTGGCACAACACGGTAACCGCTCGAGCGCTGCGCGCAATGACCCAAGGTCCTGGTAGTCAGTGAATGCAGTCTCGGGATACACGAACGGTGTCAGCGCGAAACGCGAGTCAGCGCCATCGTCCGGTACGGGCAGGAACAGCGAGAAGGGGATTAACGTCCTGCTTCCGAACATATCAATATTGACGAGTTTGATTTGCTGGTCGGGATTGGTGAAAAGAAACCCCGCGCGCGTGTCTCCGGGGGGCACGGGATTCTTGAATCCGAGCTTGATCAGGTGACTGTCGATGCTCGCATTCGTCCCTCCGCCGAGCAGCACGTGCATGGACCAGGCCACTTCGAGCGGCGAGAAGTAATCCGGATCGGTGCCCGAATGCAGCAGCCATAAAGGTTGTGAAGTCCGGTTCCGAACTTCGACCCATACCGGCTGTACGTTGGTCTTGTTGATGTCGGCCCCGAAGATGCGTTTGCTGTCGTCGGATCCGAGCACGGCCGCGCTCACCTGGACGTCCTGCCTCGCCGCAGTGACAGCACGCTCGCGCAGCGGCGCATCGTCGACGTTCGTTGGGGCTGTCCATGTCGCGCAGCCGGCGAAAACCAGAAGGAGGACGATGCTGCCGACCGCATATCTGAGTGCACGAGGGCACAATGGCAGCGCACTCATTGTCTCGCCCCTGGCGGCGGATTGCTGCCGGGCCTGGCGCTCACCTTCCACGAAAAGAACTCGATCTCCGACAGCGAGGTGGGATGGCGGTCGAATACGAGGACCGCGCGGTACCCGTCGGTGTAGTACGGATCGGTGGTAAGGTTCTCGCTCGGTGCGGTTTGCGTGGCAGCGCCTACTCCCTTCACCAGGCCGATCCTCGTGAGGTTCTGCGAATAGGCCATGTCCTCGGCGAGCGCTAGGCGGGCCTCGTCTACGTCTGGGTCGATCTTGTGCGTGGTGAACGTCGGTGAGTGAAACGTCATACGCGTGCCTATATCCCGGCTGATCTGGCCCATCCATACGGGCTTACCCCGATAGCGCATGGGGCTCAGCCAAAGCCGCAGATGATTACGCTGGTGAATATTGTCACGCGCTTTCTGCAACGCTAGGTCCTGCGCTCGCCCAAACAGATAAAGATCACTGACCGGCGCATTGACATACCGGTCGCCGGAGAGCGCGGAAGTCACCATCCTCATGATCGCGCCCGACCACTTTTGCTCGGTCGGGCTCCAGCCGCGGCGCACCAGCGCGGGAAAGGCGTCGTCGAGGCCTCCCACGACGACCAGATTGAGCGGATCGCCGTTCTTCGTGCCGTCCTTGTTCGTTGCGCAGCAAGGAAGGGCTTCGAGAGCGACGCGAAACGCCTCGTCATCCGTATAGTTCACGATTTTTTCGGGCGGATAGATCTCGCGCCGAAAGACTTCGCTCACATGGTAATCGGCATAGAAGCCCGGCACGACCGTGAGGATCGAGAACGTCCTGGCGTGCGCGCTTGCGACAAGGTCCAACTGGACGAGCTTCGCGCCCTCGTTAAGATTGGTCAGCACGAATCCCGACCTGGTCTGCCCCGGCACGATCGGATTCTGGAACGCGAGGTCGCGGAAGCGCCGGTCGAGTTCGTCCTTTCCGGCCGACGGATCGCTGTTAATGAACGCCTCGGCGGCTTCCGAAGCCGGGAAGAAATTTGGATCAAGACCGGGCGACATCAGGAAATAGCTGAGGGTCTCGTTGTTCGAGACTTCTATCCAGACTGGTTGCATTCCCTTCTTTGCGAGCGGGACGCCATAGACGGCCGCACTTTCTTCTGCAGAAAGCACCACTGCGGATACCCGCAGTCCGCCTTCAGTGCGCGTTACGGCGCGGCTCCTGTAGGTGAGCTCGCTGGTGGTAGAGGGCGCCATGGCGCAACCCGACAGGAACAAGGCTACGACGGCTGCGCCCAGAAGTCGATTCACTATTCCGTTCATCGCGTAACCCCGGTGCCGTTAGGGCAAGTACCAGCGATTCTTGTGATCAGTTCTTCACCGCTATCCGGCAAATTATAGTGGGTGAGTTTGGGGCATCGAACAACCGTATTGATGGAATAGTTGGAGACTGCCGCGAATTCGAGGATGGCAGTTTCTACTTCGATAGCTGTCGTTCGCGCGGGAAACCTGTAGCAGCCGCTTCGGGTCGATGAGGCGCCGTCAGGCTCCGCACCCCCGGCCGAGAACATCGCAGCAATTGCCTGGCATGTGACGTAAATAACAACAGATCTCGCTCGAAGCGGTGTAGTTTGGCCGCCGGTCGTACGTACAAACGTCAATTAGGATACCAAATCATGTCGAGGCTATTTTGAAATGTCGGGGTTTGAGCTTTTTAGAAATGTCGGGTTTTTAGGTTGTAAATCTCACTGTAAAAGCTCATTTCTCCACCGCGGCTGCCCGTTCTCGCGCGGTACTCAAGACCGCCGCATTGAACTGCTCGCGCGTCAACTCGCGCTGCGTGCGGGTACCGACCTTGCGTTCTTTTGGCCGCGGCGCCTGACCTTGATTCGTGCGCGAGGGTGAGCCCGACGCGCGCCGGTTATCCCGCTCGGCCTGCAGCACCTGCGCGACCTGCAACGCGTGACCCAGGCGCTTATTGTCGAGCACTGCACCTTGATCGATTTCGGAAAGCCGGTCGTATTGGCGATAGGCGAGGGCCGCGCCGTTCACACGAATCTCGATGCGCCCATCCGGATACTCGAATACGTCCAGATACTGGTGAATCAGCGCACGGTTCTCCGGCGTATCGTCCAACATATAAATCACTCGGTCGTACTGCACCGTCAACACCTTGGTCACGCGGCGCGCCACCCGCGAACTCAGGACCAGGTCGAGATCTTCGTCATCACGCAATGGCCGATGCGCATTAAATGTCCCCTTCGGCACCTTGCCAAAGCGGCCATTGAAGTCGGCGATGAAGTGGGGCGCATAGGCATTGGCCGCTTCCTTGGTATCGATGCCGCGCAGTCGCAACTCTTTCACCAACCTATCCTGCAAGGTCAGATTGGCCCGCTCAACGCGTCCCTTTGCCTGGCTGCTATTGGCACACCAGGTATCGATGTTGAGCTCGTACAAGGCCCGCCCGAACTGCGTAACACCTTTGCCAGCGGCCTCGGCATGGCCGTTGCAATGGAACACGGCCGCTTTGTCGCTATAGAGCGCCGCCGGCTTGCCGTGCTGCTCAAGATACTTGCGGGTGGCCTCGAAGTAGCTGAAGGTCGACTCGGTCGCAGTAAAGTGCAAGGTCATCAGGCGGCTGGTGGCATCGTCGATGAACACCAAGAGCGTGCAGGCCGGCGCGCGTTCCTCGAACCAGCGATGATCGCAGCCATCGATCTGGATCAGCTCGCCCAGACACGAGCGCCGGTTTCTCGGCTGATGCAGTTTCGGTGGCCGCTGCTTGCGCGGGATCCACAGACCCGCATCGCGCATCCAGCGCCGTACGGTTTCCTTCGCCAACGCAACGCCGTGACATTCGCGCAGCTTCTCGCAGGCGAGCGTCGGACCAAAATCGGCGTACCGCTCGCGCACCAGCGCCATCGAGCGGGCTCGCAGGGCGACCGGCAACTCACGGTTGCTAGGCTGACCGCGCTTGCCCGAGATCAGTCCGGCCGGACCGCTCGATGCGTAACGCCGCGCGAGGCGGCTGATCTGACGCTCGCACAGTCCAAGCCGCTCAGCGGCAAGTACCATCGTCAACCGATGTTCACACACCGCCTCGATGATCTTGATGCGCTCGAGTTCATGCATAGTCGCCGTGATGAAACCACGCTCGTTCATGGCAAGCCCCTTGAAGACGCTTGCCACCAGCGTGCGCCTCAGGAGCAAAACCGGACATTTCTAATGAGCCCAAACCGGACATTACTAAAAAGCCCTGACAAATCAAAAAGCGATAATTGTCTTTATGTCAAATTAGCCGGTCGTCTGACTGCTTTGAGATGTCCGTATCGGCACCTGTCGACGCGGTCTACTCGTGATCAAGCGCCGCCGTTTCTCATAGTCTTGGCCGCAGTGGGAGACGCCCACGATCGAGGCTATCTCGGTCTCGCGCGTATAGGCGACGATCGCGTGCTCGCGGGATTGACTGGTGCTAAGCCCGTACAGCAAGTCGTCATTTTCGGATTCCACCAGCGGTAACTGCTGTCGTTATGCTTACAGGCTTCCAGGAACCCTCACGCCGGGCGTTCGCGCATGAAATTGAGCGGCGTGCCGAACGCGCTCCCGTGCGACTGATCGTCTTTGGAAACACCCGTCCCGTGTGATTTCCACAAGATAGTTCGCCAGCAGGTTTGCACTGGCCGTCAGCGTTCGGTCCTTCATCTTGACAAGCGCCCATTCTCCAAAGCGGTTGCTGTTCATCCGCACGTTGAGCGGCAGAATGGCATCACGCGCATTGCCAAAAAAATCGCCAAATAGCGATTGTCGCCGCGCACATGGCCTTTCCGGCTTAGTCGGCTCGGGGTATCAAGAAGTGTCACGCTCTGCGCGGCAGGGATAGCTTGGAGGGCCCTTCTTCGGAGGCAAGCGAAGCGCGCGGCGCCACAGGCCAATAGTATGGGGCACGAGCGACCTGTCATCAGCATGAACGGATTGCCTATGCCCACGAAAATTCCCTCAAAGCATCATCGTATAAGAAAACCACAAGGAGGAGTCCGAGATGCCTCACACCATCGCGCAGTGGACGCAGATTGCCCCCCACTACCATCGAGGCACGATTCTTCTGGGCAATGGAGCCAGCATGGCTGTCTCGCCCAGCTTCGGCTACGGCTCGCTGCTGGAGCACGCCCAGCGAAATGGCTTGCTCGCAGACGATGTAAATCGCCTCTTTCACTCTTTCGGAACATCCGATTTTGAGCTGATCCTTCGACTAGTCTGGCAGGCATCCAACGTCAACAAGTCACTGGAGATACCCGACCGTCGCACGCACCAGGCCTACCTGAATGTCCGAGAGTGTTTGATCCAAGCCGTGCGCGATGTGCATCCTGAGTACGACCAGGTGAACGGTCAGTTGCCCAGCATGTACGAGTTCCTTCGGGGATTCGATACTGTCATTTCGCTAAACTATGATTTGCTGGTCTACTGGACGATGACCTACGGGCTGAACATCCAAGATGGTCATCTATTCAAGGATTGCTTCCTCGGGAACGGCGTACACGGCGCATTCAATGACGCGTGGCAAAGATTCCGTGCACCCTACAGGGAGCAGACCAACACGTTGGTGTTCTATCCCCACGGAAACTTGGCGCTGTGCCGCAATGCTGTGGAACAGGAGCTCAAGATCCACAACGCTGGAGCAGGCTTACTTGAGGCAATCCTTCAAGCGTGGCGCAGCGAGCAATTCGTGCCGCTGTTCGTCAGCGAAGGAACGATGCAGCAGAAGGTGACCTCAATCCAGAATAGCTACTACTTAGCTACTGTGTACAGAGAGGTGCTCACATCGCAGCGATTCGCGTTGACCCTGTTCGGTTGGGGACTGGGGGAGCATGACCGGCATCTGCTGAAACGGATGCGTGGAACCGGAATTCAACGGGTAGCGGTCGCTGTTTTTCGTGGGGATCAGGTCTACTGCAACTATGTGCACCAAGTCATTCAGGACGATCTCGGGCCTGTTCAGGTCGATTTTTTCGATAGCGAAAGCCCCGGTTGTTGGATTCACGCGGCGCCTCCAGGCCTTGGTCAATGCGGGCTCTAGCGCGAGCTCGAATGCCCGCCAGCTTGGCACAGCCAATTGGGGATTGTGCGGGTCGCTAAGCTCTGCGAGGCGGGGATAGTCCTAAGGGCGTTCCCCCGAGGGCAAGCAAGCGCGCAGCACCGCAGCCGCGAAGGCGTGAGGGATTGAGACCGGATGGCCGTGACGGCAAAGGCGGCACAGGGCGCAGCCCGAATGCCCCGCGAGGCAAAGCCACCGGCACGCTATGCCTTCCCGCAGTCACGGACTCAACAACTCAACACATATCGAAGCAGCTTCGCACAGTTCACGCCCCAGCGACGTTGCCGCCATTCGCACTGCGCCCCGCGGTAGGAGGGACGCCGCGGCCGTCAGGCTGCTGGCGCTCCCCGCCACTTTACCTCTACCGCAGCAGTGGGCTCCGAGCAGCCTTCGAGAAGCTCTTCTTTTCCGCTACACGAAAACATGAGAAAATGGGTCTATTCCATTTCAAATAAAAATAAATCCATTGAAAAACAGATGTTTAACAGAATGTTGGACGAAATGAACGACGTTCAATTAGATTTAGCCCAGCTGATCCGGCTTGCGCTCGCGGAGCAAACGGAGGATGTGCGCCTGTTCGTGGCCCGCCTGGTGCGCAAATATCGCAATACCGATCCGGAGCTGGCTGAACAGATGGACCTATATCTGCGCGCGAAGGCACCTCGCGCGAGCGCCCCCCTGCGCAAGGTCGCGCCACCGCCCCTATCGGCGCAGCCGCTGCCTGTCGATGACGAATCGAGGCTATCGCTCTTAAAAGTTTTCAGGGACGAGCCCAATCGGGAACCACCGTTGCTGGCGACGGACTTGGAAGAAACCTTGAGTCAGCTAATCCAGGAACGCCACCAGACGAAGCGCCTTGCATCGATGGGCCTGAATCCCACCCGATCCGCCATCTTTGTCGGCCCCCCCGGCGTCGGTAAGACGCTTACCGCACGCTGGTTGGCGTCTCAGCTGGGCATGCCTCTGTACGTGCTAGACCTGACCGCCGTCATGAGCAGTCTGCTCGGGCGAAGCGGAAGCAATCTGCGGGCTGCACTTGACTTCGCCAAACGCAGCTCCTGCGTGCTGCTGCTCGACGAAATCGACGCTATCGCGAAGCGGCGAAGCGACGATACCGACATCGGCGAGTTGAAGCGCTTGGTCACTGTCATCCTTCAGGAGGTCGACGAATGGCCCGCCACAGGGCTGCTGCTGGCAGCAACCAATCACGCGGAATTGATCGACCCCGCGCTCTGGCGGCGTTTCGACCTGGTGGTCAACTTTAAGGCGCCGGGAATACCAGCTGTCAAGCAAGCTATCAAGCGCTTTCTGGGACCGGACTTTGCCCTGTTCGGTCGCTGGATCGACATTTTGACCTTCGCCTTCCACGGCGAGTCGTTCAGTGACATCGAGCGGGATCTCCAGCGCTTCCGACGAGCCGTCGCGTTAGGCACGGCCTCGGACGCCGACTTGATCGAAGAGTTCGTCAAATCGCGCGCGCTTGTCCTAGATCGTCAAGGCCGCATCGATCTCGCAGTGCTGCTGGCCAAGCAGACCCGATTGTCGCAACACGCAATCTCTGAGATCACCGGTGTGAGCCGCGACACCATCCGCAAGTACACCAGCGAGCAACCGGCTGCTGCCAAGAAGACCCAAAAAGGAAAGCCTGACGCATGAGCCAAACCAATTTTCTGATCGGGCGCGGCGAATTGCTGACCCACGACATCAAAGGGCCGAAGCGCATGCCAGGCAAGGTCGAGGTGTACACTCTCGCGCAAGCCACGCAGCGGTTGACCCCGCAGTTTTCGGCAACTGCTACCGTACTGGATGCGTTGCCGACGCACGCCTGCCCCGGCGACTTCGGCGTGGCCCGGCTCACGATGAATCCCAGCTATATCGCCAGGTCGTTCTTCCCAGTGGCGATGCTTCGCACGGTCGGCCTTGAGTCGGTCGGCAGCCGTACCGTGAAGGTGACGCCTGGAGGCTGGACCAAGAAGGGGGCCCCACAAGAATCCTCGACGACAGAATTGTTCGTTGCCGGCAAGCGCCAAGCATTTCGGCACCTGAACGAATGGACTCGGCAAATCGAGGAAGGGTCCGATGAAGCGCTGGACCTCGCGCATATTGAGCAGTTCTCCGCATTCACGCCCCAGGAACGCATTGCCGACTACGGCAGCGTCAAGGATCGTTTCTTCGAAGTAGGTATTCACCTGCTGCCAGAGGAAAGCCGGCTGTTCGTACAGCAGGCCTTCGTGAAGTACGCCAAGGAGGTAAGCATCAAGGTTCATAGCGACCTTGGCTTCACGGCAGGCAACCTCTGGTTCGTGCCAGTCGAAGGCAAGCACAACCACATCGAACGGCTTGCCGAATTCGTGTTCGTGCGCGTCATCCGTCCGGTGCCCAAGCTGCGCGGCATGCGACCCGTGCACCGCACGGGCGAGGTGTCGGTCGGCTGCAGCCTGCCGACCGAGCAGCCATTGTCGTCGGAGCCCAAGGTCGCGATCCTCGATGGCGGCTTGCCCAAGCAACACGCACTCGGTCCGTGGCTACGCTCCTACCGTGTCCTGGACGAAGACGCGCAAGACGATCCGGCGGGCCTGGAGCACGGCCTGGCCGTCAGCTCCGCATTCTTATTCGGCCCCATCCAGCCGACTGGGACGGCGGCCCGCCCCTTTGCCTACGTCGATCACTTGCGCGTTCTGGATAAGGATGCTAAGACGGAAGACCCGCTGGAGTTGTACCGGACCTTGGGATTCGTCGAGCAGGTACTGCTCTCCCGGCAGTACCAGTTCATCAACCTCAGTCTCGGCCCGGACCTGCCGATCGAGGATACCGACGTACACGCCTGGACGTCGGTCATCGACGACCTGCTGAGTGACGGCGACACTTTGATGACCGTGGCCATCGGCAATAACGGCCAATTGGACCGCCCATCCGGAAACGCCCGCGTGCAGGTACCTTCGGACTGCGTCAATGCGCTGGCCGTCGGCGCCGCCAACAACACCGAAGCAAACTGGGCGCGCGCACCGTATAGTGCGTTCGGCCCCGGCCGCAGCCCGGGTGTCGTCAAACCGGACTTGATGGCGTTCGGTGGCAATGCAGGCAATTATTTCCATGTACTTTCGCCAGGCAAGAAGGCTGCGCTCTCACCGCAACTGGGCACTAGCTTCGCCTCACCTTACTTGCTGCGCAGCGCAGTCGGCATTCGCGCCATCCTTGGGGCGGAGTTGTCACCGCTTGCGATCAAGGCACTGCTGGTCCACGCTGCCGACGCAGCGATGCACGACAAGCTCGAGGTGGGTTGGGGCAAGGTACCCGAGGATTTGATGAGCATCATCACCTGCCCGGAAGGCGTAGCGCGCGTCGTCTATCAGGGCGAGTTGAAGCCAGGCAAATATCTGCGCGCCTCGCTGCCGTTGCCTGTCGGTGGCCTGAAGGGCAGCATCCGTCTCAAGGCCACCTTCTGCTACGCTTCCTCGACCGATCCACAAGACGCCGCCGCGTACACGCGTGCGGGACTGGAGGTCGTCTTCCGGCCCAGCGACGAGAAGATCAAGGACGGCAAGGCCAACGCCGATACCAAGAGCTTCTTCGACATGAAGAAATACGCGACCGAGGAAGAGCGACGCTCCGATATGGGCAAATGGGAAACGGTGTTGCACAGCGCGAAGAATATGCGTGGCAGCACCCTCAAGAATCCGGTCTTCGATATCCACTACAACGCGCGTGAAGCCGGCCACAGCACAACCGGCGCAGAGAAGATCCGCTACGCGCTGATCATCACCGTCGAAGCACCCAAGCACGCCGATCTCTACAACGAGATCCTGCGGGCCTATGCGAACACACTGGTACCGATCCAGCCGCAGGTGTCGCTGCCGATCCGGATTCGGTGAAATATGCGCCGACCTGCCGAACGAGATACTGGAGACGACGGATGCCGGTAGCACTTAAACGCAAAAAGAAAGACGGTGCGCTCTATCAGCGGCCGCCTAAAATTGAAGCCTCGATCGAAGTGCTTGAGCCAATTGAGGCCAATGCTCGACTTTCGCGATTTGACGGCGTCGCAAAGAAGCACTCGGAGTACGTGCCAACAGAAGTGCTGGTTCACTTTCTGAGGGGCGCTTGGGCCAAGGGTGAACGCGGGGAGTTCGAGAAGATTTTTCGTATCCTTCTGAAGCGAGTTGACCAGTCACTGCGTTCGGCGATCTGGAACTCTCGTATCGGCAGTGCGACCGATATCCGCGACGAGATTGTTAGCCGCTTTGTTGTGTTGATCACGAAAGATTGCGCTTCACAAGCTGGCCTGCTGGACTTCTACGAAATCCACTTCGATCAAGCAATGGTTGCGCTGCGAACGTCCGTGTTGCGCAAGTTCAAGGCGATCGCCGGCGACATGATTACCGTCCCCCTGGGATCCCAGGAGCACGACGGTCGCGAGGTCTCGCCCGAAGTCGAAGTCGCCTTGGAGGCGTTCTTGGGTGGTGATCCACAAAAAATTGACGATCCCACTTTCCGGTTGGTGCTTTTCTCTGCGATTGACCGTCTACCAGAGGATCAAAAACGGGTTATAGGCCTCTTGTTGCAGGGAGTTCCAATTGATGCCAAAGATCAAGATGTCATGACAATCGCACGCATTCTGCAGTGCGACGAACGGACGGTTCGCAACCGTCGTGATCGCGCCTACAAAGCTCTCAAGGCCGTTCTTGAAAAGGAAGCTGAACTATGAGCGCCGAACATTCCAGACTCGATGAAGAAGAAGTTCTCCTTGCGTTCTCCGTTGAGCACAAGCATGACCAAGCAACGCTGGAGCGCTACCTGAGCCAGTACCCGGAACATGCGCACGCCCTCGTGGACTGCTCGATTGAACTGATGATGGATTTCTCCCTTGCCGGCGAAAATGCGCAGGTTTCGTCTGATGAGTCCGTGGAGAAGGCTTGGCAACAGTTTCAAGCAGCGATGGAGTCGATACAGGGCACTGCTGGTGCCAACCCTTTTGCGCAATTGACCCCTACAGCGTTCAAGACGGTGGCCAAGAGGCTGGATATCAGCAACCTGTTCTTAATCCGCGTGCGCGAACGAGCGATTGACGCCGCCACCATTCCATGGCGCTTTGTTCAGCGGCTCGCCACCGAACTTGGTGCGGCCGCTGATGCGGTGTCGGCCTATCTGCGCAGCCCGCCCGCAATGGTGTCCAACCAGAGCTTTAGATCGAACGTGAAACCCGAGGTGGCCGCTCAGATATCGTTCGAACAGGCAATCGACACCTCCCAACTAACGCCAGCCCAGAGGGAGGCTTTGCGGGCATTGCGAGACTAGCCATGCACGCGACTGAAGCTGCACGGCGAGAGGCGGAACGCATCCGCCAAGCCGCGGTCGCGGAAGGGGCGCGCCCTTGCAAGTTGTCCAGCAGCAGCTTCTGGATGCACTGCTCTTGCCGGCCGAGCCTCCCGTCCTCGCGGAGCCTACCGCAGCAGTTACCGTATTGACCCCCGACCCTACCCAAATTGCAGCGGCCAACCATCGCGGCACGGCATTCCAGTTGCAGGCAGGTCCCGGCACGGGTAAGACCGAACACTGGGGCAGCGCATCGAGAGCCTTCTGGCCCAAGGCGCGGACCCGATGTCCATTCTTGTTCTCCCCTTCTCCAACAAGGCAGCAAACGAGTTAAGCGAGCGGCTTGCCGCACGGAAAGCGCGAGCTATCGCGGCGATGGGGTGCAGGAGTTCATTAGGCGCGTCCGCGCGGGTGACTTTCCTGTGTAGGAAGAGGCGCGCACTTGCCCGAGGTGTCCCAGCTTCTTCATCTGTGGCGAGCTTCCGGCCAGCGCGATCACCATAAAAAAAGAATGAACGAGCTTTCCGGTACGGAAATCGGCTGCGATTGATCTAGTGAAGGCCAAGAAAACTGCAATCCCGCAGACGGCCGACAGAAGGTCAATCATATGCAAACGCAAAATCTTGGCGATGACCGCCGTATTCCGCTCGAAGAAGTTGGTGCCGCTATCCGCGAAGGCCGCAGTCTCCGCGCGGCACACCTCTACCGTATCGTGGTGGCCGATGAAAAGCTCAATCAGCGCAATCTGGACCTGAGCGATCCGGTTCCTACCGGCCGCCAGATCCTGCAGGCTGCCGAAGTGCGTCCAGTGGCGGACTACAGCATTTACGCGATCCTGCCATCCGGTGAATTCGAAGATCTGCGGCTCGATGAGACCTATGATCTGCGTGGACGCGGCGCAGAGCGCTTCATCATCTTCCAGACGGATCGCGCTTACAAGTTCACGATCGACGATCGCCAAATGGAATGGGGCAAGCCGTCCATCAGTGGCAAGATCCTGAAGGCGTTGGCTGGCGTCCCTACCGACACCTATGACGTCTATCTCGAAGTGCGTGGCGGCGGTCACGACGTGCTCATCCGTGATACCGACTTGATCGATCTTGGCAAACCGGGCATCGAGCGCTTCATCACGCTGATCCGCGACACGACGGAAGGTCTGGCGGCCCTGCCGGAAGCAGATCAGCGCTATCTCGACAGCCATGGGTTCGACGTGGAAGTTCTCGGTGACGGCACCCACACGGGTATCGTGCTGAAACAGCTGCAACTGCCACCGGGCAAGTTCAATTACCCCGCCGCTGACGTGCTGGTGATCCTGCCGCCGGGGTATCCCGACGTGGCGCCGGACATGTTTTTCTGCGATCCCTGGTTGACGTTGATGTCCGCTGGCCGTTTCCCCACTTGCGCGGATCAGGCGCACGCCTTTGTGGGCCGCAACTGGCAACGCTGGTCTCGCCACAACAACAGCTGGCGCCCGGGCGTCGATGGCCTGCACACGATGATCAAGCGCATCGAGCACGCCTTGACGGAGGCCAAGTGATGGCGGCCGCAGCGCTGGACATCATCTTGCTGGAATCTCATGAGGCGACGCTGCGCTCGCTGCTTCACAGGGAGAACGGCGCGGAGGCCGCGGCCTATGTGCTGTTCGGCAAGGCCGAAATTGCGGCCGATCCTTGGTCCAATCAGCCGCGCGTCCGCTTAATCTCTCATGACGTGGTGCCGATTACGTCTGACGAGATGGTCTCGTCCTCCTCAGTGCACGTAACATGGTCAACGCAGGGATTCATGCGGCTGCTGGGCCAAGCGCAGCACCGCAAACTTGTTCCAGGGCTGGTTCACACACATCCTGGCGCGAACGCGTTCTTCTCCGATCAGGACGATCGCAATGAAGCTGAGCTGGCACGGACCACCTTTAATAAGGGAACTCAGGGACTTGCCAGCATGGTCTTCGGTCAGCACGATGCCATCGTGGGACGCTTGTGGACCTCGGCCACAGCGGCCACGCAAGCTTCTTCCATCTCCATTGTCGGAAGCAAGATCAAGATCTGGCGCGCGGAAGCTGAACGCGAAGATACGGAGTTTCTGGCTCGGCAGGCTGCGCTATTCGGTAAGAGTTTCAATCCTATCGTGCGGGCGCTCCGCGTTGGAGTTATAGGTTGCGGTGGTACAGGCAGTGCAGTGGTTTCGCTACTGACCCGGCTGGGTGTCGGTCACCTCGCATTGATGGACAACGACACAATCGACACGACCAATCTCAACCGTGTCCACGGATCGCGAGCCACGGACGTGTCGGCGAAGGTGGCCAAGGTGGACATCCTCGCGCGCGAAATCGAGGCTTGCGGCTTGGGTAACCAGGTGGTTACTCGGCGTGCGTGGGCGGGTGATCCAGCGCTGCGTGACGTTTTGCGGTCCTGCGATGTGCTTTTCGGCTGTACCGACGACAACCAGGGTCGACTCACCCTGAATCGGCTTGCCCATTACTACGGCATTCCGCTGATCGACGTCGGGTTGCGCATGCGGTCGGCGAAAAGCGAGGTGGACTACGACATGACGGGCCGCGTCACGACGATCAGGCCGGGCAACCCTTGCCTGATGTGCCTTGGTGTCGTCAATGCCCAGCGTGCTGCGGCCGAAGGATTGCAGCGCAACGACCCCGTGGAGTTCGAACGTCGCAAGGCTGAAGCGTATGTGGAGGGCGGTGGCGACCCGGCCCCGGCAGTGGTCACGTTCACTACCAGCATTGCTTGTGCTGCAGTGGATGAGCTGATCCAGGGATTGACAGGTTTCCGCGGCCAGGGCGGCATGAGGCACAACCGCATTCGCCGATTCGACCGTGTGGAGGATCGTTCGATGACGTGCCGACCGGTTCCGACATGCCCTGTTTGTGGAACCGAGACCACCTGGGGCCGCGGCGACGTGAATCCTTTTCTTGGCGTGATTGAATGAGTAGGAAACGATCCTTCGCGTTGATACTGCGCCGCGTTGGTATCCTGGACTTCGACTTGCTCGTGACACGAGTTGATCGACACCCGGGCAGAACCGAAATTCCTGCCGGCGAGCTGTGGCTGGTGGTGGATGGCCGCGTGAAGAAATGGGCATGCCTAAGCTGTCCAGGTGGGTGCGGTGTGCCGATATCGCTATCGCTAAATCCAGAGCGTCGTCCGCGCTGGGAGATTGAACATGATTTTTGGACGCGCCCAACGGTTTCGCCTTCGATCCATCAGCGGGAATCGTGCCGATGTCATTTTTGGATCCGGAAGGGGTTGATCGAGTGGTGCAAGACTTGACGGCTGGCTCGTTCGATGACGCGCGTGGCCGATGTTTAGGTCGCTTGAGCCGCGGTATGGTAATTGGCTGCACCGCGAGCATCAACCATTCGGTTTCGGACGGCGTACGCAACGCATTGCCGAAGCGGCTTTCCACCGCAGCCATCATCACGTCACGCACAATATCGCCGCTTTGGCATGCCGTCGTGGGCGCCCAGCTCATTGCCTCGCGGTCGCAACAGTCCAGCGCAAACGTCACGCGCAGCGGTTCGCCGTTGTCGTAGCGAAATTCGAATCCGTCAGAGCACCGAGCACCATCGCTGATTGCTCCGCGCCACGGCGACCTTGTCATCTTGCAGACGAGAAGCGGTAGTCGATCGCATTCGTACTTGTTTAGGAAAACTGCATGTCGAGGCTAGATACAAATGTCCGGGTTGAAACTTTTTAGAAATGTCCGGGTTTAGGGTTGAGAAATCTCTATGTTTAAGGGCTTTTAAGCACCGAGCCAACCCGCATTCGCGCCGTCGCCAGAATCGCTTCATTCAACTCTTCGCGGGTCAGTTCGCGCTGCTTGCGGGTGCCCACTTTGCGCTCCTTCGACCGGGGCGCTCCACTATGTCATCGGAGGCCAGCCGGTCGGCACGGCGCCGCTCATGCTGCTCATCCACGGCTTTCCGCAGAACTGGTGGGAGTGGAACCGCGTGCTTCGTCCGCTCGGCGAGAACTTCACGCTGATCGTGCCGGACTTGCGGGGCGTAGTCTTTTCCGACAAGGTCCAGAGCATCGGCGAAGACCCGGTGCATGTCGTAGGCCACGATATCGGCGCGATGGTCGCTTACGCGTACGCGTGGCAGTTTCCTACCCGCTCGCTGACCGTCCCTCGACGCGTCCATTCCCGGCGTCGGCGATTGGGACGAGATTGCCTCCAGTTTGAATAAGACCGAATCTGGCTATACGAAGAAGCAAGTCGCAGCCGATCTGTTCCCTCTGGCAGCCGGAACTGCTCGTCACCGCGCTACGCGAGTTCTGCGATCATTGAACGAATAAAGGCGTCGCAGGCCGCGCCGTCCGCGCCGCCTCGACCACGGCGAGCGTCGCCGCAAGCGTCCGGGCGGCGTCGTGCCCATCGATCACGGGCCGTGCGTCACCTCTCACCACATCGAGGAAATGTCGCAACTGCGCTGCGTACACGTTCTCTTCGACCATGGGGAGGCGCGTTTCCTGAATCGGCTGATCGCGGCCTTTCTTTGCGCGGTACGACCACAGCGCCAGATCCGGCAGCGTGAGCGCGCCGTCCGTCCCCGCAAAAAAATGCGTAGGTACAGGGCGATAATCGAACAGCGCGCGATCTTCGCCGGCTGTCGTCTCCCAGCTCCACGGTGCCGACGTGGTATCGGACAGACTGATATTGGCCAGCGCGCCGTTGGCGAGTGTCAGCGTGCATGCCGCCGAATCTTCGACTTCGTGTCCACGCGTCCCGTTCGATGCCACCGCCTGCACAGCGACGATTTCGCCGCACAGGTGCCGAAGCAAGTCGATCTCGTGGATCAGGTTGATGAGCACCGGCCCGCCGCCCGGCTGCCGCCGCCAGGGCACCTCGAAGTAAGCATCGGGCTTGTACATCAGACACATGATGTTCGCCATCACCAGCTTGCCGATGCGGCCGCCTTCGATCGCTTCCTTCACCGCGCGCACCGACGGATTGTGCCGGCGATGATGTCCGACCAGCAACGCGACGCCTACGGCCGTGGCTGCGTCAGCGAGCTTGCGGGCGGAATCGATATCGTCGGCGATGGGCTTTTCCATCAGCAAGGGCAACTGGTGCCCGATGCACGCAAGCCCCACTTCGAGGTGCGTGTGATTGGGCGTGCAGACAATGGCCGCATCGACATCGCCGCGCGCGAGCGCCTCGCGATAATCACAGTAGTACGGCACGTTCAGCGTATCCGCGTACGCGGCGGCCTCGGGAGTCGGATCGGCAATCGCGGCCAGTCTGCACGCGTCGTTATGAGCGATCTCGTGTACATGACGCTTGCCGATCACGCCCGCGCCGATCACGGCAATATTGATTCTTCCGGTCATTCAACCCTCCTTTGTTCGTGCATGCCGCGCGAGAAACGGAACCAGTTCGCGCAGCACGTCTTCGTGTGATTCCTCCGGCAACAGATGACTGCCGGCGATGCCGCATCCGCTGACATCGTCGGCCCAGCGGCGCCAGATATCGACTGGCGTTGTGTTCTGCCCTTCGCGCTCGCGCCGGCTCCACAGCACGAGGACGGGGCACGTCAGCCGCGCGCCGCGTGCGCGGTCGAAGGCGTCGTATTCCGCGTCTTCTTCGACTGCCGCCCGATAGTCCTCGCACATGGTATGCCGCACGTCAGGATCGCGGAAGGCGCGGCGGTAAGCGTCCAGTGCGACAGGATCGATACGATCGAGCCCGCCCGCGGTCTTGGCGAGCGACCGCTCGATGAACGCATCGGGGTCCGCCGCAAGCATGCGCTCGGGCAGGTCGGCGGGTTGCGAGAGAAAGAACCAGTGCCACGCATTCATGGCGAAGCGATGGTCCACGGCATCGAGCGCGTCGATAATCGGCACAACCGTGAGCGACGCGTAGGCCGCCACGCACGCGGGATGATCGAGCGCCAGGCGATACCCGGCACGCGCGCCACGATCATGCCCGACGATGGCAAAGCGCTCGTGTCCCAGCTTGCGCATCAGTTCGACTAGCGCGTGCGCGACGCGGCGTTTGGTCCATCGCGGTGTCGCGGACAGCGTGCGGCTGTCGCCATAACCCGGCAAGTCCGGCACAATCACGCGATAGGAACGCGCGAGCACCGGTGCAATGTGCCGCCAGACGATATGCGTTTGTGGAAAGCCGTGTAGCAGCAGAAGCGGCGCACCGTCACCGCCCGTCACGCCTTTGAAGCGCACCTCGCCGGCTTCGATATCGAAGCGGGTGAAATCATCGAACATCGTGTGTCCTCGTCAGCCTTGCACCGACGCGCCGTTCCAGTCGAAGGCATCGTCCAGTCCGAAAAATGAAGCGGCTACCGGCATGGCGTGGTTCATCATGTTTCTGCCGTGATGAACCTTCAGGCCGTGCGCGCTCGCTGCGTGCAGAAGCGCCGTCGTGCGCGGGTCCATGATCACGTCCGCCACCACCGCATGCGGCGGCAGGCGATCGACGGAGAACGGCAGCGCATCGCCGGCATTCAGGCCGAGCGGCGAGGCATTGATCGCCAGATCCGTTTCGCGCATGTCAGGCCCGCCCGCCTTCGTCGCCACTTCGATACGCACCTTGCTGTCTTGCCGGATCGCCTCTGCCAACGCGTGGGCGCGCGTCGCGTCGAGATCGAACAGCGTGAGACGGGCGATGTCCTCCATCGCCAGCGACCAGCCGATGCTGCGTCCCACGCCGCCGCAGCCATGCAGATACACATGCGCGCCTTGCAGCCGGATGCCATCGGCCCGCACGCCAACGACGAAGCCCGCGCCGTCGACGTTATCGCCTTCCCAGCTTCCACCGGCGCGACGACGCAACAGGTTGATCGAGCCGATGCGTCGCGCCCGTGCGCTCAGCACGTCGGCATGTTTCATCGCCGCGAACTTGTGCGGCATCGTGAAGATGACGCCGTCTACATTTGCCATTCCTTTGACGCCGGCGAGTGCGGTATCGAAACGCTCGGCATCGACATCGGCGGGGAGCATCAGCGCGTTGGCGCTGTAGCGCTTCATCAGCGTACTCCAGACGACCGGCGCGCGCACATGCGCAATCGGCGAGCCGAAGATAAAGAACAGGCGCGTGAGTGCATCGGCCGGTGCATCGAGCCGCAGCCGCTCCATGTGGGTGTCGCCTGATACGGACATCGATATGTTCTCCCGATAAGTCGTGTTGGTCATGCGCGGCTGCGCTGTTCGTCGAGTTCCGCTTGCGCCGCCGAGCGATCGCGCTTGTCTGCATTGCGGAGGCATTCGTATTCTTCGCGGCCGAGCGGCACCGCATCGCGCCTGCCGAGTTCGCTCATCGGAAGGCGAAAGGTCTCGCGCGCGGAGTAAGCGGCAATCGAGGCGAGGACCGAAATGCCGAACGTGATTGCGCCGACCGTGAGCCAGATATGTGTCGAGCCGGGCGGCGCGACAGCGGTGAACAGCGCGGGGAGCAAGGCAGAGATTGCCGTGCCGACGTTCTGCGCAACCGCCATCGACGTCACGCGCATGCGAGTCGGAAACAGTTCCGGAAAAAAGCTCGGATAAACCGCGTTCTGTCCTTGATACACCACTCCCCACATCAGGATGGACAGCAGGATCGCCAGTACAACGTTGTGGATGCTGATCGCATACAGATAGCCGAAAGACAGCAGCCCCGACCCGAAGGTTCCGACGATGATCGGCCAGCGCCGCCCCACGCGATCCGAAAGCGCGCCGCAGAACGGAATCACGATCATCGCCGCGATATTGCCAAGCACGGGAATCCACAGGTACATATCCTTGCTGAAGCCGATGCCGTACGCCTTTTGCACCGCATACGCGCCGCCGAAGATCGTGGCGACGACGGGGACCACGTTCATGATCGCCATGCAGGTCACGCGCAGCATGTCGTCCCAGCAATACCGGATTGCGAGGCGAAGCGGCGAGCGCGGCACCTCGCCCCGCTCGTCTTCGCGTGCGAATGCCGGTGTTTCGCGCACCTCGCGGCGAATGAAATAGCCGGCGACGAGCACGACTGCGCTCATCAGGAACGGCACGCGCCAGCCCCAGGAAAAGAACGCATCTTCCCGCATATAGTGACTCAGCGGCAGAAACACCGCCGCCGCGAGGAGCTGGCCCGCGGTCACGCCCTGCATGCCGAAGCTGCCGTAATAACCACGCCGTCCGAACGGTGCGTGTTCGAGAATCATCGACGAAGCCCCGGAGATTTCGCCCGCCACAGCAAAGCCCTGCAGCAGCCGCAACGCCACGAGCATCGCGGGCGCCCAGAAGCCGGCCTGCTCGTACGTGGGCAGAAAGGCGACGGCCATCGTCGAGACGCCCATCAGGAACATGCAGGCCAGCAGTACTGATTTGCGGCCGTGCGTATCGCCCCAATGACCGAGCACGATGGCGCCAATCGGGCGCGCGACATAGCCGATGCCGTAGGTCGCTAGCGATGCGGCGATCGCCACTTTCGCATCGCCCTTCGGAAAGAATATCTGCGGAAAGATCAGCGCCGCTGCCTGCGCGTAGATGAAGAAGTCATAGTACTCGAGCGCGGAGCCGATCCATCCGCTCGCCGCCGCCATTTTCGACTGTCGCCGTCCGTGCCGTTCGTGCTCTGTCATGTTCGCCATGCGTGTCTCCGGTGAATCGCTCATCTGTTTCTGTACGGAGCGTAGTTCTATAATAGAAACTGTTGAGTAAGACCGTCAACGCGTTTCGAAGCACCATTTCCATATGGGAACAAAGTAGGGATTGTCCCGAGAAAGGGTGTTTTATGCTTGACTTAGCGCTCGCTCATCAATCACGATAGGAACTCATTTCCATATGCGAACAGTGAGGATCCCTCGATGAACGACGACATGCAGGAACGCATCGCCATCCGCGAAGCAATTGAAAACTGGGCGGTATGGCGCGATGCGGGCGACTGGGAACGCTTCGCCACGCTGTGGCATTCGGATGGCGTGATGATGGCGACCTGGTTCCAGGGCACCGGACCGGAGTTCATCCGCGTGACACAGGAAGGCTGGGGACGCGGCGTCAGCATCCTGCATTTTCTGGGCGGCACGGCAATCGATCTGGCGGGTTCGCGCGCCATCGCGCAGACGAAGATGACCATCTCGCAGCGCGGCGACGTGCACGGTCATCGTTGCGACGTCGTCTGTACCGGTCGCTTCTACGACTTCTACGAGAAAATCGACGGCCACTGGCTGCTCCGCCTGCGTCAGCCGATCTATGAAAAGGATCGGCTTGATCCCGTCGAAACCGGCGTCAAACTCGATCTCGACGCCGAAATCCTCGGCCGATTTCCCGAGGGCTATCGTCACCTCGCCTATATTCAGACGAAGATCGGCTATGCGGTCAAACGCGATATGCCGGGCCTGACCGGGCCTGTCGTCGAAGCGCTGTATGCGCGTGGACGTGCATGGCTCGAATCGGGGACCTTGTGATGGATCGCCATGCGCAGGCGTTCGTCTATGAACCTTTGCCGGCGCGCGTGCTGTTCGGCGCAGGCCGGCGCGCGGATGTAGCCGCCGAAGTCGCGCGGCTCGGCTGCTCCCGTCCGCTCATCGTGACGACGCCGGAGCAGCGCGCGTGGTCCGACGAGATTGCCGCTGCATTTGATCCCGCGTCGACGGGCCGTTTTACCGATGCCGCCATGCATACGCCCTGGCACGTCACCGTTCGCGCGCTGGACGCCGTCGAACGTGCCCGAGCCGACTGCGTGATCGCGATAGGCGGCGGTTCGGCCATCGGTCTGTCAAAAGCCATCGTGCTGCAAACCGATCTACCGCAGATCGTCCTGCCGACAACGTACGCGGGTTCGGAAGTGACGCCGATCATCGGCGAGACGCGCGATGGCGAAAAGCGCACACAACGCACGCGCAAGGTGCTGCCCCAAGTCGTAATCTACGATGTCGAACTCACCATGACGCTGCCGCCCGCGATGAGCGCGGCAAGCAGTTTCAACGCGATCGCGCATGCGGTCGAGGCGCTCTATGCGGCCGACGGCAACCCGATCACATCGCTGATGGCGGAGGAAGGCATTGCGTCGCTCGCGGGCGCGCTGCCCGAGGTGATGCGAGCGCCTTCGTCGATCGATGCGCGGCGCATCGCGCAATACGGCGCATGGCTATGCGGCACCTGTCTGGGCGCGGTGAGCATGGGTCTGCATCACAAGATCTGTCATGTGCTGGGTGGCAGCTTCGACTTGCCGCACGCACACACCCACGCGGTGATGATCTCCCATATTGCCGCCTATAACGCCGATGCCGCGCCGGTTGCCATGCAGCGTATCGCACGTGCGTTGAATGCGCCGGATGCATGGACCGGTCTGTACGAACTGGCGCGCGGACTGAACGTGCCGCTCTCGCTCGAAGCGCTCGGCATGCCGGAAGACGGTGTCGATCGTGCGATCGAACTGATCACGCAAAACGCCTATTTGAATCCGAGACAGCCCGACCCACGCGCGCTGCGCGTGATGCTGGCGCGAGCGTGGCGCGGTGAGCGGCCGGTGCGGATTGAATCAGTCAAGACGTAAATTATGCGAAATTTCAACGAAGACAACATCACGCAAGCCGTTCTGAGCAGACTGAGCGGGTGCAAGGACGATCGCACGCGCGCCATCAGCGAGGCGCTGGTGCGGCATCTGCACGCGTTCGTGAAGGAGATCGAGCCGAGCGAAGCGGAATGGGCGCGCGCCATCGACTTTCTCACCCGGACGGGGCAGATGTGTTCCGACACGCGTCAGGAATTCATTCTGCTGTCCGATACGCTGGGCGTGTCCATGCTGGTCGATGCGATCAATCATCGATTCGCGGGCCGCTCGACGGAGACGACCGTGCTTGGTCCGTTCTATGTCGAGGAGGCGCAGGACCTCCCGCTGGGCGCCGATATTTCGCACGATGCCGACGGACCGCCGCTGCTCGTGCGCGGCACGGTGCGCGATCAGCGCGGCGAACCTATTGCGGGTGCGCTGATCGAAACCTGGCACGCGGACGATGAAGGCCTTTACGATGTCCAGTGCAGCACCGGCCGCGCTGCGCTGGATATGCGCGCGCGTTTTCGCACCGATGACAACGGGCGCTTCTGGTTCCGCTCCATCGTTCCCGCCGCTTATCCGATTCCGAACGACGGGCCTGTGGGAAAGATGCTCGACGCACAAGGGCGTCATCCGTATCGGCCGGCGCACGTGCACTTCAAGCTGAGTGCGCCGGGGTTCGAGACCATCGTGACGCACGTCTTTCTCGATGGCGACCGGTATCTCGACTCGGACGTGGTGTTCGGCGTGAAGGACGCGCTGATCGAACGGCTCGGATCGGTCGACGACGAACCGGACACCGCCCTGCTCGCCTACGACTTCGTTTTGCCCGATCAGCATCGACAAGGATGATCCTATGCACAAGCTTTCCCTGCACCACCTCACGATGCTCGATGCGCATCCGCTGCAACTCGTCGATGCCGCGCATGCGGGCGGCTTCGACTACTATGGCTTACGCGTGGTCGCGCCGACGGCGGCTGACCGCATCGTCGATGTCGCGCACGATGCCGCGCTGGTTCGGGAACTCGAAGCGCGCATGCATGCAACCGGCGTGAAGCTGCTTGATATCGAAGCAATCTGGCTACAGCCCGATACGAAGATCGACGATCTGTTGCCGGCCCTAGAAGCGGGGCATCGGCTGGGCGCGTCGCATGCGCTGGCCGTGGGCTTCGACGACGATCGCGCCCGCCTGATGGACAACTTCTGCGCGCTCTGCGAAGCCGCCGCGCACTTCGGCATGACCGTGGGTCTCGAACTGATCACCTACTGCGCGATCGGCACCCTGCCGGATGCACTCGCGACTGTGCAAGACAGTGGCCAGCCGAACGCGCGGCTTCTGATTGATGCGTTGCAGCTATTCCGTTCGGGGGCGAAGGCGGAAGATGTCGGGCGGATCGATCCGGCGCTGATCGAATATATTCAGTTGTGCGACGCGCCGCTTGCATCGCCTGTTTCGGTAGCCCAACGACGCACCGAGGCACGCACCGCGCGCCTGCTTCCCGGCGACGGCGAACTGCCGCTGCACGCGCTGCTCGCGCAGCTTCGCGCGGATCTAACGCTTGCAGTCGAAGCGCCGACGCTGGCACTGCGCGGCCTTCCCTTCGATGAACAGGCGCACCGCGTCATGCAGGCGACGCGAAACTTTCTCGCAAACTAATCCCGCATTATTCCGCCAGATATTGACGTTGAATGCGCGCGGCCGCGGCCTTGAGGATCGCGACCGAGCGCTCACCCACTTCGCTGGAGAAGCGCACGGCGGGGATGGCGAGATTCAGCGAGCCGAGCGGAAAGCCCGTCGATGAAAGAATCGGCACGCCGACGCCGACAATGCCCGGCGTGTACTCTTCCATCGACTGTGCAAAGCCATGCGTGCGCACCATTTGAAGCTCGTTGAGCAGCGCCTTTTTGGTGGAGATGGTGTTGCGGGTGAATCGCTCGAACGATAGCGAGCGCAGGTATTCGTCGCGCATCACGTCGGGAAGAAAGGCAAGAATGACCTTGCCGCCCGATACCGCGTACAGCGGCGCGAGATCGCCCAGCCGCATATGCGATTGCAGCCGCTGCTGACTGACGACCGTGGCCACCACCTCGACCTCTTCGCCCTTCAGTTGATTGAGCGCGCACGACTCCGCCGTCTGTTGCGTGATATCGCTCAGCACCGGCTCCGCGCATGCAATCAGGCTGCGCAACTGATTGGATTGCTGCGCCAGTTTGAGAATGGCATCGCCCAGACGATAACCCTTGGTTTCCGGCACGAAGCGCAGATAACCGCGATCCGTAAGATTGCGCATGAGCTTGGTGAGGCTGCTCTTGGGAATGTCCAGGGATTGCGCAATTTCCGTATGCGACATCTCTCGCCCCCAGCGCGCCAGCAGTTCGAACAGATCGAGCACGCGATCCGCCGACTTCACCGTGCTATTCGACTCGGTTTCCTCATGCCGCATGGCTGCGCCTCCGTTCATATGAAGGAACAGTGTATCGCGTCGGTTAAGACTGTCAAGGAAGCATCAGAGCCGATCATTCACAAGGGGGAACTGATTATTGCGAGGACGTCGAACGCAGAGAAGCCGCACGGTCGCGATCGAATCGATCCGGTTCTTCGATGCACGACGCATGCCCCGATTCCGCATAGACCGTGCTGCAGATGCGCGGATTGATCTCACGCGCTCGCGTTATCGCGGCATGGGCATCAATGAGTGCATCATGCGCGCCATACAGCTGTAACACCGGTACGTGTGCGTTTCCGAGTCCTTCGATCACAGGGATGCTCATCGACTAGGCCGACGACTGCATCTGCCACGAAGCGATGGCAGCGTTCGCCCGCAAGCGCTCGAATGTGATCCGGTCCGGTTGCGTGAAAGCACAGTGCGAGGAAGGTTCGTTCACCATCGAGATGCGTTTCAGGTCGTGCGAGACCATGTCGCGATAGACATCCGGATGCGAGACGATCTGATCCGGCTTCAGTTCGATGACGCCATCCACATAGACCGCGCCCGCAATGCCATTGTCGCCGGACGCCGCGAGATATTTCGAGATGACCGCGCCGCCCAGCGACCAATCGACAAGCACGGGCCTAACCGCGTGCGCGGATTCGATCACTGCGGCGAGATCGTCGGCCCAGCGCGGTCCTTCGGCGTAGGCGGCTGAATCCGCCTCCGAGGAAGGACGGCATTCGCCTTCGAGGGTCGATGGATAATGCCGCAACATGTTGCCCCCGGGAGCTTCAATTTTGATGACGGTAGCCCCGACGTCGTCTAGCAGCGCAGCCGTACGGATCTGAAGGAAGCTGAATGCATCAAGACTTTGCCCGTGCTTCAAAGGATGGGCGTGATCCGAATACAGGTTGTGAATCGAATTCGCTCGATGGTCGCGTGCGATTTCGACTGGCTGCCCGATGGACCGCTGTGCATGGAGTTACTGCAGGACGGTTTGCCCGAGTTTCTCGACGGCGCCCTTCGCCGCGAGGACGAGTCGCTTGTGTTCGCGTATGCCATGCTCACGGAGACGGATGCGCAACAGCTCGCCGGCAAACTACATAAGCTTCGTGCGCGGCTACCCGAGAAGGTCGGCTCGATACGCGGGAGCACGCGCGCAAGCATGATGGCAACGCCGACCATCGCGACTGCCGCGAATGCGTAGACAGAGCGCCATCCAAAATGTGCGGCGATCGTGCCCGATACCGTGCGAGAGACGAGGATGCCGCAAAGCAGAGTGATAGTTGTATCCAGAATGGGGCGGAGTTCGCGAGAATGAGCAGACCCGAGGCACGGCGCTTACTATCTGACAATGACCAGTTAAGAGCGGCCCTGATATCGTCAATGTGGTGTTCGTATTGTCGCTTCCATTGCGTCGTGGGTAGCGAGGTCCAATCCTGTTGGGCTTGAGAAGTCAATTGCTCAACGAATCGAGCATGCCTTTCCGTCACGGCCGCCGTGCGGTTCGCAAGCTGCTCCAGGGCGTATGCCCGCAGCATGCTTAGATAGCGATAGCGAATTGGCTGGGTTCCGGCCTGCAACGTGATCAGCGACTTTTCAACGAGGCTGCAAAGCACATCAACCAGTCGGCCGGGCCTTTCCAGCTTGGTGGATACGATACGTTCTGCGGCAGCGACGGTGAAATCGGCAGGGAAGACGGCCAGCTCCTGGAACACCGCTTGTTCCACGGAGTCGAGTAATTGGTAACTCCACTGCATCGCGTCACCAAGCGTCCGATGGCGAGCCGAGGTCTGGCGTTTCTGAGCGGCTAGCAATCCGGACGAAAGGGCTAAATCCTCGGTGACCGCTGTGAGACCCAGCGATGGCACGCGAGCTGCAGCGATTTCCAATGCCAGTGGGACACCATCGAGCGCCCTGCATAACGCCGTCACCTGCTCTACGTTCGCCTCCGTAAGCTCGAAGTGATAGTCCGCGGAAGTTACACGGCGGACAAAAAGTTCAACCGCACTATAGCTTCTTGCGTTTGCTGCGTTGATGGTGCGCGGGGGTAACGTGAGAGGACGGAGCCGGTAACCATCTTCGACTACAAGTTCCGAGAAGGCCAGCTCAATTTCAGAGAGGAAGCTCCTCTCCGACGGCGCCATAGAGAGAAGATCAAATCCGACCTTCTCAGTGCGTTTAGACGAGTTGACGGCACTCGAGCTACTACACAAAGCAGTAATGCTCTGACTGGGTCGCGCGTCGGCTTCAATGCAGCCGCCCAGTTCGTCGCGTTCGCAGTGCGGAGGTCAGGCCCGTTTTGTTGCGAGCACCTTCGCGATAATCGAGGAAGGCGCTCCGACGAGTTGTCGCACACGAGCCTGCACGTCCGGCGCCGGAACGCCCGCTGCCGCCGCGGCCTTGACCGTCGCGTCGTAAGCGTCGAGCACATCGATAGGCGCTATCTCGTAACGGTAGCCGGCATCCATCCATCGCAAAGCGCACAGTCCGCAGGCCATTGCGAATGACGGCTGCTTCACTGCAAATTCGCGCGCCGCGCGCGTGAGCGTTTTGGGGTCTGTCGGGTGATTCTTCGCAAGCGAAAGCGCAATATCCAGCAGACCCGCGTCTTTCGCTGCGGCGAACCATTTGCCTAGCGAGCCAGGCTCCGATTCAATGAGGTCGGCAAGAATGCTTTGCGGCGCACGATCGGGATACTTTTTTGCGATTGCCCGAAAGGTCGCAAGGTAGGTCGCTGCCCGATTGGCAGCGAGCGCGTAAGCGGCAATAATTGGTCTGCCCATCGAGAAGCGATCTCGGGCGTGACACATAATGTGCCCCAGTGTTCGCCCAGACTCTCGATGTACGGCATCTGATCCTCTTGTAACGCTTCGAACAGTCGTTCTAACCAGCGGTCCCGCACCGCTTGCGGCACGTCGGCCGCGGCGATCACCGGCACCAGCACATCGATTGCGCGATTGACGGCGCTGCCCAGAGCGCCCGACGAACTGTCAACCTGCTCGAGTGCAGGCGACAATTTTTCGAGCAGCAGGACTGCGCCCTCTGCGCCCAGCCCTGGGTCGGACGCGTGCGGCGGAACGGATTTCAGATATCGCTTCTTTGATACGCTGGATCGGCAGCGCCGATCTCCACCCGAACGCCGAGCGTCTGAAGCGAGGCGCGAAAGTCCATTTATGTGCTGGCATGCGACTTCACCACAGGCCTAGTTGTCGGTGTGCCGGTGTGCGTCGACGGATACGCGCGGCAGGCGAAAGCTTGGCATAATCGTAGCGACACATGCCACCGCTCGCTTATGCCCTCATCGACTTGCCGTCGCACGAAGCGAAAACCGTCACGCGGCACGCTGGCGCGTTACCGCGATCGCATCGTCGAGATTTTAGGTGAGGCGCGCGGTCAGCGCGTCATGATCCGCTCGATTCATCCCGACGGGCGCGAGCGACTGACGGCCGTCAAGCTGGCCAATCTACTTCCGCTTGAGAGCCAGTTGTTTTGATCCGGCCGCGTGCATTCGCCCACGCCTGAAGTCTCGAGACGTCAAGACACGTCGACCGCGCCTTGAAGGCCTTACCGGTGGAGAACTTGACCGTCATCGCGGCGGCGATCTCGGCAGCCTCGCCGGTCAAGGCCCGCGAAGCGATCGCGAAGCAGCGAGCGAACTCGTCGGCAGGATCGGACCGGTCGGTCGTCCGTCGATCACGCGTCGGCAGCGGCAGTAACTTCCGGGGAAGACGCGAAGCTCAAGGCGATGCGCCTGGCGACGCCGGCTGCAGATATGCAATCAGCATCTCTTGACTTGCAACTCAGTCTCCGCCTCGATGACCGACGGTTCGCTGTAGTCCCGTCCGACAAACGCTTTCAGGGTGAACCGATTGGAAACCGGGTAGTAACCCATTGCGGCCAGCGTGACGTGGAAATCCAGCGCGTCCACATCGGCCCGGAAATCCCCAATGGCTGCCCCGCGCGCCAAAGTCGCGCGCACCAAGTCGATCACGGGCGAAATCGCCTCGGTCAGTTTGGGCGACCGCTTGAGGTACCGCCCTTCATGCAGATTTCCGTTGTTGATGAGATTCAACCACCTCGGATTCGCCCGGAAGTAATCCCAGATGAAAGCAAGCGTTCGTATCGCGGCGGCAGGCTGCAGTCCCGCGAGGTCAAGGCTCACCTCATGACGCGCGAATTCCGCATACATCGTCTCGAGGACCGCGACGTACAGGCCTCCCTTGCTTTGGAAGTAGTAATAGAGCATCCGCTCGTTGCTATCCGCGGCCGTGGCAATGGCGTCGACGCGGGCCCCCGACAGTCTGCAAGTTGAAAACTGTTGTGTCGCCGCCCTCCAGGCTGCACCGACGCGTGCCCCCGGGATCTCTTCTGGTTCTCGGCTCGTTCATGGTCGTCGCCTCCGGCGATGCTGGATACACGTGGATTATGCGCGCGGCGCTCAAGGGTGGCCGTGGAGGCGTCCGGAGTCAGTTCCACGGTGCCCGAGACTTATATTACAAAACTTTCAAGCGTGATAATTGTTATTATCACGCTTGCGTTTAATGGGTAAAATCAGGTGGTAGAGCATCTACGTTCGGCCCAGACGGGCCTCCAGGCAACGAAGAAGCCCGCTCAACATGGCCAACAAGCCTCAGACCGTCACCAAGAGCCGCGCCATGTACACGCGCAATCACTTCGCCGCGCTCCGGGCGTACGTGCAGCGCATCCCCGCGTCGACGATCGCGCGGCTGTATTTTTCTGAGGACGAAGACGGCAACGAAGCGACGCCGGGCTGGGTCGAGTCGTTTCTGCGGCGCATGCAGACGGAACTGGTCGAATTGGCGCTTCAGCACGGGTCGTCGGTCCTTGCCGATCACCTGAAGTCGTCGGCGAAGGCGCACGGCAGCGCGCGTCTGACGGCGGTCACGCTGAAGATGGTCGAGCAGGCGGCGCTGTTGGCCGTCGCCAGGCCCGAGCCGACGCACGGGGTCGGCATGTGGTTCCGGCCGCTGGTCGCCCGACGGCTCAAAGACGCGGGCATTCACACGCTGGCTGAATTGGTGGACTTCTGCAACCGCCGGGGCGGGAGTTGGTGGCGAGCGGTTCCGCGCATTGGGCCCGGGCGCGCACAGCGGGTCGTGTCGTGGCTACGTCAGAACGAGGACGCGATCGGCGCGCACGTCGGCGCAGACGTGTCGGTCGACGATCCGCTGTCGGCACCAGAAAGCGAACTCGTAACGATCGATACGGATTCGGGCGTTTTGGCACCACTGGAGCGCGTGCGGCTGCCAAGCGAACTCTCCGGCGCCGGCGGCCTCAACCGCCACGCCAGCTTCCCCTACATCGCGGCGCATAACGACCTTGAGGCGGTCCGCGCTTACCTGCACCGCTACCGCGAGCAGCCCAAGACCCTGCGCGCTTACACGAAGGAGCTGGAGCGGTTCCTCTTGTGGACCGTGACCGTCAGGCGCAAACCGCTCAGTTCTCTGCTGGCCGACGATTGCGAGGCCTACCGCGACTTCCTCAAAGCGCCCTCGCCGCCCTTCGTCGGCACACGCCAGTCACGAGCAAGCGGTCGCTGGCGACCGTTCGCGGCCAACGAGCTGAGTCCTGAAAGTCAGCGCTACGCGGTCCGTGCGCTCCGGGCGGCGTTTGCGTGGCTGGTCGACGTCCGCTATTTGGCAGGCAATCCTTGGACGGCCGTATCGGACCCCGTGGTGGTTGAACGAGAGAACGTTCTGAAAGTCGAACGCGCCCTGCCCGCCGAGCTTTGGGCGCGCATGCGTGGCTATATCGACAGCCAATGCAAGCCCGACACGGCGACCCATTGGCGATCGGTGCGCGTCGCGCTGCTCCTAGCTGCCGACTCGGGCCTTCGCCGCGAAGAACTGGCGGGCGCGCGCAGGGAACGAATGTCGCCGACCACTTACGGGGACGGCGACGATGTCGTGTGGCAATTGTCGATCATCGGTAAGCGAAACAAGGAGCGGACCGTGCCCGTCAGTCCCGCCACCATCGAAGCGCTGGCGGCACACTGGCGCGATCGCGGCGAGGATTTCGAGAGCGCAACGGCCGGACCCCTACTCGCGCCGATTTTCATCCCTCCAACAGAGCAAGCGCAACGGAAGCACGCCGACGGGAAGCCGCTGGGGTATCACGTGAACACCGTCAATCTATTAATGGAATGGGCTAGAAAGCGAATCATCAAAGGGATGCCGGATCTGTCAACAGACGACATGAAGTTGCTGGCCGGCACGTCGACGCACTCTTTCCGCCACACCTTCGGGACCCACGCCGCTGCGGAGGACGTGCCGCTGGACGTCGTGCAAAAGATCCTCGGACATGCGTCGTTGCAGACGACGTCGATTTATGTCCAGGCTGAGAGGCAGCGGATGCTTCGAGAAGCGGCGTCGTTCTACCGCCGCCCTAGAGTCGACACTCCCGGTGAGAGTTGAAAAGTGGCGACCGGGTCTCAGGGAAAGGAGAATGCTGTTCAATGCGTTACCGCTTTTAAGTGCTCTATCACCTGCACCATTGCTGCGGCGACGAGCGCCGTGCGGATTACTTCAGGTCTCGTTCCCAGTCAGGACGGGGCTGCCCCTGGCCCTCATTCCCGCCAGTCCCCTTCTAAATGACTGCTGAGCGGTAAGCGCGTCGAAGATGCCGCGAACACGGTACTTCCAAAAAATCAACCGTTGGATCTCAGCGTTGCACCCTGGTGGGAAGTTGAGAAGCCTCGTTGCTGCATTTGATAATAGTTGATAATGGTTATAATACTACGGTGACTTGCCCCGGAGGGTACAACCATGATCAGTGCAGACCTTGGACAACAGCTTGAGGGCTACATTACCAAGCTGGTCGAGACGGGACGCTACGGCTCAAAAAGCGAAGTGCTCCGCGAAGGCGTGCGACTCATTCAGGATCGCGAGACACAGCTTGCGGCGCTAGATGCCGTGATCGAGCGAGGCATCGCCGATTCAGACGCGGGTCGAGGAAAACCAGCCGAAGAAGTGTTCGACCGGCTGGAAGCCAAGTATCAGGCGATGGTGAATGGCAAGGCATGATTGTTCGCATCCTGCCCGGAGCCGAGGCCGAGCTTGAGGCCATCGGCGACTACATCGCCCGCGACAATCCACGCCGTGCCTTGAGCTTCGTTCGCGAGCTGCGTGACAGGTGCATGAGCCTCGCAGACATGCCCCTCGCCTACCCGCTCGTGCCTCGCTACGAAGATTGCGGCGTGCGACATCGCGTTCACGGCAGCTACCAGATTTTCTATCGCGTCACCGGGCGGCCCGAGCGCGTCGACGTCATTCACGTGCTGCATAACGCCAGGGACATCGCCGCTATTCTTTTTCCATAGCCCCACAACCAAAAAAAGCCCAGGACGAGTTAAGTGCTGGGAAAGCCATCGGCTACGCCCGGTGGCGGAGGTGCTAATAAGCAAACTGGCCGTCTGCGGTATCCCGGCAGCGGCCAGTTCTCTCTAGCGCGAGCCTGTTGGCTCGATCGGTCGATTAGTGACCGAAATAGACCGGAGCGATGCTATTGCCGGTGTGAGCCGGGCCGCCCGATGCCGATGCAGTGTCGGCGACGCCACCGTAGCTGTTCTGGCCGCTTTGTGCCGCGACCTTGGTTTCGGCAGCTTGGATCTGCGCCGGGTACGTCGTGCGATCCATGCTCGGGTTGTAACCAGCCCGTGCAAGCTGAACCAGTTCCGCCTTCACTTGCGCGCGGGTCACCGATTGGCTCTGAGCGAACGCAGAAGCTGCCGGGATAGCGAGTGCAGCGGCGACGATGAGAGTTGCGAGTTTCATGATGATTACCTCCAGATTTTGTTCTTCGCAAACAGCCCTGTTTGCGTTTCGGTAATCTCAGTATAGTTAGGCGTTTGCTTAAGATTAACAAACGATCGAACAATAAATCGTTGCTTTATTCGGGATAACCCTAGCAGCCCACCCTGGCCTTTTCGATGGATCGCATGATGACCGGACGCGCTAAATTGCCGGCGGAAGCGCTCGCGGCTACTTCGTTCCGCAGTTTCACCGGTGAAACTCCCACTCGGTTGCCACTGCTCTCCGCTAGCGTGTCCGTTCGTTGCTTAGTGTAAGAGGCGGAGTTTCTCTAGCGCGACGAGCTGACCGTGCCCCTCCTCCCGCCAACAACTCCGCGGAAGCGCTGTACTTCTAACACCGGCCGTGGACGTCCGCGTCGCGCCTGTGTAGCGGCTCCAAAGCAGCCTGAGTTCGTGGTAGCTGACGGGCAGGAAGCTCGGAAGAGACATAGCGAGAGGGCTGACGTACTGTATATATATACAGTAGTTTAACCGCAATTGTTTCCGAGGTCATTCGCCCGCCCGGGTTTGCGGGCGGCAGCGTCAAATTCAGTATATCGACTTTCTGTCAACGCTTTTTGCGGACCGAGACTGAACCGACATGCCGTTTGAATCTCATGTTCATCACAGACACCTGCACTAGTGCCGCCAACTCGTCAGTGCCAACCATCAGTTCTTCCGTTTCCGCCAGCCCCACCCTGAATTCAAAGACCATAGCCGTTGGCTCACGCCGAACAACGAGTTCAACACCCTGTTCGGGGCGCACCTGCAACAGCGTCGCCACGATCTCGTCTGTCGTGCGGCGTCGCGGAGTCAGCAACATTTTCTCCGCGCGCGTCGCCAGTTCGCGCGTGCCGATTGCTTTCTGGATCCTGACTAAGATATTTCCAAGATCGAACGTAATCGGCGTCAGTTCGAAGAGTTCGAGTACCTGAGGGGGCAAGTCCGAGATCGCGACAGCTTTTAGCACACGGGCTCTACCCCAGCCGGTGATTGCTTCAGCCGACCTTGTCGAGGTCCAACGCCCTTCGGCAAGTCCTCGCTTGTATTCAGAAGCGAGCACTAGAGGCGGAAAAGCTTTCGGCGCACGTACAGGCGAAGAAGGCTCCTTACCGTCCAGCATATCGACGATTTGACGCCAAGTTTTACCTCGGGGATCGATATGTAGCGCCTGTTCCGAAAGGCCATCCTCGCCGTGCTTGCGGGCAAGCCGACAAAGCTCCCTTGCCGTTTGATTAAGAATCCCAGCAACATTGAAGAGCGAAAGTACCGGTTCAGGAAGCTTCGAGACACCTACTGCTCTGACGAGGATTTCGGCTGTTACCTTGGGCCGAACCGGCGCCAGCGCTGCGACCGCATCTTTTTGTGTGTTCCAGGCGCCACCGAGCCCCGAGTGGTAGAGCGCAGCAAGAGCGAGGGGATCTCGCGATATTGGGGCATCTGGTTTGTCTGTCATTTCTTCCCTACTGATACTTTGATCGAATCGACTGGGCGACAGGCTCCCGAAGTTATGAAAGAAGGCAGTTTTGCACCGCTTTTCTTTATTCGCGTCGAGCTTCTCTTTGTAGGCTCCGCAACGCGGCTCGATGGCCGGCCGGCGTCCCAGCCCTCCGAAATCTGACGTAGATCACGGAAACATGCTGAACGAATAGTCGCTCGCAGGTCGGCTCAGCCCTCTAACTCTTGGCTCCAGACTTCGATGAGTTCTTTCATTCGCTCGGCAAGCCGCTGCTGGGCCTCCCCTTGGACGCCGACGAGACTGAGTTCCGTGCGACCATCTCCAAAAAGCTTCATCTCGCCTAAGGCGACTCCGTCGCCTCGTTTGAACTGAACACGGGATTGGTAGTGGGTGCGTCGTGGGCCCCCGCGCTTCGTTGGCGCATCGGCAGCCGCGACTTGCTCAAGTCGTCTCACACTTGCTCTCCCTTCAAGGATCTCGTGCAGCCAATGCTCCGCTACCGGCTGTCCTGCTCGCTCGAGGATGAGTTTGAGGTTGTAAGCATGTGCCAAGCCGACAGACTTCGGGAAACGCGCCATCTGCGTCAAGAATGAGGTTGGCAGACTGTTCAGTAGGATGACTTTATTTACATGCGACGGAGCCTCTCCAACTGCGGCGGCCAATTCCGAATATTCGCGATATATGCCTTCCTCTAGCAGACGCTTCCACGCAACCGCGTCGTCGAAAACTGTTTGCTCGTCGCGTTCTTTATTAGCTCGATATGCGCGAAGATAGAGCGTCTGCTTCTCTAAGGTTTCCTCGCAAATCTCTGCATCAATGAATTCGTCCCCCCGTGACTTTCCCGCCCTGAGTCGCCGTTCACCGTCGATGATCACAAATTTCCCCGGAAATTCCGGTAGTCGCGTGACCTTGATCGGTTCTAGTTGACCCTCTTGCTCGAAGCTCCGTGCCAAACCTTCGATTGTCTCGGCGTTATAAAAAGAGCGCGGGTTGTATGGGTTCGATACTGCCTCAGAGATTTTGATTTTGAACCGGCCTGATGGTCGGACGATCGGTTCGGACGCTTTTCCGATCACGTTGACAGCCTCCCGCCGTGCAGTTTCGGCGACGTCATTCTTCGCAAGCCGCGCCTCAGCGGATTCTCTCTCTACCGCCATTCCGGCACGCACACGACTCGTTAGGTTCAGCTGTTTAGCCATTAGCCATTACCTCAGCGTTATCTTCCGCGTTCAGCAATTCAACGATCTCTTCGTAGAGCGAGTTGATTTCCTCTCGCGCCGGTTTCACGCCGCGCACCCCGCGAACATCAAACACGGTACGCCCGAGAGCCGCGGCCTGAGGATAGACTTCGCGGTGACGGACGTTAGTCTTCAACAGAGACACGTTGCTCTCTTTCAGTACATCGCTCATCTGGCGATGTAGCAATGTTTTCGAATTTGACTTACTTACGAGTATTGCGAACTTACCTTGAGTATTGTGTACACGGGTTCGTTCAATTAGCGCCATCATGCCTTCGCTGCTCCACAAGTCCAAGGGAGAGGCGTTTGTTGGCACGATGGTCGCGTCAGCGACCGCAAGGACACGCCCCGTTGTCAAATCATCAATGTTGGGTGGGCAATCAACGATAACGATTTCGTAATCGTCCGCAAGCCGCCCGATCTCGTTCCCAATATTTTTCTCAAGCTTCCGTACGGCACCAACTCTGAAGGGCAACGGAGTACTCGGATCTGCAGTGGCCGCCCAACTCATGCATGACTGCTGCCCGTCGGCGTCAGCAACGAATACCTTGTAGCCCGCCGAACTAAAGGCGCCCGCGAGGTTCATGGTGGTCGTAGTCTTACCCACCCCGCCCTTTTGATTTGCGATTGCGATCACTAAACCCATCTGGTCCTCCTATACAGCAGCATTTATCAGAGTGCCGAACCACGTATATAACGGTACTGAGCCATTCTAGTTGGCGACCGATGAGAAATCTAGAAGTTACTTTAACTTGCGAGTACGCAATAGCCAGAGACGATCGACGTCGCAATTTGATCAGTTGAATCGGCCGCCCGGCTGGAGGGCCGAGGTTGGCAACGTTAGTTCGGCCTTAAGTGCAGCCGACAATCTCGACGTTGGTGCGGTGAAGGTGCCAGGCAGGACGGCAAGTCAGAGCGCCGCGTGTCAGGAGCGTTTCGTCTTAAAAGAGTCGCTCTCGCGCGTCTTGGATTCGTCACATCTGCCCGGTGGTGCCGTCGGCAATGCCGGCTACCACGTGGTAGCGCGGATCATCCCCATCTCGCCGCTGCAGTGCGCGCCGACCTGCCGATCTAATGTGCGGCACGCTAATGTCGCCTACCACTGGTAGGCGGAGTAGCTTCATCCTTCGTTACCACAGCATCCGCGCCGATCCGCCGTTCTCACCTACCACGTGGTAGGCGCCTCGTCCCATCTACCACGTGGTAGTGCAGCCTTGAAGGCTACTGTCGAATCCAACGATGATTCTGCTAGCAGCACCTAATTTAACTGCTTTGATGCCCGATTCCGCGATTGGGCGGAATGGCTTCATCCTTAATTACAACAGTATCCCGCCGATCCGCCGTTCTCATCTACCACGTGGTAGGCGCCTCGCCCATCTACCACGTGGTAGTGCAGACGTAAGGGCTACTGTCGATGCCAACGATGATTCTGCTACCACGTGGCAGCACCTAATTAAACGTACTGCTTTGATGCCCGATTACGCGATTTGGGCGGAGTGGTTTCATCCTTCATTACGACGGCATCGCGCCGATTAGCCGTATCGACCACGTGGTAGTGCAGCCTTGCAGGCTACTGTCGACGCCAGCGATGAATCTGCTACCACGTGGTAGCACCTAATACGAACGTACTGTTTTGATGCTTGATTACGCGTTTTGGTAGGAAAGGGCTGCGCACGACGGACCAGCGGCGAACCGATTATCTTCCCGAAGAATTCACGAGATCGCGTAAGCGCTCACCCGAACCCCGTTTCACAACCCGATAGAAATTCGTCGTGTTGATGCGGAATCAAATTGCATTGATCCCGCACTGCTCAGTAGATCGCGAATAACATTGAGAATACGACGTACTGGTGAAATTATGTTTATATGTCATACGCGATCAGTTCGTTTCAGAAAGTCCACAAAGCTCGCACGAGCGAGCGGGTGAGTAACATCCGGCGCGCTGCCAGGTGTAATCTTCCTTGCCTGTCGGAAATGCTTGCCTTCCGGGGATCCTAAGAACAGATCCCATAGCGCTTGTTTTTCTTTTTGCTGGAGCGAGGTCCAATACTCGTCCATCTGATTTGTTTGACTCTTTCGTACCTCGCTTCGCTTCCGCTCGATTGCTTCCTCGCGACGCTGAGCATCCTCCAGTTGAGCCGCCTGCTGGCGACGCTCCCGGAAGACTGCTAGCTCCGCCTTCTCGCTGTTCGTCAGTAGGTAACGGTCTTCTGTGTCCCGGAGAGCACTCTTAAACAGCGATTGCCAGTTCTTGACCGGAGCTTTCTTCTTATTTAGTACATAGCGAAAGAGCAGTACATCGGCAATGGCTTCAATGCGTTCAATCGGAAAAGACTCCGCGATCTCTTTAACTTGCTTCTGATTCAGCCCAAACTCTTCCCGAAGTTCCTTGTATCTTCCCGGGTCAAGATACGCGCCTTCGAGCGCCAACTGACTCTTTGGATTTTGTACTATGACGAAATTCAACGACGTGACGAAGCGCTTTTCGCGGCCATATCTCACTGATGCGAAGATGTCTCCCAATAATTCGAGCTCTGCCAGCGCAGGTTGGATGACTCGCATGCTAAGCCGCTTGAATTCGAGGTACTCATCATCAGCAACGCCCATACGTTCGCGAAACTCGCTGAGAGTCATATATCCGGTTTCCCCCCGCCAGAGATTTTCACGGAGGATCTCGTACAGGCTTAAGGAGTACTTGCTCTTGAACTTCGCATTCATCCGCATCGAAACGTGGTGGTACCGATCGGGAGCAGCATATAGCTTCAGGAGAAATGCTGGAATCTTGTAGTGCAGTGTTGTCCCTTCGATCAAAACGTCCTGGACCATTTGAGTGGAAAACCAGCGGTCACCGTCTGGTATTTGCATGAGCGACTGCTGCATTTCAGTCAGTGACTCTTTCAGGTAGGAGTAGTCGTTCACGTTGTGATCGACCAGCCAGGACAGGTAATCCAATGACACCGAAAAAACCTGCTGTGTCGTCATCGTCGGGCGGGCGACGAAAATCAAAGCGTTGTGCAGCTTGCTCTGAAGTAACTTCAATGGATTAACGAAGCGGACCCGTTGGCTGACCTTTTTTAATAGGAGTTCCTCCTTGATCTGGACAATCGGAGTTCCTTCCCGGAACAGGTCGAGGCTCTGTTGGAAATTGCGGCGACCTTCTGACTCGTTACTAAGATAAAAGCGCGTCATATCTCCCGACGATAGACGCTCTAAAAGCTTAGCCTCATCCTCAGCGGTGAGCACATCGGCGACATCGCCGCCGATGTGCGCAAGGGAAGCCCCGTCCCCTTCGTTCCAGTCAATTGCTTCGACAATTTCGTGCGACGAGGCAGCCACGTCAGGCTGCTCCACGCCTTCAATCACTCGCGCACGACTGCTTCTTTTGCTCTTTTCGTTCATACGCACTCCGACGCCCATATGGGCGGTAATATGCGTCGCTTTAAGCCCCATGTCAAAAAATTATCCGTAGTCTTTGAAGAGACACAGGAGAGCGGCCCTATTTTTTTCCCCTATAAACGTAGTCCCCTGGCGCGCCTTCGACCGATTGGCCTCGTGCAACCTCGGTCGTAGCTTGCACGCTTTCCCCGGTTCGCGATCGCCGCCACCCCAGAAACGTAGTCCTGGAATTGTTGCCGGAATTGTTGGACGGAGGCAACGTCCGCCCAGTACAGGATCATGCGAAACGTCCGCGACTATAGGGAGGGCAGAGCGGACAAGGACTACGGTTCTAGGGCGTGTTTTCAGTTCTTCCGGGTGACGCCTAAGTACCGTCAACTCGGCCTCTGCAGGAAGCACGGCTGATCGGGCCGATTTGTGATTGAGAGGGCATGAAGCCTACGTTTATCTGGGACCCCACGCGTCAAGACTACCTTTATAGGGCGGTTGGCAACAAAGATCCCCATAAACGTAGTCCTTTCCACAGCTCAAGCGTGCACGCTCCCTACGAATGTGGGCCTCAGGCAGTCGTACAGGCGTTGTGGTGGAGACATTCTCAGCAAACTGCTGAAAGCACACGCCCCGAGAAGACTGAGAGGTATCTGATGTGGAAAACTTTCAGACGATTCGAATCTTTAAGTAGAAGAATCTAATCTAATCGTTTACGCCGCCTAAATACTTGATTTCGCAGTGAAATCAAGATGGTAGGACTACGTTTATACGTTACAACCGCACGACAGATGTAGTTCAGGAGTTCAGGACTACGGTTTTAGGGCTTCTCAGGTCCACGTCTGTCGGGGTGTAGGACTACGTTTGTTCGTTAGGTCTACACCCATAGGTGTAGACCTTCGCCTTGCACCGTTGAAGGCTGGTCGCGGCAGCCAGGACCGGCAGGCGGCGAAATGAACAGTTCGGCATTGAAAAAAACGGCCCGAAAGCAAGCTGATGCTACAAAGCCCGGGCAGCCGACGGCGGATGCCACTCTGCCTTTTGGCATTAAGACTACAAATATTTGATATCTTTGTGCCGCCGAAAGCTCCGACTTGTGCGTGCGCCGTCCAAGGGCGTGGAAGAGGTATATCCAGGCCCGGCTTCGACGAATTCGGCGGCAACCCGGGATGAGTTTGCATTACTGACCGCTCTGCACGGCCTGCGGCTAGCTACTCTTCAACGGCGCCCAGCGCTCAACACCGCGGTCAGATTCGGTACACGTTAGGACGATACTGCAGTCGTTGCGTCAATCACTACGTGAAAGACAGTAGTGATACGCCCTGGTGCTGTCGAAGGTCGAGGTGATGACTGCTTGGTGACGGAAGAGCGCTATCCGGATAGCGTTGTTGTTTGATTGCTGATGGAGTTAGGTGACTGAATTCAAAAGGGAAAGTCGTTGTTACAAAACCTGCCGTTTAGTCACCACCCTCTTAAACGGCAGGTTTGCTTTCGTGTAGATTACGTGTCGGCTTTGTCATCGCACGTTTCACGACACCTGAATTGAGGAAAAGCTATACATTTTTACGCGTCATTCCCCGAAACGGCTGCTATCCGGATAGCGTTGCCGCAAGGGGTGGCCATGGGGTCGTGCCTACAGAAGCCCGCAGTGCAATGGCGCACAAAACTCATCGTCTTTCGGGCTAAAAAAGGACGCTCGCGCTGTTTCAATGGTGACCATTCCAAAGGGTTGCCATGCGTCTTTTTAAGAACAAGCGTCGGGCCGCGCTGTCCACGGCCCCCGGCTCATACGCCGAAGAAGATCCAAGCAGGGTGATTTTCGAGACGAGCACAAGGCTCAAGCTCGAAGCTAATCGCTGGATGCTGATTTCGTTCGGCCTCGCTGTCATCGCGGCCGGCGCCGTGTGGACGCGGCAACCACCGCCTTCGGTCACTCGCGTCGTGGGCGTGTCTGCCGACACCGGCGGCCATCCCATCGTGACCGAGCTTGTCGCCTATAAGCCCGACTCGCAAGCGGTGAGAACGACGGTCAAAGACATGGCCGTTCGTTGGTTCACGATTGAGCCGGTGTTGTCGGACCGCCTCGAGACTTCGCGCATGACCGCGAACATCAACTCGGTGAAAGCGCAAATGATAGGCGCGGCAGCCGGTCAGTTCCGCGACTGGCTCAAGGCCGACACACCGTTCCAGCAGATCACGGCCAACCCCAAACTGATCCGCGAAGTCGACGTGCGCAACATCGCGTTGCTAGAAGACTCGACTGTACTCGTCGAATTCACGACGACCACCTCGCAGGCTGGCGCCACGGGCAAGCCGGACGTGAAGTCGTACGCGCTCACGCTGCGCTATCAAATCGTCGCACCCACTGCTGAGCAGGCGCTGACGACGAACCCCTTCGGCATCTTCATTCCGTTTTTCCGCCTTGAGCGGACCGCATAAGCATGACCGCAACCATTTTCAATAAACGGCCGGTCATCGGCATGTGCCTCCTCGCTGCGTGCGCGGCGCTCTTTGCTCAACCGGCTGCGGCCAAGAAAGCCGCCAGCGATCCGGCGTTCAATGCCGCGATGGTCGCGGGCGACCCCATGAGCCCGATCAATCCGTTTAACGGCGGGGCGGCCCCCCTGACGATGCCGGGCGACGCGCGCATCGGCGTGTTTCCGTACAGTCGCGACCAGATCTACCGCGTTCTGACCGCGCCGCTCAAGCTAACGACGATCGAGCTGGAGAAGGGCGAGAAGCTTATCGCCGACCCGGCGATGGGCGACAGCGTCCAGTGGGAGGTCGACGACGACAAGATGAACCACGTGTTCATCAAGCCGCACAAGGCTGACCTCGTCAACACACTGCATCTGACGACGAATCTGCGCGAGTATGACTTCACGCTCATCGCCTCGCCGGCGGGCGGCATGTTCTATCAAACCGTGCGCTTTCAGTACCCGCGCGCGCCGATGGCACGCGTCAGCGCACGCGATGACGCGACGGCCAACGGCAGCCGCGGTGGTGCCGATTCGGGAAGCATCAGCGTTGCGCCGGACAAGCTGAACTGGGATTACAGCGTCGAAGGTCGCGCCGAGTTCACGCCGGAGACTGTCTTCGACGACGGCCATGCGGTCTGGATGCGCATGCCTGCCAAAGCGCAGGAGTGGCCCGTGCCGTTTATTCTCGACCACGGCGATCGCGTCGTCGCGAACTTCATTCGCCGTGGAGACTTCCTCGTCCTCCAGCGTCTCGCCGACGAGATCGTTCTGCGTTCCGGCAAGGACGAGGTCACGGTGACGCGCGGCCGCCACCGCTTGTTCGGGGTATTCTGATCGTGGCGAAGAAACCGGACTCGGCTACGCCCAGCGCGGAGCAAGAAGCACTCGTCAAAGGCAAGACGCCGCGCAACGCGACCATGAGCATCGGCATTCTTGCTGCTGTCGTGATCGGAGGTCTGGGCTTCTACTACCAGCTACAGGCGACAAACAAGGCCGACGAAGACGCGCGCATCAAGAAGGCGAGCGCGCTCAAGTCGAGCACGGAAGCGCCCACTGCCGCGAACAACAACGACATCGACCAGATGATCCGTCAGCAGCGCGACGCTGCGGCGTCGGAGGCTGCCGCGCGTGCCGCATTTGAAGCAGCGGCTCCGAAGCCCGCCGTCAACCCGATGCTGACCGGCGCCGACTTCCAGGAAGAAGTCAACGGCTCGGGCACGGACACGCGCGAGCTTTCCCGCCGAGCGGCGCAAGACGCGATCTATACGTCGTCTATCTTCAAGCAGGCCGGCGCGTCGCGTTCGGCGAACCAGGCGACCGGCGCACTGCCCGCTGGCGTTCCTTCGTTAGATGAGGTGCGAGCTGCTCGGAACGCTGCGGGCGCTAACACGCCCGACGCGATGGCGCTCGCCTTGGCCAAGCAGGGACAAGCGCCCGAAGATCGCGACCGCGCGTTCCTCCGAGATGCGGCTTCCCAAGGCGGCATCGAACGCACGACCTTCAATGGCCGGTCGACGGGTTGCACGTTGACGCCGCCCCATGTGATCCATGTGAAGACGGTCGAGGGGCTGAACTCGGACAAGCCGGGTCGGGTGTCCTTGATGGTTGACGAGGATGTGTATGACAGCCTCCGCGGCGACTGCTTGATGATCCCAAAGGGCGCGTTCATCAATGGTATGTACAGCGCGGACGTCAAAGTTGGCCAAGAGCGCCTGCTGGTTGCTTCCACGAGTCTGCGTCTGCCCAACGGGAAGAGCGTGCCGCTCAACGGCATGCAGGGTGCCGACCAGAACGGCTACGCCGGGTTCTCGGGCGATGTGAACAACCACTTCCTGAAGATCTTCGGCGCGGGCTTCATTACGGCGATTTTGCTGAAGGCGTTCGACAGCAGCTCGCAGACGGCGACAACGGCGACGCCGAACGGAGTCACTACCTATGGTGACACGGCGGGGCAGGTCGCGGCAGCGACGGCCCAGACCGTCATGCAGCGCAACCAGAATATCCCGCCGACGATCACCGTTGAACCGGGCCAGAAGTTTCTGGTGCAAGTGACGCAGGATATCGTCATGGAGCCGTACCATGACTAAGGCGTTGGCCGCTGCCTGTCTGTCCGTGATCGCGTTGGGCGCACACGCGGCGACCATCGATTCAATCATCAGCCCAACTCGCATCGTCGTTGATGACGGTGTGAAGCGCGCCATCGTCGAGTTGCCCGGCGAGCCGGTCTACGCATGTGGACTGAAACCGTTTCTGGCGTGGGCTAATCGATTTGAGGGCCAAACGGTCGAGGCCGCGGCTGGCGGTGTTGCGCTCAGCATCGACGGATCGCCTGTCACCCTCGAAAGCCTGTTTGTGAAGGCGGGATGGCTGCGACCCGGGGCCCTTAGCGATGACGCTCAAGCGAGCATCACCGAGCGCCGCGGCGGTTGGGCATGTGCCTCCGCTCAGGCGCCGTTCGACGCCATGCACACCTCGGTCGATCCGAAGATTCTGGCTGGCATCGCGCTCAACGAGTCTGCATACAACGGTCGCGCATGGCCGTGGACGCTGAACGTCGCTGGTCGCGGTTTCTTCTTTCGCACCCGCGAAGACGCGTATCGAGCGGTCCGCTACCTGATCAGCAACGGCCGATCGGACTTTGACGTCGGCATCATGCAGATCAACTGGGGATACCACAGTAAGCGCTTCACGAATCCTTGGGATGCGCTCGCGCCAGCAACGAATATCCGCGTGGCCGAAGACATTCTCAATGAGAACTACCGCCTCACGCATTCCGCTGTGAAGGCCGTCGCGTACTACCACAGCGCCAATCCCGCCCCGGGCCGCGAGTACCTCGCGCGCTTCGTGAAGCACCTCTCTCAAATCGAACGCGGTCTATGAAGCACACGCTCTCTATTCTTACTCTGGCGCTTGCCGCAGTCACGCTTAATGCGGCGGCGGCCGGCACCGACCCGCTCGACTTTGACTACGAGATCGCGGGAAACGTGCTGGAGCGGCCCGCGCTCGTTTTCAACGATGGCAGCGACACCTATTTTCAGCCGCGTGCCGGTCAGTCGTTGCGCGTGGACGGTGGACATAGCCAAGGACCGTACATCGTTGTGCCGGGCACGCCCGAAGTGATCCGTTACTCCGCGGGCGGCTCGAGCGCCACCGCTTACTGGAAGAAAGCCAATCGCTTCATCGGCGACAAGGCGCGCGGCGACACGCCCTCTGGTTTTACTGGCTTCTCCGGCCGCCTCGCGCTGATTGGTCCGCGCAGCAGCCTCGAAAGTACCCGGCCTTTGAACGCGACGCTGCCGCTGGCCCAACTGGTCAAAGCGCTCGTGCCGCAGGGATGGACGGGCTCGGCACAGAAGGACATCGATCTGACGACCTCGGCGAGCTTCGGCACGCGTGATGGTGAGAACTGGATGCAGTCGCTCGATCGGCTCGTGGCCGCTTCCGACTTGTATGCAGACGTCGACTTCAGCGCACATCACGTCACGCTGCGCCGCTCGGCTCCGCAGTCAGTGGCCGTCAACTATGTTGCGCCTGTGTCGCAGGTCGCGGCAAGTCCTGCTGCTGCGTCGTCGGGGGTCACTCCGGTTGCGGACCCGATTGCCGATATCGCGAAGAAAGCCGACACAGACGCACCCGCCGCATCAGAGTCCATCCTTGCCGCGAAGCTTGGCGCGTTGGCGATCCGTGATGGTGACGACAGCCACATACAAATCAAGTTTTCCGCCAAGCCTGCTGCGGAGTTGAAGGTGACCGGGCAAGACGGCAAGTCGCTGCGCCCGAAGTGGGATGACGCGACCGGGGTCGTGACGTTTAACCGCGCAGAGCGTTTCACGATCTCCAACGGCGCCGACAAGGTCGAAGTCGCCCGTGTCGCCGGAACCGTCTATGAGTTCGACACCGCGAACAAGGCCGCTCTGCAAAGCGTGTTTGAAGAAAACGGCTCGACGTTCTTCAAGTTCGCCGACACCGTCGGCAAGGTGACGGTCGCCGACGTGGCGCACATCGGTTCGGGCGAGCAGAAGGGCCGCTATTACAAGTTCAACGGCACCGCCGACCAGTTCATCGTCAATGCCGACGGCAACGTCGTCAACGTGCTGCGCAAACACGACGTGCGGTTCTTCGATCGGCCCGCGTCATGAACCGAATGATCTACTTCTCAACGCTGCTTTGCGCGGCCGTATCGCTGCGTGCGCGTGCCGATTGTCTTGACGATGCCGCCCGCTATCACCGCGTGAGCATTCAGGTAGTACGCGCTATTGCGCAGCAAGAGTCCGGGATGCGGCCGTACGTAACGAGCCGCAACACGGATGGGAGCGAGGACATTGGGTTGATGCAAATCAACTCGTCATGGCTTCCGAAACTGGCGCGCTTTGGAATCAGCCGCCAACACCTGTTCGACGCCTGCGTGAACGCGTACGTGGGCACGTGGATCCTGGCTTCAAACATCAAGCAGTTTGGTCCGACATGGAAAGCGGTCGGTGCCTACAACGCCGTTTCCTCGAACAAGCAGCTCATCTACGCCAATAGCATTTACCGCCGCCTGCAACGTACGAACTGACCAACATGACGCCTATCTTTTCTCTTCAAACGCATCGCACCGCGCGCATGGTGGCTCACTTGTTCGCATGTCTGGCACTCACGACCGTATCGGGTCTTGCTGCAGCGGACCCCGACCAGTCTCGCCTAGCACCGCCGCCCGGTGACGGCTGGCAATTGCTCTCCGCGCCTGCCGCGAAGGCGCCTGTCGCTCAGCTGGCGATGGCGTCGCCGGTTGCTCCCGTCGTTCGTGCTGCTCCCGCTACGCCTGCTGCTCCGGCCGCGCGCAAAGCCGCTATCGGTGGCCCCGCGCCAGTCGCACTTCCCGGTGTCGCCGCGCAGGTGCCAGTTGGCGCGATCGACGTCGCGCCGGTAATCGTGCCGTCGCAGGGTGGCGCAACGGCGCCCGGTGGCGTTCTGTCTTTCTCGATCACGCCGCAGGACATCAACTTGCGCAACGCGCTTGATCGCTGGCTGCAGCAGCAGGGCTGGCAGCTCGCCTGGAAGATCGACGATGACTTGCCGCTGGAGTTCAACGCGACGTTCTCCGGCGACTTTAAGTCGGTACTCACGCAAGTGATGCAGGCGACCAATCACATGCGCACGCCCACGCGCGTCTGCAAGCACACCAATAACGTTATCCGCGTCGTTGCACGCGCAGCCAACTGCCAAGAGTAATCGCCATGCGCCTCACGAAAATCAAATCTGCCGTTGCCATTCTCGTGGCCGCATCGCTGACTGGCTGCGCCGTGTCGCAATCCGATGTGAACCATGCCTATGACGCGACCAACGCCGAAGCCGCACGCGCGATGGGCAATGGCCCGGAGTCGATGTCGCTCGTTGAAGAAGTGCCGACCGCGTTCCTCGGCGACCGGTTGGTGCCGGTCGCCTATGAAGCGACGTTGCCGGCGATCTTCCGCGAAAAGTCGGTTGTCTTCCCGGGCAACCTGCCGCTATCCAAAATCGCCACGCTCGTTTCGACGGCGACCGGTTATCCGGTGCATTTGAGCCCGGACGTATTCATCCCGCGCGACGCTCTGATTCCGAGGACGAACGGCGGCGCTGGCGGGCAGAGCGCACCGACGCAGCCGCAGTCCGTCGCGAGGTCCAACGTTGAGCCTATCTACGCCCAAGCCTGCAACTGCAAGGTGGGCGAGTACCTTCGCGGGGTGAGCGAGAACCTGGGCCTCGACTGGTCCTTCGACGGCACGACGATCTCGATTAGCCGGTTTGTGACCAAAACCTTCACGATTGCCGCGATTCCCGGGAAGGTTTCCATCAAATCGACGATGTCGAAGGGCACGGATACCTCGACAGGAAATCAAGCGTCCGGCGGCACAACCGGTGGCCAAGGGGGCAACACCGGCTCGTTCTCCGCTGTCACGTCTACCGGCCGCGACGGCACATTCGATCAAATTGCGATCATTCAGTCCGAACTGGAAAAGCTGAAGTCGCCGCTCGGTGAAGTGGTGGTCAATCCGCAAAGCCGCCTTGTGATGGTGCGTGACACCAAGGAAGCGGTCGATCGCATGGGTGCGTTGCTCGCCCGTGAGAACGCCATTTCAACGAGGCAAGTTGCGCTGCGCGTACGCACATTGCAGGTGGATCTGAGCAACAGCTCTCAGGCCGGTGTCAGTGCAGACATTGTGTTTAACCGCATCTCCGATGGCCTCAAACGCTATTCCGTGACGGTGGCGTCGCCTACGTCTCTGGCGACGGCGATCGGCGGCACTGTCGGACTGTCCGTCCTCAAGCCCGGCTCACCGATGGAAGGCACGAACGCCATTGTTAGTGGCCTCAATGCGTTCGGTAAAACGGTCCAGGACAACACGCAAACGAAGCTGACGTTGAACGGCCTGCCGGTGTCGATCGGCTCCTTTGAAACGAAGGGCTACCTCGCCGCAACGACCCCGAGCCTCGGTTCGATTTCGGGCGGCACAGCAGGCGTTCCGGGCTTGCAGCCGGGATCGGTCACGGTCGGCGACTTCGTGAACATCCTGCCGTCCGTGAACGATCACAACCAGATCATTCTGTCGTACTGGAGCGATAGCTCGAAGCTGAACGGCCCGTTCACAACGATCAGCACTGGCTCGGGCGACACGCTTCAGCAGATCCAGTTGCCCGACATCCTCGGCAACAAGGATGACCAGACCATCGCCCTGTCCGATGGACAGACCGTGGTGCTGTATGGCGCGGTGAGCAATCGGTATGACGGCAGCAACAACAACGGCATCGGTGGTCTGTCGGGCGCATGGAACAAGGGACGCACGTTCCAGGTGATCATGCTGACGGCAACCGTCGTCCCGTCGATGTGAGCGCGAGGTAAGCATCCCTATGCACTTCGAATCCATACCGGGAGAAAAGGGCGCGAAGCTCGTATTCGGGCTGGATTGGCGCGCCTACTTCGCCAAGGGTGCCCGCGCCGAGCGCCGGCGTTACGTCGACGAGTCCGGCGCGACTCACTACACCGAGTTCAAGTCGAAGGGCGAGACCATCGTCGGCTTCTGCGAGCTTGATCCAACGCAGCGCAAGGGCGGCAAGCTGTATTCCGCCGCGGCGCGCATCGCGTCGCTTGAGCGAGTCTCGCGTCGGCCCGCAGTGCTTGTGCTCATCCAGAACGATGAACTTGTGCATCTGGTGCTGGTGCAACGCGGCGCCGTCGCGCTTGACGAGGAGGTCGCGCTTAACGCGCTCGCCGACAAGCGCGAAGCAATCGAGGACACCTGTGCGAAGGCCGGGCTCGAACTTGCGACGCTCGGCCACGGCGCGCAACTCCATGCGGTCGATGAGATATTCGATCTGCGCGAGCTGATCGTTGCGCGCAAGGTCGGCCTCATCAAAAAGATCCCGGTCGCCGTGCCTACAACGGTGCCGTTGCTCGTCATCCTCGCGGCGGTGTTCTATGGTGGCAAGCAATTGATTGACGTACTCAATCCGCCGCCTCCGCCGCCGGCGCCGCCGCCGACATTCATGCAGGAGTATCAGTCGGCAGTAATGCGCACACTCGCTGCGCCCGCTCCGCTCGCGAGCCAGCTTGCCCCGAAGCTACTCGCGAGTTTCGGCGCGCAGGAAACGAACGTCGCCGGATGGCAGTTTCAGAAAGCGTCCTGCACGATCGCCGGTCCCTGCATCGCAACCTACAAGCGACAGGGCGGCACGTTCAAGGAGTTTGACGCACGCGCGCCCGAATCGCTGCGTCCGGTCGTCTTCAACCCTGACGGTTGGCATCTGACCGCGCGTGGTCCCGAAGTGACGATCGCCGAACGCGTGGCGCTTGGTGAGCAGAAGACGTGGCCAACCCAGCAGGCGCTCATTAAGAGTCTGCAGACCGACCCGCAAAAGCTTTCCACCAAGCCGGACACGCTCGATAGCCACGGTTACGTCGTAGATATCAAGCCGGCTGAGCGCCTTATCCAGCGCCAGCCGATGGCCGGTAAAGCGCAAGGGCCGCTGGTCCAGCGAGGTACCTGGCAGATCGATGGATACAAATGGCAAAGCGCGCTGCTCGCGCGCCTGCCGGACAACATGGCACTGGACACCCTCGACGTCGAGTTGAAAGAGGACGGTACCGGGGTGCATTTCACTGCGAAGGGTAAATACTATGTTCTCAACTAAGTGGCCAGCACGAGCCGCATGCTTCGGTGCGCTCATGTTCGTGGCGAGTGCGGCAATCTCGCAGGAAAGTCATCTGACGCTGGACGACATCGACAAGCTCGCGCGGGCGAAGCTCGTGGACTCGATGCGCGGTGGCCAAGGTGGGCAAAGTGGACAGGCGGCACCGTCCAGTGGCGTCGGCCTCTCGTCGCCGCTCGGCGCTGCACCTGCACCGGTAGCGGGCCCCGCACCGGCCGCGCCGAAGGTCGAGCGCAGGCCCCTAACGCTTGTCAGGCGCGTCATTCCCGCGACTTTCGTTGGAGCTTATTCCGACATGTCCGGCTCCTACGTGCTCTATGACTACCAAGGCACGACATACACGGCACGCCAAGGCAGTCGGCTGCTGAACGGCTGGACAGTCGCGTCCATCGACGGCTTCACGGTCAATCTGGTCGACGGCAAGCGCAAGTGGACGGAGACGATCGCAGCGCCTGCCGACGTGCCCGCCGTCGCGGTCCCGGATTCGCCGGCCGTCAGGGCGATCACGGATTTGTCCTCGCCGCTTCCTCCGGGCGGTGTCTCATCGACGGCTTCTACCTTCGTACCGTTTGGGAAATAAGCAATGGGTCTGTTTGCACAAGAAGAGCAGGGCGCGCCAGACGCTCCTCGCGGTGGCTTCCTAAAGCGGTTTCGCGCGCCGCGCTCGAGCTTCGTCGAGCCGGGCAGCAGTGCAGAGCCGAAATTCTCCGCTCCTAAGCCAGTCGCGCCGGAGGCGAAAGCGCCTGGCAAAGCGCCGGGAAAACCGAGGGGCGACGCGTCGACGCGTGCAGTCAATCCGCAAGTCATGTTTCTAGGTCGCGCACTGTCGGGCGGCGATGTCGAAGACGTCGAGAGCACTGAGCTCGACGATGACTGGCGCGGGTCCGTGCCCCCTGTGCAGACGCAGTCGAGGCCTGAAGGTGACGCGGTCGATGATGAGCCAGGTTTCAGCCCGTTCGTCCCACCGAGCTTCGAGCGACCGAGCTACGCGAGCATGTCTGCTGCGATGGCGGCTAGGGAGGGCGGTCAGCCGGTGAACGACGAAGCCCTGACGGCGCAAGCAACGCCGTCTGGCGCGCAACATCGATCTAAACCTCAGGCCGAACTACAGGTCGAACCGCCGCAGCCGCAGCCGCAGCCGCAGCCGCAGCCGCAGCCGCACCCGCAGCCGGAGCCGGAGCCGGGGCTGGGGCTGGAGCCCCGGTCGGCGGCAGCGCCATCGGACTCGATCAGGCACGCGAGTGTCGCCGGGAGCGACGCTAATGCCGAGCGGTTCGGTGCGCAACCGGAACCTGCGCCACAACGACCAGCAAGTCCCAACGAACATAAGGCCGCGTCCGCGCCGACTATCGCTGCGCAGGAATACCCAGCGGATGACGAAGAGCAGACCGATGGCGGCGGGCTGGCATCTGGCCGGCCGGAACTGGTGTCGCCCGATTCGCTTCCTGACTTCAAGCGCGTTCTCACCGTCGCTGACGACGACGCCGCGCTGCGCATTCCGGCGGCTGCGCGCAAGGAGTTCGTCGCCGTCGAATTGCAACCGGGCGTGGCGATCACGGTGGCCACCGCCCGATTCGCGGAGAAGGCCCAATACGCAACGTTCATCAAGGATCTTGGCGCCAACGACATTCTCGTGCGCGAGGAGATGATCGCGACGGAAGCTGTGATCGCCGCCATCTACTCGGGCAAGGCCGCCGCTTCCGCCAATTCCACAGTCCGCGAAGCCAGCCGGGCGATCGGCAACTTCCGCGATATCGTTGAGGCCGCGCACGCATACGGTGCGAGCGACATTCATTTCGAACCACGCGAATTTCACAATGAGGTCGAAATCCGGTTTCGTGTGAACGGCGATATGTACACGTTCAGCCGCATGCGAAAGGCGATCGTGCGTCGCGCGTTATTTGCTGCGTACAGCGATCTCGTTCAGCGCAACACCAACTCCGGCAACAGCTTTCAGCCGAGCGCGCCGCAGTCGGCAATGATCCCGCTGGTCGTCAAGACGGACACGGTCAACTTGCGCTGGCAATCGTCTCCGCTGGTGGGCGGGTATGACGTCGCCCTGCGTCTGCTCGACGGCAACTTCAAGAACTATTCGGTGCTGCTGCCGAAGGACATGGGATTCGAGAAGAGCCAGCTCGAGCTGATCGAGACGCTTAACTATGTGAGCGGCGGCATCACGGCGCTCACCGGCGAGACCGGCTCCGGCAAGACGACGACGCTGCGCGCGCTGTCGTACATGCTCCCGGATCGCGAACTCAAGAAGCAGTTCGCGGTGAACGAGCCGTCCGAGTATCCGATGCCGTGGCTGTCGGACTACTCGATCATTCGCCGCCCTGACGAGACTGACGATGAGGCGAACCGCAAGTATGCGGAAGTGATTCGAACGCTGATGCGGCAGGACCCGGACGATTTGACCATCGGCGAGGTCCGCGATCGCGTTGTGATGGGCCTGGTCGCGGAACTGGCGCTGACCGGTCACCCGGTGCGTTTCTCGCTGCACGCCGGCGACATCATCGCGGCCGTGATGCGTATGGCGGGCGGGCGGCTGCAACTGCCGATCGACGAGCTAGCGTCCGAAGGCTTCATCAACGCGGTCGGTAACCAGAAGTTGATTCCGACGCTTTGCGAGCACTGCAAGCTGCCCGCCGAAGACGTGATGCCCAAGGCCGACCTGGAACTGTTACGCACGAAATTTGGCCTCGACACCTCGCGCATGGCATGCCGCAACTACGACGGCTGCGAGCACTGCCGACTGAAGGGGCTTTTCACCCGCAACGGCAAGGCAGCGGGTGGAACCACGCGCCCGTCATTGGCCGCCGAGCTCTACCGCCCGACGCCTGAGTTTTTGGAGCGTGTGGCCGAGCGCGACTGGGCCGGTGCCCGCAAAGTTTGGCGCGGTGAACGCCGTACCGGGTTCGATAACGCGGATATGACGGGAAAGACCCTCTATGAACATGCTCTTTTCAAGGCTTCGCGCGGTTTGATTGACCCACAATTCATCAATCGCTCGATGCAGTCGTTCGCGCAGTACCGCGTAATGCCCGGCGTCGATGGCTTAATGGTCTAACCCTGGTCCTCCATGTTCACCACGTTCGCAAAAATGCTGCCCGAGCGGCAGCAGTTGGTCGTCGCGCGCTGGCGGTTTCAGAAAGTCCGCGAGGACTTCTACCGCGAGACGCGTCTCGATATCGCAGCAAAGGGCCTGCGCAACACCGAGACGCTGTTCGACCGGCTCGAAACGTACGAAAAGCGCAGCCGCACTCGCGGCAAGCTCGAATGGCGGGTGTTCTCCAGCATCCGGGAAACTATGCAGCGCGGGGAGAGCTTCTCGCTCGCTATCAAGCCATTCATCCCCGGCGACGAGTACGCGCTGCTGGACATTGCCGATGAATCTTCGCGCCAAGACTCCGTCGTGCGTGGCTTCGAACTCGCGGAAATGGCGGCGAAGGCTAAGCGCGTGCTGTCGTCAACAACTTCGGTGCAGATGGCCTACCCAGCGTTGCTGCTGGTCTATATGTACGCGTACTGCATGCTGTTCGGCGGCGTCATCTTTCCGCAAGTGCTCGATGTCCGCCCGCTCGACCAATGGCCCGATCTTGGCCGGTTCCTGTATCACGTTGACACGTTCTGCTACGAGTACTGGTGGCTCACGCTCACGGCGATCATCGGCCTCGTGCTCGCTTACTTCTCGAGCCTGAAACGTTGGTCTGGGCCTCTTCGAGACAAGTTCGACCGCATGCCGCTGCTTTGGCGCAATCGCCGCGACCTCCGCGCGGCACTGCTTATCGTCTCGCTCGCGGGCCTCTTCGACTCCAATCTCACGCTGCGCGCCGCGCTCGACCGGCTCTTAAAGACGGCTGACCCGTGGCTGCGCTGGCATCTGAAGATCATGGATCGACGCTTGACGGCCCGGTCCGATGAGCCAATGCGCGCGCTCGACACCGGGATTTTCTCGGTGACGATCGTCGACACGATCACCGACGCTGCGGGCCGCGACCAGTTTGAAGCCGCTATCAAGAGTCTTGGCCGTGAGTCACTCGATCGCGTCGTTGAAGCAGTCAAGCGCAACGCCCGGATGACGCACTTCATGCTGCTCGGTTTTGCCGCTGCACTGTTCCTGACGCTTGGCATTGGCTCATACGTCGTGACGGGCGCCGTCAATCTCACATCGGGGAATCCCGCCGCATCTAGCTATTAAGGAAAAGCAGAATGACCAACGAAAATAACCAAGCAGTTCAGACCGACCCGATCAAAGAGCGCCGTGCGCGCCTCCTCATGATCGCCCGTGCGAAGAAGCAGTCAGGCGAGTTGTCCATGATTGAAGCGGGGGCGGTGATGGCGGGTGCCGCGTTGCTCGCGCTGGCTGTGTACGCGGGCGGCAAGTATGTGCTCGATCTGATCCGTGCGGCGCAGTTCAAGAGCGAAGCGCAGATGTTCCACACTGGTATCTTGAACGCGACGCAGAACGACGCCGATTTCTCGTCGGAGACGCTCACTGTCCTTGCGCAGAACCACGCCTTCGACTCGGCGGGTTCGCGCGTCGCATCGGATAAGTCGTCGGTCAAGGGCATGTTCAATGGCACCGTGACCGCTGCCGTTGGCACGCTCGTGACCTCCAACGACGCGTTGGTTGTCACGTATCCGGTGACCTCGACGGTTTGTTCGTTGAGTGCGGCCGCATTGGTCACTGTGTACACACAGGTGACGGTGAACGGGACGACGATCTTCTCGCCAACCACGACGTACAACCCGGCGACCGTTGCGACCGCCTGCGCGTCGAACGGCGGAATGGCGTCGATGGCGCTGTGGACCACTCGCACCTAATCGCGGGGCGCCGATATGGGAAGCATTCTTGAGATGTTGATCGTCCTGATCGGCGCGGCCTTGCTGACGGTACAGGGAATCAAGGAAGACATTTCTGCCAAGCGCCAGAACCTGCTCCAGATCGAAGGGCAGAACATTGCGTCGATCAACTCGGCGCTTGGCAGCTACATCACTAACAACTACGCGTCGTTGATCCCCGCAGGGTTTTCGCAGACGACGTCGACTGCGATAGCCGCGCCCACGCTCGCTCAGTTGAGCGCGCAGGCTAACAACAAGGTCTCGTTCAAGGACGGTCCTTTTTGGGGTGGAACCTACCAGATAGCGCTGTCGATCGTGCCCGACAACTGCTCCACCGCAGCGGGCAACTGCCATATTGCATCGCAGATCTATCCGAGCTTGCCGCTGATCAGCATGAAGGACAAGACGGCTGACATCGCCGGTGCAGGTGTGCTCACGGCTGCGGGGGGAGCACAGTTCGGCTACTCGACAAACCGCACGCCAGCCACGATTACCGGGATTCATGGACAGTGGACGGTGCCCAATCCCGTTGGCAGCAAGCCTGGGATGGTGCTCGCGATCAATGGCTTTGGCGCGGACGGTAACTCGCCGTACTACCGGCGCGATGGTGCATTGCCGCTGACCGGCACGATGAACGCCAACAATCAGGACATGCAGAACGTCGGCAATGTGACGCTTGGCGCGAACAAGGTTATGAAGTTGCAAGCGGGGAACAGTCTTCAGATCGACAATGGCGCTATGTACTACGGCGATAGCGTGAATGCGGCGGTTCGTACAAAAGGCGCGTTGTACGTCCAGAACTATCAAGGTACCGGCGCTGCACCGATCAATGTCGGCGACGTGAATTCCAGCGGAACGGTGAACGCCAATGTCGTGAACACGAACGTCGCGAATATCAACGCTGCCGCCGGCAACTGCGGCTGGAACGGCGTGACCATCCGCAACAACCTCATGTACGTCTGCAACAAGTGGGGCAACTGGGTCGGCGCCAGCAGTCTCGTTAGCAACCAGTCGGCCGACGCGCAGTACAGCGGTTGGTACAACGGGTGGGGCGTGAATCCGCCCGCATGCGGTCCTGGCGGCTCAGCGTGGTACCGAATTACTCCGCTATCCGTAACGACTGACTACTCGAACCATAATCCGCCGATCGCCGGTGCGCGCTTTTCAATGGGCTGGAACGGGTCGCAATGGGTCCTCCAGATATACGACGTTCTCGCAGATGGAGCGAATACCCTCGTCCCAGACCAGCTTGGCCTGCAGGCGCAGATCGACGTCGGCTGCAATTACTCCAACCAATAAGAAGATGAAGCGAATCAAGACGGCAATCTCGCTGACATTGCTTGCGACGCTGGGTGGTGTGCTGACGGCTCCTATCAGCTCTAACGCCGAGTGGGTGCAAAATCCCATGGGTGTTCCGCGCGCCCCTGGCTGCGATCCGGGATATTCGTGGCAGAAACTCGGTGTGCGGTATCAGTGCGCCACGCCGCAGCCGTCGTGCGCTTATGGTTTCGCGAGCGGCCCTTCTTGGAACGGCAGTACATGGGTCTATTCGTGCAATGCGCCGCCTCCGCCGCCGCCCCCGCCAGCGTGCCCGAGCGGGTACACCCAACAGACTGCGCCATCGTGGAACGGCTCGGCATGGGTTGGACAGGTGTGCATACCAGCCGCGCAGACCCGACCTCCGGGACCGAATCCGCAAATCTGCCAAGCCTACGTAACTCAGAAGCTCGGATTTTGGCCTGGGTGGGGGCAGCAGAACTCGATTTATGACGACGGCAGGAATACCACCTACACAACCAACACCTGGACCGCATCCGTGAACGAGTACGAGTTCGCGACATGCAGTGTGAGCGATAGCACCGGCGCCGTCACAGGCTACGAAGTCCAGGGTTATGGCGACACCTCGGGCTTTGGCGGGTGAGGCAACTGGTCTTAATAAAACGCCTCGGAGCTTTGCTCCGGGGCGTTTTTCTTCCGGTCTTGCAACCAATAAGAAAGCCGCCAGATCAACTGGCGGCTTCTTCTTCCTACTACTCGCAACCTTGCTCGTTAACCGCCGAGCGAGGTTCCGGTTGTGAAGCTGAAGGTGCGCGAGAATGCGACGCCGTTGATCGCACCGGTGAGCGAGACGGTGTATTGCGAGTTCGGGGACAACGGCGTGGTCGGGTACGCGACCCCCTGATCCGCCAGCAAGAGCTTGTTGGGGTCCTTGGCTGAATCGAGAACCTGCAAGGCGATCACGTGCCCGGACGAATCCGTCATCGTGCCCGTTTGCATAACGATGGTGTCGGTCGAGTTGCCGACTACAGCTACGGGCGTACCCCAATGACCGGACGTTGCAGGCGGCGTAGGGATTTCTCCAAAGCTGTCGTATGGAACGCCGGTCGTCCCTTGGCACGGGAACGTCAACGGCGCGTTGGCCGTTCGCTGCTGGAAGTTGGTCAGATTCAACGAGAACTGCTCTTGGGGAAAACCGTTGTACGTCTTTGCGACCTTGCCAATACCGACCGTGGTCGCAAGCGACGCCGCAATGCTGACGTGATATACGCCACCCAAGAATGCATAGATCGCTCGGTGCCCATATTCTGCTTCGGTCAACGTCTCGTTCGTATAATAGCCACCCGACACCCCGATAGAACCGTTGTACTGCGTATATCCGAAATGGGCTGCGCGATCAACGAAAGTAGCTCCTGTAAAGCCGGGATTGCCCGCTACTTCGGTATCGGTAATTACATCGTTCGCCGTAAGATACTGCGCGTGTGCCGCCGTCGCCTGATCAAGCGCGGTGTTTTCCTGAAGGGCCGGGAAGCCGCATTGCTGGCGCTGTTGGTTGAGCAAGTTGAACGCTGCCAGATGGAAGCTGTCAGCGGGGTACTGAGGCGTCGTTAAATCCGCCGGATTCGTCGTCGCGGGCGTGCTCGCACCGCTTGCAGGGGATGCACCGCTGCTGCCGCCACCACCGCCGCCGCAAGCGGCCACCAGCAGCGATGCAGCGATCGCGGCCATCGAGAGTTTGAAGTCTTTCTGAATCGTCATTGTTGTTTCCGATCTAGTTGTTGCAGTCGCCCCCGCGATCTGCTTACTTTCATCATATCGAGCGGTGTTCGAAGTCAAGGCAATTCGGAAGCCCGCTCCGAAACCGCTTTCCTCGTTGGCAAATTGCGTTGGCCGTTGGCGGCGCACGCATTGTAATACTCGGAAAGGGTCCGTAATTCCGCACCGTTGCTGGATCGCAACCGTTTGCTAACGATGTTTGGCGCGGGCTCGGAAGTGCTTCACCCGCAAGGCGACGAAGACGACGCCCAGCACCGCAGCGACGGCGACGGGCTGCGTCGCGCCGACGGAAGAAAGGAGCAAGGTGCCGCCCCACAGGAGAATCAGGAAAGTTGCGAGCGCGCCGAATGCTTCGCTTTTTGACACGGCCGCGAACTGCCGCCTGCCTGAGCCGAATCTTTGCGCGAAGCGAATGTTGCTTTGCTCAAGGTCGAACGCCTCCTGCGACTGCACCGTTGCCCGATCTGCGCGGTAGTGCCTCTCGTACCGTTGGAATCGCGCGTCGCCGCGGCCTTCGAGCCACGCGGCGGCGCTGTCGGGAAAAAGGTAGGCGAAGTCCTGCATGGCTCAGTGCGTCACGTCGGAGTGAAATTCGATTGCACCGATTGCGTCCGGAATGCAGCGTCCGTCGGCCTCGGAGTAATAGGCGCCCGTCTCTAAGTCGAGCCAGCCAAACTGCGCGCGGCCGTCGTGTGAAAAGACGACTAGACCGGCCTCGATTGAGAAATCGTGGGACATCCTGGACACCTCCTTTTCCTGTTTATCACTTGCTCTTTGAGCGCTTTTTTCCCTTGCTTCTCGGTTCACTATGGCGGGGCCTAAGGTCGCTCTCGCAACCTGGGCACACGAAGTCCTTCGCCAATTCGATCTTTCCTTCGTCGTTGGACAGGATGTAATCGGTGCCGCAGCTTCTACACGGCGCCACGTTCAGGCGCGAATCCATGGCCATCGAGCGGGTGAGGTGGTTTGCTCGGTCGGCAGAGAGAAGGAGCCGGGGCCCGAACATCTTGTCAAGCACGTCGTTGGATGCAATGAGCGCTTCGGGAATGTTGGCTCCGTTCTTGAGTGCGCAACGATAGAGCCATACCAGCATGGTCGCCTGTAGGCGTTGGACCGGGCGCTCAACGTACCAAGTCAGGGAGCTTGCACTGTTGCCGCAAGGCGAGCTGACGCCGTGGATCTGGCGGTAAGTGTTGCGGGTGATGGCCGAGTTGAGGCTAAACAAATTCGTTGCCGTTGAGGCCCGGCAGCCCTGAGTCATCATCAGACGCGCGTAGACTTCTCGCTTGGCTCGGTCGAGTCGCAGATCGGACCACAGGTTCTTATAGGGAAGCGCGCCCGCCTTGAGCGTGGAGGTGCGCATGACATAGTGCGCCACCGACTCTTCGGTAAGACGGCCAGCAGGGTATTCAATCCAAAATAGTGCGTCGTCAAACCGCCATCTATACAGCGGAAAGCGGATACCCCCGATAGCGGCTTCGAGTCGACCGATTGGCAAGCTCATCAAGTACTCGGCCAGTTCGAACGAAATGCCAAGCAAGGGTGCGGCAAGAACATTCTGGTGCAGCACGTCTTTCAGCAGAGAAACGTAGCTGCAGTTGTAATGGAAGATATCGCGTGCGGTCACGTCGTCAACGAATGGCATTGCAGACGACAGCTTTGTCACTGTCTGGGAATGCATGATGCCGTCGACAAACGTCGACCAGTCACGAGGGTCCTGAAGAGCTGGGGACAGCGCTAGAAACGGCATATTCATCAGCTTCGCCATGGGTACGGCGTGGGCCTTGAGCGTTTCCATGTTCTCGAAAGACACGCCAAAGAAGGCGTCTGCGGCGCTGTACCGTGCAAGCACTTTGTGCATCACAGCGGTGAGCGCGTAGTTGGTCCGCTGGATCTTCTCGGCAAGATACGTTGGCAGCGGAATATTGGTCTCGACGGCGTCTAGAATGTTGGTCGTCATACTATTTATTTTTTTGGTTACGTGCGGAAGCGACCACGTTCGCTTCCGCCTCATCATTTCTCGTCCGGCGAGCGCTGACTACTTGCGCAGTGCCGTTTCGACTTCCGTCAGATACTTGCGCATCATCGCCGCGAGCGTTTCGATCATTGGATGATGATGTTCCGGAGCCTCACAAGCTTGGACCGCAACCTGTGCCGTCGATAGCTTGCCGGCAAACGCTTCGAATGCAGACACGGCCTCGACCATCGTGGCCTGCACGCGGCTCGCAGCTTCAAGCGCGTGCGATTCCTTTTCCCGATCGGCTTGCAATTGTGCGAGTTCCGCGCGCTTTTCGAGCAACCTCTCCTCGATTGCTTGGAGTTCCGCATTGCGCTTTTCAAGCGACTCGGACAGCGTCTTGTAGCCTTCAGGAGTGGTAGGCACCTCCTTGATCTGTACTTCGGGCTTCCGGTTGAGCAAAGCGTTCCTCTCGGAGACGAGCTTCGAGATTTCCTTGTCCTTATCTGCGAGGTCCTTTTCCAGGTTCGCAAGTCCGGCTTGACGGCCGGTGTAGTAGCTGTCCATGCGTTGCAACTGCGCCTCTTTGTCTGCGATGAGCTTGCCCGTCGCCTCTAGTTGCTGTTGGAGACGACGTGCTTCGTCTTCGGCCACTCGCTGAGCGGTCTTGCTGTCTTCCAACAGAGTCTTATAGTTGTCGACCTGTACCTGCCGGTCCGCGAGAGCCTCTTCTTGCTTCTGCAACGTAGCAAGCATTTTCCTGACGTCCTCGCGCGTCATTTGATCGTTGGCTTTCTTGGCCTCCAGGATCGCTGTGACCTGCTCGTCAGTCACGTGATCGGCCGCAAGAATGTCAAGTTCGCCGACGTTGAATACGCGAATTGCCTCGGTGTTGTCTGCGAAAGCTTCGTAGCAACGCATGTACTGGCGGGCTGCCGCGTACTTCACCCCAAGTGAGAGTTCAAAGTACGAATATCCCAAAGTTGCGGCCTTCCGCAACGTACTGGTCTTGTTGCCGGACCTCGCGACCATTACGTTCTTGATCAAGTGCATGGAGTTGATCAACTGCCCACCGATCGTTTGCAGGTCGGATGAGATTCGCGCTCGAGCCTCAGAGATCGCCATCATGTTCTCGGCAAGTTGGCCGATGAGCTCGGTGAACTCGTCGCCGTCGCCGAACAATTGCCGGGCGACCTTTTCAAACTTCGAACGCTCGGCCCCGCTCGCCGTGATACCGCCGAAGATGTCGTCCAACGACTCTTGGAGTTCGGTTTTTCGCAGTTGAAGGTCTTTCTTGGAATCGTCTTTATTTGAGGACAAAACTTCTCTCCAGATTGCCGCAGCGCCCCCGCGCGCTGCCGTGAAACGCCACAAGGAGCCTGCCTTGCGGAAACGAAAGTGCTGTTGTTACGTGTTGTCCACCTGCGACCCGCTTCGCTATCGCCGTCAATGTGTAAGCGATCGTAACGGTCCGGTTACGGATTTCACCTCACGAAAGACGCCGTCTTTTACCCGTCTTTCGCCCTCTGCGGACGAAAGACGCATTTTTTCTATCGAAAGCAAACGTTTAACGGTTCATTTCTGTAACACTTAAGCGCTTTTTAAGTATTTGCATGGAAGTAGTTACCTAGAATTCCCTCTTGTAATTTGGCGAAATTACCGCTATCGGGCGCTACGCGCGTCTTGTGGTCCAGAAGACTGTTTGCCGACGTCTCCGCGTACATCAACACTGCCGCGCGGGCCCGGCTGATATCTATCGGCGTTTTTCCGTTGAATGCTTCCCGCCTGAGTCTGAGCCAGTGGAGGAGATCGTTTATCGACAGAAGATCCGTCGACAGCGTTGGCTCGAGCATGACTTCTGGGAACGTAAATAGGCCGGCACCGGTCACCGGCCAAATGGGAGGGAGCTGGTCCCGGAGGAACCGGACTTTGCTGCGGTTTTGTTCGATAGGCGAGCGCCTGTCCTCAGCCTCACCATTCGGTGCGATACGCGTGAGCTTCCCGGGGCTGCTCGACGGCGCTATCCGGCGCGACCAGTTTTTTGTCTCGAAGATGAAGATGCCGAACGGCGTGATCGCGAGGTGATCGATCTCTGCCGTGGGAAACGCTGTGCCGGGAGCGTGTTCGATGAGTAACTGCCCATCGTGCAGGTAGAAGTCGTTGCCGCACAGCCATTGAAGCGTCGTGCGCAGTTTTGCCTGCGCCACAGCTTCACCAGCCGCACCGATTTCATGCGATGAGCGCTTCACACGACCGGCACTCCGCGATCCGGACGGGCGCCGCCGCCGAAGCCCCTTGAACAAGCGGTAACCGCCGACTGCGACAAGTATCTCTAAGAACATCCGCTGCCTCCGTTGTGTATGTAGATCAGCATGACAGGGGGTGGAAGAAGTCAAGGATGCGATGCGGCACTGCCAAGAGCGCCCGAAAACCGAAAGGCCCTATAAAAACGGAAGCTTTCCCGACCACGCGTATCGGCGCCGCGCGTAAATTGCCTGTTATCCCCGCGTCAACGACGCATCGACTCGAGCCGCCGCCAAGCATCGGTGCGCGTGCTTCCGATCTCTTCTTTCATCCGCAGTGAGCTGCTTCCGCCACGCCTTTATCGAGCCGTGACGAAAGCGCCTCTCCGCGCGCCCGTTTTTCCTGCTCACCCGAGCATCGAAAATCATCCAGCGCTGTACTGGCTGGACATCCCCTAGTGCGTCTTTTTCTGGAGAGAAAAATGCCGAAGCAGTTGGTATTGAAGGCGATGAAATCGCCCGGCTGGTTGGTCGCTCTTTGCTTTGCCCTGTGGTTTGCCGCGCACTCGTTCTTCGCCTTTCTGTTTGTCTCTGCCACCGTTGCTATATGGATCAAGAGATCCATCAAGGCGGCGTTGAAAGAGGAGAAAGTCGAGGATTCGAAGGCGCCCGCGCACGCCGTTGTCGCTCCGGCTCCCGCCGACGCCAACGTCACGCCCCTCAAACGTCAGTACGCCAAGTCCGCAGTGGTCGTTCCACTTAAGACAGGCACCGACGACTAGTCGCGACGCCTGAATGTCAAGACTGCCCGTACGGGCGGTCTTGACCCCTCACCCCAACGGGAACCATCCCGTTGCGGGCATGGGTTCCCGTTCATTCGGAGATTCCCATGCAAACAGAAGTAGCAGCATGGCAACTGGACATGTTCGACGCTCCTCCAGCGCCGATCGCGCGTGTTCAAGCCAAGCCTGATCCGCTGCCCGATCCGCAATTGTGGAGCGAGGCGGTCAAAGACAAAATGGTCGACGCGTTGATCAGTCTCGCGACTGACAGCAGACGCGGCGACAACATGCCCGAGTCGTTGATGGATTGCGCTGTCCTCTTCAGCGAGCGACTCAAACACAGAAAAAAGATGGAACTCGAGGACTACCGGGCTACGCTCGGTTGGGTCATGGAGTTCTGGAACGGCGCGCTGCCGTATCGGTTCGTCTGCCAGATCAATGGCGTCGATCCCGAGATCTTGCAAGACGTCATCCTGAGCAACCCACTGCTCAGGCGCGACTTGGAAGAGGTGCGTCGCGAGTGCTTCGGCACGCTGCTGTAGGGGGCCGATCAATGAGCACATCAACATTCGGTCGGCTGCTTGGGACACTTTTCGGGGTGACTCCCCAGACGCAGCCTCGCAGCGGCTATCCCGCAGGCCAGTCATCCCCGGTTGAGGTCGGAAAGGGCGGCCCCAACGAACGGCACATCGCCATCGCCGGTCAACCGATGCTGTTTCGCGATGAAGGTGGCGTCGTCGTGCAGTTCCGTCCGGCGTTCGACTACGAGCTGCGGCCAACGGCTGTCGGTATGAAACTGATACCGACGCTTGCGCCACACTGGGAAGTGCTGCACGAGCACGAGGGAACGTTGACCGAGGCCATTGCGGCTGCTGTCAAGGGCGCCCAAGCGCAAGACACGCCTGTTGGCCGTATGCCCGACACCGAACCCCCTCGATCGGTCCTCGTCAACGAGGCTCGACCCCGGCCGGCGATTGCGGACGCCGTCGAATCGACGCCGCCTCGATCTGCTGAGTCGTCACATCGACGCACTGAGCGCGGGAGGTACGGCGTGTTGAGAGAGTGGGGCGAGAAACGCTTCCCCGATGGCAAGCGCCCTGGCAAGACGTATGAATCGTTTTGCGTGACGCTCGAGCATCGCGGCGAGACGCACGTCCTGCAAGGTGAGGGCCTGCGCGACGCAATAGCAGAGTCGGCCTGCCGCATTGGCGACCGCGTTGAAGTCAAGCGGATCGGCAAAACCAAAGTGCCAGCAGTCGATGGACGTGGACGGCCCAAGCTAGACGCCAGCGGCGAGCAAGTGCTGTGGGACAAGTGGCTTTGGTCAATTTCCAAAAAATCTTAAAAGGAGTCAGTTATGGCATCAGTAAACAAAGTCATCCTCGTAGGCAACCTCGGGGCTGATCCCGAGACGCGCTACCTGCCGAGCGGCGATGCGGTCGCGAACATCCGGCTCGCAACGACAGATCGCTACAAGGACAAGTCCTCAGGCGAAATGAAGGAGCAGACCGAGTGGCATCGTGTTTCGTTTTTCGGTCGCTTGGCTGAGATCGTCAACGAGTACTTGAAGAAAGGCTCCTCGGTGTACATCGAAGGCAGAATCCGCACGCGCAAGTGGACGGACCAAGCTGGCCAAGAGCGGTATTCGACCGAGATCGTTGCGGAGCAGATGCAGATGCTCGGCGGCCGCGCGACGGGCGATCGTTCATCCAATGACGGTTTCGAGAGCCAACGCGCCGCGCGTCAAGAAAGGTCTGAGGCGCCTCGGTCAAGCAACGCTGCGCCGGCGCACCGGGAACCGCAATCGACGTCGTCCGGAGGGGGGGGCGGCTTCGCAGATATGGACGACGACATCCCGTTCCGACCCTATTTAAAGGGGCGCGAATGGTCTGCCGTCTGATCCCGTAACTGCTCACCTTACTTCCTGTTTTCCCTCACCTTCGTAGCTTCGTCGAACCGGAAACGGTCGGCGAAGCCGCGAAGCGTCTCTTTCTCGCGCGACCTTTCGTCAGTCGCAACTCCCGCCTTTCGCTTTCCCCTGCTGAAAAAAGCCGCCCGCCGTTGCTCGCCTCGCGCGAGTCGGACGGCTTTTTTGAGCACGGTTTCACCGCCTGTTCAGGCATCGACCTCAACCACACCACTACTGGAGTGCCAATGAATATCAAGGACATCAAGCTGTCCCCGGAACAGTGGGTTGCGTTGCTCCAGAAGTATGGAGTTCCCGCAAGCTCATTGACCGGGAAGGGCGCACCCTGTCCCATCTGCGGCGGAAACGACCGCTTCACCTACGACAACAACCGCGGCCGCGGCGACTGGGTCTGCCGCAAGTGCAACGACGGCGACCGAAAAGCCGGCGACGGCTTCGAGCTCATTTGCAAGTCCGCCGGAATGACCTTCCGCGAACTCATGATCGAACTCGAAGGCGGCAGCCTGGCCGATGCACGGCAAAACCGAGCGCAACCGGCGGCCCCGGCGCCCGGCCGAAAGGTCGATCCCGAGTGGGCGCGCAAGCGCCTCGACTCGATGTGGGATCGAGCGACGCTGGTCGGTTCGGATGGCCTCGTTCCGCGGTACCTGCGCGAACGGGTGCCGGGTCTGACTGTGGCGCCGTCCGCGGCGCTGCGCATGGCGATGCTCGATTACCGCCACGAGAAGAAAGTTATCGGTCAGTGGCCGGGCATCCTCGCTCGCTTCACGCTGCCGGACGGCCGTCTTGGAACGCTGCACCGCACGTTCCTTGAACGCTCGAAACCGGCGAAGGCGTCGATCGTCACTAACGATGGCGAGATCCTTCCGGCCAAGCTGAACGACGTGACGCTTCATAAGCTCAACGGCGGCGCAGTCCGGCTGATGGATCCAGTCGATGGCGAAATTGGCGTCGCGGAAGGTCTCGAGACGGCGTATGCCGCGCACATGCTGTTTGGTGTGCCGGTCTGGTACTGCCTGAATCGAATCCTTCTCGCCGATTTCGTTGTACCAGACGGCCTCGGCATCCGCGTTGTCCATATCTTCGCGGACTTCGATGCGGTCGACCCACGTACCGGCAAATCGCCGGGCGTCGATGCGGCCTTGAAACTCGCGAAGCGGCTGCGTGCGGAAGGCTACACGGCTATGGTTCACCGGCCGAAAAAGCGGGAAACCGATTTTGCCGACGAGTGGTGCGCAACTCAGGTTGCGTGTCGCCCTGCAGTTAGAACGCTGGTGCGTCGCGAGCTACGCGAAGCACTGCACGTCTGAAATTCCGCGGCCTTCTGGCCGCTAACAGTAACTTTTTGCCCGGTGGGGATTCGTCCCCTCCGGGGCCGCAATCCGCCCGAGCTTTTCCAATGGAGACGAGGAAATGAGCTTCAGCATGATTGTTGGCCGGTATCAGATCGTGGCAACTTCCGGCGTCGAGAACGGCTCCGTGAGAGTAGGGAAGTCGGAGGCGGAAGCCTATGACGTCATCGACCGAAAGCGAGGCGGTCATGCCCGACTTGAAAAACAAGGCGTCACGCTGGACACTGCTTGGTTTTACTGCATTCGTCGACAGGCGAGCGCACAAGGGGTATCTCTGCTGCACTGAGTATCCCGTTAAAAAAAACCCCGACCGATTGGTCGGGGTTTTTTTGTCTGTCGTGGCGACTTCTCACCACGGATTAGTGTGGATTCGCAAAGCGACCTTGAACACATAGAGCATGACCTTCATAGCCGGAACCATCACGCCGCTAGCCCAAAAGGAACCGACGAGCGAAAGTCCGAAAATCCAGTTGCATAACGGCGTATCCGGCAGACGAGCCGCGACGCAGGCAACGCACAAAAGAGTGACCGCAATCACCGCGCGACGTGCGACTGGGGGCAACGTCTTAAACTTAGCGTACATCGTCGACGCCTTCGCTTGGTCGGAACACGGCACGACGAAACAGATAAGCCGACTCGCATGCGGCGAACGCGGCCGCCACGAGAATCCACATCCGAACGCCGCGGGTCCAGTCGAGTTGCGTCAAAGTATCGAGTATTGTCATTTGGTTTTCACTTGGGCTTTGCGGCCGCTTAGCTCGGCCTTATGAGTAATGATGCCACGACAGGGTCGGAGTCAAGGTGCGGGGTGCTGACACGGGCGGACGGCGAGAAGCCACCGCTCCGTGACACGCGCAGAGAACTGCGCTCTCTAAGCAAAAGCTGAGAGGCTATCTGCTAAGTAGTTCAGATGCCTATCATCGCCAATGGGCGACGACTGCTCCGGGTACTCAGCCCGCACTTGCGGCTTTTCGTCTTCACCAGATGCCGGCTTCATCTGCGTTTCGATTGCCGCTGCTCCTCTGTCGGTAACCTCGCTCTGTTGGGCCGCCGTGTGCGCTTGGTCGGCCGTGGGAACGAGACCCACGCTTCCCCGGCCGCGCAGTGCGTCGTCGGCAAGACGCTTGAGCAGCGCGGCCCGTTGCCTTGGATTCGAGACCGCCATTAATGCAGCAAACAAAGTGGGCGTGACAGCTTCGCTGACGGTCAGCTTAATCTCGATAGCCCCTCTCATGCGGTCATGGCCTCCTTCCGCTTCTTATCGCGCTCGCGCATCAGCGTTGCCTCGCCGGCCGCAAAGAACCCACGGACGTTCGAGAAGCACGCGTTCTTCATGACTTCGATGCGGTTGCGGGGAAAGAACGCGCGGATCGCGGGCTCGTAAAGCGCCGCACCGCCGCCAGTGAGGAAAATGCAGCGGATGTCATTTGTGCTCCCGACCGAATTACCGATCGTATTGACCGCTGCTTCCGGTACCGACTGAGCCTGTGCGGCGTAGTGCCCCAGATCGATCTCTTCGTTGAAAACGTAGTAGGGCGTGCCTGCGCGAACCGCCTCGTCGATTTCTTCGATCGCCAAGGCCGACTCGTTCGTCGCTGCACCGATAAGCTCCGCCATTTTCTGGAAGAAATGGGACGCGCCGCTCTGATGTCCGCCACTACGACGCTCTTCCATCGTCAGCCCCTTGGCGACGACCCAGTCGGTCGTGTAGTAACCGACGTCGATGATCATATTGCGCTGCGACGGGGCAAAGTCGGGGTGCTGTGAAAAATGAACCAGAGCGCCCAACGGTTGAGGCAGCACCATCAGATTTCCGACGCGAACTTCCTCATCGCCGAACTGCAGCGTTCCCGAAAACTTGCTGCGCAACGCCTCGGCGTGTTGTTGAAATGTCTGAACGGGCAGTCCGAGCACAAGCCGGTCGACCGACGATACGTTGGCGAAGTGGAAGGCTCCGCCGAGGAGCGCTTCATAGCTATCTGTAGTGCAATAGTTGCCGACGAGCGTGCGACCAGGGTCGCCGTTGCGAGAGGTCAACGGCACTTCCGGTCCGACCTCGTACTGCTTTCCGTTGACTTCAATTCCAACGGTCCGGACTGCCTTCAACACGCCGTTGCTTTGCTTCGTCATCGTCTTAGCCTGATAGTCAGGGGTCAGAGACGGAAACATGAACGTTGAGACTTCCGAGCCGTTGCGAACGGCAACCTTGGTGTTCCCATATCCGACGTCCACGGCAAGGACGGATGCATGCGTTTTCATTGTGTTCATTCTCTCTCCAGAGCAGTTCGATTGGTGCGCTATCTGCCCGTTATCTGACCGAAAAGTGGCAGATGGGCGGTGGTGGCGGCTCCCTTTCTCCAAACGTCCGCATAAGTGTCAGTTATCTCCCCCTAAACGGTGAGATAAAGAATCTGCCCGTTGAGGCGGCGAAAATCTGTCAGTTATCGGAACGAAATCGGTGAGAAAAGTCCCCGTTACGCCTGTCCAACTCTACAGAGCGACACGCAATGTCAAGGAAGCAAAAGCTCGCAACATTTAGGCAGCTTTTAACTCTTCGATTGTTCAAGGCGCCGGTATTCTTTTAATTACCAACCGCGCGCATGCGCATCGACCCTCCTGAAAAGGACCATCGAGGGGACCGCTTTGCCTAGCGGAAACCCCTCTGTCACGGCCGCAAAATGAAGCGGCCTTTTTCTGAATCTAATCAAGTGCAAAGTGACCCACATTGAGGACACTGGACACGCGATATCCATTGGGTTTGCGGGCGGTTTTGCCCGATTGTCCGAATTGAGACGGCTTGGGAGTGGGCATGGACACTTATCCGTGATCCGCTTTTCAGCACTCAATGACGATGGACGCATCCTTACAGCACACGACGCTGGGTACGTTGCATGAGGTCCGACACACCGCGACCGAGTGAACGCGCTTTGGGATGGGAGACCAGCTAGGCCGACACGGCAAGCTGATCTCTGTACGAAAGACGAACGGGCGGCGCACCCGGAAGAACGAGCGCAAAGAGATTACCGAGCACTTGGCCGAGGTCGTGCCGTCGCAAAGACGAAGCACACCGGCGCGCGACAGCGCGTTGCTGGCCGGCGCGGTAGCCGTAGCAGCGGCATAGCCGAATCGCACACTCACTAGTGCGACGGTTCGACTGCTGGGAGCAGCGGGAAGTACACGACGACGAGAGATTCCGCGAAGCGGGTCCGCGTTGGATGTGCGCCGGCAGCAAATCAGCGGCGGTCAACACGCGAAGCGTGACGACTGGCAGCACGCAGCAGTACGGAGGTCGATGCACGTTTCTTCCACGTGCGGGGCTATCGGATGGAATCGCTAAAGGACCGGAAGGCAGGACCCGGCGGGGATACGCAGCAGCTGTGCGGCAAGACTCGGGGATAGGCTCCCGAAGCCTGCGGCGCAGGGGCATTGAATGGCACCGGGCACAGATGTGCACGTCGCTGACTCGTTCGCAAAGATGGAGAACGCGCTTGCTAGAGCCGCTGAAAAATTACGTTTCGCGATCGGAGCTCGTCTCGAGCGACGTTGCAATTGCGTCGTATGCGCTGGGCTGGTACCGCACGACTGCGAGCGCTGATGCTTGCTGATGTGATCGACGCGTCAGGCGCTGATGCGCTGGCGCGAGCGCTGTCTGTGTGGACGCCCAGGCGGGGCGAGGTACCGAGCGTCGCTACCGTGGCAGTGAAGCGCTGCCAGGTCCAGAGCAATGCGACTCGGAACGAGAGACCGCACCGCTCGACTGCCCCCAAGCAAAGCCAACGACGTCGGGCTTTCACGCTGATAGATCACGCCTTCGAAGCTGAAGTCGCGTGGTCTCTGTGGCGGCTGTCGATCAGCTACGGATTTGACGACATGCGCTCTCGGCGAAGGGCAACACGGCATGCGGCGATAGCTGGATGGATTTTCGCCACGTGCGCGCCCGGCGGGTTCTCGGGTGCCTTCCAGCGCTCAAGTGAGCTGGCGAGGGCGTTCGAGAGGGGCCGAGCGATCTACTTCGCGGCCATGAAACTGCAATCAACCAACGAGGAAGAAGCATCTGCATGACAGTAACCATCTATGTGAAGGGCGTCGTTGCCGATTATCCCCAGCTTCCACCCGACTTCCGGGCCCACCTTGAACTCATCTTCACCAACAACGTAAATCGTGTTCACAGTCGCACGCGCGTTAGCGCTAAGCCTCTTTCAGTAAAGACGCAAAGCTTTCGACTGCGCACGCTTTGCCGGTCGTTCGTCGAGCTGCGCCAGATCGGCTTCGCGCTACAAACGCCGTATGCGCTCAGGGAAAAGCACATCGAGGGTCTCGTGACACTGTGGCACAAAGGGGGGCAGAGTCCGGGGACCATCGAGAACAAGTTGACGTACTTTCGCGCATTCGCGAAATGGATCAATAAACCCACCGTAGTTAAGACGATGGCGGAATACATCGACCCGGACGCGCATAACTTCCGGCGCTCCTCCGTTGCGACAGAGGATAAATCGTGGGAAGGCAAGGGAATCGACGCGGTAGCAATCCTCGGAGAAATCGCGAAGACAGAGCCTGTGGTGGCAGTGCAGATGAAGTTGCAAGTAGCGTTCGGGCTAAGGGTCGAAGAAAGTTTTCTGTTGAGACCTAAAGATGCAGTCCGTAAAGACGGAAAGCTCAACGTAGTCCACGGCACTAAGGGCGGTCGCGCTCGTGTGGTGCCGATGGAGTTCAAGATGGATGTGCTACTAGAAGCTGCTCAGATTTCGAACAGGTCGACCGGTTCAACTATCCCCGACGGCTATAGCAAGACACAGTGGAGGGACCACTTTTATACGGTTCTCAAACGCCATGGTGTGACGAAGGCGGGATTGGGCGTGACCTGCCATGGCCTGAGGCATCAGTTCTTGCAGCAAATGTTTGAAAAGTACGCTGGCGTTCCTGCGCCGATCAAGCGCAGCGATCAGCGGGCCGATCCGGCGCTTCATCGGGAAGCGATGCAAGCCGTGGTAGAGGCTGCCGGCCACAGTAAAGCGCAAAAGGCCGGTGCTTACCTGTCGAGCTATTTCACCCAGCGGCAACTCACGTCACCGAAGGTCTCGGTCGACCAAGTTCGCGACGCCGTTGCTGTGGCGGAGGGCAATATTTCCGCCGCGGCCAAATCTCTTGGCATCTCCAGGCAGAAGGTGTATCGGATTTTAGAGGCAGCAACCTGAACGGTCCTGTTTACGCCGATGACCCTAGCGGCAACGCGTGTGCGGAACGGCAACGTGGCTTACTGGAGTGAAAGGAAACCTGCCGTTTAAGAGGGTGGTGACTAAACGGCAGTTTTTGTAACACGCATTTTCGTCAACGAAAACATGTACTTGCCGAGCGGAGGGCAGTGCGCGTGACGCTATCCGGATAGCGTCTCTTGCGGTCTTAACCGAGCAGCCAGTCCAGTTGACGGCTTGTTTCCGCGTGATACGTGAGGATTGCAGCGAGCGCGAGCACCGTCGTGATCTGCGGTGCGAGCTTCCTCCGGAACCGATAGGCAGCAGCGATGTATTGGATGGGCGACATTTCTCTTTCCGGTTGAGCTCGGCCGAACGACCGAGTTACATTCAGTATGACCGGCGTTTCGCAGAGTCAAGTCACCAGCGGTTTCGATCGGGCAGATCGTCGACAGCGAGGTTGATGCTGTTCTCGAAGTTTCCTTCGTCACCGCCTGTGGCCGGGATGCGCGGAAACTGGATCGAGGCGATACCGTCAATGTAAATGCGTTTGGCCAACTGTTGAAGTTTTCGATAGCGGGCTGCATCGTTGAGCACGGTGTCTACAGGCCAAAAATCACTTAGGGTGATTTTGCTGTCGACGATCTTCCTGGCGAGCATGGCGAACACGGGACCGCGCTTCTCCCAGTCACCTTCGGTTCTGGCCAGCAGGTCAATTAGGAAAGGAGCGTCGACGGCGCTGAGCTCTTTCCTAATCAGTTTCAAGAGGTCGCCCTCTTTTGCGGCCGGACGCCTCGTGCGGGCGTTCCAGATAGTGCCGGCCTTTTCAAGAGCGGCGTGCCGGTCATTCCCGATTGCAATCCAGGGCGTCTGCATCCCGCAGTCTTCGCAGAAAATGCAGCAGACTTTTTCCTGCGGGATCGCATACAGCGAGCGCGCCTCGAGATCGTTCATGTCCGGCGCGACGCTCGCGTCCGCGCCTAGGTAGTCGATAGCGGGTGCGGACGGGCGTTTAAGTAGCCGGTGAGAATAGCCGAAGGCCCATTTTCCACCGCAATGGTCGCAGGGGAACAACTCGTCAGTCATGGCAGCGTGGTCCGGGGGCTCTCGCCGAGGGCCGGCGAATAAAAGTTGGCGTGAAGCATTATAGCTACGGCCGTTCTCGCCGAATTAGTGGGAAACGCCGACCTTAACAAAAGCTTACAATCTAAGCCGCTACGCGACTTGCCGCGATTGCGTTGTACTGCTCGTGACTGACGAGACGTAAGGGCGTAAGCGACGGCGCGTCGAAAAGGAGCCGATACGAGCGGCCGACGGGGACTGATAGTACTTTGCCGGCTGTCGATCTCAGGTATTTGCCGTCGAGCGACAACGGGTGCGCGCCGTTACTGACTTTCCCGAGCAGCTCCCTGGCTTCTCGTTGGACTGCGGCCAGGTGCCGGACGATGGACAGGTCGATGGGATCGTCGGCGTGTGACTGCTTTGCCGCGCGCTTTTGCTCGAGGGCAAGGCGCTGTTCTGCTTTTTGCTTTTCTGCGGCTGCGCATGCGTGGCAATACTTCCCTTTGCCGGTGTGACCGCACGAAAACGTCTGTTTCATGATGCATTCAATAAGGTTGCCGATGAGGCTATTGCACCATCTTTCGGCATCCCGTCAAGGCTCGGTAGACGACGGATTTGAAGGGCTTTCTTTCCGAGCGAATGCGTCAAGTTCGGCAGACAGTTCAAGCACTCGAGCGTCGGCGAGGGATAGCCGGGTGGTCAGTCGCTCGATCTGAGACATAGCAAGTCTGTACTGCTCGGACAGCATGGACAGCGCCCAGAAGGGCGCGAGCGTTGCATTGCAATCGACGCAAGTCACGACGCCGCCGTGAGGTTCGAGCCGGATGCGGCGATGAGCGCAAACACCCGGGGGCAATGCCCGCTTCTCGATGATGACCGGTACGCGCCTGAAGGGGATGACGCGACTCATTCGGGCAGTAAAGGATGCTGGCCGTCAGCGTGAAGGTGCGTCGCCGAATCCCCGCGGTACAAGCCGTCGGGGAACAAAACGCGCGAGACTGTTTCGTCGCGTCGGTATTGAAGCTCGACCGCGTCCAGATACCGGCGGAACGACGTCGTGTCAGTTGGCCCGCCTTCGACGTCCCGATTGGCGAAACGAAGGTCGGTCGGCGCGAAAGCATTGTGTTCAATCCACTGAGCGTCCTTGAGGCTCGGCAACCACCATCGGTTCCAACGAATCGTGAATGCGAGCCAGCCACGCGCACCCGCGTCGATTTCCGTCCAGGAAGCCTGGAAATCCAGGATTGCACCGAGCGAGCTGAAGAAGACCATGCGCAAGTCTGTCTCGTCCGCGGCCGCGACGACGATCTGTTTTCGCCGCTCGTCGACCGCGTCGATGGAGCTCGCCATCGACAGTGCCGGATAGCTCACCTGCCAGTCGGAATCACGCGCGACTGCGCGCTTGAGGAAAAAAGAGTTCGAGTCCATGGGGCCTTCGGCGGTTATAGATGCGCTCACGCTATCGCGGCAAAGCGCCGTGTCAAGCTCCGTCGGGAAGTCGAACTGAAGCCAGATCGTTGGGTGGCACCCATTCGACGCATGGCGTACGTTCACGCGCGTACAACGCCTGTTTTTTGGCTTTCCTTGCCATGTATTGCGCGTTGCCTTGCATCCCGTATACCTCTATCGCTGTGGGCACGGGCGTATCGGTCAGCCTGAAGTCGGGCAGCATCGCATCTCCCGGTTCAAGCCGCATGGGTTTTACGAACCGACGGCGTTGCCCCACAAGCCGGTTCGCCATTTCGACCTCAAAGCTCGAGTCGCAGGGTAGGAAGGTGCTGTTGCATAGTTGCAGCGCACAGTCGACGATCCGGAGGTTGCCCTCTTTCGTCCGCTCGATAACGGCCAGTGTCACCACCCGAGCGCAAGCGTCGCCGATCATGGCCCACGCCGACCGGAACGAATCAGCGGCAGAGTCAATCACCGCTTTCGACGCAAAGAACGTCTCCCTGGTCTGGCGCAGTCTGACGACGAATCCGTATCTCGATGGTTCGACGCTGCGAAGTTCGGCAATCAGAAGACCGCGGTCGGACCGGGCCGGGGTTGTGACTATTCGATCAAGGAATGACTGGAACTCGGCGAGCACAGACGAACTGTCAGCATCGTCGTATCGGCGCATGACGTGAAGCACATCTTGCATGGATTTGCCGTTAAGCTTTCCGTCCCCGAGCACAGAGAGAAGTTGCGCATTGCAGGCGCCCCACCCACGCGAGGGCGCGCCCGCCCACTCGTTCAGTCCTGCGTCCTCCCATACTCGTTGCAGGAAGCCGAGCAGCGGGGCAGCGCGGCGCGAAGTGCCGCCCGAGGTCTGGTCAGATGACTGCCGCGTCGATTTACCAACGGTGCGGACCGACAGCGAAGTGCTCAGCTTGACGTCCAGCCCACCAGCAATGGTGCGAATCGCGGCCAGCGTGTCACTGCTGCTTCTGTCTGGCTGGGACACCGCGCGATAGAACGAGCAAGTCTTGGCGTTGTGCCGGTGACCATCGTCAGGCCACCTCGCGAGATGGAAAAGTGCCCCGTAACGCCGGATGACTAGACGTAAGGGCGCCCTCGGCGATTCGGGCAGGCAGCGGCAAACGGCGTGCCCCGGGACCTTCTTGGCTCGCTCGAGCGCTCGCGCGTACTTTGCGGGGTTGTCTTGAACCTCAGTGAGCGCTACGGTTATGCCGTCAAATGAAACGAGCGTCATACCCCTTCACCTCGCGCAACGTTGAATGCGCTTGCTCAATCGGAACCTTGTGAACGTGAGCGCGCGTGCCTAGCAGACTCGCCGCTTTGCGAACGCACAGGCAAAACTGCTCGGCATGGTCGCTGCTCGGGAAATGGAGTCCAACGGTCGATACCGCACCGGGCGCCGCGTAATCGCGCGAGAAAACTTCACCTGTTCCGACCAACGCGTCTAGCCAGCTGTCCGGGAAGCCGGCGCACGGTGTCGAGTCAGCGCGCGCGCCCGCCGGATCTCGAGTGAAATCTTCGAAGCTGACAACAATCAAGTTCATCGTTGGGAAGAAGCGGCCGAACCGCCTTAAGGTGTGACGGCCGCCACCCGCTGCTTCCGAGTGGCCGCTATGTCGTAGGTGGCGATTGCGCCCATTAGCGCTGCGATGCCTGCAAAGGCGCACGCAGCCAGCAAGCCCGCCAAACGCTTGTCGTTGGCCCTGAGCGTGTCCGCCCGCACTTGCTGCGCCTCGCCAAGTTCCCGACGCCTATCTCGCAACGCCTCGTCGAATGCATCGCGATCGGAAAAGCCATATTTCTGGAGCAACGCTTGTTGGTCCGCCGCTGACAGATATCCGACTGCGTCGGAAACACCCTGCATGCGTTCAACGACCGCCGTGTTGACGACGACCTGCACAGCGGTGCGCTCGATCGTGAATTGGCGAGCGACCAAGCCGACCCCTGCTATGGAGCTAACAGCGGATGCGCAGAGTATGGCGACGGTGATGATGTGACTGAGCTTCATAACGTCGGTGATCGTTTTTTATGCATTGCTGATTCGGTGCCCAATTTTCGTCGGACGCCGCGAGCAACGGTGTCCGAAAGACGCCCCGAATGAGGCGTCTTTCGCCGGCCGTACGGACCGTTTGAGCGCCGAGCCGAAAGCGCGGCGTAATGTACGCGGGCGAAAGCTATATGTTTTTGTGCGTCATTTCGCGAAACGGCTGCTATCCGGATAGCGTTGGTCGGCACCAGCGCCAGGACCGCACTCCCGACCGGTGATTGCAGCCGAAATAGTTATCCCCAGGCTTATCCAGAGAAACTGGGGATATCTTTCGGAAGCGTTTGGCGAGAGGCACCATCAAATGGTCGTCTTTCTGCCTGTATGAGCAATCTCCAGCAGGTATCGTTTGTCGATCACCCGCGCATCTCGCGCATCGACGTTGCGGCGCTCCACGAGCTCACCGCGCAATCAATTTTCCTATCTCAACCCGCAGGGGCATGTCCCCCTGGCGGGCGTGCGCCTGCTCACCTTTTGGAGCAATCGCATGTACACACAGTTGATCGAGCAATTCAAGACGGCACAAACCGCGGCAGCAGCAGCCTACGGCGCTGTCGTTCAAGCGGAGCGCGACGTCTTTTCGGACGGACTGACCGAGTATTCGGCGATGGAAGCCCGAAGCGAATACAAGGTCGAGCGCGAGCTGGAAACGTTCTGTCTCAGGCTGCTCTCGAGGCTTGTGATGGAGGCAAGTCGCAAGTTCGCGCCCGCCGGCGGCAGAATTGAGATCGATCAGAATCACGAACTCGATCGAAGTGGCGTTGATGTTGGGCAAGCTCTGAGGAAGGGCAACGTCCCTGACTTGGATGGCTTCTGGCAACACCTCGAGCGAACGTTCGGCGGTGAAGCTGGTGAGCGCGTCGCGTTCGAGCAGGCAGCCAAGGCCATCATCAACGGCTTTTGGCTCAAGCCCGATACCGAGATCAAACGCACCAGCAGCGCGGTCATCTTGGAAAAGCGCGTCACCTCTCAATCGTGCTTTCATTCGAAGGGCCAACGCGAGGTCTATTACTCCTCTCAGCAGGCGGTCGTCACAACCTTCGACGGCCTGGCGACCTTCGCGAAGAAGCATCAGTTCGGCGCGCTGGCGATGCAACTGCGCAATTTCAGCGTTCACCGGCTGACGTTTTCCACCCGCGAAAAACTATCGTTCACGGGGCTGGAGATCGTGATGTTCAACGACAAGTGGCAGTTCAAGTTCGCTCACGACGTGGGCGACGCGCTGTCCCTCTTCATTAGTGAGTTTGGTGCGGAATACCTCGCCTCGCGCGACCGGTACTGACGCATCCACCTTCCCATCGTTTCGACCCGCTCCGGCGGGTCTTTTTATTTCTAGAGGCAATTCATGCAGAGAGATCTGTTTTCGTTTGAGCCAGATTGGTACGAGCCGTTGCGTGCGATCAGAAGTTTGGGATCGCAGGCGCCGTCGATCGCCCATCAGGGCGAGCTGGCCGCCGCGCGTCGGCTGCACCTCGGCCAGTTCTTCACGCCGGATGCGATCGCGGCATTCATGTGGAGCTTCGTGAGCGGCTGGAAGGTGAATCGGCGTATCCGCGTCCTGGATAACTCGGTCGGCTCCGGTCGGCTGCTTCAGTACGCGGACCCGGAACGCCATGCCTTGTACGGTGTCGATGTCCACGCCGATGTCATCCAGCAGTGTCAGAAGGTGTTTGAGGACGCGGGGTTTCATTGCGAGTTCCGACAAGCCGGCATGGAGGACATTCATCCGACGCGCTTCGATATCGCACTCATCAATCCGCCGTTCTCGATCCACCTCGAATCACCGCATCTGCAGACGCTCGAATGCACGACGTGGGGCCGGTACGGCGCGCACACCAGCGCGTTGAGCCACGACTACGCGGTGCATCAGGCTCTGGAGGCGGCGAACATTGTCGTCGCGCTGCTGCCGATCTCGACTGCTGAGTCGATGATTGGGGGCGAGCAGGGCGACCGTCTGAAGCGGCGCGCGGCGGGCCTGTTCGAATTGCCGGCGGACGCGTTCAAGCTCGAGGGCGCGAACGTGCGAACGGCGGTTGTGGTGTTCGACCGCTACCGCGATCGTCCCTCGGACTTCGTGCGTGCGCTCGTCGACGATCTGGCCAAGCCCGGCCCGGATCTCGGGCTGCACTTCGAAGATCGCTCCTTTGGTGAGGCGCGGATGCGCCTGCAGAAGCTCGATGACAGCGTGCCGTTCATCACGCGTGCGGTGACCGGCGACAAGTCGGTCAAGGTGTCGCACGATGGCCGGCGCATTCGTTTGTCCTTTGCCTGTGGCTTCAACGAAGCGATGGTGCTCAACGCGGTTCTCGTGAAGCGCATCTATTCGCGCGACGGCCACCGGCTGCCGCGTGGCTTCCGTTACTCGGGGCAAGGCTTGCTGGATATGGAAACGTATCTTGTGCAGGACGATCCGGTCGCGGCGCTCGATCAGTTGCTCGATCGAATCCGCAGCGTCGGTGGCGAGCCGCAACTGGCGCCCGGCTTCATGGAGCACTTCGGGAGACGCATGCAACGCAGCGTGCGCCAGGCGATACCGTTGCGGCATGTGGCGTGGACGACTGGTGCCGGGTCGCGGGATCAGGTGTCGGGCATCGCAAAGGAGACCCACAAGGTCGACGCGACGCGCTGGGCCAGTCCGCTCATTAAGGCGGGCGACGAAGTCCAGTTTGATCGCGAACCCGACGGGCGCTACCGATACGCGCTGCATGGCGTCTGGTACCACCTGTCTGTCGACGAGCTCAATGCGCGGTTCGCGGTCGAGAACGTCAGCGAGGGATGGGAAGTGGTGCACGAAGGTCTGTGCGCGCGTTTCCCTGACCAAGCAGCGGCGCTCCGGTCGCGCGTGAAGGCGCTCGGCGTCGATCAGTGGCTCGACTGGGAGTTTCAAGTTGATGATCTGGTCGAAACGCTGCTCAAGCCGACCGGCTGTGTCGTCGCATGGGAGCAGGGGTGCGGCAAGTCCCGGCTCGCGTTGGCGCTGATCCTCGTCTCGGGCGTGAAGCACGGCCTGATCGTTGTTGAGTCACGGCTCATCGAGGAAATGCTCAAGGAGGTGGGGCAGTTGCCCATCTCGGCTGAGCAGGTGAAGGTAATCGAATCGGCGGCCGACCTTAACGACCTCCGTCAGATCAACCTTATCTCGTATGAGCGCCTGCGCATGCCGGTCGATAAGGCGGCTTCGGCGCGCGTGACGTACGCCCATCGACTGCGTCGCCGCATCGGCCTGCTGGTAGCCGACGAAGGCGAGCGCCTGGCCAACCCCACGAGCGACCAGAGCCGCGCGCTTTGGCAGCTTTCGGCGCGGCGAAGGTTTGTTTTGACGGGGTCGCCGATCCCCAACTACCCGAGAGATGCGTTCGGTCTGATCGCGTTTTCTGGTGGTGATGGAACGGCGGCTCAGCCGTATGGTTATCGCTTGGGCTATCTGGAGCAGAACTGGATCAATTCGGTGGAGTACGCCATGCGCGGCGTCGATCGATTCAGGGATGACTTCGTGGTGCTGGAGTGGGTCACGTGGCAATTCGCGGAGAGCCTGCAGGATGGGGCGAAACGCGAGGTGCCCAAGATCGGAAACCTGCACCTGTACCGCGCGATGCTCGCGCCGCACATCAAGCGGCGGCTGGTCGCAGAACCCGAGGTGTCGCGCTACATCCAGATCGAACCACCGCAGTTCGAGGTGGAAACGGTCGATTGGGATCGCGGGCATTTGGCCGCGTATCTCCGCGCTGCCGACGAGTTCGCCGACTGGTACCGCTCATCGCGCGATGACAAGAAGGCGTGCAACCTGGTCACGATCCTCGCTCGTATCCGTGCCGTTCACTTTTCCGCCAATTACCCGCAGTTTGGGATGGATGGCGTGGAGTACATCGGCGGGCTGACGAGCAAGCAACGCGCAATTGTCGCGCGCATGCGCGCGATCGCGGCGGAAGGAAAGCAAGCGATCGTGTTTGCCGAGAATCCGGGCGTGCTCGATCTTCTAGCGCGCGAGCTGGATGCGCACGGTGTGCAGACGGTGCCGTTTCACGGCGAGATACCGATCAAGCGTCGCGTGGCCGATAAGGACAAGCGATTCTTGGGCGGACTGGCAACCGGACTGATGGCCACCAAGGCATCGGGTCGCGCGGGCTACAACCTGCCGAACGCCGACTACATCCTTTTCTACGACCGTTCGTGGACGTGGCGCATTGAGTATCAGGCGATGCGGCGCGCGCTGCGATGGAACCGGAAGGGCGTGCTGAAGGTTGTCTATTTTCATCTCCCGGGGAGCATCGACGAGTATCAGGACCAAATGGTCGCGCACAAGCGTGATGCGACGCAGGCGGGGCTGGACTGGGCGACGCCGGAACTGGAAGACGAGACCTTCCTCCATATGGATTCGTTACTGGACCGCTTTGTCGATGACCTCGCATTGCTGGCGGCCGAGACCGCGGGCGACATGCGCAAACTTTTGAAGGAGGCAGCTTAAATGCCGAAAGACTCGAATGTGTTTGTGGTGGTCGGGGAGGGCGTCGTCACGGTTAAACGTGAAGGCTCCAATCGCGCGGTGCTGGCGAAAGTCCTCGGCAAGGTACAAGTCGATGGCGTCGAGGTGCTGTGCCTCGACCGCCTCGTTCATGAAAGCCATGAGCAGCAGTTCGGCGAGTGGACGTTGGCGGGGGCAGTCACGACCTTGCTGTCACGATCGCTGCCGCCCATGACTGGCGCTGCGGCATAAGACACAGCGGCATCCTCGGGTGCCGCTCGTCACACCCTTTAATCAACCCGGCTTTCGAGCCGGGTTTTTTTTCGACCTGCGCGCGGATCTGACGACCATTCGGCCACGCGTCGGCGTGTTTTCGCCATCGCGAGCGGCAGTGTTCGCTGCGCCGCATCATTCGGGCGTCGCAGGAAATACGCTCCGTTCGCGGTATGGCGTCCCCCTCGTATGCGTCGGCCGTCTTGGGCGCCGGCGTTCTGCCGGCGCACTTTTTCACTCATGGCATCATGCGGACAGGGCGCGCTTCGAGCGCCGGCTACGCTACTGCAAACGCAATAAGTAATTCCCCAACACCCAGCACCCAATCCGTCGCCTTCACTGTCCCAACGCATTTAGCCGCCGCACTGAAAGAGACCGTTGACGACTTCCTGGCGCATGCGGCGGGCGGAATGACGCCCGCGCAGCGAGCGGCCGAGATACGCGCTCAAGATCGCGACGCGAGCCTGGACTCACTCGCCTATCTCGTTGAGGTGGCGGAGGGCAGTTCAGGGCAGGCGCGCGTCGCCGCTCAGTTTCTCGCAGGTCTCTACAACGGCTTCGACTTCCCATTTAGCCTCACGGACTTTCGACGACTCGACGACGATCTGATGGAGCACTGCATCCAGGTTCTGCGACTAGACAGTCGGCACGCGACCGAAGTGCACCGCTACTTTCCGAATGGCGAAGCCCGGTGGCAGGCGATGATCAAACGATGGGGGCTTGCTGACGAGCCGGCGCACACGCCGCTGCCGGACGACGACGTCGTGCATTCGTGCCAGTACCACAGCAAGCTCGACGCGCCGGGTTATCGCGACGTGACTTTGATCGTCAAGGTGGCAGTCGGCATCGACGATATACGGTCGATGAGCCTCGCGCTCTCGGCCGCCGATTCGGAGCGGCTAGCGGCGGACCTCGTCGCGGTCCATCGCCTCGCGTGGACACGAGGCAAGCCCGTGGATGCGGATGAGAATGAGCCGAGACCCGCATGGCTATGAAAGACGGCATGAATTCGTGAGCTTTTGCATGGCGTGCTCACAAAGTAAACCGCTATTGTTGCTCCATCACCCGCGTCAGAGACGCATCGACCCCGCGCTGACGTCAGTCAGCCCACGTTGTTCAACCCTTTGGGAACCACTCCCAAAGGGGACAGGTTCCCTCTCAGGAGACCTGTCATTCAGCAACAACCTACTCTCGCCCTCAAGCAAATTCAGGTCAGCGTCAATCCCCGCAAGTACTTCGATGCGGCGGAGATGGAAGAGCTGACCGCGTCTGTGCGCGAAAAGGGTGTCATCCAGCCTGTCATCGTGCGCACGCTCGCTGACGGCGGCTTCAGCCTCGTCGCTGGCGGCCGCAGATACAAGGCGGCGCTTGCGGCGCACGGCGAAGACTATGAAATCCCGGTCGTCGTTCGAGACATCGATGAGGTGGAAGCGAAGCAGCTCGCCATCATCGAGAACATCCAGCGGGCCGACATGTCGCCGGCCGAAGAAGCCATTGCGGCAGCCGAGCAAGTCGGGCTGTGCAAGGGCGATCGCGACGAAGTCGCGCGCATCTTCGGTTGGTCGCGTGCGACGCTGGATAAGCGTCTTGCGCTGATGAACTGCAGCACTGCCGTGCTCGATGCATTGAGCACCCGACAGATCCTTCTCGGTCACGCCGAGCTGCTTGCTGCGCTCCCCAAAGAGACGCAGGACAAGCTGCTGCCGGTGATCATCAAGGAGGGCAAGGCGGTCGCTGAGGTCAAGAAAACCATCGAGCAGGTTGCCTGTTCGTTGGCGGCCGCGATCTTCGACAAGGCCGACTGCGCCGGATGCCCGCACAATTCGTCCACGCAGGGCGAGATGTTCGGTGAATCCATTGGTACGGGCAATTGCACCAACCGCACCTGCTACAACGAGAAGACCGAAAAGATGCTCGAAGTGACGGCCACCGGCCTGCGCGACGAATATCCGGTCGTGCGCATCGTGCGTGCTGGCGACAACCACACGCGCGTGCAACTCTCAGTCGATGGCCCGAAGGGCGTCGGCGAAGAGCAGGCAAAGGCGTGTCACGCGTGCCAGAACTACGGCGCGGCGGTGAGCGGTCTGCCTGACTCGATCGGCAAGGTCTATCGCGGCCAGTGCTTCGACACCGTCTGCATGTTGAACTCATACCCTAACAGTACATAGTTCGCGAGTAAGTGGCGAGGAATTCAGTTAGGGCGGTGTTTTAAGCATCAAAGTCTTGCGATGTATAAATACATCGTAACGCACCGAAACTTCCAAGCACCGGCGACAACAGAGGTGGCCTCATTCGTTTGGACAGGATCCGCGAGTTTTTAAGTGGAATCTCTGAGGCAATCAAGCTGCCGATTTTATCGCTGGCAGCGTGGCGAAGTATGCTTCATCCGGTGTCTGATCGGCCAGCCTGGAATGAGGCCGATTCTGGTTATACCAGCTCAGGTAGTTGCCGATTGAGCGGCGGGCGTGGCTGACCGAGTCGTAGGCTTTCAGATAGACCTCTTCATATTTGACGCTGCGCCACACCCGTTCAACGAACACGTTGTCACGCCAGGCGCCTTTTCCATCCATGGACAGAAGAACGCTCCGGCTGAGCACCGCGTCGGTGAATTCGGTTGCGGTGAACTGGCTGCCTTGATCGGTGTTGACGATCTCAGGCAGGCCGTATTTCGCAAACGCTTCCTCCAGCGCCTCGACAGCATGGCAGCTCTCCAGCGTGATCGCCACCCGGTGTGCCAGCACCCGACGACTCGCCCAGTCCACGACAGCCGTCAGATATACGAAGCCGCGCGCCATCGGGATATAGCTCGTATCGAGCGCCCAGACCTGATTGGCCCGGTCGATTTTCCGGTTGCGAAGCAGGTACGGCCAGATCCTGTGGGCTGCATGCTTGCGGCTCGTGTTTGGTTTGCGATACAGCGCTTCGACACCCATGCGCTTCATCAAGGTGCTGACGTGTCTGCGCCCGACCTTGATGCCTTCGCGACGCAGCAGCCGTGCCAGCATTCGCGCCCCCGCAAATGGATGCTCGAGGTGAAGCTCGTCAATCCGGCGCATCAATTTCAGATCCGCTTCGCTGACCCCGCGCGATTGGTAATAGGCGCTCGACCGGCTGATGCCTACCAGCCGCGCCTGCTGTGTCACCGGCAGGGCGTGATCACGATCGATCATCGCCTTACGCTCAGCAGTCCCGCCTTGCTGAGCGCGCTTTCTAAAAAATCGTTCTCCAGCGTCAACTGCCCGATCTTCGCGTGCAGTACCTTCACGTCGACTGGCGGTGCCGCTGGCGCCGAGTTGCCCGCGTCGAACACATCGGCAACCCGCTCCTGCAGTTGCTTCTTCCAGTCCGTAATCTGGTTCGGATGGACATCAAACTGCTGGGCCAGCTCTGCCAGCGTCTTGTCGCCCTTGAGCGCTGCCAGGGCCACCTTTGCCTTGAACGCTGGCGAGTGGGTCCGTCGGTTTCGTTTCGTCATCTTCTGGTTCCTTGTTGCCGGCCATTATGGCCGACTCACGCCCCAGCTTTTCCACTCAACGAACTGTCCGAATTCCCGAAGCCACCTCTAACGCTGGCGCTTTTCTATTGCGTGATTCGTACGTTAGGGGACTTGGTGGCGTTCCGTTTGAGCATGTTATGCCCCGTGCGACGCCTCCCACTCCTTGCCATCATCAAGGATAGGATGGGTATCACTCACCACAACGAGCGGCTTGCCACGATGGGCCAGCGCAAATCGCGATACCGCGCCAGCTTGCCCTTCCGGCATAGCTTGGCAGTCCGGACCTAGTGCCCCGACCCACACATACTTCCCGGATTCAATGCAGGCAAGGTAATAAGCCACACTCATGTTGTTCTCCTTTAAAGTTTGCTTCGCCTATGCAAGCACTTTTCGAATCGCCCGCGCGAACCCCACCTCAAACACTGTCCGGCCCCGCGCGTTGACGATTTCGCCGTGGCTGCCTTCCCGCAGTCCTCGTTCCTCGAGGTAGTGTTCCGATACGGCTTTCTGCAAGGCTTCGCGTTCCGACGGCGTGAACTGCGCGGCCATGGCAGGCGCCGTCACTGACTGCGCGTGGGGCACGGCTGCGACGGTGGCGGCCAGTGGGCGCCGGTCCACGGTCACCTGGCCGTTGGCTTTCAGCACGTTAAGTTGCGCCTTGAGCTTGTCGCGCTCGGCGATGATGGCCTGCATGATGGATCGGATGGCCGGGTCCTCGATTCGCATCAGGTATTCGTGGCTCGCCAGCGTCTTTGGCGGCTTGGGGGCAGGCGGCCCGGCGTAGGTCGCCCACGCCTCGATGAGCGCGCGGTAATCGGCGGATGGGGCATTGTAGAGGGCGCGGCCCTTCATGATGCCTTCGGCTTCGGCCAGGCGGCCGATGGCGGACAGCGAGAAGTCGCGCGAGCCCGCTTCATGCTGCCTGCGGCATAGCTCGTGCATCTTTGCCAGGCTTGCTCGCCGGTTCGAGCGTCCGCCCTTGGCGAGCAGCGACTCGAGCACGGCGTCCGGTTGGATGTCAGTCGCTCCATTCATACTTCATCTCTCAGCAGGGACGGTCGTCCGGCGGGGAACGCCTGGACGTGATTGGTCGTGGGCAGCAGCGAGGCAAGGTCCATGTCGAAGTGCTGGCTTAGGCTCACACCAGCGTCCATCAGCCGAATCACTTGGCGCTGGCCCAGCGCGGGATTCGGTGGGTCCATCTGCTGGGCAAGACGGCGCATGAAGGCGTTGCCCGCAAGCAATTGCTCGTCCTCGCTCATCAACATGAACACGGGCGGCAAGTCGTCGCGATAGAGCACGGCATCGAGCAACTGGCTGCGGCGGAACACTGCCTTACCGGGTTCAAGGTCGGAGTAGACCTCGACGTTTTCGCAGACGCCCGCAAGTTGTAGCAGCTCCGACTCCGTTTCCTCGAAGGCGACATGCACGTCGCCCACCATGCCGGCGGCCACCATCTGCGTACCGCTGCCCTGCTGGGCTTCGAGCACCGCCTTGCAACGTTCGATGAGACGCCAGCAGGCTACGAGGTCTTCAGCGAGATCGCTGAAGCGCTTCATGGCACCTTCCCAGACCCGCTCGGCCTGTTGGTAGGCGTCCAGTCGGGCGAAAGGCTGGACGGACTCCTCAGCATCAGCCTTCTGTTTTTTCAGGTCCTGCACCGTCTTCTCGCGGCCGAGACACGCATTGCGCGCCTCATCGAAGTGGTAGGCAATGGTGTTGAAGTGCGCAGCAAGTGCCGGCAGGTGGTGCGGCTCGGTGACGAACCAGCGGCAGCGCACGCAATTGCGACTTCCTCCGGGTACCGGGCCATATTTCGGATTCACCGATGAGGTCCCTTTGGCAATCACCGCTCCCCCGTTGTAACAGCCGCCCACCGACCCGTTGCCTTCGACCTCGCTGGTGTTGCCGCCGACTAGGCACATTCCGTGGTGCATCAGCATCCAGCCGGCCGGGTTGCGAGCGGCCGGATGCAGCGGGATGGCAGCCGCAAGGCTGGGCACACTGTTGCAGATGGCCTTTTTCAGGAGCTCCTCATGCTCGGTGTCGAGCAGGAAGTTCTGGATGCTCGCCTCCTTGTTCATCTTCAGCCGCTCCGCGGCGCCAAGCAGCACGTCGCGGATGTGCGACGCACCGGGCTTGGTGTAGTACAAAGTCATCAGCAGGCGGCTGTGGCCGACCAGCTTTTGCAGCAACGGGAATGGCACCTGGCCTTCTAGTGCCAGCGCGGTGATAAGGGAGACACGCAGGCTGTGCAGCGGGAAGAGGGTCGTCGTTCCTTTGTTCCGTTTTTCTAGCGACGGGAGGAAACGAATCGGCGTACCTCTGCGATGCGTCTCGCCCCGGTCGGCGAGCCGCAGCTCCAGTGCTTCCAACAGGTAGAACCATGGCGTGCCCAACATATTTTCGCTTGGCGGCAGATTACGCACGCCGTCTCGCGCCTCCGGCATCCGGAAGAGGAAGCAAGTGTCGGGGTAGCCTGCCAGTTGCACCTCGCTCTTTGCGGTCATGTGGCGGCCCTCCAGTTCCGTCCAGGACGTGCGCCGCTCGATGGGGTTGTACTTCTCCTGCCAATTGCGCAGCTTTTCCAGCCAGTAGAAGACATCCTGATGCATCGGCCCACCGGAGGACCACGGCAGGACGTAGCCCTTGTCGGCTCCAGACTGGGCGATGTCGGCGGTCTTGTTGGTGTTGATGTAGAGCACGGTCGAGACGGACTCGCCATCGGCGAACGGGACGCTGCGGCGAAACACACCCTGTTGCAGCGGCCTCCGCTCGCTGCGCTGCATGAGCCGGCTCGAATTCAAAGTCCAATTCCCCACCGCGTAGCGCCAGCAGTCGGCTTCGCCCGAGTCCAGCATGCGGACCTGGAAGCTGCGCAGCGGCAAGATGAGTTTCACGAGCAGGGCCACCCAGCGGACCGGGCTCCACATCTGCAGCACCTGCCTGCCGCGATAAAGCTTGCGGACCCGCCACACACAGTCCGGGTCGTTCTGGTCAATCTGGTCTTCGGTCACCTCGAACCAGTCGGTGGGGGAGTTTCCCCCGCGCTGTCCGATGTCGCTCCCCAGCGCGCTCTGCGCCCAGTGCCAGTCGCGGAAGTGCGGCCCCGCAGCGAGCATCTGGCGCAGTTCGTCAATGTAGCCGTAGGGCAGCGGCGAATGCACGCTCTCGTCGCGCTTGGGCAAACCGTGCTTGGTCATCTTGGGCACGGGATTGTGGAAGGCCGGCGAAACGACTGGTAGGCCGCCGGCGTCGGCTGCGCTGAACTCGCGCAGCAGCACGAAGCGCAGGAAGGCGTGGACGCAGTTGTTGTACTCGATCCCCGATATCGAATCGGGACAGGCTGATTGGTAAAAGTCAGGCAGGACCGTGGTGCGCGCCAGGAACACCACCGGGTCGAGCGGCAACTCCTGCTCGATGAGATAGCGCTCAAGGAAGGCCACCAATGCAGCGAGCCTCACGTTGAGACCGCTCGTTTCGCCTTTCAGCCACTCCACCGCCAGGGCACGCCAGGCGGCAAGTTGCGGGTAGCTCTGCTCGACCCAGGCGAGGGAGGTATCCCTTGCGCGCGCACCCTTCTTCTTTTGCGGGGAAGTGGCAGAAGCGGCCGCAGTCGTCGTCTTCTTTTTTTCCATGAGGATTCCCTAGTGGTTGAGTTCGATTCCGGACAGCAGCAGTCTTATCGCGGGTTGTGGCCCGGCGTACTTGTCCCGCAGCCGCTGCGCAGCCGCTTCAAGCGTTGCCAGAATCTCGCGGGTATTCGCCCGTGTGTACACCTCCTGGCTTTCCAGCGAGGCGTGATGCATGAAGCGGCGGATGAACGGCTTGTCGACGCCGGCGTTGCGCAGTCGCCGGCCATAGGCGTGGCGGTGACCGTGCGGCGTCGTGCCCAGAGCCTTGCCGACCGTGAGCCCAATGCGCTCGCACGCAGCAGCATACGCCTTGTTGTACTGAGTGAGCGTGTACATGGCGCCGACGGGCTCGCCGTTCAGGTTGATGAAGGCGAAGGGGTGCCCACGCTCGACGCATGCCACCTGTTGGAGATAACGGTGCCAAAGGTGCAGGAACCATTCGCCATACTCCGGCAGGAACCAGTACGCCTGTTTGTAATACTCGGCGTCGTGCATGCCGCCTTTCCAGCCAGCGTGCCGTCGATCCATTAGATCGGTGCGTGGCACGAGGCCGAACTGGAGGGCGAGATACTCCGCTCGGTTGCCTTTACGCGTGCGTCCAAGCTTGTCACGCCAATCGGCAGGCGCGGCACCGTAGCTCGGATGATGGATCAGAACCTTGGCCTGCCTCGGATTCGCCGGGTCCGGGAACACGTCGTGGATGAAGAGATGGAAGGGCTCGGATTCTCGGAAGCCCGCCCCGTGCAGTAGCAATGTGATGAGCATGCCCCGAAAGTCATAACGTCCCCGCGTGCAGAATCCCTTGAGCAGCAGTTCCTCAAAGCGGTCCTCGGGGAAGGCCGGCGGATCACCTTTCTCGACCTTGGGAGCGCGCCGGCTTCGCACGCGGTACGCAGTCTCGCCTGAGGATGAGTTCGCCACCCATGTATGTCCAAGGAACGCCTTGCTGCGTCGATACTGGTAAGCAGCCTCATCGGTCTGCCGGTCGAAAGCTCCGCCTGCATAGCGAGGATTCACCGTGGCAGTCCCAGGGCGCGTTTCCCCGAGCCAATCGAAGAAATCGGACAGATGCGTGATGATGTGTGACGCATCTCGCGGCGAGCGTGGCGCCCAGCACAAGCCACTCGGGTCAAGGCCAGTGACACGATCAAACGTGCCGGTGTAAAGCCTCTGGGCGAAGTTCTGGAAAAGGCGGTAAGTGTCGCGCTCAGTGGGATTGGATTGCAGGTATTCGAGAAACATCCGGACGGACCGAGTTACCTTGGTCATCCACGCCAAGCTGCGGTCGTGACCACGAAAGAGGTAGTAGTCAAGCAGCGGTTCCAAGATACCCGCTGGCGTCAGCACTACCGGAAGCTCTGTGTACACGCCTGTGGAGTCGGTATGTATGCGCGCCTTGACCGTCACAAACATGCGAGGCGGCTCGTCAGCAGGTTGGATAAAGCGACTTCGCAGGACGGGCCACCAGGTGAAGCATCAACGGCACGTAGGGTCACGTCTACATTTGCAGGTCTGCGCAAGCCAGTCTCGGCGTACATAAAAAGCCGCGCATTGTACATACGATGTCATCGCACCGTATAGCTTCAATATCTGTAGGGCAAAAAAACCCCCTTCGAGAGGGGTGTCGGAAACAGATTCGGCTCATCGCCACCGAACTATGTATTCCTTGGTGGGGGGAATATCAACATGAAGAAGGTGGCGGCGCAACTGCAAGCGGTGAAGGCCGCAACGCAGCCGAAGCCCGAGGCAGCCAAGGCCGGCGCGAAAGCGTCGCCCACAGCAGCGAAGGGCGCGGCCGGTTCGTCGGCGGGCTCGACGACCAGCAATCCGCCGGCGACCGTGGTGGCTGAGTCGGACAAGATCAAAGCGTATCGCGTGGCGTTGTGGCGTAAAGCCCTACGCCGTGAGGTAGGTGCGGATCCCGCGCTTGCCCAGCGATACCTCGTTGCGATCGCTCTGTCCGATCAGATGCGCTGCGTCGACCAAAAGACGCTCTCCGGCATCTGGGAAAAGCTCACCGAAGAGCAGGTCGGGTCCGGCGATGTGACGAAAGCGGCTGCCTCGACGGCTGCCGCTGACGATACGAAGCTCGCGCACGCGGTCACCGGTGTGACGGTCGCCGCGATTCAAGGCCTCGACGTCCAGTACCTAACCCGTCTGTGCACGCACCATCACCTCGATCTCGCGAAGCACTGGAAGCTCTGCAAGGAGTTTCTGGAGCTGATCACGAAGTCCGAAATGATGGTGGTCTCTGACGAACTCGGCATTCGTGCCGCGCTCGGCGACAACTTCAAGAAGGTCTTCGGCAAGTCCAAGTCCGAAGTCATCGACGCGCTTCTGGCGGTCGATGGCTTCGACTACACGGGCAAGATTCCGAAGGTGCTCAAGTTCTAATTGCGCGGCGTCCCCGTGCATCGATCGTAGTTTCCATCCTTTATAGACCGCCTCCGCGCGGTCTTTTTTCTTTTCGGGAGTTTCCATGTTCGTAGCTATTGAACCGCTTCTGCGTCACTGCACGAAGCTCACGTTGTCGTTGCAGATGAAGGGCAAAGAGATGGTTGTCTGCGTCATGCCGCAAGGCACGGCAAAAGACGCCGCCATGCTTCAGCCGCTCGCGCTCACCGCGACGGCGCCTGAGCTGGAAGCGGGTTTCGTGGACGCCCTTGCGACTTACACCGGTGCTCACGCGTCGCTCGCTGAGCAAGTTGCGGCCACGGCAGCGATCCTCGAAGCCGCCAAGACGACGCAAGTCTCGAAGGCGACGAAGACGCTGGCGAAGGGCGGCAGCAAGCCCGCCTTGCCTGCACCCGGCAGATCGAGCATCGATGCGGACAACGATGATGACGACGGAAGTGCCGACGCTGAAGGGCAGAGCACCGCCCCGACTGCGTCTTCGGCATCGTCCGCAGCAGAGGCATCGGCGGAACCGGCTAACACCGGGACCAACCTCGCATCGCTTTTCGACTAAGGAGCAGACATGGCTATCCAAGTTGCGAAGCTCACGCGCGAGTTCGTCTACAACGGCGTGACGTTCCCCGATCCCGGGCCGACGTTCTCGCCCGACGATGTCCGTGATCTCTACTCCGCGCAGTACCCGGAGCTGACGACCGCGGCGATCGACGGACCCACGACGGAGGGCGATGTCATGCGCTTCACGTTCGCGCGCGCGGCCGGTGCCAAGGGTGCAGTCATGCCCTGCCGCGTCCATGCGTAAGCGCGACCTCCTCAAAGCCCTGTCCGATCCGGACTTGGCTCTTTCTCATCAGCAACCGCCCGGAAGGGCGGTTTTTTTTCATGACAAGGAGATCGAGCAATGCTCTTCGATCCTCGCCCGTCTAGTGCAGAGGTCGCTGTCTCGGGAGAGCCTTGGCAACCGCGACGCGCTCCCGCTGCCCGACGTCGAACTCCCAATGATTTTCTAAGCCTGCCGGCCATCGGCTCGGACGTCAAAACGCGCGCAGTGATGCGTTGGCAAGCCGAAAAGGATGTCGCCGGTCTCATCGCCGCCCAGTTCAACTCGGGCGTGCTGAGGTCGCGCGACGTACCGGAGTTCAAAGGCGCGGGTGACGCGCTTGCCCACGGCTTTTTCGCGTGGGCCAAGCGTCATACGCCGCGTCTGGACTGCCTCGGCTTTGACTTCGTGTTGTGCGACGTGCAGGCGGTGCAAGACGTCGTCCAGTACCAGGAGGACAGCAGCGACTTCAATCCGACCTCGCCCGTGTATCTCGGCATCGAGATCACGGAGGAAAACATCTTCGAGATCGGCAGGCGTGCCGCCGAACTTCGGGATGTCCATCCGCGCTTGGTGTCGACGGCGATGGTGCTAATCAATCGCGCAGCAGGCCGCACGATGTGGGTCCGAACGCCGGACGAGTTCCTTGGGGAATTCGCCTCGTGGTTCTGGGACGGCGACTCGAACGCAACCGATGAGGAAGCGCGCGAGATGCTGACGGACCGATTCGGCGAGGACGAGGCGGAGATTGAGTACTACCTCCCTTCCGTTGTGCGTCCGCAGCTCTGTCCCGACGACATGGACGTCTACCGCTGGAATGCAAAGAGCCGACGCTATCTGCCTCAACGGGCACTTGGCGTTGCCGCGCTCAGACGGCTTCAGCGATTCACGTCTGGCCGCACACGTCGAATCTGTGCGGAACTGGAGAAGCTCTCGTTGATGTTGCAGCGGGTCGGCAATCGCGACCTTTTCGGCTGCGAATATCGGCCTCGCTGCGCTTATGCGTCGGCCACGCTCACCGTGGAAAACGACACCCGCGTGGGCGAGGTGCTCGATTCGCACTACGAGTACCTCGCCAGCGCCGGCGACGGCACCACCTACTACGGCTTCACGCCGATTGCCTCTACGCCTGATGCCATTCGCAAGCAGTACGCGGACTGGTCGCAGGGCTTATCCATTCTTGGCCAACTGGACCGCGTCATCGCGTGTCTCGCGGCATAACTCGGAGCTTTCTATGAAAGGGCTTGATATCGGCTCGGACCGCGTCGACGAACTCGCCGCGATCAGTGCCATCTTGCTGTATGGCCGTCAGGACCGCAGCGCCGTCTACGGCACCGTTCATCCGGTGACGCCGGGCAAGAGCGGCCGGGCGACGATCGGTGCCGGACGGCCGATCGACCGCATGGCACTTGTCGAATGCCTGCGTGAGCTGGCGCAGAACGCGGCCCCGAAGGCGGAATTCCTGCCTGAGACGGTGCTCGCGGTGTCGCAAGACGCGGTGATGTGGTGGTGCAGACCGGCGATGCGAAGAGTCTTCTTCGACTGTCAGGAGATCGGGCGACGCAGTGCGGTCGTCCCGCATCCAGGGTTGGTGTTCCGTGCAACTTCGAACGGGTTTTCCGTGTTCGCGCTGCAGGAAGACAGCCGGCCAACGCCTGCATCGAAGCTGCACGAACCGCCTTACTTTAACACCTGGGACTGGGGGCGGATCTGCGTCGGCTCGGCTCATGTACCCAAGCGCATCGACATCGAATCGATTGCCGGATGGGAGAGCGGATTCTTTGAATCGGCCTTCACACACCCGAATCACGGCAACAAACGTGTTTCGCATCCGAATGGCGAGTTCGCATTCTGGAAGGAAATGCTCGACGGCAAGTACGGCGAGCAATTCCCGAAAGACGCGCTCGTCCCTATGGACCTTACCCTCGCTGAGCTGATCGCCGGCAAACAAGGAGTTCGATGATGAATGCTGGTGCTTTGAATCCTGCAGATGCCGCGCTTCAACGCTCATTTCCTACCGTCATGGTGCCCCGGCGTGAGTCGGTCGCGCCGATGCAGGCGGCCGGTGAGCGACTGCTGATCGGCGAGAACGGAGTCTTTCTTGAAATCGATCTGCCGTGGCTCTCGGTTGTTCGCCGCATTGCGCACTACACGGTCCCGACCGCGATCCCCTACGGGAAAGTGGTCGAATCGACCGAGTTGCGTTGTGGTGCGGTGCCGCCCGAGTTGGTCGGCGAGTTCGTCGCGATGGCGCGCGCCGCACATCCGCTGGAGACCGGTGCCTGGATCGTCTGGAATGTGGAGACGAAACAGTTCCGGCTCGCGCCTGTAAAGGTGCTGTCGCAGGGCACCGGGTCGCTGAAGTACGAGCGCCCGGAACTTCTGCCAAGTGAACTGCGGGTGATCGACTGCCATTCGCATGGCGCGCATCCCGCGTACTTCTCGCCGACAGACAACGAAGATGACCGACAAGAGACGAAGTTCGCCTTCGTCGTCGGCAACTGCGCGTCGTCGGTACCGAGTATGGCGATGCGGCTGTGCGCGAAAGGCATCTTCGAGAACGTCGAGCGCGTGCCGAGCAGTTGGTATGCGGCGGCTGGCGCTCAGGAGGTCGCATGAACGGAGCCATCCGACATCAACTTCCTTCGCGGATGCTTGAGCGAAGCTGGAATGTAGTCGTGGTAGGCGCGGGCGGCACCGGAAGTGCGGTGCTCCCGAGTCTCGCGCGCCTTCATCACGCGATGCTCGAACTGGGTCACCCGGGCGGCATCGACTGCACCGTGTTCGATGACGACACCGTCAGCCCGACCAACGTCGGCCGGCAGGGCTTCTATCCGAACGACGTGGGCGAGTACAAAGCCTCGCTCATCGTCAATCGGCTCAACGCACTGATGGGCACGAACTGGCGGGCGGAAACCCGGCGATTCGGTCCGGGCGAGCCGCTCTACAACGTCGATCTCGTGATTGGCTGCGTCGATACGCGTGCTGCTCGGGCCGCGATTGTTGGCGCAGCCCAGCACAGCGGGGCGTATTACCTCGACTGCGGCAACGACACGGATCGCGGCCAAGTCGTCATAGGCCAGGTCTGTGGCAAGAGCTACGCGCTGAAGCATCCTGAACGGCTGCCGCATGTGGGCGAGTTGTTTCCGGAACTTATCGACGCGAAGCTCGATGCGAAAGACGAGACCCCGTCCTGTTCGATGGCCGAGGCGCTGCGCAAGCAGTCGCTGGTCATCAACCAGGCCATCGCGGTCCAAGCATTCAACATGCTCTGGACCATGTTTCGGACCGGCGCCGTGCCGTTCTCGGGCGTGTTTGTGAACCTTGCAACGGGGCGCACAAATCCGATTCCGTTGGACCCGGCTGGGTGGGCGCGCTTCGGATATGAAGTCCCGAAGCCGCCTGTGAAGATAGCGAGCAAGAGCCGAAAGGCAAAGCTCGCTGCCTAAGTAGTCGCTGTTCCATCACTGCCGACCTCCGCAAGGGGTCGGCATTTTTTTATCGTGCTCAACAGCACGACAACCTCAACAGGAGTATCCGAATGTCGGAAGACATTGAAATCGTTGTTTCGGCACCGCTCAAAGTGGCGGCGGCGTTTTGGCAAGAGCGCTGGTGGTGCTGTGCGGCCTTTGTTGTCGCAACGGCCGCAAATTCTTTCCCGCCGGCGGGCTACCTCGGCATGGCCGTCAGGTTCGCGTACGAGCACTTGTTGCACGACGCATCGGGCGTTGGCCGAATCATGGCCGGGGTCCTCGGCATTCTGGTGGCCTCGCTCGCATGGCAGGTCGCCTGTCAGCGAGACCGCGCCCGCCCAGGACTCTTCGCCCGTGCGTGCGACTGGGTCGTCAACCGCTTCCTGATGTCGCACCTTGCGCGCGGCGTCGCGGTAGTTATCGGCGCGAGCTTCGCCTGCGGCGCACATGGCGTTGTATTCGGCGTTGCGTTCGGCGTATGGCTCGGCCTTGTCATGTGCTGCATGCAGTGCTTGACGGCCTTCTCGCTTATGCCGCGTCTGCGCTAACAGCATTAGCCGCTCCCTCGTGGAGCGGTCCTCTTTCACCTCAGCGGGTACGCAGCCCGTTGGGGCTGCTCCGCGCATTTACTGGAGCAAAACATGGGTTCTTCAATTCTGACGGGCAAGCGCGCAGGCGCAATGCAGAAGGCCGACGGCGAGTGGATCTACGCGTTGTTCGAACGCGGCTATGAGTCGAACGTCTATCCGCACACCGACCACTGGTCGGCTGTCGCGCTGGGCAACTATGCGCAGGTCATGCGCCGCGTCTTCTCGCATGCGACCAGTTGCGAAGGCGGAATGCTCCGAAGCCGCAATGGATCGATCCGGCCGGAAAACTACATCGCGAGTTGGAGAAGTGAACTCGCCAAGCCCGCGCTGCTTCGGGATCGGGCGATCGATCTGTCGGTCGGCTCGTCGTGCTACTCGGCGGTGCCTGAGTCGCAGCTCGATGACGTCCGGTTGTCGTTGATCCGGGCAGGCTTCGAGTCCCGTATCGATGAGTTGGTCGGCGGCAGCTTGAGCGTTTCCCTGCATGCGGACATCGACCTGCTGCTCTCGATCTACGGGAACAGCGGGCCGCTCAGCGTGTGGCGAGTGCTCAAGGAGTACGACTGTGGGGCCGCCCAGATCGAGGTGCCGGTGCCGTCGGCAACGAAGACGGCGATGGAGCGGATGCCCGAGGTACGTTGTCATTCGATTGACCAACACAACGTGCTGGTCGCGATGGGCTCCGCGCCGTGGCGTCACGCTGGCTGGCAGTACAGCGCGGTCGGTTCGTTCGTTATGGACGTTGCGTATCCGGTGGAGATGGAAGCGCCGGGCTTCGCCAAGAAGGCGATCCCAGCGTTCCGCGACGCCGTTAGCAACGCCCCGCAGGTCCCTGCGCGGACGCTCGGCCTCGTGGCTGAGGACGCATGTGCGCCGGCTGTCTTCAGCTTTGCGTTCGGCGACTTGCTCAATCGCGAAGACACCGACCGGCTGTTGTACGGGTTGGGTTCCTTCAGCGATGCGCAACTCCAGTGGGAGGTGCCCGTCACGCGCGCAGGCGCTGAGCCGGATCCTGCATTCTTTGCGGCTGACGTTCAGCTCTCGCTGTGTCTCGCCTAGTGCTGTTTTGATCAACGCCACGCCCCGGATTTCCGGGGCGTGGCTTTTTTTTCGCCCGCTAGAAAGCGAAGCTCGCTTGCGCGGGGATCGTCACCGCTGAGGGCGTTGTCGCCGAGGGTGCGCCGGGACGTTGTGCTAGCAGTTCGTCGTACCGGCGCAGGACATCGGCACCGCTGACGTATCCGACGTCGATGCCGACCGCTTGAGCGACGCGGCGGCGTACGCTCGCGAGCAACTCCGCTTCGTCGGGCGTCGGGCGCACGGTCGGCCAACCCGACGAGAAAAGCAGATGCGTAGGAATCTCGGGCTCGATGGCTTGGCGCTCGATGGCCGCTGCCTTTGCGCGCGCGACGTCGGCCGCCAGTTCAGACGACAGCAGGTGGGGCGCGACGTCAGCCAACCACCGTTGCCCTTGGAAGGCGAACGTCGATTGCGCTTCTAGCCTCACCATCTCGCGGTACACGTCGTGGTTGTCAGCGCAGCTCGCCGCAGCGCGCAGGTCGTCCAACGAGCTCATGATGCAGTAGGCGCACGAGACGCGCGACGCACCGTACACGGTGTATGCCTCGTGCAGGGCGAGTCCGGCCGCAGCGATCTCGGTAAAGACTTCGTCGATGGTCCATTCGATGATCGCGTTCCACGTCACGCTCGTCCGACCTTTCGTCGATAGGGGAGCGAGCGGGGCCGATACCGGCATCTTGCTGCGAGCGCTGCTTTCCTGACGGCGCACGCCGGTCACGTTCACGATGTTGTGCGTCGGGAAACGCTTGTTCAGCGCACTGTTTATTAAGGAACCTTTTAATTCTGACGTGCAGAAGCGCATGGACGGTGTGCTCCACGGCAAGATCAGCCGCACACAGGCGAGATCGCGGTAGCGTTCGACATTGTTCGACCAGCGTTTCTCCCATCTGGCGAGCATGTCACCCGCTTGCCGTTGGAGCGTGAGCAGGTCCCAGCCGAGGTGGGCAGCAAGCCGCTCGCACGCCGGGCCGCTGTCCTTCCACTCGACACGCCCGAGGTCGGAATGGACGAGGATGCGCGGACCGGTGTGGCCGATGGCATCCAGATGGCGGGCGACCGCGAGCGCACAGGCGACGCTGTCCTTGCCGCCGCTCACGCCGATCGCGACGACAGCATCGGTCGCGAGCAGCGCAGACACCTCCGGCGTGAGTGCGACGTTACGGGCACGCGCTGGAACGTAGGCGTGTGAACGGGTGTGAAGCGAGGATAGGTCGATGGTCTGGAGCATGGTCGAAGAAGAATCGGGGTAGATGATTCATCTTCGCAGCTACAGCGCGAAGTCAAGGCGGGCGGGGCTCCGACGCCCGCTGCGCGCCAGACGGGGCGAAAGAAAGCCCGCATCGCGGCGAACGATAGCGGGCCAAGACTTGGATGATCTACAACAGCGCGCCCACAGCCAGAGGACACGCAGTAATAGCTTAGTTGCTAATCTCCGATGCGCAAGAAAAAGCCCGCCTACAGGTAAGACGGGCCGGCGTCCGACGCAGAGAACGTGATGTTTCGAACACTTGGATTCAATTTGTCAGTCTATATTGTCCCTACCCGCTAATGAGGGTGCTTGAGAGACCGCACTATACAAAAACGACAAACTGAGGCCACCCATGGCGCGTCCCTGGGTGGCCTTTCTTTTGCCCTGTTGCGCCAGCTATCAGCACCGTACTCTTACTCGCACCTTGTGCTTCGGTCGGGCGCGCCCATTCGCGTCGGCCTTCGCGTTTCCGTCATACCGCTGTTATTCGAATTGCGGTGTTTTTAGCGGCCTTTTCCTCGCCTGTGTCCTAGTGCCGATGGCTAGAATGGCCTCTCTCTCAGGTTCGTCGACGGCCCTCGGATTATGCGACGGACTTTCAAGCGCCGCTCCAGCAATGGAGCAGGCGCTTTTTTTTCGTCCTGGATGGGTGCTTCCGGTCCCGGGCCGGGTAATTGGTCGTGCGTGACGAGCGGCAGGGCGAAAGGCATAGCGAATCGTTGAGCTTTCCCACGCCCACCACGCGGCCGACTCCGTAGACTGGCTCCATTCCCCGCGCTTTTGCGCATCGACCTACCCCTCCAGCGTGCTGGAGGACCATCTTCTCTCCAGCCGTCTTTGACGGCAATCTTCTAGGCGACCCTCGTTGGTCGCCTTTTTTCGTCCCGTTGGGAGCCAATCCCACGGGAGACGGCTCCCATTTTTTTAGGAGCTGTCTATGTCTCGCAATCTCGCACCTGTCGTCAAAGTTTCCAGCAAGAACGGTTTCATGGCGAATCAGCGTGTCGTTGGTCAGGACGTCGAGGCCAGCCCGCCGCAGCTTTACACCGGACGTATTCATTCGGTGTGGAGCGACGGCACGGCTATGGTGGACTGGGACTATTCGCTCAATCCCCAAGCCGAACGGCATCTGGTGCAAAGCGGTCGTGTCAGACTGCATCACCTCAGCCGTGCCGCCTCGTAGGCCTTCATAAATGACGCGTCCAGTGCAGCCTGCTGGACGCCGTTTCTTCATTTCCAAATCTCTTCTCGATGGGAGCTTCCCATCGCGGGCGGCTCCTGCTTTTCTCAGGAGTTGCCCTTGTTTCCGGTGATCAAACACGCTCTCAACAGTCTTGCCTGGTACGCCAAGCAGGACGCCGAAGCCTGGAAGATGCTGTCGTTCCTCGTTGGCGTGATGTCCGTCTCGATCGCGATCGCCTCAGCCACGCACTGACGCAGGCAGCTTGGTGCTGCCCCTGCTCGTTCTTTTTCCCTTTGGGGCAAGCCAGCCCTTCGGGAATGGATTGCCTCGCTTTCATTTGAGGTAACCCATGATCAAGTTTCTCTGCTCCGTGATGCTTCTCTCCGCTCTGACTGGCTGCGCCACGGCGGACTTCGGTTCGCCGAATACGTACCAGCGCTACGACGTTCAACGCATCGGTCAGTTCGAGCAGGCAACCATCCTGCGCGTGCGTCCGATCACCATCGAGAGCAATTCCGGCTCGTCCGGAATTGCATCGTTCGTAAGTGCAGCGGCGGGTGCCTTCCTGGGCTCGCAAGTCATTGGCAACGGTAGCGGCCGTTATATCGCCGGTGCGCTTTCCGGCTCCGTTTCCGGGTTAGTGGCTCAGCGCGTAAGCGCCGCTATGTCTCGCCACAGCGGTGTCGAAGTCTTTCTTCGTCGCGCGAACGGTCAGACCGTGACCGTCACACAGGTCGACGATCAGCAGTTCGCTGCCGGTCAGCAGGTGTTTCTCGTCTCGAATGGGTCCGGCTACCGGATCACTCACTGACCTGGTAGTCCACTTCCTTTAGCTCGCGGTGCATGCCGCGTAATTCCCTTGCGGGGCAGGCTCCCCGCAAGGGACCTGCCTCGTCTGCAATGAGGCAATCATGAAATTTCCCCGAGTGTTTTATGCGGACCGCAGTAGTGCCAATGCCGGCGCGAAAGCGGCTCTGCAACGTCATGCGGCGCGCGTTCTGCGACGCGTCGCCCAAGACTTGCGTCTTCCGGCGCATGCTCACGAGATCGTCACCGATACGCGTCGCGGCAGCTCTGCGGTACGGGTGTCGTTGCGCACGGAGACGTTGTTTGTCGACGTGCTGGAGCGTCGAGGCGGTTCGGGTGTCGCGCTGAGCTTCAGAACCCGGCGCGGCCGCTCCGACCTGACGGGCGGTGGTGAGAATCACGTCGCCCTGACGCAACTCGAGACGCTCGCGGGCTATCGAGCGATGTTGGACGGCCTGCGTTTGGCCGGTGGCATCGACTTGAAGTGCGGAGGTCGTCGATGAAACTGGCGAAAGTAAAAATCGAGTACAGCTCTGGCACCACGATCGTGGACCGGGTCACGCTCGATCCAACAACAGGTCAGGTTCATCTGGCGCCGCGTGTACTCGGGTTGCTCAATAAGATGGAGGAGTCCGAGTGCTCGCCGTCGTTCAGCCTTGAGTACAAAGGCGACGTCTTGCCGGTGAACATGACGGGCAACGGCGGGTACGTGGTATCGATTCCCCCTGACCCCGGCCCTGCTTGCGCCGGCTGCTCCACGCAGTCGCGACGCCATCCAAGGACCAGCGGCACCAAAACGGCCGCTATCTGCACACTCTATCGGCGGCATCGATCGGCGGCGCAGTCGGATACGCACATTCCGCATCGTCCTGGGATCCGCTGACAATTGCAGGTACGAGCGCACTGGCTGCCCTTGGAGTAGTATTGTGGTATGCAGGCCATTACGTGATGAAAGGAGAATGACGTGGGCGCAACAATTTTCACGGTAGTGCTTGGCGTGTCCATTGCAGCTTTCTTCATGTGGACCGCGAACAACGGTCGCAAAGCCGATCGCGAACGCGATTGGGGCAAATGATTCGACGCAGCGCAAGCTGAGTCCAAAGACAAAACCGCACCTTTTTGGGGTGCGGTTTTTTTTCGACTTCCTTTTCTAGCGCGCCTTCGGGCGCGTTTTTCATTTCAGGAGCAGTTTATGTCTCAAGCAAACGCCGATGTGCTGCCGGCTGCTGTCACCAGCGGTATCACCGCTTCTGGCGCCGTCGATATCAAGTCAGTCGCCCGGCTGAACACCGACGGCAAGACTGTCGATCAGGTTTTCGAGGGTTTGTGCCGCTTCTTGCGCGGGACGGAGCTCGAACCGGAATGGCTCTGTCACGCGAACCTGCAGGACGACGCCAACGAAGCGATGTACGGAGCACGCCACAACAGACCGTGGCCTGAACCGTCGTCACATGACCGGATTTCCGTATCTGTGTGCATCGGCAATTCGGAAGGCTGGATCGTTCATGTGGACTTCGTCAGCCGACCGCGGCTGAGCGACTCGCTTGATCGGACCTGCGCGATCATGCCGCTGCTTCGCGCCAAGGTGTTTTCGACTGACCACGCGTGGTCGCTCGCTCGTCTGATCGCCCGTCTAATCGACGCGGCCTAATAGCTTTTCAACTTCCCGCGCCCGTTTCGGCGCACTTAACCCTTGCCGGGCATCGACCCGACAGGGTGCGATTGCCCGCATTCTTTAAGGCAATCCACCATGTATCAGCTTTCCTTTTCGGGCTTCGCCCAGTCTTTCCGCACGATGCTCGAAGTGCTCCGTTTCCTGCGAGACGACACGCGCGTGGCAGCAGTCGACGCGGCAGAGATCGCGCTCACGTTCTTCAGCCACCCCGTATCCGTCACTCGCTTCAACGGTAAGCTCACCGTTCGTCGGCCCGGGACGGCGACGACCCTTTTCCTGTCGCTCATCGACGAAATCGACGCGGCTCACTTCAGACCGTCGTTCGCGACGCTCGAGCCGTGGCAAATCCGGCGCGAACGCTGGCAACTGCTCTATCTTGCTTTCGAGCTGGCGCGGGAGCCGCTGTATCTGTTCTCTTCGGATCAGATGGCGCAAGCCAACGAAGAGGCGGCTAAGAGCGGCCGTCGCGGGCTCGATCTGTTCGAGCTGCTGCAGGACGAGTCGCAGCGCCGGTTCGGCTTCCGCTACGCGGGCCCGATCCTGGACAACCGGCAGAGCAATGGTCGGCACGAGGTTCATGTCGCCTACGCGCTCGCGGCGGGCAAGCCCGTTCCGCAAGCGGTGATCGACGACTACGCTTCGTTGTCGAAGTTCGACTCCGACTTGCAATGGGCCAAGCCGCTTCTCGCGGTGCCGGAGTTGCGTGGCGCGCTGCCGCTTGCGAAGCTGGTGCCGCTGGCAACGGTGATGCGCCATTCGAAGCAGGCGATCACCTCCGACAATGCCGCACTGCTCGCGATGGTGATGGGTCTCGCGCCGAAGGAGCCTACGACGGTCCAAGTCGACGACTTGCTGTACGCGAAAGGCATTCTCGAAGCGCATTCTTTGCCGGAGGCGTACCTGAAGCCTGTTGACGTCGGCTCGCCGACCTGTCAGTTCGCGGAAGTGCTGCGGCGTACGCTCGCCGATCGCTCGCGCGACAATCGGCTGGCGGAACTCGAGAAGGCGCGGAAGTCGGGCAGCATCAGCGCACGCCGCTTTCAACTCGACTCGCAACTGGCCATTCTGGATCACGGCAGCCATACGCACACCTTCGCCAACGAGTGCGCGAAAGCGGTGCAGACGGCCGACATGTCCTATCTCCTGAGCATCTTCGACCGGCCACACGACGCCAACCGGGCGTCCAAGCAAGCGGTCCGCGAGGTGTTCGGCATTAAGCTCATCGGTGTTCGCGCTGCGGCCCGGCGCCGGGGCATCTTCGAACTGGCAGGTATGGACGCCGCGCAGCAAGCAGAGTGGGAGGCGTTGTCGGTTTCCCAACGTGAGGCGAGGCGCGTCGCGCGCGAGGTCGCACGCGCTCGCGAGGCGGCTGAAATGTCACGCATCCGCACGCAAGACGGTGCTGTCGTGACCGGTGCGCAGTGGGTGGACAGCACGATCGCCGAAGGCTTCTCCGAGATCGTGGCCGTGCGGCAGGGCACTAGCGTGCGTTACGCGCTCGCTGACCCAGTCCGGCACTTGCAGGTATCGCTTCGCGCGAACGACGGTACGCTCGCGTATGCGCGCGTGGCGCTCGAACAGCGCGCAAGCTGATTCACTTTCGACCAACCCGGCCATCGTGCCGGGTTTTTTTTCGCCGCGCGGGCCGTCGAGATGGCTTAAGGCACCCTGAATTAGTGACCTTTCCACCGATTGCCCGAGAGCCCGACCCCTACACTGCATCTATCACCCGCGTCACTGACGCATCGACCCAGCCGGCTACGAGCCGGCTTTTTCATACCTTGCCCCACAGGGACCACGTCCCTACGGGCGTAGTCTTTATGGGGCTTCTCTTTGGAAGCCATCATGAAAGTCACGCCCGCTCAACTCACCGAACTCCTCTCGCTGTACGTGCCGAAGCGTTTGCCGGTGCTCATCACTGGCCGCCCCGGCATCGGCAAGAGCGACATCGTCGAACAGACCGCGCATGCGACTGATCACGAACTGCTCATCAGCCACCCGGTTGTCGAGGATCCGACCGACTCGAAAGGGTTGCCGTTTCCCTCGCCCGATGGCACGACCGCCAAGTTCCTGCCGTTCGGGGATTTGGAACGCGCGATGACGGCCAGACGCCCGCTGATCTGGTTTCTGGACGACCTCGGGCAGGCCTCGCCCGCCGTGCAAGCCGCGAAGATGCAGTTGCTGCTCGCGCGGCGCGTCGGCGAGCACGTCCTGCCACCGCAGGTCACGTTCCTCGCGGCCACCAATCGTCGCACCGACAATGCCGGTGTCTCCGGGATTCTCGATCCGGTGATCTCGCGTTTCGCCACCGTGGTCGAGCTTGAACCGACCATCGACGACTGGACGCAGTGGGCCGTGCGCGGAAACATCCCGCCCGCGCTCATCGCGTTCCTGCGCTTCCGTCCGGACTTGCTGTCCGTGCAGAAGACGTCGCGCGACATCGAAAACGCACCGAGCCCGCGTAGCTGGCGGTTCGTCGCGAAAACCATGGATGTAGTCCCCAAGCATCTGGAGCACATCTCCTACGCCGGTTCGGTGGGAGAGGGTGCCGCGACCGAACTGGTCGCGTTCCTCCAGATCTTCCGCGAACTGCCGAATCCGGACGCCATTCTTCTCGCGCCGGACACGGCCATGATCCCGACGACGCCTTCGGCGTTGTACGCGATCGCGGCAGCGCTTGCGGCACGCGCGAACGAAAACAACTTCGATCGCGTCGTGCGCTACACCGAGCGTCTGATCGGTGAAGGGCACCGCGAGTTCGCGGCGCTGCTGGTGCGAGACGCTGTCCAGCGCTCGCCGCAGATCCAGAACTCGTATGCCTTCATTGGCGCGCAAGGCGGAGAGATCGGCAAGATCATCCGCGGCGAGTAACCAAGCACTCCACTTTTCTCAGCATCACCCAAGTTGGCCCTGTCGCGTCTGCGGACGCACAGGGCCTTTTTTCTTTGCTTTATCCATTCCATTTCTACGAGGTTCTCTCATGGACATCACTTCCATCCAATCGAAGGTCATGCTCTGCTCCGTCACGATTTCCACCTGGGTCGCCCGCCGTTTCGACGGCAAGGTGACGCAGGAAGTCGAGAGCAAGCACCACGCGAAGGGCATCGGCAGATTCAATAAACGCCTGTTGCCCGAGCACGCGCCGAGCTTTGCGGAAGTCGTGACGCTCGCCGGCCGCATCCGCTCGTACTTCTACGATCACACCCTGAAGTACGACCAGTTGGGCGTGCGGCTGCTGCCGACGATGGTCTACATGGACTTCGCCGAAAAGATGCGCTCGTTGAAAGACGAGTTCGACTTGGCGGTTTCCGTGTTCCTCACCGACTACCTGAATCTCAAAGAGGCGGCTCGCGAAGAATTGAACGGGCTTTTCAACGAGGCGGACTATCCGACCCTCGCTGAGCTGTCTACGAAGTTCGGCGTTAAGATGGCTGTTCTGCCGTTTCCCGACGCTAGCCAGTTCGGCGTCGAGTTGCCGGCGAATGTGCTGACCACGCTCAAGAGCGAACTGGACCAGCACGTTTTGGCCTCTATCTCCACCGCGAACGAGGACTTGGTGCGGCGTCTGTACGAAGCCGTGTCGCAGATGGCCAACCGCCTGTACGCGACGGGCAACGTCCGACTGGACGTTGCCAACAACGTGCGAGAACTCTGCGCGTTGCTGCCGAAGCTCAACTTCTCGAACGACCCGCAGCTCACGCACATCCTCGAGCAGGCCAAGACGCATCTGGCGGTGCACACGGGAGCCGAACTGAAGGACTCGCGCGTGCTTCGTTCTCAGGTGGCCAGCAAGGCGCACGAGATTGAAGGGCTGATGGCCGCGTTCATGGGCGTGCAGCCCGAGCCGATGGAAGTCGAATCGGCGCACGCGAGCCAACTGCGCTTAGTCGCGTAAGGGGGCGTCATGGACCGCAACGATGTGGTGTTGGGCAGTAGCGCGGTCCATCCGCGCATTGCCCGGCAGCGGACCGAGCTCGTCCTTTCGCAACCGTTCTTCGGGGCGCTCGCGCTCCGATTGAACGTCCGCGAGGATCCGTCGGCCAAGACGTTCTGGGTCGACGCCGAGACTTTGGGCTACAACCCGGCTTACATGGAGTCGCTCAGCGACCTCGAAGTCCGGGGTGTCGTCGCGCACGAAGTGCTGCATGTGGCCAACGGCCATTGCTGGCGGCAGGGTGCGCGCGATCCCGACCGATGGAACGATGCGTGTGACTACGCGATCAACCCGATCGTGCTGTCATCGGGCATGGTTCTGCCGAAAGGGGCGCTCGTCGATCCGCGCTATACGGGCAAGTCGGCGGAGGAAATCTACGGTTTGCTGACGCAGGAGGCGAAGCAGAAGCAGCAACAGCAGCAGCCGCCTCAGCAGCAACAGCAGCCGCAGAACCAGCAGCCGCAGCCGAGTCCGCAAGATCAGCAGCAGCCGAGCGGCAAGCAGCCCTCGAAGCCGGGTGGCCAGAACGGCACCGCGCCGGGGCAGTCGCCCGGCGATCAGCCTTCGCATCCCGGCTCATTCGGTGAAGTCCGGTCCTACAAGGGGCCGGACAAACCGGTAAAGGAAGCGGAGTGGAAGGTTGCCGTCACCCAGGCCGCGAAAGCGGCCGCGATGCGCGGCAAGCTTCCCGGCGAGTTGCAGGCGATGGCGGGCGAGGCAGTACGGCCTGTCGTGGATTGGCGCTCAGTGCTGCATCGATTTGCGCAGCAATCGTCGCCGTCGGACTACAGCTTCGCAACGCCTAACCGCCGGTATCTGCATCTCGGCTTTTATCTGCCGTCGCTGCATACACCGGCGATCGGCGATGCGGTTTTTGTACGCGACTCCAGCGGCTCAGTGTTCGACGAGACGCAGGCGCAGTTCGACGCGGAGATTCTCGCGGTCTTCCATTCGTTGAAGCCCGCGCGGCTAATCGTGATGGATTGCGATACACGCGTGACACAGGTGCAGATCTTCGAGCGAGGCGACTCACCCGATATCAAACCTGTACGCGGCGGAGGCGGAACGGCGTTCGTCGACCCGTTCAACCGCGTGGCACAGGACGGCATGAACCCCGCCTTTCTGGTCTATCTGACAGATATGGTGGGGAGCTTCCCGACGGTCGCGCCGCATTACCCGGTGCTGTGGGCTTCAACCACGCCTTTGGCACGGGCTCGGAAAGCGCCGTTTGGCGAAACCATGGAGGTGATTTGTTAGTCCCCGGCTTGGCCGGGCATTCCCTGAAGAACGAAAGCCCGGCACGCCGGGCTTTTTTTTTGACCGCGCGGGCTCAGGCGCGGCGTTTCTTCTGCAGCGGCTGGTACTCATCGCCCGCCTTGAACCGGTCCAGACGGTCGCTCGCCGTGGTCAGCGCGCCGAGCGTTGCGCTATGGAGTTGCCTGTCGTACATGCTGACGATGGCAGCAAGCAGGGCAAAGGCGGACTCCGACGACACCCCCCACATCGCAGTCTGCCGGCCGCCTTCGAATACCTCGGCCATTGCCCGGTCGGCCGCCAGCAGCGATTCGTGCGAGAACTCGCCGTGGCCCGCCTCGCTGAGGAACTTACCGAGCAACACGACTTCGGTGATGTGCTGCGCGGGGCCGACATGGTCGCAGGCGCCGCGGATCGCTTCCAACGACAGATGGGCACGAAGCGCGAGGTCATCGGCGATTGCACGCGGGATCGGGAGCAGTTGCGCCTTGGTCAGGCGCGCACGGGCCGCTTGAGCGGAGCGCTGGAAGGGAAGGGTGCGAGACATAGCAAACGTTTGGTTGACTGCCCGGGTTAACGATCTTCCCACGCCGTTTCTGAAGGGGTAACGGTGCGGTCGCGTCGAAAACGCTCGACGACAGCGATCGCGCGCTCGCATTGGTCCGCGTCGAGCGAATGGATCGAGCACTTCTCCGCATCCGCCCCGATCTCGCCGGCCAGCCATTTCATCGCTTTGGCGCGCGCCTCGAACACATTGCAGCCATCCCGCCGGACCTTCGCCGCGACCAACGGCTCGAGCGCTGCGTGGAGCTTGGCCTTCAGTTCGCGCAGGCGCGCGTCGGCGAGACGGCCGAGCGGTACATGGCGGGTGCTGCGCGGAAACACGCCCACCCACGCCAGGCAGTCCGCGCGAAGCCACAACGGGCCGTGATCGTCACGGTAAGGGTAGGCGTCGTCGCCGGCGTGCACCAGCGTCGCCTGCATGCCGCAGTAGTCGCAATGGGGATTGGGAAGAGGCTTGACTGGTTTTCCGACGCGCATCGCCGAAGACTCCGGGACGGGAACACCCAATATAGCAGGCGTGTCTGCTGAAGCAGTCTTTGGTCGGCCACGGCCTACATTTATGGAGTGATGCGGGCGAGGCAGCCGTCGAGTTCGCTGCTGCCGCTCGTCTGTGAGGGCCACGTCGCCTTCGCCGGTGCTGGGCGGGATGGCTTCCAGGCGCGCCCCGAAGGATGTCTCGCTCATAATGGGGTCATGACAGCCAAGTGCTTGCGGCAAACACTTAACAGCTACTTCCGGTCGCATTTAACCCGAAAGCTATATGTTTTCATGCGTCATTCCCCAAAACGGCCGCTATCCGGATAGCGTCACTGAGCTCGCTCAACCAAAATGCGAGCCGTCGCCCTCGGTCACAGATGTTGTGAGCTCGAGGGTATCGTCCGAGCGCTGCTCTGCTTGAGCGGATCTACGGTCGCGAAAGCCGCTCAATTTGACGCCTCTTTCGGTGCCTGCGAACGTCTGCCAACAACAACAATAGCCGACATGTTAGATAGCCCACAAAGCATCGCATGTCCGAGTCTGCCGACAACCAAGTCCTAAAGCTGCGCCCCCTGGAAGCGGAAGCCGTGCGCATGTTCTTCCATGCGCTTTCGCCGCTGCGCGAGCTGCTCGACTCGCCCGACCTCGCGGAAATCATGATTAACGATTACCGCAACGTCTGGGTGGAGCGTCGCGGCGTGATGACGCGCGAGAACATCGACCTGCGCCCGGAACAGCTGGAAGGGGCAATCCATTCGCTCGCCTCTTCTGTTGAGAAATCGGCGAAGGCGGGTAGCGACAAGGGCATCATCAACGCCGGTCACCAGAACCTGCGTATCGCGGCGGTCATGAGCCCGACGTCGATCGACGGCCATGCGCTGAGCATCCGGAAGCATCGAGAGTCGAAGCTTACGCTGTCGGATTACGTGAACATGGGGGCGTTCTCGGCAGCGAATGCGCGACCTGAGTCTGCGGAAGCCATTCACTTCGAAGACGGCATCGAGGACGAAGCACTCATGCGCGCGCTCGTTGCGCTCGTCCAGTCGCACAAGAACGTGCTCGTCGCCGGCGGCACATCCGCGGGCAAGACGACGTTCCTCAATGCGCTGATCGAGCAGATCCCGCCAGACCAGCGGGTCATCTCCATCGAGGACACGATGGAACTGAAGCTGCACGTGCCCAATCGCGTGCGGTTGCTCTCCAACGCCGATACCAACGTCACGACGCAACTGCTTGTCGCGCTGTGTCTGCGCTTCCGGCCCGACCGCATCATCGTTGGCGAAGTGCGCGGCGGCGAAGCCTACGACCTGCTGCAGGCGCTCAACACCGGCCACGACGGCGGTCTCGCATCCATCCACGCGAACAATGGGCGCACGGCGCTCAGCCGCTTGGAATCGCTCGCCATGCTCGGCATCCCGACCGGATCACGCTGGGAACTGGAAGACATGCGCAAAAACATCGCTGACTGTTTCAACTACGTCGTGCACTTCAAGCGCACCGGCGAGATGCGGCACGTCTCGGAAATCCTCGAAATCCGGGGATTCAAAAACAACGACTACGACCTACAACGCGTTTTTTAACGGGAGCATCAAATGAAGGGAAAGAAGGTACTGCACAGAGCCGCCACGGTCGCGAAGCATTTGCGCCCGGGCAAGTCGATGTTGGTCGGCGCGCTGTTGAGCGTGGTGTCGGTGGCCGCGATGGCAGCGGGGGACTTTTCGAACCTGACGGGCCTGACGGACATCATCTGCACGATCAGTAACCTGATCAGCGGCCCGTACCTGTACGGCATCGGCATCGTGCTCATCACGCTTGGCGGCGTCGCGGTGGCGAACTCGGAAAGCAATATCGCCAAGACGTTCTCGGTGGTGCTGGTCGGGCTCGGTATTGCGTCGGTCGCTGTGCCGATCATGCAGAGCCACTTCCACATGGCCAACGCCTGCTGATATGCGCCAGCACAAGGTTAGTCGAGGCCTCTCATTGCCGCGCCAGATGGGCGGCGCAGACCGGGGACTCGCCATTTTCAACGGGACGATGACGGCGCTGCTCACCTACACGAGCTGGACCCCTGGATTTCTCCTTGTCGGCGTGGTGGTGCATGTGTTCTTGCGCTGGAAAAGCTCGACTGACCCGTGGTGGCGAATCGTGATGCTGGTGTACAACCGCTACCCGGACGTCTATGAGCCGGGGCCGAGCAGCCGTTTTAGCGCGCGCTTCAAGCGTCCGTATGGCTTTGATCAGGACCTTCCATGCTGAAAATGATGTTCACCAAGCGCGCGGTGCAGGAAATCGCGCCCTGGGCGACGATGGTTACGCCCGAACTGGTGCTCAACAAGGACGGGTCGCTGCTGACCGTGTTCGAGTTTGAAGGCATCGACGCTGACTCGCCAAATCCCGGCGACATCACCGCCGCCCGCGACAATCTCGACCATGCATGCCGCAACTTCGATCACCGCATCACCGCGTGGTGGCGCATGTCGCACCGGCGCGTGCGCGGAGGCATCGACGGCACGTTCGCGTCGGAAGCCGATGCGCGCGTCGACGCGATTAATCAAGCGATCATCGGCAGCGGCAAGTACTTCAAGAACTCGCACTCGCTCGCGCTGGCGTTCACGCCTGAAACCGGCATCTCGCGGATCTTCGACAAGATCGGCTATCACATGACGGTCGGCGGCAAGAATCTGGCTGTCGCGATGTTCGAAGCGGCGAAAGATACGATTCTCGCGCGCAGCGCCTTCGCGTTCGACCTGACCAAGATCCAGAACGAGATTAAGCGATTCGAGTCGGTGATCGACGGATTCGTCGGCGGCGTTACGCGCCTGAAGATGAAGCGGCTGCAGCTCCAGAACGTCCTGTCGTTCTTGCATCAGCGAGCGAATCCGTCGACGCCCAAGCGCCGCGTGCGCTATCCGGTCACGATGTTGGACACGCATCTGACCGAGACCGAAGTCACGATAGGCGCGACCGAGCTGATGTTCGAATCGGCGCACGGCAAGGTGTACGCCCGCATCATCGGCATCAAGGAATGGATGGGCTTTCAAGAGGCGGCGCTCGACGTGCTCTCGCAGGTGGACGCCGAATTGGACGTCTGCGTGATGTTCCGTTTCCTCGACACCTCGCGGGCAAGCGCGTACATCAGGAAGATTCGAGGGTTCTATAAGGTTGCGGCCTTCAATCCGGTCGCCATCCTCAAGCAGTGGGCAACAAAGGAAGAGCAAAAGAACGACGAAGGCCGTGAGATTCTCGCGAAGGAAGCGGGTGACGCGCTCGCAAAGCTCGACGCCGAAGGCCAGCAGTACGGCTTCGCAAACATTTCGGTGGTGGTCTATGGGAGCACCCCTGAGGAGTGCGAGGACGCAACGCGTCAGGTGATCGGCGTCATCGGCAATGCTGGCTTCGGTGTGATCCTCGAGAAGACGAACCTCTTCGCCTCGTGGAGCGCAACGCTGCCGGGCCGCTGGGACCAGCAAAGGCGTCTGCAGTTCGTTGAGACGCCCGCCGTGTCCGACATCGCCCCGCTTTGCAGTGTGGGCGAGGGTTCGAAGGTCAACGATTGGCTGACGCAGCAGTCCGGTACGAAAACCGGCCCGCTCACGTGCCTGCCGACCCGCCATCGCACGCTCCAGTATTTCGACTTGCATCATCCGGGCGGCAAGGCGCACACACTCGTCGTCGGTCCAATTGGCGCGGGTAAGTCCGTGTTTCTGAATTACCTGATGACCCAGACGGGCCGCCACGGCGCGCGCCGCATCCGGTTTGACAAGGACCGCTCGACACGAATCCCGACGCTGCTCGGCGGTGGCCGCTTCATCGATGCAACCGGCCGCTTCGAGGCCGCGACCTCGGTCAATCCGCTTTCCCTGATTGGCGAAGAAAAGCACTGGTCTTACGTCGCGGACTGGGTGCAGCTTGTCACCGAGGGCGAGGACTACACGTGCACGCCGCAGCAGCAAACCGAAATCTTCGACCGAATCAAGACGCTGGCGCTGGGCTTCCCGCCCGAAAAGTGGCGTCTGTCGAGCTTGATCACGCTGCTGCCTGCGGACTTGCGTGAGCGGTTGCAGGTTTGGACTGAAGGCAACAAGAACGGCAAGTTCTTCGATCACGCCGAAGACGGCTTCGCAATCTCGGACGATTTGTCGATCGAAATGGGCGACCTGTTCCAAAACTTCCCGGTGGCCGCCGCGTTGTTCATGGACTACGCGTTCTACCGGATCGCGCAGATTCTCGACGGCAAGCGCTACACCGTGATTGAGATTGAAGAGGCAGGCTTCTTCTTTACCTACCCGAAGTTCTATGCGCGCCTTGAAATCTGGGCGGTGACGATCCGAAAGCTCAACGCGGCACTGGTGATGGCGACGCAGTCTCTTGGGCAACTCGCACGCGTGCCGAACTTCGAGATTCTGAAAGAGAACATCCCCAACCTGATCTATTTGCCCAACAGCGACGCGATCAACAACCAAAACCTGTACCGCGATGTGTTCGGCCTCACGCCGCATCAGATCAAGATGATCTCGGACGCAGTGCCCAATCGCGATTACCTGTGGGTGACGGCGAAGCAAAGCCGGATGCTGCAGGCCCAGTTCCCGAAAGAAGCGCTCGCCTACCTCCGCTCGGACGGCCGGGCGCAGGCGCTCCTCGACAAGCACGTCAAGTCCGGCAGCCCACAGTGGCAGGAGGAGTACGTGCGCGACGTACTCGTCAACGCTTAACGCTTTATCTGCAAGGTACCGCCATGATGAAAAAATTGCTCCGCTGCATCGCCGCGACCGGCGTGTTGACGGTTGGTCTCGTCCAGCAGACCTACGCGAACATGCCCGTGTTCGACGCATCGAACTTCCTTCAAAACACCATGACGGCAGTGGCCGCCGTGAAGGGTGAGGTTTATCAGGATTCGAACCTGGTCTATCAGTACCAGATGATGCTTAACCAGCTCAAGCAGGCGACCAACCTCAATCCGTCCGCGATGCTTGCGCAATTCAAAAGCATCACGAGCGACATCTCAAGCCTGACCAAGTACACCGACGCACTGAAGGACCTGTACGGTGGGCTGCAGAGCAACGCCGAGTACGCAAGCAAGGTGCAGGCTCTGATCACGCAGTCGGGAAAGACGCCCGAGCAGTGGTTCACGGACCAAAACACGCTGCTGCAGAACAACGACAAGACGGCCAAGCAGCTCTTCCAGCAGGGCAACGACGTCATCTCGCATGTGAGCACGCTCGCGAAGCGCCGGCAGGAGATCCAGGACCAACTGAACATGTCGCCGACCATGGAAGCCACCGCTCAGTTGACCACGCACATGCTGGACATCATCTCCAGTCAGAACAGCGACCTTCTTACGATGATGGCAGCGAAGCAACGCAGCGATGCGGTGAAGGATTCGGCGACGGTCGCTGACCAGCAGGCGAACAATGCGACGCAAGCGGCCATTAAGGCAAAGCAAGACCAGCAGCGCGCTGCATTCGACGCGCAAATCGGGTCGTCAAAAGTACTGGGGCAGTGATGGCGCGTTCTTGCATGGCCACACTGCGGATTGTTGTCCTGCTCTTGGCAACGATCGTCGCCACGGCGATGTTCCCGGCTGGAGCACTTGCCCAAGCGGCTAATGCGTCGGCGAGTTCTGCGACCGCCGCTGGGTCGGCGGCTCTCCTTGCCAGTCCGGACGGCGATTTTGGCAAGGGCGCGCAGACGGCAGTCACCCAAATCGATTCGCTCGTAGGCAATTTGATACCCAACGCCATCACTGCGAGTTCGGACGTGATGGACGAGGCGAACAAGTTCGCCTGGGGCTTGGGCGTCATCTCGCTGGTCCTCGTCGGTGTTCGATTCGCCGGCACCCATCACCCGATCTCTGCTTGGGTCAATTTATTCGAGGAGGTCGCTGTACTTGGCATCTTCGTTGCCCTCTACCTCGGCTACACGGCGAGCGCGAGCGGGTTCTGGACATGGTTTCAGCAACTGGCGGCTCATATCAGCGGCGCCTCGGACTCGTCGACGGGTGGGCAGATGGCGCATCTGGCGGGGGTCATCTTCGACGGGCTAAAGGAGAAACTGAAGTCAATCAGCCTTTGGAACTTTCCCGCGGTCTTGTCTGATGCGATGGTCATGTTGCTGGCCGCGTTCTTGATGTGCTTGGCGGCGATCGTGTTCATCTACTACTCGGCAGTCGGGCAGATTCAGTCGGCCATTGGAATCGTGCTGGGGCCAATCGCGATCGCTCTCGGCTTCTCGTCCTACACCCGCAACTACTTCGTTAAGTGGCTGGACTGGATGATCAGCGCCGGAATGTATGTCGTCGTCGTCGCTATCCTGATGAAACTCGTTGGATCGTCGATCGGCGATGCGGTGTCGAAGGCGTCTGGCGTTGGTGGGGCCACAACGGTGAACTCGATCTACGTCTTCAATTTGGCGATATTCATCCTGTTGTTGTCGCTCGAGATTCCGAAGCTTGCGGCGATCTTTGGCGGCGGTGCAAGTGCAACGGGCGCTGCGGCGCTGAAGCTGGCAAAGGGTTTCATGTGATGACCACCGCTCACGAAGCTATCCTTGCCGAGGACCTATTCGCCACGCACCAGAAACGCATTGAGCTTGTTCGACAATGCGCGAACGAGAGCACCGAAACGGAGTTCGCGCGCAAGTGGCTCTCAGTGTTACGTCGCTGCGCGAACTGGTTTTCTTCCATGCCGCTGACGCCCGACTTGCATTGCGAGCCGGGCGGTGCATTCCGCGCGACGATCGAATCGACGTTCTATGCCATGCGGCTCGCGGGTGGGCAGAAGTTCGCGGCTGACCTCACGTCTGACAAGCGTCGCCGGCTGGAGCCGCAATACAACTACGCCGTCTTCCTGGCCGCTGCGTGCACGCTGCTGGACGAGCCATTTCGCCACTTCGAGATGGTGCGGCTCTCGGACCGCACGAAGTGGAATCCGGCGGCGCACGGGGCGTTCGGCACGTGGATCGGAGCCGGTCAGTTTGCGGTTGAGCGGCGTGTGACGCCACTGAAAAGCGAGCGCATGCGCACCGCCATGTTTGCCCAGACCGTCATCACACCCGAGCTGCTCTCAGGGTTCGACACAACGGTGCTGGACGACCTCTTCAACGCGATCAATCCTGAGCGCAGCCCGCAGGGGTTCGAACCCCTCGTCCACAAGGTGGTGCGGCAGGCCATGGACGTTGCGGTGGACTTTGAACGCAAGGCGCAACGCGCCGTCTTCGCGCCGGTCAAGTATGACGTTCCCTCAGCCGTGCACGTCGCGCTCGCGCTCGAGCCGCAGTTCGTCGCGACGCCCGCCCCGGAGACTGTCAATGCTTCCGCAGGCCAGGCACGGCCGTCGGCGGCCGCCGCTTCAGCGCCTCAAGCCGACGTTGCCGCGCAGAACGATGCCGTTGTTGGAGCAACGGCCGCGTCGGAGCAGCAGGCCAGTGCCTCTGCGCCGAAGTTCTCTCAGTCGTTGCTCGATGCGTTGGAGCGCAGCGAAGCACAGGCCGCTGGTGCGGCCGCGGCTGAGCCCTCGACCGGCCCGAGCGCGCCTGCGTCGCGCCCGGCGCCCGTCGACCCTGCCGCAGCGCGTCCCGCAAGGTCCAATGCAAGCAGAGTTGGTCCGACTGACGAAGAATTGACGGAACTCCTGGGACCCGGCGCTGCAATGCTGAAAGAGTTTTTCAAAGCCCTTGCTGGCGACGTGGCGACCGGAAAGGCGGAAGTGACGTGGGAAGAGAAGGGGCTGGCCGTCAAGAAGCGGCTCGTCGGCGGATACGGCATCACGAGCGATACCCTTGTCGAACAACTCAAGAAGCGCAGTCTCCTCATGCGCGCACACGGCAATGACATTTGCATCGTTGAGCGCGCCGGACGTCTCATCGTGGAGCGACCCGCGGCATGAACTACGTCAATCACTTCCGTCCGATCTACGAGTTTCGTCCGTTTCTCGTTTGGCCCATCGTCATCGTTGGCATTTTGATCTCCGGGATGCCATACGGCTGGGCGTTTGCGCTAGCCGGCGCGGCCCTGCTGTCGATCCGTGCGCTCCAGATATGGAAGGCACTGAGCTTTCGCATGGCCATCTCAACGAAATGGCTGAGCAAGATTCGCATCGAAAAGCTTCTTGCCACGCAGAACGCGATGCGGAAAAGAGCGGACTCGATGTATCTGGGCATCGGATACGAGTGGACGCAGAAGCATACGCAGATTGCCCACGAAATCCTCCGGATGCCCGTAACCGACATTCCGTCGTTGCCGAAGTGGCTGCCGAAAACCGAGATAGGCCGGACCGTGGAGGAGCGCATCGAGCGGCTATTCGGTCCGCGCGACAGCATCCGCGATCGTATGCCGCAGGGATCGTCCTGGATCCACGGTATGGAGCAGAAGAAGGTCGAGGTGCCGTTTCACTATAAGGCGATGGGCGGTCACACGCTGGTGGCGGGCACGACTGGCGCGGGAAAGACCCGCACCTACGAAGTCATCTCCACGCAGGTGATCCACAACCCGAAGGACGTCCTGATCATCGTCGACCCCAAGAACGATGACGAGTGGAAAAAGCGCGTGGAGATGGAGTGCGCGCGCACCGGGCGCAAGTTCCTGTACTTCAATCAGGCGAAGCCGCATGAGTCGATCCGGTTGAACCCGCTCGAAAACTGGTCGCAGCCGTCGGAAATTCCGTCGCGCATCGCTCAGTTGATGGAGGAAGGCCAGTTCCGTGATTTCGCCTTTCTCTTCATTGACCGCGCCGTGAAAGGCGAGCTGTATGTCGGCGACAAGCCCAACCTGCGCTCGATCCTCAAATACGCACAGTCAGGCATCGCTAATTTACTCGACCGCGGGCTTCGGCGTTTCTTCATCGAGAAGGGCCTCACCGACTGGGAAGAACTGACGGTGACGGCGACCGTAAAAGACGCGCAGCGCCGCAACGACGCCTCGTTGATTGACGGGATGGTGAAGTTGTATCTCGAGCGCTTCGCCGCTCACGATCGCGGGCACGAGACGATCGATGGATTGATCGCCACGCACACCCACGACCGCGAGCACTACATGAAGATCATCGCGTCCGCGTTGCCGCTGCTACAGATGCTGGCGACCGGGGAAACGGGCCTCATGCTCGCGCCAAAAGCGGACGACTTCGACGACAAGCGCGAGATCTGGGACATCGACAAGATCATCAAGCAGAAGGCGGTCTTGTATATGGGGCTCGACTCGCTATCGAACAACATCGTGCAGAAGGCAATCGCCTCGATGGCATTGTCGGACGTGGCGGCCGTGTGCGGGGCGATCTACAACTTCTATGCTGAGAAGCCCGATGTCGTGCTGATCATCGATGAGATCGCGGAGGCCATCAACGAGCAGGTGATTCAGATCCTGAACAAAGGCCGCGGTGCGGGATTCAAGGCGTTTGTCGCATTCCAGGCGCGTGCCGACCTCGAAGCGAAACTTGGAAACGCAGCGAAAATGCTGCAGGTTTTGGGTAACCTCAATAACCAGGTGGTGCTTCGACTAGAGGACTCAGATACAGCAAAGTGGTTCTCGGATAAGGTCGGCGAGACTGCGATCCGCGTGGTAAACGTGTCCAACAGCACCAATACCACGACCGAGGCGCACGCGCTTGAATTCAGTGGCTCTCAGTCCCGGTCCATCCAGCTGGAGAAGGTGCCGCTTATTCCTGTCAAGCTGCTTCACAGTTTGCCGAATCTGCAGTACTTCATGCGCATCTCTGGCGGTGCGGTGTATCAGGGTCGAATTCCCATCATCGAAGGCTAAAACACAAAGATTATGTCCGCTGCATATAAAAACATCATTCGCGATCACAAGCTCTCGCACAGGCTGGTTGCGGTCTTCAATGTCGCACCAGAACTGGAGCTCGCGTGCTCGCGCGTGGCCGACTTCATCGGGGAGCGGTTCGTGGGAGACAAAGGGCCGTTGGTCGCAGAGATGATCGAGTCGGCGCTAGATGGTTTCCGGCGCGCCAAGCGCACGGGCGACCAGCATATCGCGTTCATGCAGGGACTGTTCGAGCCATCGAAAGCTCTGTACGCCCGCCGGCTTGTCGCGCGGTTTGGCGACAAGGTGTCCGTGTGGTGTCCGATGGTCGAGGCGATTCCGGCGTTCGAAGCGCGCCATTTTGAGTACCAGTTCGAAATGGTCGATGAGCGTTGCCCGGACGAGATCACCGAGCGCACCGCGGCATTCCAGCTCGCCGCACGCGTGCTTCAAGGGGAAGCTTTCCGCCGTTACTTCGAGGAATACGATGTCGCTCACCGTTACGATCATAGCGAAGCTCTCGGGAGTTGAGCCGCGCACTGTGCAGCGGGCGCGCGACACTGCTGCTGCTTTCGACGGGGACGTGAACGCGGCCGTGCCCGAGGAATTCACTTACGGCGCGGGCGCCCGGTGCTACGCGTTGGCGACGATCGCCGAATTCCGGCCGGCGCTCTTTTGGGGCGGACTGATGGCGCTCTTGGCGGTGCCCGCCCTCATGCTGGTCAAGGTGCTGCATGGCTAGTCGGTTCGGTTCGCACATCAAGGTGTGGTTTCTGCTCGTGCCGGTGCTAGCTATCGCGGTCATGCCAGCGATCCCGGAGCGAAAGCTATTCGAGGTGCCGGAAGCGGAGACACGTTCCCTCGTTGAGTCCGTAGGGCAGGACCGGGTCGACCACGCGATGCGCAGCGCCAACGACGAGTTCCGCCATGCGTTTGTCGATAGCGGACTGCTGCACCGCACGCTAAATGCCTCCGGAAAGGTAGGCGGCTTGGACGACGGCGGGTTCTCATCGTTCGCCCATACCTGGACTGAGAATTTCTGGCTGCTGGTGTACCGGATGCTGTTCCGCGCAATGGTGATGAAGATGTGGATCATCGGAACGCTGCTTTTTGCCCTCGGCATGTTCATCGACGGTGCGGCACGCCGCAAGATCAAAGCGTCGGCTGCGGGCTTTGTGAGTCCCCTGTCTTTCCATCTGGCAGGGCACGGGCTGCTGCTGGTGACCGGCACGCTGTTCGCGGTGCTAGTGGTTCCGCTGCCGGTCTTGGTCGGCTACTGGGTCGCCGTTGCGGCGCTCCTCGGAGGTCTCCTGTGGAAGGCGGCGGAGTCTTTTCAGTCGTCGAGATAGGAAAAGAAATCGCGCGACGCCTCAAAAGCTCACGAAAAGCCGCTTCATTCTTCAAAAGCAACGCTATCCGGATAGCGTTGCTTTTGTTTTTTCTCGTCCGTCCGCATTGCCACCGTCCCAAACTGCCCGCCCACGCGCGCGCCGATCAATCGGGTGAAAGGCGCTTCAAATAGTCACCGTTTCAAGCCTCCACACGCTGCCCCCGCCGCAACAATGTTGAATATGGGCAACGCGCTTCGCTTGCCTGGTCCCCCACGATGAAACGGGCCCGATGCGGTCCAGATAGGAGAAATGGCGAATGAGCACGGTTGTCGAACCCGGCAGTGAAGAAAAGGTCGCGCTGAGCGCACTTGAACAAGGTACGGTCGAGGCGCCGCTCACGACCGACGGCGCGGACGACGGCGAGCTCGAGCGCGAGTTGACGCAGATGGAGGCCGATGCAGACCGCCTCCAAAAGGAAGGTGTCATCTCCACCGACGACGCCGACATGAAGCGGGCGGAAGTCGCGAAGACGCGCAAGCTGTTCCGCGACCTGCCTGCTGCTGAGCGTATCGCCATCATCAAGCGCCGCCGTGAGATCGGCCGTCAGTTGCTGGACCGCCAGCTTTCCGGCGCAGCAGTCGTGACCGCTCGCGTGCGTCTGAACCATACCCGCCTGAAGCCGCTGTTCGAACAATGGTGGCCGTACATCAACCGCATGAGCATCAACATGCAGCGTTTCGGCCGCTCGACCTTCGGCGAGAACGACAAGGAAGTGGTCAACAGCGCGCTCGAAAAGCTGCTTGCGGGCATCGAGAGCTACGTCGACGAGCAACTGCGCGTGGCCGAAGGCTTCCGCCAGCAGAAGGAAGGGGAGCTTCGGGCCAACAAAGAGTTTGTGTTCGAGCCGACGATTCCGATGCCCGCGATGGATATCGAGGTCGAGGCTTACTCGCGGTTTTCGATGCGCGTGCTCAGCGCGATCATGAAGTTTGACCGGGCCATGGATCACTTCGACTTCATGGTCTGGAACGGCATTCGCGATCAGTCGGACGTCGACGACGAGGCTGTGAACTTTCTCAAACGCTTCAACCCGCTTGGCATTCGCGGATACATGACGCACCTGAAGCTGATGACGACGGTCCGCGGCAACTAAGGAGGCGCGATGCTGGACGAACTCAATCCCCAGCAACGGGAAGTCGCCCAGTTGCGCCAGCATTGCGTGGCGATCGCGTGCCCGGGCGCGGGCAAGACGAAAACGATCGCCACCAAAGCAGCCCTGCTGCTACAAGACAGCGCCGCGACGGTCGGCGCCGTCACTTTCTCGAAGGATGCCGCGCTCGAATTGCGCGAGCGCATCCTGGCGGCCGCCGGCGAGTCGGCGAAGAAGCGCCTTATCGCAGGTACCTTCCATTCCCTCTCCTTCAAACAACTGAAACGCCCCGGTGCGCGTGCGCTCGATATCGCCTCAGATGGCGACCGGCTCGGCCTGCTCATCCGTGTGATGCAGGAACTCGGCCGCGACGGGAAGGCAGAGGACGTCATTCCAACGATCGAGAAGATCAAGACCAGTTTCGGACGGTGCGACCCGAACACTGCCGACGGCGAGCTGTATCACGCCTATCAGGACGCGCTTGCGCGTAACGGCAAGATCGACTTTCAGGACATGCTGCGCCTCGCTGTAGAGGGGATGGAGCAAGGCACCATCGCCCCATACGCGTTCACCTATCTGCTCGTTGACGAGTTTCAGGACACTGACCCGTTGCAGTACCGCTGGATTGAACTGCACGCGCAGGCAGGCTCGATCGTGACGGTCGTCGGCGACGATGACCAAAGCATTTACGCCTTCCGCGAGGCGCTGGGCTACCGAGGCATGGAGTCGTTTATCCAGTCGTTCGCCGCGAAGCCTGTTGTCCTAGGCAGCAACTACCGGTGCCGGGCAGAGATCCTGGGCGCAGCGGACCGGGTGATCCGCAACAACGCCGACCGGATCGCGAAGGTGCTGCGTGCGGAGAAGGGCTCGGGCGGTAACGTGCAAACCTCCCGACATCCAGACGAATATGAGGAAGCAACTGCGGCGGTCGAGGTGCTCGGGCCGCTCCTCGCGCAAGGGCAGTCTTGCGCGATCCTTGCGCGTACCAATCGCATCCTCGACCCGCTCGAGTCTGTCTGCCGCTCGCATGGCGTCAAATATTACCGTGCATCGGGCGCGTCGGTGCTGAGCCGCCCCGAGGGTGCCCTGATGTGCAACCTGCTCGAAATCGTCGATCGAATCAAGGACACGGGCCTTGATGCTGTACTCGCGCACCTAGGGCTGACCGCTCAGCAGTTACGCGCACTCCATGCCGATATGGGGGCAGAACTTACCCAAAAAGGACGGGCGGAGTTGGTTGTCCTCGGGCTGCCAGAGGACGTGGCGACCAACTATCGCGAGTTCATGAAGCGGCTCGCCGAATGGCAAAGTCTGTGCGATCGCAAGTTTTATTCGCTAACGCTCTCCGGCGTCGCCGAGTGGATGCTGAAATACGCGAAGAAGGATTCAGCGATCCGGGCGATTCAAGCGACGAACGACGTCCTGTCACGCCTTTCCGGCAGTTTCGCCGAGCGGCTGCTGTTCCTGCGCCAGGACAACAATGAGCCGACGCCGGGCGCGCTTATCCTGACGACAATGCACAGCTCGAAAGGGCTGGAATGGGACCACGTGTGGATCGCGCGCAGCGAGGAGACGATCGTGCCGGACCCAAAGTCCACCGAACCAGAAGAGCGGCGTTTGTTTTACGTCGCAATGACGCGTGCGAGAGAGTCGCTCATGATCTCCGGCACGTCGAAGAACTTTGAATCACGATTCGTCGTGGAAGCGCAACTGACGGCGGTGGCTGCAGCGGCCTGATCTGTGCGCGCCAGTTTTACGCCCATAAAGGCCTGGCGGCACTCCAAAATTTCACGTATACCATCGACTACCACTCCCGCCACGCTCGAGGAACCGGTCATGTCGACATTTCGCCACGTCCTTGGTCTATGGTTAGTGCCCGATTTCTCGGCTGTCGAGCGGGGTGAGATCCCGCCTCCACACGTCAATTACGACGCTCTTGACACGCGTGACGTGGCGGAGACGCTGTCCAAATTCAATGATTGCGGCGAAGACGTCGCCATCAGCGTTCCCAACGATGCGGTTGACCAGGTTACTGTCCAATTCCGACTGACGGGACGCGTGGCTGGAAGTCCCCAGTGCGAAGATTTCGCTCTTGAACTGCTGAACATGGCCGAACGCACCGGTTATCTAGATACGCGCGGGTGTTGGGCTGAGCTTCATGCGCTGCCCAACCGGCGACACGCCCCGCCTCCCGTCTTGCTGTTGTTCGTGGTTAGCGGAGATTTTGACGGGGTGATGGTGTGGTCGCAGCAGTTGCGGATGCGGCTGGGCATACGGGCAGCAGATATGCTGAAGCAGATAGCTGGCGACGTCGCAGACGCAGATTATCAAGGCCATCTGCCCAGCGAACTCGCGATGTACTTTGGACGCATCTTTGGAATTCCGTACCGGCGAGAGTGTCTAGTGACTGGGCTTGCTAGTTCGCCGGTGCCGTACTGATGGTCAGCGCTTCCGGATGAGCGTCCGCGCGCAAGGATAGGATTGCTGCATTAAAAAGCCCGCTATATGCGGGCTGTAGATAGCATCGCCCTGAGAGCCGGACTGGGGAGCGTCGGTTTGAGCCTTCACCGTTTCGGCTGCAGAGCGAGCTTGTAGATTGCGACGTACCGGCGAGCGGGACGGTTCCAATGCGGCGTATCGGCGGGCATGGCGCGGCTATTCACGAGTCGTCCGGTATCGAGCATGCAAAAGCAGTGACCTTCGAAAGCCGCCTCTTGGGCGGCCGCGTCCCACGTCACAGTGAGAAAGTCGAAGATAGGGTCAATCGGTTTCATGGTCGGCTGTCGCGTCCCATCCGGTGGTCGTGTCCTCATCCAACAGCGCATACTCACGCACTTGCGTCTCCTTTCCCGGGCGCCGGATGTAGGGTCGGTGCGTCGCGTGCCGGCGTCTTCTCGTCGCCGCTAGTGGATGTTTTAAAGCGAACGAAGCCCATGTTTGCGAACTGCATGCCGCTCGCGAGGGCCAGCAAGAGCACGAAAACGAGGGACTTCCCAACAAGCTCGAGAACGTTGGGGGAGATACCGAAGAGGTGAACGAGGGTTGTCATACTTGCATCAAAGAGCGTCAGGTGATCTTGGAACGAGGCGCGGGCGCGGCTTCGAGATCGTCAGCCGAAGTACCGAAAAGCTCGTCCAGTTGGGCGTCGAGGGCTTTCCGCTGCGCATCCGCCCAAACCTGTGAATCGGTGGTCGCCACCACCGACGGCGCAATGGGTCCTTAAGAGACTTTGACCCGTTATCGGCAAATCATCGGGCTTATAGGAGAGCTCAGGCCTTTGCGCGGGAGAGCTCTGTCACATTTGATTCCGCGCGTTCCTGGCCTTTCACGTCGTCCAGGCGCGGACCGCCGATAGGCCCTTCGTCCAGCGTCGAATCGGCCTCGATCGTCAGCATTCTGGCAACGCGCTTCAGCGTGCCATTCAAAGACGCACGCGGACCAAGGCGGATCGTGCCGGAGTAAAAGATGTCGCCCGAGACTTGGCCGTTGATTTCCAGCGAGCCCCGAGCGTGCACATCTCCGTCGACGCGCCCGTCAATGCGAACGTGCTCGCCCTGCGCGGAGCCCTTTACGAGTCCGCCTTCGCCGACGTGCAGCAGACCCTGCGTCGAGATGATGCCGCCGTCGAGCAGGCCGAAGAACGAAATGCCGTGATCCACGACCATGTCGCCGGTGATCGCGCAGCCGCGCGCAATAAGCGTGATGTTGAGTTCGGTTTTCATGGTGTCGATTCCTTAAAACATTTGCACTTCGTTCGCCCCGGCGCGGTTCGCAGCTGCCGACTTCTTGGTTGTTGCCGACCCGGTATCGCCATCGCTTACCTGCTCATCGCGCGAATGCGAGCGGTGGCGGTAGCTGTGCGTGCGGGTTGGTGCCACGTTCTGCTGCGACGCATGTTCATCGGCGGCGGGCTGTGCCGGAGTTTGCACCGGCGTCACTGAGGTCGCGGGCTTGTTGGAAGCCTGGGTAGCCGCCTCTGTCTCGCGACGCGCTTGATGAATAGGTGAGGCAGCCGCTCGTTGCTCATCGTTGGAGACTGCAGGGGGCGGCTTGGTGGCGGCCACGCTCGCTGAGGGGCCGCCCGTGGTGCCCAACGGATTCTTGAACTGATCAGCCGTCAGGCCGATCGAGGAAGCAGGAGCGACGTCCTTCGCGGTCAGCGTCGGAGCGAGCACTACCGGATGAGGCGGCTCTGCATCGATCGGGCGCGTCGCTGCGGCGACTGGCTGTCCTTCCGTTGCAGCCCGTTCGCTCTGATCGGATTGCGGTTGGGCAACCGTCTTCTTCGGGTTGTGCGAGGAGGGCGCGCCCACCGACTTGTACAACGACGCGGCTCCCATACCCGCCATAGCCACCATAGCGGCGATAGCGACTGCGACGAGGCTACGGCGAGCAACAGGCACCACCTTCGGAAGCCGCACTTTGAGCGTGGGTGTCCTAGCGTCTGCCGTCAAATTGGCCGGCGCCGGGAGCGCAGCGAGCTGCCGCGGCAGGTCAATGGTCATTGAGTCCGGTGCGAACTGCGCATGCAGTCGTTGAATTTCGCGTAAGTCCATGCGGGGTACTCCCGTCGTTGTGTTAAGTCGAGCATATCCAGCGCCGCCGCGGGTCAAGACCGGGAGCGCAGGGAAGTTCATTTCCAATGTCAGTGAGTTCGATCCGAGTCCGGAAGCAGCACACCTTCTGGCGCAAAGCGGTTGTTGTCCGGCATGCACAAGAAAGGGATTTGATTGATGCGTGCCTCAGCAGCCTCGAGCGCGGATTGGCGCACTTGAGCCGTCATGGTTCGCAGCATCAGCGCTTCCATCGTCTTCAGGAAAAGCTGGTCATACATCGAGAGGAGCCGCACGAGGCGACCGGACATGGCGTGCTTGATTTCAAGTGTGACCATCTCCGGCGGCGTCGGTGCGCGTCGACCTGGAAACTTGCTTGCCCACGCGAGCGCCTTCTTCATAAAAGCCTCGGCCGTACGAAACTCCGACTCGATCGCGATGAGCTTGCCCCCGCGCGCAACGGTCATCTTTGCGGCCGCGAAGTTAAAGTCGGCGCGCAGGAATTCGCGTGCGTACAACGAGTAGTAGGGCAGTTCCGTCTTCGCCAGCGTGTCGCCATTGATACGTGCGAGGCGGCTGTCGTTGGTGAGCCGGTTCAACGGACGAAGACCGCTTTGCGCTGCGCTATCGTTGCCGAGCGCTGCAGCCAGTTTGGGGTCTTCGTCGGGCGCTTCTAGGTCAGTAACAGCCATGATGTTCTCGGTATGTCTGTGTTCTCTCTCACATAGAATTTTCGTTGATCAGGCAAGTGTTCAAGCGGGCGAAAGCTATATGAATTTCGTGAGCTTTTCACCGCACGCGAGCGTCGATAACCCGGATACTCAACTCCATTCCCCGCGTCACCGACGCATCGACCTCGACTCCAAGCCCGGAGTCCATCTTTTTTCTGCAAGTCGTGCCCGCCTCGTGCGTTTGGCATGCGCCGACCGGATAGCTACCGGTGTGGAAATCTTCCTTGTGCTGAGTGTGCTCGCTACACACTCCCCAATTTCAGCCGTAATACTCGTACCCTGTGCTGCATTCATATGCGCCGGTACATCGTTCGAACCCGGGTTTTCGGGTGTTCTCTCTCCAGAGCCTGATCTGGGTAGAACGATCGAAGTTGGCTGATCCGTGATTCCTGCGGCGGAAGTAATTCCGAAAAGGGCTGTTGCGCGGCGTGACCATGCTGCGCGAGAACGACTTTACGTTCTCTGACCGAGCGACACCGGCGTATGCCGGCCGCTCCCTGCACGCCACGTCCCCGGAAGGGACGTGGCGCGTAGGTCTCTATATCGATTTCACGAAGCTCGCTCCCTCACCGGAGCGGGCTTTTTTTTCGTCCGTCGCTTCCTGCGGCCGGACCTTTCTCAACGGAGGTGCTGTTCTATGTTGTTGCCCGACCGCCTCAATCAACGTATCGCCGAGGCCATCACGCATCAAATCAATACCGAGCGGGAGCAGGCGGACACCACGTCCCCCGTTTGGCGAGAGCGGTGCGAAGTAGCTCGAGTCGCGATGTTCAGCGACGCCGAGCGCTCTGTCTTCATTTCCCATGTCAGCGAACGTCGCGGCAGTGCGGCAGCCCGAGAGATGCAATCTCAGGCCGAATCACTGCGGACCAACGCCATCTTCTTTCTCGCAAGGAAACCGTCATGAACGCTGTTGTTCAGATGTTCGATCACGCGCCGCGTAGCCTCGTTGAAGAACGAGTTGTTCGCCCGCCCACGATCGGCAAAATTCGACCCGGTATCAAAGTGCTCACGCGGGCGCACCAGTCCAACGAAAAAGCGGTCAAGCTCTACAACGACATGGTGGCTGCGGGCGAGTCCTTCGAAGCCATCGGCAAGCTGCTCGAAACGTCGCTGAAGCTCAGGAACGCGCTGATTCCCAGAAACGTCGATTACTTCGTCTGTAGACGGTCCGACTTCTCCAATCCGGACACAGCCGACGAAATCCTGCGGCTGTATGGCGAGGATCGCGGGCAAGGGTTGCGGCTCTACCGTTTCCCGATCATGTTCGCGTTCGACGACTGGCTGCGCAATGTGCCAAATCAGATGGCCGCGTACACGACAACCGGGCGACAGTACTTCTCGGAGTACGACCGCGACGGCAAGCGCTACTGCAAGACGTACGCGCCGGTTGAACGCAATGCACGCGCACAGCGGGCGCGGCGCTCCTTCGGTGGACGACTGGTCGTTCACCGGCAAGACGACGACATTCCCGATGGCGTCTGCGATCCTCACGTGTGTCCGCAGTACCAGGACCGCAAGTGCAACCTGACGGCGAACTTCGTGTTCGCTGTTCCGGACGTGAAGGGACTCGGTCTGATCGAGCTGCCGACCAACTCGATCTACGTGCTGCAGAAGGCGTATTCGGCGATGCAGACGGTGGCGTTGGCACGCGGCCGGCTCACCGGCACTCGCTTCTGGCTCTCGAAGAAGGAGTTCGACATCACACGCATCGACGACAGCGGCCAGGCCGTGCGTCAAAAGCAGATGTTGACGGTACTCGATGCCGACATTGACCTTGGAGCGCTGCTGGATGGCGCGGACGAGGCTCAACCGGCGCTTGATGCTGCCAGTCGCGCAGTCGCGCTGCTGGAGTCGGACGGTTCAGTGCAGTCGATCGCCGATCCGCTTCATCAGCCGGAGCAGCGACAGTGTGACGACGAACGACCGGGCGATGGCGCATCATCCGTCATTTACGACGATGATGACCGCGATGGCAGCAGCGACGACGACTCGCCCGATCCCAATGAGACGCTGGAGGACAAGCGTCACCGGATGTCGGACCTGCTGCATCGTCTGGGCCTCAGTCAGCCGGAGCGACAGAACGGCTTTCGCAAATACGCGCACCAGACGTACGGTCGCGGCTGGATCGAGCGCATCGCTGATGTAGACGCGATGAACGCGCGCCTTAAAACCGCGCTCGACGATCCCGCTGCGCTTGACGTCGAGATTCAGTACGCGATTGCGCAAGCTGCTTACGTCTAACCTTGGCCAGTCCCCCCTTGGGGGCTGGCGTCCTTTCTTTCGAGACTGGCACCTTTTTTGACGCTCGCGCATGAGAGCATTTCAGCAAGAACCGCTTGCTCAAATGTTTTCGACCGCGCTGTACCTGCGCATCGAATTCCGTCCGCCTCGGCGGCCCATCTACTTGTTCACGCGAAGGAGCTTCCGATGCGTAGAGTCGGCAACTTCACGCTGTTCTTCGGCGCGGAGGATGCTTTTAGCAACTGGCATCCGTGCCGCTTTTCCTATCACGGCGTCGATTTCCGTTCGGTAGAACAGTTCATGATGTTCTCGAAAGCCAAGCTGTTCGGCGACGAGGACATTGCTGAAGCTGTGCTAGCCACCCATCTGCCGAAGGAACAAAAAGCACTCGGCCGCAAGGTCAGGGGCTTCGACCTCGACACGTGGAAAGCAAAGCGCGAGTCGATCGTCTACGTCGGATGCCGCGAGAAGTTCGCACAGCATCCAGGCCTACGCACGCTGTTGCTCGCGACGGCACCGACGGAGCTTGTCGAAGCCAGTCCCTACGATGTGATCTGGGGCGTGGGCTTAAGCGAGCACCATCCTGACATCACGGACAAATCGAAGTGGCGTGGCCAGAACCTCCTGGGCCAAGCACTGATGAAAGTCCGCGACACGCTTAGTTCCTAACCATTTATCGAGCGCGCGATACGGGCGCATCGACACTCACTGGCTACCTTCGGGTGGCCTTTTTCATTTTTAGGAGGCGACTTTGAAAATCGCTCATTTTTCTGATTTGCACTACGCGCCGGGAAACCTCGAAGAGTCGGACCGCTGCTTTGGCTTTGCCATCGACCACGCCGTTCTCGCGCACGCCGATGTTGCGTTGATCTCGGGCGACGCGACGGACCATCGTCTCGACGCACATGCGCCTTCATTAAACCGCCTTGCACGGCGCATCAATGGGCTGAGCGGCAGTATGCCGGTCTTGATGCTGCAGGGTACGTTTTCACATGAGCCGCCGGGCACGCTGCGCAATTTTGAACTGATGGCAACGACGCATCAGATCTATGTGGCCGAACGGGTCCAGCAGGTGAGCCTTCACGAGGGGCGGTTTTACGCCTCAAGCGGCCCGGTGTACTCCGACGAGGAGCTACGCGAGGTGCTCGCGATCGGCGCCGATGTCGTGTTCACCTGCTTGCCCACGGTCAACAAGGGTCAATTGGCGGCCGCTGTCGGTGCCAAGGAAGCCGGGACGGGTCTTGAAGCCGTGCTGAGTGACTATCTGGCTGCTGCCGGGCGCGTCAACCAGCAGCTTCGCGCCGCAGGCATCCGTACTGTCGGGGTCTCCCACGGCACGGTCAACGGCTGCACGACCGAGCACGGCGTGACGATGGCGGGGTTCGACCACGAGTTTTCGCTTGGCAGTCTGTTCGAGGCTGAATGCGATGCTTTCATGCTTGGACACATCCACAAGGCGCAGCAGTGGGAGCGAGCGGGCCGCGTCGTGGCCTATCCCGGTTCCATCGGGCGATTCCACTACGGTGAGGAAGGCGACAAGGGCTTTCTGATGTGGAATGTTGATGTTGGAAGGGCCCAAGCCGATCTGGTCGTTACGCCTTCGCGACAGACGATCTGCATCGACTTTGACGGACCGCCCGACATGCAACGCCTGACGGCAATCGCGCTCGATGCGACCGACAAGTTCGTGCGAGTTCGTTGGCAGGTCGACGAAGAGCACAAACAGTCAGTGGACCGTGACGCGATCGCGGCGCTGTTCGCCAATGCGGCAGAGCTGAAGGTCGAAGGCCGCATTCTTCCCGTTGTCCGCTCACGCGCCCAAGGCATCAGCCTCGAAACGTCGATTGATCGGAAGCTCGAGCGCTGGTGCGAGCACACGGACGTCGATCCGGCGCCGTTGCTGGAGCGGCTGCAGTTGCTTGAAACCGGGGACGCAGAAGCGATCGCCGCTTGCGTTTTGGCTCGACTAACCGAAGCAGACCTGGCGCAACCGTGCGCAGATGATTCGCTGCCTGCGTTGTCAAGCATTGCGGCGCCTGCGCTGACGACTCTTCAAGAACCGCATGACGACGCTGGGGAAGCGGCATTGCCAATGCCTGATGCGACGGTTGAAATCGTCGAGTCGGCCTCAGCAAGTCAGCTTTCATGGCTTAACGATGATTTGTTCGCGGCGTAGATAGCCGCGCATGCGGGGGAGGCCAGTACGGCTCCTTTGCCTGAACACGCAAGCAGTGTTCCGATAGCCGACTGTCATCGTCGCTATCGAAACAGAGGTTTCACCGCGTCTTTGACGCATCGATTCGTAGTGGCAGGACCTTTCTCTGGCAGTTCATTTTTTTCTTCACCCTGGCGGGGAGCGATCCCTACCGGGGCCGCACTCCGCTCAACGTAACGGAGTGCATCATGTTTGGTCTTTATCCCGCTGGCCCGAACTGGGTCCGCACTTTTGCGTTGGGCGACTGCTCATCGCGTGATCTTCAAAAGTCGTTAGTCGATTTGGCTGGGTTTACCGCTGCCATTCAGCACCAGCCGTTCGGCCAGTACCGCGGCGCAGTGCTGGCGCAGTTCGGTCAGACGCTGTTGCTGCTCGCCACAACGCCTGGCGCGTGCGAGGTTGCAGTGACGCCGACCGTTGAAATGCAGCACCTTCTATGGTCGTATCAGGAAGGCTATGCAAGCCAGTGGTCTGCTGCCGAGATCCGTAGCCTCACCGGGCATAGCGGTTGGTCCGAGCTTCTGACGAACGCGCGTCGCGAGTTCGGCAGAGTCTGTGACAACGTGGCGGCCGCACTAGACGGAACGCTTCAAGCGCCCAAAGCAGCGGTGCGCGCCGTGCCGTCGATCGTCATGAACGAGCCGTTTCCCAACGAGGACGACGACGCGTTCTACTCGAAGATGGCCGCGATGTCCGCGTCGATGAGCGTGTCGGAGGATCTGTCATGCGGCCTCTGAAACTGACACTGGAAGGCTTCGTTGGCGTGCGCGATGGCATGAAGCGCGAGAGCGTGACGCTCGATCTGGAAGCGTTGCCGGATGGCCTGATCGCCTTGACCGGTCCTAACGGAGCGGGCAAGACCACGATCATGGACAACTTACACCCGTATCCGATCATGCCGTCGCGTGCGTCGAAGCTGTCGGTCGACGCCTTCTCGTACTGGGATCACATCTGTGGCACCAGTGCGCTGAAGGAACTCGAATGGGAGCACGACGGCATCCGCTATCGCTCGTCCTTCACGTTCCGCAAGCCCGGCAAGACAGGCAAGGCGGAGTATTACCTTGCTTATCGCGGCGTCGACGGTACGTGGCGTCCGGTGTCGCTGCCTGACGGAACGGTGTCGGACGGCAAGGCGGAGTCGTATATCCGCTGTGTCGAAGCGATCAACGGTTCGTTGGAGACGTTCTTCACGAGCGTGTTCTCGGCTCAGAACCGGCGGCCGCTCGCGTCCTACGGTGCGGGCGAAATCAAGACGCTGCTGGCCGAACTCCTTGGCATCGACCACCTGAAGGCATTGTCGGCGAAAGCCGGTGACGTCGCGAAGGTGCTCGGCAAGTCGCTCGAAGGCATCCAGTCAGAGCTTGGTGCGCTCGCCGGAAAGCGGCAACGCAAAGCGGACGCTGAGCAGTCGATCGTCGCGCAGGGCAACACCTTGCGTGCCGCTCGGGAGCAACGCGATGCCGCGCTTGAGCAGGCGAGCAAGCTGACTCAGGAGCGGGCAACGCTTGCGGCGAAGCAGAGTGAATCGGCCACGACCGAGGCGCGCCTGCGAGAGCTGGGCGTGCGCCGCGACGAGTTGGGCCGTGCCGTGAAAAGCGCGGCCGACGACGAGCAAGCATCAGCGGTTCGCTGCCAGCAACGCGTCGCCGCGCTGAGTCGGACGGTGGCCACGCACCAAGCAACGCTGGCTCGCCGTGAAGCGATCCTGGGTGCGGCAGCGAAGCGCGAGGAGGCCGAGTTGGCGATTGCGCGTGAGGAAGCGAGGTTTGCCCCTTTGCAGCGCGACATTGCCGACTTGGAGATCAAACGCGCTTCGTTGACCACGCTCGATGCAACGCTTACCAGCTTGATGAGCCAGGGCACGACGAAAGCCGCCCACTTTGACACATTGAGCAAGCAGGCGGCGGTGGTGGATCAGGTGCCGTGTGTCGGTCATTCGATGCATGCCCAATGTCCGCTCCTTACGCAGGCGTTGCAGGCCAAAGCCCAAGCGGAAGAGCAGCGTGTGTCGGTTGCGAATCTTCGCGCGGAGTATCGCGAGAAGACAGCGCAGGCCGACGCCTTGGTGCGGGTGCCGGCAGAGCTCGCGGCAAAGCGTGTCGAGATGCTCGCCATCACCGACGCGGCCGCGCGGCTTCGCCGTGCCTTGCAGGCGGCGGCAGAGCTTGCTGCGACCAAACCGCTCTTGGATGCCGCCGTACCGGGACTCGAAGCCGCGCAAGGGGAGTTGCGTTCGATCACCGAGGAAGGCGCCGCACGTACCGCCAAGTATCAGTCTGAAAAGACGCGTATCGCAGCGGAGCTTGCGCGCATCACCGAGGAGGTAAGCCGACTGGCCGCCGTTGACGTCACAGCCGCGATCGCGAGATTGGACCGTGACATCGCAGGGAACCGGGAGACCGTCGCGGCACTTGATGGCCGGATCGAGCAATCGATCCGCTCACAGAGTGTCTTGCAGGCCGAAGCGGAAGCGCTGGCGTTGGAGTTGGAGAAGTTCTCGGCCACGCAGTCGCGTGCCGATCGCCTCTCCGACGAGATCGCGCGGTGGAAGCTGCTCGCTAAGGGTCTGGGCAACGACGGCGTGATCGCGCTGACCATCGATGACGCGGGACCGGCGCTCACGCACACCGTCAATGAGCTACTGCTCGCGTGCTACGGGATGCGCTTCACGGTTGAGATCCGCACGCAGCGCACGCTCGCGAGCGGTGAACTGCGGGAGGGCTTCGAGATCCTCGTTCACGACGCCGAGTCCGACAGCAGCAAGTCGGTCTCCGTCATGTCCGGCGGTCAGAAGGTCTGGATAAACGAGTGCCTCACGCGGGGCATCGCGCTCTATCTCGCGCAGAACACCGGTCAGCCTTATCAGACCTTGTTCAGCGACGAGTCGGACGGTCCGCTCGATCCCGAACGCAAATTGCAGTTCATGCGCATGAAGCGCGAGGTGCTGCGCCAAGGTGGGTACCAGCGAGAGTTCTTCATCTCGCAGACGCCCGAACTTGTCGCGGAAGCCGACGCAGTCCTCGACGTACAGGCGCTTGCCGCCTGATTTTTTATTAACCCTTGTGGGGAGTCTCCCCACAAGGGCGCTTCCCGTTTCCCTTCTTTCTCGCGCCTCCCGGCGCTATCTCATATGGCAAACCTTTTGATGCTGCTGCTCGCGGCAGCCGGTAGTCCGTCCCACTCGAACGCGGTGCCTCACCAGCCGCCATCGCAGCAAGCCGCACCGGCTGCTGCTCAATCGCAGCCGCCGCGCCCGCCGTACCTGCGTCGCGCGTCTGCGTTCGATACTGTCCGTTTGCGTCGCATCTGACAGCGGCACTTTTTGTTTCACTTTTTCACTGGAGCCTTATATGGCCTATTCCTGCACCGATATCGTCGACGATGTACTCAATGACATGGTGATCCGAAGCTGGATCAAGCCCGAGCAGTACGGGCCTGACGACCCGCAAGCTCAGTGTGATGCGGTGTTGGGGGCGATTAGCGACGCGGACGTGTCGCTGCGGCTCGCCGCTGACGCGAAGCAGTTTCATGCAGAAATGCTGGATGCCGTCGAGACGCTGACCGGCATCGCCGAACAGCACGGCGTGCTCGCCCTCGCGAATGTCGTCTATCTCCAGACCGCCATCTTGAAGGGCGGTGCGATCGAGCTCACGCGCGGTGAAGCGGAAAACTCCTCTTTCGTCAGAGACCTACCTTCGGGCGGTCGCTGGTGGCAGAGCGTCAAGCTGATCAAGTAAGCGGCACAAATCGCCCCTACCTTCTTTTCTCAACCCTTGCGGGCAAGCGGCCCGCTGGGGTCGCTCCGCGTTCTTTTTGTGGAGTGTTGTTATGTTTGAAGCAGCCAAGCTGGGCGCATCGCCGGAGCAGTTCGCCAACCTCGAAGCGGCGATTGGCTATATCGCCGGCACAGAGACGCACGCGGGTGAAGTTCGCCCGTGGGTCCGGAACGTCGATACGAAAGTGTTCTTGGTCATCGGCGGGAGAGTGCAACCCCAAAACGGGGTGCGCCAATGACGCCGCCGTGGCTGGAGCAATACGCCAGTGGCCAGAAGACGGGCTACGCGCAAGCATTCATGTCCTACGCCGAGTACTACGGAGTCGACGGATCTGCTGACGATGACCCGGAAATCGAAGAGCGGATCGCCATGCATCGGCAGCCGATCGTCGGTTACGCCAGTCGCACCGGTACCCGCCGCAATCTGGCCGCACTGAAGGGCGCCGACTGGCGCTTGTTGGTCTCGGCCAAGGGCGAGTTGCGTACCGAGGGCTTCGATCGCTATGCGTTGGATAACGGGGCTTGGACGGCTTACCAGCAGGGCCAGCCCTTCGACGAACACGCATTTTCTGTTGCTGTCGAACGGCTCGGCGAGCGGGCCGATTGGCTCGTCCTTCCGGACATCGTCATGGGCGGGATGGCCTCGCTCGACTATTCGCTGAAGTGGCTCGAGCGCTTGCGCGGAATGCCATGCCGGATGCTGATTGCCGTTCAGAACGGTATGCAGGTCGACGACCTCGCCTCGCTTCTGTCCCCCGCAGTCGGCATCTTCGTCGGCGGTTCGACGGAGTGGAAGGAGCAGACGGCGCACGTGTGGGGGTCCCTCGCGCGACGGCGTCACTGCTACTTGCACGTCGGTCGCGTGAACTCGGCGCGTCGTATCCGCATTTGTGCGGCCGCCGGTGCTGACAGCTTCGACGGTACCAGCGTGAGCCGGTATGCGAAGACGCTTCCGCGGCTGGATCGTGCTACGCGGCAAGCCGACATGTTCGCCGCAGCGCACGATGGCCTCGAAGCGGCCCAACGCGCGACGGCCGACCTCTTGATTTGATTTAACCATTGACCCTTTGAACCCTTTCGGGAGCGCATCCCGAAAGGGCCGCTCCTACTTTTCTGGAGCGAAAAAAATGGAACAGGAAGTTCTCTCGAAGATGGAAGCTGCGATCAGCGTGATGCAGCGATACATCGAACTTGGGCATAGCCTGAGCTGCGCCTATTCGGGCGGCAAGGACAGCACATGTACCCTGGTGTTAATGCTTGTGGCGATTCGCCGTGCCGGCGGCACGCCGATCACCCACCATGTTCAGTCGGCCGACACGACAATCGAGACACGGATAAGTTTTCCCCGGGGTGATTTACCTGGTAAGTACCACAGGAAATGGACATTGCTCGTCGGTACTTGAAAGCACCGATGCTTCCCAGTCACTGAGACCTGTCAACGGCCTTTGTTGAACGCCAGCGGGAGCGTGGCGCAGTATGGTACGCGCGGCTCATACTCTGGCGGATCTGATGTTCCTGCAAAACGCGATTGGGAAAGGCTCGTTTCTCAACCACTATCCCGGCGAATCTGCGGTGATGGAGGTTGTTGAGTCGCTGCCTTCGGCTGACTGCTGGGCCCGCTATGCGGCTGTTGTCGACGCGGAGCAGACGAAATTCCCGACCAGGAAGTCATAATCTGAACCTCACGCCCGCCGGCTCTCGACTTTCGAGAGCCGGCGGGTTTTTTCTTGGGAAGCCGATTACTCATAGACGAAAATGATGAGTTTTGAAATGATGGACAAGTTACAGTCGTACCTGACCAATCATGGCCACGGACAGGCCGGTGGCCACATGCTTAACCCGCCGATCAAATGTGCGGTTCTGCCGGCTTTCATCCTGACTGAAACGTGTGACGCAGCAGATCCTCTCGGCAGAAAACGCGTTATCCCCGCAGGCGCGCAGCGGGCCGAACAAACCTATCACATTCGGGAAGTCGCCAAGGCCGTCGACTCTTACGGCGGCTATCCGAAGTGGGTCAAGTTCAATTACAACCTTCTCCCGCTCGTTCTCGATAGCCGTGGTGTTCTATGGGACGCGCCTACGATTTATATCCTCGCTCGATGTCAGGCACATCTGAACCCGGACATGACAACGTTCCAGAGTATTGCGGAGGATCTGTCGATTTTTATGAGGTTTCTCGAGGAATTCGAGGTCGATTACCTTGCGTTTCCCCGTTTCAAGTTGCAGCGGCCGACCTATCGGTTCCATGGTTATCTCAAGAACCGAATTCTTCAACGGAAGACGGCGCCCGCAACGGCCAAAAGAGCCATGGGATCGGTGATTGGTTTCTATCGGTTTTTGGTAGCCGAGGGGATGCTCGTGCCGGAGAATCCGCTCTGGGAAGATCGAGACCAGTATTTGACGTTCAAGGATGCTCGTGGACTCTCGATCAGCAAACGGGTGAACGTAACGGACGTGAGTATTCGCGCGCCGAAGCAGCTTGATCCATACGATGGCTGCATTAGCGATGGCGAACGATTGCGGCCCCTACCTCAAAACGAACAGGAATGGCTGTTCGAGGCACTAGCCGGCCTGCAGAATCCTGAGATGTTGTTGGTCCATCTGCTTATGGTGACGTCCGGAGCCAGAATTCAGACGGCGCTGACTCTTCGAGTCGCGGACGTGCGCAATGAACTAACGGATTCAGCGCGAGAATTTCGTTGTAGTGCCGGCCCTGGAACAGGGATAGATACAAAAAACAATAAGCAGCTTACGATCCATATTCCTCGTTGGGTGTACGAGATGCTCCGGAAGTATGCGTTCTCCGATCGGGCAGCTGCGCGCCGTAGCCGGGCGAAGGGCGGCAACAACGATGACCAATATCTTTTCCTGACGCAGCAGGGGTCCCCTTACTACCAGCAGAAGGCTGAGAGCCTACGCTTCGATCCAGATTTCGACAGGCGGTACCGGGAGCGAGGTCAGGCTCTTCGCATGTTCATTCGTGACCGGGTGATCCCGTGGGTTCGCCAGCGCTACGCGCGGGATTTCCACTACAAACCGCACGACTTGCGCGCGACTTATGGAATGAACCTTACTGATGTTCAACTAGCAGCGGTTGAACGGAAGGAGAAGACGCTGTCTCAGGCGCGAGATTTCGTCCGTGTGCGAATGGGCCACGAATGCTCCGCCACGACTGACCTGTACTTGAACTTCAGGTCGAACCAGGCAACGGTATATGCAGCTGTAGACGGACACGAGGCCTATTTTCGCGATTTGATCGAGAAAGCGTGGCGGGGAGCACTCAATGCAGAAGCGTAAATCAGCTTCGAATGGCGGCGAGCAATTTTGGACGAGACCGACAGAGCGACATTCACTTCCGCTGGCCAAAGGGATGTCGGTCCTTCATCCGGAGCGCGCGGTCCTTGTATTCGACGGCATGGCCAAGGACGTTGGGGCGCTTTGCTACATGCGCCGCCAAGGTAGCGTGGTGCCGCGCAATCGACGTGCTCGACAGGCGCGGGAGGTGGACCCAGGATCACTTGACCTGACTCGTACACGGCTGATAGGCCGCTTTATTGAATTCGTTTCCAGCCTTCTTCTGGACGGCGGATTCACCAATTCGACGGTTCACGGATGGGTGGGGTTGTGGATCAACCTGATGGATTGGGCCGATGAGAGCGGGCATTCAGATATTCTCAGCGGTGGGGATGCAACCTACGTTGGGTTCCGAGCGTACGTGGACTATTTGAGGCATCGACTTGATACGAACCAAATTACGCAGAGAACCGCAGCCTCTCGGCAATTCGCGAATCTGAGGTTGATGGAGCGGTTCACGGGCCTCCATGACATTCACCGAGGCGTTCGGCTGATCGACATTGCTCGTCCCGGTGACGCGCGTACTGTACCACCGTCTGAATGTGATCTCGGGCGACTGGAGGGGCTATGTGATGCAATTTTCCATGGGCATACAGATCTGGTTCTCACCCAGCGCGAATTCCCCTACAGAATGGCGGTTCCGAAGTCTCTCGACTGGAAGCGCGATTACGTGTGGTTATTTCCGCTGCGAGCCTGGTCGGTCTCTGTGGGCAGGATTGAGAACAGGGCTACCCGCGGCAGCACGTATGCTGCCTATGATTTCGAAAATGGCCGACTCGCCACTATCCAGGAAATTCGCACGCAGTTCAATTCTCTTTCCAAGGCGGATACTGCCATCCGGCACGCGCGCAATCGACTCGCCGAGGCAAACCGGAATGCCCGACATCCTGAACGACTCGCCGCAGCAATGCGGGCTCATCATGCATTCGTGGTCCTGTTCCTCGGCCAGACGGGCATGAATGCTTCGGTCGCGTTTGCCCTCGCCTGGGGCGCAGAGTACAAAGTGGGCGCATCACAACAAGGGTTTAGGGAGATAAAGTGGCGCGCCGGCGGAAAAATGGTATCCGTCGTAATCCGGAACAAGTTCCTGCCGTTGTTCGTAAAATTCATTGAGATCCGCAGTTACCTGCTGAACGGTCGTGAGGCCGCCACGTTGTTCTTCAACCTCGGTTATGAGAACCGAAGCGCACCGAAGCCGATGACAGTAAAGGCGCTCGGATCCTTCTATGCGTCGTTGCAGAGACTAGGCCCAAACATCCCGCTGATCAGGAACCGGAAGCTGCGTGCAGCTAAACAGGATTATCACGTACGCAACGATGATTTCCCAGTCGCAGCGACGATCATGGGCCATTCGGAAGAAACCTCGAGGCGCCACTACACCGCTGGTAGCAAGTCCGCTCACCATGAAGAAATCTCGACGTTTTTGACCAGGATTGAAGAGTCTGCCCTGATCAAGCGGATAGTGCTACAAGCCGACGAAGCGGTAGATGGTGGCACGCAGGGGCCTCTTGGCACCTGCGCGGCGTTTCGCTCTCCTCATGCGATTTCCGAAGATGTCCCCGTGGCGCCAGATTGCGGTCGGCAAGAGGGGTGCCTTTTCTGCGACAAGCACCGTGTACATGCCGACGCCCCTGACATTAGAAAACTGGTGAGCTGCGCTTTTGTTGTTCAGCAGGCGACGTATCTGCCAGGCGCGGAGGCCTATTTCGAGCCTGTCCTCCGCCGAATTGCGTCACTGCTCGATGAGGTCAAGGAGTTTGACGGGATGGCCTCGATCGTCGCCCGGATTGAGAACGAAGTCGAAGAGTACGGCCAACTCGATGCCTATTGGGCCGAGAAGTGGGCTTTGCTCAACGAACTAGAGGTGATCGTATGAGTCGTATGTTTCAGGCCAAGTTGGATATCCCGGAAAACGCTGCATTACCGGATGAATGGGACGTAGCCTCCACCGGGTTGGCGCCCCCGGACGATTTCGTTGTCAGTCGATATGCGAACGGGGTTGCGGCGTCGACTCTCGCCGACATTTACTGGAACTGGACCCCCTACGACCCTGACGGGCGACCCAGGTGGCTGTGTTTCGATTATTGGCAGAAGACGACATCCAGAATCGACCGACCCATGCGTCAACGTATGTCGGGGTTGAGATCCAGAATCGTCGCAGAAACGCAGCGATTTATGGCGCTGTTGATCTACAAAAAGAGAGGCGCTTCGCTTAGTTTCTCTTCGTTGACCGACTCCCTGAGTGTCCTCCGCCTCATGGGCCAATACAGTGAGAAGCATGAAATCGGTTTCGAAGACCTTTGGAGTTCGTCAGCCCTACTCGAAGATTTCTGTTCATCGTTAGATACCAAAACGGCGGTTAGCAAGGTTGCCAGGCTCATGGGTGTGCTCATGGCGATGAACCCGGAAACAGATTTGGGCTTTACTCTCGGGTGTGCGGAGCTATTCGCAACGCTGCAAAAGCGTGTTAGCGATTTCCCGGCAAACAGGCAGACGCCGCCGATGCCGACCCGGATCTATTCGTCCGTGCTGACCGCGCTGAATACTGAGTTAAGCGACTTCGACGTGATTTCCGATTGCTACCTCGCTTTGGTCGCACGCTTGGTGGCGTTGCGGTCGATCCCTCGTGGAGATCGAAAGTCTTTTTGTGATGTGGGGTCGATGCTGGCTGAGCATGGGCTGACTGAGTACTTTCGCGAGAAAGGAATCACCCCGACGATGCACGGAGTATCCAGTGGTCTTTCAGATATCCAGACCGTTTGCCGCCTTACGGTTCAGGCGTACACCGGAATGAGACACAGCGAAGCCCAGATGCTTCCTTACCACTGCTTGTCGGCGGAAAAGCGACCTGGGGTAACGCATTATTTTCTCGGTGGCCGAACAACGAAATTCGAGAACGGACGCATTCGTCGAACGCAGTGGGTGACCAGCAAAGAGGGCGCTCGGGCCGTTGACATAGCTCGTCGTGTCGCTGCAGCAATATACGAGGTAATCGGAGATACTCCGCACCAAGCCGACGAGCGAATCAGCAGGTATCCGTTGTTTGTCGCGACATCGTACCTGGAGTTCGCTGGTAGGCAGACATATCAAGTGGTGACTCAGGATGCGTACCTGACTTCTGACAGCCGATTGGCCAGCCCGCCGTTCGCGCAGCTATCGAAGCGGTTACGCCCCATCATTAATGAAGGGGACATCCGGGAATTGGAAGAAATCGACCCGCACCGCGCCTGGGGAGATGATCCGGATTACGGTGTCGGTCAGGCATGGTCGCTGAGATCACATCAATTCCGGCGATCGCTTGCGTTGTACGCACAACGTAGCGGCCTGGTGTCGCTCCCGTCGTTACGCCGACAATTGCAACATATCACGCGGGAAATGTCACTTTACTACTCAAAAGGTTCGGTGTTCGCCAAGAACTTCATTGAGGACGATCCGAGAGACTACAAAGAGCACATTTGTAAGGACTGGCGCGACGCCAAACCGGTGTCAGAAGCAATGGCGTTCCTTCGGGACATAGTATTCGCCGATGAACCTCTGTTTGGTGCTGCTGGGATATTCGAACAGCAGAAGAAAAATCGCGGCCAGATTGTTGATCGAGCCATAACGCTCAAACAGTTTCAGAAGGGATTGACTGCCTACAAGGCAACCCCGTTCGGAGGTTGCGTAAAGGTCGGTGAGTGCGACAAGACCGGCCTGAGAATGATGGGTGTGCTGTGCCTGCAGGATTGCAAGAACATCGTAATCAAGCTGTCGAAGCTTAATCGGGCCATCGATCAGCAGCAACACCTGGTCAACTCCCTCGAACAATCATCGATCACCTATCACCTCGAAAAGGACGACTTGGATTCGATGATAGCGGCGCGAAAGCGTTGCCTTGAAATTGCCAACAGGGGCTCAGACCGTGGCTGACACTCTCAACGACTACTTCAAGGCGCTCGAACGCCTGAAAAACGGCAATCCGACGTCAGTCCCGAAGGGAACGCGAATCTCGAACGATGCCGTTGCCCTAGAAGCTGGCCGGGGAAAGGGGAGCATCAAGAAGTCTCGGCCCATCTTCAAAGATCTGATCGAAGCAATCGACCACGCGGCCGCTGACCAGGCTAGGCCGAAGGGGGAAGCCAAGGAGCAGCTCGCGTCGGCTCGAATGTCGGCAAGCAAATATCGCCTGCTCTGGGAAGAGGCCCTCGCTCGAGAAGCCTCCCTGCTCGTTGAGCTGTTTGAGACGAAGAAAGCCCTCGCAAAGCTTACCGGAGAGAAGGTGTTGCCGCTTCGCGGGCGGAGCCGATAACGTCTCGATGCCTGTATTCAGATGGACAATTTGCACGAGAATTGTCCATCAGTCGGACCGATGGGATGGACACCGCTGTTTTCGAGATCGCCTTATCTGACAAGGCATTGAGCAGTGTCCATCTGCACCCCCTTATCCGTATCGAGAATCCTACGATCGCAAACTTCTTGCACTCAGTGCTGGACGAGCTGCAGTTGTATATCGAAGCGTCGGCGTTGCCTGTACAGGTCCACGTGACGACACCGTCGTTGGCAAGCCAGTTCGTCGTCTCAACGATGGGTCGCGGTACGTTGGCACGCACGCCCGAGAATGGCGTTCGCGACGGTAGACGTACCCGTCCGTGCGCCGATGAATGGAAGGTACGGCCGGGAGGTCGGCTTCGAACACTGCTCGAACGACGAGCGGCGGATGACGGTGCTCGCGAAGTCATTACGGTGCTCGGGCTGCGCAGGGACGAAAGTACCTCGCGTGCGGTCGCGATGGCTGAGAGACGCGATAGCGCCGATCAAGCGGTTAGAAGCAGGACCGGAGCGCTTACGATCTCTCCCCTCAGCGACTGGACGTCCGATCATGTTTGGACGATGCTCGCGCTGCTGGCCGATGCTCGGGACCTGACCTTTCCGTCGCCATTGGCACCCGCCACGATCCATCGCCTGTCCGATATCTACCGGGCAGGAAACGGAGGAACGTGCGGTGTCGTGGTGGGCGATGCTGGTGCCCGCGCCGCGTGCGGATCGAGGTTCGGCTGCGCAATTTGTCTTGTCTCTGGCGACCGTGACAAGTCGCTCGAGGCGATGATCGAAGATGAGCACTACGGACATCTTCGTCCGCTCAACGACTATCGGAACTATCTGCTCGCAATCCAGTGGGACATGTCGCGCCGGGAGTTGGTAGGGCGTTCGCTGAGCGATGCGGGATACACGCGCATCCAGGCCGACACCTATAGCTACGCGACGCGCATCGATTTGCTGCGCAAGCTGCTGAGTATCGACGCCGCCGAGCGAGATCGTGCAGAAGCGCACTCTGGCGCACTGACTACCGGTTCGATTCCCGACACTGAAGAGAACCGGGTGCTGTGCGAGCCGCAGTTCGAGTTCGTGACACCGCAGCAGTTGGTGGCCATCGACTTTTTCCTATCCATGCATCACTACGCGCCGCATGCGTTTCCTGCGCTTGCGGTCTGGCACGACGTAAATGTGTTGGGGCGTCGCTATCCGATCCCGACGCTCGAATCCCTGCCGAAGAAGGAAATCGTGCTGCACGGTTGGTATCCGGTGGGTCAGTACGACAAGGAAGCTCCGGTGACAGGGTTGCGCTCGTTCGATGCCGAGCAGTGGAACCCGTACCGGCATCCCGGTCGGCCCGGGCGATATGCGAGGACGACAGGCGGTGAGCAGACGGTGTATTTCGAGGAGACGTCGCAGTTTGACGTCGATGCGGAAGCAGCGTGTTTGTTCGTCACCTGCACGTACGACACGGCATTCATGCTGGACACGCAGCATCGCGACGCGATCGATTCAGCGCATTTCTGGCTGAACGAGGGCATCGTGAAGTTGCCGACCGGCATGGCCCAGCGGTATCAGGACATGGCCAAGCGGGGGCAGTACTTCTCACGACTCGCTCAGCGTCTGAACCTGACGCCGGCCGAGTTGGATGCGCATCTGATCGCGAACGCCATTGGCGGCGACGCACACGACGCGCTGTTGGGATTCGACCCGACGCAATTAAGCCTTTTTGCTGAAGCGGCCTAGCCGCCCATTGCTTTGTGAACACGTCCCGGGGCTAAAACCCTGGGACGTTTTTTTTTCCGAGATCGTAATCGTCGAGATTTGGCGCTGGCAGCGTCTCCCCCGGGTTCACGCCCAGCAATTGCATGGCGCGTAGGATCGCCGCGGTCTCCCGGGAAAAGTTCAGGGTGACTGGCTCGCTGTCGTCCAATAGGACCATCGCCCCCGAATGAACGCTGAGTGCGTGCAACGCCATGTTTAACGCACGGGCGATTTCGCCGTCGCGCGTCTTTTCGTTGAAGACGGGGTTCATTGCTTCCTCCGTGGAGCGAATCGCATCTTCTGTCGAGCACGCGGCGTTCCGCTGTCGGCTTGCATTGGCCGACCACCGCCCGGACGCAACACTACGGTTCGAAATGACGGAGAAACAGGAACCAACTGCGTAGAAGACTCCGATATGAGCGATTTATGACCCAGCACGATCGTTGCTAAAGGGTCGTAGATAGCGCTCGAAGGCTTTGATAGTATGAAAGTGACCATTGTTTCCCACGAGAATCCTTCGCCGGGGTCGGCGGGCGAGATTCACCGGTTCGGTTTTGAAACGAGCGGCGGCAAAGGCTTGCACAAAACCCACTCAATCTCGCTGCGCACTGCCCGCGTGATCGTGGAATGCAAGCCTACCGACGATGCACTCACCCGGATGCTGCGGGCGATTGTTAGTGCTGCGAGCACCGACTACGACAATCTAATTGGAAAAACCTACACGGATGACAATGACGCTCCCAATGCCGGACAAGCCGCAGGCCGTAGACGATTCAGCGCTGAAGATAGAGTACGGTGACTGGACGATCGATTCTCGGCCTAAGCGAAGCGGCCACCACTGGCACTTATGGTGCGAGGTTGAGCGCAAAACGACTGAAGACGAGGCCGACGGCCAAATCTTCCACTTTTCCGATATCGGCTATTTCGACACTGATCGCGCGGCGCATGACCGCGCCATCGCATGGGCGAAGGCGTGGATAGAAGAGAACTTCTAGGAAGGGTTGCCTAGTACGGGCGAGGACTTTGCGCACGGATTGGGCGATACGCTTTGGGTATCGCGCTATGACGGTCAGTGATGGACCGGTGGACGAGGCGGGCGTCCGGCGCAACGAACATGCTGGATGGCGCATTAAGGTTCTCGATGCCCACAGACGGGGAGGAATCTTTGTGACGATCGTGGCTCAAAAGCAAGAGGCGCTGGACCTCGCCGCGCAGCTCTATCCGGTAGCGCAGATTCGCGTTATCGATGATGACCCGTCAGCATATGAAAAGACGCTCCTCGAGCGGAGGCGGGCGAACCGCTGATGAACCATTGCCGGAGACGATTGCTCCGCAACTAGCGACGCTCGCGCGTCGGCCGCCCGCGAGCGGCGACTGGCTCTACGAAATCAAGTTCGACGGTTATCGCCTGATGTGCCGAGTCGAGCAAGGCACAGCAAAGCTCATCACGCGCGGGGGACACGACTGGACAGAGAAGATGCGCACGCTGGCGACCGCTATCGACGGATTGCGGGTCGAAAATGCATGGCTTGACGGCGAGGTGGTGGTGCTCACCGAGAGCGGCGTGCCCGACTTCAACGCACTGCAGAATGCGTTTGACCGCCGCAGTACGGCGCAACTGACCTTTTTCGCGTTCGACATCCCGTTCCTCAACGGACGCGATCTGCGGGAAGTGCCGCTCTCCCAGCGCAGAGAGCTGCTCGGCGAGTTGATCGCCCAGACATCGAGCGAGCGCATTCGCTTTAGTGAGTCATTCACGGAGGACCCGCAATCGCTGCTCGCGTCCGCGTGCCGCATGCGGCTCGAGGGCATCATCGGCAAACGCGCCGATGCGCCATACCGTTCCGGTCGGTCGACCGATTGGATCAAGCTCAAGTGCCTCCAGCGCCAGGAGTTTGTCGTCGGCGGCTATACGCGTGTGGCGGGCGCGAAGAGCGGGATGCGATCGTTGATGCTCGGCGTGCACGAGCGAGACGGCAGTCTGCGGTTTGCGGGTACCGTAAAAGCGGAACTGAAGCCGCGCACACTCGCCGATCTGGAAAAGAAGGCGGTCAAGCTCGTTCGCGACGATCCGCCTTTCTACAATCCACCCCCGCGCGAGAAAGATCGCGACTTCGTGTGGCTGGCGCCCGAACTCGTCGTTGAGGCGTCGTTCCTCGAATGGACGCCGTCGGGCGAGGTTCGCCATCCCGTCTTCCAAGGCATGCGAGAGGACAAGCCCGCGACAGCAGTGACCGAAGAGACGGTAGTGGACATTGATGAACCGGAGAGCCTGCCCCAAGCGAAGGGAACCACGCGGGTCTCACCGGGCCGCGCCGGAACGCTCGTACTTGCAGGCGTGAAGGTATCCAACGCCGAGCGCATCATTGATGACGTGACGCGCATGAAGAAAATCGATCTGGTGCGTTACTACGATGAGATCGCGGAATTCGCGTTGCCGTACCTGAAGGATCGGCCCGTGTCGCTGGTACGCGCACCGGAAGGCATCCACGGCGAGTTGTTTTTCCAGAAGCACGAGGAGCGATCGAAGATCCCCGGTATCACGCGGCTACCGGTCGAGATGCACCCTGGTCACCCGCCGCTGCTGGTCGTCGACCGTCACGAGGCGCTCATCGGCCTCGCCCAGATGAACGTCGTCGAGCTGCATAGCTGGAACGCCGTGCAGCCCGACCTAGATCATCCCGATCGCTTCATCCTCGACCTTGACCCGGACCCCGAGCTCTCATGGCAGATGATGCTCGATGCGGCGACGCTATCCAAGGTGTTGCTCGACGAGATCGGACTCAAGAGCTTCATCAAGACGAGCGGTGGAAAGGGCTTTCACATTGTCGTGCCGCTCACGCGCCGGCAGCAGTGGGACGAGGTGAAAGACTTCTCCCACGCGGTCGCGCGCTACATGGCGAAGCTAATGCCGGAGCGTTTCTCCGCAGTGCTCGGTCCCAAGAATCGAGTCGGGAAGATTTTTATCGACTATCTGCGCAATGGAAAGGGTGCGAGTACGGCGGCTGCGTTTTCTGCGCGCGCTCGCGCAGGCATGGGCGTCTCGATGCCGATCCACTGGGACGAACTGAAGGACGTGCGGGATGCGTACCAGTGGACGATAAAGAAGGCGGCGCAGCGAATGCATTCCCTGCGAGCCGATCCGTGGGAAGGTTATCACCGCACCCGGCAAGGGATTTCAGCGGCGATGCGTCGCGCCGTAGGCATGAAGTAGCGAAGAGCCAGTTCCCGAATGGCAGCGAACGGCCATGAGCAGTCGGTCACCTCCGCCGCTACATTGTCATTTGGAGGTCTCCTCCGCATCGCACAGCGACCATAGACTAATAGCGCTCAATCACGCTGATGGCTGCGACTCTCACGCCGTCACAACCTTCAACTGTCTTTGGACATTGCCAGATTTGTCCGAGACTACTTTAAAAGCTTCTTAACAAATATTCCACCAATGGCAAAGCCGAATACGCTTTGCAGTCCCCCAAGAATGAATTTAGCGGCATCAATGTCAAAAATCGGCCGAAAAGCATATAGAATAACCGTCGCTTCCAAAATAGAAAAGTAAACGAGATACCCGGCGAATATAATGTAGGCGAAGGGTCGCCAAATAATAGGCCCCTTCGGCTTGGCCTCTCCCATTATGAAAGCGATCGCTGCTGGAATATAACCAGCCATCCCTGGAACAATCGCAAGGGAAATATCCCGAAATTCCGGCGCAGTTACGATTCCAGATAAGCCTAGCAAGGCGATACTGACAACAACAAGAATAGACGCGGAAAGAAGGATTAGCGAACTCGCGCGAAAAAAAGTCAACGGTGACATTCTCCAAACCCCCAGAATTATTACCCGTTGTCATGCTAGCTGCAAGCAGCGACCACGACGCACTCAGCGGAAGGGCACAGCTATTCCCCTTTCAAAATCAGTAACTTCACGCTTGAAATCAATACGCCGAGGAAGTCCTGCGCGCCTCGTGCAAAAGCATCATCGGCAAACTGACGTTGCTCGGGATCCCTCCAACGCTGCGTCCCTTTAAAATTGCTATATTCGTATCTCTGTTCGATAGTCAACTTTTTGCCGTTCCGACTGATATGCAACAAAAGTCGTTCCAAACGAGGTCCCGAGAATGCGCCTTCCGGATTAACGCTATTGAGGAGATTCGATATTCCAATGTAAGCGAGATCCGTGTCGACGGGCCCGGCGGCATAGACCTTTGCATCCGTGATGCCAGCCTCAAGCAGCGCACGCTTTACAAGATCGACGATGTAAAATGATTTTCCTTCAGGGTCGAGGGAGTCAAAGCTCTTTGTGTGGGAGGGCACTTGAGGGATCTCGGTTGACAAGGTTGCCGCTGTCCCGCCGCACACATCAGAACGTATTCCTGGGGCATCGATAAACTCATAGCGGACAGGGCCATCGCCGAACGGTGGTAGTTCTTCTAAGTACATAACCCTTCCTGGTTCGCATGTATCAGAGTGACCGACCAGGACAATGTCCGATGGTGCCTCTCTGGCTGCAAACGCCATTTGTACCAACAGGTCCCTTGCCGAGCCGTGATCGATGACTCCGGTGTACACAACCATGACTGGGAACCGCCTCTCTTCAAGAGCTGCGGCGGCAGACAACTCCTCCATCGTGAATCTGCCGCCGCCGTGAGTTTGCAACCAACGATATCGATATGCACTTTCGACTGCTAGCTGATCGATCGTTGCGAACGACCGTTTATCAAATCGGTGAAAGTCACTGCTGTGGTCGATCGCCAGCTCAAGAACTTTGGGGGTCTTAACCTTCTCGTTGCTTGCGTATCTATCGAACGCCTCCAGCAGCGCGAGTTCGGCACCGTCGGGTGCTAACATCATTTTTCTGACAGCTTTTTTGAGGTCTGGAGGCTCGGCACAAACCGATAGCGTTGATATAGGCACCTCGTAGACGGAATAACCGCCAACGGCGATCGACCGAACTTGCCGCGAGTCGAACCCCGGATTGTCGCGAAAGTATAGGAACCTGGCGGAACCGCTCACATGCGCGCTCTCCCCCAAGGTCCGGAGGTCCACCCATTCGCAAAAGGCCCGAGGCTCAATCTCATCTTCTGGTTCGGCAGCGCATCCCAGTTGCGCCATGGAGATTCCAACCATGCAGATCACGAGCAATAGAAAATGCCGCCGCATTCGTCCTCCCTCAAGACATGGTTCCCGACGTGCTCCTAAAACGGAGGACGCCGCCGAAGACAAGTGCGTCTAGCTGCTATCGCACGGTCACGGTCTCTATTGCTGGTAAAGCGTCGCTAACGCCATATCCATTGTTTTCGCGCTCGTCCCAGTTTGGATCTGAGATGTGGTTCCCCCTGGAGAAAGCGTTCATTTTGAAGCAGTTAGAACATACTTTATCTCGCTAATAAGGCGCCCCAAAAACAGACTGGCGCCCTTGGCGAAATCAGTGCTTGCATACTGTGGATCTTCCGGGTCTCGCCATCGCAGGGTTCCTGAGAAGTCGCTGTATTCATACCGCTGGTCAATGCTCAATATGTTCTCTTTCAATTTTATTTTAAGAAACACCCGCTCATTTCTTTTTCCGGTAAAAACTCCTGGCATATTAATCCTGTCTCGAAGGCCCTTAATTGTCACATACGCCTCCTTGGACTCGATCGGCCCGGCAGGTTCGACACTTATGCCCGAAATGCCCATGCGCAATAACGAGTTCCTTAAAAGGTCGATCACGAAGAAAGTATCCGAATTGGTTGTGGAGTCAAAGTTCTTGACTGAGCTCAGTGAAGAAGCTGATAGTGCGGTTGAAAGCCCGGCAAAACTACAGATCCGATAAAGGCCCGGAGAAGCAATGAATATGTAGTTCTTCGGCCCGTATTTGGACTCTTCAAAATACATCACCATAGGCTGCTCGAAGCCGCAGCCGTTAGGGTCTCCAATAAGAGATATCTCGGTGGCCGGAACGCCTGATACAAGAGCAATTTCTAAAATGATGTCTTTGCCTACATCTGGCGACAAGACTCCTGCGTAGATCAGCTTCAATTTAAAGTATCGAGTTGGGATTGCTGCGGCTTGAATTAAATTCTCTGCGGTGAAACGTAGGAGGTGGTTTTCGAGATATCTATAGCGAACGGAGCTTTCAATGCCCAATTGAACTAAGTCGGCCCTTGACCGCAGCTCATCTATTTCTTCGAGAGCGCGCTCCTTGTTATCGAGCTCGATTCTCACGATCGTCGGTTGCGGGTCCCCTTGGTTTGACTGTGCCAAGAGCCGTTTAGAAAAAACCTTAGCCGCGGTAAACCGTATGTCTCGTTCGGTGAACAAATTGTCCTCTACCGAGGACTTCGCTAGATTGGTCGCATTCGCACAAAGAGGGATTGTTTCAAGCGGTGCCACGAAATAGGTGAATCCCGCGAGCGTTTCCCGCCTTACGATCTTGTCGTCGAATCCGGGATTAGCTAGGAGATATACGCTTGTCGCATTTTCTGGCGCGTCCAAATAATTCCGGGCAATCGCCTTCAAATTCACGTTATTGCAGATCTCTTTATCATTTTCGGCTTGGCTATCGAGCGGCGTTGCTTGACCTACGGTGAGCCCGCACACGAGGATAAAGGTTGTGATGACGGCAACACAGCGGGAGTTGCGGAGCATGGTCAGCCTCACAACGGCGGGAGATTTCAGAAGCATATCCCATCGCAAACACGTAACATGTGCGACCGCGGAAATAACTGTGCAATCTTCCGCAATGGGATCACTAGGCGCAGCGTGCACGCGTCGGATGAGGAGGGTTCCCTTACTTGCCTACTCGTCCGCTCCACGAAACGCATTCGATCAATCCCGGCCGGCGCGAACCGAGAAGCCAGGAAGTGGGCAGCCGCTGCCCCTCTGACGCGTCCGCTTCCCGCCATCGATTGAACCAGCGACGTTTGTGCGTTGCTCTCGTAGCGACTCGCGGGCGAATGACCGTTGTACCTTGGAACTGCCCGATTTGACAGAGATAGGTCGAGGGTCCGCTGGGGGTCGATAGCTGAAAGTCAGGACCCGCTTTTGCGGTGGTCGGACCTCTCGTTTTTGACTTGCGCACGTCTCACGCCCGCCCGACCGTTGGAGAACTGGGGATGTTCGGTCCAAGCAACAACCTCGGCCTCCATCTGCAACTTGAATTCGACTGCGCGTTCGACGGATGCAACTGTGTCGACTTGCTCAGCAATGTCTGTCGGGATATCGCCGCCCGCGACGAGCACCGCCTTGCCGGTGATTTGCCACTCTTTCCTCGTGCCGTGGCATGTGAAAAAGAGGCTGAAGCCGGTTTCCGACAGCGGTTCATCCAAGGTGGCCTCGTCCGCCGAAACCAGATTGACCGACGAATGCGGGTCAAAAGAAGCGGTCCATAGCGTGGCGACGTCGAGCCGATCGGTGCCGAGGAGTTGTTCGGCACGGTCGAAACCCTCCCGCACCTTCGTAACGGTGCACGACAGAGGATCAATAAGGTACGACCGAAACATGGCGCCTCCTCACCAGCGATGATTGCTGGGGGCTTGGTTGCCGACGGCGCCCGGACACTGCTGGGTCGCCGCCAGACATTCGCGTCCTACTTGTCGCCGCTGCCGAGCTCGCTGTGCTTGTGCGAATGGGTCGCTGCGTGAACCAGCTCGTAGTGTGCTCCTTTGCCACTTCGGGTGGGCGGAAAGTGCTCGCCCTCGACGCAAGTCACCTCGAATGCCGTGGCACCGTCGCCTTCCTTGACGAGCTTGTAGATTCCTGACGTCTGGACTTTTTCGCCCGGCTTGTGTTGTTCAGCCATGTCTTTTCTCCTTAAGTTACGAGCAGTGACGGCCGAAGCAAACAGCGTTCCGGCCCGATTAGTCGCGCCGGTGAAAGTAGCGATCGAGTAGGACCGTCGCGCTAGTGCCGTGGAGAATTACCGAGAGAACAATTGCTGCCAAGACGATCGGTCCGATCTCTAATGCGATCGGTTTTCCGGCTTGTTCGAGACAAAAAAGCAGGTAATAGAACGCGCTTACGCCGCGTAGCCCGAGCCAAGCGGACAGGAATCGCTGGTGGGAGTCCAACGAAGAACCGATGAGCGACAGCGTCGTCCCGATCGGGCGGGCAATGAGAAACAGAAACAGCACCGGCCAGATCACGTACCAGTGCAGCATCTCTCGCGAATGCGCAGAGACGACGCTGCCGATGAGCAGCATCAGACCCAGTTCAATGAACCGCTCCATCTCGACCGAAAAGCCCATCATCGACTCGGCCATATAGGCGTGTGCCAGTTCGGGATCTTTGGCGGCTTCTTCGCGCTCACCACGTTCGATTTCTTCCAACGCCTCGCTCGGCGCCTGGTCGCCGGTGGCCTTCATCTCCTGCCGTCGCACCGCGACGCCGGCGACGAACACCGCGATAAACGCGTAGCCGTCGACGATGAGCGTCGCACCATAGGCAAGGGCGACCAGCCCGAGCGCCAAAAATCCTTCCAGGCCGAGCGCATGGTCGTAGCGGGTCCGCAGCCTTGTGACAAGGGCGACGACTCCGGTGCCGAAAGCCCATCCGATGATGGCAGAGCTGGCCAGTCCCCAAAGGATCGCGAGAGCAAAAGTCCATGGATTGTCGCTGCCAAGGCTATGCACGCCGCACAGCGCGAGAGCGATGAAGACCATTGGAGAGGCCGCGCCGTCGTTGAGACCTCCTTCCGATGACAAGGCGAAACGCAACGGTTCATCGTCGCCCGCTTTCTCCACACGCAGTTCATTGGCCAGCACCGGATCAGTCGGCGCCAGCACAGAGGCGAGGAGGAGGGCAGGACCGGCGGCGAGACCAAGCCCCCAGCGTGCAGCCACGAACATGACCGCGATTGTGATGAGCATCGCGGGACCGGCAAGCCGCAGCGTCAATCTCCACAGCGAGTCGGTGAGTTCGATTCTCAGGTACATCCCAATGGCGAAGAGCGATACGACAAGACCGGCTTCGGTGAGAATGCGCAGGAGGTGGACGTCTTTCTCGACATTGGGCGTGAGTAGCCCGATGCAGGCTGGACCCAGCACGAATCCAACTGCGAGGTACACCATCGCGCCGGTCATCGGCAGGCGCTCGACGATCTTCCTCCCGACCGCCATCAAAACGAGTAGCGCGCCAACGATAAGGAACCACACCGCTTCAATGGTCAATGCGGCCTCGTCTAATCTTTTTGCAGTCTGCGAAACGAATTGAAGTGCCGAATCGCCTTGGTTGCCTCGCCAAGCTCCTCGTGAATCCGGGCGGCATTGAAATGTGCGTCAGCGAAGTCGGGCGCGCGGGCGATACAAGCCTGATAGGCCTCGAGCGCTTGGCGCAATTGGCCGGAGTCTTCCAATGCGACGCCGATATTGAAGTGCAATACCGGATCGTCCGGTCGGAAGCGAAGGGCGTCTCGGTACACTGCGATGGCGTCAGAGTATCGTTCCGCCTCGAAAAGGATGCAGCCCAGGTTGAGTGACGCGTCCGTGTAATCGGGCGCCGCTTCGAGCGCATCGCGGTAGGCCGCCTCCGCGGCATCCAAGTCCGCGTCCTCGAGCGCGCGAGCTCGAAAGAACAACTCGTCGGCGGTCTCCTCGTACCTCTGCTGTCGCGGTTGCGCCAGCGAGGCAACTTCCCCGCACGCGGGGCGCGGCTCGAAGTCCAGCAGCAACTGGCCCGATTCGGCATCCCATTCCCGGCTGGCGCCGTCACGCACGGCGACACGCGCTCCCACTGCAGCAATTCGAACACCGGTGAGCGAGCCTTCTCGCGCCCAACTTTTTTCAAGGTGGCCGAGCGCGCGAACGATCTTCATCGGCGAAACGCCGGCGACTCTCAGCGAATGCGCCGTGCGCAGCATCACAACGTCCTGGAAGCTGAAACGCCGCTCGCGACGCGCGCCGGCCGAGGGAGAGATGAAACCCGCCGAAATGAGCCGTTCGACGACGCTACGCGAGATCCCGAGCATCCGCTGGACTTCGCGCAGGCTGTAACCGCTGTCGCGCATTGTCACTTTCGGGTGCCGGTCTTGCGTGCGGGCGCCGGTTGCTCTTCGGTCGTGGCACGGCGCACTGCGCGCCTCTTCGTCGGAGGTGGCGTTTCGGCAGTCTCAACGGGCTTCGCAGCCTTGCCGGCCGCGGCGCGCGGGGCTGCACGGCCCTCCGCTTGTGGCTTTTTCTTCAGGCTGGCGCGTAGCGCTTCCACCAGGTCGATCACTTGTGCCCCCGGGTGCTCGATGTGGGGCGCGGCGGTGATCTTGTTGCCGGCGATCTTCTTGTCGATCTCGGCGAGGATGCGCTCCTTTTCTTCGTCCTTGTACGCGGCCGCGTCGTAGCTGTCGACGCGGTACTGCTCGATCAGTTGCTCGGCGAGCTGTAGCTCCGTCGGCTGAATATCAGTCTCTTCGATGCCGATATCGGCCTGGGAACGGACTTCGTCGGCGTAGAGCAAGGTTTGGAGGATCAAGCCGTCGTTGCCGGCGCGCACCTGCACCATGTGCTGTTTGCCCTTCCAGGTCCAGCGCGCTACGGCGCACGTGCCGCTGTCCTTGATGGCTTCCTGCAGCAGCCGGTACGGTTTTCCGCCGCGCTTGTCGGGGGCGAGGTAGTAGGCCTTGTCGAGATAAATCGGGTCGATCGCCTCGGTTGGCACAAACGACACAATGTCGATCGTGTGGCTCGCGCTAGCTTCCAGCGCCTCCAGTTCCGACTTCTCGAAGATCACGTACTTCTCTTTCTCGAACTCGTAGCCCTTGACCATATCGGCGCGCTCGACGACCTTCCCGTCGTGCGGGCAGACGTACTGCTGTTTGAGCCGGGTGCCGCACTCTTTATGCATCAGGTTGAAACCGACGCCGGACTTGCTCTCGGTGGCCGTGTAGACCTTCACCGGCACAGAGACGAGACCGAAACTCAGCGTCATTGAAGCGATCGAGCGGGCAGCCATAAGAAACCTCTCGCGTAGGTTATCTGGCCGGCCACAGTCGATGCCGCTCTTGGCGGCACAACGCAGTCACGCGGCAAGGCCAACGGGCGTTCTGTGCAAATCGGGTGCCACGCCGCTGACCCCAGTTGCGGCAACGGCAAGGCGGGCGCCGCTGCGCCTCCGTGTATATTTTCGCAACGGAGGGCAAAAAAGTGTGCACGAGCTACGAGTCTAATCCGAAAGACGCGTTTGACGTCTTCAGTCTGTTCCCGGTGCCGAACTTCGATTACAAGCCGGAAATCTACAAGGACTATGCTGCGCCGATCTTCCGCCGCGTCGACGGTGAGTATTTGACTGACGCCGCGACGTTCGGCATGGTCCCGCGCAGGTTCATCCCGCAGGGCGTGAAAGCATTCGATACGATGAACGCGCGCTCCGAGTCAGTCGGCCAGAAGACGAGTTTTCGCACCGCCTGGAACAAGCTGCAATTCGCGCTGATCCCCTGTCGCCGGTTCTACGAGCCGGACTATGAGACTGGCAAGGCAGTGCGCTGGCGAATCGGCATGGCCGATGGCGCGCCGCTCGCGATCGCTGGGCTTTGGCGTGCATGGAAAGATCCGGCCGATGGCTCAACCAGCCTGTCGATGACGATGTTGACAGTCAACGCCGACGATCACCCGCTGATGAAGCGGTTCCATAGGCCGGGAGCGGAAAAGAGGTCGGTTGTCATCATCCCGCCGACGGAATATGAAGACTGGCTGTCTTGCAAGAGCACGGACGAAGCGCGCTCGTTCCTGCAGCTTTATCCGGTTGAGGCGATGCACGCGGAGCCGTTTCCTCTACCGCCCCGAACCGCCAAGCCGAAGGCAACGCCTAACGTTGATCTGGCGCAAGCATCCCTTCTTGCGGATGACGGCGGCTGATCGAGGCAGAAGATACTTGTATCCACAACATGGAGAAAGGCGATGCCTACTTATCGAGCGGCATATGTTCCGCCGGAAGTTGGTTCGAATGGCGTCGGCGTGCTGCTGACGACGCAAGAGCATTCGACTTTGACTGACGATGAGCTGATGGCAGTCGCGCTCAGGTGGCGGCTGCCAATGACGTGGAAGGCGAAATTGTCATCGGCGAGTGGAGAGAGTGATGTGACATAGACGTCGCGTCGTCGATGGCACCAAACACGGGGGCGAAGAGCCCGAACTTTGACGCTGAACGGTCATAGCATCGTTTCTTCGTCGAAATGCGGGTCGACGACGTAGCAACCAGCGCGGCCGGCAACGGCCACTGGGCGTTCGCGAAGTGAGTACTTGAACGTCTGCCACGTAATCCGTCGTCGCAACAGAAGCCGTCCAGCGTTGAATGCGTAGCGCATCATCGTACCTGTCTAACAGTAAGGCCGACGCGAAGCTCCCGCCCGGCGGCGGCCATAAGAGATGCTTTAGGCGCGGCTACCGAGCGCGCGCTCGATCTTGCGATCTGTCTTGTACTGGCCGAGTGCGAAAACGGACCAGATAGCGGCGGGAATCCAGCCGATCAGGGTGATCTGCAACAGAAAGCAGATGATTCCGGCGATCGGACGGCCGATCGTGAAGAACTGGAGCCACGGAATGATGATGGCGAGAAAGAGGCGCATGTGAGCTTCCTTTGATGGTTCGATGAGACAGGTATAACGGCCAACCTAAACGGGTCCTTAACTGGGCGGAACGATGTGCTGCCTTGCGCCCTTAGCTCGATCAGTTGACGACCAGAGCGCCACCGTTGCCGAGCCCGCCCTTGACGTTCTGCGCGCGGTACTGGCGAACCGCACCAACGAGGTTGTTGAGCGAGTCGGTGAATGCGGCGACCACGACCTTGCCTTGCGCCGTGCGTGCATAAGCACCGCCGCCCGCACCGCCTGCGCCGCCGAAGCCGCCGGCGAACACGCCGGAGAGCATGCCGTAGTCGACATTGCGCGCCGACCCTTCAGCGGCCGCGAGTTGGACGCTGGACCGGTTATCGACGAGCGTCAGCATGGTCGACGCTTCCTGTGCCTTCATCGTGCCGGCGGCACCGGCGAGCACACCGCCAACCACGGGCACGAATGCGAGCAGGCCCGCTGCCCCACCGCCCGCGTCGCGGTTGCTGAATGTCACAGTCGGGCTGATCGTGTAGTCGGCTGCGACCATCTGGCCTTTGTGCATCTTTGAGGTCTTGCGCAGTTCGCCCGACGCTTTCAGCGAGCGCTCGCCCATCGCGGTGCCGAGCGCGCGGCCGCGATCGACGATCACGAAGCAGTTGCTTTGCTGAACGAGCAGCTTCAGGACGGGCACCGTCGATCCGAGCTGGTATTGACCAGTGAGAAGGCCGTACCACGGCGCTTCCGTATCCTCGACGATGGCGACGGTGCCGAGCGGCGCGGTGCAGTGTTGGAGGCCCGCGCTTGCGTTCTGCGACGCTTCGCCAGCAGCGGAGCCGGTCGCTGTCGTCTTGGCGGATTGCGCGCCCATCTGCATTTCGGAGCAAGCGGAGAGGGCAAAAACAGACAGGGCGGCGACGCCGATCATTTTGAGCTTCATGTTTCCTCGTTGTATTCGTGAGTTTTCATTTATGGCGCAACGGCCGATTGAGCCAGCAGCGGTTGCGTTACCACGCAGACGCTTTCATGAGCGAAGACAAGGCTACCGACCGTTGACGGGTGTCGGATTTGGAAAGACGCGCGTTTTTGAGCGTCTTTTCGTTTTCTGCGGTTGTCTAACGCCAGCGGCGCTCGAGCGGGGTCACTCGCCACCACACGCCATCAAGGCTCGATGCTTGTGCGCGGATGCGACGCATCGCCCCGCGCTTTACCATCAGTCCGCCGTCCTTGACGAAACCCAGGGCTTTCAATGCCTCCGTGGTGTAGCGCTTTCTCAGCGTTGCGTAGATGCGCGTCATGACGACTTACCGGCCGGAGCGGCAGCCAGCGTGGGCGCGCAGCTAAAGCCTGTACGGTCGCCCCGCAGTATTTCCACATCCGCGCGGTTCGCCCGCACGAGGACGTTTCGCGACCCGTTTGTCTCGTCGAAGAGCCGAACGTATGAACTGCCACCCACGCCATGCCAGACCGCGCGAGCGTCGCGCGTGCCCCATTTGTCGGTCGTCGGCAACTTGCAGAATTGGACCTTCATACCGCTGGCCGCTGCGATCGCGGCGAGTTGCGTGTGCTCAGCGTCGGAAAAAATTACCACTTGGCCGGGGGCTGAGCGCACCCCGAGGTTGGCCATCGCCAGATTCAGAATGGCGGGCCGCGTCGCGACAAGAATGCTGAAGACGGCCATTGCGAGCACGCTCACGGTGAGCCGATGGTTGCTCCGCTGCGCCGTCGCGGGAACGATGAGCAGGAGGATCGCGGTGATCGCGCCCACTGCGGCGAAGAACATCAACGTCTCGTGCATGCGCGCGTCCGGTGCCTGATCCCTGACGAAAATGAGGAGATAGGCGAGAGGGAGCGCAACGAGGAACGACATGAACACTGTCGACCGGTTATCGACAGCCGGATGCAGCGAGGAGCCGGGCGGCTGGCCGCGACGCTTGAGCCGGAAATCGTTGGCGAGGACGAGGAGCTTGAGCGCCCATAAGGCTGCGAAAACACCGAAGCTGACCCCGATGACGGCGATGCATGTGAACGAAAAAGCAGCCGACGCGAGGAAGAAGGCGTCACCGAGGGACAAACCCTCGGGCACGATGCTTTCGAAGTAACAGTAGGCGACCAAGATAACGCCGCCGAGGATGAGGACCGCTTTCCATGCGGTCGCGAAGGATGCTTGAATGACGTCGATGAGCGACTTGACCAGCTTGATCGCGTCGACGGGTTCTTTCTTGTTGGGTTCCATGGGACCTCGCTTAGGTGACGATAGCGACGCGGATTCATTCGCGTCATGAACCAGCCTATCGACCCCTTTGCGAAGTCAAGGAGCGAACGCAACAACGGCTACTCCCTCAAGAAAATGGTTCTGAGGCCGTTAAACGTGCTGAGTCAAGGCATCTACATCGTCGAAACCATCACGAGGTACACGGCAAAAAATGACCGAGAAGACAGAGAACTACCGGGGATATGTTCTCGTAGCGCGGGCCAGCGATTACGGCGCGCGTTGCTGGGCGTGGAAGGACAACTCGCCGGTTCACAAGATGTTAGGCGGGACCGTGAAGGATGCGATTGCTGTCGCACGTCGAGCTATCGATGACGAACTCGGTACACCGCGGCGACAAGGAACGGAGGCTGATGTTGGATACACGGCTGCACTCGCGGCGGTGCTTCCTAACTTGTCGGCCGCGCAAGTTCGGATGCTTCAGGCGCATTATCACGCGCCAGATCGCACAATCACTGCGACCCAACTTGCTGCTGCAGCGGGCTATGCGTCTTACACTGGCGCGAACTTGCAATACGGAATGATAGGGAAGGCAATCCTCGAACAGCATCCACTGAAGGTGGCGGAGAAAAAGGACGGTACGCCGATATATACGTTCGCTCTCGCTGACGAAGCCGTGCGCGACCAGCCGGGCGATATCGACGCGCCCGAGTGGAAATGGAGGATGCTTCCCGCGCTCGCGCACGCGCTCCGCGTATCTGGAACGGTGTCGAACGAATAGGGAAATAGGTGCGTATAAGAACGCTAGGCGGATTACCAGAAAAAAGAGTGAACTATGAGCCTAAAGGATGAACTAGGCGTTGCCTCCGTTAATGAGCTGCGCCATGTGCGCTCGCGCACGAAAGGCACGATGGGGCAGACGGAAATCGACGAATACGAAGAAGTGACTCCCGAGGGATGGGTGGTTGCCACATACACCATCACTGAACATACAAACCTGCGCGGCCTCGAATCAACGCGGTCTATCGCAAAGCAGGTAGTCACCCCGACTGCGTGCACGCCCTCGGAAAAGCGATGAGCGAACGCACTCGCACAAGGATTGGATTTGCCGTCGCGCTTCTCGCCATGGCCTCCCTGGGAGCGTGCTCGCGTGCAGACGGCGACCCAAACGCGACGGCGGACGCGACGAACAGAAACGCGAACGCGCAGTCCGACCAGGCTCGAGCGGCTGCCGAGGGAAAGAAGATTGGTCACGTCCTGCCATTCCGAATCTGTAGGCTGGCAGTCAATGACAACTTCACCAATGGATACACGCTTGAGCAGGCAGAAATTCGCGTGTCAGCATCCGCAAAGCCCGAAGATTGGTTCGCTACGACGGCATCTGCCGCTCAATACTTGGCAGATGCTGGCGTTGCTGAAGCCATCGAACTTGATGTCACACGCGACGACTTGCCGACCGAGGGCGTGGCCGGTATGTACGCGTGGCTCGGCAAAGTCAACATTGGCCGTGACGCTAGCCAATCGAACGGGCGAAAACTCCCATACGATTGGACGGCATTCACGCCAATCCTAACGAGCGCGGAGCGGGCAGCCCCGTTGGACAGCGCAGCTATAAGAGATGCATTCGATGAATTGCCGCAGCGCCTTCAAGAGGACGACAAAGTGAATGAGGCAGCGGCTCGGATCAAGAAGCGATTGGGGCTGAAGTATGTGCCCGATCTTTCGTTCGCGGGGCCGGTTTTCAGCGGAAATGCGATGGCAGACCGAAAGCTCAGCGATTACTACATCGAGGCCGGGGCCGATAGCATTAAGCAGCTCGAACATCTGAATGACTTGGCGCGCGGAGCACCGGCTCACAATCTGGAATGCCCCGACTGGCACTTGTGAGTGTCTAGACTGACGGATGGCGAGCGCAACTAGAAGTGACAGCTCGCGTCGCTCGGCTCGCGTCGCGCTCGGCTGGCGTCGCCGCGTGGGTCCACAAGAAATTCGTCGCCTCCCTACCGCTTTCGCCGGAACTCTTTCGGGTTATAGACTGCTTTCTGCCACGCCGTGGCTTGCTTCCGCCGGCGGCTTCCGCGAACGGCGCGGATAAGCGCCAAGGCTAATACAACGCAGGCAAATGCAAAGAGGCGAGTTCGTTCCTGGTGTACCAACTCCACGATGTGCGAAACCGCGAAGGCCAATTGACCGTTTCGCTCGGCAGATCGGAAAAGCAGGAACAGCCCGCCTAATATGAGCAGCCAGACCAGAGCGATCTTCCCGCGAGATGCGCTTGGCCGAGATTGCAGGTGTCTCAGATTGGGATGGACATATCCGCTTCGATTCGGACTTCCGCTACCAGAATTTCGTCGGCGCATTTCTTCGCGATACCAGTCTCTGTCGTCGAGGCTCATCAAACTTCTCCTAGTCGATTGTCGTTCTTCGAGCACGGATGCCAGACCGCCCGATGCCGCTCGGGCCTCGCTAAAAGCCGTGCTTACCCGAGGCGGCGCTTACAGAACGGCGGGCGGACGAACACCGCCACCGTTCAACTTTTGAACCTTCGTTGTGCTCGCGGCCTTGGTGGTGAACGACCATGTGAGATCTAGCGAACTGTTCTGCGTCCCATTCGCCCCGAATGTGGTCAGAACGCCGACGACATGCACCGTGTACGTGGCGTTTGAGTTGAGCGGCTTGAAGGGAACGCACATCGCAGCGTTCGTGAGTAGCGTATCGTTGGCAGACGTCTGAAGCTGACACGCCACCGCATTCCCGCCGCTGTCGGTGACCGTATAACTCACGGAACTCAACTTGGACATCATGTTGCCCTGGATGGTGATGGGGTAACCGGTGTACGTCTGGTTGTACTGAGGCGCGGACGCGAACGGGCTCGGGATTTCATTGACGTACCAATCCGTCGGAACGTCCGTCTCGTTCGGGTACGGATATGCGATGACTTGCGTGCCGCTCAGGGCGGACGTCTCGTTGCCGAAGTCGATGTTGAATGCCTGCCACGTTGAGCTGGAGGCGCTGCCCACTCCCATGCTTGCGAAGTTGTCGAGCATGAGGACTCGGTGATAGGGAGCGTCGAAGAGCCCCCGGACGCCCACGAGAGAGTCAGTGAATGCGCGCACATCACCGGCAGACGTTACCTCGCCCCAAGTCGAATAGCTGCCTTGCTTGTCGATGCGGTCGCCGGGGTACGCGCCGGTAAATCCTGGCAAGCCAGCAGTCTCCCCATGGCTCAAGATGGAGTTGTCGGCAAGATAGACAGCATGGTTTTGCGACGACGTCGTCAGCCCTTTATCGACCGAGAGTGCGGTCGTGTAACCGACGTTGTGCCGCATGGCATTGAGGTAAGCGACGCTGTCGGCGATGGGGTCTCCGGTGGCCGCAACGCTCTGTACCGTCGATGCCGGGGGCAGGAAGCTCGCTTTCCGCGACGCGGCTGGCGAGCCGCTCTGGCTCCCTGTATTGTTCGAGCTTCCCGCACTGTTCGAGTCGGAGGAGCCCGAACCGCCGCCGCATGCGGCGAGCACGGCGACGGTCAAGGCCGCCAAAGCGGAAAGTCGGATGGACGGCAATGCAGCAGACGACTGTTTCAAACCAAGCCTCATTAAGTTCGTTGGACGCCCTGAGCTGGCGTTCTGATCGTTTTTCGTATTCACCGACCCGTCGCTAGCGAGTGGATCGTTGAACGAAACCAGTGTTGTGTGAAAAGGGTCTTGTCAAGGCAGCGAAGCCGCGCCTACTACGCCGGCGCTATGAACCGCTGCAAATCGGGCACGCCTGCCCGGCCGGCAGGAGCATATTGAGCAGAAAGCTGGTTCTTGCGCGGGCGAAAGACGCGGCATTTCGGGCGTCTTTCGTCTGGACGAAACAGAATGCTGGGTCGACAGGGTTACGCGTCGATTCCCCGCTTGGAAATCGGTAACGCTTGTTTTAAACGTACCGGCGATATATGATATGTATATCACTATACGGAGGTGTGGCAATGAGAATCTTGGTTGATTTACCGGATTCACAGGTCGATGACTTGGCTGCGATTGTGGAAGCAGAGCAACGTCCGCGCGCGGCAGTGATTCGTGACGCCATCGAGGCCTACATCGCACAACGCAAACGCACCCTTGGCACGGACGTGTTCGGCCTGTGGAAAACCAAAAAGGTCGATGGTCTGACGTACCAGCAGGAGCTTCGCTCCGAATGGTGAAAGCGCTGTTTGACACGAATATCCTCATCGACTATCTCGGCGGCATAAGCGCCGCGAAGAAGGAGTTGGGGCGGTATGAATACCGTGCCATCAGCACGATCACGTGGATGGAGGTCCTTGTAGGCGCGTCTTCCGCGGACGAGGGATCGATTCGGGGGTGGCTAGGCACATTCGACGTTATTACGCTTGACAGTGCCATAGCCAATCGCGCGGTCGAAATCCGCAAAGCAAGGCGGGTTCGTCTTCCTGACGCGATCATTTGGGCAACGGCACAGGTGCATTCGATGTTGCTCGTTTCGCGCAATACGAAGGACTTTCCGGCGGACGAACCGGGTATTCGCGTCCCATACAAAGTGTAGGAAGCACGCGCTGGAGCGCATTTAGAATCACGCAAGACATTGATCGCTGCCAGCAGAGCGAGTGCCGGGGTCGGGTTGAACATGGTTTGTTTCCTGCCTCGGTGACACAACGGCATCAGTCAGCGGATCGCCATTGGGCATTTTTCTCGACTCGGCAGATGTGCAGCTTCATTTCGACGCGGCCGACATGTTGGAACAGTCCTTGTCGGAGCTTCGTGACCATGAGTGAGGAAAACGCTATGGACAACCGCGACGCTTACGCCCGACTCGTCGAGGAGCTAGGACAGCTTTTGGTTGACCATATCGAGCGGCATCAACCAGAGGCTTCGCGGTTTGCCGCCATCAAAGCGTTGGGCGCGGCAGCGAAGGCGCTCGCCATGATCTATGGGCCGTCCATCGTGCCGCCCAAGAGTCACGAGGAGCAACTGGAGTGGGCGTACAGGATCTTGCAGGCTGGCTTCGCTGAAAACGTCGATGTGACGGCGAAGCGTTCCCCGAAGCGATAGGACCGCACATGCGCAAAGAGTACGAGCTACAGACGGACGTATTGGACACGATCGTCGCAGCGACACCGGTCAAGAAGAAGCACACCGAGTTGCTGACGGCGTTCGCGACACGCACCGACTACCGGTCTCTGTGTTACGTCATGACCCGCGATATATACGGCACCTCACCGGCTCGGATCATTGATGCCGACGGCCGCGAAATTTCGCCTGACTATCGCACGTGGATCGAGGCGGAACTGCAAGCGCATGGCGGCTCAGCACGCACGCTATGGCTGGCGCACAACGATGCTGGATACCTGATCACCGAAACCGAGCGATTGCTGCATTACTTCGTTCACGACCGTGGCGGCGAACAGGACAATTTCATTCAGGTCGCAGTTTGGGAGGAACAGGAGTTCGTAGAGCGCGAGCTTCTCCCTCGCACCGACCGCTGGGGATTGCCAGATGTCGCAGACCTACGGCATGGGTCGAGCAGCATGGGGGCCGAGCAGTCCGAACGACGCTCACTCGGTCAGCCACGTTACCGACTCCATGAGGTAATAGACATGCATCGGTTCGCCGCGCTTGGGGAGGAGCTTTATCTCGCTCGTCATCGCGTTGACGGCGATCGACGTGTGATCGAGACCGACTGCGATACCGGCCAGCAGCGCGCCCTAACGATACGGGAACTCACGCCGGGCTACGACCAGATGCAATGGTCCGGTCGCCGTTTCTTCAATGACTGGACGGAGTCAAGCGCCGGCCGTACGGGAGAGCGAGTCTGCCAACGCTGGACATTTAATACCCAGGCGGCCTCAAAAGCGAGGTGCAACACTTATCTCGTATAAGGTGTTGCAATGCCCGACAAAACTACTTCATACCAGCACCTTCAACCTGAAGAACGCCTCGCCATCGCAAGCCTACGATTGCAGGACGTGAGCATTCGGGCCATGGCCCGAATGCTCGGGCGCTCGCCCTCCACCGTGAGCCGTGAACTGACGCGCAACAGCTCTCCTGCTGGCTACGCATCAGTGCCAGCTCAAGCGCTGTGCGCCGCCCGCCGTAGGGCTGGTCGCGGCCCCGCCAAGCTTTGCACGCAAGGCGTTCGCTGGCGGATTGTGCTCACGTTGCTGGACTGGAAGTGGTCACCCCAGCAGATATCGGGCACACTTAGGCGGATGTATCCGACCGACCCCGCCCAGCACGTATCGCATGAAACCATTTACACGGCTATCTATGCTCAGCCGCGTGGCGAATTGCGCCGCCAGTTGATTGCCTGCCTGCGCCACGGCCACAACACCCGCATGTCGCGCACGCGCGGCACAGACCGACGCGGGCAGATTCCCGACATGGTGAGTATTCACGTACGCCCGCCCGAAATCGAGGACCGCCTGCTGCCTGGCCACTGGGAAGGCGACTTTATAAAAGGCGCTGGGAACCAATCCTCCGTTGGCGTGCTGGTTGAGCGCACCAGCCGGCTGGTGCTGCTTGCCAAGATGGACGATGCTACCGCCGCCTCAGCTCTGGCGGGCTTCTCGGCCAAACTCAACTCGATTCCTGAACCCCTGCGCCAGAGCTTCACTTATGACCAGGGCAAGGAACTTACGCGCCATCAGGAACTCGCCGCGGCCACCGGCGTGCGGGTGTACTTCTGTGACCCCCATAGCCCCTGGCAACGCGGCACATGTGAAAACACCAACGGCTTGCTGCGACAATACTTGCCCAAAGGAACCGACCTCTCGGTCTACACACAGGACGAACTCGATGCTATCGCCGACAGCCTGAACAACCGGCCGCGCGCAACCCACGCGTTCCATTCGCCATTCGAGGTCTTCGCCGCCACGCTCGCCTCAGCAAGCCAACCTCAAGGCGCTAAACATTAACCCCCCCTGTTGCACCTCGGCTTGAAACCGCCCCAGGACCACGTTGATCAGCAGGGCGTCAGAGAACTTAGCTTTGTCCCTCAGTGGGCGCACACACGCAAGATTGCTGAGCTCAAAAACACGCGGAACCTCGACGTGTATAGCCAGTATGGAATGCTCACGCAGTTCGACGAGCGGATAGGAATGCCCTTCGCATGGTACTTCTACGGGCTGCATGGCAACCTGGTGAAGAGCGGACAGATGGAGCGCGTGTTGGAGGCGGCGGAGGCAGGACTGATCGCGTTGCCCGAGCACGATTATCGTGTCCTGCGACGTTGGGGCGATGCGCCCTATGGATTCTGACGCAGGGCGACCCGACTTGTCCCCGCCTGGAAGTTCCGTGTTCGGCCAGTAAGCGTCGCCCGCGAAATCCTCGCGGACTGCCAATTCGACGGTGACGCTAAGTGCGGTCCCGAGGAAATGCCGGCGTACGCGTCGCGCCTATCGGGCGCTGGCGACGCAGTTGCGCGAAACCCTCGCGTCCGTCTGAGACGGAACGATGCTGTACCCGCATGCTTGACCACACGCGGCGCGAACAGAGAGCGTGCGGCCCGAACAACAAGGAAAAGCGTTGTCTCCGACTAGCGCTACGGTGCGCTTGAAATTGAATTGCGATAAATATCATGACAAACACGACGCGTTTAAAGCTTGTCCAAGCCGGACAGAAGCCAGATTGCAAGGAAATTGATTGGAGCCGCGCGCTACTACTGGTGCTTGTAGCGATTGCTTTCGCGGCACTGGCGGTGATCGCTTACGCCCTCAATCGAGATTATGAATACGACCATCGTGTGTCAGCGGACAAGCTTCATCAAAATCTCCCTCTCGCGCGAGCACTACACGACGCGAAAGCGACCCTTCCCGACGACGTATCGTCCGCCCATTGCTATTTCCGCCCTTGGGGTAGGTGGGGCGAAAGCGGAATGGCTCATGTTCAATGCGACGTTAGCCTTGAAGGACGCGCAGTGCGCGATATGGGCCGCAACGAAACCGTATGGCTTGACGACGTTTACAAAAACCCAAACGAGCCTGGTCATCCATTGCGCGGATTCGACCGCGACACAGATGCCATGCTGGCAACGGACTTTAATTTTCTCATCGCTCGCGGAAGTGACGGCGGCCTCACGGTCCAAAGCAATGTTGACAAAAGCAAGCTTTCGTTCGAGCAGGCAACGGGCATTGTCGTTGCCACGGCCCAGGTTTTCCGCGCCTCTCTGACGGACATACTTGCTAAAGCCTCTCGCAATGCCCCGGACAGTGTTAAGCAAACTTGGCAGCATTGAACGAACTGACGGCAGAGTGTGGTGAGACGTTCAGGTTAGATCGAGCCTTCATGGCCTGGATTAAAAGCGGAGTACCCCAGAACATGGGGGAAGTCGCAGATGAATGGATCAGGTTGCGCAAGATCGACGTCAAAACTCAGCCCCATGTGGAACGCATCAGGCAGCACGCGGCCAGTTGCGGACGTCCGTAGGTACCGTCAGCCTGCCCCTCGAATGACCGCAGCTCGTCGCTCAGCGGCCTGTCATAGCTGCAGTCTAACTGCGCACAGCAAGTGCGACGAAGCGTCGACATGGTCGGCAGAGCGCCGCGCGCGACTCAGTCGTGCCGTACTGCCTGCGTCCGTCCGCCTGCGCATTCCCTTTCAAGCGTTATCCCTCCGCGCTTTACGAAGCGCTGCCTCCAACTGGTCAACTGCGTAGGGCTTGCGAAGGCTCTGCCAATGAAAGTCGCCTGGCTTGATGTCTTGAACCGTATCACCGGATGCGAAAATGACCGAGATGCCCTTGTGCACCGTCGCGATGCGATGAGCGAGCTCGATACCGGAAAGGTCGGGCAGATGCACATCGGTGAGAAGCACGTCGAACGGGGCCTCATCGAATGCGTCGATTGCGGACTGCGCGCTGGACGCGGTTGTTGGGCTATGCCCTAACATTCGGAGCAGTTCACTTACCGCATCGCGCGTCGGCTCGTCATCTTCTACGACCAGCACGCGAAGAGCCATGCGCTCCGCGACCTCGGGCGTGCTTGCAGAAACATGGTTTGCGCCGTCTTTCAAAGGCAGTCCCTCGGAGCCCAAGACCTGCCGGACTTTGGCCGCGAGCTCCTTGCGGCTGTATGGCTTGCTGATGAGCTCAACGTTGGGGTCTAGCCGGCCGCCGTGAACGATTGCGTTTTGCGTATAGCCCGAGGTGAAGAGAACCTGCAAATGCGGCTGCAGCTGTACAGCACGTCGTGCCATTTCAGGACTCTTCAATGTTCCCGGCATCACGACGTCTGTGAAGAGAAGATCGACGTGAACACCACTGCTGAGCACTGCAATAGCTTGGTCGGCGTTGTCTGCCTTCAACACCGTGTAGCCAAGGTCGGTAAACATCGCGATCACCGTCGCTTGCACCTTAGTGTCGTCCTCGACTACGAGCACCGTCTCACTGCCTCCCATGGCGGGAGCATTAAGTCTAGTTGTTGTTTCGCGCGCTTCGGCGGACGTCCGCGGCAGGTAGATGCGTACGGTTGTGCCGTGCTCAGGCTCACTGTAGATGCGGATGTGTCCGCCGCTCTGCTTCACAAAGCCGTAAGCCATGCTGAGACCCAGTCCGGTTCCTTGACCTTCAGGCTTCGTGGTAAAGAACGGGTCAAAGGCTCTCTCGAGCACATCGGCAGACATCCCGCATCCGGTGTCGGTCACGCCAAGCATTACGTATTGACCAGCCGGCACGTCCGAAAGCGAGCGCACGTAGTCGTCGTCAAGCATCGCGTTCGAAAGTTCGAGCGTGAGCTTGCCGCCATCGGGCATTGCGTCACGCGCGTTGATTGCCAGATTTAAAAGAACGTTCTCGAGCTGGTGAACGTCGACGAACGCATTCCAAAGGCCGCCGGACACCACTGTTTCCACTTCGATGGTTTCTCCTAGTGCCCGACGCAGCAGGTCATCCGTGCCGCGGACCATAGCTGCGAGGTTCACGGGCTCCGGCCGAAGCGCTTGGCGCCGACCAAACGCCAGTAATTGCGAGGCGAGCGTTGCGCCGCGCTCGACCGCCTGAATCGCGTTGCCGAAGCGCTCCATTGACCACTGATCCCGGGCGCAGCGGGTTTGCAGCAACTCGAGGTTGCCACGCAAAACCTGCAGCACGTTGTTGAAGTCGTGGGCCACGCCTCCAGTGAGCCTCCCGATTGCCTCCATTTTTTGCGCCCGAAAAAGCGCGGCTTTTGTCTCCTCGAGGAGCTTGTCAGCTTCTCGCTTCTCCGTGACGTCTCGAGTAATTTTTGCAAATCCAAGCAGGGCGCCGGAGTCGTCGCGAATCGCATCGACGATTACGTGGGCGATAAATCGAGTCCCGTCGCGGCGCACACGCCATCCTTCTGATTCGAAACGCCCCTCACGGGCTGCAATCTCGAGGGCACGCTGCGGCAGACCGGCGGCTGCGTCTTCCGGCGTGTAGAACCGGGAAAAGTGCGAGCCCATTATCTCCTGCGCGCTGTAGCCCTTGATGCGCCGCGCGCCGTTGTTCCAATTGGTGACAAATCCGTCTGGCGAGAGCATGTAGATCGCATAATCGGAGACGCCGTCGACGAGTAATCTGAATCGTCGCTCGCTTTCGATTACCGCCTCGTGAGCCTTCCGTTTCTCGCTCTCGTCGCGTACAAGCTTTGCGAAGCCAAATGGGGTGCCGTTTGTATCTACGAGCGCAGTTGTCACGACGCTCGCCCACAACACCGATCCGTCCTTTCGCTTACGCCAGCCCTCGATCGCGGAGCTACCTTTTTCTCGCGCTTGGCGAAGTTCGGCTTCAAATGCCTCTCGATCCTTTGGATCATCGGGAAGCAAGACGGTCGAATGCGCTCCAATGATTTCGTCGTGGCGGTAGCCATAGATGACCTCTGCTCCGGCGTTCCAGGTCGAGATGAAGCCATCGGGCGTTATGGCGAATACTGCAAGTTCGGTGACGGACCGGGCCCACTCCGTTGCCCAATAGTCAGCGGCGGGACGATCCGGCTTCTGGTTGCGAGACATGTCGTTCAATTTTTGTGAAGGGACGCCGTCCATTCTACAAGCGATAGCGACAAGTCAATCGCGCTTGTCCGGATATTGCGCTGCTCGCCGCGAGTTGAGTGCGTTCTGTTTCTTCCGCCAATTCTCAGATCGAAGAGCATCGATCGGTAACGACCTCAAATGCCGGTGCAACGTAACGCCAGATGGATTGATCACACCCGAATGCATGAGCGAAGTCCATCCTAGCGCGCCCTTTACCGGACCCAGTGAAGTTTTTGCAACTCGCGCCGTCGCGTTACCTTTCCGTAAAAATTACTTTGTAAAAGAGGTCAGGCAGAGAGCGCGACATGCGATCCAGTAGGTAAGGGAAGCTCTGCACAACACGTTTCAAAAAACCTGCGTCCTACACAGACGATGGCAGGACGCGAACAGATGCCGGGGCTGATGTTTTGTCGCGACATGTCGGGCCGCCAATGTCGGTGAGAGAGTCGCTAGGGCGCACGGTTTGTCAAATGGAGCGAGAGCCAGAGGCCCACTTCGTTGTGCCCGGCATCTCTACGCTTTGTGCAGCGCCTTGCGCATCATCCATAAATTGCCCAGCGCAAGTAACGTAGTGATCTGAGCGGTGTTCTTCGCCAGTCCCCGGTAACGCGTCTTTAGGTAACCAAACTGTCGCTTGAGGATTCGGAAAGGATGTTCGACCTTCGCACGAATGCCGGCCTTCAGTCGTTCGATTTTGTCGTAGATTGCATCGACACGGTTCTTCAAGTTCAGTTGTCTTCGCTTGCTGGGTCGCATCGCAACATGCCATCGAGCCGAGCCCTTTTGCTGCCGTTTTTCGATGCCCCGATATCCAGCGTCCGCGTAAACATCTGTTTCTTCGCCGTGCAACAACGATAGTGCTGCGTTGATGTCGTGTACGTTAGCCGCTGTTCCGACGACTGTGTGAACCAGGCCTGAGTCCGCGTCCACGCCGACGTGCGCTTTCATGCCGAAGTACCAGTTGCGGCCTTTCTGGGTCGACTGCATCTCTGGGTCGCGTGAACCGGAGCCGTTCTTCGTCGAGCTAGGCGCTGCAATCAACGTGGCGTCGACAGCCGAACCCGCCTTAAGCATCAAGCCCTTCTCGCTCAATATCTCGTTGACTACCGCGAGGATCTTCGCGGCGATACCATGTGTTTCAAGTAGATGCCGAAACCGCAAGATGGTCGTTTCGTCCGGGAGACGGGTCATCGCACCATCGAGGCCCGCGAACTCGCGATACAGCGGGACATCGTAGAGTGCTTCTTCCATCGCCGGATCCGACAGACCGAACCACTGCTGCATGAAGTGCACCTGCAACATCGTCGCAACCGGAAATGGCGGACGCCCAGTTTTCCCCTTCGGATAATGCGGCTCGATCAACGCAATCAGCCTCGACCAAGGCACGACGCGTCTCATCTCGTCGAGAAACTCGCGCTTGCGCGTGCGTTTGGTTGACAGGTTCAAGCCGAGATGAAGTTGCGTCATCGTGATGCCTCCAAGTCGTTCATCTACTGATAGTACTCCTAACCGTTACTTTAAGAAGGAGTTTTGCAGAGGTTCCTAAGCATCGTTAGATGGCAAACCGGGCGTGGGCAGTCGGATCAGGATTTACACAGTGCTTGGCGCTGGAGGAAGTCCCGAACTAGACCAGCTACTCTGTCTTGCGGATTCAACCGGTCGATGCAATAGCTTGATGGAATCTCTCAGCTGGTGTCTCGTAATCTAGCGTCTTTCTTGGACGCTCGTTCAGCCTCCTCGCCACGGCATTGAGTTTGGCTTGCGAATAAACCGACAGATCGATGCCTTTTGGGAAGTACTGTCTCAACAGCCCGTTCGCATTCTCGTTGGAGCCGCGTTGCCACGGATGCTTGGGGTCACAGAAATACACGGGAATGTCAGTGGCGATGGTGAACCGTTTGTGCCCCGCCATCTCTGTGCCGCGATCCCAGGTAAGCGATTTGTAGAGCTCTTGCGGAAGCTTGCCGGCGTGTTTGATGAGCGCCTTGGCGACGGTTTCACTGTCCTTGCTGTCAATCTTGACCAGCATCACATAGCGTGTGTGTCGCTCTACAAGCGTTGCAATCTGACTGTTACCGCTGCCGCACAGGAGGTCGCCTTCCCAGCGCCCCGGAACGGCGCGGTCCTCAACCGTAGCGGGACGTTCACTTATCGAAACAGCGTCGCGGATACGACCGTGATCCTCGGTCTTCTGCGTGTGATGACGTGAGCGACGCATGGCACGGGTGCGTCGCAGGTGCTCCAGCAGCTCTTTCTTCAGCACGCCGCGTGCTTGAATAAAGAGCGTTCGATAGATCGTTTCGTGAGACACGTGGAAGCCCTCGTTGCCCGGCCATGTTCGCTTTAGCCATCCGGCGATCTGCTGCGGAGACCATTCCAGTCGCAGCTTTGCCGCCACGAGTTTTGCCAGCGCCGGTGTCGCGACAAGTTTGCACGCCTTGGGGCGTAGCGCCCGTTGCCAGGCAAGCTCATCGGCGGAGTCGGCCCGATAGCCTTTCTCGCCGCTGTTGCGCTTGATCTCGCGGCAGATCGTCGACGGCGCTCGCGACAGGCGCCGTGCGATCGATTGGATCGAATCATCCGCTGCAAGACCTCTTGAGATTTCTTCGCGCTCGGCAAGCGTGAGCGACCGATTCGATCGCCGTCGCGGCAGAGGCTGGATTCCTCCAGTTTGCGCCAGTATTCCCGCTACGGATGAATGGTAACGATCGAATAGCTGCGCAATATGCTGCAGCGACTCGCCCGCACGCCAGCGCTCCCACATCAGTGCCTTCTGACTCTCACTGTAATAGATTCGGCGTCTCTGTTTCATCGCAACACTCCCGCCGCTTACATAGCGTTATTGTGTTGCATCGACCGGTTGAATCCGCCCTGTTTGAGTGACAAGAAACAAATGCCCATCATCAATGACATGAAGGGCAGAGCATCGAATGCACGCTGCGATTAGTTTCGCATTGATCAGGGGGACGATTGGATCGTCGTCCCCATGTATGACGAGCGTGGGCTGTGGCAGGCGTCGCAGCCACAGCAAGCTGCTCCATCCCCACAGTGCAAGAAGCTGATAGATGTAGCCGCGCCCATTGGGCGTTCGCACGTGGTGGCCGTGCTCCTTGAGCAACTGAGGGTTGCGTCTGTACGCGCCACCATATATTTCGGCACCGACTTTCTGAAGGAAGGCGGGTCCCGGTACCGGCGGGGGCCTAGCATCTTCAAAAGGACTGATAGGCGGGCGGGAAACATGATTACGCCCGGAGTTGTGGCCGCTAGCACGAGACGTCGACAGCGCTTCGGATACCGACGCGCGAACTGTTGCGCAAGTGCGCCTCCCCACGACACGCCCAGCACATCAACCGGCCCGTTGTAGCCGATTTCCGTTAGCAGCCGATCCGTCAGAACGCACAGCGTCGAGAAGCGGTAAGGTTTGCGCGGAGTTGGCGAACCGCCCACCCCTGGGACATCGAAAATAATGACTTCAACATCGCCCAACGCCTCGACAAAAGGTTCGAGCAGTTCCAGATTGGCGCCGATTCCGTTGAAGATAAGAAGGGGCGGCAAAGCAGAGTTGGCGGGGCGAATGCCGACGCGAATAAGTTGACCGTCGAGATCGACCGACTGAATTTTCATGACGACCAAGATGAGAAGTGGTAGTGGCGTCCCGCGCAAGGCGGAGTTGATCGTTGCGCAGGCGAAGAGTCAAAAAGCAAGGATCTCGCGATTTCCACGCAGCGCGGGTATCGGAACGCGAAGCCGAAATCAGGCCGCGACGCATAGCAGCGGACGGCGATAACTGATCGCGGCTGCCCGAAGCAGTCGTTGCTTTGGTTACCTCTCCATTCTAGAGATGAGCGGTCAGCTGCTCCCCTCTCTCGAAGGGAGGGGCTGCAGAAGTGTCGCTTTTCTCCTTCTCCTGCCGTTCGGCGACCGCAACGCGTCCAGTGCCCGCCGCTGGCCCGTCGGTCGCCTCGGAATACTGCTAAAAAACAGGTTAAGAGGCGCGCCCCTGCCCGAAGGGCAGAAACTCCCGTGCGGCGCTACACTGATGCGCATCAGAGGGAGCGGCCGTCAAATTATTGGTGATTCATCCCGTTAAAAAACATGGTCCAGGGACTGATGCGGACCCAGCATTGGTGACGCCGCCAGGCGATCCCGTTCAGGAAAGTGATCAACTCCGCTGTCCCGCCCTCTGACCATCCTATAGGTAGAGGGCAGACATGAAGACGACGAAGTCCCGAGGCGCCGCCAACGCGGCACAGATCACGGTAGTGCACCCTCATGCTGCGGCGATCGACATCGGTGCGCAGTTTCATGTGGTCGCGGTCGGACCGGAACGTGATCCGGAACCGGTCCGCTCATTTCGCAGCTTCACGCAGGAGCTTCACCAGCTCGCGCAGTGGCTCAAGCAGGTGGAAGTCACCACGATCGCCATGGAGTCGACCGGCATTTATTGGATTCCCGCGTTCGAAGTATTAGAAGCGTACGGCTTCGAGGTGGTGTTGGTTAATGCGCGGGACGTGAGGAACGTCCCGGGCCGCAAAACTGATGTCAACGACGCACAGTGGCTGCAGAAGCTTCACGCGTACGGCCTGCTGCGAGCCAGCTTCCGTCCCCGGCATGATATTGCGACGTTACGCGCCTATCTGCGTCAACGCGAACGACTACTCGAGTATGCCGCAGCGCATATCCAGCACATGCAGAAGGCGCTGATGCAGATGAACCTGCAACTGCATCATGTTGTGCAGGACGTCACCGGCGTTACCGGCATGAAGATCATCCGCGCGATCGTCGCCGGAGAACGCAATCCAGAAGAACTAGCCCGACATCGTGACGTCCGCTGCAGGGCATCAATAGAAACGATTCGCGATGCGCTGGTCGGTCATTATCAGGACGAACACGTGTTCGAATTGACCCAGGCAGTCGCGCTCTATGACTTTTATCAGACGCAAGTTAAGCAGTGCGACGAACGTATTGAACTCGTGCTTCGGCAACTACAGGAAAATGCGGCGCCGGTGAACACCCCACTGCCTGCCGCGCGTCGTCGGAGCAAGCAGTCAAACGACTTCTCGTTCGATGTGCGCGCAGAACTCTACGACGTGCTCGGCGTGGACCTGACACAGATCCACGGACTCGGCCCCTACCTTGCGCTGAAACTGGTCGCCGAATGCGGCACCGACATGTCGCGCTGGCCGACGGTGAAACACTTCACATCGTGGCTGTGTCTGGCGCCGGGCAACAAGATTTCCGGCGGCAAAGTGCTGTCCTCCAAAACGCGTCGCTCATCCAGCAAGGCTGCTGCTGCGCTGCGTCTCGCTGCCGTCACGATTGGCAAGACGGACACAGCCCTCGGCGGTTTCTACCGACGGCTGTCGGCGCGGATTGGAAAAGCAAAGGCCGTCACGGCTACGGCCCGCAAGGTCGCGGTGCTGTTCTATAACACATTGCGTTTCGGGATAAAGTATGTAGACCCCGGCGCCGAATATTATGAAGAACGCTACCGGCAGCGGGTCCTGAAAAATCTCACCCGACGAGCCGAATCCTTGGGCTTCGTATTGCAAGCCAAACCGACTTGACGCAGAAGAGTTTCTCAGGAAATTTCACTTTCGCCGCTTGTTCGCCTTCGCAAGAAGGGGCGGAGCGACGGACTTGCCCGCGGAAGGCGATGCCGCTGCCAAACTGTCCCGCGTCGGCTCCGTGCGCAAGAATTGACCTGACAACGTCAACCACCGGCGAGATTGTCTCGCTGAGCTTCTGCGAAGTCTCGAGGTACCGGCCCTGATGCAGGTTCTCGTTGTTGATCAAGCCAAGCCATGCGGGGTTGTCCCACAGGTGCGTCAATATGGACGTCGCCAGCCTTGCCATCGCCTCAGGAGGTTGCAGGCCGGTCAGGTCGAACTCGCTCTCCCACTTCGCGTAGTCGGCGTACATGGCCTCCAACACGGCGACGTAGAGCAACTCCTTACTGCGGAAGTAGTCGTAAAGCATCCGCTCGTTCGAGCCAGCTGGTGAAAGGCACGTGTCGCAATTCCTCTCGGTGTCTCCTGCACGAAAGGGAATCGTATGTCGCTTGGACGACTGTAAAGACCAACATTGCGCCGGCGACAATGGCGATCGAGTGGCCGTCGGACTCTGTCAAGAGACGCTCGGCTTAGCGAAAGCCGACCGGCCGAAGCGGGTCGGTTTCCGTCAGCGGTCTGACGTCAGTGAAAGTTGCGGCTCGACGTGGCCAAGTTGCCAAGGAGCGTCGTCATGTCGACGAGTCGATTCGCGACAAGGTGCTTTACCTCGCCTTCCTTCTGCCAGACGCCATAGACGCCGAGCAGCGAGGCTCCCAGCGCTTCCTTCCTGAACTTCTCGACCAACGACGGCCAGACGATAACGTTGATCTGGCCGGTCTCGTCTTCCAGGGTAATAAAGAGGACCCCGTTCGCTGTGCCCGGACGCTGACGCACGGTGACGATCCCGCACGCCTTGGCAAGCCGCCCGTTGGGATAGGTGGCGAGCTTCGAGGCCGCAAAGATCTTCTTCTCGTTGAGCCGTTCGCGCAGCAACGCGAGAGGGTGCCGGTTCAACGTCAGGCCCGTCGAGCGATAGTCGCTCACGATTTCCTGCGCCTCGTTAGGTGCGGCAAGCAGCGGCAGTTCTTCCTCGCGCGTCGTGGCGCGTAACAGGTCCTTGTCGGGCACGGCCGCGACCGCTTGCCAGAGCGCCTCGCGCCGATTGCCAGATAGCGCCGATAGGGCGTTCGCGTCCGCGAGCAACTGGAGGTCGCGACGATCGAGCCGCGCACGGTTCGCAAGGTCGTTGACCGACTCAAAAGGGCGCACCGCGCGTGCGGCCTCGATGCGAGCAGCCGATTCGTCACGCATGCCGCGAATCAGCGACAGGCCGAGCCGCACCGGCGCCATTGAGCCGTCGCCTTCCAAGAACGAATCCCAGTTGCTTATCGTGACGTCGATCGGCAGCACCCGCACCTTATGGCGCTTTGCGTCCTGCACGAGTTGCGACGGTGAGTAGAAGCCCATCGGCTGACTGTTGAGCATCGCGCAGAGAAACGCCGCCGGTTCGTGGCACTTCAGCCAGCAGCTTGCATAGACCAGCAGCGCGAAGCTCGCCGCGTGGCTCTCCGGAAAGCCGTACTCACCGAAGCCCTGGATCTGCGCGAAGATGGATTCAGCGAACTCGCGGTCGTAGCCGCGCTCGAGCATGCCGTTCACGATGCGATCGTAATAGTGCTGCAGTCCGCCTTTTCGCTTCCAAGCGGCCATTGCGCGGCGGAGCTGGTCGGCCTCGCCGGCGGTGAAGCCTGCCGCGAGCATGGCGACCTGCATCACCTGCTCCTGAAAGATCGGCACGCCGAGCGTGCGAGCGAGCGCCGTTTCCATCTCGGGTGAGGGGAACGACACTGCTTCCAGTCCTTGTCGCCGGCGCAGGTACGGATGGACCATGCCGCCCTGAACCGGGCCCGGCCGCACGATCGCGACTTCAATCACGAGGTCATAGAACTGGCGCGGTTGCAGCCGCGGCAACATGCTCATCTGCGCACGTGATTCGATCTGGAACACGCCGACGGTATCGGCGCGGCAGATCATCTCGTACGTCTTCGCGTCTTCTGCGGGGATGTCCTGCAATTCAAATGGCTCGCCGCGTTGCTTGGAAATCAGGTCCATCGTGCGCCGGATCGCCGACAGCATGCCGAGCGCGAGCACGTCGATCTTGAGCAGCCCCAGCGCTTCGAGGTCGTCCTTGTCCCACTGGATCACGCTGCGATCAACCATCGCGGCATTTTCGATCGGCACAAGCCGCGAGAGCTTGCCACGCGCGATGACGAAGCCGCCGGTGTGCTGCGACAGATGGCGGGGGAAGTTGAGCAACTGCGATGCGAGGGTGGCCCACTGCTGGATGATCGGCGTCGAGGTATCGAGTCCCGATTCAACGAAGCGATTGAGCAGGTCCGCGCTGGAGTCGAACCAGTGGTGCGACTTGGCCACCTTGTCGACGATGACCGGATCGACGCCAAGCGCCTTGCCCGAGTCGCGTAAGGCACTCTTGGGCCGATATGTCGTCACGGCGGCCGCGAGCGCCGCGCGGGTGCGTGTGTACTTGCGATAGATGTACTGGATGACTTCTTCGCGCCGCTGGTGCTCGAAGTCCACGTCGATGTCGGGCGGCTCGCCTCGCTCTTTCGAGATGAAGCGCTCGAAGAGCATAGAGCTGCGCGCGGGATCGACTTCGGTCACGCCCAGGCAGTAGCAGACCGCAGAGTTGGCCGCCGACCCGCGACCCTGACACAGGATGCCCTCGTTGCGCGCGAAGCGCACGAGGTCGTAAACAGTCAGGAAGTAAGGCTCGTACCGAAGATCGGCGATCAGCGCCAGTTCGTGCTCGATCTGCGTTTGCACCTTGTGCGGAATGCCTGCCGGGAACCGGCGATGCGCGCCGATGTAGGTTTCCTGCCGCAGATAGGCGGTCGGTGTCGTGCCTTCGGGAATCAGCTCGTCGGGATATTCGTAGCGCAGTTCGTCCAACGAGAAAGTGCAGCGACTGGCGATCGTCAGCGTTTCGGCCAGCGCCCGCTCGGGATAGAGATTCGCAAGCCGTAGGCGGGCGCGAAGGTGTTGCTCGGCGTTCTGCGCCAGTTCGAAGCCACATTCGGCAATGGAGCGGTTCAGGCGCACGGCCGTCAGCGTATCCTGCAGCGGCTTGCGAGAGCGCACGTGCATGGTGACGCCACCGGTGGCCACGATCGGGACCCCATGCTGGTCGGCGACATGCTCGACGATGCCGCGATGGATGTCGTCCATCGCGCGAGCGTGGAGTGTTAGCGCCGCCCAGCAACGGCCCTCGAACGTGCGCGCGAGCCATTCCATCTGTGATTCTAGTCGTTCCTCTTTCGCCGGATACTCAGGCGAGAGGATGATGAGGCAGTCGGGCAGTCCCTTCAGGTGTTCATACGGCGCTTCTGGCCGTGCGAGGTCGTTTGGCGTCAGCAGGTACGTGCCTTTCGACGTGCGCGTGCGCGCAAGGGTGATGAGTTCCGACAGGTTCCCATAGCCGTTGCGATTCATGGCAAGCGCCGTGAAGGCGAGCGCTGGCGTGCCATCCGGGTTCGTCAACTGAAAGTGCGCGCCAACGATGAGCCGGATATTCGCTTCCTTGGCAGCTACGTGCGCGCGGACGATGCCGGCGAGCGAACACTCGTCGGTGATGGCAATCGCAAGGTAGCCAAGCTGCTCCGCGCGCAGGATCAGTTCTTCCGAGTGCGAGGCGCCACGCAGGAACGTGAAGTTGGAGAAGCACTGCAACTCGGCGTAGCCGGGCAGCATGGAGGCGTACACGTCCATCGCCTTACCCGAACAGGCCGTGTAGGAACCATCGAGGATCTTCTTCGTCGCGGCTTCCAACCCGCTCGCGGTAGATCCAGTAGCAGGTGTGGTCGTCGGCTTCGGCGACGAAGTAATCGCGCGTGACGAGCTCGCCTGCCCACCATCCCGCTTCGACGCGCTCGCCGGGCGATACGGTGCGCAACGGACTGCCGTAGAACGGCCGGTGCTGACGCGTCATCAACTGGATCGGCGTCTCAAGCAGCCACGATGGCCGCGGCTGATCGCCGGGAAGCAAGCATCCTTTAGTGTCGCTGGTCACCGGGACCCAGTTCGATACGATCTCGGGGCGGTGATCGGCCACGGGCGCGGCGCGCAGCACGTTCTCATGACCCAGGCGCGCAACGAGCAGTTCCATCAGCCGGTTATGGTCGGCGGCGCTGCCGCCCGGCTCGGGAAATAGCGTGTCGGACGGCGGCTCGGCCGCTTCGACGTCGTTCACTTCCAGGCGCACGGCGATGACCGCGGCCGCCAGTTCGACGCGACCAAGCCGCTCTTTCAGCAAGCGCGTCAGGTGTTCCTCGTGCCATGTTGGTTCCGCGAGCGCCACTTCAATCGTCGTTGGCGGCAACGCCGCACGCCCGCGCTCATGTTCAAGCTCGACCGAAAAGCGCGTGATCGCCAGTTGCTTGCTGGCGAGCCAACCGGTCAACTGCACGATGAGTCGACGTGCGACGAACAGCACGGCTTCCGCATGCTCGACTCGATCCGGCAGTTCGATACGTGCATTGAACGACGGCGGCGTCTGGACCCATTCGTAGAGTTCCGGCGCTTCGCCGACCGCGCGATCAAGCGTATCGAGCAGCGCGGTCCCGCAGCGCTTTTTGAGACCCGCGCGTGGCAAGCGCCGCAGGTCCGCGACGCTCGTGCATCCGAGACCGTCAAACCAGTCGGCGTAGCGCCGGGCTTCCAACACCAGCAGGGCGGGCAAGCGCGGCAACTGACGCATGAGCGAGCGGATGGAAAGACGCAGGCCGCCGCGATAGCGGGCCATCAGCCAGGCGCTCTGGCCGGTGGGGGCAACGCTCGTGCGGACCGTGAAGCCGAACGCGCCCAGCGAGGATCGGATCGCACGTCTGAGCGCGCGCACGCCACCGAATAGCCGCAAGCTCGCCGACACGTCGACCAGTACCGTCTGCTCCTCAGCGATCGCTACTTGCGGGCTGAACTGCATGAGCGCTGTGGCGACGTCGGCGACGGCCTGCTGCTCTTTCAATTCGTCCTTGTCGTGAATGCGTGCATCGGGCGCGAGCGTCAGAACCCCGCCTTTGCGCATGCCGATCCGAACGCCGGCCTCGTGCGCCGCCTGATCGAGCGCGACGACACGCTCATGGTCGAGCACGACCAAGCCCAAACCCGAGGCCGCCTCAATCGTGGACGACCAGTTCGGCTGGAAGACTTCTCGGCTGAGGTGCGGCAGATACACGCCGATCCACACTTGCATGGCGATTCAACAGGATAGGCGAATGGGTCAGTCCAACGACAAGCGGCTTATCACGCGTGGAGCCGCGCCGCTTCACGAACTCCAATGAGACGCTGTCGCGCGCCGGACGTACCGCGATGCGAAGCGGGGCAGGCGACGTATCGCTCGCGGCGGCCAGCGGCCGGACCATGAAGAACAGCGAGTCGCTAGTCTGCGCGGCGAGGTGCAGGCGGCGCAGCGCTTCCGGTCGCACATGGGTTTGCCAAAAGAGGAGGGCGCCAAACGTACCGGCACGAAGGATCTGCTCGCCGGCCCACAGCGCGTCCGCCGTCTTGCTCGCGCGCACGACGTTGACCGCCGTCTCAGGCAGGCCCCAGTACGCCGCCGCTTCGGGCTGGAAGCGGTGCGGCGGCTGCAGCAAAGCAATGCGCCGCTGCGCGACCGACCTAAGCGCGGGCAGCAACAACCGCAATTCGCCGACGCCCGGCTGCTGCACCAAGAGCTCGGTCAGCGCACTTTTTGGCCAACCGCCGCCCGGCAGTTCGGCTGTGAGATGCTCGAACCCACACGGCACGACGTTCACGCGAGCGGAGCCCAGCTGCGACCCCCGCCAAATCGATGGATGAATGTCTTCGAGGGCTAACGCTCCCATGTCGGACCTCGTACTGTATGTTTGTACAGTAGTCTACACCATGAGGGGTTCAAATGATCTCGGCCTTCCTAGCGGTGCGCGGGCTCAAATGGCCGACAGCCAGTAACTCTGTCGTTTTCTCGCATCAGTCGGGTAATGCCTCATCGAGTAGACGTTACCGATCTGAGCGTTCCGGCATTCGATGCGTTTGGAGAACAAATAGAGCAAATCCCGCACCGGTCAGCAATGAAAACGAGGCTTGATGTCGATACCACAAGTCGTTGGTCGGAAAACCAGCGAATAAAAGAAGAATATCCTTCCTTAGTAAACGATTGCGCGAGCCATTTTTCCTGTAGCAAACGATTACCGGGTGTAACGAAATGTTGCAAAGCGGCCGGTGTAGTCAGACAATTCGCTCGCGCCCTGACGAAAGGCGCAACGAGCAACTGAATCCACTTATTTGGTCCGCCGCCATGATCCATGCTTCTTCCGACCTCGGCTCCATCCGCGACTTGAACATGTCGTACCTCATGCTCGCGCGACGCGTCCTGGCGTCGGATCGCGAGGCGGCACAGTCACATTTGGGTATATCGGCGGAAATGGCGGATACGCTACTGAAGCTCTCGCCGGCGCAAACCGAGAAGCTGGCATCGTCGTCGCAGGTGCTGTGCTTCTTCCGGATGCGCGCAGATGCGATCCTGGCTGGCCTCGCCGGTCGTGGCAACAAAGCGACGGTCTCGGCCGTAACCAACGACGCTTTGCTGACGGCCTGATCATGACCACGACCACCGCCTCGAAAAGCCTCGCTGACGAAGCTGCACAGGTCATGCGCGCAGTCACGCTCATTAAACTGGGCGCTCGCATGCAGGTGCTGGAGTCGGAGATTCCGAAGCTGCCGTGAGCGACTGATTCGCCTGTACCGGGAAGTGAAGGGGGCATCGCCGCCCAAAGGCATGCTCCCGTTCTCGGAGGACTGGTATCTGACGTGGGCGCCGAACATCCATACGTCGATGTTTGCCAACGTCTATGCGTTTCTTGAAACGTACAGCGACGGCCTTGATCGAGTTGACTTGCTGACTCGCGCGTACGGGCTCTATGCAGAGCATTTCCAGATGCAAGGCGAACTGCTGCAAATGGATTTGACGCGTGCCTGGACGTTTATCCGCTTCAGGGACGCCGGGATCCTTCGTCTTGCGGGCTGCACACGCTGCCGCGGCAAGTTCGTCGCCCACGCGCATGAGCCGTCGCACTCAATGGTCTGTGGCATTTGCCGGCCGCCGTCCCGCGCAGGCAAGACCAAGGCGGCCGCCAAAGCAGCGCTGGAGCGCAGTGTGGCATTGGCACAGGCGGCCTGACCGCCTATCCGCGTGCCGCCTTTGGCACGTTAAAGAGCCGCAGCAACTCATCGCGCACATCCGAGATGTCGAGCACGTGCTGAGCGCGCGTGAGCGCCACGTACAGCAGCCGCATCTCGTCCTCATCTAACGTCAGCCGACCGTCGACCATCTTGAAGCGGAAGTCATTGACGATCCGCACGCGTTTCCATTCGAGTCCCTTCGCCCGGTGGATGGTCGAAATGACGTAGTCGGCTTGGCCCTCGGGCGTCTGACGCTGAGCGAGCGCCCGCAAGTAGTCGGTGCCGCGATCGTCGACGATCTCGACCACCGGCAGCAGGTCGCGGCCAACTGCGCTGCGCGCGAAGGCTTGCGCTTCTTTCCAGTTTTCGAACAGCGACAGCGCGGTTGGTCGGAAAGCCCGCCTTCCGTTGCGCAACTGATCCGCGCCGTCCGCAAAGGCGATGATCTCGCTGGGGTTCATGCGAAGCGCTGGTCGATGGCCCATTTCTAAGCCCGCCGCGAACTGCCAGATCGCAGTGGCGTTTTTGCGGCACAGCACCGCGTCCACGGACGGCTGCACTGAGGGATCTTCGACCATGATCGAGCCGATGCTTGGCTGGCCTCGGATCGGCGTCGCCTCTCCAAGCAATGCGAGCACGCAGCTCGCCAGTCCAGCGAAGGTCGGCCCGAACCGGAAGGATTCAGTCAGCGGCCGCTCGGGCGCATCGATCTGCGCCATCGCGTTGACCGCACCGCGCCATTCGTAGATTTGCTGATAGGCGTCTCCCACGTAGATCGTCTGCGCGTGCTTTTGCCGGGCGAGAACGGACAGCATGATGCCGTCGCTGTCCTGCGCCTCGTCGAACAAGATGAAGTCGGCGTTAATACGCGGATTCGATTGCGCCCATACTTTCAAGTACACGTCCGGCTGTATCGCCTTCAGCCCGCGCGGGTTCACGCTCTCCGCCCACAGACGCGCAATGCTGGGCGCGAGCTGCTCGCGCAGCCAGTCGGCGGCATCATCGCGAATCTTTTCGTCGACCGGGATGTGGAACGGCTGCGGCGTGTCGTCGGCGGACCGGCAGAAGCGGCCGAGACCGTCTGCGATCATCCGGCCGATCTCGAAGGGCGCGACCTCCGCGTTCTTCCCTGTGATAGTCGGCACTTCGATGGGGCCGAAGCCATATCGGGCGGCCAATTCGTGCGGTGGCTCGGACGGGAAATTGATGCGCGCGGTCAGCCATGCGGGGGTGCTAGCGTAAGCCAGGGAATGGACGGTGCGGGCTGAGACGTTGGCCGGAAAGCCGCGTCGCGCCGAGTCCGCAATCTCCTTATTGAACGCAAGATAGCTACCGCGCTGGCCAGTGAGCTGCTGAGCGACGAGCCGAAGCGTCGAAGTCTTGCCTGCGCCCGCATACGCTTTGACTTTCAGATCGCCGCCGCCTTTCGCGGCTTCGACGACGGCTTCCTGTTCTGCCGTCGGTTTATATGCATTGGCCACCGATCGCCCTTCAACGAAAAGAAGCAGTGTGCCGCAAGTCGGACTGACGGGCAGCGCAGTGGTCGCGCCGGCTACTTCCGTCCGTCCGCTACGAAGCGGGGTGGAAAGACAAGACGGCCCAAGTCATCGCGCTGGAGCGGAACGTCAGGATTGTCCAGCATATTTTCGACGTCCTCCACCTCTGGCAACGGCGGCCACGGCCAAGCTTTCGTCGCCCATGCGGGAATCTCGGCCTGACGAACGAAGCCGAACTCCTCTGGCTCGTGCCATATCGAATCGAATGTCTCGTTGAGGATTTGCTGCATATAGGCGACGTCCTCAAGACGCATCGACCACCAGCGACGGCGAATGCGGTCTTCGCCGGCGATCACAGTGCGCGACTCCAGATCGAGCACGAACCGGTGCTTCATGTAAGGGTCGCTGCTCCACAGGGAGTCCCATTCGCCGACCGCATATCGGTGCATCATTCTTCCCAGAGGTGTCCCCATTGGTGTCGTTCCGGCGCCTCAACGGCTAGCGCCATGATCTCACCCAGACCGAACAGTGGGTTCTTTCGCTTCACAGCGACGAACCCGTCAACCAGTGACGGTGTCGCTCTCAGCAGGCACATCGCCTTGAGCTCGTGATAGTCAAACAGCCTACTCATCATCGGGCGATTCGCGACCAACCCACTGATCTCGTGGCTCAACACGGCTTCGCGAACGCCCGGCAAATTGTGCTTCGCCACTGCGTCGGCCAACACCGCTCGACGCGCAGTTTTGCGGTCGCCGTCGGTCGAAAATTCCTTGGAATCGATCTGCAGCAGCGCGAGGTTGATTTCGTCACCGGCAGCGATAAATTCCGACAGCACAGGTGGTTCGTAGGCCATTAGGGGTCGAGCGTCATATAAGTGAATCTGATTAGCGGCTCGAATCAGCCATTCTTAAGAGTTCGCCTACTAGCGCACGACTTTAATCAGTCGCGCAACAGTTCCGTGAGCCACACCTCAGCGGGGCGCCCGGCATCGACGTCCACGAATAGCGCAACGCGGCCGCCTACGATGTCGCGTGACCGCAGCTCGGCAGCATCCAGCCACGGCTGGATGTTTGTCCGCCGGGCCGGGATGTCTGCTGCGTTGAAATCCAGCGGATATTCGATAGACGACTGGTCGGACTCAACCACGAGGCGCATGGAATCGACGCGTACGCCGCGAAGCTCCGTGTTCACGATCCGATTAACGACGACGTCGAATTCACGCTCGCTGCCGAACTGATAGCGGGCTGGTCGATCCTCGCGACGCAGATGGATGACGGCGGAAACGCGCAGGTTCATCTCAATGAGAACGAGACGATAGCGAGCGACACGCGCCTCCCGATCGGCGCTAGGGAAGACGGCATCTTTGAAGTCGCCTTTGTAGGTCATGCAGGCTCCGGTGTACATCCACGACCCCACGTCATGGTCCAAATCGAGCCTACGTATCGGTTCGCGAAGTCAAGTCACGGGGGCAGAGCGACGAGCAAAGCAGCGATAATGAAAGCTGCGGTAGCTCAGCACCCCTCGCACGGAACCCAACGAGATATGACAGAGACCGACCTGAAGATTGTGAAGCGAGACCCCGAAGGAACGCGGCGCCGGATCCTCGAGGCGGCGAGCGAGCAATTCGCCACGCTCGGCCTCGCCGGCGCACGCGTAGATGCGATAGCAAAGGCTGCAGCGACGAACGAGCGCATGCTGTACTACTACTTCGGCAGCAAAGAGCAGCTCTATGTCGCCGTGCTGGAGTCCATGTACGCGGAGTTTGCCGAGAAGGAAAGCCACCTCGACCTTTCCGGACTAGAACCGCGCGACGCGATCGCCACTCTTGCGCAATCAATTTGGTCGCACCTTTGGGACAGCCCCCGCTGGCTGGGACTGATCAACGGTGAGAACCTGCATCAAGGTCGATACCTGCAGACTTCGGAAAAGCTGCGCGCGACGATCTCACCGGTAATCGACCTCATCAGGACGGTCCTCGAACGCGGGGCGGCGACAGGGCAGATTCGCAGCGGCGTCGATCCGCTCGACTTCTACGTGACGCTCGTTGGAATGGGCTACTACATTGCCTCGAACCGATTCACGATCAGCGCATTCACCGGCCGCGACTACGCGCGCCAGCCCGATCGAGAAAACATCTGCGAGATGCACCTCGTCATGCTGGATGCGTATTTGCGTCCGGCGCCGTAGCTCAGCAATCCAGGGCAGTGCCCAACCTGATTAGCCGCAATCGACCCAATTCAGCCATCCGACATGCGCTTCTCTCGAGGCCGGCTTTCGAAGGTACAGCGGACAATCGACCCCGCGCAAAACCAGCAACAATCGCCCGGCTTGCTCGACTCGCGCAAAGCGATCAGGAACTCGCCGAACACAAGGTGCCTCGGTCGGCGCGGGATTGAACGCGTCGACGCACCATCGTAACTACACAACGGGAACTGGCTGGCCATGGTTCACGCGGCCACGCGGGAGTTCTTAACGGCTCATCGTAAGCTGGTCTATGTACTTCGCGACACCAGAAAACGCAAAGCGGAGGTCAGAAAGGATGTGACGTCTAATGCGATAAGCTGCCAGCGCAGTATCGGGGCGGCGCGTTCATCGGCGAGCACGGTAGCTGGGCCCGCTCGCCGTTGAGCGGTTATGTGGTCTCGTACATGTCCTTCCAGAATGGCAAGCCGGTCGGCGCCCCGAAGGATGTCGTGACGGGATTCGCGTCGTCGGATCAGAAGGGACGCGAGCCGGTGACATGGGCTTGCGGCGGCCGTGACCTGCTGAGCTTGCACCATTTACCAGTCGTGCGGCGTCGCGATGTCTCGATAGTGCGCCTAGCGGCAGGTGAGGTTATCCACGGCCTCCTGATGAAACGCATAGCCGTGAACGTCGCCGAGGCGCCTTCACATTGAATGCCGTGTCCACTGTAGGACATCGCTCGTGATCGTTCCGTCAGGTTCGCCATCACATTCGGCGCGTCACACCGAGCAGGAGTACGGTAGGCAATGGTGATCACGAGCCCAACCTCCCGTTCGTCCAATTAGCTGGCGCAGGCGTGGCACGCCGCGACTGGACCGTCTGCCGCAACACGACGTCCCGCTCGGCGTCGTGCATCGCAAGTATGGCGTGCATTGTCACCCGCATCGCCCAGCATGCGTCGACGGGAGGCACGCTTCGCGGATTGGCGGAGACGGCCGAATAGCGCGCGACATTGCCGGGAGCGTAGTCCAGCTCCCGAAGCAGCGAGAGCTTGAGGCTTGTCGTAAGCGGCTCGCGACGGCCATTCTCGACGGCTGAGCGAACCGGTTGGTAGTTTAGTTCCCACTAAATAATTTGGTGGGAGCTAAAGTGGACGAGACATTGAATCGGATCGCGAAGTGCAAGCGACCAAACTTTCGGGTAGAGACCAAGCGGCACCTGGTCGAGCAGACGTTTGAAGCAGGGGCTTCGGTTTCGCTGGTTGCACGCCGTAACGACGTCAACACCAATTTGCTGTTCAGGTGGCGGCGTCAGTATCTGCAAGGGGTGTTCGGCGCGCCATGTCCTGAGCATGCGGCGGGGGCCTCGAAACCTGATGCCAGCTCGACGGTACTTCTTCCAGTGAGCGTTGTCGCGGAGCCTTCGGAGGCAACGCCCATGACCGACGATACCAACTCGCCGCCCGATAACGTCTGCGAGATCGAATTTGATCGTGCGCGCGTTCGAATCTCCGGTGAGGTCTCGCCGGCGTTGCTGCGGCTGCTCATTCGGGAGCTTGCCCGATGATCGGCCTGCCGGCGGGCACGCGTGTCTGGCTCGTTGCCGGCATCACCGACATGCGCTGCGGCTTCCAAGGGCTGTCGGCGAAGGTGCAGACAGCGCTCAATGAGAATCCACTGGACGGTGACGTCTTCATCTTCCGTGGGCGCCGCGGCGATCTCGCGAAGGTGCTTTGGGCTACTGAGGACGGACTCTGGCTTCTCGCGAGACGGTTGGAGCGAGGCCGTTTCATCTGGCCACAGGCCGATGGCGGCAAGATCCATCTGACGAGTGCACAGTTGTCGATGTTGCTCGAGGGGATTGACTGGCGACAGCCACGACGCACCGCCGCGCTCTCGATGTTGTAAACCGCGAGGAAGGCTCGTAAACTGCGACGCATGTCCGATCAAGCGCCGCTTCCCGATAACGTCGCCGAGCTCCGTGCCATGGTGCTCGCGCAACAGGCGTCGCTGCTTGAGCACCAGGCATCGATTGCGAAGATGGTGGAGGAACTCGCCGCGCGAGATGAAGAGATCGAGCGCCTGAAGGCGCAGATCGACAAGCTCAGGCGGATGCACTTCGGGCGCAAGTCCGAACAACTCGCCAGGCAGATCGACAAGCTCGAGGCGCAGCTGGAGGACCTGACCGCCGGCCGGGGTGCTGCCGAGGCGCGTAACGAGCGCGACAGGACACCGAACGCGCCGGCCAGCAAGTCGCCTTCGCGAGAGCCGCTCCCGCCGCACCTGCCGCGCGAGGAGATGGTACTCGAGCCTGATCCGCTCTGCCCCAA
>NZ_FCOA02000008.1 GCF_001544875.2 Caballeronia hypogeia
GCTATTGCTGATCCCGAAGAACCAGCCGCACTTGCATCAAGCGCCCACACTTATCGGCTGTTAGTTTTTAAAGAGCACATCGCAAAACAGAGTCATCACATCAACTTCCGCCTTGCGTCGCTGCGTTGTCAGCAGCAGAGAAACGAGATTATGAAGAACGTTTCGGCTTTCGTCAACAAGAATTTCGAACTTCCTTTCTCGCCGATCGCGCTCGGAGTCATCTACCGCCGCTCCCAGCACTCCACCGATACCGCCTTTCCCGCTTCCTTCGCGCTTCGTCGAATCGCGAAGGAACGAAATTCTAGTGATTGAGATGGGGAAGCGCAAGGCGTTGCGCAAAAAATCCGATGCGCTCGACTCGCCCATTCGCATGGCAAATCGGCGCGCCGCAACGCCATACGGTTAAACCTCGGTCCGAGCGACTACAATTAAAGGTTCACCGCACCAATTCACTCAAGTATCGATATGCGCTCGCGAATCGCAAAACGTATCCCCCCGGACGCAGAGAAGCTCGTCAGCCTCTCCCTGGCGCTTTTCGCGTCCGGAAGCCGCGTCGAGGATCGCTTCTGGGAAGCCCGCCTCGACACGCTCATCGCCAAGCTCGTGCGTAACGGCAATCAGACGACGCTCGACGCCGCGCTCGACCATCTGCAACAGAACCATCCGGACGCCTACGGCGCGCTCGCCGACATGGCCGAGACGCACAGCGAGTCGTTCAGGATCGATATCGAGGGCGCGCCGCATGAAGCACTGCTGATCGCCGCACCGGTGCTTGCCTGGACGCGCTACGCGATTCCGTCCGGCACACTCAAGAGCGACGCCGTCGACGCCCTGCGCACCCAGATGCAGGCACATGTACTGGCCGCAGACGCACGCGTGGCCGTCGCGCCGTATCTCTATAGCATCGACCAGTTGCCGCGACACCACGTCGACACCGCGCGTCTCGCGCAACAACTGCTCCAGACCGCCTTGGGCGGCGCCACCGCACGCCTGAACCTGTCCGATCTCCCGGAAACGTCGCCGATCCTGGCCGACCCGCGCTTCCTGCTGGCTCTCGTTGTCGTACCGGCCGGCGAAGCGTTTTTCCGCTGGCAGGAGGACGAGAACGGCAGTCGAGTCGAACGGGGTCAGTGTCTGGAGCAGTGGGTGGCCCAGGGCGGACCGAGCTTCGCATCCATCCTGCCGGGCTGCGAATTCGAATGCCTGCTTCCCGACGCCTACTATTCGGCGTGCCGCGACGCAGACGAGCAGGTTCGTCCGCATACAGTGCGTACCGCGGTTCGCTATCTCTTCGATACACTCGGCACCGCGCCGCAGGACCTGCGCGCGGTCATCGCGGGTTTCGGCGAGCGGCGTGTCGATGAATACCGCATCGGCTTCACGCGCCGCGGCAGCAACGATGTGATCTACGGCGTCGTCTGGCCGCTCTACGGACGCGAAAACGGGGAACTCGGCATGGACGAAGATTCCGCCGACCTCGATGGCGCCGACGGTCCGGTCGAAGAGATCGTCGAATTGCTCAAAAAGGCGGGCATCACGGACGTGCGCCGCCATGCCGGACGCTTCGAGCCGGAATTCTGCGACGACTGCGGCGTGCCGCTCTACGCCGATCCGCTCGGTGAGATCGTGCACGCGGAAATGCCTGAAGACGCGGAGCCTGCGCAGCCTCATTTCCATTGATTTCGGGCTTGTAAGCGCGCCCCACTCAGTGTTAACCCCGCCCTCGCGCGGGGTTTTTTGTGTATTTATGCCTATGCCGTTCGGATAGGGGGCGCAATTACCTCAAGTTTGTCAATATTGCCGTGACGCCGACACATCAGCCGGCGCGCAGTCCCGGAATGAGAGCACCGGGCGTATCGACCAGAGGTAAGGCATGAAAATCAATATCATCGGTTCCGACGCAGAGCGCCGCGCGGGCCTCAAAACATTGCTTCGCCGTATCGCGCGTCAAGCGCAGTTCCACGAGGCGAAAGACTGGAGACAAGCTCATTCCGCCCTGAAACGATCACAGCCCGACATGATCGTGATCGACTGGGAACCGGGGCTGCGCGGTGGCGATCTGCAGACCCTGCTCGACGAAGCGCCTCGCGTGCCGGCTGCCATCATGGTTGACCGTTGCGGCGCCGCCCTCGTCTACTCGCTGATGAGCGCGGGCGCGATGGGCGTAATTCCACGGGCGCTTGATCCGTTATTGATTCTTCGCGCGCTCGAAATGGTGATGGCCGGCGGACATTACATTCCCGCTGATGTGGTCGACCCGGAATTGACGCGTGAACTCGCGGCACGCCGCGCCCAGGAGAGCGCGAAACCGTCGATCAGGCTTCGTCACCATCCCACGCTGTCACCCAGGCAGCAGCAGATCATGCGCTGCGTGCACATGGGGAGCACCAACAAGATGATCGCCAAGACACTCGGCATCAGCGAAGGCACGGTGAAGATCCACCTTGCAAGTATCTTCCAGCAATTGGGCGCGACCAATCGCGCTGCCGCGGTCGCGATCTACAACGGCGTGCAAACCGCGCATCTCGAGATTCTGCGCAGCAGTACCTCGAAGCGAGTTCGCGTCGTACCGGGCGAGTCGTGTATCGTCCCGCTGCGCCGGCGGCAGATGCGTTACCCGTCACTCCTCGAAGATGATGCGGAGGCGCTGCCGATGGCCGCGGAGCCGGACTCGTCGTCGTTCTAGCAACAAACCCGTCGAACGGGTCCGTCCTTTGCGCACACGTTTCACGCGCAACGAGTAATATGCAAGGCATGGGGTTCTTCTACACACCGCTACCGCTTTGGCTTACTGTCGGCAGCTGGATCGTCGCCGCGGGAGTGCTCGCGCTCGCGCTACTGCAACGTCCCTTCGCTCGCCTGCAGGACGCCACACTGCAGCACGTATGGCTCGGCATCGTCGTCGCGGTCACGGTGCTGTGGGCATGCAACGCATGGTTCGACGACGGGCCCGTCATCCATCTGCTGGGCGCGACGCTGATGGTCACGCTTTTCGACTGGCGGCTCGCGCTCATCGGCACAGCAGCCACAACAGGACTCGCGGCCGTCGTGCTCGACGCATCGTGGCTCACGGTGGCAACCACCTATCTCCTGTTCGGCGCGCTGCCGGTCGCGGTCTCGACGCTGCTGCAACGCCTGAGCAACCTCTGTCTGCCGCGCAACCTTTTCACCTTCATCGCCGGGCATGGTTTTGTAACGTCGGCGGCCGCCGTGGCTGCGGCGTGCGGAGCCACCATCCTGCTCGAAATGGCGCTCACCGGCGGGCCGATCGTCGTGCCTGCGGCGTTCACACGAGGCTCGCTCCTTCTTTGCGCGGGCGAGGCCCTGTTCACGGGCCTGCTCACTATCCTGATCGCGGTCTACAAGCCCGCATGGATCACAACCTACGATGTGCGCCGCTATCGTCTCGATCGCGGTCCGCGCGTGTAGGTTTCTCCTGGCGCAACAGCCTGATACGCGGCTCGTCGCCGCGTATCGGAATGCGGGCGATGGTCGCGCATGCAAAGTGCGATAAGATTGAACTCATTCCCTACACGGCGCATCTTACTTGCCCGTGTCTTCTTAGCGCCCAAATTGATGGAAAGTAACTACGCACCGCGCCGGCTCCTGCGGCTCGTCGGCCGGTTGGCGGTATGCGCGTCGTTGGCATGCGCGGTGTCCGCTTTTGCCGATTCGCTCGACGAGCGCAATGAACTGATTCACCACTTCGTCACCGACCTCAACGCCAATCCGCTCGTCGCGGATTGCGCCGCGCATGGCAACTTTATCGCCAGCACGTCCACGGCTTTCGACCACGTGGAATTCCCGCCGAACTCATTCGATGCTTCTCATTCCACCATCGAACCGTGGAACGATTCCTTCGACGAGAAAAAGCAGCGCATCAAGGTGGACAATGTCGTGACCGTCGAAGGTCAGGGCATGCCGAAGGACGACGAACGCGACCCGACTCCGCTCAAGTTCCGCTGCGGCTATGTCGGCAGCCAGATGCTCGCATTCGGCTGGAACGACCCGGTGCCGCCGTTGCGCGCGCGCGCCGAGCCGCACTCGACACGCAGCAAGGGCAAGCACGGCGCCAAAACCAAATCCTCATCGGGCAAGTCGAAGTCGTCCGCCAAATCGGGCAGCACCTCGAAGTCCACGAAGAAGTCGACCAAGAAGCACTGAGCGGCAGCCATCGCGCGTCGAAGACACGGTGCAAAAAAGGGCGTGGCCGCACGAAGCGGCCACGCCCTTTTCGCTTTTGCGGCGCTTCAATGCCGCGAACGCACGTCGTCAGTCAGCGGCCGACTGCAAATGCCACAGGATCGCCTGCAGCATCGACGCGCCGAGCGCCGCGCTGCGTGCTCCGCTCCAGCCCACGCTCTCATCCGGCAGATTCGCGTTGTCCTTGAACGGCATCTCCAGCGTGAGCGACAGACACTTGTACTCGTTGCCGATGTACTTCGACGCGAGCTTCAGTGCATCCGTCTGATACTTGCTCGACTCGTAGCCGTAGACGTCCTGAAAATCAGGGCTGGCCTGTTTGAAGAAATCGACGAAGGCCTTTTGCTCCTTCGCCTGCCGCTCGGTGAAGCCGGGCAGCATCTCCGATCCCGCGACGAACACATAGGGAATCGCCTCGTCGCCGTGAATGTCGAAGAACAGATCGCAGCCGGTTTCCGCGATCGCCTCGCGCACGCACAACACTTCCGGGCTGCGCTCCGCGCTCGGCTCCATCCATTCGCGATTCAGGTTCGCGCCCGCCGCATTGGTGCGCAGGTTGCCGAGCGCGCTGCCGTCCGGATTCATGTTCGGCACGATATGGAAGATGGCTCGCTCGAACAGCGAGCGCGCGACCGGATCGCCCGCCCAGTCACCGAAACCCGCGAGACGCTTGACCAGTCCCTCCACGAACCATTCGGCCATCGTCTCGCCCGGATGCTGACGCGCGATGATCCACACTTTCTTCTTAGGCTCGGCGTCGCCGAAGTCCGGAATGCCGAGCGAGAGCACCGACATCGGCCGGCCCTGCACCGTGCTGCCGAGTTCGGTCAGCGTCGCGAGCGGCATCTGCTGGACCGCGCCGAGAAACTCCGAGTGGCGCTCTTCGCTGTACGGCTCGAAGTATGCGTAATAGATGCGGTCGAAGTCGGGCGTGTGGTCGATCTTCAGCACCTGTCCGTCGTATTCGGTCGATACGCGGAACCAGTTCACGCGGTCGTAGCTCGCGACCGCTTCATAATCGCGCCAGCCTTCCGGAAACGCGCACTGCGCCGCGTTTTCGAAGGTCATCACGAGACGCTCGCCGCGGGCGCCCGACACGCGGAAGTAGAACCATTGCGCGAAGTCCGCATGCGAGTCGGGACGAATGCGCAGGCGAATGTCCGTGGGTTCGTCGGCGTTGAGGACTTCGATCGCGCCCGCATCGAAGTTACTTGAAATGGAGATGAAGCTCATCGTCGTGTCCTTGCTTGCTGTCGTGTCGGCAATCGCGCCTTAGTCCGCAATGCGGCGGCGAAATACGTAGGTCGAATCGTTCGATGCCTTCGCATCGAATTTGTAGCCTTCGGTGTCGAAGCCCTTGAGCGCTTCCGGCTCGTCGATGCGGTTCTCGACCGCATAACGCGCCATCATGCCGCGCGCGCGCTTCGCGTGAAAGCTGATGATCTTGTAGCGTCCGCCCTTCCAGTCCTCGAATACCGGCGAGATGACCGGCGCCGCGAGCAGCTTCGGCTTGACCGACTTGAAGTACTCCTCCGAGGCGCAATTCACCAGCACGCGCGCGCCGCGCTGCTTCTTCAGTTGCTCGTTGAGCGCCGCCGTGATGCGCTCGCCCCAGAACGCGTACAGGTCCTTGCCGCGCGCATTCGCGAAGCGCGTGCCCATTTCGAGCCGATACGGCTGCAGCAGGTCGAGCGGACGCAAAAGCCCGTAAAGACCCGACAGTACGCGCACATGGCTCTGCGCGAAATCAAGGTCGGCGGCCGAAAGTGTTTTTGCCGCGAAGCCTTCGTAGACGTCGCCGTTGAACGCGAGCACCGCCTGCTTGGAATTGTGCTCGTCGAAAGTCGTCGACCAGTCCGCGTAGCGCTGGAAATTCAGCACCGCGAGCTGGTCGGAAATGCCCATCATGCCGCCGATCTGCTGTGGCGAAAGTCCGCGCAGACCATCGATGAGTTCAGCGGCGTCATCGACGAATTGCGGCAGCGTGTGCTTCCTGATGTGAGCGGGCGTCTCGTAGTCGAGCGATTTGGCGGGCGAGAGAACGATTATCATGTAGGCTCGCCGGCACGCCGCCGGCGATCATTGGCATAAACCCCTGATTGTATCGAATGGACAATTCCGCCGCGCTGCCGCCGTCGCCCGTGCGCGTCGTGCTCGACTCCAATGTCTGGATCGACATCCTCGTGTTCGACGACCCCGCTACACGCCCGATTCATGCGGCCCTGCAGGCGCGCACGCTCGAAGCGCTGATCGATGCGCGCTGCCTCGCGGAGCTGACGCACGTGCTCGACTATCCGCAGTTCGCGCGTATGAACGTCGACAAGTCCGCCGCGCTCGAGAGCGTCGCGTGCCTCTCCACGCTCGTCGCCGCGACGCTGCCCGAAGACGCCCGCCCGCTGCCCCAATGTAAAGACCGCGACGACCAGAAGTTCATCGAACTGGCGTACGCTTCCGGCGCCCGCTGGCTCGTATCGAAGGACCGCGCCGTGCTCAAGCTCGCGCGCCGCGTCGCGCGCGACTTCGGCTTTCGCATCGCGGAGCCGAAGCCATTCGTACTCGAATTCGAAGCCCACGCGGCCGCGCCCGCTGCCATCGGCTGATGCTGTCTTAAAATAGCCGCGTGCCACAGTCCACTGCCCACATGACCATGAACGCCACGCACGAATTGCCTCAGACTCCGCCCGAGCTCGCTTTCCCGTCGCGTCTGCCCAATGTGGGCACGACCATCTTCACCGTGATGAGCGCGCTCGCCGCGCAGAAAGGCGCGGTCAATCTCGGTCAGGGTTTCCCCGACTTCGATTGCGACCCACGCATCGTCGATGCCGTCGCGAACGCGATGCGCGAAGGCCACAATCAATATCCGCCGATGGCCGGCGCCGCGCCCTTGCGCCAGGCGATCGCGCGCAAGATCGACGCGCTCTACGGCCGCGCGTACAACCCCGACACCGAGATCACCGTGACCGCGGGCGCCACGCAGGCGCTGCTCACGGCGATTCTGTGCTGCGTGCATCCGGGCGACGAAGTCATCGTGATCGAGCCGATGTACGACAGCTATGTGCCGTCGATCGAGCTCGCGGGCGGCAAGCCGGTATTCGTGTCTCTGGAGGCGCCCGACTATGCGCTGCCGTTCGACAAGATCGCCGCCGCGATCACGCCGAAGACGCGCCTCCTGATGATCAACACGCCGCACAATCCGACCGGCCGCGTGTGGCACGCCGACGACATGCGCAAGCTGGAAGACATCGTGCGCGGCACCAACGTGCTGATCGTCTCCGACGAAGTCTACGAGCACATGGTCTACGACGGCGCCCCGCACGAAAGCGTCTCGCGCTATCCGGAGCTTGCGAAGCGCAGCTTCGTCGTGTCTAGCTTCGGCAAGACTTTTCACGTGACGGGCTGGAAGATCGGCTACGTCGCGGCGCCGGCCGCGCTGACAGAGGAATTCCGCAAGGTGCATCAGTTCAACGTGTTCACCGTGAACACGCCGATGCAGATCGGACTCGCGAAATATCTCGAGGACCCGAAGCCGTATCTGGAGCTGCCCGCGTTCTATCAGAAGAAGCGTGACTTCTTCCGCGCAGGTCTGGCGAAGACGCGCTTCTCGCTGCTGCCGTCGGAAGGCACGTACTTCCAGTGCGTCGATTACTCGAAGATCAGCGACATGCCCGAAGCCGAGTTCTCGCAATGGCTCACGAGCGAAATCGGCGTGGCGGCGATTCCAGTGTCGGCGTTCTATCACGAGAGTCACGAATCGGGCGTCGTGCGCTTTTGCTTCGCGAAGAAGGAAGAAACGCTGGCGCTCGCGCTGGAGCGGCTCGCGAAGCTCTGACCCTTCGGCGTGCGCGCCACAACCAGGAGTCGACCGGAACATGAGTACGCAAGACTTCAAGATTCAAACGCTCGGCATCGTCGGCAGCGGCGCGATGGGGCGCGGCATCGCGCAGATCGCGGCGCTCGGCGGGCTGAACGTGCATATCTACGACACGAACCCGAAAGCGCTCGCCGCCGCGCGCGAGTATCTTTCGGAAACGTTCGCGAAGCTCACCGCCAAAGGCAAGCTCAAGGAAGCGGATGCGCACGCGGCGCTCGCGCGCATTCGCGACGCGGGCAACGAGACCGAGCTCTCCGATTGCGATGCCATCGTCGAGGCGATCGTCGAGAATCTCGACCTCAAGCGCGAGTTGTTCCGCGAGCTCGAAGCGGTCGTCGGCAAGCATTGCATCCTCGCGTCGAACACGTCGTCGCTGTCGATCACGGCGATCGCCGCCGGATGCGCACATCCCGAACGCGTCGTGGGCTTTCACTTCTTCAATCCGGTCCCGCTGATGCGCGTCGTCGAAGTGATCGACGGCCTGCGCGGCGACCCGCGCGCCGGCGATGCGCTGATGGACCTCGCGCGGCGCATGGGCCACACGCCGGTCCGCGCGAAGGACATGCCCGGCTTCATCGTCAATCACGCGGGGCGCGGCATGAACACCGAAGGCCTGCGCGTGGCGAGCGAAGGCATCGCGAGCTTCGCGGACATCGACCGCATCATGCGCGAGCAGGCGGGCTTTCGGCTCGGGCCGTTCGAACTGCTCGACTTGACCGCGCTCGATGTCTCGCATCCGGTGATGGAATCGATCTATCACCAGTTCTATGAAGAGCCGCGCTACAAGCCGTCGCCGATCACGGGCACGCGGCTCGCGGGCGGGCTCATCGGACGCAAGGCGGGCGAAGGGTTTTATCGATACGTCGATGGCAAGCAGCAGGCGCCCGACGAAGCGCCCGCGCCCACGCAACTGCCGACGCGCGTGTGGATCAGCCGCGCATCGCACGAAGGCCGCGAGCAGGTGCTCAAGCTGATCGCCAAATGCGATTGCTCGGTGCATATCGACGCGGGCCACACGCCCGAGCCGGACTCGCTGCTGATCGTCACGCCGCTCGGTTTCGATGCGACCACGACCGCGATCAGCGAGCATCTCGATCCGACGCGCGTCATTGCCGTCGATACGCTGTTCCCGCTCGACACTGTCGCGCGCCGCACGATCATGACGACGCCCGCGACCACGCCCGCGATGCGCGACGCGGCGAACGCCCTGTTCGCCTTCGACGGCGTGCCCGTCAGCGTGATCCGCGATTCGGCCGGCTTCGTCGCGCAGCGCGTCGTGGCGACGATCGTGAACATCGCGTGCGATATCGCGCAGCAGGGCATCGCGACACCCGCCGATATCGACCTCGCCGTCACGCTCGGGCTCGGCTATCCGCGTGGCCCGCTCGCGCTCGGCGATGCGCTCGGACCCGCCATCATCCTCACGATCCTGCGCAACATGCAGGACACGCTCGGCGACCCGCGCTACCGGCCCACGCCGTGGCTCGCGCGACGCGCCCAGCTCGGACTTTCGCTTACCCATATCGAGGAGCTCAGATGAGCGCCGAATTACTGACAGACCGTCCCGCGGGCAGCGACACCACGCTCGTGCTCAAGTTGTCCAATCCCGGCGCGCGCAACGCGCTGCATCCGGACATGTACGCCGCCGGCATCGAGGCGCTCAACACGGCCGAGCGCGACACCAGCGTGCGCGCGATCGTGCTGACCGGCGCGGACAACTTCTTCTGCGCGGGCGGCAACCTGAACCGGCTGCTCGAAAACCGCGCGAAGGACCCGTCGGTGCAAGGCGAAAGCATCGATATGCTGGCGGAGTGGATCAGCGCGTTGCGTTCATCGACCAAGCCGGTCATCGCGGCGGTCGAAGGCGCGGCGGCGGGCGCGGGCTTTTCGCTCGCGCTCGCGTGCGATCTGATCGTCGCCGCCGACGACGCTCGCTTCGTCATGTCGTATGCACGCGTAGGGCTGACGCCGGACGGCGGCGCGTCGTGGTTCCTGTCGCGCGCGCTGCCGCGCACGCTCGCGAGCGAAGTGCTGCTCGAAGCGAAACCGATCGGCGCCGTGCGTCTGCATGAGGTGGGCGTCGTGAACCGGCTGACGAAGAAAGGCATCGCGCTCGATGCGGCCATCGCGTGGGCCGACGATCTCGGCAGCGTGTCGCCAAAAGCGATGGCGCGCATCAAATCGCTCATCAACGCCGCCGACGTGCAGCCGCTCGCCGCGCATCTCGACATGGAACGCGACAGCTTCGTCGATGCGCTGCATCACGGCGATGCGCTCGAAGGCATCAGCGCCTTTCTCGAGAAGCGTCAACCGAACTATCGTTGAGCGCACATGGCCCAATACGAATTGCCGAAGCGCCGCCGCATCTTCCTGATGCGTCACGGCGACGTCACCTATTTCGACGACAGCGGCCGCGCGATCGATCCTGAAAGCGTGCCGCTCAACGAGCGCGGCCGCGAGGAAGCTAGCGCCGCAGGCCGCGAGTTCGCCGCGCAGAACGTGCGCTTCGATCGCGTGATCGTGAGTGGATTGCCGCGCACGCTCGAAACCGCGCAACGCGTGCTCGACGCGACGGGTCAGCAGGTCGAGATCGAAGTCTGGCCCGAGTGGCAGGAGATTCGCGGCGGCAAGCTCAAGGACCTGACGACATCGGATATCGAGCGAGCGTTTCTTTCCGTGTTCGATGGCCTCGTGCCGGAGGAGACGCGGTTTCTCGGCGGCGAGACCATCGGCGAATTGCTCGATCGCGCGCTGCCTGCGGTTGCGCGTCTGCGCGAAGACCAATCTTGGGACACGGTGCTGCTCGTGCTGCACGGCGGCGTGAACCGCGCGCTGCTGTCGCATGCGATCACGGCGGGCGGGCGCGCGTTCTTCGGGCATCTGTCGCAGGCGACAGGCTGCATCAACGCACTCGACGTCGGCGCAAAGACCAGCGACTGGGTCGTGCACGCGATCAACCATTCACCGCCCTCGCCGCTTCATGCCGATGTGCGCAACACGACGATGGAACTGCTCTACGCGCAATTCGTGCGCTACAAGGCCGGCGACATGAATTGACGCAGTAGCCCGGAGGAGACGATGCAAAACAACGAGACTCAAAAGCAGTCCGATTACTCCGCGTTCGAAGGAACGCGCCCCGTGCAGGACAAACAGCGTTTCGATACCGAAGCGCTCGCATCATGGCTCGCAGCGAATGTCGATGGCTTCGGCGGGCCGTTGAGCGTCGAGCAGTTCGCTGGCGGTCAGTCGAATCCCACCTTCAAGCTCGTCACGCCCGCGCGCAGTTATGTGATGCGCGCGAAGCCGGGCCCGGCGGCGAAGCTGTTGCCATCCGCGCATGCGATCGAACGCGAATATCGCGTGATGGATGCGCTCGCGTCGACCGACGTGCCCGTCGCGCGCATGCTCGCGCTGTGCGAGGACGAAAGCGTGATCGGCCGCGCGTTCTATGTGATGGAGTTCGTGCAGGGCCGCGTGTTGTGGGATCAGTCGCTTCCCGGCATGACGCGCGACGAACGCGCCGCGATCTACGACGAAATGAACCGCGTGATCGCGGCGCTTCATAGCGTCGATGTAGAGGCCGCAGGGCTTTCCGGCTACGGCAAGCCGGGCAGTTACTTCGAGCGGCAAATCGGACGCTGGAGCAAGCAATATGTCGCGTCGGAGACGGAAAAGATCGACGCGATGGACCGTCTCATCGACTGGCTGCCGCAGCACATCCCTGTCGCGCAGGAGTCGAAGGTCAGCGTTGTGCACGGCGATTACCGGCTCGACAATCTCATCTTTCATCCGCACGAGCCGCGCGTGCTCGCCGTGCTCGACTGGGAACTCTCGACGCTCGGCGATCCCCTCGCCGATTTCGCGTATCACTGCATGGCGTGGCATGTCGATCCGTCTCAGTTTCGCGGCATCGCCGGACTCGACTGGGCCGCGCTCGGCATTCCCGATGAAGCCGCATACGTGAAGCGTTATTGCGAGCGCACGGGCTTCGCGATCGAAGGCGACTGGAACTTCTACCTCGCCTACAACATGTTCCGCATCGCCGCGATTCTGCAAGGCATCATGAAGCGCGTCGTCGATGGCACCGCATCCAGCGAGCAAGCCGTCGATGCTGGCAAGCGCGCGCGACCAATGGCGGAACTCGCATGGCAATACGCGCAGAAAGTCGGCCGATAAGCACGCAGGAGACATCCGCATGAACTTCGATTACACGCCCAAAGTACAGGCGTTGCGCGAGAAGCTGCTCGCCTTCTTCGACGCGCACATCTATCCGAACGAGCGCGCATACGCCGAGGAAATCGCGTCGAATCGCGCGGCCGGCGACGCGTGGATTCCGACGCATTTGATCGAGGGCCTGAAGGAAAAGGCGCGTCAGGAAGGACTGTGGAATTTGTTTCTGCCCGCATCGGAACGCGGCGCGGGACTGACCAATCTCGAATACGCGCCGCTCTGCGAAATCATGGGCCGCGTGCCTTGGGCGCCCGAAGTGTTCAACTGCAGCGCGCCCGACACCGGCAACATGGAAACCATTGAGCGCTACGGCGCCGATGCGCACAAGACGCAATGGCTCGAACCGCTGTTGCGCGGCGAGATCCGCTCAGCCTTCCTGATGACGGAGCCGGAAGTGGCATCGTCGGATGCGACGAATATCCGCTGCAGCATCGCGCGCGACGGCGACAGCTACGTGATCGACGGCCACAAGTGGTGGTCGTCGGGCGCGGGCGATCCGCGCTGCAAGGTGTACATCGTGATGGGCAAGACCGATCCGGACGCGCCGAAACACGCACAACAGTCAATGATTCTCGTGCCCGCCGATACGCCGGGCATCGCCGTGCATCGGCCATTGAGCGTGTTCGGCTACGACGACGCGCCCCACGGTCACATGGACATCACGCTCGAGAACGTGCGCGTGCCCGCATCGAACATTTTGCTCGGCGAAGGACGCGGCTTCGAGATCGCGCAGGGCCGGCTCGGGCCGGGTCGCATTCATCATTGCATGCGGCTGATCGGCCTCGCGGAACGCGCGCTCGAACTGATGACGAAGCGCACGCTCGCGCGCGTCGCGTTCGGCAAGCCGATCGCGCAGCATGGCGTCACGCAGGAGCGCATCGCCGAGGCGCGCATCATGATCGAGAAGGCGCGGCTGCTCACGCTCAAGGCCGCGTACATGATGGACACCGTCGGCAACAAGGGCGCGCGCGGCGAGATCGCGATGATCAAGGTCGTCGCGCCGAATGTCGCCTGCCAGGTGATCGACTGGGCGATCCAGGCGCACGGCGCGGGCGGCGTCAGCGATGACTTTCCGCTCGCGTATGCGTATGCATCGGCACGCACGCTGCGCCTCGCCGACGGGCCCGACGAAGTGCATCGCAATGCGATCGCGAAGCTGGAGTTCGCGAAGCACGCCGAGTGAAAGTCAGAACGCGTGACGCGTGATGAACTCCGCGACGCATGCAGGCTTGTCGGCGCCTTCGCACTCCACGGTCACGAGCCAGCTCACCTGCACGTTGCCGGGTTCGACTTCGCTTGCGCCTTCTATCGCGAAGACCGCGCGCAGCCGCGAGCCCACGCGCACCGGCGACATGAAGCGCACACGGTTCATGCCGTAGTTCACGCTGATCCGCGCCACCAGCGGCACGCATTGCACGAGCCACATCGGCACGAGCGAAAGCGTCAGAAAACCATGCGCGATGGTGCCCCCGAACGGGGAATCGCGCGCGGCGCGCTCGACGTCGACGTGGATCCATTGATGATCTTCGGTGGCCTCGGCGAAGCGGTCCACGCGCGCCTGATCGATGATCGTCCAGTCGCTCACGTAACGCGCGAAACCCGCCGCCGCGAACACGTCGGCCATGCTCTGCAACGACGCGACGCTCACGCTTCGCCGCCCGGATGACGCAAGCCGAACAGCGCGGCCGAATCGACCGTGAGCACGAGCTCGCCGTGCTGGTTGTGCGCTTCCCAGCGCGTCTGCACGATGCCGCGATCCGGCTTGCTCTTCGACACGCGCTTGTCCAGTACGCGCACCGTGAGCCGCACCGTGTCGTCGACGCGCACCGGCTTGATCCAGCGGATGTTGTCGAGGCCGGGCGAGCCCATCGAGGTGGAATTGCCGATCATGTCGCGCACGAGAATGCCCATCATCGCGGAACAGGTGTTCCAGCCGCTCGCGACGAGGCCGCCGAAATGCGTCGCCTCGCCCGCCGCTTCCGTCAAATGAAACGGCTGCGGATCGTAGCGCTCGGCGAAGCCGACGATCTCTTCTCTCGTGAACGTATGCGCGCTCAACTGGACCGCGCTACCGGTTTCGAAATCCTCATACGCGTACTTCATGCAACGCCTCCTGATCAGCGTCATTGTTCGATATTGGAGAAAGCGGGAAGCGCGGCAAAGCGCGCGAGATGATGATCGACATCGCCGAGCGTCGTCTCGATGATCGAGAGGCGCTTGAACCAGTGCGCCGCGGGCAGCTCGTTTGTCATGCCCATGCCGCCATGCAGTTGCACCGCCTGCTGTCCGACGAAGCGGGCGGCCTGTCCGACGCGCGCCTTCGCGGCGGAAATGGCCTGCGCGCGCATGGCCGGGTCATCGCTCGTGTAGCGCGCGGCCGCGAGATAGGTGATCGAACGCGCCTGCTCGGTGTGAATCAGCATGTCGACCATGCGATGCTGCAGCGCCTGAAAGCGCGCTATCGGCGCGCCGAACTGCTGGCGCTCCTTCGTGTAGTCGACCGTCGCGCGATTGAGCGCATCGAGCGCGCCGAGGGCTTCGGCGCATAACAGGAAGGTCGCGTAATCGGCAATCCGCTCAAGCGTCGCGGCGCCCGTGTCTTGGCCGCCGAGACGCGTCGCCGGTGTCTGATCGAAAACGAGCGTTGCGGCGCGCTGACCGTCTATCGTGCGATATTCCGTCACGTGCACGTTCGCCGCCTCTTTCCCGACGGTGAACAGCGCCACTTCGCCGTCGATGCGCGCGGGCACGATCCAGCAGTCGGCCTGCGCGCCGTGCTGCACCATCGACTTCGTGCCGGTCAGCGTGAAGTTGCCGCCAGTGCCGCGCGCGATCGTGCGCAAGTCGAAGAGATCGTAGCGCGCGTGTGGCTCATGAAACGCAACCGAAAAACGCAGCTCGCCGCGCGCAGCGCGTTCCAGCAGATCGCCGCCAGCCGCCGCCAGCCGCAACGCCTCGATTCCCACGGCTGTCGCCCAATACGGCTCTACCACGAGCGTGCGCCCGAGCTCCTGCATGACGACGAGCATGTCCACCGGACCGCCATCGAAGCCGCCGTGCGCTTCGGGAACCGGCAACGCAAGCAGACCGAGTTCGGCGAACGCGCCCCAATGCCTTGCATCGACACCCGCATCCGAAGCGACGATCTTTTGCCGCGCATCGAACGCATATTCGCGATCGAGGTAACGGCGCAGCGCATCGCGGAACTGCTGTTGTTCGTCGCTGAAAGTGAAGTCCATGGCCGCCCCTCAAAGTCCCAGAATCATCTGCGCGATGATGTTCTTTTGAATCTCGTTCGAGCCGCCGTAGATAGATGTCTTGCGGAAGTTGAAGTAGTACGCGGCGAGCGGCGCGGCATCGTCGTCGCCAGTTTTGCTGTGTTCGCATTCGCCTTCGAGGAACGCGGGATCGAAGGCGGCCGCCTGCGGTCCGATGGCTTCGACCATCAGCTCGGTTAGCGCCTGCTGCACTTCGGTGCCCTTGATCTTGAGCATCGAGGCTTCCGGCCCCGGGCCCTTGCCGCCCGCCTCGCTCGCGATCACGCGCTGCACGGTCACTTCGAGCGCCATCAGTTCGATTTCGAGCGCGGCGACTTTCGCGGCGAAGAGCGGATCGTGCAGCAGCGGCTTGCCTTGCTTGTTGCGTTCGAGCGCGAGGCGTTTGAGGAACAGCAGCTCGCGCTTCGATTGCCCCACGCGCGCGATGCCCGTGCGTTCGTGGCCAAGCAGATACTTCGCGTAAGTCCAGCCGCGATTTTCCTCGCCGACGAGGTTGTCGAGCGGCACCTGCACGTCCTCGAAGAAAACTTCGTTGACTTCGTGATCCTCGTCCAGCGTGATGATCGGCCGCACCGTGATGCCGGGCGTCTTCATGTCGATCAGAAGGAACGAGATGCCTTCCTGTTTCTTCGCTTGCGGGTCGGTGCGCACGAGACAGAACATCATGTCGGCATGCTGTCCGAGGGTGGTCCAGGTCTTCTGTCCGTTGACGATGTAGTGATCGCCGCGTCGCTCGGCGCGCGTGCGTAGCGAGGCCAGATCCGAACCCGAACCCGGTTCCGAATAGCCTTGGCACCACCAGTCGGTGCCATCGAGAATACGCGGGAGATAGTGTGACTTCTGCGCCGCGCTGCCGTATTTCATCAGCACGGGTGCGACCATCGAAACGCCGAAGGGCAGCACCATCGGCGCGCCGGCGCGCGCGCACTCCTCGTCCCAGATATGGCGTTGCGTGACGTCCCAGCCGGGGCCCCCATATTCCTTCGGCCACGCGACCGCCGACCAGCCGCACGTGGTCAGCAGCTTGTGCCAGCCGACGTAATCGTCGCGAGTCAGACGTTTGTGATTCAGAACCTTGTCGCGCAGTGGGCGCGGGAGGTTGGCGTCGAGCCAGGTGCGGATATCGGCGCGGAAGGCGTCGTGGGCGGGGGAATAACTGAGGTCCATGCGCGGTGTCTCCAGTCATGGCCCGGTCCAGAGCCACGAGAGACGCCGCGCGCGAAACTTACTGCAGCGGCTCTTTCAATGCATCCGGCACGGGCAACGGCATCACGTCGATCCCTTCTTCGAGCAAGGCATGCGCATCCTCGGGCGTCGTGACGCCACGAATGTTGCGCGCCGGCGCCTCGTTATAGTGAATGCGCCGCGCCTCCTCGGCAAAACGCTCGCCCACGTTCTCGGTCTTCTCGATCAGCTCGCGCATGAACTGCAACGCACGCGCCTGCAAGGCCGCCGCTTTCGGCGCCGCCGCGGGCTGCGCTGGTTGCGGCGCCGCTTCGCCGCGCGCCGACGAAAGATTCAGGCGCGGTGCGGACGGCATGCGGCTCACGTCCGTCGTCGAGCAAACCGGACACGCAATCAGCTTGCGCGACAACTGCGACTCGAACTCCTCGGTCGAGGCAAACCAGCCTTCGAACCGATGTTCGTGCGAGCACTTTAAATCGAGGACCTTCATGCTGATGGGTTTCGGTGAAGTTTATCTCAAATTGGTTGTTTTTGAACGGTCGTGCTTAAATGACCAACGCAAATTTCCGCGCGACGCGAACCAGTCAGTCATTTTAGCCGTTCGGCCCATCCGACGCTTCGCGTCGCCTGAAAACGACGAAAGCGGCTCGAATAGCCGCTTTCGCTCAACTACCTGGGCCATGTCGGCCGCGTTCAGTCCTCGCTCGTCTGGCCTGCCTTCCACTCACCCGAGCGAATCTTCTCCAGCCAGAACACGCCGATGATCGTCTTCACGTCGCTGATGCTGCCGTCCTTCACCCAGTTCATCAGTTGCGCCTCGTCGGCAATGAAGGTTTCGAGGAACTCGCCGTCATCGAGCTTCGCATCGCCTGCGGCGAGACCGCGCGCGAGGTAAAGATCGATGAACTCCGTCGAATAGGAAATCACCGGATGGATGCGCGTGAGAAACGTCCATTCGCGCGCCGTGTAGCCGGTCTCTTCCTGCAGCTCACGCTTCGCGCAGGTCAGTTCGTCTTCGTTCGGATCGAGCTTGCCGGCGGGAAATTCGAGCAGCACGCGGCCAACGGGATAACGGAACTGACGTTCGAGCAGCACGCGGCCGTCGTCGAACACGGGCAGGATCATCACCGCACCGGGATGCTCGACGAACTCGCGCGTCGCGTGCTTGCCGTCGGGCAATTCGACGGTATCGCACTTGAGCGTCAGAAACTTGCCTTCATGCAGCGTGACGCTTTCGACCTTCTTTTCGATGAGGCCGTCGTCGTTGCGGGGAATCGAGGATTGGTCTGCCATCTAAAGCCCTTTGCCTTGCGAGCAAACGAGCCGCGAACGGCGGGTGGCCGTCAGCGGCGTTTGACGAGATATTGATACGTGAAGCCCGGGAACGCGAACACCACGAAGAGACTGAAGGTAATGGCGTAGAACTGCCATCCCTGATCGAAGCGGTTGCCGGCGCGCGCCTCCAGCATGAAGCCCAGCGCGCCGACCGCGAAGTAAAGAACGAACAGCTCGCCGATGCGAATCCACGCGCTCTTCTTCGCCGCACGGTGTCCCGTTGGCGCCGGAAGCGGCAACGGGACGATGGCGAAGAGGCGCTGATTCAGGAACGGCACGTTGGCGAACACGAGCGCCAACAGCACGATGAACCAGCCTGCCGCCGACATTACAGCGGCAGCGTGTGCGAGATTGCCGTCAGGCAGGCCGTCATCAGCGGACCCGGCACGAGGCCGAGCACCAGCACGGCGAGACCGTTGAACGCGAGCAGCGAACGGTTCAGGCTGCCGGCCACGATCGGCGACGAATCCGTCGGTGCATCGAAGTACATGAGCTTCACGACACGCAGGTAGTAAAACGCGCCAACCAGCGAGGTCATCACGGCCAGCACGGCGAGCCAGGTAAGACCTGCGTTCATCGTCGCTTCGAGCACGGCGAGCTTCGCGTAGAAGCCGACCGTCGGCGGGATGCCTGCGAGCGAGAACATCATGACCATCATGACGAACGCGAACACCGGGCTGCGCTGGTTCAGGCCCTTGAAGTCCTCCAGCATTTCGGCTTCGAAATCACGGCGCGCGAGCAGCATGACCACGCCGAACGAACCGAGCGTCGTCACCAGATAGACGATGCTGTAGAACATTGCCGAACTGTATGCGCCCGCTGCGCCGTTCACCTTGCCGTCGACCACGCCGGCCAGCAGGCCGAGCAGCACGAAGCCCATGTTGGAGATGGCCGAGTAAGCCAGCATCCGCTTGATGTTCTTCTGCACGATACCGGTGATATTGCCGACGATCAGCGAGAGCGCCGCGAGGATCACAAGCATTTCCTGCCAGTCCACTGCGAGCGGCAGCAGGCCCATCACCAGCAGGCGCAGGCCCCATGCGAACGCCGCGACCTTCGGGCCGCCGCCGGTGAGCAGCGTCATCGCGGTCGGCGCGCCTTGGTAGACGTCTGGCACCCACATATGGAACGGCACCGCGCCCATCTTGAACGCCACGCCCGCGACGATGAAGATCACGCCGAACAGCAACACCGCGTCGTTGATGTGACCCGACGCCACGGCCTTCAGCACTTCGTTCAGCTCGAGCGAGCCGGTCGCGCCGTAGAGCATCGAGATGCCGTACAGCAGGAAGCCGGATGCGAGCGCGCCGAGCACGTAGTACTTCATCGCCGATTCGTTCGACTGTGGCACGTCCTTGCGCAGCGCGATGACCGCGTACAGCGACAGCGACATCAGTTCGAGGCCGAGATACAGCGTGAGGAAATTGTTGCCCGAGATCATCACGCACTGACCGAGCAGCGAGAAGAGACCGAGCAGGAAGAAGTCGCCGCGGAACAGGTCACGGTCTTCCAGATACTTCTTCGAGTAGATGATCGATACCGCGTAGCCCAGACACACCACGGCCTTCATCGCGCTCGCGAACGGATCGACGATGTACATGCGCGTGAAGAAATAATGCGGCGTCGGGTCGAGCGCGGTGAAGGCGAACCACACGCCAACGACGATCGTCGACACGAGCGCGATCAGATATGTCGTGCCGCGGCTCTTCGGGCCGAACACCGTGTCGTTCAACCAGGCCAGGACGACCGACGCCATCAGAACCGCGTCGGGCCACAAGATACTCATAGAGGCGTTTTGCATGATCTTTTAGTTCCTCCGCACGACGTTACTGAGCCAGCGGCAGCTTGGACTGCGCGACGTGGGAGAGCAGGTTTTCCACCGATGCGTGCATCACGTCGGTAAAGGGCTTCGGATGCAGGCCCATGTAAAGCGTGAAGACCGCAAGAATGGCGAGCATCAGGAATTCACGGCCGCCGATGTCCTTTAGCTTCGCGACGTGGTCGTTCGCGACCGCGCCGAAGTACACGCGCTTGTACATCCACAGCGTGTAGGCCGCGCCGAGAATCAGCGTGAACGTCGCGAGGAAGGCGATCCAGAAGTTGTACTTCACCGCCGCCAGAATCACCATGAATTCACCGACGAAACCCGAGGTGCCCGGCAGCCCGCAGTTGGCCATCGCGAACAGCATCACGAACGCGGCGAACTTCGGCATCGTGTTCACGACGCCACCGTAATCCGCGATCTGACGCGAGTGGACGCGGTCGTACAGCACGCCGATGGAAAGGAACATCGCGCCCGACACGAAACCGTGCGAGATCATCTGGATGATCGCGCCTTCCACCGCGAGCTGGCTCGACGCGCCGAACATGAAGAACCCGAGCGTGACGAAACCCATGTGCGCGATCGACGAATACGCGACCAGCTTCTTCATGTCGGTCTGCACCATCGCGACCAGACCGATGTAGATCACCGCGATCAGCGACAGCGTGATGACGACCGGCGCGAGGAAATGGCTCGCATCCGGCGCGATCGGCAGCGAGAAGCGCAGGAAACCGTACGCGCCCAGCTTCAGCATGATCGCGGCCAGCACGACCGAGCCGCCCGTCGGCGCTTCAACGTGCGCGTCCGGCAGCCAGGTGTGCACCGGGAACATCGGCACCTTCACGGCGAACGCCAGGAAGAACGCGATGAACAGCAACACCTGCGGCGTCATGTCGATCTTCGCGGCCTGCCACGTGGCCAGATCGAACGTGCCCGTCTGCGTGTACAGATACAGCAGCGCGACCAGCATCAAGAGCGAGCCGGCCAGCGTGTACAGGAAGAACTTGAACGCCGCATAGACGCGGTTCGGGCCGCCCCACACGCCGATGATGATGTACATCGGAATCAGCGTGGCTTCGAAGAACACGTAGAACAGCAGGCCGTCCGCCGTCGAGAACACGCCGATCATGATGCCCGAGAGGATCAGGAACGCGGCCATGTATTGCGACACGCGCTCGGTGATCACTTCCCAGCCGGCGATCACGACGACCACCGTGATGAGCGCGGTCAGCACGACGAACCACATCGAGATGCCGTCCACGCCGAGGTGATACGTGATGTTGAAGCGCTCGATCCAGTTCGACTGCTCGACGAATTGCAGCGCGGCCGTCGAGTTATCGAAGCCGGTAATCAGCGGAATCGTGACGATCAGTCCGAGCACCGAGCCGACCAGCGCGAGCCAGCGCGCGGGCGCCGGATTGCGGTCGTTACCAACGGCGAGTACCAGCAGGCCAAAAATGATCGGCAGCCAGATCGCGACACTGAGAATCGGAAAAGAGTGCATGGGTCCCCTCGCCTTATTTGCCGCCGAGCGTCACAAACAGGGTCAAGAGCCCCAGCATGCCGATAATCATGGCGAACGCGTAGTGATAGATGTAACCGGATTGAAGGAAGCGGATCACACCGGCGAACCAGTTCATGAACCGCGCGCTGCCGTTGACGACGCCGTCGATGACGACCACATCGCCCTCTTTCCACAGGCCACGGCCGATCGCAACCGCGCCCTTTGCAAACACGACCTCGTTGATCTTGTCGCAGTAGTACTTGTTGTCGAGCAGCACATAGATCGGGCGGAACATGCGGGCAACCACTGCCGGCAGATCCGGGCGCTTCATGTAGAAGAACCATGCGACGATCACGCCCAGCGCCGCGAGCCACACCGGACCCGGGGTGATGATGCCGTGCAGCGCCATCGCGACCCAGCCGTGGAACTCTTCGGCCATTTCCTTCAGACCTTCGTGGTTCTCGGCGATGTAGATGACCTTGTCGAACACGACGCCGTGCGAGAAGAAGTCGCCGTAGATCATCGGACCGATCATGATCGCGCCGATGATGACCGACGGAATGGCGAGCAGCACGAGCGGCAGCGTCACGACCCAAGGCGTCTCATGCGGGACGTGCGGACCGTGGCCATGACCGTGGTCGTCGTGACCGTGAGAATCGTGCCCGTGGCCATGCGCTTCGGCGATGCCCATCGGCGACTCCGGATGCTTCGGACCGCGGAAACGCTCTTCACCGTGGAACACCATGAAGTACATGCGGAACGAGTACAGCGACGTGACGAACACGCTAGCCACCACCGCGAAGTACGCGAAGCCCGAACCCGCCAGATGGGAGTACTTCACGGCTTCGATGATCGAGTCCTTCGAGTAGAAACCCGCGAAGAACGGCGTGCCGATCAGCGCAAGCGAGCCGATCAGCGAAGTGATCCACGTGATCGGCATGTACTTGCGCAGGCCGCCCATGTTGCGCATGTCCTGATCGTGGTGCATGCCGATGATGACCGAGCCCGCGCCGAGGAACAGCAGTGCCTTGAAGAACGCGTGCGTGCCGAGGTGGAACACCGCCACCGGGTACGCCGAGACGCCGAGCGCCACGGTCATGTAACCGAGCTGCGAGAGCGTGGAGTAAGCGACCACACGCTTGATGTCGTTTTGCACGACGCCCAGGAAACCCATGAACAAGGCCGTGATCGCGCCGATGACCGTCACGAACGACAGCGCCGCATCCGAATGCTCGAACAGCGGCGACATGCGCGTCACCATGAAAATGCCGGCCGTCACCATGGTCGCCGCGTGAATCAGCGCGGAGATCGGCGTCGGGCCTTCCATCGAGTCCGGCAGCCAGACGTGCAGCGGGAACTGCGCCGACTTGCCCATCGCGCCGATGAACAGGCAGATGCAGGCAACCGTCAGCAAGCCCCAGTGCGTGCCGGGAAAGGACATCGCCGCGAGCTTGTCGCCTTGCGCAAAGACGTCGCCATAGTTCAGCGAACCGGCGAACGCGAGCAGCAGGCCGATGCCCAGCAGGAAGCCGAAGTCACCCACGCGGTTCACGATGAACGCCTTCATGTTGGCGTAGATTGCGCTCTCACGCGTGAAGTAGAAGCCGATCAGCAGATACGACACGAGACCCACCGCTTCCCAGCCGAAGAACAGCTGCAGGAAGTTGTTGCTCATGACGAGCATCAGCATCGAGAACGTGAACAGCGAGATGTACGAGAAGAAGCGCTCGTAGCCGACTTCCTCGTCCGCCATGTAGCCGATCGTGTAGATGTGCACCATTAGCGAGACGAAGGTCACGATGACCATCATCATGGCCGTGAGCGAGTCGACCAGGAAGCCGACTTCCATCTTGAGCGCGCCGACGTTCATCCATTCGTAGATGGTCGCGTTGAAGCTCGCGCCATGCAGAACGTCGGTGAAGACGATCGCCGAGAGAATGAACGAGATGAAGACGCCGAGAATGGTGACGCTATGCGCGCCCTTGCGCCCTACCCATTTCGCGAACAGCCCTGCGATCAGCGAGCCGGCAAGCGGCGCCAGCGGAACCGCGAGCAGGAGGTTTTCATTGAGTGTCGTGGACATAACAGCCTAGCCTGAAATTAACCTTTGAGCTGATCGAGGTCCTCGACGTTGATCGTGTCGAGGCTACGGAACAGGGTCACGAGAATCGCGAGACCGATCGCGGCTTCAGCCGCGGCCACGGTCAGCACGAAGAACACGAAGATCTGGCCGTGCACGTCGCCCAGATAGTGTGAGAACGCGACAAAATTGGTGTTCACCGCGAGCAGCATCAATTCGATGGCCATCAGGATGATGATGACGTTGCGGCGGTTCAGGAAGATGCCGACGATGCTGATCGCAAACAGGATCGCACCGAGCACGAGGTAGTGGGCAAGACTCAACATTTCTATTTATCTCCTTCCGCTCAGCCCTTGTTGTCCACCGTGCCCGCGCCGATGTTGCCGGTCACCGCGGGTTCCGTGGAGGCGTCGGGCGCCTGGGTTTCGGCCTGCATCTTCACGAGGCGCACGCGGTCTTCACGGCGCACCTTGACCTGCTGGCTGACGGTTTGCGTCTTCTTGTCCTTCTTGTCGCGGATCGTGAGCGAGATCGCCGCGATGATCGCGACCAGCAGCACGAGGCCCGCGATTTCGAACGCGAAGATGTAGTCCGTGTAGATGACCTTGCCGATGAGTTGCGTGTTCGGCATCAGCGCCGCGCCCGAGACGCCCGCACCGGCCGTTGCGTCGCGCAGCGGCGTAGTGGTCGCGCCGTAGCCGTGCCACAGGATCAGCGCCGTTTCGATCACGATGATCGCGCCGACGATGCTCGCGAGCGGCACGAAGCGCTTGAAATCCTTGCGCAGGACATCAATGTTGATGTCGAGCATCATGACCACGAACAGGAACAGCACCATGACGGCGCCCACGTACACGAGAACCAGCAGAATCGCGAGGAATTCGGCTTGCAGCAGCATCCAGATCGCGGCCGCGTTGAAGAACGAGAGCACGAGGAAGAGCGCGGATGACACCGGATTGCGCGAAGTGATCACCTTCAGCGCCGACACGGTCAGCAGCAGCGCGAAGATATAGAACAGTACGGTTGTGAATTCCATGATTACCGGTTCATCGTTAGGCCATCATCAGGCATGGTGTGTCGGCGCTCGTGGCGTGCTCGTCCTTCAAACGGGCAGAAGCTCGCCGCGGCGCGCGCCGCAGTGTGCCAAACAGCAACAACAAAGTCGATTGAACGCGATGCCGAAACGCGTGGCTCGCGCATCGAACGCAAATCAACGATAAGGCGCGTCCGCCGCCTTCGACGCGGCGATCTCGTTCTCGTAACGATCGCCCACCGCCAGCAGCATGTCCTTCGTGAAGTACAGATCGCCGCGCTTTTCGCCGTGATATTCGAGGATGTGCGTCTCGACGATCGAATCGACCGGGCAGCTCTCTTCGCAGAAACCGCAGAAGATGCACTTGGTCAGGTCGATGTCGTAACGCGTCGTGCGACGGGTGTTGTCCGCGCGCGTTTCCGATTCGATCGTGATTGCCATCGCCGGGCAGACCGCCTCGCACAGCTTGCAGGCGATACAGCGTTCTTCACCGTTCTCGTAACGGCGCAGCGCGTGCAGGCCACGGAAACGCGGCGAGATCGGCGTCTTTTCTTCAGGGAACTGCACCGTGATCTTGCGCTGGAACGTGTACTTACCCGTCAGTGCGAGACCCTTCAGCAGTTCGGTCAGGAAGAAGGTCTTAAAGAAGTTCTGAATTGCATTCATGATGATTTCGTCCGCTCTAGTCTCTTACTTCCAGATATTGAGCGGCGACATGATCCAGAAACCGACCACGACCACCCAGATCACCGACACCGGCAGGAACACCTTCCAGCCCAGACGCATGATCTGGTCGTAGCGGTAACGCGGGAACGTCGCGCGCGCCCAGATGAAGACCGACAGCAGCAGGAAAACCTTGAAGACGAACCAGAATACGCCCGGAATGAACGACAGGAAGCCGAACGGCGCATCCCAGCCGCCGAGGAACAGCGTCGTCGCGATCGCCGAGATCACGATCATGTTGATGTACTCGGCCAGGAAGAACAGCGCGAACGCCATGCCCGAGTAATCGATCATGTGACCCGCGACGATTTCCGATTCGCCTTCCACCACGTCGAACGGGTGACGGTTCGTTTCGGCGATGCCCGAGATGAAGTACACGACGAACATCGGCAGCAGCGGCAGCCAGTTCCACGACAGGAAATTGACGCCCCAGCCCGCGAACATGCCGCGTTGCTGCGAGTGCACGATCTCCGACATGTTCAGCGAACCGGCGACCATCAGCACCACGACGAGCGCGAAGCCCATCGAGATTTCGTAGGACACCATCTGCGCGGCGGCGCGCATCGCGCCGAGGAACGCGTACTTCGAGTTCGACGCCCAGCCCGCGAGAATCACGCCGTACACGCCGATCGACGAGATCGCCATCGCGTACAAGAGACCCGCGTTGATGTTGCCGAGCACCGCCTGCGCCTGGAACGGAATCACCGCCCACACCGCGAACGCGGGCACCACGGTCATGATCGGCGCGATCATGTAGATCCACGGGCTCGCCGCCGTCGGCTGAATGACCTCTTTCAGCAGCAGCTTCAAGACGTCCGCGATAGGCTGCAACAGACCGGCCGGGCCGACGCGGTTCGGGCCGAGACGCACGTGCATCCAGCCGATGAGCTTGCGCTCCCACAGAATCAGGTACGCGACGCACAGGAGGATCACGACGGAAACCACCAGGATGCGGATCAGTGCCCACACCGTCGGCCATGCGACGCCCAGAAGCTGCGTGCCGCCTGCGTTGATCGTATCGAACAAGCCCATTTTTACGCCTTCTCCACTACCAGTTCACCGAACAGGCCGCCGAGTGCGGCGCCAGCCATCGTGCCCGCCGACACGCGGACCACCGATTCCGCGAGGTTCGCATCGCGGACCGCGGGCAACGTCACCGACAGATTGCCCTGGCGGATACGCACTGCTTCGCCGTCCTTCAGGCCAAGCTTGTCGAACAGTGCGGTCGGCAGACCTGCCACGTTCGCGTCGCGTGCGGCCGCCGTCAGATGCAGCGACGGCGCGCGGCGCACGAGTGCGTCGGCGTGGTAGATCGGCACGTCGGCGAGACGTTGCAGGCCGCCGCCGTTCAGCGCGATATTCGATGCAGCGCGCTTGGCCGCAACCGTCGTCTTGTTCGACAAGCGCGCGGTGAGGTCACCCGTGCCGAGCGCCGCGATACGCACTTCTTCGGCCGTGTCGAATTCGAAGCCCGGCAGGCCCAGGATCGTGCCCAGCACGCGCAGCACCTTCCAGCCCGGACGCGTGTCGCCCAGCGCGCGCACGACGCCGTTGAACGACTGAGCCGTGCCTTCCGCGTTGACGAACGTGCCCGACGTTTCCGTGAACGGAGCGATCGGCAGCAGCACGTCCGCGTAGTCCATGCCGTGCTTGAACGGCGACATCACGACGACCATTTCCGCAGCCTTCAGCGCGGCGATGGCCTGCGCCGGATTGGCCGTGTCGAATTCCGGCTCCGCGTTCAGCAGCACGTAACCCTTGCGCGGCTGCTCGAAGACTTCGCGTGCGTTGAGACCACCCTCGCCCGGCAGTGCGTCGACGAGATGCGCGCCAACCGAGTTCGCGCCTTCCGTGAGGAAGCCGAGCGCGGCGCCCGTATTGTCGGCGATCCACTGCGCGGTTGCCTGAATTTGCGCAAAGTCCGGATGCTGCACCGCGACGTTGCCGAGCAGCACGACGCGCGTTTCGCCCGCCGACAGCGATGCCGCGACGTCCTTCGCCGCAGCCGACACTTCGCGGCCCGCGAACGCGTCCGGCAGCGCGACGCCGCGCGCTTCGGCCACGGCCGCCGCGATGCCCGCGAGCTGATCGAGCCACGCCGACGGCGCCACGACCAGGCGATGCGCGGTCGGGATCAGCGAGTCGTCGTTGCTGGCGTTGAGGAAAGTGATCTTCGCGCCGTTCTTCGCGGCCTGACGCAGACGCGCGGCGAACAGCGGATGATCGCGGCGCAGGAACGAGCCGATCACGAACGCGGTGTCGATGCTCGACAGGTTCGCGATCTTCGTGCCGAGCCACGGCACACCGACGCCCACCGGCGCCGAGAAATCGTTCTGACGCAGACGGAAGTCGACGTTCGGCGTGCCGACGCCTTCAGCCAGCGTCTTCAGCAGATGCAGTTCCTCGATCGTGCTGTGCGGCGTGGCGAGCGCGGCGATGGCGTTCGCGCCATGATCCGCCTTGATGCCCTTCAGACCCTTCGCGACGTATTCGAGCGCGGTCTGCCAGTCGGTTTCGATCCAGTTGCCGCCTTGCTTGAGCATCGGCGCGGTGAGGCGCTCGTCGCTGTTCAGGCCTTCATAGGAGAAGCGGTCCTTGTCCGAGATCCAGCATTCGTTGATGGCTTCGTTCTCCATCGGCAGAACGCGCATCACGCGGTTGTTCTTCACCTGCACGACGAGGTTCGCGCCGACGGAATCGTGCGGGCTCACCGACTTGCGGCGCGACAGTTCCCACGTCCGCGCGCTATAGCGGAACGGCTTGCTCGTGAGCGCGCCGACCGGGCACAGGTCGATCATGTTGCCCGACAGTTCCGAGTCCACGGTCTTGCCGACGAACGACGTGATTTCCGAATGCTCGCCGCGGCCCAGCATGCCGAGCTCCATCACACCGGCCACTTCCTGGCCGAAGCGCACGCAGCGTGTGCAATGGATGCAGCGCGACATCTCTTCCATCGAGATGAGCGGACCGACGTTCTTGTGGAACACGACGCGCTTTTCTTCGTTATAGCGCGACTGGGACTTGCCGTAACCGACGGCCAGATCCTGCAACTGGCACTCGCCGCCCTGATCGCAGATCGGGCAATCGAGCGGGTGGTTGATCAGCAGGAATTCCATCACCGACTGCTGGGCCTTTACGGCCTTGTCGGAAGTCGTACGCACGATCATGCCGTTCGACACGGGCGTGGCGCACGCAGGAACGGCCTTCGGCATCTTTTCGATTTCGACGAGGCACATCCGGCAGTTCGCCGCGATCGACAGCTTCTTGTGATAGCAGAAGTGAGGGATATACGTATCGACCTTGTGCGCAGCCTGGATCACCATGCTGCCTTCAGGCACCTCGACCGTCTTGCCGTCAATTTCTAGTTCAACCATGATGGATAAAGATCCTCAACCCTTCTCTCGAGCCTTGTCGCGCATCTGACTGCGCGCCTGATTACGCGGTAAGCGCTTCGGACGGCGCATGATGCGCGTGCCCGCCAACGAGACAGTGCTTGTGCTCGACGTGATATTCGAATTCGTCCCAGAAGTGCTTGAGCATGCCGCGCACGGGCATCGCCGCCGCATCGCCGAGCGCGCAGATCGTACGTCCCATGATGTTCTCGGCGACCGAGTTCAGCAGGTCCAGATCTTCCTTGCGGCCGAGGCCGTGCTCGATGCGATGCACCACGCGATACAGCCAGCCCGTGCCCTCACGGCACGGCGTGCATTGACCGCACGACTCTTCATAGTAGAAGTACGACAGGCGCAACAGCGAGCGCACCATGCAGCGCGTTTCGTTCATCACGATCACCGCGCCCGAACCCAGCATCGAGCCCGCCTTCGCGATCGAATCGTAGTCCATGTCCGTTGCCAGCATCATGTCGCCCGGCACGACCGGCGCGGACGAACCGCCCGGAATCACCGCCTTGACCTTTTCGCCGCGCACGCCGCCGGCGAGTTCCATCAGCGTTGAGAACGGCGTACCGAGCGGAATCTCGTAGTTGCCCGGACGATTCACGTCGCCCGACACGGAGAAGATCTTCGTGCCGCCGTTATTCGGCTTGCCGAGCTCGAGATAATTCTGCGGGCCGATTTCCAGCAGGAACGGCACGGCTGCGAACGTCTCGGTGTTGTTGATGGTGGTCGGCTTGCCGTACACGCCGAAGCTCGCCGGGAACGGCGGCTTGAAGCGCGGCTGACCCTTCTTGCCTTCGAGCGATTCAAGCAGCGCGGTTTCTTCGCCGCAGATGTACGCGCCGTAACCATGATGCGCGTAAAGCTCGAACGAGAAGCCTGAGCCCAGGATGTTCGCGCCGAGATAGCCGGCTTTGCGCGCTTCTTCGAGCGCGGCCTCGAACACACGATAGACCTCGAAAATCTCGCCGTGAATGTAGTTATAGCCGACGGTGATGCCCATCGCGTATGCGCCGATGGCCATGCCTTCGATCAGCGCATGCGGGTTCCAGCGCAGGATGTCGCGATCCTTGAACGTGCCCGGCTCGCCCTCGTCCGAGTTGCAGACGAGATACTTCTGCCCCGGGAACTGACGCGGCATGAAGCTCCACTTGAGGCCGGTCGGGAAGCCCGCGCCGCCACGGCCGCGCAGACCCGACGCCTTGACGTCGGCGATCACCTGCTCGGGCGAAATCTTCTCTTCGAGAATGCGGCGCAGCTGCTTGTAGCCGCCGCGCGCGACGTAATCTTCGAGATGCCAGTTCTCGCCGTTGAGGCCAGCGAGGATCAGCGGCTTGATGTGACGATCGTGGAGTGACGTCATTTCGAAAGTTCCTCGAGCAACTGGTCGATCTTCTCGCGACTCATGAAGCTGCACATGCGATGGTTGTTCACGAGCATCACGGGTGCGTCGCCGCACGCGCCGAAGCACTCGCCTTCCTTCAACGTGAACTTGCCGTCCGCCGTGGTCTCGCCGAAATCGATACCCAGCTTCTGCTTCAAATATTGCGCGGCGCTGTCCGAACCACCGTCCGGACCGAGCTGGCAAGGCAGGTTCGTGCAGAGCGTGATCTTGTGCTTGCCGACCGGCTTGAGCTCGTACATCGTGTAGAACGTAGCGACTTCCTGCACCGCGACGGGCGGCATGCTCAGATAATCGGCCACGAACTGCATGATTTCGGGCGAGAGCCAACCATGCTCTTCCTGAGCGACAGCGAGCGCCGCCATCACCGCCGATTGCTTTTGCTCGGCGGGATACTTTGCGACCGCGCGATCGATTTCTTTCAGGCCTTCAGCTGAGATCATTTTCAGACACGACTCTTTCAATTCCTACCGAACGAAAACCTGCCGCTTTGGGTTACGGCAGACCTGGCGTTCCTGCGGGTTCCTGTTATTGCACTCGCGTTTTCGCGCTTGGCGGCCCGATGACGGGCCATGCAGCGGGCGATGAGATCAGCGATCGATCTCGCCGAACACGATGTCTTGCGTACCGATGATCGTCACAGCGTCGGCGATCATGTGGCCTCGCGCCATTTCATCGAGCGCCGCGAGGTGCGCATAGCCCGGCGCGCGAATCTTCAAGCGATACGGCTTGTTCGCGCCGTCCGAAATCAGATAGATGCCGAACTCGCCCTTCGGATGCTCGACCGCCGCGTACGTCTCGCCTTCCGGCACGTGGAAGCCTTCCGTGAAGAGCTTGAAGTGGTGAATCAGCTCTTCCATGTTGCTCTTCATGCCGACGCGCGACGGCGGCGCAACCTTGTGATTATCAACCATCACAGGGCCAGGATTCTTGCGCAGCCACGCAATGCACTGTTGGGCGATGTGCGTCGACTGGCGCATCTCTTCCACGCGCACCAGATAACGATCGTAGCAATCGCCGTTCACGCCGACGGGGATGTCGAAATCGAGCTGGTCATACACTTCGTATGGCTGCTTCTTGCGCAAATCCCACTCGATACCCGAGCCGCGCAGCATCGCGCCGGAAAGGCCCATTTGCAACGCGCGCTCCGGGCTCACCACGCCGATGCCCACGAGACGCTGCTTCCAGATGCGGTTGTCGGTGAGCAGCGTTTCGTACTCGTCGACACACTTCGGGAAGCGATTGAAGAAGTCCTCGATGAAGTCGAGCAGCGAACCCTGACGGTTCTCGTTCATCCTGTCGAGCGCCTTCGCATTGCGGATCTTCGATGCCTTGTATTGCGGCATCGCGTCCGGCAGATCGCGATAGACACCGCCCGGACGATAGTACGCCGCGTGCATGCGCGCGCCGGACACCGCCTCGTAGACGTCCATCAGGTCTTCGCGCTCGCGAAACGCGTAGAGGAACACCGCCATCGCGCCGACGTCGAGCGCGTGCGAGCCGATCCACATCAGGTGGTTCAGCACGCGCGTGATTTCATCGAACAGCACGCGGATGTACTTCGCGCGGATCGGCACATCGATGCCGAGCAGCTTTTCGATCGCGAGCACATAGCCGTGCTCGTTGACCATCATCGACACGTAGTCGAGACGGTCCATGTACGGCACGGACTGCAGGAAGGTCTTGGTTTCGGCCAGCTTCTCGGTCGCGCGATGCAGCAGACCGATATGCGGGTCGGCACGCTGAATGACTTCGCCGTCGAGTTCCAGCACGAGGCGCAGCACGCCGTGCGCTGCCGGGTGCTGCGGGCCGAAGTTCAGCGTGTAGTTCTTGATCTCTGCCATGGCGTTCTCTTAATGTTTCAGACCGCCATAGCGATCTTCGCGAATCACGCGCGGCGTGATCTCGCGCGGTTCGATCGTCACAGGCTGATACACGACGCGCTTCTCTTCCGGGTCGTAGCGCATTTCAACGTAGCCGGAGATCGGGAAGTCCTTGCGGAACGGATGGCCGATGAAGCCATAGTCCGTGAGAATGCGGCGCAGGTCGGGATGGCCTTCGAACACGATGCCGTAGAGGTCGAACGCTTCACGCTCGTACCAATTTGCCGACGACCAGATATCGACCACCGAAGGCACGATGGGCACTTCGTCGTCCGGTGCGAACACGCGCACGCGCACGCGCCAGTTGTGGGTGATCGAGAGAAGATGACTCACGGCCGCAAAACGCGGACCGTCGTAGGCGCCGTCGCCGTAGGTCGAATAATCGACGCCGGAAAGATCCATGAGCTGCTCGAAGCGCAGCGACGGGTCATCGCGCAGCTGCTTGCAGACATCCAGATAATTCGCCGCCTTGACGACGACCGTCACTTGCCCAAGCGATTCCGTAACACTCTGGAGACGGTCGCCAAACGCCGTCTCGAGCTTCGCTTTGAGGGTCTCGAGTTTGCTTGCCATAGTTGGGGAGGCTCTGGCCCTTACTGACGGGCGATGGTGTTGGTGCGGCGAATCTTCGCCTGCAACTGGATCACGCCGTAGACGAGGGCCTCGGCGGTCGGGGGACAACCGGGCACGTACACATCGACCGGCACGATACGGTCGCAACCGCGCACGACGGAATACGAATAGTGGTAGTAGCCGCCGCCGTTCGCGCATGAGCCCATGGAAATGACCCAGCGCGGCTCGGCCATCTGGTCGTACACCTTACGAAGCGCGGGCGCCATCTTGTTGCACAACGTGCCGGCGACGATCATGACGTCGGACTGGCGCGGGCTCGGGCGGAACACCACGCCGAAACGATCCAGGTCGTAACGGGCAGCGCCCGCGTGCATCATCTCGACCGCGCAGCACGCGAGACCGAACGTCATCGGCCACAGGGAGCCGGTGCGCGTCCAGTTGATGAGCTTGTCAGCCGTGGTGGTGACAAAGCCTTCCTTCAAGACCCCTTCGATACTCATTTGTTTTCCACTCCAGATGGGCAGCCAGCCAAAGCCGCCCATGAATCCGGTGATCTAACTGTCATTCCCAGTCGAGTCCGCCCTTTCTCCAGATGTAGGCGAAGCCAAGCAAAAATTCGAGCAGAAAAATCATCATCGCGATGAAGCCCGGCCAGCCGATATCGCGCAGGGAAACACCCCACGGAAACAGGAACGCCGTTTCAAGGTCGAAAATGATGAAAAGAATCGCGACGAGATAGTAACGCACATCGAACTTCATACGCGCGTCTTCGAAAGCCTCGAAGCCGCACTCGTACGGCGCGTTCTTTTCGGTGTCGGGCTTGTTGGGACCGAGGATCTTGCCAATGCTGACCAACGCTATACCTAAACCAAGGCCCACCACAAGAAACAAGAAGACGGGGTAATAGGGTGCGAGGTTCAAGGCTATCCTCAGATCGGTAGATGTGGTCTGTGTTTGATTAGGACCTTCAGCCGGGACGGACCACCCGGCGGGAGAATTCACTTGGGACCGCTCACGATATCAGCACACTGTGACAACCGCTTTGACGTTGCCGATGCCGCCGTGAAAACGTAAGGGTACTCCAGAAGTGACAATGCCAGCCGAAGCGAAGCAAGCGGCTGGCATTGGATAACTTTGGTGCCGACGGCGAGACTCGAACTCGCACAGCTTTCGCCACTACCCCCTCAAGATAGCGTGTCTACCAATTTCACCACGTCGGCACTGTACTGCAATCCGGGAAAACTACTTCTAAATTGCCGCGAATCGCTTCAAGACTTGAATTATAACTGGGCCCTACGAATTGTTCAACGCACAAAATGCAAATTTGGCGAAAAAATTGTTCCCGCGTTATTTGGGCACATCCGCGCCCGGAGCCGACGATGCAACCGGCGCCGAAGCCGGCGCGGAAGCAGAAGCGCCCGCGGCCGGAGCCGATGCAGGCGTGGGCATCGCGCCACCGAGAACGCCGGCCGATGCTTGCGGCTTGTAGCTGCCGAGATAGGTCAGCGCCAACGTCGTGATGAAGAAGATCGCAGCCAGGACTGCTGTCGTGCGCGACAGGAAGTTGGCCGATCCCGTTGCGCCGAACAGACTCCCCGACGCCCCGCTGCCGAATGCGGCGCCCATATCCGCGCCCTTGCCGTGCTGCAGCAGCACGAGCCCGATGACGCCCAACGCCGACAACAACTGGACGACGATAATCAATGTCTTCAAATACAGCATTTCAACTCACCTGATTCCTGATGTTTCCGCGACACCTTTGTGTGTCGCGATGTGCTTTTGTCGCCTGCCGTCTCCGCTCGCCGTGTGCCGCTCAATGCAACATCACGGTTTGCGCAGCCCGGCAGATCGCCAGAAAATCCTTCGACTTCAGCGACGCGCCGCCGATCAGCCCGCCGTCGATGTCCTTTTGCCCGAACAACTCTTCCGCATTTTCGGGCTTGACGCTGCCGCCATACAGAAGCGGCACGTTCGCAACCGATGCCCCCTTGGCTTGGAGCTTGCCACGCAGGAATGCATGAACGTCCTGCGCCTGCCCCGGCCGCGCGGTCTTGCCCGTGCCGATCGCCCAGACCGGTTCGTAGGCGACCACGATACTCGCAGCCTGCTCTTCCGTCAGCACGTTCAATACGGCTTCGAGCTGCGTGCCGATGATCTGCTCCGTCTTGCCCGCCTCGCGCTCCTCGAGCGACTCGCCAACACAGACGATCGGCGTGAGCCCTGCTTCGAGCGCACGCTGTGCTTTTGTCGCGACGAGCTCCGGACTTTCGCGATGATACGCGCGTCGCTCCGAATGTCCGACGATTGCATATGTCACGCCGAAATCCGCCGCCATTTCCGCCGCGACTTCTCCGGTGTACGCGCCGCCGGTATGCGCCGACACGTCCTGAATGCCCCACTTCACCACCGAGCCGCTCAACAGCGCCTGCGACTGCGCCAGATACGGACACGGCACGCACACACCCACGTGCACGCTCTTCTGCAAAGCCGATGCCCCCGCGGCGACTTCGATAAGCAGGGTCGCGTTGTCATGGATGCGACCGTGCATCTTCCAGTTGCCCACCACCAGTTTCGCTCGTTCTCTGGACATATGTCTCGTCAGTCGGCGGCGGCCTGCCGCATGCTCGTGATCAGCCGCCCGTTATAGAAATGGACCTGCTAAGAACCGCAAACTGCTTGCAAAACAGGCGATTTTACTGTGTTCCGATGAAACCGGTCAAACCGTCAAAAGCGAAACGCGACGCGCGACGCCACAATCCGCAGGAAATTTCACGCACCCTCGTTCCAGTCCAGCACGATTTTGCCGACGTGCGTGCTGCTCTCCATGAGCGCATGCGCGGCGGCCGCTTCCTGCGCCGGGAAGACCTCGTGGATCACCGGTTTGATGCGCCCCGCCTCGATTTCCGGCCAGACGCGCTCCTTCAGTTTCGCCGCGAGCTTCGCCTTGAACGCGACGGGGCGCGGACGCAAGGTCGAACCGGTGATGACCAGGCGCCGCCGCAGCACGTCGTTCAGATTGATCTCCGCCTTCGCGCCGCCGAGCAGCGCGATCACGCAGATGCGCCCACCGTCGGCCAGCGCCTTGAGTTCGCGCTGCAGATAGTCGCCCGCGACCATGTCGAGGATCACGTCGACGCCGCGATCATTGGTCAGCGACTTCACCACTTCGACGAAATCCTCCGTCTTGTAGTTGATCGCGCGCTCCGCGCCTAGCGCTTCACACGCGCGGCATTTTTCATCGGTGCCGGCGGTGGCGAAGACGCGATAGCCGAGCGCCTTCGCGATCTGGATCGCCGTCACGCCGATACCGCTCGATCCGCCCTGCACGAGGAGCGTCTCTTCGTCGCCGTTCTCGCCCGCGCCCAATTGGCCGCGCTCGAACACGTTGCTCCACACCGTGAAGAAGGTTTCGGGCAGCGACGCGGCTTCGATATCCGACAAACCCTTCGGCACCGGCAGACATTGTTCGAGCGGCGCCACTGCGTATTCCGCATAGCCGCCGCCCGCGAGCAGCGCGCACACGCGATCGCTTTTTTTCAGACCGAAAGGGTTGTGCTTGGGATCGAAATCGCCATCGACGATTTCGCCGGCTACTTCCAGCCCCGGCAGATCCGATGCGCCCGGCGGCGGCGCATAGGCGCCCTTGCGCTGGAACACATCCGGGCGGTTCACGCCCGAGGCCGCCACCTTGATGAGGACCTCGCACTTGCCCGGCGCGGGAGTCGGGCGTTCGCCAAGTTTCAGGACTTCGGGTGCGCCAAACTCAGTGATTTCGATGGCCTTCATATCCTCTCCATGAATTCGCGTGGGCAAGCATTACGACCTGATCCAGTCTCGTGGATCCGAACCGGATGGCAGTGCGTGCGCTCGAAGCGATCGGCGCTCCACACTGCCATCGGGTCCGATGACGCGTCGGACAATGCATAGCGTCCGACGCGTCATACATGAAAACGGCCGGCTCGCTAAAGCGGCCGGCCGTCTACACATTAACGCATTACTGCTGCGGTTGCGTGGGTTCCGCCTGCTGCGCGCCTTCGTTCAGCAGCGCCTTCGCCGACAGACGCACGCGACCCTTTTCGTCCGTCTGGATGACCTTGACCTTCACGATCTGGCCTTCCTTCAGATAGTCGTTGATGTCCTTCACGCGCTCGTTGACGATCTCCGAGATATGCAGGAGACCGTCCTTGCCCGGCAGGATGTTCACGATCGCGCCGAAGTCGAGCAGCTTGAGCACCGGGCCTTCGTAGACCTGGCCCACTTCCACTTCAGCCGTGATGTTCTCGATGCGCTTCTTCGCGTCGGCCATGCCTTCGGCGCTGGTGCTCGCGATCGTCACGACGCCGTCGTCCGAAATGTCGATGGTCGTGCCGGTCTCTTCCGTCAGCGCGCGAATCACCGAACCGCCCTTGCCGATCACGTCGCGGATCTTTTCCGGATTGATCTTGATGGTGATCATGCGCGGCGCGTAGTCCGACAGTTCCGTGTTCGTGTGCGGAACAGCGGCGGTCATCTTGCCGAGGATGTGCATGCGGCCTTCCTTCGCCTGCGCAAGCGCGACCTGCATGATTTCCTTCGTGATGCCCTGGATCTTGATGTCCATCTGCAGCGCCGTGACGCCTTGCGACGTGCCGGCCACCTTGAAGTCCATGTCGCCCAGGTGATCTTCGTCGCCGAGGATGTCGGTCAGAACCGCGAACTTGTTGCCTTCGAGGATCAGGCCCATCGCGATGCCCGCGACGTGCGCCTTCATCGGCACGCCGGCGTCCATCAGTGCGAGGCAGCCGCCGCACACCGATGCCATCGACGACGAACCGTTCGACTCGGTGATTTCCGACACGACGCGGATCGAGTAGCCGAACTCCTCGGCGCTCGGCAGGCACGCGACCAGCGCGCGCTTGGCCAGACGGCCGTGGCCGATTTCACGACGCTTGGGCGAGCCGACGCGGCCGGTTTCGCCCGTCGCGAACGGCGGCATGTTGTAGTGGAGCATGAAGCGCTCGCGGTATTCGCCTTCGAGCGCGTCGATGTTCTGCTCGTCGCCCTTCGTGCCGAGCGTCGCGACGACCAGCGCCTGCGTCTCGCCGCGCGTGAACAGCGCGGAACCGTGGGTACGCGGCAACACGCCCGTGCGGATTTCGATCGGACGAACCGTGCGCGTGTCGCGGCCGTCGATACGCGGCTCGCCGTTCAGGATCTGCGTGCGGACGATCTTCGCTTCGATGTCGAACAGCACGTTGCCGACGGTCGCCTTGTCGGCGGCGACCGTGCCGCTCGCGGCGGCGTCTTCTTCGAGCTTCGCCGACGCCGCTGCGTACACTTCCTTAAGCTTGGCCGAACGCGCCGACTTGTTGCGCAACTGGTAAGCGGCTTCGAGTTCCGGCTTGGCGATTTCGGTCACGCGCGCGATCAGCGCTTCGTTCTTCGGCGCCGGCTGCCAGTCCCATTCGGGCTTGCCGCCTTCGCGCACGAGCTCATGGATCGCGTCGATGGCCGTCTGCATCTGATCGTGGCCGAACACGACCGCGCCGAGCATCACTTCTTCGGAAAGCTGCTGCGCTTCCGACTCGACCATCAGCACCGCGCGTTCCGTACCGGCGACGACCAGATCCAGCGCCGATTCCTTCATCTGCGGACGCGTCGGGTTCAGCACGTACTCGTTGTTGATGTAGGCGACGCGCGCAGCGCCCACCGGACCATTGAACGGCAGACCCGACACGGCCAATGCGGCCGACGCGCCGATCAGCGCGGGAATGTCAGCCGGGATTTCCGGGTTGAGCGACAGGACGTGGATCACGACCTGCACTTCGTTATAGAAGCCTTCCGGGAAGAGCGGACGCAGCGGACGATCGATCAGACGCGAAATCAGCGTTTCGCCTTCCGACGGACGACCTTCGCGGCGGAAGAAGCCGCCCGGAATCTTGCCGGCGGCATAGGTCTTTTCGAGGTAATCGACGGTCAGGGGGAAAAAGTCCTGACCGGGCTTCGCGGTCTTTGCGCCGACGACGGTCGCGAGCACGACGGTATCTTCAATATCGACGATCACCGCGCCGCTCGCCTGACGAGCGATTTCACCCGTTTCCAGGCGGACGTTGTGTTGTCCCCACTTAAATTCTTTGACGATTTTATTGAACATTGCGGCTCCTTACGTTGCGCCGCGCCGCTCGATGAATGTTGCTGGCCAATCGAGACGGCGCTGACTTTGGGCGGTCGCGGGCCACGCTTGAGAGGTGTGTTATTTATGCCATTCCAGCGCGCCGCGCGAACGATGCACGCACCGCGCTGGAATGACACAAAGCTCTGCCGCGAGGCCGGACCGGGTGTCGAACCGGATGACTTATCCGGGTAAATCCATGAACTGCTGAAAACCAGCTACGATGTGCCGAGCGCCGAAAACGCGATCGGGCACCACTTCGCGACCAGAACGTACAAAAACAAAGTGCCTGCATCAGCGAACTGACACAGGCACTTCTTTAGAACGTTGGCCGCGAAGCCACGTTACGCGCCACTTACTTGCGCAGACCCAGCTTCTCGATCAGCGAGCGATAACGATCTGCGTCCTTGCCCTTCAGGTAGTCGAGCAGCTTGCGACGGCGGCTCACCATGCGCAGCAGGCCGCGGCGGCTATGGTGATCCTTCGAGTGCGACTTGAAGTGGACGGTCAGTTCGTTGATGCGGCTCGTGAGCAGTGCAACTTGCACTTCGGGGGAGCCGGTGTCGTTGGCGCCGCGGGCGTATTCTGCGACGATGTCGGACTTCTTGATTTCTGCTACGGACATTTGCTTTTCCTTTGATACAGACAGGCGGTCACGGAAGAAAGGCCGTGCCGTGGGTTTTCCAGTTCACATTTCGCCTCGATTATTCCGTTGGATCAATCCGCCGGCGCAACCGAAAACGAAGCGGTGATTATAGCACACACCCAGCTGACTAAGATACCGCCTACCGCGTCGGACGCGTCATGCGGCAAGTCGTCGGCGGGACGGTCTTGTCGGCGGGAACGGCGAGCAAGGTCCGAAAGCCGAAGCCCGAGCCTTCGTTGTCGAACTTCACGCCTGGCGCGCCCGCGCGGTCCATCTCTATTACGTAAAGGGGCTGGATCGTCTGATGATCGCCGGCGCGCACGCTCATCGCGTGGAAGCGCTCGCCGTCGAACTTCATGCCTTCCAGCGTCCGCGCCACCGCGAGCGGGTCCGCGCTGCCCGCGCGCGTCATCGCGGCGGCGAGCATTTCGACCATCAGCGGCATGCGCGCGACCAGATAGTCGTCGGCGGGAGCCGGATAGCGCGCGCGAAACGCTTGATAGTAGGCGTCGGACGCCGCGCCGCCCGCGTTGGGGTGCCAGTCCGCGACGGCGATCACGCGCTTCACGCCCGCATCGCCCAGCGCGGCCGGTGCACCCAGGCTATTGCCGTAGAACGTGTAGAACTTCGTGTCGAGCCCCTGCTCGCGCGCCGCCTTCACGAGCAACGTCAGATCGTTGCCCCAGTTTCCCGTGATGACCGCATCCGCCCCGCTCGCCCGGATTTTCGCGATGTAAGGGGCGAAATCCTTCACGCGGCCGATCGGATGAAACTCGTCGCCCGCGATCACGACGTCCGGCCGCCTTTCCTTGAGCGCGCGTTGCGCCTCGCGGCTCACGTCGTGGCCGAAGCTGTAATCCTGATTCAGCAGATAGACCTTTTTTACCGCGCGATCGGCCTTGAGCGCGTCGGCAAGCGCGTCCATGCGCATGCCGGCATGCGCGTCGAAGCGGAAGTGCCAGAAGCTGCACGCGTCGTTGGTGAGTGCGGGATCGTCGGCCGAATAGTTCAGGAACACCACGCGATGATCCGGCTCGCGCGCGTTCTGCTTGTCGATGGCCGCCACGAGCGCCGCCGCCGCCGCCGAGCTGTTGCCCTGCATGACGAAGCCGATTTTCTCGTCGATCGCCGCGCGCAGTTGCACGAGACTCGCCTCGCTGCTGCCTTTGCCGTCGAGCACGACGAGCTGCAGCGGATGCACGCCGTCCGCGAGCTTCACGCCGCCTTGCGCATTCACGCGCTCGACGCCGAAGCGCAGATTGCGCTCGACCATCGCGCCGGCGTTCGCGAACGGACCGGACATGCCTTCGATCAGCGCCAGTTTCACGGGCGGAAGATCGGCTGCGTGGGCCGCCATCGAAAACACGCAGCACGCCAATGCCGTCAAACGCAGCCATCGCGCCGCGCGCGCGCCGATTCCTTTGCTCATGAAAAATTCCTGCCAGTCCGATGGAAGCGCGGATCATAGGCCGCGCGCCGCCGCGGACGCAAGTGGCCATTGACGACACTTCGGAGCGAATGCCGCAGCGTATCGGAGAATGATTTATCCGCCGTGCGTGTCAAAATCACAGGAAACATCGAATAACGATCCTCGCTATCGCGAGAAATCAGCAAGTGGAGGCCTGCATGCCGCATCAACTCACATCCCTGCGCGCGATGCTCGCGTGCGCGGGCGCCGCGCTTCTGCTGTGCGCCTGCGCGCAGCCGTGGCAGAACTATCAAGCAGGCGCCGATGTATCGACGATCACCGCGCGCCTCGGACCGCCGCTCGAAGTCTACGATCTGCCCAACGGCGGCAAGCGCCTGATGTGGCCGACCCAGCCGCTCGGCGAAACCACCACCGCCGCGGACATCGACGCCGCCGGAAAAATCGTCAACGTGCGCCAGGTGCTCGAAGAGAACGAGCTCTATAAGGCGCAGATCGGCACCTGGACGAAGAAGGACGTGTTGGTCAACTTCGGCCGGCCGGTCGAAACTTCATATTTCCCGTTGATGAAGCGCGAAGTCTGGACCTATCGCTACATGGAAGCGAACATCTGGTATCTGATGTACAACTTCTATTTCGACGATCAGGGCATCCTTCGCATGACGCAGAAGACGCCCGATCCGCTCCACGATCCCGATCGGCGCAACCTTTTCTGATCCGAAAGCGCCGTGCATGAAAAAAACCCTCTCGCGAGGGCTTTTTTCTTCGTTCGAGGCGCCGGTCAAAGCTGCGGATTCAGCTTCTCGACCTTCGAATGCAGCTTGTTCAGCGCAGCGATGTACGCCTTGGCCGACGCCGCGACGATATCCGGGTCCGTGCCCACGCCGTTCACGATACGCCCGCTCTTCGACAGACGCACCGTCACCTCGCCCTGCGCCTGCGTGCCGGTCGTGATCGCGTTGACCGAGTACAGCACCAGTTCCGCGCCGCTTTCCACCTTCGATTCGATCGCGTGCAACGTCGCATCGACCGGGCCGTTACCGCCCGCCTCGCCCGTGACTTCGGTGCCTTCGACCGCGAACACGACCTTCGCCTGCGGCTGTTCGCCGGTCTCCGAATGCTGCTTCATCGACACGAAGCGGAAGTGCTCCTTCGCCTGCGCTTCGGCGGACTCCTCGGAGACGATCTGCATGATGTCTTCGTCGAAGATTTCGGCCTTGCGGTCGGCGAGATCCTTGAAGCGCGCGAAGGCGGCGTTCACGTCGGCTTCGGATTCGAGCGTCACGCCCAGTTCTTCGAGACGCTGCTTGAACGCGTTGCGGCCCGACAGCTTGCCGAGCACGATCTTGTTCGCGCTCCAGCCCACGTCTTCCGCGCGCATGATCTCGTAGGTGTCGCGCGCCTTCAGCACGCCGTCCTGGTGGATGCCCGATGCGTGCGCAAAGGCGTTCGCGCCGACCACCGCCTTGTTCGGCTGCACGACGAAGCCGGTGATCTGCGACACGAGCTTGGAAGTCGGCACGATCTGCGACGTGTCGATGCCGAGATCGAGTCCGAAGTAATCCTTGCGCGTCTTCACCGACATCACGATCTCTTCGAGCGAAGTATTGCCCGCACGCTCGCCCAGACCGTTGATCGTGCATTCGACCTGCCGCGCACCGCCGATCTGCACGCCCGCGAGCGAGTTCGCCACCGCCATGCCGAGATCGTCGTGACAATGCACGGACCAGATCGCCTTGTCGGAGTTGGGCACGCGCTCGCGCAGCGTCTTGACGAGATTGCCGTAGAGTTCCGGCACGCCATAGCCGACCGTATCGGCGATATTGATGGTACGCGCGCCTTCGTCGATCACCGCTTCGAGCACGCGGCACAGATAGTCGATGTCCGAGCGGCTGCCGTCTTCCGGCGAGAACTCGACGTCATCGGTGAACTTGCGCGCGAAGCGCACGGCGAGGCGCGCCTGGTCGTAGACCTGCTCCGGCGTCATGCGCAGCTTCTTCTCCATGTGCAGCGCCGAAGTGGCGATGAAAGTGTGGATGCGGAACTGGCCGGCGGGCTTCAGCGCGTCGGCGGCGCGCTGAATGTCCTTGTCGTTGGCGCGCGCGAGCGAGCAGACCGTGCTGTCTTTCACAAGCGAGGCGATCGTTTGGATCGCGTCGAAATCGCCATTCGAACTGGCAGCGAAGCCCGCTTCGATCACGTCGACTTTCATGCGCTCCAGTTGCTTCGCGATGCGGATTTTCTCTTCCTTCGTCATCGACGCGCCGGGGGACTGCTCGCCATCACGCAAGGTGGTGTCGAAAATGATCAACTTGTCTGCTGCCATGTTGGGCTCCAGTGGGGAGATTTATCGATTGTTGGAAATTTCGAGGCCGAAATAACGATAAGGCAAAAGGGAATTCGGGTGTTCGCGCCACCGCTGGCGTCGAAAACCTGAGAGACGAGCAGACGGGAGGCGAGACGAATCAGCGCGGTAGGCGCGCTAGTAGCGATAGTGCGCGTAGCAGCGCACCAGCCGGGAACAGCGAGAAGGGGAGCGGAGAAAAATTCATTCGAAAACTATAGCGGCTTTCGAATGCGCGTGCAATCAGGCTTTCCTGGGTTTTCCGATAGAGGCGATTGACTTGCATTCGCCACATTCGCGCGTAGGTCGGACGCAGAAATGCAAAAAGCCCGCGTCCCGAGGGAGGCAGGCTTTTCGTTCGGAACCGCTTGCGTTCAGTAACCGCCGATCGAAGCGCTCACGCGCTGACGTAGATCCGAGTTGTCGTTGAACTGCGCGTTCTCGATCCGGCGCGCGCCAGTGAAACGCTTTTCCCAGTAGCCGTCTTCCATGTCGTCGACGCGGATCGTGCTGCCGGTGGACGGCGAATGCACGAACTTGTTGTCGCCGATATAGATGCCGACGTGCGAGAACGAGCGGCGCATCGTGTTGAAGAACACGAGGTCGCCCGGCTTCAGTTCACTCACGGCGACCTTCTCGCCGACGCGGCTCATTTCCTCGGCGCGGCGCGGCAAGGTCATGCCGAGCGTGTCTTGGAAAACGTAGCGCACGAAGCCGCTGCAATCGAGGCCCGAGTCGGGGGAATTGCCACCCCAGCGATAACGCACGCCGATCATGTTGAGCGCGCCGACGACCACGTCGCCCGCCTTGCTCGCCACGCCCGACAGAAACGACTTCGCGCCGCCCGTATTGCTGGCGGCGTCTGCGTTCGCGGCATCACTGGATCTGGAGGAAAAAATGCCGCTGTTAGCATTTTGGCTGCTACTGCTGACTTCGTCGGCGAACGCGCCGGAAGTTGTTGTCATCAGGAGGCCGATTAACATGCCCGCGGCTGCGCGCGCGCATGTCTGAGTCAACGTTAGTGGCTGCATCGGTCGGTAGGTTTTACAATTAAAGACTGAAAAATCAGGGAGATACGTGAAAGTTTGGAAGGATACTAGCTACAAAGTATTTAACTGTCAAAAGAAATAGAAAAATACAATTGAGATGGGCACCCAATTGGCGAAAAAGAAAGATTTTTAGGATTCAAGGGCTGCTTTCAGAAGCTTTCTTGTGTATTCGTCGGACGGGTTTGCAAAAATCTTCTCCGCCTCACCCGCTTCCACGACAATTCCATCCCGCATCACCGCGACGCGATGCGCCATGGCACCGATCACCTGCAAGTCGTGGCTGATGAATACGTAGCCCAGATTGTGTTTCTTCTGAATGTCGGCGAGCAGCGCAAGTACTTGAGTCTGAATGGAAACATCGAGCGCGCTGGTCGGCTCGTCGAGAATCAGGATGCTCGGTTCCAGCACGAGTGCCCGCGCAATCGCGATGCGCTGACGCTGTCCACCCGAGAACTCGTGCGGATATCGCGCGAGCGCCGCGCGATCCAGGCCGACCTCTTTCAACACCGCGATCACCCTGGCGCGGCGCGCGACGGCGTCCATTTCCGGCCGATGCAGTTCCAGCCCCTCCCCGACGATCCGCTCGACCGTCTGACGCGGCGACAGGGAACTGAAAGGGTCTTGAAACACCACTTGCAGATTCGAGCGCAGCACGGTTTTTTCGCGCCCGCGAAAATCGCCGAGCGCGCGGCCCTGGAACTGCACCGCGCCGTTCGAGATGCGCTGCAGGCCGAGCAGCGCCATCGCGAGCGTGGATTTTCCCGAGCCCGATTCCCCGACGATGCCGAGCGTCTCACCCTGCCTCACGGTCAGCGTGACGTCATGCACGGCCTTGAAGCGGCCGCGCCGGAACCAGCCCTCGACGCCCGGCAGGCGCGTCGGGTAGTCGACGGACACCTGTTTCGCATCCAGCAGCACGGGCGCGATCGGCAGCACCGGCAGCACGGCGCGCTGCGGCTTGCTCGCCAGCAGACGCGTCGTGTACGGATGCTGCGGCGACGTGAAAATCTGCTCGACCGCCCCGCTTTCGACCAGCGCGCCCTTCTCCATCACCGCGACGCGTTGCGCGAAGCGCCGCACGAGATTCAGGTCGTGCGTGATCAGCAGCACCGCCATGCCGCGCTTCTGCGCCTCATCGCGCTGCAATTCCAGCAGCAATTCGACGATCTGCGCGCGGATCGTCACGTCGAGCGCGGTGGTGGGCTCGTCGGCGAGCAAGAGGCGCGGCCGGCACGCGAGCGCCATCGCGATCATCACGCGCTGGCGCTGTCCGCCCGACAACTGGTGCGGATAGCTGTCCACGCGCCGCCCCGGCTCCGTGATGCCCGTGCGCGCGAGCAGCGCGATCGCCCGTTGCCGCGCCTCGCGCGGGCTGGCGCCGTCGTGGAGCCGGATCGTCTCGCCGATCTGGTCGCCGACCGTGTAGAGCGGATTGAGCGCGGTCATCGGCTCCTGGAAGATCATCGCGATGTCGCTGCCGCGCAGGCCGCGCATCTCACGTTCGCTCTTCGCGAGGAGATCGTCGCCTTCGAAGCGGATCGAGCCGGAAAGCTCCGCGTCGCGCAAAAGGCGCAGGATCGAGAGCGCGGTCACGCTCTTGCCAGAGCCCGACTCGCCGACGAGCGCCACGCGTTCGCCCGTGCGAATCTCCAGATTGACGCCATCGACGGCGAGCGTGTCGCCGAAACGCACGCGCAGTTCTTCGATCGAAAGCAGCGGCGCGCTCACTGGCCGCCTCCGGCTTTGACCGCATCCGCGATGCGCGTATCGAGCGCATTGCGCAAGGCATCGCCCATGAAGGTCAGCAACAGCAGCGTCGCGACGAGCACGCCGAACGTCGAGAGTGAAATCCACCACGCGTCGAGATTGGCCTTGCCCTGCGCCAGCAGTTCACCGAGCGATGGCGTCGGCGACGGCACGCCGAGACCGAGGAAATCGAGGCTGGTGAGCGCGAGAATCGCGCCGCTCATGCGAAACGGCAGGAACGTGATGACGGGCGTGAGACTGTTGGGCAGCACGTGCCGCCAGATGATCTGCCAGTTCGAGAGGCCCATAGCGCGGGCGGCGCGCACGTAATCCTGCGTCCGATTGCGCAGAAACTCCGCGCGCACGTAATCCGACAAGCCGATCCATCCGAACAGCGACAACAGGATGATCAGCAGCACGAGGCTCGGCTCGAAAATCGAAGCGAAGATGATGAGCAGGTAAAGCTCCGGCATCGCGCTCCAGATTTCGATGAGCCGCTGCCCGGTGATATCGACTCTCCCGCCGAAATAACCCTGCACCGCGCCCGCGACGACGCCGAGCACCGTCCCGATCGCCGTCAGCACGAGCGCGAACATCACGGAGACTCGAAAGCCGTAGACGAGCCGCGCGAACACGTCGCGGCCGCGGTCGTCTGTGCCGAGCCAGTTCTCGCGCGAAGGCGGCGCGGGATTCGAGCCTTTCGAGAAGTAGTTGAGCGTGTCGTAATAGTAGTGATTGGGCGGATAGATCGCGAAATTGCCAGGCGCGCTGAAACGGTCGCGCACGAACGGATCGAGATAATCGGCGGGCGTCGGGAAGTCGCCGCCGAAGGTCGTTTCCGCGTAGGTTTTCACGAGCGGAAAGTACAGATGCCCCTGATAACGCACGACGATCGGCTTGTCGTTCGACCACAGCGGTCCCGCAAGACTAATCACGAACGCCACGACGAACACGATCAGGCTCCAGTAGCCGAGCCGATTGCGCTTGAAGCGCTGCCAGACGCGCCGCCCCGGCGGCACCGATACTTCGCCGCGCAACGGTTGCGCGTCGCCGCCGTTGGCGTCGCGGCGTGACGATCGGGGTGAAGCGGCTCGATTCAAATCAGCGCTCCAGTTGTTCGAATTGAATGCGCGGATCGACCCAGACGTAGCAGAGGTCGGAGATGAGCTTCGTCGCGAGGCCGATCAGCGTGAAGAGATAGAGCGTGCCGAGCACGACCGGATAATCGCGCCGCACGACGGATTCGTACGAGAGCAGGCCGAGCCCGTCGAGCGAGAACAGCGTCTCGATCAGCAGGCTGCCCGTGAAGAACGCGCCGATGAATGCCGCCGGAAAGCCCACGATCAGCGGCAGGAGGGCATTGCGGAACACGTGCTTCCAGAGCACGCGGCGCTCGCTCAGGCCCTTCGCGCGCGCGGTGAGCACGTATTGCTTGCGGATTTCATCGAGGAAGGCGTTCTTCGTCAGCATCGTGACGATCGCGAAGCTGCCCACCACCGACGCCACCACGGGCAACGTGATGTGCCACAGATAATCGAGAACCTTGCCGCCGAGCGAGAACGTCGCCCAGTTGTCAGAGGTGAGATTGCGCAGCGGAAACAGTTGCCAGAACGAACCGCCGCCGAACAAGACGAGCAGCAGCACGCCCAGCACGAAGCCCGGAATCGCGAAGCCGATCAGCACGATGAGACTCGTCGCGACATCGAACTTCGAGCCGTTCTTGACGGCCTTGGCGATACCGAGCGGCACCGATATCAGATACGTGATGAAGAAGGTCCACAAGCCGATGCTGATCGACACCGGCAGCTTCGACACGATCAGCGACCACACGCTCTGATGCCTGAAGTAGCTCTCACCGAGATCGAAGCGCGCGAACTTGCCGAGCATCAGGAAGTAGCGTTGCAGCGGCGGTTTATCGAAGCCGTAGAGTTTCTTGAGCTGCTCGACCTGCTGCGCATCGACGCCGGTATGCGTGCGCAGACCGAAGCCGCCGCCCCCGCCTTCCGACTGGCCGCGCCGCAAATCATGCACCGCCTGCTCGACCGGACCGCCCGGCACGAACTGGATCACGACGAACGTAAGCGTCAGCACGCCGATGAGCGTCGGGATCATCAACAGAATGCGTTTAAGGATGTAACTCCACATGGCGCGTCCTCGTTACTTCGCCGCGTGCGCGGGCTTCGCCCACCACGTCGATATGACCCACTCCTCGGCGCCGTAATACAGCGGCAGGCTAGACGGATACGCCAGCGTATTGCGATACGCCACGCGATGCGTCGCCGAGTACCAGTGCGGCACCACATAGTAGCCATTCATCAGCACGCGATCGAGCGCGTGCGTCGCGTCGACGAGCTGCTCGCGCGTCTGCGCGGAGATCACTTTCTGAAGAATCGCATCGACGGCCGGCGACTTCACGCCCGAGAGATTGTCCGAGCCCTGCTCGTCCGCCGATTTGCTGCCGAAGCGCGAGACCTGTTCGGTGCCCGGCACCTGCACGTCGGGCATGCGCACGCTCGTCATGTCGAAGTCGAACGAGTCGAGGCGCTTCTGGATCAGCGCGTAGTCGACGGTGCGGAAATTCATCGTGATGCCGAGCTTCTGCAGATTGCGCCCGAACGCGGCCGCGACCGGTTCCATCGACGCGCCGCCGCCGGTGTCGTCGAGAATCTCGAACACGAACGGCTCGCCTTTCGTGTTGCGCAGCGCGCCGTCGCGATACGTCCAGCCGGCCTCGGCGAGCAATTCACGCGCCTTGATGAGATTGGCGCGCAACGAGCCGGGCGGATCGGTGTCGGGTTGCTTCGGCATTTCGCCGAACACGGCGGGATCGAGCTGCGTCTTCAGCGGGTTCAATATCGCCAGCTCGCCCTCGCTCGGCCTGGCCTTGGCCTGCAAGTCGGTGTTGACGAAGAAACTGTCGATGCGCCTGTACTGGTTGAAGAACAGTTGCCGGTTGAGCCATTCGAAGTCGAGCGCGAGATCGAGCGCCTGACGCACGCGCACGTCCTTGAACAGCGGACGCCGCGTGTTCATGAAAAAGCCCTGCATGCCGGTGCCGTTGTGCTGCGGAAACTCGCGCTTGATCAGCTCGCCACTGTCGAAGCGCTTGCCGATATCGCGCCGCACCCAGCTACGCGCGACGTATTCCACGAGCACGTCGTATTCGCCCGCCTTGAACGCTTCGAGACGCGCGGTCGGATCGCCGTAGAGCTTGTAGTCGATATGCGCGAAATTGAACAGGCCCACGCGCACCGGCAACGCCGCGCCCCAGTAGTCCGGATTGCGCCGGTACGAGATGGTTCGGCCGTTGTCGAACCGGTCGATCAGATACGGCCCGCTGCCGATGGGCTTCTGGAATGCGATCTGATCGAACGGAATGCGCGTGCCGTCGGGCTTCATGCCCCACTTGCGCGAAAACACCGGAATGCCGCCCGCGAGCAACGGCATCTCGCGCGTGGCGCTCTTGAACTCGAAGCGGATCGTGAGCGGATCGACGATGACCGCGCGCGCGATCTGCCCGAAGTACACCGAGAACTGCGGCGCGGCCAGCGGGCTTTTCAGCGTCTCGAACGAGAACTTCACGTCTTCCGCCGTGACCGGATCGCCATTCGAGAAGCGCGCCTTCGGGTTGATATGGAAGGTCGTCGACATGCCGTCCGGCGCGACCGAGATGTCGTCGGCGAGCAGACCGTAAGCGGTCGATACTTCATCGGAACTGCCGGTCGTCAGACTTTCGAACATCAGTGAAAGGCCGGGCGCCGGATTCCCGCGCAGCGTGAACGGATTGAACTTGTCGAAGCTCGTCAGCCGGCTCGGGTTCGCGAGCACGAGCGTGCCGTCGCGCGGAGCGTCGGGATTGACGTAATCGAAGTGCTTGAAACCGGCCGGATATTTCGGCTCGCCGTATTGCGCGATCGCGTGAACCGCGTAGGCAGGGCTAGCGAGCCACGTCACCGATCCGGCCAGGGCGAGCGCGATGAATTTGCATGAGGCGCTGAATGAGCGGATCGTCGTGCGAGTCGTCATGTGCCTCTGGACGCGATTTGAGTGTGTGACGCGATGGAGTGATCCAGCCGGAAGGCCGAAGCGCGAGCCGCGAGAATCTCAGGCGGGGCATTGCGATGTGAGAGAATTCTACCCAAAATCACGCACCGTTCGGCTCGCGGCCTCGGGTTCTCACTCAAGCCGCATTCAAGCCAATGGCGCCACGCACGATACGCGCGGCATCCGTTTCATCATTCGCGCGCGACATTGACATCAAAGAAGGAGCATTCATGGGCTTTCTCGCTGGAAAACGAATTCTGCTGACGGGCCTGCTGTCGAACCGCTCGATCGCTTACGGCATCGCCGAGGCCTGCAAACGCGAAGGCGCGGAACTCGCGTTCACGTATGTCGGCGAGCGCTTCAAGGATCGCATCACCGAATTCGCGACCGAGTTCGGCAGCGACATGGTCTATCCCTGCGACGTCGCCGACGACGCGCAGATCGACGCGCTCTTCACCTCCCTCAAGGAACGCTGGGACTCGCTCGACGGCCTCGTGCACTCCATCGGGTTCGCGCCGCGCGAGGCGATCGCCGGCGACTTCCTCGACGGCATGACGCGCGAGAACTTCCGCGTCGCGCACGATATCTCCGCGTACAGCTTCCCCGCGCTCGCCAAGGCCGCGCTGCCGCTCCTGAAGGACGGATCTTCACTGCTCACGCTCAGCTATCTCGGCGCCGAACGCGCGCTGCCGAACTACAACACGATGGGCCTCGCCAAGGCGTCGCTGGAAGCGAGCGTGCGCTACATGGCGGCATCGCCTTCGCTCGGTGGCAAGGGCGTGCGCGTCAACGCCATTTCCGCAGGCCCGATCAAGACGCTCGCGGCGAGCGGCATCAAGGGCTTCGGCAAGATCCTGAACTTCGTCGAAGAAAACGCGCCGCTCAAGCGCAACGTGACCATCGAGCAGGTGGGCAATGTCGCGGCGTTCCTGCTGTCGGATCTGTCGGGCGGCGTGAGCGCGGAAGTCGTACATGTCGATGCAGGCTTCCACGCGGTCGTCGGCGGCATGGGCGCCGACGCGGAATAAGCGCGCATCCGCCACGCCCGGAGCTTCGAAAAAAGCGCCGCTCACCTTCGGGTGACCGGCGCTTTGTCTTTGGCGCAGCGGTAACGGCGGGAAATCAGCGATGCCCGTGCGGGCCGCCATGTCCATTGCCGTGGCCGTAAGCGTGCCCCGGCGGCGGACCGTGATGCGGCCCGCGTCCATGTCCGTGATACCGATAGTAGTCGTTGCGGCTCCAGTAACGGCGGCCATCCCAATACCGGTTGCCGTGCCAGCCGATCACCACGGGCGGCGCATACATCGGCGGCGGTGGCGCGTACACAACCGGCGGCGGAGGCGGCGCATACACCGGCGTCGGCGCGACATACACGGGCGCCGGAACGCCGATATTCACGCCGACGTGCACATCGGCGCGCGCGGCACTCGCCGCGCTCCACATTGCCACCGCCAGCAAGCCCGCCAGAACGCGTCCCGAAATTTCGATTTTCATATGCAAACGGACCTCGCTTTTCCACTAGTTCGCTTGCGGCCAAATATAACGGAAAGCTTTCGGCGCAATATTTCAGCTTTGTAAGTTATTACGCGCCGCAGCGTAATGTCTGGAGAAAGCTTACCTTTTGTTACATGGCATGCAGGAGGGAATCACCCAGGAGTGTCTCGAATGCGACAGTTCCGCCGTCCGATGGTCAGGCGAAAATAGAAAAGCCACCCGCGGGTGGCCTTCTGGAAAACGTGAGTCGCTACGTGACCCGATCAATGCCAGCCGTTGTGACGGCCGTTGTCATGGTCGTCGTGGTCGTCGTGATCATGGCCGTGACCGTGACCATGACCGTGATAGCGGTAGTAATCGTCACGATCCCAATAGCGGCGGCCGTCCCAGTAACGATCACCGTGCCAGCCGATCACGACGACCGGCTGCGCATACACCGGCGGCGGCGGCGCGTACACGACGGGCGGCGGAGGCGGCGCATAGACCGGCTCGGGCGCGACATACACGGGCGCGGGCACCCCGATGTTCACACCCACGGACACCCCCGCCATGGCCGCGCCGGACAACGTCAGTCCGCCGAGCAACGCGGCGGCGGCCAACACGGAAGCCTTCGATACCTTGTTCATGTGAAGCCCCACCTCGATGGGTTGTTTGTTGTGTTGGCCGGACTATATCGGACGAATCCTATGGCAAGTGTGCGACTTCGTAACCAGCTATTACTGAGCTAAAACTTACGAAAAGTAAGGGATGCGTCGAAGAAAAACGGCGGCCTCGAATCGCTCGAAGGCCGCCGTCGAAAACGCGGTCGATGAAGCTCAGCTCGGCAGCTCCTGCCCCTTCGTTTCCGGCGCGAACGGAATCACCGCGAGGCCGATCAGAAACGCGATCGCGGTGATCGCGATCGGCACGCCGAGGGTCTTCATGTTGAGCACCATCGCGCCGATGCCGAAGTTGACGATCGCACCGAAGAAGCGTCCGATCGACGTGCAGAACGCGAAGGCCGTCGCACGGACGCGCGTTTCGAACTGCTCGGGCAGCCACAGCGAGAACAGCGCGAAGTTGCCGCCGAAGAAGCCCAGCACGACGAGCAGCGCGATGAACGGCACCAGGCCGTTCGGCAAATAAAAGGCCCAGCCGAACGCCAGCGCAATCGAGGCCGCCATGCCGACGAAGTACACGGCGAGTGTCTTTCTGCGGCCGATCTTCTCGGCCATCGGCGGCAGCGCGAGACAGCCGATGATCGTGCCGATGGAAAGCAGGCCCGTCGCGATCGACGCCATGCGCGCCGCGCCCGCCTTATCCATGCCCGCCTTGGTCGCCAACTGGATGACGGCGGAAGGTTCGTACACCGCGCCCGCCCACAGACCGATGATCGCGACCGTCAGCAGCACGGTGGCGACGATCGTGCGCTTGCGATACTGCGCGTTGAAGATCGCCTTGAGCGAGCTCTCGTGTTTGACGTGCGGATGCGCCGTTTCCGAGCGCTCCCACTTGTCGGTTTCCTTCACGCGCAAGAGCACCATGATCGAGATGACGACCGGAAAAAGGCCAACCAGGAACATCGCGCGCCAGCCGAACGCGGCGCCGATCGTGTAGTTCAGCGCGGCCGCGAGGAAAAAGCCCGCGTAATAGCCCGTTTGCAGATAGCCCGCGCCCATCTTGCGGCGATCCTCCGGCCACGCTTCCGCCACATAGGTTCCGGCGAGCGCCCATTCCCCGCCGATCCCCACGCCAGCGAAAAAGCGATAGGTGCCGAGTTCCCATACCGTATGCGCTGTCGCTGCGAGGCCCGTGAAGATCGCGAACGTGAAGATGGTCGCGGCGAGCACTTTCGTGCGCCCGAAGCGGTCGGCGAGCGGCCCCCAGATGAACGAAAGCCCCCATCCGACCAGGAACAGCGCAAAGAGAATCGAGCCCGCGAGACCGACGTTCGCGGGCGTCGCCGCATAGCCCGAGCGCGGCAGCAATTCCGTGAGCGCAGGAGCCAGCACCAGCGCGTAGATGAACGAATCCATTCCGTCGAGCGTCCAGCCCGCCCACGCGCCCCAGAAACCGGTGATCTGCGACCGGTTGAGCGGCGTCTTCGTGGCGCGCGTGGCGCTTATCTGTCGATCCAGCGTTGTCGGCATGGCCATGTCTCTCCGATAGGAATTAACGACGCGCCCGTTAAGAGTATTTGTTGTGGCGTCTAGGGAAAGCACCGGGGTTCCGTGTGCATTTTTATATATAATATTTGAACAGCAGCACCCGACAACTCCGCACTTTCACCTAGCCATGCCGACAGATCTTTCAGCCGGATCGCATCCGGTGTCGTTCCGCGACGCGCAGTTCGAACCGCGCCAGAGCACGTCGCGCTTCATCGCGGATGCGTTGCGCGCCGCGATCGTCGAAGGCGCGCTGTTGCCGGGCGAGCCGCTGCGCCAGGACGCCATCGCGCGGCAGTTTTCAGTGAGCGCGATTCCGGTGCGCGAGGCGTTCCGCCAGCTCGAAAGCGAAGGCTGGGTGACGATCGAGCCGAATCGCGGCGCGGCCGTCAGCCTGCAATCCGCCGACGAAGCGCGCGAGATCTACGAGATTCGCGCGTCGCTGGAGAGTCTCGCGATCGGCATCGCGATCGAACACCATACGCCCGAGACGCTCGCCGATGCGAAGCGCCTGCTCGAAGCCGCGGAAAACGAGCCCGATCCCGCGTTGTACGTCGTGCGCAACGAGCAGTTCCACATGAGTCTTTACGCGCCCGCGGATCGCCCGCGCCTCATGGAGCTGATCGGTCAGATGCATCGGCGCGGCGAGCGATACTTGCGTCTGAAGCTGGGCTTGCCGATCCACAAGGATTCCTCGGACGCCGAACACCGCGCAATCTTCGATGCGCTCGTCGCGCGCGATATCGAACGGGCGCAGACGCTCGTCGCGCGCCATCTGCTCGCGACGGGCGAGCTGATCCACCGCTTTCTCGCCGATGCGCAGGCGCTCGCCCAGTCGAGCCATGTCAAAAAGAAGCGCCGCGCCTCTTCCCGAACGACATCACCGAAGGCAGACGAATGAACGACGCTCTCGCTCCAACCCGCAACTGGAAGACGCGCGCGCAGGAAAAGGCGCGGCGTCTCGAGCTGATCGAGCCGTGGCTGAACGGCTCCGTGCTGAACGCGGAACGCATCGTCGATGCGTTGAGCGCGCTCATCGTGAGCGGCGATCGCGTCGCGCTCGAAGGCAACAACCAGAAGCAGGCCGACTTCCTTTCACGCGCGTTCGCGAAGCTCGATCCGGCGCGCGTCCACGACGTGCATCTGCTGATTTCGAGCATCAGCCGGCCGGAACATCTCGCGCTGTTCGAGCAAGGCATCGCGCGCAAGGTCGATTTCGCCTTTGCCGGACCGCAGAGCCTGCGCGTCGCGCAACTGCTCGAAGACGGCATGCTGGAGATCGGCGCCATCTATACGTACATCGAACTGTACGCGCGCATGTTCATCGATCTGACGCCGCAAGTGGCGCTCGTGTGCGCGGTTCAGGCGGACCGCCATGGCAACCTCTACACCGGCGCGAACACCGAGGACACGCCGACCATCGTCGAGGCGACCGCGTTCCGGCACGGCATCGTGGTCGCGCAGGTCAACGAAATCGTCGATGAACTGCCGCGCGTCGATATTCCCGGCTCGTGGGTCGATGTCGTCGTGCAGGCGGATCGCCCGTTCGCGGTCGAGCCGCTGTTTACGCGCGACCCGCGCCACATCGGCGAGCTGCAGATTCTCATGGCGATGATGACCATTCGCGGCATCTACGACCGCTATGGCGTCACGTCGCTCAATCACGGCATCGGCTTCGACACGGCGGCCATCGAACTCCTGCTGCCCACCTACGGTGAAAAGCTCGGTCTCAAAGGCAAGATCTGCACGAACTGGGCGCTCAATCCGCATCCCACGTTGATTCCCGCGATCGAATCGGGCTGGGTGCAGAGCGTGCATTGCTTCGGCAGCGAGGTGGGCATGGAGGACTACATCGCGGCGCGGCCCGATGTGTTCTTCACCGGCCGCGACGGCAGCCTGCGCTCGAATCGAGTGTTCTGTCAGCTTGCCGGGCAATACGGCGTCGATCTGTTCATCGGTTCGACCTTGCAGATGGACGCCGACGCGAATTCGTCGACGGTCACGCTCGGGCGGCTCGCGGGCTTCGGCGGCGCGCCGAACATGGGACACGATCCGCGCGGCCGGCGTCATTCGAGCGAGGCGTGGCTCAAGCTTCTGAAAGACGATGGCCCGAACCCGAAGATCGCGCGCGGTCAAAAGCTCGTCGTGCAGACCGCCGAGACGTACAAGAAGGGCGGCGAGCCGACCATCGTCGATGCGCTCGACGCGATCGCCGTTGGCGAAAAGAGCAAGATGCCGATCGCGCCCGTGATGATCTACGGCGACGACGTCACGCACGTCGTGACCGAAGAAGGCATCGCGTATCTGCATGCCGCCGAAGGTGTCGATGAGCGGCGCGCGGCGCTCGCGGCGGTGGCGGGCGTGACGCCCATCGGCATGCGCGCCGATCCGGCGAAGACCGCCGAACTGAGAAGGCGCGGCATCGTCGCGTATCCGGAGGATCTCGGCGTGCGGCGCGGCGAAGCGAAGCGCTCGCTGCTCGCGGCGCGCAGCATCGACGATCTCGTCGCGTGGTCGGGTGGACTCTATGCGCCGCCGGCGCGCTTCAGAAGCTGGTGATCGCGATGAATGCCCTTCCCCTTCGACGCGACCTTGAACTTCCGCTCGCGCCGCTGATCATCGCGACACACGCCGTCGATGCCCTGATCGCCGAGGCGTGTCTCACGCCCAAACCCGCGCTCGTCGATCGACGCGGCAGCGGCGCGCATCGCGATCTCGATCTGGACACGATGCAGCGCTCCGCCAACGCGCTGCAGCCGACCTTTCTCGCCATCGCGCGCGCGGCTTGCGGCGTTTCGCCATCGCAAGCCCTGCGCGAGCAACTGGCGCGCATCGGCCGCGAAGGCGAAGCCGCGATGATGCGCGCAACGAACGGCAGCAATGCGCATCGCGGCGCGATCTGGATCGTCGGTCTGCTGTGCGCGGGCGCGGCGATGCACGCGCCCGACGACAGCGACGCGATCTGCTTTTCCGCCGCCGAAATCGCGCTCCATGAAGACCGCTTCGCGCCTTGCGCCGCGCAGCAGAGTCACGGCGCGCGCGCGAGCGAACGCTATCGGGTCGCGGGCGCGCGAGGCGAAGCGCGTGAAGCCTTTCCGCATGCGCGGCTCGTCGGCCTTCCGGCACTCGACGATGCGCGCGCACGCGGCCTCGCCGAACCCCATGCGCAACTCGATGCGCTCGTCGCGATCATCGCGTCGCTGGACGATACGTGTCTTTTGCATCGCGCCGGACTACCCGCGCTTCGGATCGCGCAACGCGGCGCGCGGCGCGTGCTGCGCGAAGGCGGCGTGAGCACGCATGAAGGCCGCGCCGCGCTCGCCACGCTCGAAGCCGATTTGCTGACATTGAACGCATCGCCGGGCGGCGCCGCCGATCTGCTCGCGGCGACGCTCTTTCTCGACAGTCTCAGGCGCCTTGCCTGAAGTGCACCGCAGAGGAACGAACGATGGAAAACATGCGATACGAATACCCCGCCAAGCGGCCTGTCACGCGCCGCGCGCACGTGGGCGTGGTCGGCTCGGGCGATCTGGAAGTGCTGCTGTCGCCTTCGCAGACAACGAACGCGGAGGTGGTGATCCGTACGAGCGTCGATGGCTACGGCCACGTGTGGAAGAGCGTGCTCGACCGCTTCTTTCAGCGCTACGACGGCGCGGCGAAGATCGAGCTGAACGACTTCGGCGCGACGCCCGGCGTCGTGATGCTGCGCCTGAACGAAGCCGTCGAGGCCAGCGAAGGAGATGCGGCATGAATGCACACGACACTTTTCTCGCGCGGCACAGCTTCATCGAAATGACGGCGCGCGAGCGCGCGAAGGCGCTGCTCGACCCGGGCACGTTTCGCGAGCTGCTCGGGCCGTTCGACCGGATCGAGTCGCCATGGCTCGCGATGCAGAACATCGTCTGCCAGGCCGATGACGGCGCTGTGATCGCACGCGGCACACTCGGCGGCGAGCCCGCGGTGATCGCCGCGATCGAACCCGCGTTCCAGGGCGGCAGCATCGGCGAAGTATCGGGCGCGAAGATCGCGGCCGCGCTCGAACTGGCGTTGGGCGAATTCGAAGCCGGACGCGCGATTCGTCCCGTCGTGCTGTTCGAGACCGGCGGCGTGCGTCTGCAGGAAGCGAATCTCGGCCTTGCCGTCATCGCGGAAATTCAGGCGGCGATCGTCGCGTTGCGGGCTCATGTGCCGGTGGTCGGCGTGATCGGCGGCATGGTCGGCTGCTTCGGCGGCATGTCGCTCGCGGCCGCGCTGTGCACCGAGCTCGTGATGACGCGGCAAGCGCGCCTCGGCATGAACGGGCCGGAAGTGATCGAACAGGAAGCGGGCATCGAGGAGCTCGATTCGGGCGACCGGCGCCTCATCTGGTCGATGATCGGCGGCGAAGAGCGCGCGGCGGTCGGGCTCGCGGACACGCTCGTCGAAGACGACACCGAACAGGTCCGCGACGCCGTGCTCGCGGCGTTCGTGCGCGGCGTGCCGAAGCAGCATCGCAGCGAGAACGTCGAGGGTTTCATCGCGCGGCTGGCGCAGGTGAACCCCGACGCCATCGATCCCGACACCTTGCGCCAACTGTGGAGCGCATCATGACCGATAGTCTCTCCCGTGGCGCGCGCTGGCTCGACGCGCTTGCCGCCAGCCCGGCGCAAACGGCGGCCGAAAGCGGTCCGGTTCGCACCTGCGACGGCCAGCTCGACGGCGAGCGCGCAAGCTTCTTCGCCATCGTGCCCGATCCGCGGAACCGCTTTCCGCGCGCGCGAGACAACGTCGTCGGACTGGAGCAGGGCTGGCTGCTGGCGCGCGCGGTGCGCGAAGTCGTCGACGCCGACCGCGATGCGGACGTGAAGCGCCCGATCGTCGCTGTCGTCGACGTGAAAAGCCAGGCTTATGGACGACGCGAGGAACTGCTGGGCATTCATCTCGCGTGCGCCGCCGCCGTCGACGCCTACGCGAGCGCGCGGCTCGCCGGACATCCGGTGATCGCGCTGATCGTCGGTCCGGCGATGTCGGGTGCGTATCTCGCGCATGGCTATCAGGCGAACCGCATCGTCGCGCTCGACGCGCCCGGCACCGCTGTCCACGCGATGGGCAAGGAAGCGGCCGCGCGCGTCACGCGGCGCAGCGTCGAGAGCCTGGACGCGCTCGGCGACGCGGTGCTGCCCATGTCGTACAAAATGAGCGCCTACGCGAAGCTCGGCCTGCTGCACGAGCTGATCGAAGGCGTCGATGCCGATGCGCCCTCTCCCGCCGGCATCGAACGCGTGCGGGCGTCGCTCGCCGCCGCGGTGAAGGATGCGCGCAACGGCCCGCGCGATCTCTCGAACCGGCTCGCTTCCGCGGATGCGAAACGCACGCGCGCCGCGTCGATCGAAGTGCGCCGTCGCATGCGCGAGCAGTGGAGCGCGTGATGGAGCGCGCCCCGCGTCCGCACGACTTGCTGCGTCTCGCGCCCGGCGCGCCGCCATTCACCGACGCGCCCGCCTGGGTCGCGCCGGCCCTCTCGCGCGCGCCGTTCGTGGTCGTGCGGCGCGCGCCGCGCTCAGGCGATGCAATCGCGGTCGGCGTGCGTGGCGGCGTGCGCAGCGAGCGCTTCGGCGCATGGCTCGAGCCGCGCTGGATCGGCGAAGTCTTTACGCCGGAAAACCTGCGCACCCGCGCGCCCGATTCCGCGCGCGCCAGTCTGCCCGCCTTCGTGCTGCTGCGCGCCGTTGCGCCGATCATCGATGCGCACGGTCTCGACTGGGGCCCGGCCGGCAGCGCGGGCTTCGAGCTTGCCAGCGCGACGCCCGCGATCACGCCCGCAAGCGACCTCGACATCGTCGTGCGCGCACCGGTTCCGCTGCCGCGCGACGCAGCCTCGTCGCTGTCCGACGCGCTCTCGCGCGCGGCGCAATCCGCGGACACGCGCATCGACGTGCAGGTCGAAACGCCCGACGCGGCCTTCTCGCTCGCCGAGTTCGCGCGCGCAGGCGTGCGCGTGATGCTGCGCCACGCCGACGGTCCGCGCCTCGCCATCGATCCCTGGGCGGCGACATGATCGCGTACCTGTTTCCCGGTCAAGGCGCGCAGACGCCGGGCTTCCTGCATCGGCTCGGCGGCGACAAGCCGCATCCGGTGATCGCGCACACGCTCGCCGAAGCCTCCGACGCACTCGCCACGAACGTCCTCGAACTGGATACGGACGACGCGCTGAAATCGACCGTCGCGGTGCAGGTCGCGCTCGTCGTCGCGGGCGTGGCGGCGGCGCGGGCGCTCGCGGACGAAGGCATCGCGCCGGAAGCCGTCGCGGGCTTGTCGGTTGGCGCGTACGGCGCGGCGGTCGTGTGCGGCGCGATTGCCTTCGACGACGCGCTGCAGCTCGTGCGCCTGCGCGCGACGCTCATGGAAGACGCCTATCCGCGCGGCTACGGCATGCTCGCCGTGCTCGGGCTGAACGAAAGCGAGCTCGCCCGCGCGATCGTCGACAGCGGCGCCGATGCCTTCATCGGCAATCTGAACGCGCCGCGTCAGATCGTGGTATCGGGCAGCGACGCCGCGCTCGCGAAGGTGCGCGAACTCGCGCTTTCGCGCGGCGCGCGCAAGGCCGAACGACTGTGCGTGAGCGTACCGTCCCATTGCGTGCTGCTCGAAGCCGCCGCCGAACGTCTGATCGACGCGGCGAGCGCGGTGCGCATCGAAACGCCGCGTATCGCGTATGTCGGCAATCGCGGCGCGCGCGTCCTGCGCCGCGCCGATGCCATCCGCGAGGATCTCGCCACCAACCTGCGTTATCCGGTGCGCTGGCACGATTCGACCATCGCGCTCTCCGAGCTCGGCGCGCATGTCTTCGTCGAGATGCCGCCGGGGCAGACGCTCACGCAGCTCGCCGCCGAAGCGCTGCCGGACGTCGCTTCCGTCACGATGGACGCCTCGCCCGTCTCCGCCATCGCCGCTCGCGTGCGCGCCGCGTGCCGTCGCGCGGAAGACTGATTCGCTTTGCGCGCCCCGCTGGTTCAGTAATTTGTCTTCTCGTTGTCAGGTTTTGTAAGGAAAATCGGAATTTTCCTGTGGTCGACGGGTCGATCAGCATCGAGCATTTGCCCCCGCCCGCATTCGATGCGGACTCGACATCACGACAAAATCGCAACGAAACCAAAGAGGAAACCATGAGAATCATTCGCCTGGCGATCGCGGCATCGGCCGTCATCGCGCTCGCCTCGTGCGCCAGCATCAGCAGCCTGAATGCGGACTCGCTCGCCCAGTCTGGACAGCTCGCCACGCAAGCGCTGATGCTGAGCGACAACGACGTGCGCACGCTCTCCGACAAGTCGTGCGCGCAGATGGACAGCGAGAACAAGGTCGCGCCGGAATCGAGTCCCTACACGCAGCGGCTCAACAAGATTTCGAAGCAACTCGGCGACAACATCAACGGCGTGCCGGTCAACTACAAGGTCTACATCACGAAGGACGTCAACGCTTGGGCGATGGCCAATGGCTGCGTGCGCGTCTACAGCGGCCTGATGGACCTGATGAACGACGACGAAGTGCGCGGCGTCGTCGGCCACGAGATGGGGCACGTCGCGCTCGGCCATACGAAGAAGGCGATGCAGGTCGCGTATGCGACCTCGGCGGCGCGTTCGGTGGCGGCGTCGAGCTCGGGCATGATCGCGAGCATTTCCGGCTCGCAGCTCGGCGACCTGACCGAAAAGTTCGTCAACGCGCAGTTCTCGCAATCGCAGGAAACCGCCGCCGACGATTACTCGTTCGATACGCAGAAGAAGAAGGGATACAACCCGTCGGGGCTCGTCACGGCGTTCCAGAAACTCGCGACGATCGATGGCGGAAAGTCGGGCATGCTCGACTCGCATCCGTCGTCGCCGGCGCGGGCGAAGCACATTCAGGACCGGATCGCGTCGGGCAAGTGACGCCGGCGTGAGCGCGATGCGCGTGCAAAGGCGCGCGCATCGGCGAAAAGACGATCAGAAGAAGTAGTAATGCAGGCCCGCGGTCAGGCTGTCGTTGTGACGACGGCCGCCCTGATAGCTCGACGTGTCGCCGGTGTACTCGGCCGCCACGCTCCAGTTCTTCGCGAACTTGTATTCGACGCCGCCGCCGTAGTGCAGGCGCGTATCGGGCCACGTGCCCGTGAAGCCGATGCGCGCGTACGGCATGATGTTTCCGTTGACCGGCATGCCGAGCTTCAGATCGATGCCGCCGTCTTTTTTCGTCGTCGAGCCGCCGTGGAAATCCATGAAGCCTTCGACGCCGACCACGAAACGATCCACATCGTAATTGACGCCGGCCACGATGCCGGGGAAGAACGTCGTATGCGTCGACTTCGGATTGGGACCGGTGATGTCCGACCAGTTGACGCCGAACTTGGCGCCGACATAAGGACCGGCGAACTGGCTATGTGGGCCTTGTACGCCCATCAATTTGAGAAGCGTCGGATCCAGACCCTCCGAATGCGCCTGCGTAACACAAAGCAGCGACAAGAGCGCTGGAGCAATGAGTTTCCTGATACCTGCCATGACTAACCTGATGAACCGTGAAAGGGGCGTTGCCGGATGCATCAGCGCATTCGGACAAACGACCGGAACAACGAACGCTTGCGTTGCGTTGCGCTTAGCTTGCTCAACAGCAAGCAACGCGCGAGATTAGATAGCTAGAGTCAGCTTCGATAGAGGAAATGTCTTAAATGAACGTCGCCTTTCGTCAAAGTCATTCAGGAAGAACGTGGCGGCGGGCAAGGGTATCATTCGCACAGGATGACGAAGCAATACGTCCATTGTCTGGAGCGGCATCTCCTTCGCGTTTGGCATCGGACACACGAAAACGAAGCGCAAAACAAAAAGCCCCGCAAGTTTTTAACCTTGCGGGGCTTTTCTCCTACTACTGGCGGAGACGGAGGGATTCGAACCCTCGATCCAGTTTTTAGCCAGATGCTCCCTTAGCAGGGGAGTGCCTTCGACCTCTCGGCCACGTCTCCCAAACTTTTCGTTGGCACCGGGAGTGCAGTGCAACGAGATCGAGATAATAGCGTGTTCGCGGGCCCGGGTCAAATTCGCATGACGATTTTTTCCAAAACCATCGAGGCCTGAATACCGTGCTCCGCAAACCGCAACGATGCATACTCAAACCCGCCCGCGAGCGGTCATACACATGTCACGGGAACGAACCGGCGATTACGCCCGGTCCAGCTCGAACGCCTTGTGCAGCGCGCGCACGGCGAGCTCGGTGTACTTCTCGTCGATCAGCACCGAAATCTTGATTTCGGAAGTCGAGATCATCTGGATGTTGATGCCCTCTTCCGACAACGTGCGGAACATCGTGCTCGCGATGCCCACGTGCGAGCGCATGCCGACGCCCACCACCGATACCTTCGACACTTTCGGGTCGCCCAGCACGGTTTCCGCCTGCACGTGGCCCTTCACCTGGTTGTTCAGGATTTCGAGGGCGCGCTGGTAGTCGCCGCGGCCGACCGTGAACGTGAAGTCGGTCTTGCCGTTCACGCTCTGGTTCTGAATGATCATGTCGATGTCGATGTTCGCATCGGCGACCGGACCGAGAATCTGATAAGCGACGCCCGGCTTGTCAGGCACGCCCATGACCGCGATGCGCGCTTCGTCGCGCTGGAACGCGATGCCAGAAATCACTGCTTTTTCCATGTTCTCGTCTTCTTCAAAAGTAATCAGGGTGCCGGAGTGCATTTCGTCGTCGAGCGGCATCAGCGGATCGGTCAGGCTGGAGAGCACGCGCGTCTTCACCTGATACTTGCCGGCGAATTCCACCGAGCGGATCTGCAGCACTTTCGAGCCCAAGCTCGCCATTTCCAGCATTTCCTCGAAGGTCACGCGGTCGAGCCGGCGCGCTTCTTCCACCACGCGCGGGTCGGTCGTGTAGACGCCGTCGACGTCGGTGTAGATCAGGCACTCGTCGGCTTTCATCGCCGCCGCGATCGCAACCGCCGAGGTGTCCGAGCCGCCACGGCCGAGCGTCGCAATGTGGCCCTCGGGATCGACGCCCTGAAAGCCCGTGATGACGACGACCTTGCCCGCATCGAGATCCTTCAGCACGCGCTCGCCGTCGATTTCGCTGATGCGCGCCTTCGTGAACGCGCTGTCGGTCTTGATCGGCACTTGCCAGCCGGCGTAACTCACGGCTTCGAGGCCTTCGGCATGCAGCGCGATGGCCAGCAGGCCCACGCTCACCTGCTCGCCGGTGGAGGCAATCATGTCGAGTTCGCGCGGGTCCGGGTCGGCCTTGATGTCGCGGGCCAGGCCGAGCAGGCGATTGGTTTCGCCGGACATCGCCGAGGGCACGACGACCATCTTGTGGCCGGCCCGGTGCCATTTGGCGACGCGCTTGGCGACGTTCTTGATGCGCTCGACCGAGCCCATCGAGGTGCCGCCGTATTTGTGTACGATCAGTGCCATTGTCGATTTGAACTGGAGGGAAAACCGCGCTTCACGCGCTCGTTGCGCAGCGCTGAGCGCTCACGCTGGATCGCTTCGGGGATGTTGAAGCCAGCCACGCTACGCGGGCGCCGCCGCACGCCTGCCGCGCGCGCGAGTGTTTGCATGCGGCGCGCGGATGCGTCGTTGCGGGCGAAATCGAGTCTTTTGAACGGAGATGCCGCGCAAGAACGCGCTTTGGGCGAAACGAGTTACCGTACCCGATCGAGGCTGAAATTACAAGATGACGGGCCCGTGACGCCAATTTTACCGGCTTCGGCACAACGGCTTCCCGAAACGCCGCCGTTCCGCGCTCAAGCGAGCAGCAAATCCGGCCGCCAGACGATGCGGCGCAGCGGACCGTGCGCGGCGCTCGGCGCGGCTTCGCGGTTCACGCCCACGTGCGGCACGAACAGCAGCGATTCACCGACGAACAGTAGCGGCACATCCCGCTTCCATGCCGGCACGCCGCGCTCCTGAAAGAGATTCTTGAGCGTGCGGCTCGGGGCTTCGCCCGCCACGCGCATGCGCTCGCCGCCGGCACGCGCGCGCGCGACGAGCGGCGCCGCGCGCAGCACGCCCTCGCCCACGACATCATCGGCGGGCCATAGCAATTCCGCCGCGGCCCGGAGCACCGGCGAGCCGTCGTCGACATCGGGGGCGTCGCCGCTGTCGCCCGGCTCCCAGTACAGCGTGTTGCGGTACACGCGCAGGCAATGCCCGGCGTGATCGACGCGCAATGCGTGGCCGTCGCGCGCGGCGGCGGCATCGCGCAACTGGCGCAGCATGTCGGCGATACGCGCTGTCGATGCGGCAAGCAATCCGCACGAACGAATCCAGAAACGCATCAGATTGATCGCACGTTCGTCGTCGAATGCGAGCAGCGCGTCGAGCGTGAGCGCACCACGCTCTTCGGGGCTTTCGACCTGCTCCATATCGATGCGGGCGAGTTGATCCAGCAAGCGCTGCGCCGATGCCGCGTGCGACGCCGTGCGTGCGAGCGCATCGCGAAAGCCGGGAAAATGGACCGCGAGCACCGGCAGCACGTCGTGACGCAGCGCGTTGCGCGAGTAGCGCGTATCGGCGTTGGATTCGTCGTCGATCCAGCTCAGGTCCCGCTCGTGCGCGTATTGCTCGAGTTGCGCGCGCAACAGCCGTAGCAACGGTCTGAGACGCGGCAGCCCGCCGTCGAGCCGCTGCGGCGCCATCGCCGCGATACCCGCCACGCCCGCGCCGCGCAACAGTTGCAGCAGCACGGTTTCGGCCTGATCGTCGGCGTGATGCGCGATCATGAGCGCACGCACACCCTGCTCGTCGCAGAGCTCGTCGAGCGCGCGATAACGCGCTTCGCGCGCCGCCGCTTCGAGACTTTCGCCGTTCGCGCGCGGCACATCGACGTGGCGCGACGCGTAACGCACGTCGAGCGACGCCGCGAAGGCGTCGCAATGCGCGTCCCACGCGTTCGCGTTCGGACTCAGACCGTGATGGATGTGGAACGCGACGACGCGCCGTGCGCCGAAACATCGCACGGCGGCATCGAGCAGGACGGTGGAGTCGAGTCCGCCGCTGAGCGCGACGGCGAGAAGTGAATCGGCGGGAAGACTGGCAAGCGAAACCGCCGCGCGCACCGCCTCGAACACGAGGCGGCCGGCCGGGGTTTCGCTATCGGATGTCACGATGAAGTCGCGAGGGAACGGAGCGATGCGCGCATCACGCGCCCGGCATCGATTCCTTGAACTTGCCGTACGCCATCAACTTTTCGAAGCGACGCTCGCGCAGTTCGTTCACGCTCATGCCCTGGAACTGGCGCAGCGAATCGGCGAGCGCGCGGCGCAGCATCGCGGCCATGCCCTTCGGATCGCGATGCGCGCCGCCGAGCGGCTCGTTCACGATTTTATCGATGAGACCAAGCGCCTTCAGACGATGCGCGGTCAGCCCCAGCGCTTCCGCCGCTTCCGGCGCCTTTGCCGCGCTCTTCCACAGGATCGACGCGCAGCCTTCCGGCGAAATCACGGAGTACGTGGAGAACTGCAGCATCATCACGGTATCGGCGACGGCGACCGCCAGCGCGCCGCCCGAACCGCCTTCGCCGATGATCGTGGTGATGATCGGCGTCTTGAGCTCCGCCATCACATACAGATTGCGGCCGATGGCTTCCGACTGCCCGCGCTCTTCCGCGCCGATGCCCGGATACGCACCCGGCGTGTCGACGAACGTGAAGATGGGCAGACCGAATTTCTCAGCTGTGCGCATGAGACGATCGGCCTTGCGATAGCCTTCCGGACGCGGCATGCCGAAGTTGCGCAGCGCGCGCTCCTTCGTGTCACGGCCCTTCTGATGGCCGATCACCATGCACGGCTGGCCGTTGAAGCGCGCCAGACCGCCGACGATCGCGAGGTCGTCCGCGAAGGCCCGGTCGCCATGCAGCTCATGGAAATCGGTGAACAACTCGTTCACATAATCGAGCGTGTACGGACGCTGCGGATGTCGCGCGATTTGCGAAACCTGCCACGGCGACAGGTTGGCGTACAGATCCTTGGTGAGCTGCTGGCTCTTCTTCGACAGCCGATCGATTTCTTCCGAAATATCGACAGCGGAATCGTCCTGAACGAAGCGGAGTTCTTCGATCTTCGCTTCGAGTTCAGCGATCGGCTGCTCGAAATCCAGAAACGTGGTCTTCATGTGTTCGAGTCCTAGAACATCGGGCAGCGCGTATTTTAACCGCGTCCGTCCCTGATAAATGCGCGCGGGAACTATCGATTATAAATCAACGATAGTTCCGCAATCCCCAGTGTATTCAGTGATCGGCAGGAATCGGATTGAGGCTGCGCCACATGTACCACGTCGCGACCGTGCGCCACGGTTCCCAGTTCGCCGCCACTTCACGCGCCTCGCTGCGCGTGACCGGTTCTCCGCTGAAATAGTTGACGCTGATCGCCTGGATCAGACCGAGGTCGTCGAGCGGCAAAATATCCGGACGCGACAGGTTGAAGATCAGGAACATCTCCGCCGTCCATCTGCCGATGCCGCGAATCTGCGTGAGCTCGGCGATCACGGCTTCGTCGTCCATCGACGTCCATGCGTCGACGTGCAACGCGCCCGACTCGAAATGCTGCGCGAGATCGAGGATGTATTCGGCCTTGCGCTTGGACAGCCCGCAAGCCTGCAGCTTCTCGTGACCCAGCTTGATGAAATGCGCCGGATGAACCTCCGGGCACGCGCCTTTTACACGCTCCCAGATGGCTTGCGCCGCCTTCACCGAAATCTGCTGACCGGCCACCGAGCGCGCGAGCGTCGAGAACGGATCGCCCAGATTGACGAGATGAATCTCGCCGAACTTCGGAATCAGCTTCTTGAGGATGCGATCGCGTTTCATGAGATCGGCGCACGCGCGATCCCAGTAGTCGGGACGCGTGACTTCGCGCGTGAGGCCGCCGATCTGCACCGGTACCGCGGCGTCCGACGTGACGACGCGTGACTTGCGCACGACCTCGCCATGCTCCGGAACGAGCGCCTGCGCGCTCGCGCCGGCGCCTGCCACGGCGCGGCCATTGCCCTTCGCGGGCGAGGCGCCGGCCTCTTCGGTGCCGGCCTTCGACGGACGGGCGGCGCCGTTCGGACGCGCCGCCTTGTCTGAAACGGCGGCCGCGCGCCTGACCGCGGTCTTGCGGCCCGCCGTCGCGCTTGCACCATCGATCTTCTGCGTGTTCGTTTTCATTTGCGCGCTGCGCGGTCGCTTCGTTGCGCCCGGCGCATCGCTAACAGACGCGGGTCGCTTGACCGGCGTCTTCCTGGCCGTTGCCATCGTGCCTCCTGCCTGGCGAGTCGATCAGAGGGTTTGAAGGCGCGCGGTCAAACGCGGCGCCATTCGGTCGACCCACCCGGTTTGTCTTCGAGCGCAATTCCGGCTTCGAGCAATGCGGCGCGAATCCGGTCTGCTTCGGCATAGTTCTTCGCCTGCTTGGCGGCGATGCGTTCGGCGATCTTCGCTTCGATCACCTGCGGCGAGAGTCCCTGCTCCGCGCCGGCGCCGCCCGCCTGTTGCAGGAACACGCGCGGCTCACGCCCGAGCAGGCCAAGCACGGCGGCGAGTTCCTTCAGCTGACGGGCAAGCGCGGCGTCGCGCGTGCGGTTCACTTCGCTCGCAAGATCGAACAACACCGACACGGCCACCGGCGTGTTGAAGTCGTCGTTCATCGCAGACTGGAAACGTTGCGCGTTCGACTCGGTCCAGTCAAGTTGCTGATTGTCCGGCTCGACATCTTTCAACGCTGTGTACAGGCGCGTGAGCCCGCTCTTGGCGTCGTCGAGATGCACGTCGCTGTAATTGAGCGGCGACCGATAGTGTGCCCGCGCAATAAAAAAGCGCACCACTTCGGCATCGAATTTTTCGAGCACCTCGCGGATCGTGAAGAAATTGCCGAGCGACTTGGACATCTTCTCGCTGTCGATCTGCACGAAGCCGTTGTGCATCCAGTAGTTCACGAAACGCTTGCCGGTCGCGCCTTCGCTCTGCGCGATCTCGTTCTCGTGATGCGGGAACTGCAGGTCCATGCCGCCGCCGTGGATGTCGAACTGCTCGCCGAGCAAGGTGCAACCCATCGCGGAACATTCGATGTGCCAGCCCGGACGCCCGCGGCCCCACGTCGAGTCCCAGCCGGAGTCGGCGGGCTCGTCCGCCTTGCTCTTTTTCCACAGCACGAAGTCGAGCGGGTCTTCCTTCGCGTCGTTCGCGCTGACGCGCTCGCCCGCGCGCAGGTCTTCGATCGACTTGCCAGACAGCTTGCCGTAGTCGGCGAACTTGCGCACCGCGTAGTTCACGTCGCCGTCCTTCGCCTGATACGCGTAGCCGTTCGCGTGCAGTGCATCGATCATGCCGAGCATTTGCGGAACGAAGTCGGTCGCGCGCGGCTCGATGTCCGCGCGCGCGACGCCCAGCGCGTCCATGTCCTCGTGCATCGCCGCGATGAAACGCTCGGTGAGCGCCTTGATCGGCTCGCCGTTCTCGACGGCGCGGCGAATGATCTTGTCGTCGATGTCGGTAATGTTGCGTACGTACGTGACCTTGTAGCCTAGCGTGCGCAGCCAGCGCTGCACGATGTCGAACACGACGAACATGCGCGCATGACCCACATGGCAATAGTCATACACCGTGATTCCGCAGACATACATGCGCACCTCGCCTTCGCGAAGCGGCGTGAAGGGTTGCTTGTCACGGGCAAGCGTGTTGTAGATGCGCAGCGAATTCATAGCAGGCGAAGCATGGGCCGGAATCAACCGTGTTGGGACGCAAGCGGCGTGCGCGATGGATGCGTACGGGAGCGAAGAGACCCACACGCGAGCGCGAACACGACGGTCATGCGACCAGGACGGAGACGGCCACGAGTGGCGAAGGAAAGTCTGTCGTCGACGCGATGCGCGCCGCCCGATGGCTGCGCGCAAGACACGTGCGCGGGACGTGCAGACCTTTTGTTAGAATGGCTCGGAGTATAACACCGGGACCTGAGCCTATGAAATCTCGAAGCGGCCGCGCGGCGGGCGTCGCAAGCCGCGCGCCGGGCCAGGCAGACAGCCTTGCCGGACCACATGCCGCATCGGGCATTGTTGCTCGCGCCGCACGTTTTGCGTCGCAGTGCACGCCGTCTCTCTCGCCGCTTTGCCGGCTTCTTTCGCTGCATCATTCATTGACCCGATTCCAAGTGACTCATCGCAAAGCGAGCACGCCTTCGCAACTTCGTCGCCGGCTCTCCGCCCGGACCTTCGGCACTTTCAGCACCTTCACGGCGCACACGTTCGCCTGCGCGGCCATCGGTTTTGCTGCGTGCATCGGCACGTCGGGCGCGGCGCTCGCGCAAGTGTCGCCCGCCACGCGCGACGACACTCCGCAGATCGACGCGGCCATCGCCAACAAGGACTGGAACGACGCGCTCAAGCAACTCGATGCGCGCATCGCGAGCAATCCGCGCGACGTGCAGGCGAAGTTCAAGCGCGCCACCGTGCTCGCGCGCCTGAACCGCGACGACGAAGCAATCGCCGCGTTCACCGAACTCACGCAGGCGTACCCCGAATTGCCGGAGCCCTACAACAATCTGGCCGCGCTCTATGCGAAGAAGGGACGCTATGAGGACGCACGCGCCGCGCTCGAAACGGCGGTGAAGGCGAACCCCGGCTACGCGCTCGCCTACGACAATCTCGGCGATCTTTATCTGCGGCTCGCGCTCGAATCGTACAAGCGCGCGCAATCGCTCGGCTCGAAGAGTCCGCTCACAAGCCAGCGCATCGCGGGCATCCGCAACATCTACACGCCGCCGCCGAAGAAGCGCGCGGGCGCGGCAGCGGCGGCGTCGGGCGCATCGGTTCCGAACGCCGACGAATGGGCGCCGGCCTCGGGCGTCAGCGGCACGACCAGCGGAACCACGTCGTCGATGCCATCGCCCGATCAATTCTCGCCGTTCGGCGGCCCGACCAGTCCGCTGCCGACCACGCCCTATGCAGCCCCTCAAGCCCAGCCCTGAGCAAACGGACTTGCGCGCGCGATAAGCTGTCGCCGCGCCCCCGTTCGCGGCCGACGCATTGTCTTCACCACACGAGGATCGATCCTTCATGAAATTCCTGATGTTGTCGCTTACGAGCGCCGCCCTGATCGCGAGCGCACCGGCGTTCGCCCAGCCGAACGCGCAGGCCGCGCATCCCACCGTGCTCATCAAGACCACGCAAGGCGACATCAAGGTCGAGTTGTATCCCGAGAAAGCGCCGAAGTCGGTCGCGAACTTTCTCGATTACGTGAAGTCCGGTCAATACAGCGGCACGATCTTTCATCGCGTGATTCCGGGCTTCATGATCCAGGGCGGCGGCTACAGCACGAGCTTCGCCGAGAAGCCGACCCGCGCGCCGATTCCGCTCGAAAGCAGGAACGGCCTGAAGAACGTCACGGGCACGCTGGCGATGGCGCGCACGAGCGACCCGAACTCGGCCACGGCCCAGTTCTTCATCAATACGGTCGATAATGCGGGTCTCGACTATCCGAGCCCGGATGGCAACGGCTACGCCGTGTTCGGCAAGGTCGTCGCGGGCATGGATGTCGTGAAGAAGATCGAAGGCAGCCCGACCACCACGCGCGGCCCGATGCAGGACGTGCCGCAGAAGCCGACCGTGATCGAGTCGGCCACCGTGGTCTCGCAGTAACCGCAAGCACCTGTCGCTAACCTGGCGCGCGGCGCGCCAGGGCTCAATCAAACACATTGGAGAGAACATCATCATGGTTGAACTGCATACGAACCACGGCGTCATCAAGCTCGAACTGAACGCCGAAAAAGCGCCGAAGTCCGTCGAGAACTTCCTCAACTACGTGAAGAAGGGCCATTACGACAACACGGTGTTCCATCGCGTGATCGACGGCTTCATGATCCAGGGCGGCGGCTTCGAGCCGGGCATGAAGCAAAAGCCGACCGACGCGCCGATCGACAACGAAGCCAACAATGGCCTCGCGAACGAGAACGGCACGATCGCGATGGCGCGCACCAACGACCCGCACTCGGCAACGGCGCAGTTCTTCATCAACGTGAAGGACAACGACTTCCTGAACCACTCGTCGCCGACGCCGCAAGGCTGGGGATACACGGTGTTCGGCCGTGTCGTCGAAGGCATGGACGTGGTCGAGAAGATCAAGAAGGTCAAGACCGGCTCGAAGGGCTTCCATCAGGACGTGCCGGTCGACGACGTGGTGATCGAGAAGGCCGTCGTGGTCTGATCCCGGTCATTGCATGATCGACACGACTTCTTTCGATCGCGAAGCAGCGGGCGCAGCGAAACAGGCGCGCCCGCTGTTTTTCATTTCCGACCTGCACCTCTCCGAGGCGATCCCGAACACGGTCGCCGCGTTCGAGCACTTCATCGAGGTCACCGCGGGCGAGGCGGATTCCGTCTTCATCCTGGGCGATCTGTTCGAATTCTGGATCGGCGACGACATCCTCGACGCCCCCGACACCGACGCGCGAGCGAACTTCGCGCGCCGCATGACGCGCCTCATGCATACGCTCTCCGAGCGCGGCATCGGGCTGTATGTGATGCACGGCAATCGCGACTTCCTGCTGGGCAAGCGCTTCATGAAGGAGGCGGGGGCAATGCCGCTGCCCGACCCGTTCATGATCACTGCGTTCGGCAAGCGCATCCTGCTCGCGCACGGCGATGGTCTGTGCACCGCGGATCGCGCGTATCAAGCCTTTCGCAAAGTCGCGCGCAACAAGCTGGCGCAGCGCCTCTTTCTCGCGCTGCCGCTCGACACGCGTCTGGGCATCGGCCAGCGCATGCGCTCGAAGAGCGAGGGCGCGCGCGTGACGGGCATATCCTCGAAATACGACGTGACGAGGAAAGCAGTATCCGAGCTCTTCGTCAACAGCCGCACGCACACGCTGATTCACGGCCACACGCATCGGCCGGCGATGCATCGAGAAGTGGAAGGCGTGCGCTGGGTGCTGCCCGACTGGGAACTGGACGTCGATCCGCCGCGCGGCGGCTACTTGCGCCTCGACGAAGGCGGCCTGCACGCGCTGCCGCTCTAGCGTCTCTTCAGCGTTCGAGCGGCGCCGCGCGCTCCTCGCTCGCCTTGCCGTCCATCGATGTGCACAGGCGCTTGAGATCGACGAGCGCGGCGCCATCGACCACATTCAACGCCTCCACCCGCGCGCCGAGCCGCTCCAGCGCCGCGACGATTTCATCGACGCGCTGCGTCTGCGTCGATGCGTGATCGATCAGTCCATGGATGGCGAGCGAGACCGGATCGTCGGCGTTCGGCGTGATGCCGTAAGCGCAGAAGCCTTCGCGCACGGTTTCCTTCGGCTTGGCGACGGCCGGCATCACGATGCGCGCCGGATTGCCGACCGCCGTGCCGCCCGCCGGCACCGGCTTCACGACCACCGCGTTCGAACCGATCTTCGCCTGCGCGCCGACAGTGAAGCCGCCGAGCACTTTCGCGCCCGCGCCGACGATCACGCCCGGTCCGAGCGTCGGATGACGCTTCGCACCGCGCGTAAGCGACGTGCCGCCGAGCGTCACGCCCTGATAGATGGTGCAGTCGTCACCGATTTCCGCCGTCTCGCCGATCACCACGCCCATGCCGTGGTCGATGAACACGCGCCGTCCGAGCGTCGCGCCCGGATGGATCTCGATGCCGGTGAGAAAGCGCGCGACCTGCGACACGAAACGCCCGAGCCAGCGCCACTGCGCGCGCCAGCACGCGTTCGCCGCGCGATGCAGCACGATGGCGTGCAGCCCCGGATAACAGGTGACGACTTCGAAGGCGCTGCGGGCGGCGGGATCGCGCTCGCGGATGGCGGCGATGTCTTCGCGAAGTCGGTCGAACATGGCGATATCTCTGACGGGGGAATGGGCGCGCGTTTCGGCGCTCGAAACGCAAAGCACGAAACGCGCAAAGCTTATATCGGCGTTCGCCGTTTTTCGCCGATTGTAGGACGCGCGCGCGGAGTCTGCTTTATGCCCACGATGCCAGCGCGGTCGCTGTCACTGCGCAATCTCATCGTTCAATCGAAAGCACGCGCGTTCAGTCTTTCTTCGTGCGCAGGATGTGCTTGGCGATGCCGCGCAGGATATTGACCTCTTCGCGCTCCAGCCCGGCGCGCGCAAACATCCGCCGCACGCGCGACATCAGTTTTTTCGGATTGGCCGGATCGAGAAAATCGAGCGCGACGAGCGCCTGCTCGAGATGCCCGTACATGCCTTCGATTTCTTCGCTCGACGCGCTCTGGCCCGTCGATTCGACCACGGCGAGCGTGTTCGCGGGCGCCTGGAACGCGAGCCGCAGTTCGTAGGCGAGCACCTGGACCGCCTGCGCGAGATTGAGCGAGCTGTACGCGGGATTGGCCGGAATATGCGCGAGCGCGCTGCAACGCTCGACGTCGACGTTGGAAAGCCCGGTGCGCTCGTTGCCGAACACCAGCGCGATGTCGCCGTGGCGCACGAACTCATGCGCGCGTTCGGCGAGCGCGCGCGGCGGCATCTGCGGCGGGCCGTATTCGCGCATGCGCGCGGTCAGCGCGACCGACCAGTGCACGCCGACGAGCGCATCGGCGAGCGTATCGACGACGTGCGCGGAGGCGAGTACATCGTCGGCGCCGGAGGCCATCGCGATGGCTTCGGGCTCGTTCTTGACATCGGCCACGCGCGGGGCGACCAGCACGAGGCGGGAGAAGCCCATCGTCTTCAGCGCGCGCGCCGCGGCGCCGACATTGCCCGGATGACTCGGCTCGACGAGGATGAAGCGCGTGGACGTGAAGCCGCCAGCGGGCGCGGAAAGGTCGTTGGGTTCCAAGGCTTGAATCGTGCTGAAAGCGGTGTGAGCGGGAACCGGTTATGTTAGCGCGCTTTGCCGACGCACCTCAAACTCGTGCTCATGCACGCGGCTTTGCGGCGAGTTTCGGGTAAAATGGCCCCTTCGCGCGCGCCGCGAGCGGTTTTTGAAGTCAGTCGAACCTTCGCGCGAACGCCCCGCTCTTATTCAATTCGTCTTTCGTCGACACAGTCGTTGTCGCCACTATTTCCGTCCGCATCACGATGCCGGGCGGTCAAAGGATTTCGCTCATGCATCCGATGCTCAATATCGCTGTCAAGGCCGCGCGCCGCGCCGGACAGATCATCAACCGCGCGTCGCTCGATCTGGACCGGCTCCAGGTCAGCAAGAAACAGCACAACGACTTCGTGACGGAAGTCGACAAGGCGTCCGAAGCCGCGATCATCGAGACGCTGCACACCGCCTATCCCGATCACAACATTCTCGCCGAGGAATCGGGCGAGGATTATCGCGAGTCCGAGTTCCAGTGGATCATCGATCCGCTCGACGGCACCACCAACTTCATCCACGGCTTCCAGTATTACTGCGTGTCGATCGCGCTCGCGCACAAGGGCGTCGTGCAGCAGGCCGTCGTCTACGATCCGACGCGCAACGACCTGTTCACGGCGTCGCGCGGCCGTGGCGCCTATCTGAACGAGCGCCGCATTCGCGTGGGCAAGCTCGATCGTCTGTCGGATGCGCTGATCGGCACGGGCTTCCCGTTCCGCGACGGTCAGGGCCTCAACGGCTACATGCGCCTCTTCAGCGAAATGACGCTTTCCTGTGCGGGCCTGCGCCGTCCGGGCGCGGCCGCGCTCGATCTCGCCAACGTCGCGGCCGGCCGGCTCGACGGCTTCTTCGAACAGGGCATCCACCCGTGGGACGTCGCGGCGGGCAGCCTGATCGTGACGGAAGCGGGCGGACTGGTCGGCAACTACACCGGCGAATCGGACTTCCTGTTCAAGAACGAAATCGTCGCCGCGAATCCGAAGGTCTACGCGCAGATGGTCAAGATTCTCGACATGTACTCGCGCACGCGTCTGACTGGCGAATAAGTCACATCCATCCAGGGGCGCGTCTTGCGCCCCTTTTTGCCTCTGTCCGCTCCGCCTCCGGGCGCGTCCCCTGCTCTGCAATGAATGCGGGGCTCCGTTACAGTGCAATCTTTTGCCCTTTCGGTTCGAAGCCGGCTCGCGCTTCATTCCACTGTTCCCCGTTTTTCCGCCGCGCGCCGCGCAAAACGCAAGGCCCGGCCAGCTCGCCCATGAAAAAAGGCTTCTACACGATCATCGCCGCGCAGTTCGTTTCGTCGCTCGCCGACAATGCGCTCCTGATCGCCGCGATCGCCATGCTCGCCGTCGTGCATTCGGCGCCGTGGGTCACGCCGCTGTTGCAGATCTTCTTCACGATTTCGTATGTGGTGCTCGCGCCCTTCGTCGGCGCATTCGCCGATGCGATCCAGAAGCGCCACGTCATGTTCATCTCGAACGCGCTCAAGGCCGGCGGCTGCGCGATGATGATCGCGGGTGTGCATCCGATGCTCGCGTATGGCGTCGTGGGTCTGGGCGCGGCGGCGTATTCGCCGGCGAAATACGGCATCCTCACCGAGCTTCTGCCGCCGCAGAAGCTGATCGCGGCGAACGCGTGGCTCGAATCCGCGACCGTCGGCTCGACGATTCTCGGCACCGTGATCGGCGGGGCGCTCGTGAGCCAGGTCGTCGGGCGCTGGGTCGCGCACGCGCATCTGCCATTCATGAGCACGGCCGCGCACGCCGCGCTCTTCACGGTGATGATCATTTACGCGTCGGCGGCGCTCATCAACGGGTTCATTCCGGACACCGGCGCGCGCTATCCCAACCTTTTGAGCGAGCCGACGAAGCTCGTCCACGATTTCTCGCACTGCTTCAAGGTGCTGTGGCGCGACAAGCTCGCGCAGATCGCGCTGTGGGTCACGACGCTCCTGTGGGGCGCTGCCGTCACATTGCAGTTGCTGGTGCTCAAGTGGGCCGACGCGAATCTCGGGCTGTCGCTGTCCAAGGCCGCGGTGCTGCAGGGCGTGACAGGTCTGGGCATCGCGCTGGGCGCGGCGGCGGCGTCCGCCTGGATCGTGCTGCGTCAGTCGCTGAAAGTGCTGCCGGTCGGCGTGCTGATCGGCGCGGTGGCGGTCGCGATGGCGTTCTACAACAAGGACCTGTTCCCGGCGGGCGCCGGCGTCCAGATCGGGTCGTATTTCGCGCCGGCGTACATTCTGATGGCGTATCCGCTGATGATCGCGCTCGGCGGCCTGTCGGGCTTTTTCATCGTACCGATGAACGCGATCCTGCAGCATCGCGGCGCGACCCTGCTGTCCGCCGGGCATTCCATCGCGGTGCAAAACTTCAACCAGAACATCGCGGTGCTCTCGATGCTCGGCGCCTACGCGCTGCTTTTGACGATCAAGGTGCCGGTGCAGTGGATCATCGTCGTGTTCGGCGCCTTCGTCTGTCTGATGATGGCGCTGGCGATGCGCCGCCACACCCAAAACGAGCGCGACACGGACCTGGTTGCACTGGTCGAGGAATGATCCTTGCTCGAAGGTGTATTCTGGGTTCATGCCCCGACGCCGGCCGACGACGATGACAGGGAGGAAACGCGGGCGGCGGACGTCGGTCGTCAAGCTGTAAGCGGCACGCCATGGCGAGGCGCTTCCCGCCTGCCGGCGTCATACATTCCTCGGCAACGTCAAAAAGGAGCAAGGAAATGGGATTGTTCACACGTTCGACGCTCGACAGCAAAATCAATGGCGCAGCCAATATGGGCGAGCGCGCGGTGCGCGGTGCGAGCGACGCGGTCGATTCGGCCAGCAGCCAGTTGCGCAGCCTCCTCGACGATCTGGAAAGCTCGATCTCGGGCGCCAAGGACATCGATGCGGACAAGCTGCGAAAAGAACTGCAATCGAAACTGAAAACCGCCCGTTCGCAGATGAACGGCGCCGGTGGCGTGATCGCCGACAAGCTGAACGATGCAGCCGGTTACGCCGATGACTTCGTGCACGACAAGCCGTGGCACACGCTCGGCGCGGTGGCGGGACTCGCGCTGCTCGTCGGCTATCTCGCAGGGCGCGCGTGACGGGTTCTCCCGACATGACGTTTTCCCGCCAGGACGACGTCCGGTCGTTCCGGCGGCGCGCGCCTTTCCTGCCTTGATGCAGGCGCTTGCGCGCGTCCGGTTCCTCATTCGTTGGCCATCCGGCCGACTCCGCCTTCCCCATCCGACAGGTTAAACTCATGCCCTATCGGCTGATCAGCGGCCGGCGCACGTCGCGCCCGGCCGTTTGATCGCACCGGCTCTCACCGCACGCAAGATGGGCAATCACACGGCAACTCCCGACACCTCCTCCGATACCACCGCGCCGCTCGCGGACCTGTCGCAGCACACGCCGATGATGCAGCAGTACCTGCGCATCAAGGCGGAGCATCCCGGCACGCTGGTCTTCTACCGGATGGGCGATTTTTACGAGCTTTTCTTCGACGATGCGGAAAAAGCCGCGCGCCTGCTCGATCTCACGCTCACGCAGCGCGGCGCCTCGGGCGGCAATCCGATCCGGATGGCCGGCGTGCCGCATCACGCATGCGAGCAATACCTTGCGAAGCTGGTGAAGCTGGGCGAGTCTGTCGCGATCTGCGAGCAGATCGGCGATCCGGCCACATCGAAGGGTCCGGTCGAGCGCAAGGTGGTGCGCGTGGTCACCCCGGGCACGCTGACCGACGCGGCCCTGCTCTCCGACAAAAGCGATGTCTATCTGCTCGCGCTGTGTCCCGCCCACAACCGGCGTGGCGGCGTGACGAGCGTCGGCCTCGCGTGGCTCAATCTCGCGAGCGGCGCGCTGCGGCTCGCCGAAGTCGCGCCCGGACAGGTGAGCGCCGCGCTCGAACGCATTCGCCCGGCCGAGACGCTCATCGCCGATTCGATCACGGACATGCAGGCATCGCTCGGCGTGACGAATCCCGGCGCGACCACGCGCGTGCCGGCATGGCACTTCGACGTCGGCTCGGGCACGCAGCGGCTGCGCGAGCAGCTCGATGTCGCGAGCCTGGACGGCTTCGGCGCGCAGACGCTCACCTGCGCCTGCGGCGCGGCCGGCGCGCTGCTGCTCTACGCCGCCGCCACGCAAGGCCAGCAGTTGCGTCACGTGCGCAGCCTGAAGGTCGAATACGAGTCCGAATACATTGGGCTCGACCCCGCCACGCGGCGCAATCTCGAACTCACCGAAACCCTCCGCGGCACCGAATCGCCGACGCTGTTCTCGCTGCTCGACACGTGCTGCACGACCATGGGCAGCCGCCTCCTGCGCCACTGGCTGCATCATCCGCCGCGCGACGCATCGATCGCGCAGGCACGCCAGCAGGCGATCGGCGCGCTGCTCGACGCGCCCATGAGCGGCGGCCTCGACACGTTACGCAGCGCACTGCGCAAGATCTCGGATATCGAACGCATCACGGGGCGGCTCGCGTTGCTGTCGGCGAGGCCGCGTGATCTTTCCAGCCTGCGCGATACCTTCACCGCGCTGCCCGAACTGCGCGCGCTGGTCACGAACGTGGCCGCGCATACGCACGCGCTGGAACGCATCGACGCCGCGCTCGAACCGCCGCACGAATGCCTCGATCTGCTGACGAACGCCATCGCGCCCGAGCCCGCCGCGCTGATTCGCGATGGCGGAGTGATCGCGCGCGGCTACGATCCCGATCTCGACGAACTGCGCGATATTTCGGAGAACTGCGATCAGTTCCTGATCGATCTGGAAGCGCGCGAGCGCACGCGCACCGGCATCGCGAATCTGCGAGTCGAGTACAACAAGGTGCACGGCTTCTATATCGAAGTGACGCGCGGGCAGACCGACAAGGTGCCGGACGACTATCGCCGCCGTCAGACGCTCAAGAACGCGGAACGCTACATCACGCCGGAACTGAAGACGTTCGAGGACAAGGCGCTGTCGGCGCAGGAACGCGCGCTGGCCCGCGAGCGCGCGCTCTACGACGCGCTCCTGCAGAACCTGCTGCCCTTCATCGCGGATTGCCAGCGCGTCGCGGGCGCGCTCGCGGAACTCGATCTCCTGTGCGCCTTCGCCGAACGCGCCCGCGCTCTCGACTGGGTCGCGCCGGAATTCACGGCCGATGCGGGCATCGACATCGAACAGGGACGGCATCCCGTCGTCGAGGCGCAGGTCGAGCAGTTCATCGCCAATGACTGCTGTCTCAGCCAGGACCGCAAGCTTCTGCTGATCACCGGTCCGAACATGGGCGGTAAATCCACCTTCATGCGTCAGACCGCGCTGATCGCGCTGATGGCGCACGTGGGCAGCTACGTGCCCGCGAAGCGCGCGCGGTTCGGTGCGCTCGATCGCATCTTCACGCGTATCGGCGCGGCGGACGATCTCGCGGGCGGTCGCTCGACCTTCATGGTCGAGATGACCGAAGCAGCGGCGATTCTCAACGACGCGAGCGCATCGAGCCTCGTGCTGATGGACGAGATCGGGCGCGGCACTTCGACCTTCGACGGCCTCGCGCTCGCGTGGGCCATCGCGCGGCATCTGCTCACGCACAACGCGTGCTATACGCTGTTCGCGACGCATTACTTCGAACTCACGCAGTTGCCAACCGAGTTCGCGCAGGCGGCGAACGTGCATCTGTCGGCGGTCGAGCACGATCACGGCATCGTGTTTTTGCACGCGGTGAGCGAAGGTCCGGCCAATCAGAGTTACGGACTGCAGGTCGCGCAACTCGCGGGCGTGCCTGCGCCGGTGATCCGCGCGGCGCGCAGGCATCTCGTGCATCTGGAGCAGCAGTCGATCGGTCAGCCCACCGCGCAGTTCGATCTGTTCGCGAGCCAGCCCCCCGTGCCTTACGTCGATGAAGACGAGCCGCAAGCGAGCGAAGCGCCCGAGCATCCCGTGATGCAAAAGCTGCGCGCACTCGATCCGAACGATCTGCGTCCGCGCGATGCGCTCGATCTGCTATACGAACTGCATGAACTGGCGAACGATCCGCCGGATGTCTCGCGTTGAGCCAAACGTCATGGCGGTGGCCGCGCGACTGAGCTGCGCCGCCGCGATCATAGCCGCGCTCGCGTACGGCGCGACTCCGCATGCACATGCCGAGAACAGCGAGCCGCTCGGCTTCGCCGTGATCGCCGACGCGCTCACCCGCCCCGCCGACGAAGCGCCGGTGCGGCGCATGCTCGACGCCATCGCGCGCGATGCGAACGTCGCGTTCATCGTCTATGACGGCAATTTCAAGGGCGCATCGGAGCAGTGCCGCGACGGCATCTATCAGGCGCGGCACGATCTGCTCGATGCGTCGCGCACGCCGCTCGTGATGCTGCCCGGGCAACACGACTGGGCCGATTGCGGTTCCGCGCACGCGGGCGGTTACGATCCGGTCGAACGTCTCGACTTCATCCGTCAGCTCTTCTTCGCCGATGCAAGCTCGCTCGGACAAAACCCGCTGACACTCTCGCGCGAAAGCGATGTCGCGCGCTTCCGCACCTTCCGCGAGATCGTGCGCTGGCAGTCGCAGGGAGTCGCGTTCATCGGCCTCAATGCGCCGAGCCCGAACAACCACTATCTGACCGCGGGCGGGCGCAATGGCGAATTCGAGGATCGCGCGGTCGCGACCACGTTCTGGCTCGAGCACGCGGCCGAAACGGCGCGGCGCTCCGACATGCGCGCACTCGTGATCCTGCTTCAGGGTGATCCGGATTTCTCGCGCTACGAACGGCGCGAACGCTTCGCGTGGTTGCGCTTCTCGCACTCGAGCCAGCCGCGCGATGGCTTTCTCGAACTCAAGCGCAGTCTCGTGAAGGCGGCGGACATCTTTCGCGGGCCGGTCATCGTGATTCACGCCTCCGAAGCGCCCGAGCCGAACGGCTTTCGTATCGACCAGCCCTTGCGCAACGACAAGGGCTTGATCGTCACGAATCTCACGCGTATTGCGATCGCGTTCAAGCGGCCGCAATCGCAATGGCTCGAAGTGCAGACCGATGCGCAATGGCATCCGCCGTTTCGCCTGCGCGTGCGCGATACGAAGGACGTGCGCGCGCGTGAGCCCGTCGAGCCGCAGAGCGAGCCGCCCGCGCAGTCGAGCGCGCCTTATGCGCCCTATCCCATGCCTTCTTCCGCGCCCGCATCGGCGCCCGCGCCGGAACCCACGTTGCCCGCATCGATGCCGCCGGCGCTGCCCCGCAACGACTTGCCGGAATCCTTGCCCGCGCCGCCGTCGATGCCGATGCCCGCTTCCGACCTGCCGCCCATCCTCACGCCGCCGCAATCCTTGCCGCCGCTCTATCCGGTGCCAGCATCCGGCGTGCAGAACGGCGGGTAAGCCGGGCGCGATCCGTGCGCGCAAAAAAAAAGCGCAGCCGAAGCTGCGCTTTCTTCAATGTACGGTGCGTTCAGTGCATTCGTTCAGTGCATTCGTTCAGTGCAAGGTCGGACCTGCGTCCTTGCGCGGCTCGTCGTCATCGTCTTCGTCTTCATCGACGACATGCAGGCCGTCCGCGCCATGCGCGTGCTGATGCTCGATCTCGTCATCCGTGGCCGTGCGCACTTCCTGCACCGACAACGAGAAACGCAGCGCCATGCCGGCCAGCGGATGATTGCCGTCGAGCACGACCTTGTCTTCGGCGACATCGGTGACGGTGTAGATGAGCGAGTCGATGTCGTCATCGCCGTCTTCGGGCGTGCCCTCGAACTGCATGCCAACTTCCAGCGGCTCGGGGAAACGGCTACGCTCCTCGATCTTCACGAGCTCGGGATCGTATTCGCCGAACGCGTCCTGCGGCTCGAGTTGAATGGCCGTTTCATAGCCGGCTTCGTGACCGTCGAGCGCTTCCTCGATCTTGGGGAACGTGCCATCATAGCCGCCGTGCAGATAGACCATCGGCTCGTCGCTTTCCTCTATCAGATTGCCTTGCGCATCCGACAGCTTGTAAGCGACCGAAACGACAGTGTCTTTCGCAATTTTCATTGGATCCTCCAAGATACAAGCCTCGATTATACGATGCCCAAGCGGCCACAAGACGCAACACCTGCCCCCGTTCCCCGCCAGTCCGACACCCCGGGCGCGCCCCTTCCGGACGAAGTCACGCCCCTGTTGGGCAATCGCACGCCGCGACAGTTCATGCGGCGTTACTGGCAGAAAAAGCCCCTGCTGATCCGCCAGGCGGTCCCCGGCATCTCGGCCCCGCTCGCGCGCGACGAGCTCTTCGAACTCGCCGATCTCGACGATGTCGAGTCGCGTCTCATCACACATTTTCGCAATACGTGGAATCTGGAGCACGGTCCGTTCGCGCCCGACGAATTGCCTGCGGTGAAGAAACGCGAATGGACGCTGCTCGTGCAAGGCGCGAACCTGCATGACGACCGCGCCCACGCGCTGATGAACCGGTTCCGCTTCATTCCGGACGCGCGTCTCGACGATCTGATGATCTCCTACGCGACCGATGGCGGCGGTGTCGGACCGCACTTCGACTCTTATGACGTGTTTCTGCTGCAGATTCATGGCAAGCGCCGCTGGCGTATTGGCGTGCAACGGGATCTTTCGCTAAAACCCGGACTGCCGTTGAAAGTTTTACAGCACTTCGAACCGGAAGAAGAATGGGTGCTGGAGCCAGGCGACATGCTGTATCTGCCGCCGCATATCGCGCACGACGGTATCGCCGAGGGCGAATGCATGACCGCGTCCATCGGCTTTCGCGCGCCGTCCGCGCACGAGCTCACGGCGCAGTTCCTCTATCACCTCGCGGAGCGCGCCGATGAGCACGCCGAGGGCGCTCGCGCGAATACGCGCTATCGCGATCCGACGCAGGAACCCGTGGGTAATCCGGGGGCTTTGCCGGCGCTGCTCGTGGAACGCGTTGGCGCGATCCTTGCGAACGTCAACTGGAACGAAAAGGACGTAGCCGGCTTTCTCGGCACATATCTGAGCGAACCGAAATCCAATGTCGTATTCGATTCGCCCGAGCGTGCGCTCAACGAGCAAAAATTTGCGGAGCGCGCGAAAAAAACCGGCATTAGGCTCGATAGAAAGACTAATTTGCTGTATGACGCGCGGTCGTATTTTGTAAATGGCGAAGCCGCGATGTTGTCGTCGAAGCTGAAAAAGTGGCTCCCTGAATTGGCCGATACACGGCGTCTGGAGGCGAAACGCTTTGTAACACTTACAGACGAATCGTCAATGACAGCCTTGCTGCACGAATGGTATCGTGCGGGCTGGATTCAGATGGGCGCTATGGCTTGACAGGCTTGGCTCGACGAGAGTTCCAGAGATGCTGCGGATACTAGAATTTGCTGTTCCGCAATATGAAAGTTTGTATGAGAAAGACAACGTATCGTCCCCTCATTTATCGACGGTCGTTACGAAAGTGCCTATAATTTCCGGCCAAGCCGTAGGAAGTCTCACACAAAAAAGAATTGTGAGTCTCCACAGCGGCCCGGGTCGGTGTTGGAGCACACATTACCGGTACTTTGCGCTGTTGCTTACCTTTAACCATAAAAGGACGTGATCATGAAGAAATCCCTCCTCGTAGCATCCCTGTTGGCTGCTGTTGCTCTGGCTGCATGCAACAAGTCTAGCGAAACGGCTGCTCCGAGCGCTGCAAGCGATACGTCGGCTGCTTCGGCTCCGGCTGCTGCTGCTTCGGACGCAAACGCTGCAGCATCGAGCGCTTCGGCCGCTGCAAGCGACGCAGCTTCGGCTGCTGGCGCTGCTTCGGACGCTGCCGCTTCGGCTGCCGCTCCGGCATCGGGCGCAAGCCAGTAAGGCTTAGGCGTCGTCAGGCCGCTCAGGCGGCCTGCCCAAGAAAAAACCGGCTCTCGAGCCGGTTTTTTTGTGTCCGCGTTTCGCGCGTTTGCGTTCGTTTATTGCGCGGCGTTACAACGCCAGCCAGTCGAACCCTTCGGTCTGCGTGGCAACAACCACGTCGATCGCCGACGCGCCCAGCACGGCCGCCAGCGCCGCCTGCGCGAGATGCGGCAGGTTGTTCTGCTGGCTGAGATGCGCGGCCACGAGATGCCGCAGCTTCGAACGATCAAGCGAGGCCAGAATGGCCGCCGCAGCCTCGTTATTCAGGTGTCCGTGCGTCCCGCCGATGCGCGCCTTCAGTGACGGTGGATAGCGGCTCGCCGCCAGCATTTCGACATCGTGATTGGATTCGAGCACGAGCGCGTCACAGCCGCTCAGCACGCTCGTGATATGCGGCGTCGACGCGCCGACATCGGTCAGCACGCCGAGGCGGCAAGCGCCGTCGGAGAACACGTATTGCAGCGGCTCGCGGGCGTCGTGCGGAACCGTGTAAGGCAGCACGCTCAGGTCGCCGATGGTGACGCTCTCATCGCCCCACAGCACGTTCAGCTCGACATTGGCTTCGTCGGCGCCGATGGCGCGCGCGGTGCCCCAGCTCATGTGCAACGGAATGGACCAGCGGCGCGCCAGCGTCAGCGCGCTGCCGATATGGTCCGTATGTTCGTGCGTGATGACGATGGCGTCGAGGTCGGCGGCGCTGCAATTCAGGCGCGCGAGGCGGCGTTCGACTTCCTTCGCGGAGAAGCCGCAATCGAGCAGCACGCGCGTGGTGGTCGTACCGCACGATGCCTCGACGAGCAATGCATTGCCCTCGCTGCCGCTGCCGAGACTGGCGAATCTCACGATGAACTTTCGATCGACATCAATGGAGGCTTCAAGTCGTCGTCTAGTTCAACTGAGCATGCAGCAGTGACACGATGCGCTGCGCATCGGAGGACGTGTCTGGCTGACCGTTGGCATCGACCACGCCGACTTGCGTGACCGAGTCCGCCTTGGGCTTCACGTTGACGAGGAACTGGCGCGTCGGCTTCGGCGTATTGCTCGAAAAGAGCTTGCCGAACAGACCTTCCTTCTTCAGCTCCGCCATGGAGTCCGAAAAGTGGACGTAGTAGATGCCCTTGTCGCGATCACGATTGTCGACCGTGAAGTTGGTGCGATCGAGCGCGAGTCCCACGCGCAGCCACGCGCGATCGAATGGCTCGGCGAGATCGAGCGTCGAGCCGCCCGCAGCCGGGTCCATCGCGACCTTCGCGCCCATGGGACGCGCCTGCGCGAGCAATTGCTGCGACTGCTTGTCGGTGAGGCCGAACTTCTGCATCAGCTTGCCGAGCACCGCGGCTTCGAGCTGCGGATTGCGTGGACGCGTTTCCCAGCGCGACGACGTCTTGTCCTGTCCAGTCAACACTTCTTCCATCGCGCTGTGCGTGACGGAGATGTCGGTCGAGCCGTCGGCGGCGCGGTCCACCTGCGTGCGGAACATGTCCCGCGTGCCCGACGAATAAGCGAAGTCGAGCAGCTTGCCGACGCTATTGCGGAACCAGTCGTTCGGAATGTTCGCGCGGTTTTCGGCCCAGTCGGTGGCCATGATGCCGGTGGCCGGCGCATCGGTCTTCAGCGTGAAGCCGTTCTCTTCCCAGAACTCCTTCAGTTGCGGCCAGATCTGGTCGGGCGAGCGGCCGTCGACGACGAGCCAGCGGCGATCGCCATCGCTCTCGACGTGCATGCCGTATGGATCCTGCGCGTTCGGCACGCCCAGCGTGGCGTTGCCTGCCGGCGTGACTGCGCGTTCCGCGGCGCCGCCCAGCGAGTTGATTTTCGGCGGTGCGGCGTAGCGCTGGCTGATGTCGGCCGTGGTCAGATCGGACGGAACGGCGAGCGCGGGTGCGGTTTCCGCGGTTTTGTAATTGACGCGGTCCGGCGCGAGCCAGTCGTTGAGCGTATCGCAACCCGAGAGTGCGAAGATCGCGCCGGCGCCGAGCGCAAGCACGCTCAGGCGTTTGGCTTGAGTGAGAAGAGCGGAACGTTTCATGAGGTCCTTCTTTGCTGCCGATGACGCTTGAGGCCTCGCCCCGATCCCGCTACCCCTGCGGATCATCGAGGCCAATGAGCGGCGGTTGATGGCTGATGGTGTGGTTCATGTCGATCACTTGAGGCGGCGCGGCGCTTCGATTCGTTGTGACTGTGGCGCGCCGCCACATATGATCAGGCGAGCAGGCCGGAGTCGCGCAACGCGTCACGCACCACGTCGTGATAGCGCGCGTCGAGCGGCGTGAGCGGCAGGCGGATGCCGCCTTCCATGCGGCCGAGCTCGGCAAGCGCCCACTTGGCCGGAATCGGGTTCGATTCGCAGAAGAGTTGTTTGTGCAGCGACAAAAGCTTCAGATGGATGCGGCGCGCGGTGATGGCGTCGCCTTCGATCGCGGCGCGGCACAGCTGGCTCATTTCCTTCGGCGCGACGTTGGCCGTCACCGAGATGTTGCCGTGGCCGCCCAGGAGCATGAGCGCGATTGCCGTGGGATCGTCGCCGCTGAAAATGCTGAAATGCGCCGGCGCGTGCTTGATCAGATGCGCCGCGCGGTCGATGTTGCCCGTCGCTTCCTTCACGCCGATGATGCCGCGGACGTCCGCGAGACGCAGGATCGTCTCGTTGTTCATGTCGGCGACGGTGCGGCCGGGGACGTTGTAAAGAATGACGGGAAGGTCGACGGCCTCGGCGATCGCCTTGAAGTGGCGATACATGCCTTCCTGCGTCGGCTTGTTGTAATACGGAACGACTTGCAGCGTGGCGTCGGCGCCGACCTTCTTCGCGTGCTTCGAGAGCTCGATGGCCTCGGCGGTCGAGTTGCCGCCCGCGCCCGCGATGATCGGGAAACGCTTGGCCGTGTGCTCGACGGCCGTCTGAATCATCAGAATGTGCTCTTCGACCGACAAAGTGGCCGATTCGCCGCTGGTGCCGACGACAACGAGACCGTTCGAGCCTTGCTCGACGTGCCAGTCGATCAGTTTTCGAAACGCCGGCAGATCAAGACTACCGTCCTCGTGCATCGGTGTGACGATGGCAGGGATGCTGCCGCGGATCTGGATGCCGCCGTGTGTTCCGTTTGTCATGAAACTCTATGAATTTAATCGTGAATTTAATCGCAAAAAGCGATATTACGCGATTGTAGCGGATTAGCCCGTCAACGCGTAACGTGGCGGACCCGGGGGTGTGTTACCAATCGTGAGCACACTTTCCGCCGGCTTCGGTTCAGAAACCGCGCAAATCCGCTGCACGAAGGCCGGACGCGGATCGTCGAGAAAGCCGTCTTCGTAGGCGATCACGCGCAACCGCCCGTGCACTGCTGCGAGCAGTTCGCCCGGCTCCAGCAGGAATGCCGGATTCGAAGGCTTGCCGACGCTCGCGTTGCCCACCGCGAAAGTCTCGTAAATCAGCACGCCGCCGGGCGCCAGCGCGTCGATCAGATGACCGAAAAGCGGCCGATGCAGATAATTCGTGACGACGACCGCATCGAACGTTCGGTCGTTTGAAAGCGGCCAGGGCGCGCCGTTTTCGAGATCGGCGTCGAGCGTTTCGATGCCTTCGGGCGCGGACATCGACGCCAGCGCTTCAGCGTCGCGATCGATCGCCAATATCCGATGACCGCGCGCCGCGAACCAGCGCGCATGGCGCCCGTTGCCGGATGCGACGTCGAGCACCGTGCCGCCGGACGCGAGCAAATGCGCCCAGCGCGCCACCCACTGACTCGGCGCGCCTTCCATCAGCTGTAGGAAAGGCCCATGGCCTCACGCACTTCGCGCATGGTTTCCGTGGCGAACTTGCGCGCCTTGTCGCAGCCGTCGGCCACGATCGCGCGCAACAGCGACGGATCGTCCATATACTTCTGCGCGCGCTCCAGCATGGGCTGCTGCTCGCGCAGAATGCCCTCGATCACCGGCTGCTTGCACTCCAGACAGCCGATGCCCGCGCTGCGGCAGCCCTTCTGCACCCATTGATGCGTGGCTTCGTCTGTGTAGACCTCGTGCAGCTTCCACACCGGGCACTTGTCCGGATCGCCCGGGTCGGTACGGCGCACGCGCGCGGGGTCGGTCGGCATCTTGCGCACTTTCTGCTCGATGGTCGCCGCGTCCTCGCGCAGGCCGATCGTGTTGCCGTAGGACTTCGACATCTTCTGGCCATCGAGGCCCGGCATGCGCGACGCTTCCGTCAGCAGCACCTGCGGCTCGACCAGAATGATCTTGCGCGAGCCTTCGAGATAGCCGAACAGACGCTCGCGGTCGCTCATCGACAGGCTTTGCGATTCCTGCAGCATCGCGCGCGCTTGTTCGAGCGCTTCGTCGTCGCCTTCCTGCTGATACGCGACGCGCAGCTCGTGATACAGCTTCGAGCGCTTGCCGCCGAGCTTCTTCGCGGCTTCCATCGCCTTCTCTTCGAAGTCCGGCTCGCGGCCGTAGAGATAGTTGAAGCGGCGCGCGATTTCGCGCGTCATTTCGACGTGCGGCACCTGATCCTCACCGACCGGCACCAGTGACGCGCGATACAGCAGAATGTCCGCCGCCATCAGCACCGGATAGCCGAGAAAGCCGTACGTATCGAGATCCTTTTCCTTCAGCTTCTCGATCTGCTCCTTGTAGGTGGGAACGCGTTCGAGCCAGCCGAGCGGCGTACCCATGCCGAGCAACAGCGAAAGCTCGGCGTGCTCGGGCACGCGGCTCTGGATGAAGAGCGTCGCCTGCGCGGGATCGATGCCCGACGCCAGCCAGTCGATCAGCACCTCCCAGACGTTTTTCTCGATGACCTCGGGCGTCTCGTAGTGCGTCGTGAGCGCGTGCCAGTCGACGACCGCGAAGAAACACGGGTATTCGGACTGCAGCCGCACCCAGTTTTTCAGCACGCCGTGATAGTGGCCGAGGTGCAGCGACCCGGTGGGCCGCATGCCGGAGAAGATACGGTCAGGGAACATGATGTTATGGAAAGAGTGAAGCGAGGGGATTCAGAATAGCCGACACCGCCGAAAAGCCGATGTTCACGAGCGGCATGAGCCAGAAGCGCGTGAGCACGCCGGTCACGACGAGCGCCATGACGATGAAGAAACCGTAAGGCTCGAGTTTCGAGAATGCGATCGACGCGCGCACGGGCAGCAGGGCCATCAGCACGCGGCCGCCGTCGAGCGGCGGCAACGGAAACAGATTCAGCACGCCGAGCACGAGATTGACGCTGACGCCCGCGGCCGCCATGCCGGTGAAGAATTTCTCGTCGACGTGAAACGCCGCGAGCAGCACCGCGATCACGCCCCAGACGATGGCCTGCACGAAGTTGCTGCCGGGCCCGGCCGCGGCGACCCACAGGCTGCCCCAGCGCGGATTGCGCAGATTGCCGAAGGCCACCGGCACCGGCTTCGCGTAGCCAAACATGAACGCGCCGCTCGTTACGAAATAGAGGACGATCGGAATCACGATCGTGCCGATCGGATCGATATGGCGCATGGGGTTCATGGAAACGCGGCCCAGCACATAGGCCGTGTTGTCGCCGAGCAGCCGCGCGGCATAGCCATGCGCGGCCTCGTGCAGCGTGATCGCGAAGATCACCGGAAGCGCGTAGACCGCGATGGTTTGTATCAGGGAAGGATCCATAGGACGGTATTGTATCAAGCGGGCAGCCGTGATCAGACGCGCGCGACGACGTCGGGCACGTACGGTTTCGCCATATCGTGCGCCACAATACTTAATCGGGTGTTCTGCCCGTGTGCGCTACTGCACGGCGTCAGCTACGCCGTCAGCCCGAACGGTTCGAGACTGCCTCTCCCCGCGCGCACGAGCACCGGCTCCCCCGACGAAAGATCGATGACCGTCGATGGCTCCGCCGGACACGCGCCCGAGTCGATCACGAGTTCGACCTGCTTTTCCAGCCGTTCGCGGATTTCCTCTGGATCGTTGAGCGGTTCGGTGTCGGGGGGCAGGATCAGCGTCGACGCGAGCAGCGGCTCGCCGAGTGCTTCGAGCAGCGCGAGCGTGATCACGTGATCAGGCACACGCAGCCCGATCGTCTTGCGCGACGGATGCGAAAGCCGGCGCGGCACTTCCTTGGTCGCCTGGAGCACGAACACGTACGGTCCCGGCGTCACCGATTTGATCAGCCGATACTGCTGGTTGTCGACCATCGCGAAGTTGGAAAGCTCTGACAAATCGCGCACGAGCAGCGACAGCAATTGCTTGTCGTCGATGCCGCGAACCCGTCGCAGTCGCTCGACGGCGTTCTTGTCGTCGAGATGACAGCCGAGCGCGTAGCTCGAGTCCGTCGGCAACGCGACGAGGCCGCCGTCCTTGATGATCTGCACAGCCTGATTGATGAGCCGTGGCTGCGGATTGTCCGGATGAATGCGAAAGAATTGAGACATGGCGACGCCTTGTTGTTTCGATCGTTTTCGCGAAGGCCGAACGCGGCGCGAACCACGCGCGAGCGCCTTTACGCAATGTGCGTGCGGAAAATCAACTTCGATGCAAAGACCGTGCGCGCCAGGCCGAGCGCCGTGGGACGCTTACAGCCAACGCTCCCAGACGGGCGTGAGGTCGTCGGGCAGCGGCGGCAACAACCCGAGGTCGACGCGCCCTTCGCCCGCTCCGTGGAAGTCCGAGCCGCGCGAGGCCTCGAAACCGTAGCGGCGCGCGACATCGGCATATTCGCGGTACTGGTCGGGCGTGTGACTACCGGTCACGACTTCGATCGCGTGGCCGCCGAGTTGAATGAATTCGTCGAAAAATGCGGCGAACTCGACCGGCGTGTAATCGTAGCGGCCCGGATGCGCGATGACAGGCTCGCCGCCCGCGTCGCGAATCCATTTCACCGCGTCTTCGAGCTTCGCCCAGCGATGCCCGACGAAGCCCGGCTTGCCGTCGCCGAGATAGCGCGAGAAGACGTCGGCGGTGGACTGCGCGTAGCCCGCTTCCACGAGATACCGCGCGAAATGGGTGCGCGAGATCATGTCCGGGTCGTCGGTGAAGCGCAGCGCCCCTTTATAGCAATCCGGAATGCCGATCGCCGCGAGCGCCTCGCCGATCGCCACGCCCCGCGCCGCGCGTCCGTTGCGGGTGGATTCGAGGCCCTTGAGCAGCGCCTCGTTCTGCGGATCCACGTTCATGCCGACGATATGCACCGTGCGCGACGCCCACGTCACCGAAATTTCGACGCCCGGCAGATAGCCCATGCCGAGTGCTTCCGCCGCCTCGCGCGCTTCCTTCTGCCCGCCGAGCTGATCGTGATCCGTCAGCGACCACAGCGTGACGCCGTTCGCATGCGCGCGCGCCGCGACCTCGGCGGGCGCAAACTGGCCGTCGGACACGGTGGAATGGCAATGCAGATCGGCGTTCATCAAAGGCTCGCTGGTTACCTTCACATTCTAACTGTATCGGCATGACACGCCGATTATGTAGTCCCTTCCTTTCCGCGCGCCGGCGCTCATGCACAGAACGATTCGATCAGCGCCGCGACGCGCGCCGGCCGATCGTGATGGATCATGTGCCCCGCTTCATCGATGATTTCCTCGCGCCAGTCGGCAAACGTCGCAAAGCGCGTCTTGAACTCCGCGATGGGCGCCTGGCCCGCGAAGCTCGCGAGCGTCGGCGAATCCTTCGCTTCGACGTGCAGCACCGGCGCCTTGACGCGCGCCCAGGCAGCGCTCACCTCGTCCAGCCGATACAGCGTCGGACCGCGCAATTTGTGCGCCGGATCGGCGAGCAGGTGGAAGCGCCCGTCCGCGCCCTCACGCGACCAGTGCTGCGCGAGAAAACGCGCGCGGTCGAGCGGCAGACGAGGATTCGTGCGGATCAGTCGGTCGGCGACATCGTCGAGATTCGCGTAGCTGCGCAGCGCCGGCGGCGCGCGCAGGTCGTCGAGCCACTGTGCGATGCGCCCCGGAGATTGCGACGCGCGCGCCGCCGGCAGGCCGAAACCCTCCAGATCGACGACGCGGCGCACGCGTTCCGGCCGCACGCCCGCATAGAGCAAGGCGACGTTCGCGCCCATGCTGTGCCCGACCAGATTCGCCTGCGCGCGCGGCGCGTAGTGGTCGAGCAATATGTCGAGATCGGCGAGATAGTCGGGAAAGTAGTAATGACCGCCGCCCTTCTCCGCTACCGGCCAGTCCGAGAGCCCGAAGCCGCGCGCGTCGGGCGCGAGCACCTGCCAGTCACCCGCGAGCGCATCGACGACGAACTGGAACGACGCGCTGACGTCCATCCAGCCGTGCAGCATGAACAGCATCGGCGCATCGGGAGAGCCCCAGCGGCGCACGTGGAGGCGCACGCCGCGCGCATCGACGAATTCGGAGCGCGATTCTTTCATGGTCTCGCCTCAACAAGCAAAAAAAGATGATCGTTCGATTATAGCGACCATGCGGCCGGTTCACTGCTCGTCGTCAAGACCGGCGAGCGCGCGAAGCTCGGCCTCGTCGAAGCCTGCGTCGCGGCGCGCGTCGAAGTTGAACGGGCCGCGCAGCTTCGGCGCGTGATATTGCGCGGCGAGCCGTTCGTAGGTCGTGTGCGGATCGAGATGCTGCGCGTCGCAGAGGAAACGGAACCAACGGTTGCCAATCAGCACGTGGCCGATCTCATCGCGCAGGATCACGTCGAGAATCGCCGCCGATGCGTGATCGCCCGCCTGCGCGAGACGTTTTCTGATCGGCGGCGAAGCGTCGAGGCCGCGCGCCTCCAGCGTGCGCGGAACGAGCGCCATGCGCGCGAGCACGTCGTCGCAGGTGCGCTGGGCCATTTCCCAAAGGCCGTCGTGCGCCGGGAAAGCGCCGTAAGCATGGCCGAACTCGGCGAGCCGCGTGGTCAGCAGCGAAAAATGATATGCCTCCTCGGCGGCGACCTTCAACCAGTCGAGATAAAATTCGCGCGGCATCGAAGGGAAACGCCAGACCGCGTCGAGCGCCAGATTGATTGCGTTGAATTCGATGTGCGCAAGCGCGTGCAGCAGCACCGCGCGCCCGGCATCGGACTGCATGCTGCGGCGCTTGAGCGAGGAAGGCTCGACGAGTTCCGGCCGTGCGGGACGTCCCGGAAGATCGCCGGGATCGACGAGAGCCGCAGCGGAATCGACGCGCGACGGCTCCGCGCGCACCGCCTCGAACAGCGCACGGGCCCGCGCCGCCTTCGTCGCCGGATCGCGCCCGCGCAGGATCGTCAGCGCTGCGCGACGGGCATCGGCGGTCGCATCGCTGGCTGAATCGGCTGGAATCGGAAATTCGTGCATCGAATGTGTCTCGAAAAACGGCGCCCGGCAGGCCCGGTCGGGCGGACGGGTACGGCAAACAGCTAAAATGGTAATCCCGGTGAACGCCGCGCAGCGCGCAACCATCGCTCGTCGACGAGCGTCGCCTCGCACCGGCAGGCGCGCATTTTAGCGCCGGCAGCGTGCGCAGCGGCCGCACCCCACCCTCACGACACCACGCCTCAGGAGACAATGTGGCCATCTACAAACTCGGCGACGAAGCCCCCACCATCCACGAAAGCGTGTTCCTCGCGGATACCGCGACCATCATCGGCCGCGTGACGCTCGAGGAAAACACGAGCGTCTGGCCCGGCGCGTCGCTGCGTGGCGACAACGAGCCGATCGTCGTCGGACGTGGCAGCAACGTGCAGGAAGGCGCGGTGCTGCACGCGGACCCGGGCTTTCCGCTGACCATCGAGAACGACGTCACCGTCGGCCATCAGGCGATGCTGCACGGCTGCACGGTCAAGGAAGGCTCGCTGATCGGCATTCAGGCGGTGGTCTTGAATGGTGCGGTGATCGGCCGCAACTGTCTGGTTGGCGCGGGCGCGATCGTCACCGAAGGCAAGGTGTTCCCGGACAACACGCTGATTCTCGGCGCGCCGGCGAAAGCGGTGCGGGAAATCGGCGAGGCGGACATCGCCCGCATGCGCGCGGCCACGGCGAGTTATGCCGACCGGCGCGAATATTACAAGGCGCAACTCGTGCGCATCGGCTGATTCCGGCGAAACGGATCAGCCTCAACACCCCAAGGAAGAGTTGTGAACGACCAGTTGCAGAAATTCATGTTCAACGCGGCGCCCGTGCGCGGCGAGATCGTCTCGTTGCGCAACACGTGGCAGGAAGTGCTCGCGCGCCGCACTTATCCCGCGGCCGTGCGCAACGTGCTCGGCGAGATGATGGCCGCGTGCGCGCTGCTGTCGGCGAATCTCAAGTTCGACGGCACGCTCGTCATGCAGATCTACGGCGACGGTCCGGTGAAGATGCTGGTCGTGCAGTGCAACTCGAATCTGACGCTGCGCGCCACGGCCAAGCTCGCCGATGGCGCCGAAGGCCAGCTCGAGAACGAGATGTCGCTGGCGGAACTGCTGAACCGTCACGGGCGCGGCCGCTGCGTCATCACGCTCGATCCCAACGACAAGAAGCCGGGCCAGCAGCCGTATCAGGGCATCGTGCCGCTCACGGGCGAGCACGGGCCGCTTGCGTCGATGGCCGAGGTGCTCGAGCACTACATGCATCACTCGGAGCAGCTCGACACGCGTCTGTGGCTCGCGGCGGACACGGACCGCGCGGTCGGCATGCTGCTGCAGAAGCTGCCGGGCGATGGCGGCATCGTCCCGCATCCGGGCGAGCACGACGCCGATACCTGGCAGCGCGTGTGTCATCTCGGCAGCACGCTTTCGAATGAGGAATTGCTGAAGGAAGAACCGGAGACGGTCTTCAAGCGGCTCTTCTGGCAAGAGAACGTGCAGCACTTTGAACCGGCGCAGGCTCGCTTCCAGTGCACCTGCTCGCGCGAAAAGGTCGGCGGCATGCTGAAGATGCTGGGCCGCGAGGAGGTCGAGAGCGTGATCCACGAGCGCGGCGATGTCGAAGTGCATTGCGAGTTCTGCAATCAGCGTTACGAGTTCGACGCCGTCGACGTTGCGCAACTTTTTGTCGCAAAGGAACTCTCACAAGGCGTGAGTCCGGCGCCGGATCAGCGCCACTGATCGACCGTCGAAGCCTTATCCAGCGGAGCTTGCACTGCGCGCACCGAAGGCTTGCGGAGCACGGCGCGCGTGATTCGCACGGCCTGCGGCCCCGGTTTCACGACGTTCGCCGCACGCTATGATGGACTTCTGTTCAGATGTCCGGCCCGCTGGAGGTCGAAAAATGAAAACCGCAACGCTCAACTGGAAGTTGCTGCCGTGCCTGGCCGGCGTGACGCTTGCCGCCGGCTGCATGATGGACCCGCCCGGCCCTTCGCCGATCTATAGCCGCCTGCCCGACACGGCGCCCGCCCCGCAGCAGACGCTGACGGATCAGCAGCAGATGGAACGCTACAACGCTATCGACAGGCAGGCGCTCAACGAATCGCAGCAGGCCGCGGCAGCCGGCAATTCCGCGAAGACCATGTCGCAGTTCTCCGCGCCCATGCCGGTTTCGGTGTACGGCGGCTATTCGAGCGGCGGCTGGGGCGGGCCGTACTGGGGCACCGGCGTCGGCGTGGGCACCCGGTGGTGAGCGAGTCACAAGGAAAAATGGCGCGGTCGATGACCGCGCCATTTTTTTGCCTCGTTCACCCAGCGCGACGCTAGTTCGCCGCGCCTGTCTGCTGCTTCTTCTTCGCTTCGGCCGCTTTCTCTTTCTGCGCCTTCTTGTCCAGATCGCGCAACTCCTGCTTCGAACGCGACACCGGATTCGGCACGACCCGCAACGGCGCCGCCGACACCTGGCCGCGCGTCGAGCCGTTCATGCCCGGGACGTTGGCGGAATTGACCGGCGCGGTGGAGTTGGGCGAGACGAACTGCACGAACACTTCGCTGTCCTTCACCATGCCCATCTCGTAGCGCGCGCGCTCCTCGACGGCCGACGTGCCGCTTTGCAGGTCCTGCACTTCACCCTGGACGCGCTCGTTGCGCAATCTCAGGTTCGTGTTCTTCTCCGTCTGTTGCGCGAGTTGCTGCTGCAATTCATGCACGCGCAGCCAGCCACCGTGCCCCCACCAGAGCGGGTATTGGATCAGCACCAGCAAAAGAACCAGAACGACAGTTACGAGCCGCATTCACGTAGCCGAAATAAGCGCCGCCCGTCGGCCCCGGATCGAACCGGGGGCCGTGGGCGGCGGGCATCAAAAGATGACTTAACGTCCTTATCGACTAAAGCGGCGAAAGCTTTAGCGCAAGTTGTAAAACGCCGACTTGCCGGGGTAGCTGGCGATATCGCCGAGATCTTCCTCGATGCGCAGCAGCTGGTTGTACTTCGAGATGCGGTCGCTGCGCGACAGCGAACCGGTCTTGATCTGGCCGGCGTTCAGGCCGACCGCGATATCCGCGATGGTCGAATCCTCCGTCTCGCCCGAACGGTGCGAAATCACCGCCGTGTAGCCCGCGCGCTTGGCCATTTCGATCGCCGCGAAGGTTTCCGTCAGCGTGCCGATCTGGTTGATCTTGATCAGGATCGAGTTGGCGATGCCTTTCTCGATGCCTTCCTTCAGGATGCGCGTGTTGGTCACGAACAGATCGTCGCCGACGAGCTGGATCTTCTTGCCAAGCTTGTCGGTCAGGATCTTCCAGCCTTCCCAGTCCGACTCGTGCATGCCGTCTTCGATCGAGACGATCGGGAACTTGTCGGCGAGCGTCGCCAGATAGTCCGCGAATTCGGCCGACGACAGTTGCAGGCCTTCACCCGCCAACTGGTACTTGCCGTCGTGGTAGAACTCGCTCGCCGCGCAGTCGAGCGCGAGCAGCACGTCTTCGCCGGCGCGGTAACCTGCCTTTTCGATCGCCTGAAGAATGGTCGACAGGCACTCGTCGTTGCTGCCGAAGTTCGGCGCGAAGCCGCCTTCGTCGCCCACCGCCGTGCTCATGCCGCGCTCGGCCAGGATCTTCTTGAGCGCGTGGAACACTTCCGCGCCGCAACGCAGCGCTTCGCGGAAGGTCGGCTGGCTCACCGGCACGATCATGAATTCCTGGATGTCCAGGCTGTTGTTCGCGTGCGCGCCGCCGTTGACGATGTTCATCATCGGCACCGGAAGCTGCATCGCGCCCGAGCCGCCGAAGTAGCGATACAGCGGCAGGCCGGCTTCTTCAGCGGCGGCCTTCGCGACCGCCATCGACACGGCCAGCATCGCGTTCGCGCCGAGGCGCGACTTGTTCTCGGTGCCGTCGAGCTCGAGCAGGGTCTTGTCGAGGAAGGCCTGTTCCGAGGCGTCGAGGCCCATGATGGCTTCGGAAATCTCGGTGTTGATGTGTTCGACGGCCTTCAGCACGCCCTTGCCGTTGTAGCGGCCGGGCTCGTCGTCGCGCAGTTCGATGGCTTCGCGCGAACCGGTGGACGCACCCGACGGGACCGCGGCGCGGCCCATCGTGCCCGATTCGAGCAACACGTCGCATTCGACGGTCGGATTGCCTCGCGAATCGAGAATCTCGCGGCCGATGATATCTACGATAGCACTCATGGTTTCCTCAAGAAATGACGATGAATTCTGTCAGTCACTACGAAGCGCGCCGCCTGCTTTTACACTTCGATACACCCTTCGGCGCGCGCTTCACTGGCTTCGCTCAGACCTCGACGATGATCGCCGGGTTCAGCTCCGGCGCAACGGGCGGTCGTTTCGCATCGCTTTCGTGGGGAGCGGGCGTTGAATCCGCGCAAACGCGGACATCGCCCGGATACGTAGCACGCTCCTCCGTTGCTCGGTCGCTCGCAGTCATTCGCGGCGACCTGTTTTTTGCGACTCGGGCGCCGATCAGGACGCCCTCGCCTTGCTGCTTTCTGCTTACCGGCGCTGCCTGCGCTCAGTTGAAATCGTTCTCGAGGAACGGGCCGCTCTTCACCGCGCGATCGATCGTGACGAGCGTATTCAGCAGTGCTTCCATGCGATGCAGGGGCACGGCGTTCGGACCGTCGGACTTCGCGCTCGCCGGGTCCGGATGCGTCTCCATGAAAAGACCCGCCACCCCTGTTGCAACCGCCGCGCGCGCCAGCACCGGAACGAATTCGCGCTGACCGCCTGAACTCGTGCCCTGCCCGCCCGGCAACTGCACCGAGTGGGTTGCGTCGAACACGACCGGCGCGCTGGTTTCGCGCATGATCGCGAGCGAGCGCATGTCGGACACGAGATTGTTATACCCGAACGACACGCCACGCTCGCACGCCATGAAGCGGTCTTCCGACAGCCCCGCCTCGCGCGCGGCGTCGCGCGCCTTGTCGATCACGTTCTTCATGTCGTGCGGCGCGAGGAACTGGCCCTTCTTGATGTTCACGGGCTTGCCGGAACGCGCGCACGCATGGATGAAGTCGGTCTGGCGGCACAGGAAAGCGGGGGTCTGCAGCACGTCCACGACTGATGCGACCGCTTCGATTTCTTCTTCTGTGTGCACGTCGGTCAGGACGGGCACGCCGAGTTGCTTCTTCACTTCGCCCAGAATCCGCAAGCCTTCATCCATGCCGGGACCGCGGTACGACTTGCCCGAACTGCGATTGGCCTTGTCGAACGACGACTTGTAGATGAAAGGAATACCGAGCTTCTGTGTCACTTCTTTGAGCCGGCCGGCGACGTCGATGGTCATTTGCTCCGACTCCACGACGCACGTTCCCGCGATCAGGAAAAACGGCTTGTCCAGACCGGCTTCGAAGTGACACAGCTTCATGCCTGCGCCCCCGCGGTGGCCGCGGCCTTTGCGGGCGCCTTCGCACCGACTGCTTCCGCGTGCGTGCGCGCTGCTTCGACAAACGCCTTGAACAGCGGATGGCCGTCGCGCGGCGTCGACGTGAATTCCGGGTGGAACTGAACGCCGACGAACCACGGATGCAGCGATTGCGGCAATTCCATCATCTCGGGCAGATCCTCGCTCGGGGTACGGGCGCTGATGATAAGCCCGCCCGCCTCGAGTTGGGGCACGAAACGGTTATTGACCTCATAACGGTGACGATGACGCTCGTTCACATCCGTGCCGTAGATGCGCCCGGCCATCGTGCCGGGCTTGATCGGGCACTTCTGCGAACCGAGGCGCATGGTGCCGCCGAGATCCGATTCCTCGTTGCGCTTTTCGACACGGCCTGCGCGATCGAACCACTCGGTGATCAGCGCGACGACCGGGTTGGTCGTTTCAGGATCGAACTCGGTGGAGTTCGCGTCCGAAAGACCGGCGACGTCGCGGGCGAATTCGATCACCGCGAGCTGCATGCCGAGACAGATGCCGAGGTACGGCGTCTTCGATTCACGCGCGTAGCGGATCGCCTTGATCTTGCCTTCCGTGCCGCGACGGCCGAAACCGCCCGGAACCAGCACGGCGTCGAGGTGCTTCAGCGCATCGGTGCCTTCGGCGTCGATCTGTTCCGAATCGATGTATTCGATGTTGACCTTGGTCGACGTGTGAATCGCCGCGTGACGCAGCGCTTCGATCAGCGACTTGTACGACTCGGTGAGCTCGACATACTTGCCCACCATGCCGATGGTCACTTCGCTCTTCGGATTCTCGAGCTTCTCGACGAGGTTCGACCACATCGACAGATTGGCCGGCTGCGGCGAGAGCTTCAGCTCTTCGCAGACGATTTCGTCGAGGCCCTGATCGTTGAGCATCTGCGGAATCTTGTAGATGCTGTCCGCGTCCCACACGGAAATGACCGCGTCTTCGCGCACGTTCGAGAAGAGCGAGATCTTCTGGCGCTCGTCGTCCGGAATCGGGCGGTCGGCGCGGCACAAGAGCACGTTCGGATAGATACCGATTTCGCGCAGCTTCTGCACGCTGTGCTGCGTGGGCTTGGTTTTCAGTTCGCCCGCTGTGGCGATGAACGGCACCAGCGTCAGGTGCACGAAGCACGCGCTGTTGCGGCCCATGCGCAGGCTCATCTGACGCGCGGCTTCGAGGAACGGCAGCGATTCGATGTCGCCCACCGTGCCGCCGATCTCGACGATCGCGACATCCGGCTGGCCGCACGTGGCCGCGGCCGCGCCGCGCTCGACGAACGCCTGGATTTCGTTGGTGATGTGCGGAATGACCTGCACCGTCTTGCCGAGATACTCGCCGCGACGTTCCTTGCGGATCACCGATTCGTAAATCTGGCCGGTGGTGAAATTGTTGGCCTTGCGCATCTTCGTGCTGATGAAGCGCTCGTAGTGGCCGAGGTCGAGATCGGTCTCCGCGCCGTCTTCCGTCACGAACACTTCGCCGTGCTGGAACGGGGACATCGTGCCGGGGTCGACGTTGATGTAAGGATCGAGCTTGAGGAGAGTGACTTTCAGACCGCGCGATTCGAGGATCGCGGCGAGGGAGGCGGCGGCAATACCCTTGCCAAGGGACGAAACTACGCCGCCGGTGACGAATACATATTTGGTCATCGCTAGATGCTCGCGGGAAAAACGGATTATACCGTAAAGGCCGGTTCCCACGAAGCGTGCGCGAGCCGCGAATTGGCGGCGGATACGCGCTGTTGAGCGTTCTTTTCGATGCGCTTCGGTCGCGATTGGCGCGGATCATTTCACCGCGCATTCGTCAAGCGCGGCGTGCGCGCTCGTGCGGCGGTCGCGCCCTTTTCAGCGCCTCGTTACAAGGCGCGCCGCATCGCGGTGATCAGGCGCTGCACGGCCCGCGACGTGTCGATCGGGCGCTCCATCGGAAAGAGGTGGCTGCCTTCGATCCACTCGAAGTTGTCGCCAGCCACGCGCCGCGTCATGCCGAGCCCCACCTGGCGCACTTCGCGCGAATGCGTGCCGGCGACGAAGCCGACCGGCACCGGGGAGCCATGTGAAAGGCGCGCGCCGAGCGTGTGCGGCAGCGTGCGATAGATCAGATATTCGACATGCCGGTCGAACGCCAGCATGCGCGCTGCGCCCGGCGGCGTCGCGCGCATGCCGTGATCGATATAGTCGGACAACATGCGCTCGTCCCAGCGCGCGAACGCGGGCTTGGCGCGGAAATGCCGCCAGGCCTCGTCGCGGCTCGCCCAGTGCGTGCGGCGCTTCTTCGTCGCGGCGGCGGGCGAAAGACGCTCGTCCAGCCCGGTCCATTGCGTGACGCGCAACAGCCCGCTCTTCCATCCGGCGATCACGGGCGAGTCGAGCATGACCACGCCTTTCACCCATTGCGGGCGCTTCAGCGCCGCCATCATCGACAGATAGCCGCCGAGCGAATGCCCGACCAGCCACACTTTCGGATGCTCGCCGTCCGCTTCGTCGCGATAGCGACCCATCTCGTCGATGAGCTGATCGACGAGATACGGCCAGTCGCGCGTGACAGGAAAGCGCGCGTCGTGCCCGATGCACTCGATGCTGCGAATCTCGAATTCGTCGGCCAGCTCCGCGAACATCGTGCGATAGGTGGACGCCGGAAAACCGTTCGCGTGCGAGAAGTGGATGATGTCTTTCAAGCGGGAGCCGTCTCCGTTTTTTTGCTGTTCTCAACGCCCCATCCAGTAGCGTGCGTGGGTCTGCCGAAATTTTTCGAGCACGATGTCCGCACCGATGTCGATGCGCGCCGCGCCGTCCTCGTCGCTGCGCGAGAGCGCGACCGGACGCAGCGCATAACGCGCGTACACGGTCGGATGCGGGTGGCGAAAGCGGTTGCGATAGCCTACCTGAAATATCGCGGCGAGCGGCCCGACGGAGTCGAGGAAAGGCTCGGTGGACGAAGTGCGGCTGCCGTGATGCGGGACGATCAGCACGTCCGCGCGCAAGTCCGCGCGACCGCGCACGATCAGATCGCGCTCGACGTCCGCTTCGATATCGGCGGCGAACAGCGCGGCGCGCCCCGCCGCGCTCGTCACCTTCAGCACGCACGACTGCCGGTTCGGCTTGCCCGCGAGCGGCCCGGGCTGCGGCCACAACACGCGGAATTCGACGCCGTCCCAGATCCAGCGCTGCCCGGCCGCGCAACGCAGCGCCGATGCGCCCCGCGCGCGCGCGTCGGACCACAATGCGTCGCTCGCGGGCAGCGATGCGAGCAGTTGCCGCACGGCGATCGATTGCAGCACGGCCGGCGCGCCCCCCGCGTGGTCCGAATCCGAATGGCTGACGACCAATGCATCGAGCGCGTACACGCCCGCCGCCTGCAAATACGGCACGACGATGCGTTCGCCTGCATGCGTCGATTCCGGGCCGGGACCGGCGTCGAACAGCAGTGCGTGCCGCGCCGTCTCGACGACCAGCGCCGAACCTTGCCCGATGTCGAGCGCGGTCACGCGAAACGCACCTTCCGGCGCGGGATGCGACGCGGGCGCGAGCAGCGGCAGCCAGGTGATCGGCGCGGCCCAACGCAACGGCCAGCCGCGCGGCGCGAGCGCCCAGGCGACGCCCACGCACGCGGCCGCGAGCGCGAAACCGCCGGGCCGCGGCAAATGCCAGAGCGGCGGCGCGACAGAATCGGCCAGTGCCGCGAGCGCATCGCAGAGAATCGAGAGCGCGGCATGCGCGGCGTGGAGCAACGGCGCGTCGAGCGGCGCGGGAAGCAGCAAGCCGGCGAGCGTCGCGGGCGTGACGAGCGCGCTGATCCACGGAATCGCGAACGCATTCGCGAGCGGCCCGAGCAGCGGAATCTGCGAGAACCAGTAGACGGTGAGCGGCGCGAGCGCGATCGTCACCGCGTATTGCACGCGCACGCCCGATGCGATGCGCCGCCGCATGCGAACGCCGAAGCGCATGATCATCGCGCCCGGCCTGCGCTTCGTCGACCGTTCGGGACGCTGCCCGACTTCGCTCGGATCGACGCGATCCCATTGATCGATGTCGTCTTCGTCTTGCGTCCGCGCCTGCGATTCCACCCGTCCGGCCGCCGCGATCGCATGCAGGATCGCGGCCACCGCGCAGAAGGACAGCCAGAATCCCGGCGACGTCACCGCCCACGGATCAGCGACGAGCACGCATGCGAGCGCCCACGACAGCACGAGCGACGATGCCGGGCGGCGTCCGCACAGAAACGCGATTGCGAGGATCAGCAGCATCCAGAGCGTGCGCTGCGCGGGCACGTTGAAGCCGGCGAGCGCCGCATAGCACGCCGCGAACGCCGCCGCGCCGCACGCGGCGACCTTCGGCGTGGCCACGAGCAACGGCGCGCTCGCGCCGCGCAACCTGAGCCGCTTCCAGACAAAGCCGCAGATCAGCGCCGCGAGTCCCGCGACGAAGCCGATATGCAAACCCGAGATCGCGACCAGATGACTCGTGCCGGTCGCGCGCATGAGCAACCAGTCGGCCTCGCTGACGGCGTCTTGCGCGCCCACCGCGAGCGCGACGATGATCCCGCGATGCGGCGCATCGGCGAGCACGGTTTCGATGCGATCATGCGCGCGCTCGCGCAGCCGATCGATCATCAGCCGAGGTCCGTTCGCGTCCGCGCTCAATCTTCGCGGCACGCGCGCGGGCGACACCGAGCCCGTCGCGCGTATGCCGCGCTCCAGCAAGCTCGCTTCGGCATCGCGCAGACCGAAGTTGGCGTTGCCGTGCGCGCGTTTGAGGCGCGCGCTCAGCGTCCAGCGCTGGCCCGCCAGCAGCTTCGGCGGCGCGCTGGCATTGGCGCGTTCCGCCGGCATCCAGAGCAAACGCACGATGCGCGGAAAATTTCGCACTCCCGCGCCGTTCGCTTCGACTTCGAACAGGAAGCGCACGCCATCCGCCTGTGCCTGAGGAAGCCCGCGCACGAAGCCCTTCAATTCGATATCGCGCTGCTCGTACGCGACGGGCAATTGCTCGCGCAGCCGCACTTCGGCGCGCATGGCTGCATAACCGAAGCCCAGCGCGCAAGCCGCGATCGCGAAGCCCGCGATGCGCGCACGTGGCTGCATCGCGCCGCACGTCGCCGCGACGAGAAACACGACGGCGCACGCGATCCAAAGATAGACATCCGGCAAACGCGCCTGCTGCTGCAAGCACCAGACGCCCAACGCAAAACCCAGCAGCATCGCCCGCACTTCGCCCTCTTCCTTTCTCGTGACGCGCACGCACGCGCGCCGGACGAACTCCGGCGCGCATCACGCGTAGAACGAAACGATTATGAAGAGGCGAGCGCGAGCCGTGGCAGCGCTGCGTGAGCGTTAGCCGTTGTGCCTAGGGAAAGCGCGTTTTCATCGATGCCGCGCAATTGCGCGAGGACCTTCGCGATGCCCGCGACCTGCTCAGGCGCGTTGCGCTGCTTGTAAAGCCAAGAAGGTGCGATGTCCGGCGCGTCGGTTTCGAGCACGATCGCATCGAGCGGAAGGTCCGAGGCGAGACGCCGGATCTGCAGCGCGCGCTCGAATGTCAGATTGCCGCCGAAGCCGAGCCGCATGCCTTGTGCGATGAACGCTTCGGCCTGCTGGAAACTGCCGTTGAACGCGTGCGCGATGCCGCGATGAATCTCGTGCACGCGCAGGCCCTTCAGCACCTTGTCCTGCGACTTGCGCACATGGCAGATCACCGGCAGGTCGAACTCGCGCGCGAGCTTGAGTTGCTCGTTGTAGAAGAACTGCTGACGCGCGTCGTCGAGCGTCGGCACGAAATAATCCAGCCCGATCTCGCCGATGCCAACGAACAGCGGATCGTCCATGCTCGCCGCGATTTCCTCGCGCAGCACACGCAAGTCGTCATCGGTCGCGCCCGGCGTGAACAGCGGATGAATGCCGAGCGCATAAGCGCCGCCCTCGATGCGATGCGCAAGCTCACGCACTGTCGCGATATTGCCGCGCTCCACACCCGGAATCACGATGCGCGTGACGCCCGCAGCAAGCGCCGCGCCGGCGACGGCGTCACGGTCGGCCTCGAATTCGCCGGCGTCGAGATGACAGTGCGTATCGATCCACATGACGCCTCCGCGCGCTTTGACGCGTTATACCGGCACGACCGGCTCTTCGTGCAGCACGCCGTCGCGCAGGCGCATGATGCGGTCGCAGCGCGCGGCGAGATCGGGATCGTGCGTGACGATCACGAAGCTCGTCTCCAGCGTCTGCGACAGCTCCAGCATCAGGTTGAAGACCGTGTCCGCCGTGCCGCCGTCGAGATTGCCGGTGGGTTCGTCGGCGAGCACGCAGGCGGGACGCGTGACCAGCGCGCGCGCGATCGCCACGCGCTGGCGCTCGCCGCCCGACAGCGCGCCCGGCCGATGCTTCGCGCGATGCCCGATGCCCACGCGTTCCAGCATTTCCTGTGCTTGCCGGCGCGCGTCGTCCTCGGGCATGCGGCGGATGCGCAGCGGCATCGCGACGTTATCTACCGCGGTGAATTCCGGCAGCAGATGGTGAAACTGATACACGAAGCCGAGCGCGCGATTGCGCAGTTCGTTGCGCTCCTTTTCCTTGAGCGCGGTGAACGGCTTGCCGAGCAAAGAGACCTTGCCCGCGCTCGGTTCGTCGAGGCCGCCGAGCACGTGCAGCAGCGTGCTCTTGCCCGACCCCGACGCGCCGACGATTGCAAGCTTCTCGCCGCGATACACGTCGAGTTGCGCGTTGTTCAGCACCTGCACGTTGAAGCCGCCCTGCACGAACGTCTTCGAGATCGCGGAAGCCTGCAGAACGATGTTGTTGGCGGGAATCAGATCACTCATAGCGCAGCGCCTCCGCCGGACGAACCTTCGCGCCGCGCCAGCTCGGATAGAGCGTCGCGAGCGAAGACAAAAGGAATGCGATGACGCCGATCTTCGCGACATCGCCCGGCACGAGTTCCGACGGCAACTCGCTGATGAAATACACCGAGGACGGCAGGAACTGCACGTTGAACAGATGTTCGATCATCGGCACGAGCCACGGAATGCTCCACGCGATCAGGCAGCCGAGCGTGACGCCCAGCGCCGTGCCGATGAAGCCGATCGTCACGCCCTGCACCACGAAGATCTTCATGATCGAGCCGGGCTGCGCGCCGAGCGTGCGCAAAATGGCGATGTCGGCCTGCTTGTCGGTGACGGTCATGACGAGCGAGGACACCAGATTGAAAGCCGCCACCGCGATGATCAGCGTGAGGATGATGAACATCATGCGTTTTTCGATCTGCACGGCGGAGAACCAGGTCTTGTTCTGCTGCGTCCAGTCGCGGATGTATAGATCGCCCGACAGCGTGCGCGCGAGCTGGCGCGCGACTTCGGGCGCGCGCTGCATGTCCTTCAGGCGCAGGCGCACGCCGGTGGGCGCGGGCAGGCGGAACAAGGCTTCGGCGTCGCGGATTTCGATCAGCGCGAGCGTCGAATCGTATTCGTAGTGCCCCGACTCGAAGACGCCGACCACGGTGAACTGCTTGAGGCGCGGCATCATCCCCGCCGGCGTGATGGTGCCTTCGGGTGCGACGAGCGTAATCTTGTCGCCGGTCATGACGCCGAGATTCGCCGCGAGATCCTTGCCGAGCACGATGCCGAATTCGCCCGGCTTCAGGTCCGTGAGCTTGCCCGCGCGCATGTCCTTGCCGATATCCGACACATCGGGTTCCAGCGTGGGCTCGACACCGCGCAGCGCGACGCCGCTCACTGCGCCCTGGCGCGTGAGCAGCGCCTGCGCCTCGACATAAGGTGCGGCGCCGACCACTTCGGGATTCTGGCGCGCCTCTTTGGCGGTCAGTTGCCAGTTGGGCATGGAACCCGTCGGCGAGAAGATTTCGACGTGCGCGAGCACGGACAGCATGCGGTCGCGCACTTCCTTCTGGAAGCCGTTCATGACCGACAGCACGACGATCAGCGCCGCGACGCCGAGCGCGATGCCCGCCATCGACACGAGCGCGATGAAGCTGATGAAGCCATTGCCTGTGGTGCGTTTGCTGGCGCGTGTGTAACGCCAGCCGATCTGCCATTCGTACGGAAGTTTCAAGCGATTCCTTTTTGCTGCTGGTTCAGCGTGGTTGTGCCCTGGTGGCGCGGTGACCGACCCTTGGTCCGGCATGATGCGCGCCGTCTGCGTCAAATTTTGCGAAAGTTTGCCATATATGGCGAATGCGGTACGTCACGCGCATGCCGGGGCGCCCCCGGCGCACATCGAAATCGTGTCTGCTCGCCCGAGCGCAAGACGGCTTTGCCCTACAATGCCGAGCATCATGCCTGTTCAAGAACTCCATCTCTTGTTGCCGTTCGCGCTGCCGTCGGCCGCGGACGCCGCCACCGCCCTGCACGGGCTGGAGAGCGCGGCGCTCGACAAGCTGCTCGCCCGCGCCACGCTGGAAGAACGTGTGATAGGCGAGGACTTCCAGCGCACGCTGCCGCACGAACGCTGGATCGCGCGGCGTTTCGGCGCGGTCGCTCCCGCCGACCAGCGCTATGCCGACGACGCCCCGCTCGCCCCCTTCATGCTGCTCGCCGACGGCGGCACGCCCGGCGAGGCTCGCTGGGCCTGCATCGAGCCGGTGCACGTGCGCATCGCGCATGATCATCTCGTGCTGATCGACCCCGACACGCTCGGCGTGCACACGGAAGAAGCGCGCGCGCTGCTCGACGTCGCACGGCCGGTGATCGAGGATCTCGGCGTCACGCTGCAGGCGCCGACGCCGTTGCGCTGGTACGTGTCGGGCGATGCGCTCGGCGCGCTCGCGGGCGCGTCGCCGCTGCGCGCCACGGGCCGCAACATCGAAATCTGGCTGCCGCACGAAGCGCGCACCGGCGAACGTTCGCGCGCGTGGATGAAGCTGCAGAACGAAGTGCAGATGGCATGGTTCGAACATCCGCTGAATCTCGCGCGCGAATCGCGCGGACTGCCCGCGATCAATTCGATCTGGCTGCACGGGCAAGGCGCGCTGCACCCGGTCCAGAGCCCGTTCGCGCGCGTGATGTCCAGCGCCGCCGCGACGCGCGGTCTCGCGCTCGCGTCGGGCGTGAAGCCATCGATGCCGCCGGAGTCATTTGCATCGATCGCCAGGGACAACGCGCAAGGCGCGACGCTCGTCGAGCTCGATCCGTTCTCCGCACCGTTCATCGAGCAGGACTGGGCGCGCTGGAACGCGTCGCTCGGGGAACTCGAAGCCGCGTGGTTCGCACCCGCGCTGCAGGCGCTCTCCGATGGCTCGCTCGGCCGTCTGAGCCTCACGCTCTGCGGCGACACCGGCTCGGTGACGCTGTCGGTCACGCGCGGCGACCTGCGCAAATTCTGGCGGCGCCGGCCGATCGCCGCGCTGCTCATCGAATAAGAGATACCCGAATGACGCGAATCGTTACGCGCGCCTCCTCCCCCGCCGACGCCGAAGCGCTGATGCGTCACGGCCTGCATCCTGTCATCGCGCGGCTGTACGCGTCGCGCGGCGTGACTTCGCCCGATGAAGTCGAGACCGAATTCAAGCGCCTGCACGCGCCCGCCGGCCTGAAAGGCTGCGACGACGCAGCGGTCGTCCTCGCCGATGCGCTCGCTGCCGGCAAGCGCATGCTGGTCGTCGCCGATTACGACTGCGACGGTGCAACCGCGTGCGCCGTGGCCGTGCGCGGCCTGCGCATGTTCGGCGCGCGGATCGACTATCTGGTGCCGAACCGCTTCGAATACGGCTACGGCCTCACGCCGGAAATCGTCGCGCTGGCCGCACAGTCGCCCGCCGGTTTGCCCGACCTGCTCGTCACGGTCGACAACGGCATTGCGAGCGTCGATGGCGTCGAGGCCGCGAATGCGCTCGGCATCGACGTGCTCGTCACCGATCATCACCTTCCCGGCGACGAACTGCCCGCCGCACGCGCGATCGTCAACCCGAACCAGCCGGGCTGCGTGTTTCCGAGCAAGTGCCTTGCGGGCGTCGGCGTCATGTTCTATGTGCTGCTCGCGTTGCGCGCGGAGTTGCGGCGTCGCGGCGCGTATGGCGACGGCACGCCGGAACCGCGTCTCGACGGCCTGCTCGATCTGGTCGCGCTCGGCACCGTCGCCGACGTCGTGAAGCTCGACTGCAACAACCGCATTCTGGTCGCGCAGGGTTTGAAGCGGATTCGCTCGGGCCGCATGCAGCCGGGCATCGCCGCCCTCTTCCGCGCCGCCGGCCGCGACGCGCGCGCCGCATCCGGCTTCGATCTGGGCTTCGCGCTCGGCCCGCGCCTGAACGCGGCGGGGCGGCTGTCGGACATGTCGCTCGGCATCGAATGCCTGACGACCGACGACGTCGGCCGCGCCTGGGAACTCGCGCAACAACTCGATTCGATGAACCGCGAGCGCCGCGAAATCGAAGCCGGCATGCAGCAGCAGGCGCTCGCCGAGCTTCAGACCTTCGATCCGGGCGAGCGCGCGACGCTCACGCTCTACGATGCGAGCTGGCACCAGGGCGTGATCGGCATCGTCGCGGGACGGCTCAAGGAGCGCTTTCACCGGCCATCGTTCACGTTCGCGCACGCCGACGACAGCGGCGCGCTGTCCAAGGGCTCCGGCCGCTCGATTCCGGGCTTTCATCTGCGCGACGCCGTCGATCTGATCAGCAAGCGCGAGCCCGGCCTGATTCACAAGTTTGGCGGCCACGCGATGGCCGCGGGCCTCACGATCGCCACCGCCGACATTCCGCGCTTCACGGAAGCGTTCGAGGCCGTCGGCCGCGAGTGGCTCACGGCGGAGGCGCTCTCGCGCACGGTCGAAACCGACGGCGAACTGGAAGACGCGTACTTCACGCCGCAATTCGTCGAAATGCTCGACGCGGCGGTGTGGGGACAAGGCTTTCCCGCGCCGACCTTTTCCGGCGAATTCGAGGTCGCCTCGCAGGCGCTCGTGAAGGACAAGCATCTGAAGCTCTCGCTCTTGCGCGGGCGTCAGCGCTTCAACGCGATCTGGTTCAACCATGTCGATCCGCTGCCCGCCCGCGCGACCGTCGCATACCGGCTCGTCAGCGATTCGTGGAACGGCGTCGCGCGGGTGCAACTGATCGTCGAACACGCGGGCTGATCCGGCGCGCCGGGCGGCGTCCGCGCCGGGGAAACCGTGTCAATCGGCTATAATTTCATCTTTTTACGAAGCCGAAGATCGACAATGGAAGCGGAACGTCTCAACGCGATCGAAAGCCTTCTGGCCGACCTGCGCCGCCGCGCGGGCGAGCTACGGGGGTATCTTTGACTACGACGCCAAGTCCGCGCGTCTGGTTGAAGTCAACAAGGAACTCGAAGATCCGAATGTCTGGAACGACTCGAAGAACGCGCAAGCGCTCGGTCGTGAGAAAAAGCTGCTCGATGGCGTCGTGACGACGCTCACCGACCTCGACAACGACCTCCGCGACGCGAACGATCTGTTCGACATGGCGCGCGAGGAAGACGACGAAGACACGCTCGTCGCGTGCGAATCGGACGCGGATGCGCTGCGTCTTCGCGTCGAGGACGTGGAATTCCGCCGGATGTTCTCCAATCCGGCCGACCCGAACAACTGCTTCATCGACATTCAGGCGGGCGCCGGCGGCACCGAAGCGTGCGACTGGGCGTCCATGCTGCTGCGCCAGTATCTGCGCTACTGCGAGCGCAAGGGCTTCAAGACCGAAGTCCTCGAAGAATCGGAAGGCGATGTCGCCGGCATCAAGAGCGCGACGATCAAGGTCGAAGGCGAATACGCCTACGGTTATCTGCGCACTGAAACCGGCATTCACCGCCTCGTGCGCAAGTCGCCGTTCGATTCGTCGGGTGGACGTCATACGTCGTTCTCGTCGGTGTTCGTGTATCCGGAAATCGACGATTCGATCGAAATCGAGATCAATCCCGCCGATATCCGCACGGACACGTACCGCGCATCGGGCGCGGGCGGCCAGCACATCAACAAGACCGACTCCGCCGTGCGTCTCACGCACGCGCCGACCGGCATCGTCGTGCAGTGCCAGAACGACCGCTCGCAGCACCGCAACCGCGCGGAAGCCATGCAGATGCTCAAGGCGCGTCTCTACGAGTTCGAGATGCGCAAGCGCCAGGCCGAACAGGACAAGCTCGAATCGAGCAAGACCGACGTGGGCTGGGGCCATCAGATTCGTTCTTACGTGCTCGACCAGAGCCGCGTGAAGGATCTGCGCACCAGCGTGGAAATGAGCAACACGCGCGCCGTGCTCGACGGCGACCTCGACGACTTCATCAGCGCGAGTTTGAAACAGGGCGTTTGATGTCCTGCAGCGGCGTGGCCTTCCGGTCGCGCCGCTTTCGTTTCATCCCGCCGCGCATCCTCCGTATCACAAGCCAAGAATCATCATGACCGAACCGACTCAACCGGGCGCCGCTCCCGAACTGGAAGAAAACCAGATCATCGCCGAGCGGCGCGACAAGCTGCGCTCGCTGCGCGAGCAGGGCGTCGCCTATCCGAACGACTTCCGCCCGACGCATCAGGCCGCCGCGCTGCAAGGCGATTACGCCGAAACCGACAAGGACGCGCTCGAAGCCAATCCCCTGCCCGTCGCGATCGCCGGCCGGATGATGCTGAAGCGCGTGATGGGCAAGGCCAGCTTCGCGACGGTTCAGGACGGCAGCGGTCAGATCCAGTTCTTCGTGACGCCCGCCGACGTTGGCGCGGAAACCTACGACGCGTTCAAGAAGTGGGACCTGGGCGACATCATCGCGGCCAAGGGCGTGCTGTTCCGTACGAACAAGGGCGAGCTTTCGGTGCGTTGCACGGAACTGCGTCTTTTGTCGAAGGCGCTGCGTCCGCTGCCGGACAAGTTCCACGGCTTGGCCGATCAGGAAACGCGCTATCGCCAGCGCTATGTCGATCTGATCGTCACGCCCGAGTCGCGCAAGACGTTCATGGCGCGCACGAAGGCCGTCACGTCGATCCGCAATTTCATGGCGCAGGCGAACTTCATGGAAGTCGAAACGCCGATGCTGCACCCGATTCCGGGCGGCGCGGCGGCCAAGCCTTTCACGACGCATCACAACGCGCTCGACATGCAGATGTTCCTGCGCATCGCACCGGAGCTCTATCTGAAGCGGCTGATCGTCGGCGGCTTCGAGCGCGTGTTCGAGATCAACCGTAACTTCCGGAACGAAGGCGTGTCGCCGCGTCACAATCCGGAATTCACGATGATGGAGTTCTACGCCGCGTACACGGATTACCAGTGGCTGATGGACTTCACGGAATCGCTGATCCGCCAGGCCGCCATCGATGCGCTCGGCACCGCGACCATCACGTATCAGGGCCGCGAACTGGATCTCGCCAAGCCGTTCCATCGTCTGACGATCAATCAGGCGATCCAGAAGTTCGCGCCACAGTACACGGATGCACAGTTGTCCGACGCCGCATTCCTGCGTACGGAACTGAAGAAGTTCGGCGTCGATACGAACCAGCCCGCGTTCCTCAACGCCGGTCTCGGTTCGCTGCAACTCGCGCTTTTCGAAGAGACGGCGGAGTCGCAACTGTGGGAGCCGACGTATATCGTCGATTACCCGATCGAAGTGTCGCCGCTCGCGCGCGCATCGGATTCGGTGCCGGGCATCACGGAGCGTTTCGAGCTGTTCATTACGGGCCGCGAGATCGCCAACGGCTTCTCGGAGCTGAACGATCCGGAAGATCAGGCCGCGCGTTTTCAGAAGCAGGTCGATCAGAAAGACGCCGGGGACGAAGAAGCCATGTATTTCGACGCCGACTACATCCGCGCGCTCGAATACGGCATGCCGCCGACGGGCGGCTGCGGCATCGGCATCGACCGTCTGGTCATGCTCCTGACCGACAGCCCGAGCATCCGCGATGTGATTCTGTTCCCGCATCTGCGTCGCGAGGACTGAGTTTTTCGGTCTGACTCAATGCGAGAAAGCGCACCCATTGCGGTGCGCTTTTTTTTCGCCCGGCGATTTTGCCTGTAACCATTGGTAAATATTTCAAGGCGAATTCGGCCTCCGATCAGCGCAGCCTCGTGATTTCGATACTGGCACCGCTTCTGCTTCTGTTTGAATAGACCTGGGTCGGGAAATTGTTACAACCGGAAAAAGCGCGGGTTCTTGGTTTCTTCGACAATGTGTTGTGACAGCGGATATCGGCAGTGACATCTCGCCTCGAAAAGGAGGTTCAAAAAATGGATAACGGGACCAACAAACTCAGCACGTCGCCCGCATCCGGCGGCGCTCAGCCGCCGCAGCGGCGTCTGCATCCGCTCATCGCGACGGCGGCGGGCGCGGTCATTGTCGCGAGCCTCGTCGCGACGGCAGCGATGACGGGACTGTTCCCGAAGGCATCGAGCAACGGGGCGCAGAATCCTCAGACGCAAACGGCGGCCGTTGTGCAACAGCCTGTCGTCGATTCGGCAGCGCCGAGCCCGGCGCAGCAACCGACCGCGGCGCAGCAACAGGCGGCGCAGCAGCAGGCAGCTCAACAGCAGGCAGCTCAACAGCAAGCGGCGCAGCAGCAACCCGCCCAGCCATCGTATGCGCAGCAACCGCCGCCGCATCCGGCGTATTGCTCGACCTGCGGCACCGTCGAATCGATTGCAGCCGTCAAGCATGAAGGCCACGGAACCGGCATCGGAGCGGTCGGTGGCGCGGTCGCGGGCGGTGTTGTCGGCAATCAGTTCGGCCGTGGCGGCGGACGCACCGCAATGACGCTGCTGGGCGCGCTCGGCGGCGGTCTCGCCGGAAACTCGGTCGAAAAGCACATTCGCAGCGAAACCGACTACACCGTGCACGTGCGGATGGAAAACGGCAAGGCGCGCACCTTCACGTACAAGAATGCGCCGCCGTTCCAGCAAGGCGAGCGCGTACACATTTCGAACGGCGCGCTGGTCGCAGGTTGATCGCACGCAGGAAACGAAAAAGGCAGCGAACCTCACGGTTGCTGCCTTTTTTTTGTCGGGAACGCGCGACGCTAATGGTCCCGCTGCGAGCTGCGCGCCGGATTCGGCCGGCCACGCGCCGTCAGATAGCCCCACCAGATATAGCCCGAAAAGCCATACAGCACGAACAGGCAGAACAACATGACCGGTGGATCGGACGATACGAGCACGAACGCCACCACGATCAGCAGCACGCCCGCGAACGGCACGCGATAACGCACATCGAGCGCCTTGCCGCTGTAGAACGGTGCGTTCGACACCATCGTGACGCCCGCGTAGATGGTCAGCGCGAACGCGACCCACGGCAGCCACACGAGCTTGAGCGGCACGCGGTTATCTGTAGCGAGCCACACGAAACCGGCGATCAGCGCAGCGGCTGCCGGCGAAGGCAACCCCTGGAAAAAGCGCTTGTCGACCACGCCGACGTTCGTATTGAAGCGCGCGAGCCTGAGCGCCGCACCCGAGCAATAGACGAAGGCCGCGAGCCAGCCCCAGCGGCCGAGATCCTTCAGCACCCATTCGTACATCACGAGCGCCGGCGCCACGCCGAACGACACCATGTCCGAAAGACTGTCGAACTGCTCGCCGAACGCGCTTTGCGTGTGCGTCATGCGCGCGACGCGGCCGTCCATGCCGTCGAGCACCATCGCGACGAAAATGGCGATCGCCGCGATCTCGAAGCGCACGTTCATCGCCTGGACGACGGCGAAGAAGCCGCAGAACAGCGCGGCCGTGGTGAACGCATTCGGCAGCAGATAGATGCCGCGCTTTCTGAGGAACTGCTGGCGCTTCGCGCGCCGCGTCTCCACGGCGCCGACGTCCTGCGCGGCCTTGTTGCGGCGGAACGCGCGCGGAGACGTTGCGTTCGCGCGATTACGGCGCGGTTTGAATGCCGCCATCGAGTCCTCCGCGCTATTCCGCGAATTCGGCGAGGATCGTCGACGAAGCCGAAACCTTCTCGCCGATCGACACACGCGGACGGCTTCCCACCGGCAGATACACGTCCACACGCGAACCGAAACGGATGAAGCCGTAGCGCTGGCCGCGCGTGAGCGGCTCGCCCGCGTGCACGTAGCAGAGAATGCGTCGCGCGATCAGGCCGGCGATCTGCACCGAGGTCACGGTCTGGCCGCCCGCGGTCTGCAGCACGATGGCGTTGCGCTCGTTCTCGGTCGAGGCTTTATCGACTGCCGCGTTCAGGTAAGCGCCCGGAAAGTACTGCACCTTGGTGATCGCGCCGTCCACCGGCGAGCGCTGCGAGTGCACGTTGAACACGTTCATGAACACGCTGATCTTGAGCGCCTCGCGGCCCACGTACGGATCGTGCGCGGTTTCGACCGCGACGATGCGCCCATCGGCGGGACACAGCACCGCGTTCGGCTGAGTAGGAATCGGACGGGCGGGATCGCGGAAGAACTGGACGACGAAAATCACGATCAGCCAGAAGAGCCAGGCGAAGCCGAAACCGCCCGTCGCCTGCACGAGGATGGCGACGACAGCCGCGATGGCGATGAACGGCCAGCCTTCGCGGGCAATGATCGGATGAGGATAGTTCATGAACGAGTTCTGAGATTTTTAAAAACCGTAGGATAGCAAAAGCCGCCCGGCGCACAGGGCATCCGGGCGGCTTTTCATCCAGCAAAAATCGTGACGCGATGAATACGCGCGCGCCGATTTAGTTCTTCGACTGGTCGACCAGCTTGTTCTTCGCGATCCACGGCATCATGGCGCGCAGCTTCTCGCCGACCTGCTCGATCTGGTGCTCCGAGGTCAGACGGCGGCGCGATTGCAGCGTCGGCGCGCCGGCGCGGTTTTCGATGATGAAGCTCTTCGCGTACTCGCCCGTCTGGATGTCCTTCAGCACGGCCTTCATCGCCTTCTTCGTCTCTTCGGTGACGATGCGCGGACCCGTCACGTACTCGCCATATTCGGCGTTGTTCGAGATCGAGTAGTTCATGTTGGCGATGCCGCCTTCATAGATCAGGTCGACGATCAGCTTCAGCTCGTGCAGGCACTCGAAATACGCCATTTCCGGCGCGTAGCCCGCTTCCACCAGCGTTTCGAAACCGGCCTTGATCAGGTCGACGGTGCCGCCGCACAGAACCGCTTGCTCGCCGAACAGGTCGGTTTCGGTTTCTTCACGGAAGTTGGTCTCGATGATGCCGGCACGGCCGCCACCGTTCGCCACGGCATACGACAGCGCCACATCGCGCGCCGAGCCCGACTTGTCCTGGGCGACCGCGACCAGATGCGGCACGCCGCCGCCGTTCTGGTACGTGTTGCGCACCGTGTGGCCCGGAGCCTTCGGCGCGATCATGATGACGTCCAGATCCGCGCGCGGGATCACCTGGCCGTAGTGCACGTTGAAGCCGTGCGCGAACGCGAGCGCCGCGCCCTGCTTGGCGTTGTCGTGCACTTCGTTCTTGTAGACTTCGGCGATCTGCTCGTCGGGCAGGAGCATCATGACCACGTCCGCGCCCTTCACGGCTTCAGCCACTTCCTTCACCTTGAGGCCCGCGTTCTCGGCCTTGCTCCACGATGCGCCGCCCTTGCGCAGACCGACCGTCACGTTCACGCCGCTTTCCTTCAGGTTCAGCGCGTGTGCATGGCCTTGCGAGCCATAGCCGATGATGGTGACTTGCTTGCCCTTGATGAGGGAGAGGTCGGCGTCCTTGTCGTAGAAAACTTTCATGGTGGTTCCTTGAGTCCTGATGATGCGTTGAATTGGTTGCGCTACGTGTGCTGCTAATGAAGTGGTACGGCGCCGTTACACCTTGAGAATCCGCTCGCCACGGCCGATGCCGGAGCTGCCCGTGCGAACCGTTTCGAGGATCGCCGTGGCGTCGAGCGCCTGAATGAACGCGTCGAGCTTGTCGGACGCGCCCGTCAGTTCCATCGTGTAGGTCTTCTCGGTCACGTCGATGATGCGGCCGCGGAAGATATCCGCCATGCGCTTCATCTCTTCGCGCTCCTTGCCGACCGCTCTTACCTTGATGAGCATCAGCTCGCGCTCGATGTGGGCGCCCTCTGTCAGGTCGACCACTTTCACCACCTCGATCAGGCGGTTCAGGTGCTTCGTGATCTGTTCGATCACGTCGTCCGAGCCAATGGAGACGATGGTCAGCCGCGACAGCGAGCTGTCTTCGGTCGGCGCCACCGTCAGCGTTTCGATGTTATAGCCGCGCGCCGAAAAGAGCCCGACGACACGCGATAACGCGCCCGGTTCGTTTTCCAGCAAAACGGAGATGATGTGTTTCATGTTCGTCTTTCCCGATGATGTCCAGTGAAGGCTTCGATGCGAATCCGCGCGCCGCGCATGTCTTTCGTGGAGACCGGCGCGCGCGAACCCGCGCATTCGAAACCCGCGTTACAGATCCTCAGACCCGAGCAGCATTTCCGTGATGCCTTTACCTGCCTGCACCATCGGGAATACGTTTTCGGTCGGATCGGTCTGGAAGTCGAGAAATACGGTGCGGTCCTTCAGACGCAGCGCTTCCTTCAGCGCCGGCTCGACGTCCGCGGTCTTTTCGACACGAATGCCGACATGGCCATACGCTTCGGCCAGCTTCACGAAGTCGGGCAGCGCGTCCATGTACGAACTGGAATAGCGCTTCTTGTACTCGATCTGCTGCCACTGGCGCACCATGCCCAGATAGCGGTTGTTCAGCGAGATGATCTTGACGGGCGTGTTGTACTGCTTGCACGTCGAGAGCTCCTGAATGCACATCTGGATGGACCCTTCGCCCGTGATGCAGACCACTTCGTCGTCCGGATAGGCCATTTTCACGCCCATCGCCGCCGGCAGGCCGAAGCCCATCGTGCCCAGGCCGCCCGAATTGATCCAGCGGCGCGGCTTGTTGAACGGATAGAACTGCGCCGCCCACATCTGATGCTGGCCGACATCCGAACACACGAACGCGTTGCCGTCGGTCAGCTCCCAGAGCTTTTCGACGACGTACTGCGGCTTGATGATCTCGCTCTTGCGGTCGTAGGCGAGGCAGTCCTTCGAGCGCCAGCCTTCGATCTCGTCCCACCAAGTCTTGAGCGCCGCCGTGTCCGGGCCGTGCTCGGCGTGCTGCAGTTGCTCGAGCAGTTCCTTCAGCACTTCCTTCACGTCGCCGACGATGGGAATGTCCACCTTCACGCGCTTGGAAATGGACGACGGATCGACGTCAATATGAATGATCTTGCGCGGCGACGAAGCGAAGTGCTTCGGGTCGCCGATCACGCGGTCGTCGAAGCGCGCGCCGATGGCGATCAGCACGTCGCAGTGCTGCATGGCCATGTTGGCTTCGTACGTGCCGTGCATGCCGAGCATGCCCAAGAACTTCTTGTCGGACGCGCGATAGCCGCCGAGGCCCATCAGCGTGTTGGTGACCGGATAGCCGAGCAGATCGGCGAACTGGTTCAGCTCGCGCGACGCATCCGCCAGAATGATGCCGCCGCCGGTATAGATATACGGGCGCTTGGCCGACAGCAAAAGCTGCACCGCCTTGCGGATCTGGCCCGAATGGCCCTTCGTGACGGGATTGTACGAACGCAGCGACACGCTCTTGACCGGCTCGTACTTGCACGGCGCCTTCGACACGTCCTTCGGAATGTCGATCAGCACGGGGCCGGGACGGCCGGTGCGCGCAATGTAGAAAGCCTTCTTGACGGTTTCGGCCAGGTCGCGCACGTCCTTCACGAGGAAGTTGTGCTTCACGCACGGACGCGTGATGCCGACGGTGTCGCATTCCTGGAATGCGTCGAGGCCGATGGCCGCGGTGGGCACCTGGCCGCTGATGACGACGAGCGGAATCGAATCCATGTAGGCCGTGGCGATGCCGGTGACGGCATTGGTGACGCCCGGGCCCGAGGTCACGAGGCACACGCCCACATTGCCGGTCGAACGCGCATAGGCGTCGGCGGCGTGCACGGCGGCCTGCTCGTGGCGCACGAGGATGTGCTGAATCTGGTCCTGCTTGTAGAGCTCGTCGTAGATGTAGAGTACCGAGCCGCCGGGATAGCCCCAAATGAACTCGACGTTCTCATCGGCCAATGCGCGCATGAGCACGGTGCCGCCGATGGAGTCAGCTTCGTGAGGAGGAGTGGTATCCGACGTGGAGAATTCCGCGCTAGGCATGTTCATTCATCACCTTTCGAATTTTCGGCAAAAAATTGATCGGGTGCTCTCTACCGGGCTTGTGGCTCGGGTTCAAGCGGCGCGTCTAGGTTTGACAGGCGTGCTTCTTGGGCTCGCCTCAAAGCAGACATTTCACTGGATGATGCGAGTCAGAAAATGTAACAGCGGCGCGCGCGGCGGGTCAAGCAAAAAATTCCAGAGTCGCCGGCTGACGCTTCTGCTGACCGATCGCGGCGGGTCCGAGCGTTCTTCCGGACGATCGTGCCTTTAGTCAACCCGGCACCGGAATTGGCAACAAAAGCTCTCATTCGCTCCGGGAACGGCGAAACTTTGCTAGCATTCGCAGGTTTTCCAAGAACTCCACAATCCTCTCTCGACGCAACTGCGGACGCACCTTCGTTGCGCCGGGTCCCCCATCGGATGGCATCAGACAAGGAACTCGCCGACTTCCTGGCGGGCGTCGAAAGACGCGCGTTCAAGCAAACCGTGTACACCGTTCGCGACGACGACGCGGCGCTCGACATCGTGCAGGACGCGATGATCAAGCTGGCGGAAAAGTACGGTGATCGCCCGCCTTCCGAACTCCCCCTCCTGTTCCAGCGTATCCTTCAGAACGCGACGCACGATTATTTCCGTCGCCAGAAGGTGCGCAATACCTGGATCAGCCTCTTTTCGTCCTTCGGCAACGCCGACGACGACGAATTCGACCCGCTCGAAACCTTCGAATCCGAGGACGGCGCGGTCGGCAGCGAAAGCAGCGAGAACAAACTCGAGCGCGAACAGGTACTCAATCTGATCGACGCCGAAATCCAGAAACTGCCGGCACGTCAACGGGAAGCATTTCTCATGCGTTACTGGGAGGATATGGATGTCGCTGAGACGGCCGCCGCGATGGGATGCTCCGAGGGTAGCGTGAAAACACATTGCTCACGCGCTACGCATGCTCTCGCACAAGCCCTGAAAGCCAAAGGGATAACGCTATGAGTTCCGCTCTTGAAACGAAGGAAAACGAGTTCGCGCTGAAAGTCATTCACGCGCTGGACGAAAGCACGTCGAACATTCCGGCCGCCGCCGTCGACCGGTTGCGCGATGCGCGCCGCGCCGCGATCGCGCGCAAGAAGCCCGAGAAAGTGGCCGTCGCCGTGGCCGCACACGCGTTCACGCCGGCCTTCGCCGGCGCGGGTGCGACGCTCGGCACCGGCGAATCCGGCGACGCGCGCCGTCCGAAGGGCCTGCTCGCGCGCCTGGGCGGACTGGGACTCGCGTGGCCGCTCGCGGCGCTGATCATCGGGCTGGCGGGCATCGCGTACTGGGAAGACCAGCAGCGCAAGGCGGAACTGGCCGACATCGACGCCGCCATGATGAGCGACAGCCTACCGATCGACGCCTATCTCGATCACGGATTCAACGCGTATCTGACGCGCAACCATTAAGCACTGGATACAGAGGGGGAATTTTCGGGTGAGTTACAAGCGCGGTCTCGCGATTGTCTTTGGTTGCGCGATTGCGGGTCTCGTCGCGTTCGCCGCGACTTATCCGCGCTTTTACTCCAAGACGGCCTCGGCGCCGCCCGTCGCGACCGCACCAGTCGGCGGCTCCGGCACGACCGCCGATTCCAGTGCGTCCGCCGCGCTGTCATCGGAGAACCCGCTTTCCTGGAGCCATCTGAGCGAGGCGCAGCACACCGCGCTCGCGCCCTTCGCCGCCCAGTGGGACTCGTTCTCCGACGAACGCAAGCAGAAGTGGCTCAAGATCGCGTCGCGGTTTCATCGCATGTCGCCTGAAGCGCAGAAGCATCTGCATCAGCGCATGGAAGAATGGGTGCGCCTGACACCCGATCAGCGCAAGGTCGCGCGCGAGAACTATCAGGTTTCCAAATCGGTGCCGCTGGAAAAGCGCGAGAAGGCCTGGGACGCGTATCAGAAGCTCTCCGAAGAGCAGAAGAAGAAGCTCGCCGCGAGCGAGCACACGCGCCGCCCGACCGTCGTTTCCGCGCCGCCCACGGGCAAGACCGAAGTGAAGGATATCAACCGCCTCGTCGCGCAGCGTGAGCAGGGGCATGCGTCCGGACATGCGGAAGGCGGTTCTGCCGTGGCGCCCGCGCCGGCGCAACCCGCGATCCCGAACGCGGCGAGCATCGTGCCGGCCACGCCGATTCCCGTCTCGCCACAGCAGGCGCCTTCGATGTACAACGGCTCGTGAGCGCGCCGCCCCTGATAGCCTCCGTCGATCCGATGCGCGCGCCCACGCTGCGCCGACGCCTCGCGACGATGCTCTACGAAGGCGTCATCCTTTTCGGCGTCGTGTTCCTCGCCGGATATCTCTTTTCCACGCTCACTCAGCAGCGCAACGGCCTCACGCATCACAACTGGCTGATGTCGTGGATCGGCCTCGTGCTGGCGGCCTATTTCGTGTACTTCTGGACCCACGGCGGCCAGACCCTGCCGATGAAAACCTGGCGCCTCAAGGTCGTCGACGCGCACGGCCAGCCTCTCAAGCCCGCTCGCGCCCTCGCCCGCCATGTGCTCGCCTGGCTGTGGTTTCTGCCGCCGCTCGCGCTGCATCCGCTCTTCTCGCTCGCCGTGCCGCAGACGCTCGCCGTGTTCTCCGCGTGGGTCGCGCTGTGGGCCGCGGCCGTTTGGCTCGATCCGGCGCGCCAGTTTCTGCATGATCGTCTCGCGGGCACGCGCATCGTCGCGGCCCGGCCCGCCGTCAAGTAATAAGAACTTCTTGTGACTGTCACGGCTCGGTCACGGCCGCACGGTGCAATGCGCATACCGAAACTCGATGCGCGAGCCAATGGCCTTCAACTCGACCGTCCAGGCGGTAGTCGACCCGTCCTTCGAGCCGTCCACGCCCTTCAGCTTCGGCAACGGCGACATCCGCACCGGCCCGTTCGCGCCGCGTTCCGAATCCACCGAGTCGCATTCCGCGTCGACGGGCGCGCCGGGCGTCTCCGATGCGCGGCGCGCCGCATCCGCGCACGACGACGAGCCCGCTGATTCCACCGACGCGCCGCATCGCTATCGGACGATCTGGCTGTCGGACATTCACCTCGGTTCGGGCGGCTGCCAGGCGCCCTATCTGCTCGACTTCCTGCGGCATCACGAGTCGGAGTATCTGTATCTGGTCGGCGACATCATCGACGGCTGGCAGCTTCGCAAAGGCTGGTTCTGGCCGCAGGCGCACAACGACGTCGTGCAGAAAATCCTGCGCAAGGCGCGCAAGGGCACGCAGGTCGTCTACATCCCCGGCAATCACGACGAAGCCGCGCGCCAGTTCTGCGATCTCGCGTTCGGCGACATCCACGTGCGCGGCGAAGCGTTCCACACGACGCTCGCGGGCAAGCGCCTGTGGATCGTGCACGGCGATCTCTTCGATGGCGTGATTCAGCACGCCAAATGGCTCGCCTATCTCGGCGACACCGCCTATACCGGGATCCTGCTGCTCAACCGCTGGTTCAACCGCGTGCGCACGAAGCTCGGCTTCGACTACTGGTCGCTGTCGCAGTACCTGAAGCATCAGGTGAAGAACGCGGTGAACTTCATCTCGCAGTTCGAAAAGGTGATGACCGACGAAGCGCGCCGCCGCGGTTGCGATGGCGTCGTGTGCGGGCACATCCACAAGGCCGAGATTCGGGAGATCGACGGCACGCTCTACTGCAACGACGGCGACTGGGTCGAGAGTCTCTCGGCGCTCGTCGAGACCTACGAGGGCGAGCTGAAGGTCGTGTACTGGACCGTCATGCGCTCGCCGGAAGCACGTGCGACGAAATCGCGCGCGACCGTCTGAACATCGAACGAACCACGGGACAGAAGCCGATGAAAATCATGATCGTTACCGATGCATGGGAGCCGCAGGTCAACGGCGTCGTGCGCACGCTCACGCAGACCACGAAGGAGCTCACCGCGCTCGGTCATCGGGTCGAGCTGCTCACGCCGCTCGAATTCAGGACGATCCCCTGCCCGACCTATCCCGAGATTCGCCTCTCGCTGATGCCGGGCCAGCGTGTGAAGCAGCGCATCGACGCCTTCGAGCCGGACGCGCTGCACATCGCGACCGAAGGGCCGCTCGGGCTCGCCGCGCGCGCCTATGCGCTGCGTCAAAAGCTGCCGTTCACGACCGCGTATCACACGCGTTTTCCGGAGTATGTAAAGGCGCGTTTCGGCATTCCGCTGTCGCTCACGTATCGCTTCCTGCACTGGTTCCACAAGCGTTCGCAGGCGGTGATGGCGCCGACGCCCGTCGTGAAAAGCGATCTCGAGAAATTCGGCTTCACCAACGTCGTGCTGTGGACGCGCGGCGTCGATCTCGACATCTTCCATCCCATGGACTCGAAAGTCCTCAACACCGCGCGGCCGATCTTTCTGTATGTCGGGCGCGTCGCGGTCGAGAAGAACGTCGAGGCGTTCCTCAAGCTCGATTTGCCCGGCTCGAAGTGGGTCGCGGGCGAAGGACCGGCGCTCGCCGAACTGAAGTCGCGCTACACCACCGTCAATTATCTCGGCGTGCTGTCTCAGCCAGAACTGGCGAAGGTCTACGCCGCGGCGGATGTCTTCGTGTTCCCGAGCAAGACCGATACGTTCGGCCTCGTGCTGCTCGAAGCGATGGCGTGCGGCACGCCGGTCGCGGCCTATCCGGTGACGGGCCCGATCGACGTGCTCGGCACCGACGGCCCCGGCGCGCTCAATCACGATCTGCGCGAAGCCTGCCTCGATGCATTGAAGATCGAACGCGCCGATGCCCGCGCGTGGGCCGAGCGCTTCTCGTGGCGCGCGGCGTCGGAGCAGTTCGCCTCGCATCTGCGCAAGTTCGGCCCGCGCGGCGGCGCGAGCGTCGACCGGGCGGCCGCATGACGCGTCGCGCCGCGGCGCGGGAACCCGCCGAAGCCAACGCGCGCGCGGCGCCGGCCAGGACGCGCGATCCATTCGACGACGACCTCGACGAAAGCGACGCACTGCCCGCCCAGACGCCCGAGCCGCTCGGCCCTGACGACCTGCCTTTCAATCCCTACAAGGGCAATCGCGGCTTCACGCGCGCCTGGCACGCGATGAAGAATTCGCTATACGGTTTTCGCGTCGCGATCCGCGAGGAAAGCGCGTTCCGCCAGGAACTCACGCTCGCCGCGATCCTGCTTCCGTGCAGCCTGCTCGTGCCTGTCGCGCCGGTGGAGCGCGCCGCGCTCATCACGTCCGTGCTGCTGGTGCTGATCGTCGAGTTGCTCAATTCGAGCGTGGAGGCGGCCATCGACCGCATCTCGCTGGAACGCCACGAACTCTCGAAGCGCGCGAAGGATTTCGGCAGCGCCGCAGTGATGGTCGCGCTCGGCGTCTGCGTGATCACCTGGTGCCTGATTCTCTGGCCGCTCGCATCCCCGCTTGCATCCGCGTGGCTCGCGCGTATCTTATAAATGAGAACGCGAACGTGAAAGGCTCGCGTCCGTGCTGCCGAACGACCGGTTTATAATCGTCCGACATTCTCAAAAATAGCAACGGAAGCGGCCGCGCGAACGCTCAGTCCGAGCCTGTGCGGCCCGATCCCAAGGTCGGACGACATGGAAGCCAAACCACCCCGCCGCACGCGCGAACGGATCCTCGAGCTGTCGCTGAAGTTGTTCAACGATATCGGCGAGCCGAACGTCACTACGACGACGATCGCCGAAGAGATGGAAATCAGTCCAGGGAACCTGTACTACCATTTCCGCAACAAAGACGACATCATCAACAGCATCTTCGCGCAGTTCGAGCAGCAGATTCAGAAGCGCCTGCGGTTTCCGGACGATCATCGTCCGACCATCGACGAGATGTGGTCGTATCTGCAGTACATGGCGGACTTCCTCTGGACTTACCGCTTCCTCTATCGCGACCTGAACGACCTGCTGGCGCGCAACCGCACGCTGGAGACGCACTTCAAGCAGATCATCACGCACAAGCAGCACTTCGCGCGGCAGTTGTGCGAGGCGCTGGTCGCGGACGGCGAGATGGTCGCGACACCCGACGAGATCGGCGTGATCGCGACCAACATGGGTCTGCTCGCCACCTACTGGCTGTCGTATCAGTACGTGATGAATCCGCGCAAGTACAACGATCAGGACGCGATCCGCACGGAGCTGCATCAGGCGAGCCTGCACATCATCTCGATCATGGCGCCGTATTTGCGCGGACGCTCGCGCCAGCTTTTCGACGATCTCGTCTCGGGCAAGCTGCCGAAGCGCGAGTTCGCGGACTTCCTGCCGCCGCGCGACGATAAAGCCGATACACCGAAGGATTCTTGAATGAAAGCAGTATGTGTCTATTGCGGCTCCTCGAACGGAGCCCGTCCCGTCTATGCGGAAGCGGCCAGGGCATTCGGCCGCGCGCTGGTTCAGAACAATCTCTCGCTCGTTTATGGCGGCGGCCGCGTCGGGCTGATGGGCCTGATCGCCGATGAAGTGCTCGCCGCCGGCGGACGCGCGATCGGCGTGATCCCCGAGTTGCTGCTCGCCAAGGAAGTCGGCCACACCGACCTGACCGAGCTGCACGTCGTGCCCGACATGCACGAGCGCAAGAAGATGATGGCCGACCTTTCCGACGCGTTCGTCGCGATGCCCGGCGGCGTCGGTACCTTCGAGGAGTTTTTCGAGGTCTACACCTGGGCGCAGCTCGGCTATCACCAGAAGCCCGTCGGCCTGCTCGACGTGAACGGCTATTTCGATCCGCTCATGTCGATGCTGCGTCACACGGTCGACGAAGGCTTCATGCGCGCGCAGTATCTGGACATGATCCAGGTTGCCGCCGAGCCGCAGCAGATGATCGACAAGCTCAACGCCTACACGCCGCCCGCCCACGACAAGTGGACCGAAAAACGCAACGCCGTTTGAGGAATCCGTGCATGTCCAAAGTCATCCTGATTACCGGCGCAAGCCGTGGCATCGGCCGCTCGGCGGCCATCCTGGCGGGCCGGCGCGGCTGGTCGGTCGGCGTGAACTATGCGTCGAACGCGGCGGCGGCCGATGAAACCGTCGCGGCGGTCGTTGCGGCGGGCGGCAAAGCCCTCGCCATTCACGGCGACGTGAGCGACGAAGCCGCGATCGTCGCGATGTTCGACGCCACCGAGAAAGCCTTCGGCAAGCTCGATGGCGTCGTGAACAACGCGGGCATCGTGGCGCCGGGTTCGGCGCTCGCGGACATGGACATCGCGCGCATGAAGCGCATCTTCGACATCAACGTGCTCGGCGCGTATCTGTGCGCGCGCGAGGCGGCGCGGCGCCTGTCGGCTTCGCGTGGCGGCAAAGGCGGCTCGCTCGTGAATGTGTCGTCGGCGGCGGCGCGGCTGGGCGGGCCGAACGAGTACGTCGACTATGCCGGTTCCAAAGGCGCGATCGACACGCTGACCATCGGGCTCGCGAAGGAACTCGGCCGCGAAGGCGTGCGCGTGAACGCGATCCGCCCGGGTCTCATCGAAACCGATATCCACGCGAGCGGCGGCAAGCCGGATCGCGCACAGGTGCTCGGCGTGCAGACGCCGATCGGCCGGCCGGGCACGGCGGATGAAGTCGGCGAGTCGATCGTGTGGCTGCTCTCGGATGCGTCGTCGTATGTGACGGGCGCGATTCTGGATGTGGCGGGCGGAAGGTAGGTCAGAAGCCGCCGTGCTCAGCGAGCCAGGCTTCTTCGTCGGGCAGCATTTTGCGCCCGAGAATCCGGTTGCGATGCGGAAATCGTCCAAAACGCTCGATGACTTCCGCATGCTTTATCGCCGATTCATGAAAGCTCGCCACGCCCGTTTCTTCGCTTAGCTTTCCAAACAGACGCAGCGCCTCGCGCTGGCTTTCCGGCGTTTCGTCGTGCTCGAACGGCATATAGGCGAACGCACGATGGTATGGGCTCGGCAGCCGCAGATCGTCGCCGCTTTCGATCATCTGGCGCGCTAACGCGAGCGCCCGTGCATCGCCCGCGAACGCACGTGGCGTGTTCCGGTAGCAATTGCGCGAGAACTGATCCAGCAGCACGATCAGCGCGAGCGTGCCGGGCGGCGTGTCCGCCCAATCCGGCAAACCGCCCGCCTGCGCTTCTTCGAGCAACGCCCCGAAACGTTCCGTCAGCATCGCGTCGAAGGTTCGCTTCTTGTGCCACCACAGCTTGCGGTCCGCGCCGAACTGTGGCGAACCGGGCGCGCCGAACCAGAGGTCGAGAATGGCCTGCGCGTCCGGAGCAATGCCGGCGGGGGTCAAGCCAGCTCCAGCACCAGCCGCCGCGTGCGCGCGCTCTTCTTCTCCAGCTTCGCGATGCGCAACGCGCCGATTTCCCCGGTATTGCGCACGTGCGTGCCGCCGCACGGCTGCAGATCGACGCTTTCGATGCGCAACAGACGCACGCGGCCGAGGCCCATCGGAGGTTTTACGCTCATGGTGCGCACGAGCTCGGGGCGCGCGGCCATTTCGTCGTCGGTGATCCATTCGGTGTACACCGCGTGCGCGCCGCCGATCAGCGCGTTCAGCTTCGCTTCCACCGCTTCGCGCTCGATCGGCTCGACGGTCGCGAGATCCAGGCGCGCGTACTCGGTCGTGATGCTGCAGCCATCGACCGGATACGGCAGCACCGCGCAAATCAGATGACTCGCCGTATGCAGCCGCATGCGTCGGTGACGCTGCTCCCAGTCGATTTCCGCGCGCACCTTGTCGCCCACTTTCAGCTTCGACAGCGCGTCATCCTGAGCGGGCGCGGGCACGTGCACGGCGTCATCGGGTGTCGCGCCTTCGAACTTCGCCTTGCGGGTATCGGCGATCACGATTCGCGTGCCGTCCGCGAGCGTCAATGTGCCCGCGTCGCCCGCCTGGCCGCCGCCGAGCGGATAGAACACGGTCTGGTCGAGATGAATGCCCTGCTCGTCGACAGCCGTGACGCTCGCCTCGCAATGCGTCAGATAGGCGTCCTCGCGAAAGAGTGCGCGTGTGCTCATGGTGCGGGTTTCCTTGCTGGTATTTCCGAAGTCGAACGCACATGATGCCGCACGCGAGCGGCCGACGAACCGATACAAAACGGCGCGTTTCAACCGGGACGGTTGCGCATCCAGTCGGCCGTATCGAAGAACGACGTGAGCAGGCGCTGGCGCAAGGCTTCGTCGATGCCGACGTCCTCCATCGCCCATGCCATGCAGCGCAGCCACTGATCGCGTTCGTCGGATGCGATCGCGAACGGCAGATGCCGCGCCCGCAGCCGCGGGTGCCCGAAGCGCTCGATGTAGTGATCCGGCCCGCCCATCCAGCCGCACAGGAACCAGAAAGTCTTGTCGCGCGAATTGTCGAGCGTCGGCGGATGCAGCGCGCGGATGCCCGCGAATTCGGGCTCCAGGTCCATCAAATCGTAGAAACGGTCGACGAGCGCGCGCACGCGCTCTTCGCCGCCGACCAGCTCGAAGGCGGTCGGCTTCTGGATTTCGTCGTCGGGATTTACGTCGGTCATTGCTCTGATTCGGAAAACTACGCGTCGCGCAGGGATTGCAGCGCCGGGCGCGCCAGCACGCGGCGCAGGCTCAGCCAGCCGCCGAGCCCCGCGCACGCGATGCCCGCGACGATGCCCGTCGGCACCAGCCACGGATTGAAATCGATATGGAATTCGAACACGCGCGCCGCCAGCACATAGCCGATGACCTGCGCGCCCACCGCCGCCATCAGCCCGGACAGCGCGCCCACGGCCACGAACTCGGCCACCTGCACCGAGCGCACCTGCTTGTGCGATGCGCCGAGCGCGCGCAGCAGCGCCGCCTCGCGCACGCGTTCGTCGCGCGTGCCGGCGAGCGCCGCGTACAGCACCAGCACGCCCGCCGCCAGCGTGAAGAGGAACAGGAACTGCACCGCGCCGATCACCTGCGCGAGCGTGCGGTGAATCTGCGCGAGAATCGGCGCGATATCGATGGCCGTCACGTTCGGATAGCGCGCGACCATGCCGTCGATCACGCGCTGCTGGTCGGTTGGCAGGTGGAAGCTCGTGATGAAGGTCGCGGGCAGATCGGCGAGCGCATCGGGCGGCATCAGCACGAAGAAGTTGACCTTGAAAGAATTCCAGTCGACCTTGCGCACGCTCGTCACCGGCGCCTCGACCGGCATGCCGGCCACGTCGAAACGCAGCACGTCGCCCATCTTCACGCGGATCGTCTTCGCGATGCCCTGTTCGATCGACACCTGCGGCTTGCCATTCGTGCCGAACCATTTGCCTTCCGTCACGCGATTGTCGCCGGGCAGTTCGGTTGTATAGGACAGGTTGAATTCGCGATCGACGAGGCGCTTCGCATCGGCCTTGTCGTAGTTGTCGGGATTCACCGGACGGCCGTTGATCGACACGAGGCGCGCGCGCACCATCGGCGAAAGCGCGGCGTCGGGCTGGCCGTGCGTATGCAGATAGTCGAGCACGCCGGCGCGCTGATCCGGCTGGATATCGATGAGAAACTGATTCGGTGCGTCAGGCGGCGTCGCATCGCGCCAGCCCTTGATGAGATCGTTGCGCGTCATGCCGATCAGCAACAGGCACATCAGGCCGATACCGAGCGCCGTGATCTGCAGCGCGCTCGTCCCGCTGCGCCGCTCCAGCGACGCCAGCGCGTAACGCCAGCCGACGCCCGCACGGCTTCGTTCACGCCTGACGAAACGCGCCGCCGCCCACAGCGCCGCGCGCGCGATCACGCCGAACACGAGCAGCCCCGCCGCGAAGCCGCCCGCGACGATGCCGCCGAGCTTCAATTCGCCCGCCGCGAGAATCAGGAGCGCCGCGAACAGCAGCACGCCGACGCCGTAAGCCGCGTGCGCCACACGCGCCGCGTCGCCGAGCTCGCGGCGGATCACGTGCACCGGCGGCACACGCGTGATCGGCAAAAGCGGCGGCAGCGCGAAGCCGAGCAGCAGCACCAGACCCATCGCAATGCCCTGCAGCGCCGGCCAGACGCTCGGCTGCGGCAGTTCGACATCGACCAGCGAACCGAGCCAGTTCAGCAGCACGAGATGGCCGCCGAAGCCGAGCACGACGCCCGCCGCGCTGCCGATCACGCCGAGCGCGACGAATTCGTTCAGGAACAGCGCGCGCAGCGTGCGCTGGCTGACGCCGAGACAACGCATCGCGGCGCAGCCGTCGAGATGCCGTCGCGCGAAACGGTGCGCCGCCATCGCGATGGCGACCGCCGCAAGCAGCGCCGTCAGAAGCGACACGAGCGTGAGGAAGTGACTCGCGCGGTCGATCGTCTGCCGCACTTGCGGCTGCCCGTCCGACAGCGATTCCAGCGCGACGCCGCGCAGCTTGTCGCCATCGATCTTCGCGCGCGCGAAGGTGGCGAATTTCTCGACCTGCGCATCCGGACCCGCGACCAGCAGCCGATACGTCACGCGGCTGCCATAGCCGACGAGCCCCGTGCCCGCGATCTCGTCGGCGCGCATCATCAGGCGCGGCGAGAAATTGACGAACGAGAAGCCACGGTCCAGCTCGCGCGTGATCACGCCCGCGACCGTGAACGTGCGCGTGCCGACCTTGACCGTGCCGCCGACCCGCGTCTTCAGCGCATCGAGCAAAGCGGGATCGACCCAGACGGTGCCGGGCGCGGGAATGCCGTGCACGGAGGCGTCGGCGGCGTTATCCGCGGGCGCGATGCGCAGCGCGCCACGCAGCGGGTAACCGGGCGTCACGCCCTTGATCGCCGCGAGCCTTGAAACCGGCTGCGCGGACGTCGAGCTGATCATGCTGGGGAAAATCGTCGTGCCGGCGGTTTCGAGCCCGAGCGACTGCGCTTCGGTCGAAAATATCGGATCGACGGGGTGATCGGCGCGTACGACGAAGTCGGCGGCGATCATCTGGCGGCCGTCGCGCGCGAGCCCCTGACGCATGCGATCGGCGAGAAAGCCGACGCTCGAGAGCGCCGCCACCGCCAGCACCAGCGCGAGCAGCAGCATCGTGAGTTCGCCCGCGCGCCAGTCGCGCGCGGTCATGCGCCAGGCCTGGCGCACCGTCTGCGTGAAGTTGAGCCGGATGGTCGGATGCGAATGCCCTGCCTTGTGTGCAGCCTGGTCGTTCCTGAATGCCGTGCTCAATCGTGCTTGCTCCGCAGCCGGTTCATGCGATCGGACGCCGGCAACATGTGCTTGGCCATGCGCGACACGCCGCCGTGCACGCCGCGCGCGAGCCGCGGCAGCGCCCAGCCCGCGAGCACCAGAAACGCGAGCAGCATCACGAGGAACAGCAGCGGCACGAACAGCGCGAGCGTGATGCCCGCCAGCGCGCCGACATCCTCGGTCGCCGACGCCGCCCAGTTCGACACCGGCTCAGGCGACAGATTGATGAGCGCGCGCGTGCCCGCCTTGGCGAAATGCGACGCGCCGGCGAGCGTGCCGCCCGCGAGCGCAGCGATGGTCAGCAGCGCCGGATCGGCGTGGCCGAGCGCGCCGGCCGCGAGCACCGCGCCCGCCGGAATGCGAATGAAGGTATGCACGGCGTCCCACAGGGAATCGACGGCGGGAATCTTGTCGGCCAGAAATTCGACGACGGCGAGCACCGCCGCGACGCCGATCACCCATGGCGAGCCGAGTATGGCGAGAGAATCCGGGAGGTGGACGAGACCCATGCGCTGGAACATGCCGGCGATGAACACGGTAAGGTACAGGCGCAGCCCGCTCGCCCATGAAAGGCCCGCCGCGAGCGAAAGTGACTCAACCATTGCCGCCTCCTTGTTGCTGCCCAGCGCCGGCGTTCGCCGCTATCGGAAGAATTTGCCAGCTGAAAAAACGGTCTTTCCGGCAGATATCGAAAGAAGCCGCCTACATCCACGAAGATACATCGGAAAGTCGCAGAACATAGGAATCGACTGAAAACCGGATGGCCTCAGGCCATTATATCCACGCGAAACCTCGCGGTGCAGCAACGGTTTCAGCGATTGCCGTTCCCGGTTCTGCAACGCACGCGACGGTGGCGCCCGCGCAACGGATGCGCGTTCAGTGACCCGACGAGAGCTTCAGCCCAATGATCCCGGCGACGATCAGCACCGCGCTCAGAATACGCGCCGCCGTCACCGCCTCGCCCATGTAGACGATGCCGAACACGAACGCGCCGACCGCGCCGATGCCCGTCCAGACGGCATAGGCCGTGCCGAGCGGCAGTTGCTTCATGGCCATGGCGAGCAGCACGAAGCTGCCGAGCGCGGTGACGATCGTGAAAACGGACGGCCCGAGTCGCGTGAAGCCTTCGGACGATTTGAGACCCGCGGCCCACGCAATTTCGAGCAGACCGGCAATGAAGAGAAGAATCCAGGACATGAGGCGCCCCCCTTGAAAGATGGGGCCGTCCCCGATGAAACGATGCGCATGCGGTCGTCCGCACGGCCATAAGACCAAGTCCGCGATTGTATCAAATTGGTGCATCGAAGGCCCGGCGGATGCGACGCTCTGCCGCGCGGCGCGTGGCCGCCGTTCTCAAAACCGTGTATTAATGCGGAAAGCTGCGAAAAGTTACAACTAGCGCCCGCGCGAGGCGCATCCCTTCGACATATCCGCTGTCAGCCTGAACATAGGAGCGTTCATGGATGTCGATTCGGTCCTGCTCTCCCGCTTCCAGTTCGCGTGGGTCGTCGCTTTCCATATTCTGCTGCCAGCGTTCACGGTCGGCCTGTCGTGCTACATCGCGACGCTCGAATTCAACTGGTGGGTCACCAAACGCGACGTCTACCGTCGCCTGTCCGCCTTCTGGCTGAAGATTTTCGCGGTGTCGTTCGGCATGGGCGTCGTGTCGGGGATCGTCATGCCGTTTCAGTTCGGCACCAACTGGAGCCGCTTTTCGGACGCGACCGCCAATGTCGTCGGCCCGTTGATGGGCTACGAAGTGCTGACCGCGTTCTTCCTCGAATCGGCGTTTCTCGGCGTGCTCCTCTTCGGGCGCAAGCTCGTGCCGCAATGGGCGCACGTTATGTCGGCGATGTTCGTCGCGGCTGGCACCGTGATCTCGTCGTTCTGGATTCTCGCGGTCAATAGCTGGATGCAGACGCCGCAGGGCTTTCGCCAGTTGCCCGACGGCCGCTTCGAAGTGACGAGCTTCTTCGATGTGATCTTCACGCCGTCGTTTCCGTACCGGCTCGGACATACGGTAAGCGCGTTCCTCGTCACCGCCGGCTTCGTGATTCTGGGCGTCGGCGCGATGTATCTGCGGCAGCGGCGCGCGCTGGAGGAAAGCCGCGTGATGGTGAAGATGTCGCTGATCTTCCTGATCATCATGGTGCCGATCCAGATGGTGATCGGCGACTCGCACGGCCTCAACACGCTCAAGCATCAGCCCGCCAAGCTCGCCGCGATGGAAGGCCTGTGGGAATCGGGCACGCGCATCCCGGCGAATCTCTTCTCCATTCCGGATCAGGAGGAAGAGCGCAATCACTTCGAAATCTCGATTCCGGTGCTCGGCAGCCTCTATCTCACGCACGATCCGAACGGTTTTGTCCGAGGGCTCAAGGACTTTCCGCGCGAGGACCGGCCGCCCGTCGCCGTCGTGTTCTTCGCCTTTCACATCATGGTCGGCGTGGCGCTCCTGATGTTCGCGCTCGTGTTGTGGGGCATCGTGGTCTTCGCGCGCGGCAAGGTGGAAACCAGCGCGCTCTGGCTGCGCTTCGCGAACTGGGGGATGCCGCTCGGCTTCATCGCCGTGATCGCCGGCTGGACGACCACCGAGGCGGGCCGTCAGCCGTGGACCGTGTACGGCATTCTGCGCACGAAGGATTCGGTGACGCCCTCGCTCACCACCGCCGATGTCGGCCTGTCGTGGCTGCTGTACGTGCTCGCCTATCTCATCATCTTCGGCGCCGGCTACACCCTGCTGCGGCGGCTGGTGCGCGTCGGGCCGGCGCAGGTCGCGCACGCGCACGAAAAGGACGAACTCGATGCGAAGACGCGCGCGGCGCGTCCGCTCTCAGCGGTATCGGCGGGCGCGAACGGCGCGGCGCGGGCGGTGAGCGAGGACGATATCGTGCCGCCCGGACGCGGCCGCAGGTAAAGAACGAAACCGGAGAACGCGATGCTCGATCTCGTGCCGCTGTGGGCCGCCATTCTCGCGCTGGCCGTGTTCATGTACGTGCTGCTCGACGGCTTCGATCTGGGCGTCGGCATGATGTTCCTGCTGCGCCGCGACGGCGAGTCGCGCAACCTGATGATCAACTCCGTCGCGCCGGTCTGGGACTTCAATGAAACGTGGCTGATCCTCGGCGGCGGTGGCCTGTTCGCGGTGTTTCCGCTCGCCTTCGCGATCATCGTGCCGGCAGTCTATTTCCCGATTCTCTTCATGCTGCTCGGACTGATCTTTCGCGGCGTCGCGTTCGAGTTCCGTGAGGTGATCGGCGCGCGCAAGTGGCTTTGGGACGCCGCCTTCGGCTGCGGCTCACTGGTTGCGACGTTTTCGCAGGGCATCGTGCTCGGCATGTTCATTCAGGGCTTTCCGATCGAAGGCCGCGTCTATGCTGGCACGAGCTGGAACTGGGTCGCGCCGTTTCCGTTGCTGACCGGCGTCGGGCTGATCTTCGGTTACGCGCTGCAAGGCACGACCTGGCTCGTCATGAAGACCGAAGGCGAGCTGCAGGAATGGGGCCGCCGCATGGCGCGTTATGCGCTCCTGGGCGTGATCGCGTTCATCCTGCTGATCAGCCTGTGGACGCCGCTCAAGGACGCGCGCATCGCCGCGCGCTGGTTCGGCTTTCCGGAGAGTTTCGCGTTCGCTCCGGTGCCGGTGCTCACCGTGCTGCTCGCGTGGACGCTGTGGTCGAGCCTCGCGAAAGGCCGCGAGGTTCTGCCGTTCCTGTGCTCGATCGGCCTCTTCTTCCTCGCGTTCACCGGTCTCGTGATCAGCCTGTGGCCGTTCATCGCGCCGCCTTCGGTGACGCTGTGGGACGCTTCGGCCGCGCCGCTGTCGCATCAGTTTCTGCTGATCGGCACGATGTTCCTGCTGCCCGTGCTGATGATCTACGTGATCTGGTCGTACTGGGTTTTTCGCGGCAAGGTGCGCGGCGACATGGGCTATCACGCGGAATGACGCGCGACGGGAACGTCAGAGCTTCTGCTGCGTGGCAAGCGACAGAATGCGTGCCCACTTGTGCGCGTCGGCCCGATCGCGCATGGGTAGCCGCCATTCGCCGTGTTTCGCGTCCTGCACGTCGAGCACGACCTGCCACGCGCCGTTCGCGCCCTTCTGCTCCTGCATGCGCGCGCCGCGCAGGTCCGCGAAGATGTAGCTGCCGCGCTCCTCGCCCATGCGCACATCGCACAGGCGCTTGCCCGCCGCGATCCGCAGGCCGCCCCAGTCGGTTTTCAGTTCGTGAGTCCAGTCGCCGTGTTCGCCCTTGCGCAGATTGGGCGCGATTTCACGGCGGCTCGCGAGCCAGCGCATGACCCCCGCGGCGATGAGCGCCAGCACGACGACCGCCACGGCGACCGCCACGCTCAAGCCGAACTGCGCGTGTATCGCATTGAACGACCAGATCGCGCCGTAAATCAGCAATCCTAAGGCGATCAGTCCGACGACTATGGGCATGGCGCCTCCCGCGCGCTTAAGAAAAGAACGCCAAGCGTATCACTGCGTCTTGTGTTTCGCGTTCCAGTCGCGCAGCGCCTGCAGCGTGTTGGCGACGTGCTGATCCGGCGACAGGCTCGTGTACTCGTAGATGATCTTGCCGTCGGGTGCGATCACGTAGGAAACGCGATTGGCCATCGTGCTCTTCATCGGCATGGAGGCGTCGTAGGAGCGGATGATCTTCGAGTCTTCGTCCGCCGCGACCGGGAATTTGCTGCGGCACTCGCTCACCGAGAACTTCTTCAACGTATCGATGTTGTCATGCGACACGCCGATGACCGTCGCGCCCTGCGCCTTGTACTGATCGACCGCTTCGGCGAATTCGTGCGCCTCGATCGTGCATCCTTTGGTGAACGCCGCCGGATAGAAATACAGGACGACGGGACCCTTCTTCAGCGCATCGGCGAGCGAATAGTCATACACGTTGCCGCCCAGCGACGCCTGCGCGGTGAACTCCGGCGCGGGATCGCCCGGCTTGAGCGTCGCGCCCGCGCTGAGCGAATACACCGCCGCCGCGACCGCCAGCGCGGCGCCCGCAGTCAAGCCAAGAATTTTGCTCTTCATGCGCACTCCTTTCGATAACGACGTTCGCGCAGGGTTCACGCGTCGTCCAGACTCGGTTCCATGCGATGTTCGGCGAACCATGCCGCCGCGTCGAACTGCAGCTTCGCCAGCATCAACGGCGTGAGCACGTCGAGCGCCGGCAGCGCGCCGCGGCTTGCGTCGATGGCGGGCGCATCGCCCCGCTCCGCCGCCCGCGCAATGCCGAGCAGCGCCCCCAGCGGCCCGGCGCCTTCGAGAATCGCCGCGCGGATTTCCGCCGTCAGCTCGAGCTTATCGAGAATTTCCGCGAGCTGCATGTCGAGTACCACGTGCACGAGCGAGAAGATGCCGGTCATGAACGCGGCGTCGGAGAACGCTTCGTCGCCGGGCCTTAGCAGGTCGGCGGCGAGCTCCATGAAGCGCGCGCGCGTGCCGACGAGCTGCAGCAGCGGGTCCGAGCGCCACGGCAGGCCGCGGCCGTCCGCGTACAGAAGAAGCTGCGTCCAGCGCATCAACTGACGCGTGCCGGTCGCGGCGATCGCCTCGCGCAGCGACGATACGCGCCGACCGCGCGTCTGCGCGCTCGAATTGGCGAGACGCATCAGTTGCACGACGATGTCCGGATTGCGCTTGAGTTCCGCCTCGAGCTCACGCATGCCGTGCTCGCCGGAGAGCACGGCCATCAGGCGCAACAGCGAGCCGCGAGCCGGGCTCGCGCGCCGCGCCGACAACACCTGCGGCCGCGCGAAGAAATAGCCCTGGAAGAGGTCGAAACCGAGGCGCTTCGCCTTCGCGAAATCGTCGCGCGTCTCGACTTTCTCGGCCACCAGCAGCTTGCCGCGACGCTTCACCGCCGCGGCGAGCTCCGGCAGTTGCGCGTGATCCGCCGCCAGGAAGTCCACCTTGACGATATCGACCGAAGGCAGCGCCGCGAGCAGCGGATCGTCGAGGCGCGCGACATCGTCGAGCGCCAGGCGAAAGCCCGCGTCGCGCAACTGCGCGCAGCGCTTGAACAGCGCCTCGTCGAAGGTGATGTTCTCCAGCAGCTCCAGCACGAAGCGCTCGGGCTCCATGATATGGACGATATCGTCGAACAGAAGCTCGCGGCTCATGTTCACGTAGCCCGGGTGCGGCCCGAGCACCGCCGGCACGCCAAGCTCGCCCACCGTGCGCGCGACGACGTGCGCGGTCGCCTGCACGTCGTCGTGAACGCGGGCGCGGTTGTCCGGGCTGTCGCGGAACAGCAGCTCGTAGGCGGTCAGCGCGCCGTCGCGGTCCAGGATCGGCTGACGGCCGACATAGACGCTGTGTCCGCGTCCGCGCGCAAACGCTGCCCGCTTCAAGGCCGAATCGGGCATGACGGGGACCGCTCGGATGCGCGCCACGGCGCGACTGCCGCCACCGGCGTTTCGGAGCGGCTCGCGAAGGCCGGCTCGAGGGCCGCGACTCTGGCGCAGGCCGGCAACATAGGGGTTTCGATCATGAGGCGAACGGGTCGAACGAACTCTGATGGTCCACGGCGCGATGGCGTTCGCGCGCCGGTCGGCACTGGCGGGGGAACCGTTCCCACCGAAAACGCGCCACTGTAACCGAATTCATCACACGAGATAATATGAAACTTCATATCGACAATTCCTGGACGGACTTGACCCCTGATTCGATCCCGAGCCGGATTGCTGCGCCTGTCTGACAGGTTAAAGAAATCTCCGGTAACGCCGATAACTCGCCTGATAGAGCGTGCCGCGCCCGTTGCGGCACGTCCCGGCCGGAAGCCGCCTAAGGCGGCGTTCCGTGCGCCGCCGTGGATCGCTCCACACCGGCGCCGCCGTCAGAACCCTACGAGACCATGCAAGCGAACCGGATCACCGTCTCCCGCCGCGCGCCCTGGCGCATCGCGCTCGATGCGCTCCGCCGCGCATGGGGCAGCGCCGCGCGCGAGCGGCAAGAAACCGTGCTCGAATCGGCCGGTGAAGCAAGCGGCACGCCGGCGGCGGCCGTGACACTCGCCCTGCTCGGCGGCGTCGAACCCGCGGGCGCACCGCCCGTGCGCGCCGCCGAAGCGCCGCCCCTGTCCGAGGCCACGCTGGGCGCGGTCGATTTCCTCGCGCAGCTCGACGACGCACTGCGCTTCCAGTATGTGCCGGATGCGAGCATCGCGTTTATCGGCTATCACCGCGACTATCTGAGCATGCTGACGCTGCATGATCTGGTCGCGTCGGATGAGGCCGACGAACTGCACGCGCTGGTGGCCCGGGCGCGCGCGAGCGGCAAGCTCGAATCGGCGACGCTGACCGTCGTGAAATCGCTGACCTATCCGGTCTGCGTGGAGTTGCGGCTCGTGTCGACGGCCGCGCGCGGCACGCCCGGCTTCGCGCTCGCCGCCTTCGACGTCTCGCACTGGCGCGAGCGCGAGGCCGCGCTCACGCACGCGCTCAATCACGACGCGCTGACCGGGCTCGACAACATCGTCGCACTCAAGGATGCGATCGCCGCCGCACAAGCCGAAGCGGAGCTCACGCGCACGCACGCGGGTCTCGTGCTGCTCGACATCGACGATTATCAGCGCATCAACCGCGCGCTCGGCTACGACGCCGGCGACGAGCTGCTGCGCGAAACCGCGCGCCGCATCCAGCATACGGCCGGCAGCGGTGAGCGCGTCGCGCGCGTGGCCGGCGACGAATTCGCCGTGCTGCTTCCCGCCGGCACCACGGCCGAACTCGCCGAGAGTCTCGGGCGGCGGCTTCTCACCGCGATCGCCCAGCCGTACCGGCATCGCGGGCAGCACACGCATTTGTCGGCCAGCGTGGGCGTCGCGCTGTATCCGGATCAGGCGGGCAAGCATGCGAAGAGCGGCGTCCAGACGAGCCTCCTGCGCATGGCCGATCAGGCGCTCGCGCAGGCGAAGGAGTCGGGCGGCAACGCGCTGGTGTTCCATACGGTCGACGACAACCCCGCCGACGCCGAGCGCCTCAAACTCGAAGCGGACCTGTACGAAGCCGTGCGCAACGGCGAGTTTTCGCTGTTCTTCCAGCCGATCACGAAGATCCGCACGGGCGCGGTGGTCGGCGTGGAGGCGCTCATGCGCTGGAATCATCCGGTGCACGGGCTCGTGCCGCCATCGACGTTCATTCCGCTCGCGGAGTCGATCGGTCTCATCAACTATCTGGGCAACTGGGTGCTGAAGGCGGCCTGCATGCAGATCATGCAGTGGGACGCCATCGGCATCCGGCTCGATTACGTGTCCGTGAACGTGTCGCCGCAGCAGTTCCGCGACAAGCGTTTCGTCGCGGCGGTGAAGGAAGCGCTCGCGCTGACCGGCATCGACGCGCAACGGCTCGTGTTCGAAATCACCGAAAGCCTGCTGATGCACGATCCGGAGGAAGCGACGCGGCTTCTGGAAGCGCTCCGGGCCGTCGGCATTCGCTTCGCCGTCGACGATTTCGGCACGGGTTACTCGAGCCTCGCTTATTTGCAGCGTTTTCCGCTTTCGAAGCTCAAGATCGACCGCAGCTTTGTCGAGAACCTTATTACGTCCCGAAACAATCGCGCGATCGTGAGCGCGGTGGTCGGACTCGCGCAGTCGCTCGGGCTGGAGCTGGTCGCTGAAGGGGTCGAAACGGAGGCGCAACGCGACTTGCTCGCGGAGCTCGGTTGCGATCACATTCAAGGCTGGCTCGTGAGCCACGCGCTGCCGTCGGACGAACTGGCGAAATCGTTTCAATCGAATTCGCTCGTGCTGCACGAGGCATGAAAGGCGCGCGGATGCTCGTGTTCTGTCAGAACAATGCGCCGTAACTCCCTAATAACGTGTACATTTCGTTGTTGGGTGCATGGATTGGATTTGCTGGACCGCCTCGGGATAGCCGTCGCGTAACGCAGGGTTCTTATTTTTAGCAATGGCACGCACCAAGGCCGAACTACTGGACAAGTTGTGGACGCGCATGAGCGAGCGCGGGGATTTCCCCATGCTCTCCCAGGCGTTGCGCTCGACCGTGTCCGCGATGAGCGACAACGACCTCGACTTCACGGCTCTCGTGCATGTCGTGCTGTCGGACGTCGGTCTCACGCAGAAGGTGCTGCGCCTCGCCAATTCGGCCATGTACATCGCGTTCGGCGGCAACATCACCACGGTCACGCGCGCGCTGATGGTCCTCGGCATGGACGCGGTCGGCCATCTGGTTGTCGGCCTGAAGCTGGTCGATCACTTTCATCAGAGCGCGCCGCGCCGTATCGACGCGAAGCTCGAACTGAACCGCACCCTGCTCTCGGGCGCGGTCGCGCGGCAACTCACCGAACACAAGGATCTGCGCTCCGCCGAGGAGGCCGTGGTCTGCACGCTGATGCGGCAGATCGGCAAGCTGCTGGTCGCGTTCTATCTCGAACACGAGTGGGATCAGTTGCGACGCAAGGCCGCGTCGGAAAACATTCCGGACAGCGCCGCGTGCGCGGCGTTGCTCGGCGTGACCTTCGACGAAATCGGGCTGGAAGCGGCGGATCGCTGGCGCCTGCCCGAGACGATCCGCGAAGGCATGCGCGCGACCGATCCGAACGCCCCCGTCGATGAAACCGTGCCGAAGCACGTACGCTGGCTGCGCGCCATCTCCAACTATTCGACCGAAGTCGCCGACGCGCTGATCGCGCAGAACGCGGCCCCGGAAAACCGCGAGTCGGTGGTGTTCGACATTTCGAGCCGCTACAGTGGCGCGCTCAGTACCGACGCCGACACGCTCACCTCCATCAGCCTCGCGCTCGCCAACGAGGAAGCGAGCGACGGCGTGATCCGCGAGATATCGGAACTGCAGGCCAACGCCGACGCCATGGCGCGCGCGAAGGTTTCGGCGGAGGTGCGCATCGGCGCGAGCGTGGAAGACTTGCGCGCGCTGCCGACGAAAAACGCGCTGGCGCCGGCGCTCTCGCTGGCGTCGGAATCGATATTCGCGAGCCTGCACTTGTCGCGCACCGTCGTGTTCGTGCGCCAGGCCAACAACGAATTCCACGCGCGCCTGGGTCTCGGCGCCGGCGTCGAGCCGATGCTGCCGCACTTGCGCTTTTCCGGCGAATTCCGCCCGGATGTGTTCCATCTCGCGATCACCAATCCGGTCGGCATCTTCATCGAGAACGCGCACGACGCGCGCATCGATGCGCGCCTGCCGCGCTGGTACAAGGAGACGCTCGGCGAAGCGCAGGCCTTCGTGCTGTTGCCGGTGAAATCGAACGATTCGACCGTCGCGCTGATCTACGGCGACTGGACCTTGCCGCAGCACGTGCGCAAGATCTCCGCACCGGAAATGAGCTCGCTGAACGGTCTCACCAAGGAGCTGAGCCGCTTCTTCCTCGGCTCGAACTGGAAGGAAGTCGAGCTGATCTGAGCGGCTCCGGCCATCGCTTTACTCGCGCTTCAGAATCGCCACGGCCTGCTCGCCGTACCGGACGATATAACCGCCGTTCCCGCGCTGCCAGTGGAGCGCTTCGGCCTCGCTCGCGAACCAGTTCATTTCGAAATCGTTGAACGCGCCGGCGTCGAGCCGGTAGTGGTCGATCGCGGCGCCCGGCTGCGCATCGATTTCGCCCTTGCACGCGTCCCAGTTCACATAGCCGAGTTCGGCGGCGAGCATCGCGAGAAGATGCTTCAGTTGCAGTTCGGCGCGGATCGCGTGCAGGTCGGAGAGACGGTCCGTGCGCGTGACCTGAGCGGCGAGCAAACGGCGCAGCACGGGCATCGACGCGCTCATGTCGTCGTCGCGGGCGTGACGAAGCAGGCGCCGCGCGTGCTCGCGCAGATAGTCGCTATTGGAGACGGAAGACGAGATCGGACAGGATGTAGACCACATGACGTTGTTCCTTTGTCGTGCCGTTCTCGCTGCGGCTTAAAGGTTCGACGTTGCGGTTCGATCCAGGTTTGGTGATGTACGACGCGGCAGGTGCGTAAGACTTTCGCGAGATCGGGCGCCCTGCCGCGCCCGTCCGCGATTCTATATCGATGTTCTGCGTCAGACCAACTGGAATTTTCCGACGAGCGACTTCAGGGCGCGCGCCTGATCGTCGAGCGACTGCGCGGCGGCGGCCGCCTGCTCGACCAGCGCGGCGTTCTGCTGCGTGCCCGCGTCCATCTTCGTGACCGCGTCGCCGATCGACTCGATGCCGGTCTTCTGCTCCGCCGACGCCGCCGAAATCTCGCCCATGATGTCGGTGACGCGGCGCACGGCCTTCACGACTTCGTCCATGGTCGCGCCGGCTTCCTGCGCGTAGGTCGAACCGTCCGACACGCGCGACACCGACGTATCGATCAGCCCCTTGATCTCTTTGGCCGCCGCCGACGAACGCTGCGCGAGACTGCGCACCTCGCCCGCGACGACCGCGAAGCCGCGTCCCTGCTCGCCCGCACGCGCCGCCTCGACCGCCGCGTTGAGCGCGAGGATGTTGGTCTGGAACGCGATGCCCTCGATCACGCCGATGATGTCGCCGATGCTGCGCGCGCTCGCATCGATACGCTGCATCGTCTCGACGACGCGGCCGACCACCGCGCCGCCCTTCTCCGCGATTGCCGAGGCGCTGGCCGCGAGCGTGCTGGCCTGCTTCGCGTTGTCGGCATTCTGGCGCACGGTGGACGTGAGCTGCTCCATGCTGGCCGCCGTCTTCTCCAGCGCGACCGCCTGTTCCTCGGTACGGCGCGACAGATCGACGTTACCCGTCGAAATCTCGCTCGATGCCGATGCTATCGCCTCCGCGCTCGCCGCGATATCGCCAACGGTGACCGAAAGGCCCGTCTGCATTTCCGACAGCGCGTGCAGCATGCTGGCGTCGTCGCGGCGCCGGAGCCTGACCGGATGCGCGAGATCTCCAGAGGCGATACGCCGCGCGATGTCCTTCGCATAGCCCGGCTCGCCACCGAGCTGGCCGGCCAGACGCCGAACGACCCATTCGGAGACGACGATCGCGAGCGCGAACAACGCGAGCGTCAGCATCGACACCATCACGAACGACGAATGGAAGATGAACGATGCCGACTCGATCGTGGCTTTCGCAGCGGCGCCGCGGCGCGCGACGAGCTCATCGACCATCTTTTCGAGCTTGCCCGTCTCCACCAGCAGCGACACGTCCTGGGTGCCGACCTGCCAGTTCATCTGCGAGAGATCGAGCGGCTGTTCCTTAACGAGCTTCACGAAGGTTCGCAGGTTGTCGCTCCACTTTCCGAGCGCGCCCGAGAAGCTCTTTTGCTGCGCGAGCGCGTCCTTGTCCGCGTGATCGATGTATTGCGCGAGCTGCGCCTGTTCGCGGCCGATATCCGTGAGCGCCTGCTCGATCTGCGTGCCGAGTTCATCGCGCTCCTTGGCCGTGGTCGCGGTCAGCAGCATCTTTTGCGAGCGGCTCGCGCGCAGCAGATAACCGCGCGTTTCCTCCGCCGCGCGGCTCGCGACATAACCCTGCGTATAGATGGATTCGGTCGCGCCATTCAGACGGCTGATCTGCGTCAGCGAAATCGCGCCGATGACGAGCGTGCCCGCCAGCACGAGGCCGAATGCCAGTCTGAGCGATGCCTTCACGGACAGCGCGCGCTTCGTCCCCGAGTCATCGCGCGTCATCGAGCCCGCGTGCCCGGCGCCGCGTAGCGAAAACAGTTTCATCGATCGATCCCCGAATTTTTGTTTGCGGACCCGGCCATCGTGTGGTCTGTCCTTGGTCTGTTCCCCCACCGGAGTACGGCAGGTTCGTCGGCTTTCTTGAGCCTTTTAATTGGGAAGCGAACAGGCGTTCGCCGCCGCCTGTTCTTATACCCGGCCAAAATTCGTTGCATCAGACGAAATAGAGAAAGGTCTGAATGAAATCCTGTCCGATTCGCGACAAAGCTTGGCAGGACAACGCAACGGCGACAGCCTACACTTGTCAGAAATTCAGTCTGCGCATAAATGTCGCACTGAAAACAAGACCAAAAACTGGACGTTTCACCGTTTTTACCAGCCATTCACTATGCAAACGAGCATCGACAAGGGCGCTATGGCGCCATCGGGCACTTCAGCCGGCACCGCTGGCGGCGCTTCCGCCGCGGCTGCCACGGGTACGGGCGTGCAGCGAACCGTTTATTCGGTCCTCGGCGCGATCAGCTTCTCGCACCTGCTGAACGACATGATCCAGTCGCTGATCCTGGCGATCTATCCAATGTTCAAGAGCGAATTCGCGCTCTCGTTCGGACAGATAGGGCTGATCACGCTGGTGTATCAGGTGACGGCGTCGCTGCTGCAGCCGCTCGTCGGGCTCTATACCGACAAGCATCCGAAGCCGTATTCGCTTCCCGTGGGCATGGGCTTCACGCTGTCCGGTCTTCTGCTGATGTCGGTCGCGCCCAATTTCGGCACGCTGCTGATCGCGGCGGCGCTGGTGGGCTGCGGCTCATCGGTGTTCCATCCGGAGTCGTCCCGCGTGGCGCGCATGGCCTCGGGCGGCAAGCACGGTCTCGCGCAATCGCTGTTTCAGGTCGGCGGCAATGCGGGTTCGTCGCTCGGGCCGCTGCTCGCCGCGCTGATCGTGATTCCGCACGGGCAGAAGAGCATCGCGTGGTTCTCGGTGGCGGCGCTGATCGCGATGTTCGTGCTGGCGAACATCGGCCGCTGGTACAAGCGTCATCCGGCGACCAAGAAGGGTCGCGCGAATGTCGCGCAGTCCACGCTGCCGCGCGGCAAGGTCATGATGGCGATGAGCGTGCTCGTGCTGCTCGTGTTCTCCAAATACTTCTATCTGGCGAGCATCACCAGCTACTTCACGTTCTATCTGATCAGCAAGTTCGGCGTTTCCGTGCAGACGGCGCAGATTCATCTGTTCGTGTTCCTCGCGGCGGTCGCGGCGGGAACGATCATCGGCGGGCCGGTGGGCGACAAGGTCGGGCGCAAGGCCGTGATCTGGGTATCGATTCTCGGCGTTGCGCCGTTCACGCTGCTGATGCCTTATGCGAATCTGTTCTGGACGAGTGTGTTGTCGGTGATCATCGGGCTCGTGCTGGCGTCGGCGTTCTCGGCGATTCTGGTGTATGCGCAGGAGCTGATTCCGGGCAAGGTCGGGATGGTCGCGGGCCTGTTCTTCGGCTTCGCGTTCGGGATGGGCGGTGTCGGCGCGGCGGTGCTCGGGCATATCGCGGATGCCACCAGCATCGACTATGTGTACAAGATCTGCGCGTTCCTGCCGTTGCTCGGCGTGCTGACGGTGTTGCTGCCGAATACGAAGGAAGTCCGCGCGAAGGCGTGATCGCGGCTTCAAAAACCTTTTGCTCGCGACGGGCGCGCCGATCCTTCAGTGGATCGCGCGCCCGTCGCGTTTCAGGCGCTCAGTCTCCCAGCGCCTCGCGCACCTGCATCAACGCGCCCGGATCTTCGATCGTCGGCAACTCGCCCGGATCGCGCCCTTCGGCCAAGGCCGCGATCGCGCGTCGCAAGAGCTTGCCGGAACGCGTCTTCGGCAGCATGGTGACGAAATGCACGCGCGCCGGCCGCGCGATCGCGCCGAGCTGCGAATCCACCGCGTGGCACAACTCCGACTCGAGCCCGTCGCGCGCGCCCGGCGCGTTGATGCGGTCGGCATCGCGCAGCACGACGAATGCCGCCGCGGCCTGCCCCTTCACCGGGTCCGCAATGCCGACGACCGCCACCTCCGCGACCGCCGGATGCGCCGACAACGCCTCCTCGATCTCGCGCGTGCCCAGCCGATGCCCCGCCACGTTGATCACGTCGTCGGTGCGCCCGAGGATCGACACGTAGCCGTCCTCGTCCTGCACGCCCCAGTCGAAAGTCGAATAGGCGGTGTGATGCGGCACGCTCTTCCAGTAGGTGTCGACGAAGCGCTTGTCGTCGCGCCACACGGTCTGCATGCAGCCCGGCGGCAACGGATAACCCAGCGTGACCACGCCCTTCTCGCCCGGCGCGCAGACCTCGCCGGTGGCTTCGTTGCGCAGTTGAAGATCGAAGCCCATCGACGACACGCCGGGCGAACCGAGCTTCGACGGCAATTCCTCGATGCCGCGCGGAATCGCGATCATCGGCCAGCCGGTTTCGGTCTGCCAGTAGTTGTCGATGACCGGTTTCTTCAGCGCGCTCTGAATCCACTGCGCGGTGGGCTCGTCGAGCGGCTCGCCCGCGAGAAACAGCGTGCGCAGGCTCGACAGGTCGTACTTCTCCATCAGCGCCGGATCCTGCTTCTTGAGCACGCGAATCGCGGTCGGCGCGGTGAACATAAGGTTGATCTTGTATTGCTGCACGAGCCGCCACCAGATGCCGCCATCGGGGCGGATCGGCGTGCCTTCGTACATCACGGTCGTGCATCCGGCGATCAGCGGCGCGTAGATGATGTAGCTGTGCCCCACCACCCAGCCGATATCCGACGCGGTGAACATGGTGTCGCCGGGCCCGCCCTGGAAGATGTGCTCCATCGATGCCGCGAGCGCCACCGCATAGCCGCCGACATCGCGCTGTACGCCTTTCGGCCGGCCAGTCGTGCCGGACGTGTAGAGAATGTAGGACGGCTCGTTCGATTCGAGCCATTCGCACGGCACGTGGGCATCGAAGAATTTTTCGCGCAGCGGCTCGTAGGCGACCAGATAGCTCGCCTGCAAACGCTCGGGCGCGAGCTGCCGGTCGATCAACAGCACTTGCGGCACCTTGAATTCGGCGCGCGACAAAGCTTCGTCGACGAGCGGCGTGTAGTCGATCACCTTGCCGCCGCGCGCGCCCGCATCGGCCGTGACGATGAGCGCGGGCTCGGCATCGTCGATACGCGCCGCGAGGTTCGGCGCCGCGAACCCGCCGAACACGACCGAATGAATCGCGCCGAGGCGCGCGCACGCGAGCATCGCGAAGAGCGCCTCGGGGATCATCGGCAGATAGATCAGCACGCGGTCGCCCTTGTTCACGTGCAGCGAGCGCATGACGGCCGCCATGCGATTCACTTCGGCATGCAGCTCGGCGAAGGTGTAGTGGCGCTCGATGCCCGTTTCCGTCGATACGTAGACGAGCGCGTCCTGCTGCGCGCGCGAGGCGAGATGCCGGTCGACGGCGTTATGACACAGATTGGTCTTGCCGCCGACGAACCAGCGCGCAAACGGCGGATGACTGCGATCGAGCACCTGGTCGAACGGCGTATGCCAGTGGATGCGCCGGGCCTGCTCGGCCCAGAACGCTTCGGGCGCATCGATCGAGCGGCGGTACGCTTCTTGGTAAGTCGGCATGCGCGTCCTCTGCAAAGCGGCTTTGTCGGCTCCACAGAATAGAGCAGCCACGAAACCCCTGCTAGACAGGGCGCGCCCTGATCGGTCCGACGGTTCAGATCGCCTGCGTGCGCGCGGCGGCCGCGCCCGGCGCAACGGCATGTTTCAGCAGCACCGGCGCAAGCTCGCCCGCGACCCGCATGCTCGACACGACGACCGTGCGCACGCCGCTGCCTTCGGTCATCGCGCGCAAGGTTTCACGCGTGCCGGCGCGTGCCTCGATGCGCGGCTCGATCACGATCAGGCCGCGGCAGAACGCGGCGAGCGTCGCGCGGTGCGCGCGCATCCACGCGGCGCGCAGGCGCGCGTCGTCGGCGGTTTCGTTTTCATCGTGCTCGGCCACCAGCACGAAAGGCGTAGCGAGTGCGACGAGCCGGCGCATCTGCGCGCTCCAGGCAAACGCGTAGCCCGGCCTCACGGCGCGCGAGCGCAGGCGCACGAGCGGGAAACGGCTGGCGTCGAGCATGCGTTCGTCGAGCTCGAACGGCGCGGAAGTGACGTCATGCGTCACGGCTTTCGGTGAGAAGTCGGCGGCGTTCACAGCGGTTTCGGGCTCCAGTAATTCAGGGCGGCTACGAGCGAAGACCAGCGGGACCGGCGCGGCACGACGCGCTTTTTCGGTTGCGATGCGCGCGGCGGGCGGCGGGTCGCCTCCTTGGGCGCCTGAGCGCTCGCCTCGCTCCACGCGCGGCGCGTCGTTTCGAGAACCTTCGCGGCGTTCGCCGATACTGCGCAACGCTCACCGCGCGCGTGCGTCGCGGATACCGGGCTTCCGGCGCTCGCCCCGCCGATGGCAGTGAATTCGTTGGTCATGTCGTCGGGCTCCTTTTGCGTCTCGGATCGTCAGACTCATTGTATTGAGAATCATTCTCACCTACAAGCGGGAATTTGGACGGATGACCGCACTGCGGGAATGCCCTGCCCGCGCGCCTTGGCGCGGGCTCGCGGAGATCAGCCGAGCGCGCGCAGAAAGCGCGACAAAATGCCCGACGAATACGTCGCGGCGATGGCGGTGAGGAATTCGGCGAAGGATGCGGGCGCGGCGGCGTCGGCGGTATCGGAGATGGTGCGCACGACAGCGCACGGCACGCCGTGCTCGTAGCAGACCTGCGCGATCGCCGCGCCTTCCATTTCGACGGCGAGCGCGTCCGGCAGCGCGTCGCGCAAGGCGTTCACGCCTTCGTGGCTCGCGATGAAGCGGTCCCCGCTCACGATCAAGCCGCGATGCACGCGCGGCTCTTCCACGCCGAAACGCGAGGCCAGCGTCGGCCCTTCGTCCGCGGCGAACGCATCGGCGGCGGCGGCGAGCAGGTCGGAAAGCGTGGCATCGGCATCGAAGCGCGCGCGATCGAGCAGCGGCACTTCGTAGCGCGGGAACAGCGGCGAGGCATCGAGATCGTGCTGCAGCAACGCATCTGCAACGACGATGTCGCCCACCTGTACGTCCGCGCGCACGCCGCCCGCGACGCCCGTGAACACGACCGCATCGGCTTCGAATACGTGGATCAGCGCGCTCACCGTGGCCGCTGCCGCCACCTTGCCGATGCGCGCCAGCGTGACCACCGCCGGAACGCCGTGCGCGTCGCCGACGTAATACTCGCGCGCCCCGAGCGTGACGGTGCGCACTTGGCCCGCCGCCCGCATCTGCTCGATCAGATCGCCCAGTTCCTGCGGCAGCGCCGCCATGATGCCGAGCCGCTTCATTCGACGGCCTGCAGTTTCGCGACCGCGAGCGCCAGCCATTTCTCGCCGTGGCGCTTGAAGCGCACCTGAGCGCGGGCGTCGCCGCCGGAGCCTTCGAGCGCGGTCACGGTGCCTTCGCCGAACTTCGTGTGGAACACGGCCTGACCGACCTTGAAGCCGGACTCCGCCGCGCGCTGCTCGTTGGCGAACGAAGGCAGCGCCGGGCTCGTGCCGTGATCGCGCGCATAACCGGAAGAACCGCCGCGCTCCTGTCCCGGACGCGCGAACCAGTCGCGGCCCCAGCCGGCGTTGTCCGAGCGTCCGCCCCAGCGCGCGCCCGCCTCGATCTTCGGCGTGAGCCACTTGAGCGAGCCTTCGGGCAATTCGTCGAAGAAGCGCGAACGAATGTTGTAGCGCGTCTGGCCGTGCAGCATGCGGCTTTGCGCGAACGACAGATACAGCCGCTCCTTCGCGCGCGTGATCGCCACGTACATGAGACGCCGCTCTTCTTCCAGCCCGTCCGATTCCTGCGCGCTGTTCTCGTGCGGGAACAGGCCCTCTTCCAGGCCAGTGATGAACACTGCAGTGAATTCGAGACCCTTCGCCGCGTGCACGGTCATCAGTTGCACGGCGTCCTGGCCGGCCTGCGCCTGGTTGTCGCCCGCTTCGAGCGACGCATGAGACAGGAAGCCGGCGAGCGGCGTCATGGTGTCGGGGTTCTGCGCGGGATCTGTGATGTTGGGCGCATTCAGCACTTCAATTTCGCCTTCCTCGCTCACCGCCGCGATTTCCGGCGCCGCGCTCGCCCCCGGACGCAGCGGGATGGAACGCGCCGGCGTGTCGAGGCCGTAGCCTTCCTCGGAAACGAACGCCGCCGCCGCGTTGACGAGTTCCTGCAAGTTTTCCAGCCGGTCCTGCCCTTCGCGCTCGGTTTCGTAGTGCGTGGCGAGGCCGCTCGCGCGCACCACGTATTCGACCGTCTCCGGCAGACTCATCTGCTGCGTTTCAGCGCGCATCTTCGCGATGAGCATGCTGAACGCGCCCAGCGTCGATCCCGCCTTGCCGGTTACGTACGGAATAGCTCCGGCCATCGAACAGTTGTAGAGACGCGCGTTGTCGGCCAGTTGCTCGATGGAACGCGCGCCGATGCCGCGCGTCGGGAAGTTGACGACGCGCGCGAACGCGGTGTCGTCGTTCGGGTTGTCGATGAGACGCAGATACGCGAGCGCGTGCTTCACTTCCTGACGCTCGAAGAAGCGCAGGCCGCCATACACGCGATACGGAATGCCCGCGTTCACGAGCGTGTGCTCGATGGTCCGCGACTGCGCGTTGCTGCGATAAAGCACCGCGACTTCGCCGCGCGAGATGCCCGTATTGATGAGCGCCTTGATCTCCTCGACGATCCAGCCCGCTTCCTGCGAATCCGTCGCGGCTTCGTAGACGCGCACCGGCTCGCCGTGGCCCGCGTCGGTGCGCAGATTCTTGCCGAGGCGTCGCGAGTTGTTGGCGATCAGATAGTTGGCGGTATCGAGGATATGGCCGTGCGAGCGATAGTTCTGCTCCAGCTTGATCAGATTGCGCACGCGGAACTCGCGCTCGAAGTCGTGCATGTTGCCGACGTTCGCGCCACGAAACGCGTAAATGGACTGATCGTCGTCGCCGACCGCGAAGATCGCGTTGTGCTCGCCCGCGAGCAGCTTGAGCCACGCGTACTGCAGCTTGTTCGTGTCCTGGAACTCGTCGACGAGAATATTGCGAAAGCGCGCCTGATAATGCGCGCGCAGCGGCGGATTGTGCGCGAGCAGTTCATAACAGCGCAGCAGCAGCTCCGGAAAATCGACGACGCCTTCGCGCTGGCATTGCTGGTCGTACGCGACGTAAAGCTCGATGAACTTGCGATTGAAGTCGTCGGTGGCGTCGACGTCCTTCGGACGCAGGCCCTGCTCCTTCGCGTTGTTGATGAAGTACTGGAGATTCTTCGCCGGATATTTCTCGTCGTCGACGTTCAGGCCCTTCATCAGCCGCTTGATGGCCGAAAGCTGGTCCGCTGTGTCGAGAATCTGGAACGTCTGCGGCAGGCCCGCGTCGCGGTAATGCGCGCGCAGCATCCGATTGCACAGGCCGTGAAAGGTGCCGATCCACATGCCGCGCGTGTCGATCGGCAGCAAGGCGGACAGGCGCGAGAGCATTTCGCGCGCGGCCTTGTTCGTGAAGGTGACGGCGAGCACGGTCGGCGGCGACGCGTAGCCCTGCTGGATCAGCCACGCGATGCGCGTGATGAGCACGCGCGTCTTGCCGCTGCCGGCGCCCGCGAGAATGAGCGCGGGTTCGTTCGGCAGCGTCACGGCGGCGAGTTGTTCGGGATTCAGATTCGCGAGCAGGTCGGGCATGGGAAAAATAGGACGCGAAGAATAAACGCGAGTGAGGCGAAAGGCGAGCCGATCATTATAAGACCGCGCCGATGGAGCCGTCGGTGGCGGCCGGGCGCGCGTCGCGGGCCGAATTCGTCCGACGGCGTGGCCAGAACCTTATAATCGGGGATTCCACCGCATTTTTTCACGCATTTTTCGGCAGATTCCACAATGAGCGACAACACGCTTGCGAAGAGCTTCGAGCCTCAAAACATCGAGTCCCAATGGGGTCCGGAATGGGAAAAGCGCGGCTACTCCGCGCCCACGTTCAAGGACGGCGCGAAGAATTTCTCTATCCAGTTGCCGCCGCCGAACGTCACCGGCACGCTGCACATGGGGCACGCGTTCAATCAGACCATCATGGATGGCCTGACGCGTTATCACCGCATGCTCGGCGAAAACACGCTGTGGGTGCCCGGCACCGACCACGCGGGCATCGCGACGCAGATCGTCGTGGAACGCCAGCTCGACGCCCAGGGCATCTCGCGCCACGACCTCGGCCGCGAAGAGTTCCTGAAGCGCGTCTGGACGTGGAAGCAGCAGTCCGGCTCGACCATCACGAATCAGGTGCGCCGTCTCGGCGCGTCGATCGACTGGTCGCGCGAATACTTCACGATGGACGACAAGATGTCGGCCGCCGTGCGCGATGTCTTCGTCACGCTCTACAAGCAGGGCCTCATTTATCGCGGCAAGCGTCTCGTGAACTGGGACCCGGTGCTCGGCACGGCGGTGTCGGACCTCGAAGTGGTGAGCGAGGAAGAAAACGGCCATCTCTGGCACATCCAGTATCCGCTGCCGGACGGCTCGGGCCATCTCACTGTGGCGACCACGCGTCCGGAAACCATGCTCGGCGATGTCGCCGTGATGGTGCATCCGGAAGACGAGCGTTATCAGCATCTGATCGGCAAGACGGTCGTGCTGCCGCTGTGCGATCGCGAGATTCCCGTTATCGCCGATGATTACGTCGATCGTGAGTTCGGCACGGGCGTCGTGAAAGTCACGCCCGCGCACGACTTCAACGACTACGCCGTGGGTCAGCGCCACAAGCTGCCGCAGATCGAAATCCTCACGCTCGACGCGAAGATCAACGACAACGCGCCCGAGAAGTATCGCGGCATGGACCGCTTCGACGCGCGCAAGGAAGTCGTGAAAGACCTCGAAGCGCTCGGTCTGCTCGAATCCGTGAAGCCGCACAAGCTGATGGTGCCGCGCGGCGACCGCACCAACGTGGTCATCGAGCCGATGCTGACTGACCAGTGGTTCGTGGCGATGAGCAAGCCCGCGCCCGAAGGCACGTTCAATCCGGGCAAGTCGATCACGGAAACGTCGCTCGATGTCGTGCGCAGCGGCCAGATCAGGTTCGTGCCGGAGAACTGGACGACCACGTACTATCAGTGGCTCGAGAACATCCAGGACTGGTGCATCTCGCGTCAGTTGTGGTGGGGGCATCAGATTCCCGCGTGGTACGGCGAGAACGGCGAGATTTTCGTTGCGAAGACGGAAGAAGAAGCCCGCGCCGAAGCCGACGCGCAAGGCTACAAGGGCGCACTGAAGCGCGATGAGGACGTGCTCGACACGTGGTTCTCGTCCGCGCTCGTGCCGTTCTCCTCGTTCGGCTGGCCGAACGAGACGAAGGAACTGCAGGCGTTCCTGCCTTCGTCGGTGCTCGTGACGGGCTTCGACATCATCTTCTTCTGGGTCGCCAGAATGGTGATGATGACCACGCACTTCACCGGCAAGGTGCCGTTCGACACCGTCTATGTGCACGGCCTCGTGCGCGACGCCGAAGGCCAGAAGATGTCGAAGAGCAAGGGCAACACGCTCGACCCGATCGATATCGTCGACGGCATCGACCTCGAAGCGCTGGTCGCCAAGCGCACCACCGGCCTGATGAATCCGAAAGCCGCCGCGCAGATCGAGAAGAAGACGCGCCGCGAGTTCCCCGAAGGCATTCAGTCGTTCGGCACGGATGCGCTGCGCTTCACCATGGCGTCGATGGCCACGCTCGGCCGCAATGTGAACTTCGACCTCGCGCGCTGCGAGGGCTATCGCAATTTCTGCAACAAGCTGTGGAACGCCACGCGTTTCGTGCTGATGAACTGCGAGGGCCATGATTGCGGCTTCGCGAATCCCGGCGCGTGCAAGCCGGGCGATTGCGGCCCCGGCGGCTACACGGATTTCTCGCAGGCCGATTTCTGGATCGTGTCGCTGCTGCAGCGCGTGGAGGCGGAAGTCGAGAAAGGCTTTGCGGACTATCGTTTCGACAACGTCGCGAGCGCGATCTACAAGTTCGTGTGGGACGAGTATTGCGACTGGTATCTGGAACTCGCGAAGGTGCAGATCCAGACCGGCACGCCGGAGCAGCAAACCGCCACGCGCCGCACGCTCTTGCGCGTGCTGGAGACGGTGCTGCGGCTCGCGCACCCGATCATCCCGTTCATTACCGAAGCGTTGTGGCAGAAAGTCGCGCCGTTGACGGACGCGTATCCGTCGGGCGCGCAAGAAGGCGAAGCCTCGATCATGACGCAGCCCTACCCGCGCGCCGAGCAGAAAAAAATCGATGAATCCGCTGAACAGTGGGCCGCCGAACTGAAGACTGTCATCGATGCATGTCGTAATCTGCGTGGCGAAATGAATCTGTCGCCCGCGGTGAAGGTGCCGTTGCTCGCGCACGGCGACGCGGGCCGCCTTTCCGCGTTCGCGCCGTATGTCGCCGCCCTCGCGCGTCTCTCCGAAGTGAAGATCATCGACGACGAAGCCGCCCTCGACCGTGAAGCTCACGGCGCGCCGGTGGCGATCGTGGGTACGAGCAAGCTCGTGCTGAAAGTCGAGATCGACGTCGCTGCGGAACGCGAGCGTTTGACGAAGGAAGTGGACCGCCTGAACGCTGAAATTGCAAAATGTAACGCGAAACTCGGCAATGAAAGCTTTGTTGCAAAAGCTCCGGCCGCCGTCGTTGAACAGGAGCGCAAAAGGCTGGCAGAATACGGAACCACTATCGAGAAGCTTCAGGCGCAATTATTGCGTCTGCCTGTCTGAATTGAGGGTTCGGATCATTTTTCGATCCATTCCGGTTGTCTCGACGTTCTAAATGATTTAAGAGGATCAGGGTTATCACATGCTAAAAGTTACCAAAGCGGTTTTCCCCGTCGCGGGTCTGGGCACGCGGTTCCTTCCCGCGACCAAGGCCAGCCCGAAGGAAATGCTGCCAGTCGTGGACAAGCCGCTGATTCAGTACGCGGTCGAGGAAGCAATGGCGGCCGGCATTACCGAAATGATCTTCGTGACGGGCCGCAGCAAGCGTGCGATCGAAGACCACTTCGACAAGTCCTATGAGATCGAAGCGGAACTCGAGGCACGCGGCAAGGACAAGCTGCTCGAGCTCGTGCGCAGCATCAAGCCAAGCCATGTCGACTGCTTTTACGTGCGTCAGGCCGAAGCGCTCGGTCTGGGCCACGCCGTGCTGTGCGCGGAAAAGCTCGTCGGCGACAACCCGTTCGCAGTGATCCTCGCGGACGACCTGCTGTACGGCAAGCCACCCGTGATGTCGCAGATGATCGAAGTATTCGACCACTATCACAGCTCCGTGATCGGAGTCGAAGAGATCCCGCCGGAGGATTCGAAGTCCTACGGCATCATCGACGGCAAGGAGTGGGAAGACAACATCTTCAAGCTGTCGGGAATTGTCGAAAAGCCGGAACCGGCGGTGGCGCCGTCGAACCTGGGCGTCGTCGGCCGTTATGTGCTGAAGCCGCGCATCTTCGATCACATCCGCGCGCTGAAGCCGGGCGCGGGCGGCGAACTGCAACTGACGGACGCGATCCAGTCGCTGCTGTCGGATGAGCAAGTGCTCGCGTACAAGTATCACGGCACGCGTTTCGACTGCGGTTCCAAGCTGGGTTATCTGAAGGCCACAGTGGAATTCGCCCTGCGTCACCCGGAAGTGAAAGCGGAATTCGAGGAATATCTGCGCAATCGCGCGCCGATTCTCGAAGGCTGATCTCCTTCCTGCTGCGAGTCGAAAAAAAGCCCGTCACGATGTGACGGGCTTTTTGCTTTTGCGGAGCAGAGTTTCTGGCCCTTACCGGCGACGCATCAGGAAAATGAACGTCTTGTCCTGCGCCGTCGATTCGACGATCTCGTTGCCGGTCTGCTTGGCGAATGCCGCGAAGTCGCGCTGCGAGCCGGGATCGGTCGCGAGCACCTTCAAGATCTGACCGCTCGTCATGTCGGCGAGCGCCTTCTTCGCCCGCAGGATCGGCAGCGGGCAGTTCAGCCCGCGCGCGTCGACTTCCTTGTGAACTTCCATCGCGATTGAACCTTTCCTTTGCCTGGTGGATGAGCGGTCGGTGAACGTGCAATTTTAACGCAGCGGTCACGAATGCACTGGAGCGGGACGTCCATCGGGATGCAAATCTCTCGCGGACGAGCGGGGGGCGCAAAGCATCTGACGCTAGTCCGAATACCTTTCAAATTTGTCAAAACGCTCGAATTTGACTAATTTATGTGGCTTTTAAAATTTCTCAACCGGAATTTTGACACATTAATTTGGCAATTTTTACTATTTTGCCTAATATATTGGTCATAATGCCCAAGACCAGACACCCTTCCTTCCCGTCCGCGCTCCGTCAACTCGTCGCGCTGGGCGAGCGTCTGCGTCTCGCGCGCCTTCGTCGCAAGCTGACGACGGAGCTCTTCGCCGAGCGCGTGGGCATCTCTCGCGAGACGTTGAGGCGGCTCGAAAAAGGTGACCCGACGATCGCCATGGGCACTTACATGCGTGCATTGCGGGTGCTGGGGCTGGATCAGGACATCGACGCGGTCGCGCAAGACGACGAGCTCGGGCGCAAGTTGCAGGACCTCGACCTGCCCCGCCCCCGGCCACGCGGACGTACCGCTACACGGACGAAATGAAGGATGTCGAAGAAAAAGGATCGCGCCGGATACCAAGTGCACCTCGATGCGCCCGAACTGGGCATAAGCCAGCGGGTGGGCACCTTGTATCCGCACGAGGCGATCACGTCTCTGCCTGCATCGTTCGAGTATGACGAACCGTGGCTCAAGAGCGCACCGGCGTTCATGCTCGACCCGCGGCTCGAACTCTATGCGGGCGAGCAGCATCCGCCCGCCAAAACGCCGGCATTCGGCATCTTCATGGACTCCGCGCCCGACCGGTGGGGTCGCGTCCTGATGGAACGGCGCGAAGCCGCCGCTGCCGCGAAGCAAGACCGCAAGATGCGCAAGTTCCAGGAGTTCGACTACCTGCTGGGCGTCTACGACCACACCCGGATGGGAGGCTTGCGCTTCCGCTTTGCGACCGACCCCTTCCTGGACGCAAGCGACAACGCGGCGCCGCCCGTCTCCTCGCTGAAGGAACTCGCGTACATCAGTCGGCGTGTGGAAGAACCGGGCGTCGAGAGGCTTCCCGAGTACGAGAAGTGGCTCGCGATGCTGGTGGCGCCGGGCTCGTCCCTCGGCGGCGCCCGGCCAAAAGCAAACTTCACGGACGATGACAAGCGACTATGGATCGCCAAGTTTCCTGCCAGGGACGATCGCTATGACGTTGGCGCATGGGAATTCCTGATGCATGTCCTTGCGAAGAATGCCGGCATCACGCTTCCGGATGCGCGGCTCGAAAAACTCTCCGAGCGCTACGGCACGTTCTGCTCCGCGCGTTTCGACCGCCTGGGCGATGGCCGTCGCATGTACGCCTCCGCGATGACGCTACTGGAGCGCCAGGACGGCGACACCGGCGCGAGCTACCTCGACCTCGCGCAATACATCGCAGATAACGGCGCGCAAGGACACGTCGACGAAGACCTCAGGCAAATGTTTCGTCGCGCTGTCTTCAACGTAATCGTCGGAAATAGGGATGATCATCTGCGCAATCACGGCTTCATTCGCGAACCCTCCGGCTGGCGGCTGTCACCCGCGTTCGACATTAACCCGAATCCTGGCAAGGCGGATCATGCATTGACGCTCGACGGACAGAATGCATCGCCTGACGTGCACTCGGTCATGGCGACAGCGGAGCTTTACCGGTTGACCGAGAAGGAAGCCAACGCCGTTCTCGGAAAGGTGGAATCGGCTATCGCGGACTGGCGCAATGAGGCCAGAAAACTGTCGCTTCCCTCGTTCGAGATTCAACAGATGGAGAACATCATTCAGGCGTAGTTTTGTCGATCCCCATAAAAAAGAGCCTCGCTAGCGAGGCTCCTCGATCACATGATTTCACCGGTCAAAACCTCACCGGTCAAAATTCCACCGCCCTCCCGCTCTGACAAGCCTCCCGCATCGCGATCCCAATCCGCGTCGCCTCGCGAGCGTCGCCGAGCGTGAGCCCGGTCGGCTTGCCTTCGACGAGCGCCGCGACGAACGCCTGCGCCTCGCGAAGAAACGCATCCTCGAAGCGCTCGAAGAACGTCGGCGTGCATGCGTTGCGCATGCCGTGCGCATCCGCGATCTCCACACGATTCGCACGCGGATTGCGCCCGACCGACAGCGCCCCCGCCGTGCCGATCACTTCCGTCTGCGTGTCGTGGCCATGCGCCATCGTGCGCGATGCGTAGAAAACGGCGAGCCGTCCATCATCGAATTCGACGGTCGCCACGCCATTGTCGACGTCGTTGCAATCGCGCAGGCCTTCGTGAATCGCAATCGTCCCGCTGGCATAGACGCGTTTGGGGCGAGGATTGCCGAGCAGCCAGCGCGCGAGATCGATATCGTGCACGCTGCAATCGAGAAACAGCCCGCCCGAGGTCGGCGCGAAACGCACGAAAAATCCGTCCGGATCGTTCTTGTCGCAGGTCTGCGAGCGCACCATGAACGGCCGCCCGATTGCGCCTTGAGCGACCTGATCGAACGCGTCGCGATAGCTCGCATCGAACCGCCGCACGAAGCCGATCATCACCTGCAAATGCGGATGACGCGCGTGCTCCTCGATCACCGCGTCGCATTCGGCGAGATCGAGCGACAGCGGCTTCTCGCAGAACACGTGCTTGCCCGCGCGCAACGCGGCGATGATCTGCTTCGGATGCAGCGACGTGGGCGTGACGAGCCACACCGCATCGACCGAAGCGTCCGTGAGCAACTCGTCGTAGTCCGCGTAAAGCGCGAGCTCCGGCAGCGTCTGCTGCGCCCACTCGCGCTCGTCCGCCACCGGGCTGCACGCGGCGACGAGCTTCGCGCCCGGCACGCGCCACGCCAGATTCTCCGCATGCCGGCGCCCGAGCCGCCCCAGCCCGACGATTCCAAAGCGCACCGAATTCAGCTTGCTCATGCAGCGTTCTCCCCGAGCTTGACGATGCGCTTCTCGCGCCACGAAAGCGTCGCGGCTTCGGCGAGTTCCAGCGCCTTGAGACCATCGGCGACGGTCGTGCGCACGGGCTTGCCGTTATTGACCGCATCGAAGAAATGGGCGATCTCCGCCGCGTACGCCGCGCGATAGCGTTCGAGAAAGAACGCCTCGGGCTTGTCGCTCGAGACGGCGGTGCTCGTGTAGGCGGTCACTTCAGTCGGCCGCACGTTGCCCGCCTGCAGCATGCCAGCGCTGCCGAGCAGTTCGAAGCGCTGATCGTAGCCATACGCCGCGCGCCGCGCCGTGTTGATCTGGCACAGACGCCCGCGCTTCGTGCGAATCGTGACCGCGGTCGAATCGATGTCGCCCGCCTCCGCGATGGCCGGATCGGAAAGACAACTGCCCGTCGCGTGGAGCGTGTCGGCTTCGTCGTCGAGAATCCAGCGGAAGATGTCGAAGTCGTGGATCAGCATGTCCTTGAAGATGCCGCCCGAATGCCTGATGTACTCCACAGGCGGCGCGCCCGGATCGCGGCTCGTCACGATCAGCATTTCCGGGTCGCCGATCTCGCCCGCATCGATGCGCGTCTTCAGCGCCGAGAAAGTCGGATCGAAGCGCCGCTGAAAACCGATCATGCAGACGACGCCCGCCTTCTGCACGGCCTCGGCGCAGGCGCGCGCACGCTCGATCGTGAGGTCCACCGGCTTCTCGCAGAACACATGCTTGCCCTGCGCCGCCGACGCGAGAATCAGGTCCGCGTGCGTGTCCGTGCTCGAACACACGACCGTCGCGCCGACGGAGGCATCGCCCATCGCGCCGTCGACATCGGCGACGGTCGCGCCGTGCTCTTTCGCGAGCGCGGCCGCCGCGTCGCGATTCACATCGACGACATATTTCAAACGCACGCCCGGCTGCCGCGCGAGATTGGCCGCGTGAATCTTGCCGATGCGTCCCGCTCCGAACACCGCCACTTCAATCGTCATAGCCACCTGTCTCCTTGGACTCTTCAACGTTCAACTCGAGCCGGTACGCGAGCGCGATGAACAGCGCCTGGCACAGGCAAATGGTGCTCGTGAGCGAGCGGAACGCGAACGCGCTGCCCTCCTTCACGAACAGACTCGCGCCCGCGTGACGCGCGAGCGGCGAAAGCTGGCTGTCGGTGATGACGAGGGTCTTCGCGCCGTGATGCTGCGCGGCGCGCACGCAATACTGCGTCTCCTTGCCGTAGGGCGCGAAGCTGATCGCGACCACCACGTCCCCCTTCTTCACGCTGCGGACCTGCTCGCGGAACATGCCGCCGAAGCCCGAAATCAGATGCACGCGCTTCTTCGTGTGCTGCAATGCATAGACGATGTAGCTCGCCACCGCGAACGAGCGGCGCACGCCGATCACATAGATGTTCTCCGCCTGCGAGAGCATGTCGACCGCGGCTTCGAACTGCTCGTCGTCGAGACCGGCCTCGAGTTCGTCGAGACCCGTGCGGCTCGCCGCGATGAATTCGCGCGCCACCGACACGCCCGACGCCTCGCCCGCCTTGTCGTCGATCAGCTTGCGAATGCGCTGCTGATAGGTCTGCTGCGAGCCGCCCGCGCCCGTGTACGCCTGCCGGAACACGGCCTGCAGGTCCGAGAAGCCGGAAAAGCCGAAGCGTTGCGCGAACCGCACGACCGCCGATGCATGCACGCCGCACGCGCTCGCAATATCGCTCGTGCGATCCATCATCACGCTCTGCCGATGTTGTTCGATGTACGTCGCGACGCTCTTCAACTGGCGCGGCAGCGACTCGTACGCGTCGGTGATCCGCTGCATCAGTTCATCGACGCTCTGGACTTCGGTGCTGGTCTCATCCATTTCTTGGCTCATCTTTGTGCGCGCTCGATGACGAGCGCCGTGGAACCGATTATAGGAAGGCGGCAAGCAAATTGGAATGTATTTTCCATTTGTCGAACGCATAAAATTTCTATTGCAGACCACCGAAAACTGACCTAATCTTGGTCCTGAGCAGACGCCGTGACGAGCGGCGCCGGCTCGCGAAAACATCACACCAAACAACAACCGAGATAGGTGGAGACAATGACCCTTTGCAACGGTCGGGCCGCGCTGCGCGCGCTGGTGGCTGCTGCTGCGTTGTGCAGCGCAGCGGTGATGACGGCAGGTCCCGCGCAGGCGGCGCCGGACGCGAAGTTCGTGCTGATCAGCCACGCGCCGGACTCCGATTCCTGGTGGAACGTCATCAAGAATGCGATCAAGCAGGCGGATGAGGACTTCAACGTGCAGACCGACTACCGCAATCCGCCCAACGGCGATATCGCGGACATGTCGCGTCTGATCGAGCAGGCGGCCGCGCGCAACTACGACGGCGTCATCACCACCATCGCGGACTTCGACGTCTTGAAGAGCTCGATCAACAAGGTCACCGCGAAGAAGATTCCGCTCGTGACGATCAACTCGGGCACGGAAGAACAGAGCGCGCAGCTCGGCGCGATCATGCATATCGGTCAGCCGGAATATGTCGCGGGCAACGAGGCCGGCAAGAAGGCCAAGGCCGCGGGCGTGAAGTCCTTCCTGTGCGTGAATCACATCGCGACCAATACGGTTTCCTTCGATCGCTGCAAGGGCTTCGCGGATGCGCTCGGCATCGACTACAAGGCATCGACCATCGACTCGGGGCAGGACCCGACCGAGATCCAGTCGAAGGTCTCGGCGTATCTGCGCAATCACCCCGACACGCAGGCGATCCTCACCCTCGGACCGACGCCCGCCTCCGCGACGATCAAGGCCGTCACGCAAATGGGCCTGCAAAACAAGCTCTATTTCGTGACCTTCGACTTCTCCGATGACATCGCGAAGGCGATCAAGGACGGCACGATCAAGTTCGCGATCGATCAGCAGCCGTATCTGCAAGGCTATATTCCGGTGGCCGTACTTTCGATCGTGAAGAAAGAGCACACCACCGATCCGGTGAAGATCCGCCAGATTCTCGAGGCCAACCCGAAGTTCAAGGCGCGCCTCGAAACCTATGGACTGGCGCCATCGTACGGACCCAAGAACATCCGCTCGGGTCCGGGTTTCATCACCAAAGACAATCTCGACAAGGTCGTGAAGTACGCCGGTCAATATCGTTGATCGCAGAGCGACCTCTTCGGGCGGCTTGAACTGCTTCAGGTAAGCCGCCCGCTTTTCTCAGCATTCCATGTGTCTTTACTGCGTCCGTTCGCGGACGCGGTAGGGACGCGCACATCGCGACTGTTTTGAACTTCGTTTCGAGTCTCAAGGAGCCATCATGGGCGTAGCCGGAAAGCATTACCCACCTCAAGTGAACCCCCAGCAGGACAACGCTGACGCACCTGACAAGGCAAAGCCCTCGGATGAGCGCGTACGCCAGACATCGTGGTTCGGCCATCTGCTGAACCGCCCCGAATTCGCGGCGATTTCGGGCACCGTGCTCGTGTTTCTCGTGTTCGGTTTCAGCGCCGGTTCGTCCGGCATGTTCAACCTCGACGGCGTGATGAACTGGTCGCAGGTGGCCGCCTATCTCGGCCTGCTCGCGGTCGGCGCGTGTCTGTTGATGATCGCCGGTGAGTTCGATCTTTCCATTGGCTCGATGATCGGCTTCGCGGGCATGATGGTCGCCCTGCCCTCGGTGTACTTCCACTGGCCGATCTGGGCCGCCATCATCTTCGCGTTCGTCTGCTCGATGCTGCTCGGCGCGCTGAACGGCTATCTCGTGATGCGAACGCGCCTGCCCTCGTTCATCGTCACGCTCGCGTTCCTGTTCATCCTGCGCGGCCTCACGCTGGCGCTGTCGATCATGTTCGCGGACCGCACGATCATCTCCGGCGTGGGAGACCTCGCGCAAGCCGATCCCGTCTCCAATACGCTGTTTCATGGCGTCGCGTTCCATGGCGTGTTCACGTGGCTGGCGCATATGGGCATCGGCAAGCTGCTCGACAGCGGCGAGCCGCTCGTGCCGGGCATTCCGAAGGTCATCATCTGGTGGCTGGCGCTCGCGGCGGTCGGTGCTTTCGTGCTCGCCAAGACGCGCTACGGCAACTGGATTCTCGCGGTCGGCGGCGATGCCAATGCCGCGAAGAACGTCGGCGTGCCGGTCAAGCGCGTGAAGATCTCGCTGTTCGTGCTGACCGCGTTCTGCTCGTGCCTGTTCGCTGTGCTGCAAGTGTGCGATATCGGTTCGGCTGCGGCTGACCGCGGCCTGCAGAAGGAATTCGAAGCGATCATCGCGGCGGTCATCGGCGGCACGTTGTTGACGGGCGGTTATGGCTCGGTGGTCGGCGCATGCTTCGGCGCGTTGATCTTCGGCGTCGTGCAGATCGGAATTACTTATACGAACGTGAGCTCGGACTGGTTCCGTGTGTTCCTCGGCGTGATGCTGCTGATCGCCGTGCTCTTCAACCACTACGTGCGCCGTCGCGTATCCCAGGCTCAATGAGAGGAGAAACGATCATGCAAGACGACAACATCCTCGCACTCGAGAACGTCAGCAAGTTCTTCGGCAAGGTCATCGCATTGAACGGCGTCACGTTGCGCCTCAAGCGCGGTGAAGTGCACTGCCTGCTGGGCGATAACGGCGCGGGCAAGTCCACGCTCATCAAGACGCTCGCGGGCGTACATCAGCCCTCCTCCGGCGACTATCTCGTCGATGGCAAGCCGGTGCATTTCGAATCGCCGAAAGAAGCGCTCGATCTCGGCATTGCGACCGTGTATCAGGATCTCGCGCTCGTGCCCTTGCTTTCAGTGGCGCGCAACTTCTTCATGGGCCGCGAGCCGCAGAAAAAGCGCTTCGGCATCAGCGTGATGGACCTCGATCTCGCCGCCGAAACCTCGCGCGCCAAGCTCGCGGAAATGGGCATCAACGTCCGCGATGCGCATCAGCCTATCGGCACGATGTCCGGCGGCGAGAAGCAATGTCTCGCAATCGCCCGTGCGATCCACTTCGGCGCGCGCGTGCTGATTCTCGACGAACCGACCGCCGCGCTCGGCGTGAAGCAGAGCTTCAACGTGCTCAAGCTGATTCACAAGGCGCGCGAGAAAGGCATCTCGGTGATCTTCATCACGCACAACGTGCATCACGCATATCCGATCGGCGATTCGTTCACGCTGCTCAATCGCGGCCGCTCGATGGGCACGTACACGAAGGACACCATCAGCAAGAACGAAGTGCTCGACATGATGGCGGGCGGCGCGGAAATGCAGCAGATGATGACCGAACTCGAAGGCGCGACGATCTGAGGACTATCAAGCATGCCAACACAAACCACCTCTCGCTTCGCACCCGACCGCACGCGCGATATCGTGTGCCTCGGCCGCCTCGCCGTCGATCTCTACGCGCAGAACGTCGGCGCGCGGCTCGAAGACGTATCGACTTTTTCGAAGTATCTCGGCGGCTCGTCCGCGAACATCGCGTTCGGCTGCGCGCGGCTCGGGCTCAAATCGTCGATGCTCGCGCGCGTCGGCAACGATCACATGGGGCGCTTTCTCACCGAGACGCTCGAACGCGAAGGTTGCGACGTGAGTCACGTTCGCATCGACCGTGAACGGCTCACCGCGCTCGTGCTGCTCGGTCTCGAAGACCGCGACACGTTCCCGCTCGTGTTCTATCGCGAGAATTGCGCGGACATGGCCGTCGACGAAAGCGATTTCGATGAGGCGTATATCGCGTCGTCGAAAGCGCTGCTCATCACGGGCACGCACTTCTCGACGGAACAGGTGAACCGCACAAGCCGCCGCGCGCTGGAATATGCACGGCGCAATAACGTACGCACGATTCTCGACATCGACTATCGGCCGGTGCTGTGGGGTCTCACCGGCAAGGCCGACGGCGAGACGCGCTTCATCGCCGATGAAAGCGTCACCGCGCATTTGCAGCGCATCCTGCCGCTGATGGATCTCGTGATCGGCACGGAAGAAGAGTTTCGCATCGCGGGCGGCAAGGACCGCCTGATCGACGCGCTCGCGATGGTGCGCAAGGTCACCAGCGCGACGCTCGTCGTGAAGCGCGGGCCGCTCGGCTGCTCGATCATCGAAGGCGCGGTGCCCGCTTCCATCGACGATGCGCCGGTTCACGGCGGCGTCGAAGTGGAAGTGCTCAACGTACTCGGTGCGGGCGATGCCTTCGCGTCCGGTTTCCTCTCGGGCTGGCTGCGCGACGAGCCGCTCGAAGCCTGCGCGCGCTCGGCCAATGCATGCGGCGCGCTGGTCGTGTCGCGTCATGGTTGCGCGCCGGCGATGCCCACGCCCGCCGAGCTCGACTATTTCCTCGCTGCCGCGAAGGAAGATCCTGTGCGCATGCGCCGTCCGGATCGCGATGCGAAGCTCGCGCGTCTGCATCGCGTGAGCCCGAACCGCATGCAATGGGATGAAGTGCTGGGCTTCGCATTCGATCATCGCAACCAGTTCTTCGATCTCGCGCAGCAGACCGGCGCGAGCGAAACGCGCATCTCGACGCTGAAGAATCTCTTTGTCGAAGCGGTCGCGCAGACGGAGAAGGAGCTCGGACTCGAAGGACGCATCGGCGTATTGGTCGACGACCGCTATGGTCAGGATGCATTGAATGCCGCCACCGGTCGCGGCTGGTGGGTCGGGCGTCCGGTGGAGCTGCCGGGCTCCCTGCCGCTCGTGTTCGATCACGGCCGCTCGATCGGCACGACCCTCACGCAATGGCCGCGCGAACAGGTGGCGAAGTGCCTCGTGCAGTATCACCCCGATCATCCACATGAATTGCGTCTCGAACAGGAAGCGCAGATTCGCGCGCTCTACGATGCCGTGCAGGAAAGCGGCAACGAGCTGCTGCTCGAAGTGATCGTGCCGAAGAACGGGCCGCCGGTGGAAGACGACACCGTTTATCGCGCGCTGAAGCGTCTCTACAACCTGGGCATCTATCCGGAATGGTGGAAGCTCGAGCCGATGAGCGCGAAGCAATGGCAAGCCGTCGACGCGCTGATCGCCGAACGCGATCCGTATTGCCGTGGTGTCGTGCTGCTCGGTCTGTCGGCGGCCGTCGAGCAACTCAGCGATGGCTTTCGTGCAGCGGCTGCATCGAAGACGTGCAGGGGCTTCACGGTCGGACGCACGATCTTTCATGAGCCGAGTCACGCGTGGCTCGCGAACGAAATCGATGACAAAGAGCTGATCGCTCGTGTGCGACGCACGTTCGAAGCGCTGATCGGCGCGTGGCGCGATGCGCGTTCCTCGCATGACGCCACGGCCATTTCCCATCACGCAAGACAGGAGCAGGCCGCATGAACCAGCGTGCAACTCAAACCGAAACGGCCGTGACCTCCACTGTCCGGCTGACCGCCGCGCAGGCCGTCGTGCGCTATCTCGCGTCGCTGCGCACGACGAACGGCGAGCCGCTGTTCGGCGGCGTGTTCGCGATCTTCGGGCACGGCAATGTCGCGGGCTTAGGCGAGGCGCTGTATCGGTATCGCGATGACCTGCCGACGTATCGCGCGCACAACGAGCAGGCGATGGCGCATAGCGCGATTGCGTATGCGAAGGCGCACATGCGCCGCCGCATGATGGCGGTGACGACGTCCATCGGTCCGGGCGCGACCAATCTCGTCACCGCCGCGGCGCTCGCGCATGTGAACCGCCTGCCGGTGCTGCTGCTGCCGGGCGATATCTTCGTGTCGCGCGCGCCCGATCCGGTGCTGCAACAGGTCGAAGATGCGCACGACGGCGGCGTGTCCGCCAACGATGCGCTGAAGGCCGTGTCGCGTTACTTCGATCGCATCGTGCATCCGGCGCAATTGTTGAGCGCATTGCCGCGCGCCATTCGCGTGCTGACCGATGCCGCGCTATGCGGTCCCGTCACGCTCGCGCTGCCGCAGGACGTGCAGGCGATGGCGTACGACTATCCCGCTTCGTTCTTCGAGCCGCGCGTCGTCGAGTTTCATGCGCCGGCGCCGGTCGCGCGCGAGATCGAACGGGCGGCAGCAGCGTTGCGCGAGGCGCGCGAGCCGCTGATCGTGTCGGGCGGCGGCGTGCTGTACGGACTGGCAACCGATGCGCTGCGCAGGTTCGCGCACAAGCACGGCGTTCCGGTCGCCGAAACGCAGGCGGGCAAAGGCGCGCTCGCGTGGGACGATGCACTGAACGCGGGCGGCATCGGCGTGACGGGCGGCTCGGCCGCGAACGAACTCGCGCATGCGAGCGATTGCGTGCTCGCGGTCGGCACACGTCTGCAGGACTTCACGACCGGATCCAACACGCTTTTCGCAGAAGCGCGTCTCGTCGCGGTCAATGCCAATCCGTTCGATGCATTGAAGCAGAACGCAATCGCCGTGCAGGCCGATGCGGCGCTCGCGCTCGATGCGTTATCTGAAGCGCTAGGCGAATGGCATGCATCGCCGCAATGGACCACGCGCGCGCATCGGCTGGCGAACGAATGGCGCGAGACGGTGGCGCATGTGACGAACACGCCGGTCGCCGATGGCCTCCTGCCGCGTGAAGCCGATGTGATCGGCGCGGTGCAGCGCTCGGACGAGCGTTCGCCTGCCGACGACGTCGTGGTATGCGCGGCGGGCACCTTGCCGGCCGACTTGCAGAAGCTGTGGCGCACGAGTGCGCCGGGCGGCTATCACGTCGAGTACGGCTATTCGTGCATGGGCTATGAAGTCGCGGGTGCGCTCGGTGTGAAGCTCGCGCGGCCGGAGCGCGAAGTGATCGTGATCGTCGGCGACGGCAGCTATCTGATGATGAACAGCGAACTCGCGACGTCGGTCATGCTCGGCGCGAAGATCATCGTCGTGCTGCTCGACAATCGCGGCTTTGGCTGCATCAACCGCTTGCAGCAGGCTTGCGGCGGTGCGCCGTTCAACAATCTCATCGATGATTGCAGGCAGGGCGCGCTCGGTGCGCCGGAGATCGACTTTGCGATGCATGCGCGATCGCTCGGCGCCCTGTCGGAGCATGTGTCGAATGTCGATGAACTGCAGGCCGCGATGAAGCGCGCGCGGGCGGCGGATCGAAGCTATCTGATTTCGATCGATACGGACCCGGCGCGGCCCACCGAAGAAGGCGGATGGTGGTGGGAAGTGGCCGTGCCCGAAGTCTCCGAGCGTGCGGCGGTGGTCGTCGCGCGTGAAGCGTACGAGCGCGCGGTCAATGCGCGTTCCCAAAGTTCCAAGTAGAGCACAAGGATTTTCCATGCCCTTGAACGTCCGCATCGGCATCAATCCACTGTCGTGGATGAACGACGACCTTCCTTCGCTCGGCGGGGAGACACCTCTGTCTACCGCGTTGACCGAAGGAAAGCAGATCGGCTATGAAGGCTTCGAACTCGGCAACAAGTTTCCGCGCGAACCACAGGCGCTTAAGACATTGCTCGCGCAATACGATCTCGCGCTCGTGTCCGGCTGGTACTCAGGCAGGCTCGCCGAGCGCAGCGCGGAAGAAGAGATCGAAGCCGTCGGCCCGCATCTCGAACTGCTCGCAAAAAACGGCGCCACCGCGATGGTCTACGGCGAAGTGGCCAACTCGATCCAGGGCGCGCCGCGACCGCTCTATCAACGCCCGCGCTTCTTTTCCGATGCGCAATGGGAGCAGTACGCCGAGCGTCTGAACCGCTTCGCCGAATACACGCTCTCGCATGGCGTGCGCGTCGCCTATCATCATCACATGGGCGCGTATGTCGAAACGCCCGCCGATGTCGACCGGCTGATGTCGCTCACCGGCAATGCCGTCGGTCTGTTGTTCGACGCCGGTCACATCACGTTCGCGGGCGGCGATGCGCTGACCGTTTTGCGCAAGCACATCGCGCGCGTCTGCCATGTGCATTGCAAGGACGTGCGCCCTGAAATCGTGAAGCTCGCGCGCAATCGCAACTGGAGCTTTCTCGATGCCGTCATCAACGGCGCGTTCACCGTGCCGGGCGATGGCGCCGTCGATTATCCGGGCATCATCGCGTGTCTCGCGCAGCACGACTACAGCGGCTGGCTCGTCGTGGAAGCGGAGCAGGACCCGGTGATCGCGCCGAGCTACGCCTATGCCGAGCGCGGCTATCGCACGCTGCGCGCGCTCGTCGACGGAACCTACAAGGAGGCGGCATGAGCCTGTTAGTGAAAGCATCGCGCGAGGGGCAGACCATCGCGCGCGTCACCCCCGATTCGGCGGGCTGGAAGCATGTGGGCTTCGCGGCGTATCGGCTGAATGCGGGCGATGTGGTGCACGTGTACGACGCGGATCGCGAAAGCTGCATCGTCGTGCTGACGGGCACGGTGAGCATCGAGGCCGGCGACGAGCACTGGCAGTCGATCGGCTCGCGCGACAGCGTGTTCGAGGACGCCGCGCCCTATGCGGTTTATGTGCCGCCGAAGCTCGCGGCCATCGTGCGTGCGGAGCGCGACGCGGAGATCGGCGTGGCGAGCGCGCCCGCCAAGGGCGAGTTTCCGCCGCGTCTGATCGAACCGTCGCAGATGAAGCGCTCGACGCGCGGCAAGAACGCGAATACGCGCTACGTATGCGACATACTTCCGCAGACGGAGGCCGCCGAGTCGCTGCTCGTGGTCGAAGTGCGCACGCCGGGCGGGCATGCGTCGAGCTATCCGCCGCACAAGCACGATCAGGACAATGTGCCGGTGGAGAGTTCGCTCGAAGAGACGTATTACCATCGATTGAATCCGCCGCAGGGCTTCGCGTTCCAGCGCGTTTATACCGACGAACGCGATCTCGATGAAACCATGGCCGTCGAGAATCACGACGTAGTGATGGTGCCGCGCGGATATCACCCGGTCGTCGTGCCGTATGGCTACGACAACTATTATCTGAACGTGATGGCGGGCGACAAGCGCACGTGGCACTTCAAGAACGATCCGAAGCACGAGTGGATCGTGGAGCGGGATAGCAAGTCTTCGACTTAGCCGACGGAGAGCCATTCGCGCATGACTCGCTCATCGCGAGCAAGCGCCGCGAATGGACCATCGAAGCGCACTGCCCCGTGCCCCATCACCGCGACGCGCGCATCGAGCATGCGCGCGAGGGTCAGCCGCTCTTCGATCAGCAGCATCGCGACGCCGCGTTCACGCAGCGTCGCGAGGCACGCGCCCACTTGCGCGAGCACTTGCGGCGCAAGCCCTTCGCCGGGTTCATCGATCACGACGAGCGAAGGATCGCCCGCCAGCGTGCGTGCGAGCGCCAGCATCTGCTGCTCGCCGCCCGACAGCGCGCCCGCCTTCACCGATGCCCGCTCTTCGAGCACCGGAAACAGCCGATACGCGTCAGCGAGCGTGAAGCGCGTGCCCTTCTTTTCGCCCAGCACGAGATTCTCGCGTACCGTCAACGCGGGAAACACATCGCGCGTTTCGGGCACATAGCCGAGCCCCAGCCGCGCGATGCGATGCGGCCGCAAGCCCACGAGCGGCACGTCGCGATAACGCATCTCGCCCGCGCAGCGCACCAGCCCCATGATGGCCTTCGCGAGCGTCGAGCGCCCCGAGCCGTTGCGCCCGATCAGCGCGACCGCCTCGCCTTCGCCCACGCGGAGATTCACGCCATGCAGCACCTGCGCGTCGCCGTACCACGCGCGCAGGTTCTCGATATGCAACGCCACGCTCATTGCGCGACTCCATCGAAACCGAGATAGGCTTCCTGCACTTGCCGGTTCGCGCGTATCTCCGCAGGCGCGCCGGTCGCGATCACGCGCCCCTGCACCAGCACCGAAATACGATCCGCAAGTCCGAACACCGCATCCATGTCGTGCTCGATCACCAGCAGCGTGCGGCCTTCCGTCGTCGCACGAATCAGCGCGAGCGCGTGAGCGGCCTCCGCGCGATTCATGCCGGCGGTGGGTTCGTCGAGCAGGATCAGCGGCGCATCGGTTGCGAGCGCGAGGCCCAGATCGAGCGCGCGTTGCTCGGCATACGTGAGACGCGCGGCGGGTTCGTCGGCGCGTGCGGCGAGGCCGATCGCATCGAGCATCGCGTGCGCGCGCGCATCGACTCTGCGAGACGGCAGGCATCGATCGATGAAACGCGACGACGACGCACCGAGCACCGCGCAGCGCAGGTTGTCGAAGACGGACAGTCCGCCGAACACGCTCGTCGTCTGAAAGCTGCGCGCGAGCGTGCGGCACACGCGCTGCGGCCGCTTGCCCGTGATGTCGATGCCATCCGCGACGATGCGCCCTTCATCCGGCCGCGCGCGTCCCGAGATCAGATCGAACAGCGTGGACTTGCCCGCGCCGTTCGGACCGATGAGCGCATGCCGCTCGCCCTGCGCCACGCGCAGATCGACACCACGCAATACGCGCGTCGCGCCGAAGCGTTTGACGATGCCGTGCAGTTCCAGCGCCGCGTTCATCGCGCGGGCCTCGTGCGGCGTGCGAGCCACAGGCCGAACGCCACGCACGGCAATCCGATGAGCCACGCACGCGCATCGATTCGTCCCGCATAGAGCGCCTCGACCAGCGTGACGACCGGCACGCCCCACACCATCGCGCTGAGGGCGCCCAGGCCGAGCGAACGCGCATCGCGCGCGAACCACCCGGCGACGCCCCGAGGCGCCGCGACCACAACCCACATGAAGAGCAGCCCGAGATACATCGGCCACGCGGCGCTGACGCTCGCCACGCCGACGCTTACGAACGTCAGCAGCACCGCGCCGATCACCGGGCCGAAGAACGTGCCCGCGCCGCCGATCACGGTTGCGACCAGCACGCTCGTCGAGCGCGCCAGGCCGACGCTTTCCGATGACACCAGCTCCACATTGATCAGCGCCATCACTCCGGCAATGCCGGCGAAGAAAGCCGATGCGACCAGCATCGTGAAACGCACGCGTGCGGGCGCGAAACCGATGGCCGCGGCGCGCGCGGGATTGTCGCGCACGGCGTTGGCGAGGCGGCACATCGGCGTGCGCGAAAGCGCGAACATCGCCAATGACGACACGACGCACCAGCACGCGATCAGCGCATACGCCTCGCGCAATGGCCCGAAGGTCCACGCGAAGAACTGTGGCCCGCTCGCTCGATCGATCGTCACGCCGCCCTCGCCGCCGAACCAGCCCGGCACGAGCCACACGCACGCCGCGACGAGCTCGCCCAGGCCGAGCGTGATCATCGCGAACGTGGTGCCCGCGCGTTGCGTCGAGATCGCGCCGAACACGACGGCGACGAGCATCGCCACGCATCCCCCGATCAGCGGCAATACCGGCAAGGGCACGCCGAAGCGATTGAACGCGTGCGCGGCGGCGAATGCACCCAGGCCCGAATACACGGCATGCCCGAACGAAAGCAGCCCCGTCTCGCCTAGCAGCAGGTTGTACGAGAGCGCGAAGACAATGAGCGTCGCGGTCTGCGCGAGATACGCGAGCAGCCAGGATTGCTCGAAGACGAGCGGCGGCAGCGCGAGCGCTGCGATCAACGCGACGAACTTAAGCATCGCGCGTGCGCTCGCCGAAGAGCCCGCGCGGCCGCGCGGCCAGCATCGCGACGAGCAGCAAATACGGCAGCACCGGCGCCATCTGCGCGACGGTCAGCGCGCTCCACGCGGGCGGCAGCGTCACGCCGAACGATGCGGCGATGCTGCCCGCCGACGCGCTCGCGCTCACCGCGAACGTCTGCACGCAGCCGATCAGCAGCGACGCGACTAGCGCCCCGGAAAGCGACCCGAGCCCGCCGATCACGACGACGACGAACACGATCGGGCCCATCGCATCGGCCATCGCGGGTTCAATGACGGCGAGCGGCGCGCCGATCACGCCGCCGAGTGCCGCGAGCGCGGTGCCGACCGCGAACACGGTCGTGAACACGCGCGGCACGTCATGACCGAGCGTTTCGACGGCATCGGGATGCGTGAGCGCCGCGCGCACGACGAGGCCCGTCCTCGACACCCGCAACACGATCCAGAGCGCGCCTAGCATGACGATGGCCGTCGCCATCATGAACACGCGATAGCGCGCGAACGATGCGCCGTACAGCGTGAACAGCGGCCCGTCGAGCACGGGCGGAATCGTCGCCGGCAACGGACCGAGTCCCCATGCGAGCTTCACGCCCTCACCGATCACCATGGCCGCGCCGAAGGTCAGCAGCATTTCGGCGAGCGCGCCGCGCGCGTGCACGCGCCGCAGCAGCAGGCGCTCGAACCAGGCGCCCGCGACGCCGACGATCAATGGCGCCGCGATCAGCGCGAACCAGAATCCGCCCTGCGCGGCGAGCGCCTGACCGACATACGCGCCGAGCATATAGAAGCTCGCGTGCGCGAAATTGAGCACGCCGAGCATCGAGAAAATCAGCGTCAGTCCCGCCGACAGCATGAATAGCAGCAGTCCCACGCTCGCGCCGTTGAGCAGATTCACGCCGAACCACTGAAGCAAGACGCGACCCTCAGGCGATGGTGAGGGGTTTGAGCGCGGCGACGAGCGGCGCGGGCAGCGGCACCGGCCGGCGCGTCACGCGATCCACGTAGACGTGCACGAAATGCCCTTGCGCGGCGGCTTCGTCGGAGCCTTTTGCGAAGATCGCCACTTCGTAGCGCACGCTCGTGTTTCCAAGTCTCTCGACGCGCAGACCCGCCTCGATCGGCTCGGGAAACACGACCGGCGCAAAGAAATTGCAGCGCGTCTCCACGACGAGGCCAATGGTCTCGCCCTCGCTGAAATCGAGCACGCCCGCGCGCAGCAGGTACTCGTTCACGACCGTATCGAAGTAACTGTAATAGACGACGTTGTTGATATGGCCATAGACGTCGTTATCGGACCAGCGCGTGCTGATCGCGAGAAAGTGCGGGTAATCGGCACGCGTGGTGCGAACGGGCTTGTTCATCGTTCAAAGAGATTCCGTCAGCATGCGCCGGTAATCGTCCGCGCTCGCCTCGCGCGGATTCGTCTTGTGGCAATGATCCGCGAGCGCGCCCTTGATGACCTTGTCGAACATGCTCTCCTCGACGCCCATCTGCGACAGACGCGTCGGCAGGCCGAGGCGCGCGGTCATGTCGTGCACGGCCTGCGCGACATCGGCGTTCTCCGCGAGATTCATCACTCGGCGCATGCGCGCGAAGCGCCGGTCCGCGACCACCGTCGGCGCGCTTTCGTTGAAGCGCAGCACGGCGGGCAGCACCACCGCGTTCAGCGTGCCGTGATGCAGCGACGTGCGCCCGTTCACCGCCAGACCGCCCAGCGGATGCGACAGCGAATGCACGCAGCCCAGGCCCTTCTGGAACGCCATCGCGCCCTGCATCGATGCGGACATCATGTTGAGGCGCGCGTCGCGGTCCTGGCCATCGTGCGTCGCGCGCTCGATGTTGGCCCACGCGCGTTCGAGTCCGTCGAGCGCGATGCCGTCTGCGGGCGGATTGAAGGCCGGCGCGAGAAAGGTTTCGATGCAGTGCGCGATCGCGTCCATGCCGGTGGCGGCGGTGAGCCCCGGCGGCAGGCCGAGCGTGAGCGCGGGATCGCAGATCGCCGATTTTGGCAACAGGTTCCACGAATGGAAGCCGAGCTTGCGCCCGTCGTTCAGGATGATGATCGCGCCGCGCGCCACCTCGCTGCCCGTGCCCGATGTCGTCGGCACAGCGATCAACGGCGCCGCGCGCCCGGTGATCTTGCCGCTGCCGCCTTCGATGGTCGCGTAGTTCGTGAGCGGCTCGTCGTGCGTCGCGGCGATCGCGACGCCCTTCGCCAGATCGATCGACGAGCCGCCGCCCACCGCGATCAGGCCATCGCAGCCCTCGCGCCGGTATTGCTCGGCGGCTTGCATGACCATCGCTTCGGTCGGGTTCGAGGGCGTGTCGTCGAACACCGGCAGCGCGCCGAGCTTCGCGCTCTCGACCACTCGCGCGGACAGACCCGCCGCCGCGACGCCCTTGTCGGTGATGACGAGCGGCCGCTTCATTCCGATGCGCGCGCACTCGCTTTCGAGCATCGCGAGCGAGTCGTAGCCGAGGTGAATGTGAGTCAGATAAAAGATGAAGGCCATTGCGCGAGAACCGGTGGAAGGGGTGCGGGCATGTTAGGAGCGGTGCGACGGAGGTGTCAATTCGGGCTTAGATCGAGGCGGACAACACACGCACGTCATCGACGAAACGCTCGACGGTTTCCCGTTGCGTGTCCCACGCGCACATCAGCCGGCAGCCGCCCGAACCGATGAACTGATAGAAGCGCCAGCCCTTCGCGCGCAGCGCCGCGGCCACATGCGCCGGCAACTCGGCGAACACCGCGTTCGCTTCGGGTTTGAACAGCAGATTCACGCCGGGGATAGCGGCGAGACGGTCGGCCATGAGTTGCGCCATCGCGTTGGCGTGGCGCGCATTGCGCAGCCAGACGTCGTTGTCGAGGAGACCGAGCCACGGCGCGGAGATAAAGCGCATCTTCGATGCGAGCTGACCCGCCTGCTTCAGCCGATACGCGAAATCGGCGGCGAGCGCCTTGTCGAAGAACACGACCGCCTCGCCCACCGGCAAGCCGTTCTTGGTGCCGCCGAAGCACAGCACATCGACGCCGGCGCGCCACGTGATCTCCGACGGATGCACGTTCAACGCCGCGACCGCATTCGCGAAGCGCGCGCCATCCATATGCACTTTCAGATGCCGGCGCTTGGCGATGGCCGCGATCGCGCGCACTTCCTCGACGGTGTAGACCGTGCCGACTTCGGTGGCCTGCGTGAGCGCGACGACCTTCGGCTTCGGATAGTGGATGTCCGCGCGCTTCGTGACGAGCTCTTCGATCGCGTCGGGCGTGAGCTTGCCGTTCTCGCCCGTCGCGGTCAAAAGCTTCGAGCCGCCGGAGAAGAATTCGGGGCCGCCGCATTCGTCGGTTTCGATATGCGCGAGTTCGTGGCAGATCACCGAGTGATACGACTGGCACAAAGACGCGAGCGCGAGCGAATTGGCCGCCGTGCCGTTGAACACGAAGAAGACTTCGCAGTCTGTCTGGAACAGGTCGCGGATGCGGTCGCAGACTTGCTGTGTCCACGAGTCGTCGCCGTAAGCGGGCTCGTGGCCGCTGGTGTTGGCCTGAATCAGCGCTTGCAGCGCTTCGGGGCAGATGCCTGCGTAGTTGTCGGAGGCGAAGTGCTGGATCGGGTCCGTGGGCGCTGTCATGGGATCGCTGTCATGGCCTGTTTTGAACGAGGCGCGCGCGGACGGATGGCGTCACGCGCGGCCGGCAATCCGGCCATTCTAGCGGCTGGGGCCGGCACTCGCGCAAACGAGACCGGCCCGGTCGACTTGCTTACTTGCTGGCCGGAGCGCTGGCCGCGTTGGCTTGCTGCGCCTGCTCTGCCTTCTTTTCCTTCTTGCTGGCTTCGTGATGGCCGATCGCGCAGCCGCCCACCGCGCCCGCCGTGCCGTGCTTGCCTGCGACGTGGCCCGCCACGCCGCCCACCGCCGCGCCTTCGATGCAGCCCTTCGCCTGTGCGGCGCCCGCCGTTGCGAACAGTGCAGACGTCAGCATGATCGTCACGATTTTCCGGTTCATCGTCTTCTCCCTTTGTGTAGTTGAAACATCGAGGGAGAAGACGCACGCGGCGTACCTGACAGGCTGTAATGCGCAATGAAAACGGCCCGATCGACATCCGCCGATCGGGCCGCTTGAACTTCCTGAATCGAAGCTTAAAGCTGCTGCTGCACCCAGCCCGTCACGCCCGCGAGCGCGGCCGGCAGATTGGCCGGCTCCGTGCCGCCCGCCTGCGCCATGTCCGGACGTCCGCCGCCCTTGCCGCCGACCTGCTGCGCGACGAAGTTGACGAGTTCGCCCGCCTTCACCTTCTTCGACGCATCCGGCGTCACGCCCGCGATCAGGCTGACCTTGCCGCCATCCACCGATGCGAGCACGATCGCCGCGCTCTTCAGCTTGTCCTTCAGCTTGTCGACGGTTTCGCGCAGCGTTTTCACGTCCGCGCCTTCGAGTTGCGCGGCGAGCACCTGCACGCCGGAAACATCGACTGCTTGCGACGCGAGTTCATCGCCCTGGCTCGACGCGAGCTTCGACTTCAACGCGCCGAGTTCCTTCTCCAGCGACTTCACATGCTCCTGAACCTGCGCGATGCGTTGCGTCAGTTCCGAAGGCTGCGCCTTCAGCACGCCCGCCGCCGCGTTGATGCGCTGATCCAGTTCCTGCACGTAGCGCACGGCGTTGTCACCGGTGATCGCCTCGACGCGGCGAATGCCCGCCGCGACGCCGCCTTCCATCACGATCTTGAAGAAGCCGATATCGCCCGTGCGCTGCACATGCGTGCCGCCGCAAAGCTCGCGCGAGAAGCCGAGATCGAGCACGCGCACCGTGTCGCCGTATTTCTCGCCGAACAGCGCCATTGCGCCGCCCTTCACCGCGTCGTCGTACGGCATCACGCGCACCACGCCAGGCGCATTCGCGATGATCTCGCTGTTCACGATCTGCTCGACGCGGCGGATTTCGTCGTCCGTCATCGGCGCGTTGTGAGCGAAGTCGAAGCGCGTCTTGTCGGCGTCGACCAGCGAACCCTTCTGCTGCACGTGGCCGCCGAGCACTTCGCGCAGCGCCTTGTGCATCAGGTGCGTGGCCGAGTGATTGCGCGCCGTGCGGCCGCGGCGGATGCCGTCGATTTCCGCTTTCACGACGTCGCCGACCTTGAGCGTGCCCTGCTCGACCGTGCCGTGATGACCGACGACATCGGCCTGCACCTTCAGCGTATCCGCGACGGCAAAGCGCACGTTCGCGTTCGCGAGCACGCCCTGATCGCCGACCTGACCGCCGGACTCCGCATAGAACGGCGTGTGATCGAGCACGACGACCGCTTGCTGGCCGTCCTTCGCCTCGTTCACCGACGCGCCTTCGACGTAGATCGCGAGGATCTTCGCGTCGTCGAAGATTTCCTTCTCGTAGCCGTGGAACGTGGACTTCGCGCCCGAATATTCGAGGCCCGCCGCGAGCTTGAATTTGCCCGCCGCGCGCGCCTGGTCGCGCTGACGCGCCATGGCGTCGTCGAACGCGGGTTCGTCCACGGTCACGCCGCGCTCGCGGCACACGTCCGCCGTCAGATCGAGCGGGAAGCCGTACGTGTCGTGCAGCTTGAACGCGAGTTCGCCGTCGAGCTGCTTGACGTTCTTCTTGTCGAGGTCGGCCAGCTCGCCTTCGAGAATCGACATGCCGTGCTCGATCGTCTCGAAGAAACGCTCCTCTTCCTGACGCAACACGTCAGTCACGCGCTTTTGCGCATCGGCCAGTTCCGGATAGGCCGCGCCCATTTCCGCGACGAGATCCGCCACCAGCTTGTGGAAGAACGCGCCCTTCTTGCCGAGCTTGTAGCCATGACGGATCGCGCGGCGCACGATACGGCGCAGCACGTAGCCGCGGCCTTCGTTGCCGGGAATGACGCCATCGACGATCAGGAACGAGCATGCGCGGATGTGGTCCGCGATCACCTTCAGCGAGTTGTTTTCCAGATCCGGCGTGTTCGTTTCGCGCGCCGCGGCCTTGATGAGGTTCTGGAACAGATCGATTTCGTAGTTGCTGTGCACGTGCTGCAGCACGGCGGCGAGACGTTCCAGGCCCATGCCCGTATCGACACACTGCTTGGGCAGCGGCGTCATGTTGCCTTGCGCGTCGCGGTTGAACTGCATGAACACGAGATTCCAGATCTCGATGAAGCGGTCGCCGTCCTCTTCAGGCGATCCCGGCGGGCCGCCCCAGATTTCCGGGCCGTGGTCGTAAAACACTTCCGAACACGGACCGCACGGGCCGGTGTCGGCCATCTGCCAGAAATTGTCCGATGCGTAACGCGCGCCCTTGTTGTCGCCGATGCGGATGATGCGCTCGACCGGCACGCCGATTTCCTTCGCCCAGATGTCGAAGGCTTCGTCGTCTTCCTTGTAGACCGTGACCGTGAGCTTTTCCGCCGGCAGCGCGTAGACCTTGGTCAGCAGCTCCCAGCAGTAGTGGATCGCGTCGCGCTTGAAGTAATCGCCGAACGAGAAGTTGCCGAGCATCTCGAAGAACGTGTGATGCCGCGCGGTGTAGCCGACGTTCTCCAGGTCGTTGTGCTTGCCGCCCGCGCGCACGCTGCGCTGCGCGGTGGTCGCGCGCGAGTACGGACGCGATTCGCTGCCCAGAAACACGTCCTTGAACTGGACCATGCCCGAGTTGGTGAAGAGCAGCGTCGGGTCGTTGCCGGGCACGAGGCTCGACGAACGCACGATCGTATGGCCCTTCGATTCGAAAAACTTCAGGAATTTCTCGCGTATTTCGGCGGCTTTCATAGCGTACGGGGCGTGTCTTCGGTTCTTTGATGGCGCCCGCGGGCGGCTCGTTACGAGCGCGGCCGGCGGAACAAGGGTGATTGTCGATTATACGGGATTCGCCGCGCGCAACCGGGCGCGCGGCGTGCCGACGGGGCCCCCCGGTATCGCGCGCACGCCGGTTCTGTGCGACAGTCGCGATTCGAAAGTCAAACCAGAGCGAGCGAGACATCAATGGGAGCCCTGAGCCATATCCGCGTGCTGGACCTGACCCGCGTGCTCGCGGGTCCGTGGTGCGCGCAGACCTTAGCCGACTTCGGCGCGGACGTCATCAAGATCGAGCGGCCCGAAACCGGCGACGACACGCGCCACTGGGGCCCGCCCTACCTGAAAACGCCCGACGGCGAGGACACGCGCGAAGCCGCGTATTACCTCGCGGCGAACCGCAACAAGCGCTCGGTGACGGTGGATATCGCCACGTCCGAAGGACAGCGGATCGTGCGCGAACTGGCCGCCCAAAGCGATGTCGTGCTGGAGAACTACAAGGCCGGGCAACTGAAGAAATACGGGCTCGATTACGAATCGCTCAAGGCGGTGAAGCCGGACATCGTCTATTGCTCGGTCACGGGCTTCGGGCAAACGGGGCCGTATGCGTCGCGCGCGGGGTATGACTTCATCGTGCAGGGTATCGGCGGATTCATGAGCATTACCGGCGAACGCGACGGCCAGCCGGGCGGCGGCCCGCAAAAGGCGGGCGTGGCGATCGCCGATCTGATGACCGGCATGTACGCGACCATCGGCGTGCTGACGGCGCTCGCACACCGCGATCGAACCGGCGAAGGGCAATACATCGACATGGCGCTGCTCGACGTGCAGGTCGCGATGCTCGCCAACATGAACACCAATTTCCTCGCGAGCGGCAAGCCGCCGGTGCGCTGGGGCAACGCGCATCCGAACATCGTGCCGTATCAGACATTCCAGACGAGCGATGGCTGGATCATCGTCGCGGTGGGCAACGACGGGCAGTTCCGCAAGTTCGTCGAAGTGGGCGGACGCGCCGACCTGGCCGACGATGCGCGCTTCGCGGCGAATCCGTCGCGCGTGCGCAATCGCGACACGCTCGTGCCGATTCTCGCGGACATGGTGCGCGGCAAAGGCAAGCACGAATGGATCGCGGAGCTCGAAGCCGCGGGCGTGCCGTGCGGGCCGATCAACGATCTGGGCGAAGTGTTCGAAGATCCGCAAGTGCTCGCGCGCAAGATGCAGATCGATCTGCCGCATCCGACGGGAGGCAGCGTGAAGCTCGTCGCGAGCCCGATCAAGATGAGCGCGACGCCGCCCGAGGCGCGCACGGCGCCGCCGCTGTTGGGCGAGCACACGTCGAGCGTGCTCGCGGACGTGCTCGGCTACGACGAGGCGACCATCGCTCGGCTGCGGGAATCGAAGGCTATCTGAGCGCGTTGAAGAGAGATCGACGCAAGATCAGCGCACCCCGGCGCCGATCAGACCGCCCGCCGCCGCGCCCGCGACGGTGCCGATCGGCCCGCCGGTGACCAGATAGCCGAGCGCGCCGCCCGCGGCCGCGCCGACGCCGGCGTGCGCCTGCTGGCGCGAGACGTTCGCACAGGCCGCGAGGCTCGACACGAGTGCGGCGGCGGCGGCGAACTTGAGCGTGGTCAAGGCGATTTTTTTCATGGTGGCTTCCTTGTGTTGTCGTTGTGATGTGTTTTGTTTTTGCGCCGGTCCGACCGATGAAACAGCCGTAACGCGACTTGCGAGCCGATCTTAAAATTGCGCGCATGCGCCTTTCAACGCGATTTACCTCCGGTTACGGTGGTTACGAAGCGCGCGTTTGCGCGTAATTCAAGTAATGGAACTCGCGCAGCGGCGCGCGTGTATGAATCGCGCGACGAAATCGCCGGCATGCCCTCGCGGCCTGCCTTACACGGTTGCGTAAGGTAGAATCGACCCAACATTCAAGGCATTCGTACGCGTTCCCGACCGCCTCACCCGATCGAACGCTTTCCGAACCGTTTCACGCGCGCGAGCGCATCCGCTGGCACCCTTTCCGCATGAACACCGACCGCAACGACGCTCCGGCGCCCTCCAATTTCATTCGCAACATCATCGAAGACGACAACCGCTCCGGCAAATGGTCGCAGCGGGTCGAAACGCGGTTTCCGCCCGAGCCGAACGGCTATCTGCACATCGGCCATGCGAAGAGCATCTGCGTGAACTTCGGCCTCGCCGCGGATTACGGCGGCGTGTGTCACCTGCGCTTCGACGATACGAACCCCGAGAAGGAAAGCGTCGAATACGTCGATTCGATCATCGACGCCGTGAAATGGCTCGGCTTCGAATGGAACAAGGACGGCGCGGAGCACAAGTACTTCGCGAGCGACTATTACGACAAGCTGTACGAATACGCCGAAATGCTCATCAAGAAGGGCCAGGCGTATGTGGACAGCCAGACGGCCGAAGAGATGCGCGCCACGCGCGGCTCGGCCACGGAAGCGGGCATCAACTCGCCGTATCGCGAGCGCACGCCGGAAGAAAACCTCGATCTCTTCCGCCGCATGAAGGCGGGCGAGTTCAAGGAAGGCGAGCATGTGCTGCGTGCGAAAATCGACATGGCGTCGCCGAACTTCAACATGCGCGATCCGGTCATCTATCGCATCCGCTTCGCGCATCACTACCGTACCGGCGACAAGTGGTGCATCTACCCGATGTACGACTACGCGCACTGCGTGTCGGACGCGATCGAGAACATCACGCATTCGCTGTGCACACTGGAGTTCGAGGATCATCGGCCGCTGTACGACTGGTTCCTCGCGCAACTCGCGAACGACGGCGTGTTTCAGCGTCCGCTGCCGCAACAGATCGAGTTCTCACGCCTGAATCTCACCTACGCGATCACCAGCAAGCGCAAGCTGCTGCAGCTCGTGCAAGAGAATCACGTCGATGGCTGGGACGACCCGCGCATGCCGACCATCGTGGGCGTGCGGCGCCGCGGCTTCACGCCGGAAAGCATCCGTTTGATGGTGGAGCGCGTCGGCGTGACCAAGGTCGATTCGTGGATCGACATGAGCATTCTCGAAGGCGCCCTGCGCGACGACCTCGACGAAAAAGCGCCGCGCGCAATCTGCGTGCTGGACCCGCTCAAGCTCATCATCGACAACTATCCGGAAGGACAGAGCGAGGAATGCAGCGCGCCGGTGCATCCGCATCACGCGGATCGCGGCGTGCGCACGTTCCCGTTCTCGCGTGAATTGTGGATCGAGCGCGAGGACTTTCAGGAAACGCCGCCGAAGGGCTATTTCCGTCTCTTCCCGGGCAACAAGGTGCGTCTCAAGTACGGCTTCGTCGTGGAATGCACCGGCGCGGACAAGGACGAAAACGGCAACGTGATCGCCGTGCGCTGCAACTACTTCCCGGACAGCAAGTCGGGCACGGAAGGCGCGAACAACTACAAGGTGAAGGGCACGATTCACTGGGTCAGCGCGGCCACGGCGTACGCGGCGGAAGTGCGTCTCTACGACCGTCTCTTCAAGGAACCGCAGCCCGGCGCGGGCGGCGCGGAATTCCTCGATGCGCTCAATCCGGATTCGAAGCGCGTCGTGAACGCGTATCTCGAACCGAGCGCGCGCGATGCGAACGCCGAAGACCGCTTCCAGTTCGAGCGTCACGGCTACTTCGTCGCGGACCGTCTGGATTCGCAGCCGGGCAAACCCGTATTCAACCGCATCGTCAGCCTGCGCGATAGCTGGGGCAAGCCTGCCTGAGATCGACTCAGCGCATCTGCGTCATGAAGGCGCCGCGCGGCCACGCGGCGCCTCAGCTTCATCGAAAGCCTGTATCAAAGGCAACTCGCACGCCGCTTCTCACGAGGACAACATGAAGCCGCCGCACTCCTTCGCGCACCGCTCATGGGCGCAACGAAGCGCCGCACTCGCCTCTCTTCTCGCGCTGGTTTGCGGGGGCGCACATGCAGCCACCGCCTCCGAGCTCGCCACGGCACAGGCGGCCGTCGATCAGATGCCGCCTTCCGCCACGCTGCGCAAGATCGCGGAGAACGGCGCCATCGTGCTGGGCACGCGCGAATCGTCGGTGCCGTTTTCGTACATGGTCAGGCAGCAGCCGGTCGGCTACTCGTACGACATCGCGCTCAAGGTCGTCGACGAGGTCAAGAAGCGCCTCAACATGCCGAACCTCGCGGTGAAGAACGTGCAGGTGACGTCGGCGAACCGCATCTCCTACGTGGTGAACAATCAGGTGGACCTGGAATGCGGCTCGACCGCGCATGTGGCCGAGCGCGATCCGCTCGTCGCGTTCTCGAACAGCTTCTTCCAGTACGGCATCCGCATGGCGGTGAAGAAGAAGTCGGGCATTCGCGATTACGCCGATCTCGCGGGCAAGACCGTCGCGACCACGGCGGGCACGTCGGACGAGCGCATGCTGCGGCAGATGAGCATCGACAAGAAACTGAATCTGCGTATCATCAGCGCGCGCGATCACGCCGAGGCGTTCGCCGCGCTGAAGTCGGATCGCGCGGTCGCGTTCGTCATGGACGATCCGCTTCTCTACGGCAAGATCGCGCAGGAAGGCGCGGCGCGCAACGAATACACGGTGACCGGCGCCTCGCTCGCCAACGAGGCGTATGGCTGCATGATGAGAAAAGGCGATCCGGTGTTCAAGCGCATCGTCGACGACGTGATCGCCAGAATGCAGCGCTCGGGCGAAGCGGCCAAGCTCTACGACACCTGGTTCATGCGCCCGATTCCGCCCGATGGCATGAACCTGCAATTTCCGATGTCGCCGGAAATGAAGACGCTGTTCGCCAATCCCAACGATCGCACGATCGACTAATCAGAGCGTCTCGTGCAGCTCCGCAAGCGATAAGGTCGTCTGAAAGAGCCGCGCGAGGCTGCGGCTCGCGAACTTGTCCACGTCCGCCGGACTGACCCAGCGGTACGCGTCCATCTCGGGGATCATCGTGCCGTCGCTGTAACGCGGAAAGTACGATTCACACACGCAGTTTTCGAGCCGCACTTCGTCGTCGGAAACGCGCACGGCGAACAGGTGCAGATCCTTGTCGCGGCGATACACGAAGCGCCCGAGATCCTTGAGCCGTTCAGCGGGCAAGACGATGCCCGTCTCCTCGACGAGCTCGCGCAACGCTGCTTCGCGCGGGCTCTCGCCGGGCTCGGACGCACCCTTCGGCACGTCCCAGTGCGTGGTCTCGGTCGCGTGGCACAGCAGCACGTCGCCTTGCGCATTGAGCATCACGACGCCGCACGATACGGTGCGGCCGGTCATCGACCGCGTTCTCCGGTCATCACTGCTTCTTGAGTTTCCATTTGCCGTCGCTCTGCTTGCAGGCGGTCGGCATCCAGGTCTGGGTCTGCCCTTTCGCATGCGCGACGAGCTCGACCTTGCGGCACTTCAACCCGTCCGATTCGAAGCTGCTCTGCGGCGTCACCGTGCCGTTGATCGGGACCGTGTTGCCCGTGCCCTTGTTGTCCCAGTCGAGCGATTCGCCGTCCTGCTTCGTGTTGAGCGCCTTCTGTGCGGCGTCATTGAGCGCCTGCAGGTCGCGCTGCTTCATGTAGGTGATCGGCGTGTTGTTCAGGAAGCCGAGATTGGCGGCCTGCGCCTGCGCGCTCACGACGAGCGCGGACGCAGCCAGCGTCAGAAAGGAGATGCGTGCGAGCGCCCGACGCGCGCGATGTGTGGATCGATGTTCGATCGGCATGGGTTTTTCCTCGTTGCTTACAGGTGTGGACGCCGGCCCGTGCAATCAGCGCGGCGACGGCGATTCACCAGCTTCGGCCCAAGAAATCGGGCCGCAACGAGGATAGCATGACGCGCGGCCTGCCTCCCCACGCGCGGGCGCGGCGTCCCGCCTCAGTTAGCCGCGGACTTCATCTCGTTGATGCCCGTGCCCTTCTGCGAGTCCTTGTCCTTCGCGGGATCGTAGCCATCGGTGAGCGTGCCCAGGAACGCGACCACATCCCTGATCTCGCCTTCGTCGAGCGCGGGCTTGTCGCCCTTCTTGCGATCGAACGGCGCCTCGGTGTTGACGTTGTCCCAGTACTTCTTCGGCAGATCGTCGAACTTCTGGACGACGCCCTTCTTCGACACCGGATAGAACTTCTCCGGGTTCGTGTCGCGCTCGACATAGAAGCGCACCACGTCTTCCAGATCGTGGTAGATGCCGTTGTGGAAGAACGTCTTGCGCGTGGCGACATTGCGCAGCGACGGCGTGCGGAAGATGCCACAGTACTCGTCCTGTCCCTTCAGGTCGGTGCGCTCCGGGCCGCAGGCGCCGAGGTCGTGGAAGTTCGGATTCTTGTTGATCGGCAGCGCGCGGTTGCGCGGCACGCCGATCGCGATCAGGCCGAAGTCGCTGAACTGCGGCGGCGAGCCGTCTTTCGCGCGCTGGCTGATATGGCACGACGCGCAATTGCCCTTGTTCTCGTCGTTGAAGAGCTGCAGGCCGTGCATTTCGGCGTCGTTGAGTTTCGCGCGGCCGGCGAGGAACGCATCGAACTTGCTGGCATACGGATAGAACTTCTCCGGCGTCTGCTCGAACGCTTCGAGCGATTGCAGCACCGCGGCGAAGGTCTTGTCGTCATCGTCGAAGATGTGCGCGCCGAAGGTCTTGCGGAAATCTTCCGCGTAGGGCGAGGCCTGCACCGCCGCCGTCACCTTCGCCTGCGTGCTGCCCATCTCGAACGAAGACAACAACGGGATGCGCGCCTGGTCCGAGCCGTGATCGACGCGGCCGTCCCATGTCAGGCCGCCGGTCGGGCCGGCGTCGACGCTCTCGTCGCCTTCGTCGTCGGAATCGTGGAAGTGGCGCGTGAACGCCGGCACCGATTGCAGATACCTGAGCGACGGCACCGCGCGAAAACCCGGCTGATGCATGTCGTTGCCGCCGAGCTGCACGGACAAGCCGTTGGGCGGACCGAACGCATGGCTCGGGCTATGACAGGACGCGCACGCCAGCTTGCCCGAACCCGACAGCGACGGATCGAAGAAGAGCTTCTCGCCGAGCCCGGTCATCTGCTTCACATGCGCGAAGACCTCGGCGCGCGACTGCGCTTGCGGCGCCCCGTTCACTGCATTAGCCGCGACCTTCGTCACCGGCTGCGCCGCCTGCGTCTGCCCGCTCGCCTTCGTACCGGCTGCGTGCGAATCGCAGCCGCTCATCGCCACGGACGACGCGGCGAGCGCGAGGGAACAGAAAACGTAAGGCAGACGCATCGAAGACATGGACTTGGGACATCGGAATTGAAAGATGCCGAAGCGTATGTCGCGCGCGTGTCTTTCATGTGACAAGCATCGAGCCCGCGCCGTCAAGGCGGCTACGCGAAATTTATTAAGCGGACATTACGTAACCGAAAGCGTTATTACATGGCCGCGTCAATTTGCGTTGCGACACTGCGCACGCCGGCGTTTCGGAGCTTTCAATGAGACAGCCCGCGTCATGCGCCGGTCCCCAACACAAGAGAGATCCTCAATGAACAAGAAACTCGTTTGCGCGGTGCCGCTCGTGGCCACTGCCGCATTCGGCCTCTATGCATGCGGCGGCGACGATAACAACCAGAGCAGCAACGACATCTCGTCCGTGAAGAACGTCGTCGTGATTTATGCGGAGAACCGCAGCTTCGATAACCTGTACGGCCACTTCCCGGGCGCGAACGGCCTGCAGAACGTGACGGCGGCGAATTCGCAGCAGCTCGATCGCGACGGCAGCGTGCTCGCGACGCTGCCGAAGATCTGGACCGGCCTGACGGCGACGGGCGTGACGCCCGCGATCACCGAGGCGATGACGGCGAATCTGCCGAACGCGCCGTTCGCGATCGACGATCCCAAGGGCTTCAACACGCAGCTCAACGTCACGACGCGCGACCTGTATCACCGCTTCTACGAGAACCAGATGCAGATCGACGGCGGCAAGAACGACAAGTTCGCCGCATGGGGCGACTCGGGCGGTCTCGTGATGGGTCACTACGACACGCCGCCGGACAAGCTGCCGCTCTACAAGATCGCGCAGCAATACACGCTCGCCGACAACTTCTTCATGGGCGCGTTCGGCGGCTCGTTCCTGAACCACCAGTGGCTGATCTGCGCATGTACGCCGGTCTACCCGAACGCCGACAAGAGCGTGGCGTCCAAGTCGATTTCGGCGGTGAATCCGGACGGCGCGTCGCTCCAGCTCGCGAAGGCAGCAGGTTCGGCGCTCGACGGCAATACGTCGGGCCTGTTCGTGAATTCGGGCAACCTCACGCCCGACTTCTACGCGGTCAACACGATGCAGCCGCCGTATCAGCCGAGCGGCAACAAGCCGGTGTCGGGCGCCGACCAGACGCTCGCGGACCCGAGCCAGGCGACGACGCTGCCGCCGCAGACGCAGCAGCACATCGGCGACCTGCTGAACAACGCCGGCGTGACCTGGGCATGGTACGGCGGCTCGTGGGGCGCGGCGCTGGCGGACCGTTCGGTCATCAACGGCGCGGTCAACGTGGTGCCTGACTTCCAGACGCACCATCAGCCGTTCAACTACTTCGCCGATCTGGCTCCGGGCACGGCCAACCGCGCGCAGCACTTGCTCGACGGCGGCACGAACGGTTCGGAGTTCATCAAGGCGATCGATGCGGGCACGCTGCCGCAAGTGTCGTTCTACAAGCCGCAAGGCAACCTGAACGAGCACGCCGGGTACACGGACGTCGCCTCAGGTGACCAGCACATCGCCGACCTGATCTCGCATCTGCAGAAGAGCCCGCAGTGGAAGAACATGGTCGTCGTCGTGACGTACGACGAAAACGGCGGCTTCTGGGATCACGTCGCGCCGCCGAAGGGCGACCGCTGGGGTCCGGGCACGCGTATTCCGGCGCTCATCGTCTCGCCGTATGCGAAGAAGGGCTTCGTCGATCACACGCAATACGACACGACCTCGATCCTGCGCTTCATCACCAAGCGCTTCAACCTGCCGTCGCTGCCGGGTCTGACCGCGCGTGACAGCGCCCTGGTCGCGAACGGCGCATCGAAGATGGGCGATCTGACCAACGCGCTCGACTTCTCGCAGTAAGTTCCCCGCAAGAGCAGTAACGCCACGGGCCGCGGCTTTCACGCCGCGGCCCGCTTCTTTACTCCGATCCGATGATCACGCGCCCGTGAACAGCGACGCCAGGTCGTTGCTGCGCGCCCCGCCCGCCTGCGCCAGCACGCGCGCTTCCAGTTCGGCGAGATGCTCGCGCATTGCCGTGAGTGCCGTGGCGAGATCGCCTTCTTCCAGTGCATCGACGAGACGCCCGTGTTCGTCCGATGCGCAATTCGACAGCTTCGTCGGATCGAACAGCGCCTTGTAGAGCTCGGTCTTCGCGACCAGTTGCGCGAGAAACGCCTGCACGTCCGGCGCGCCGGCCAGTTCCGCGAGCAGCAGATGGAAATGCCCCGCGAGGCGCACGCATTCTTCGACGCTGCCTGCCTTCACCGCGCGCTGCTCGGCCTTGACGTGGGCGCGCAGCGCGCGTTTCGCCGATGCGCTCAGCGCATTGCACAGCGAAGCGACGATGCCCGCCTCCACCACCTGCCGCGCGCGATACACCGCGCGGATGTCGGCAGGCGTCGGCGACGGCACGAACGCGCCGCGATTGACCTCCAGCGTCAGCTTCCCTTCCGCGCCGAGCCGCGCGAGCACCTTGCGGATCGTGCCGCGCGTGCAGTCGAACGCGGCGGCGAGTTCGCGCTCGACGAGCTGCGCGCCGGGCGCGAGCTTGCCCTGCAAAAGCGCGGAGGTGATCGCACTGTAGACGCGCTCGTCGGGCGACGTCTCGTTCGATGGAATGTCCTTGTCCGGTGTCATGGTGCCTGTCGTGCCTGGGTTCGCTGTGCATTGTAGCGAGTGCTACTGGCGCCGGCGCGGGTCATCGTGAATGCCGCGCGCGAATTCGGGTTATCAGCGTTCGCGTATTTTTGGTTGACCAAATATTGCTAAAATGGTCAACCAAAATGCACGAACATCAGAAGGTTTCATCCTATGAATAGTCTTCAAACCGGTTCGTTTAACCGATGAACTCGCGCACATCGAATCTTGTCTGGCTCGCGGTGATCGTCGCGATCGGATTGAACCTGCGGCCCTTGCTCACCTCCGTCAGCCCACTGATGGGCGTGATCCTGCCTGCGACGGGCCTATCGTTTCGCGGTGCGTCGATGCTGACCGGCCTGCCGGTCATCGCGATGGGCGTGTGCGCGTTCGGCGCGAGTGCGCTGTCGCGCGCGATCGGCGATGGACGCGGCGTCGCGCTCGGCCTTCTGGCGATCGTCGTGGCGTGCGCGGGACGGCTGTTCGCCGGCAACGCGGCCGCGCTCATCGCCAGCGCGGCGGTCGCCGGCACGGGCGTCGCGGTCATTCAGGCACTGTTGCCGGGCATCATGAAGACGCGATTCGCCACGCGCCTGCCCTTCGCGATGGGCCTCTATTCCGCGTCGATCATGGCGGGCGGCGGCCTCGGCGCGAGCGTGACGACGGGTGTGGCTTCGCGCGTGTCCTGGCAGGCGGGGCTCGCGCTCTGGGCGCTGCCCGCCCTCGTCGCGCTCGCGGTGTGGATGCTGCTCATGCGCGCCGATGCCTTGCCACACGCCGCGTCGACGCAACGCGCGGCGAAGGCGCCGTCGCTCTTTCTGAACCGCCGCGCGTGGGCGCTCGGGATCTTCTTCGGGCTCGTCAATGGCGGCTATACGAGCATCGTCGCGTGGCTGCCCGCGTACTACCAGCAACTCGGCCGCGGCGTGGCGGAGAGCGGCGCCCTGCTCGCGATGCTCACGGTGTTTCAGGCGTCGGCCGCGCTGCTTCTGCCGATGGCCGCATCGCGTTTCGGTCGCGGCAAGGATCGTCGTCCGTGGCTGGCGCTGGGCCTCGTCGCGCAACTGGCCGGCTTCGGGATGCTGCTCTACGCACCGCTCGCCGCGCCGCTCGCGGTGGTCGCGCTGCTCGGCGGCGGGCTCGGCGGCGTGTTCGCGCTCACGCTCGTGCTGACACTCGATCACGCCGACGATCACGCGCTCGCCGGGCGGCTCGTCGCGTTCGTGCAGGGCGTGGGCTTCGTGATCGCGGCGCTGGCGCCGGTCGTCGCGGGCGTCGTGCGTGACGTGAGCGGCGGCTTTTCCATGTCGTGGATGATGCTGGCCGCGAGTCTCGTCGCAATGATCGCGCTCAACCTCGTGTTCGGCCCGCGCAGCTATGTGCGCGCGATGCACCCGCACGGCGATGCGGCGGGCGCGCTCAACGCACCGCGTGACACGCGAAGAACTCGTCGAGCAGATCCGTCATCTGCCACACGGGGCACGGGCGGCGACAATGGCCGTAGTAGCCCGCTTCCCTGAGCAGCGCGATCGGCTCCACGGGCAGAAAACCGCTCATCGCAATGACGAGCCGGCGCGTGTCCTCATCGGCTTCGCGCAGCGCGCGCACCAGCGCGTAATTGCCGCTGCCGCCGATACGCGTATCGAGAAAAATCACATGCGGGTCCCAGTCGCCGACACTGTGTCTCAGCGACAAAGCGTCCACCGCGAGCCGCGCCGGAAAGCCTTTCAGCTCGAACAGCGACGCGAGCGAGGCGCCGAGCACGCGCTCTGACAAGCCGAGCAGCACGCGTCGCGACTCGGGTCGCAGACGCGCCTGCTTGCGGTTCCATAGCGAGCATTGCGCCGGGCTGGTTTCGTATGCTCGATTGTTCAAGTCATCCCTCTTGCGACGATACGGCGCTCGCCCCGTCACCGTGATGGCGCGCCACGCGCCACGATGACGCATGGACGCACCGCGAACGGGCGGTGAGCGGGCTTGAGCGAAGCGGCTGTTTTTTGCCGATGCGGCGCTGGGCAAGGGATGGCGGGCCGCATGCGGTTTCATGCCGCGGAGGACGGGCAGGATCCGGGCCAGCGACGCGAACGCTTAGGGGTTCTGATACTCGATGCGATCGGGCGCCAGAATGCAAAAAGCCCGGTCGGGACGACCAGGCTCGAAGCAGGTTTCGACAGGACTGGCCCGCCCTACACGACTCGAACGTGTGACCTACGGCTTAGAAGGCCGTTGCTCTATCCAGCTGAGCTAAGGGCGGAGAACCGGAACGCGCGGCCCGAAAAATTCGCGAGACGAACCACGGTTCGAAAGAGACCGCGATTTTACCTCATTCGCCGCCGCGCGCGTCCGGGTTCGTCACACCGGTTGCGGATGCATCATGAACCAGCCCAGGAAGCCGATGCCCGCGAGTACGCAGTACACGCCAAACGATGCGAGCTTGCCGTGGCCTTCGAAGTAGCGCATCAGAAAACGCACGCTCAGATATGCCGCAATGCCCGTCAGCACGCCGCCCAGCAGCGAGTCGGCGAGCTGACCCGGCGCGTGGAACAGCTTCGGCAGTTCGAGCACGCCGGCCGCGAAGATGATTGGCGTGCCCAGCAGGAATGAAAACTCCGCCGCCGCTTCGGCCGTGAGCCCCGCGCCGACGCCCGCGATCATCGTGAGGCCGCTGCGCGAGAAGCCGGGAATCAGCGCGCCGATCTGCGCGAGGCCGACCAGAAACGCCTGCTTGAGCGTGAGCTTCTCGGGCGCCCGCGTAGCGCGGCTCTTCTGCAGACGATCGCCGAGCCACAGCAGGACGCCGTTGACGATCAGCGCCGCCGCGACGATCCGCAAGTCGTGAAAAATCGCCTCGAGCCGTTTCTCGAGCAGCAATCCGACGATGCCCGTCGGAATCGTGCCGATGATCAGCGCCCACATCATGCGACCGTCGTCATTGCGGCGACCGCCAAGCGACGCGAAAAATCCGCGGATCAGCGCGATCCAGCGTTCGCGGAAATACCAGAGCAGCGCGATGGCCGTGCCCAGATGCAGCGCGACCAGGAACGGCAGCAGTTGCGGCGCATGCTTGTCGATGTGCATGCCGATCAGGCCAGGAACGAGCAGCGTATGGCCCAGGCTGCTGACGGGGAAGAGTTCGGTAACGCCCTGGAGGACGCTCAGAAATACGAGAAACCACAAAGTCACGCGTCAGTCCTTTTTCGAGGGAATGAAGGACGCGCCGTGCAATTCCATCCCTTTCGCATCGCGCGAAGTCAGACGAAGCGAACGGAGAAGATGGAAAAGGAAGGAAAGATGGTACGGCGCGCAAACGGACCCGATTATGCCGGTGGCCAAATCGAGCGCCAAGCGTTTACCGCACACAAAATGTGCCGACAGTCGGCTGTCGGCAAAACGAATAGCTAAAGCAAGCTGGATATAAGCAAACAGAAAGAAATACCCGCTCCGGTCATCACGCGGAGTCGACCGGCCGCAACCGTCGATCAGGCCTTGAGCTTGTAGAGGAAGAGTGCCGTGCTCGCACCGAAGAGGCTGAACATCGCGACGCCCATCACCATCGCCAGATCCATGATTGCTCCTTGTCCGTCTGGTTCCTAACACTGGAATCGTATAACAACATAACGGTCGATCGTTTGTCAGTCGCAATTTCCCGCAAAGGGTTTTTCCGTAGAAAATTCCAAGGCAGAATCAGCGATTCGAGCCGCGCCGCTTCCGGCGCTGCAACAGTCATTCAACGGAGCGCACGGCCATCATGTCAGCGGAAACAGACATCATCGAAATCGAGCGCGACGGCGCCGCCATCCTGCTCGCGCCGCGCGCGGGCGGGCGGCTCATGACCTGGCGCGTCGGCGGCGAGCCGGTCATCCATTGGCCCGACGCGCCCGACTGGTCGAAGCCCGCGAAAATCCGCGGCGGCAATCCGCTGCTCTTTCCGTTTCTCGGACGGCATTTCGTCGACGGGCAAATCGGCAAATGGCGCGATCCGGAAGGCGTCGTTCATGATCTGCTGACGCACGGCTTCGCGCGCGACCTGCCGTTCTCCTGCACGCGCGACGCGGACGGCCACGGCCTGCGCATGACGCTCGTCGACAGCGACGCGACCCGCGACGGCTATCCGTTCGCGTTCCGCTTCGAGGCGGCCTATCGCCTCATTGACGGCAACACGCTCGAGGTCGAGCTCACCACGTCGAATCCGGGCGAGGTCGCGCTGCCCTATTACACCGGACATCATTTCTACTTCCACCTGCCGCACGGGCAGCGCGCGCAAAGCAGCGTGGAGCTGCCGCGCACCGAGCGCCGTCGCCAGCTTCCGGACGGCTCGATCACCGAGGCCGAGCCCGGTCAGACGCGCTATTCGCTGGCCGATGCGAGCATCGTCGACACGTTTCACTGCCTCACGCGCCAGTCGGACGAACCGATCCGGCTGAAGCTGCCCGGACTGAAACGCACGGTGAGCTTCGAGCTGCATCAGCCCGATTCGGTGCCGTGGTACGCCGTCACGACGTGGACGGAGTCGGACACTTCGGACTTCTATTGCGTCGAGCCGTGGATCGGTCTGCCGGACGCCATCCATAATGGCCGCGGCCTGCGCTGGCTCGCGCCGGGCAAGACCGAGACAGCCTCACTGAGGCTCGTCGTCACGCCGAACGAGTGACGCGCACGGCGTCATTCTGTCCGGACAAACCCGAGGCGGTAAAATCCTGCCTTTCGATTCGCCGCGCGGGCGTGCTCCGCACGTCCCGACGCGGCGCCTTGCGAGGTCAGGTTTGCATAAAGGAATTCGACGGCTCGCCAGCGCCTTGCTCATCGCAGCGCTGGCCGCCTGCGGCTCGGCTCCGGTCGGACCGGGCTTCTATCGCGTGGAGCGCGGCGACACGGTGAGCAAGATCGCCCGCGAAAATCGCACCACGGTCGCGAGCCTCAAGCGCTGGAACGGGCTCGCGAATCCGGACGCCATCGAGGTCGGGCAAGTGCTGCGCGTCGCGCCGCCGGCCGGAAGCGCGACGTCGGCGCAAGCACCTTCGGGCTCGTCGAACAGCGCGAAGAGCGAGGCCAGCGCGCAGGCATCGTCGCAGAAGGCCGGACCGGGCGTGTCGCTCGTCTGGCCCGCGCAGGGCAGCGTGATCCGCGGCTTCGACGGCAAGAATTCGAAGGGCATCGACATCGCCAATGCGGCGGGTACGCCCGTCGTCGCCGCCGCGAGCGGCAGTGTCGTCTATGCGGGCAATGGCCTGCGCGGCTACGGCAACATGCTGATCGTCAAGCACGACGACGAATATCTGACCGCCTACGCGCACAACCGCGCGCTGCTGGTGAAGGAAGGCCAGACCGTGCAGCAGGGTCAACAGATCGCTGAAATGGGCGATACCGACAGCAACCGCACGATGCTGCATTTCGAAGTGCGCTACCTGGGCCGCTCGACGGACCCGGCGCGCTATCTGCCGCCCCGCTGAAGGCCGGGCGGACGTTACAGGGAAGATCGATGAGATTGACGAAGAGGATGAACACGGCCGCGCTCGGCGCGGCACTGGCGCTGACCGGCGCGCTCGCCGGCTGCGCGAGCGGCCCGACGATGACCTACCTGCCTTCGGGCGATACGGGCTTCGCGATCAATTGCAGCGGCGGCGATGCCAGCACGAGCTGGGCGGCGTGCTACAAGCAGGCGGGCGAAATGTGCGGCGCGTACGGCTATGACGTGATTTCGAAAGATGCCGACAACGGCGCGACGGCGGGCGGCTCGGTCGGCGGCATCTTCGGGGCGAACATCAAGAACCGCTCGATGGTGATCCGCTGCAAGCAGTGACGCCGGCTTGGGATTCGGGCGGCGCTCAGGCGTCGGCGGCGTCCTCGCGGCGTGTCGCAGACGAAGAACGCCAACGTCCCGATAATGGATCGATGTGCGCGGCGAACGCGAACAGTGAAGCCAGAGCAAGCGGCGCGACGGCGGCGAAAACCCACAGCAGATTCATGGCAGATACAAATTGAAACAATTTGCCGGATGATACATGTCCGGCAAATATTTCGCTCGAACCATTCCTCCAATCCGCGGGCAGGTAGGTCTTTCCGGAGCGCGCCGGCACGCGGGCTTTCAACCCGTTACGCTCCGAAACAAGCGCATACAGCCACGCTCGCCGGCTTCCATAGAATGGGTCTCAGCCCGCGTTTCACTCCGCGCGAACAGATGGCGCGGGTCAGAAGCCCCGATGTACCCGCATCGGGGCTTCGCTTTTGGCGCGGTGCTGTTATTGCGGCTTGACGGGCGCGTCGAGCATCGACGGCGGGGTCATGTCCGTCGGCACGCCCTTGTAGTCGGGCGGATCTTGCGGCGGATGCTTGTGGGAAGTCGATGAATCGGCGCAGGCGGAAAGGCCGAGCGAGAGGAACGCGGCACAGACGAAGGAAACAACGATATGCGGCATGGAACTCCCGAATTGGCGCCGCAACGGGCGCCAGAAAGACAAAGGGGTTACAAGCCGTAACTTGTAACCCCTTCGTGTATCGTGGTCGGAGCGAAAGGATTCGAACCTTCGACCCTCTGATCCCAAATCAGATGCGCTACCAGGCTGCGCTACGCTCCGAGAAGCGGCAGATTGTAGCGTGCCTTATCCGTATTCGCAATGGCGGACGCGGGCGCGCATCTTTTTGCACCAACGGACGATAAACCCTCACCCTCCGGAGACAAACGATGAACCTCATTCTCTGGCGCCATGCCGAAGCCGAAGATCAGGCGTCGAGCGACCTCGCGCGGCAACTCACGTCGCGTGGACGCAAGCAGGCGCAGGGCATCGCGAAATGGCTGAAGGCGCGCATCGACGACGACGCCGTGTTCCTCGCCAGTCCCGCGACGCGCACGATACAGACCGCCGAAGCGTTCGGCGACCGCTATCGTGTCGTCGACGATCTCGCGCCGGGCAACAACGCGCAGGCCGTGCTCGACGCCGCCGGCTGGCCCGGGGGCGTTGCCGAGACGGTCGTCGTGATCGGACATCAGCCGACGCTCGGCCGGGTCGCCGCGCTGTTGCTGACAGGCCACGAAACGGATTGGTCGATCAAGAAGTCGGGCATCTGGTGGTTTCAGTCGCGCACGCGCAGCGGCGACGGGCAAGCCGTGCTGCGAGCGGTGATGAATCCGGACCTGCTCTGAGCGCGCATCGGACGCCGCAAGCTCGCGTTCATGCTGATGTCGTTTCATCGAAACATCATTGCCATGCCACGCGAGCGTCACCGTGCATTACTACATTGGCGAGGACTCAAGCCACAGCCACGTCCTGTCGAGGAACGCCAATGCAAGATCTGCCGACGCCCTTCCTGCAACTTGGAGCGTCTTCGCTCTCGCTCGATTCGCGCCGCCACCTTCCGCGCCCGTCGGAAACGCATACGGGCCGTGAGCGCCTGCAAGTCGCGTGGGCGCGCGACGACGACGCCCTGCGTGATGCGCAGCGCCTGCGCTATCGCGTGTTCTCCGAAGAGATGGGCGCGCGCCTGTCCGGTCCCGCCGGCCTCGATGTCGATGCCTTCGACGCCTACTGCGATCACCTGCTGGTGCGCGATCTCGACACGCTGCAGGTGGTCGGCACGTATCGCGTGTTGCCGCCGCATCAGGCCGCGCGCATCGGTCGCCTTTACGCGGAGAGCGAGTTCGACGTGTCGCGTCTGACGCACCTGCGCCCGAAGCTCGTCGAAGTGGGCCGCTCGTGCGTGCATCCGGACTATCGCAACGGCGCGGTGATCATGTCGCTGTGGGGCGGCCTCGCCGCATACATGATGCAGAACGGCTATGAAACGATGCTCGGCTGCGCGAGCGTCGGCATGATCGACGGCGGCCACTATGCGGCGAATCTCTATACCTCGCTGCCCGCCGAAGCACTCACGGCGCCCGAATACCGCGCGTTCCCGCACACGCCGCTGCCGGTCGAGGAACTGGGCACCGGCGCGCATGTGAGCCCGCCGCCGCTCGTCAAAGGCTATCTGCGCCTGGGCGCGAAGATTTGCGGCGCGCCGGCATGGGACCCGGATTTCAACACCGCCGACTTCCTCACCCTCTTCCGTCTTTCGGAGATCAACGCGCGTTACGCGCGGCATTTCATCGGCGACGTACAGGGACGTTGAAATCCTGAAGCGCGAGCAAAGGCCCCGTTCGTCGGGGCCTTCGCTTTTGGCGCATCACTCGTCCGTATAGACGACGCGATACGGACGCCCGATCTTCTCCCACTCCATTGCTTCCTGGACCAGGCTGTAATCGGTCAGCGGATTATTGGCGACCCAGTCGTTCGGCACGCGCACTTCGAAGCCGCCGCCCGCCGCACGCACCTCGATGCCCGGCAAGCCGACATCGGCGCGACGTCGCGACAGGAGCGCAGCGAGACGCAGACAGAACAGCAAGGTCCACTCTATGTCGCGCGCCTGCGCGATCTTGCCGAGCTTGCCCGCATGGCCGAGCACGAGCGCGGCGAGACGCGCCTGATCGGTGCGCGAGAAGCCGGGCATGTCGGCGTTGCTGGCGATATACGCGGAATGCTTGTGATAGGCGCTGTGCGCGATCGACAAACCGATCTCGTGCAGCGAAGCCGCCCACGCGAGGAACATGCGATTTTCCTCGCGCACGTCTTCGTCCGGCTCGCCGAGCTGATCGTAGAAGCCGATCGCCAGTTCCGCGATGCGCTCGGCCTGCGCGGAATCCACCGCGTAGCGGCGCTTGAAGCCCTCCACCGTCACCGTGCGCATGTCCTGATGCTGCGAGCGTCCGAGCAGATCGTAGAGGACGCCGAGACGCAGCGCGGCGTCGGTCGTGTCGGCATATTCGATGCCGAGCTCTTCGAACACGCCGAGCATGATCGACAGACCGCCCGCGAGCACCGGCACGCGATCGGGCTTGAGCGCGATGAGCTTCAGCCGGTTCACGTTCTCGGCTTTGATGAGCGCGCGTTTGAGCCGCTCCAGCCCGCCGCGCGAGATGCCGTGCGTCACGCCTTCGTCGTTGAAGCCGTTGGCCTCGACCAGTTCCGCGAGCGCGCGCGCCGTGCCCGACGAGCCGATCGCCTGATCCCAGCCGGTCTGCTTGTATTCGCGCGAAATGATCTGGATTTCGCGTTTGGCGGCGAGCTCCGCCTGACGCATGGTGTATTCGTCGACGTTGCCGGCAGGGAAGAACGTGCGGCTATGGCTCACGCAGCCTATGTAGAGGCTTTCCATGTGGATCGGCGTGTAATGCGAGCCGATGACGAACTCCGTCGAGCCGCCGCCGATATCGACCACGAGCCGCTTGCCCGCGCTCGCCGGCACCGAATGCGCGGCGCCCGCGTAGATCAGGCGCGCTTCCTCGCGCCCTGCGATCACTTCGATCGGGAACCCGAGCGCGGCTTCCGCTTCGACCAGAAAATCGCCCGCGTTCTTCGCGACGCGCAACGTGTTCGTCGCGACCGCGCGCACCTGATCCGGATGGAAGTCGCGCAGCCGTTCGCCGAAGCGTTTCAACGCATCCCAGCCGCGCACCTGAGAGGCGCGGTCGAGCATTTTGTCGTTCGAAAGGCCGCCGCCCAGCCGGACCGGCTCACGCAGCGCGTCGACCTGATAGATCTGGCTGCCGGCGGGCGTTTCCTCGACCCGGCCGACGATCAACCGGAAACTGTTCGATCCGAGGTCGACCGCAGCAAGAAGATGGGGATGTGTGACCATCGGATATCCAGAAATCGTGAAGTGGGGAAAGGCACTGTCACAGCGGCGCTGTTGCAGCGCACGAATTCTATTCTATGCCGACATGGCGCGCGGCTCCCTGATTGCTCCTGTCACCGCGCGCCCGCGCTAGCGACGCTATCCGCAATATGAGTAGAATTTGTGACATTCGTTCTGTCATAAAAAATACACCATACTGTGAGAACATCCGAGCGCTTCCTTGCCCATCTGATCGAGACACCTTCCTACCCTCCGATGTCCATACGCTATCCGCTATTCAACCGCGAACTGGGCATACTAGGTTTCAACGAGCGCGTCCTCGCGCAAGCCGCCGACACGACGGTTCCCCTGTTGGAACGCCTGCGTTTCATCTGCATCACCAGCAGCAATCTCGACGAATTCTTCGAAGTCCGCATGGCCGGTCTGCAGGAGCAGATGCGCGACAACCCCGGCTCGCTCTCGCCGGACGGCATGTCCCTTCAGCACGTCTACGATCTCGTCTCCGAACGCGCGCAGCGTCTGGTGCGCCAGCAATATTCGATGCTGCACGATATCGTGCTGCCCGCGCTCGAGATGGAAGGCATCTATTTCCACGGCGCGGAGAGCTGGACCGAGCAGCAGACCGCCTGGGCGCGCGACTACTTTCACAACGAACTGCTGCCGGTGCTCACGCCGATCGGGCTCGATCCCGCGCATCCGTTTCCGCGCGTGCTGAACAAGAGCCTGAACTTTGTCGTCGAACTGGAAGGCACCGATGCGTTCGGCCGACAGGCGATGATGGGCATCGTGCAGGCGCCGCGCGCGCTGCCGCGGCTCGTGCGCATGCCTGAAGCGCTGTCGGGATATCCTCACGGCTTCGTGCTACTCAGTTCGTTCATGCAGCACTTCGTGAACGATCTTTTTCCGCATCTCATCGTGCGTAGCTGCAACCAGTTCCGCATCACGCGCAACAGCGAGCTTTTCGTCGATGAGGACGAAATCACCAATTTGCGCGTCGCGCTGCAGGGCGAACTCCCGGCGCGGCATCTGGGCAACGCGGTGCGCCTCGAAGTATCGGCCGATACGCCGCCACATCTCGTGCGCCGTCTGCTCGACGAGAGTCAGTTGAGCGAGCGCGACATCTATCGCGTGAATGGCCCCGTGAATCTGGTGCGGCTCATGCAATTGCCCGAAATGGTCGACCGGCCGGACCTCAAATTCGTGCCGCATATTCCGTCGGTGCCGAAGTCGATCGTCAACACAACGAATCTCTTCGATGCGATCGATCAGGGCGATATCCTGCTGCATCATCCGTACGAGAGCTTTCAGCCGGTGCTTGAGTTGCTGTTGCAGGCGGCGAAGGATCCGCAAGTCGTCGCGATCAAACAGACGATCTATCGCACGGGCACCGATTCACCGTTGATGGACGCGCTCATGCAGGCCGCGCGCAACGGCAAGGAAGTGACGGTGGTCGTGGAGTTGCTCGCGCGCTTCGACGAAGAGACGAACATCAACTGGGCGTCGCAGCTCGAAGCCGTGGGCGCGCATGTGGTGTACGGCGTAGTCGGCCACAAGTGTCACGCGAAGATGATGCTGATCGTGCGGCGCGTCTCGCAGGGCGGCAAGCTCGTGCTGAAGCGCTATGCGCATCTGGGCACGGGCAACTATCATCCGCGCACCGCGCGTCTTTATACCGACTTCGGCCTGCTGACCGCCGATCAGGAACTGTGCGAGGACGTGCATCACGTCTTCCAGCAACTGACGGGCATCGGCGGCGAGATTCCGCTCAATCAGTTCTGGCAGTCGCCGTTCACGCTGCACGCGAAACTGATCGAGGCGATTCGCGCGGAAGCCGAGCATGCGCGTGCGGGCCGGCGTGCACGCATCGTCGCGAAGATGAATGCGCTATTGGAGCCTACGGTCATCGCCGCGCTGTATGAGGCGTCGCATGCTGGCGTGAAAATCGATCTGATCGTGCGGGGGGTCTGTTCGCTGAAGCCGGGGGTCGAGGATCTGTCGGAGAACATCACCGTGCGGTCCATCGTTGGACGCTTTCTCGAGCATCATCGGATCTTCTATTTCTATGCGAACGGGAAGGAAGATGTCTATCTCTCCAGCGCGGACTGGATGGATCGCAATTTCTTCCGCCGCGTGGAAGTGGCGTTTCCGATTCGCGATCGAAGATTGAAGCGGCGCGTGATTGCCGAAGGCCTTTCGGTTTGCCTTGGCGATAATCAATCGGCATGGGTCATGCAAAGCGACGGGCACTATCGGAAGCGGCGCCCCGGCAAGTCGATTCGGAACGCACAACTCGGGTTGCTGGCGAAGTTCTGCTCGTGAATGATCGGGCTTTCGTGGAACCCTGCAGTCGTGACGGTTCATTAACTCTGCGACGTTAATGAACCGACACGATCGCAGGATCAGGCGGCGAAAATAATCACGCCGCCAGCGAATTCCTCGATGCCGTTCGCGAAGCCGGAAATCGCACGATAAAAGTACTTCCCCGCCCCACTTCGCTCTTCACGTCGAGTTCCGCATGATGCCGTTGCAGCACATGCTTGACGATGGCGAGCCCAAGCCCCGTCCCGCCGGTATCCCGCGATCGGCTGCGATCCACGCGATAGAACCGCTCGGTCAAGCGCGGAATATGCTCCGCCGGAATCCCGAGCCCGCTGTCCTTGACCGTGAACACCGCGCGATCCTTCACGCGTTGCCAGGACACGTCGATCGTCCCGCCATCCGGCGTATAACGCACCGCGTTAGTAACGAGATTTCCGAGCGCGCTGACCACTTCGGTTTCGACACCCGCCACGGTGAGCGAATCATCGCCATGAAACGCGATCCGATGCCGCCCGCCCGAGAGGCTATTGGCATCGTCCTCCAGATGACGCATGACGCCGCGCATATCGAGCAGCTCGTCGCCGGGGGGACGCACATCGCCTTCGAGGTTCGCGAGCACCAGCAGATCGCGCACGATGTTCTGCATGCGCGAAGCCTGCTGCTCCATCATGTCGAGATAGCGCATGCGGTCTGCTTCGTCGAGCGGCAGTTCGCGCATCGTTTCGAGAAAGCCCGACAGCACCGTGAGCGGCGTCTTCAACTCGTGCGAGACGTTGGCCACGAAGTCGCGACGCATCGAATCCGTGCGTTCGAGCTCGGTGATGTCCTGCGTGAGAATGAGCTTGCGGCTATCGCCGTAAGGGAACACCTGCACCGACACGGTGTACTGACGGTTCAGCCCCATGCCATGCATGACGAGCGTTTCCTCGTAGCGATGCGAGTTCAGATAACGCACGAAATCCGGCTGGCGCACGAGATGCGTGATGTGCTGACGCAGATCGCGCTTCGCATCGAGCCCGAAGTGCTTCTCGGCGATCGCGTTGCACCACTCGATCTGGTCATGATCGTCGAGCATTGCGACGCCGTTGGGCGACGCCTGGATGGCCTGGATGAAACGCGAATGCTGCTGCTCGACCTGACGCACCTGTGCATGCCAGCGCTTGGCGAGCTTGTGAAGGCGATAGTAAATCTCGCCCCAGATGCCGAGCGCGCTCGGCACCTCGCCGTAGACCGGCGCTTCGAGCAAACGCCAGAGGCGCTGCATGTGATACGTGACGAAGAAGCCTTGCACGACGAGCATGAGCACCGCGAAGGCGAGCGCGATGCGCACGCCGGCGATTGCGCCGATCGCGGCGCCGAGCGCGGCGAGCAGCGCGAGGGACACGATGGCGCGCGTCCAGATGATGTTCATGTTGTCGGCGAGTCTGAGTGACGTTGATGCGGCAATCTAAAGCGGATAACGCCAACCGAAATCAGGCACTCTTCGCAAGCCGGTAGCCGCTGCCGCGCACCGTTTCGATCATAGCATCGCAGCCGGCGGGCTTGAGCGCGGCACGCAGACGCTTGATATGCACATCGACCGTGCGCTCTTCGACGAACACATGATCGCCCCACACCTGATCCAGCAGTTGCGTGCGGCTGTGCACGCGTTCCGGATGCGTCATGAAGAAATGCAGCAGACGGAATTCGGTCGGACCGAGATCGAGCTTGATGTCGTTGCCCGAATGGCTGGCCGCCACGCGATGCGTCGCCGGATCGAGGCGCAGGCCGTTGATCGCGACCACGTCCTCCGTCAACTGCGGCGCGCGGCGGCGCAGGACCGCCTTGATGCGCGCCATCAGTTCCTTCGGCGAAAACGGCTTGGTGACGTAATCGTCCGCGCCGATCTCGAGGCCGAGCACCTTGTCCTGTTCGTCGCCGCGCGCCGTCAGCATGATGATCGGGATGTGCTTGGTGCGCTCGTTGGTGCGCAATTCGCGCGCGAACGCAATGCCCGATTTGCCGGGCAACATCCAGTCGAGCAGCACGAGATCGGGCAGCACGTCGCTGATCAGGTTCTGCGCCTGTTCCGCGTTGTACGCGCGAATCGGGCAATGTCCCGCATGTTGCAGATTCACCGAGATCAGCTCGGAAATCGCGGGTTCGTCTTCGATGACGAGGATACTGCTGGGCATCGGCACCTCTTGACCTTTTGCTTTTGGTTAAAACGATTGCGCTTAACTGAGCGCTTCACGTTCGAGCTGATCGCGCGAGATATGCCGCACGTCCGTGCCCTTCACGATGTAAATGATGAACTCGGCGATGTTCTTCGCGTGATCGCCGATGCGCTCCACCGCCTTTGCGATGAACAGATAGTCGAGGCCCGCGGAAATGGTGCGCGGATCTTCCATCATGTACGTCACGAGCTTGCGCACGAAGGCCCGGAATTCATCGTCGATGGCCTTGTCGTCGCGCACGATCTGCGCGGCAGCGACCGTGTCGAGACGCGCGAACGCATCGAGCGCGCGGCGCAGGATGGATACCGCCATCTCGCCCGACAGCTTGATCTCCGCGATGTTCACCGTGCGGCCAGCGCCGTCTTCGTTGATGCGCTTCACGCGCTTGGCGATCTTCTCGGCTTCGTCGCCGGCGCGTTCGAGATTGGTGATGGTCTTCGAAATCGCCATCAGAAGACGCAGGTCGCGTGCGGCCGGCTGACGGCGCGCGATGATATTGCTGCACTCCTCGTCGATCTCGACTTCCATCGTGTTCAGGCGCGCTTCGGCCGCGATCACCTGATCGGCGATGGCGATGTCGAATTCGTTCAGCGCCTGCATCGCGGCGATGATCTGCGATTCGACCAGACCGCCCATTTCCAGCACTTTCGACGACACCGCGTTGAGATCGGCGTCGAACTGGCTCGAGAGATGTTTATCGGACATATGTGCTCCTTAAGCCTGTGTGTTTCACCTGGCTGACGATCAGCCGAAGCGGCCCGTAATGTAGTCTTCCGTTTCCTTGCGGGCCGGCTTGATGAAGATCTTTTCGGTATCGCCGAACTCGATCAATTCACCGAGGTACATATAGGCAGTGTAGTCCGAACAACGCGCCGCCTGCTGCATGTTGTGCGTGACGATGACGACCGTGTAATCGCTCTTCAGCTCGGCGATCAGCTCTTCGATACGACCCGTCGAAATCGGATCGAGCGCCGAGCACGGCTCGTCGAGCAGCAGCACTTCCGGACGGATCGCGATGCCGCGCGCGATACACAGACGCTGCTGCTGGCCTCCCGACAGACCATAGCCGCTCTGCTGCAGCTTGTCCTTCACTTCGCCCCAGAGCGCGGCCTTCGTGAGCGCCCATTCGACGCGGTCATCCATCTCCGAGCGCGACAGTTGCTCGAACATCTTCACGCCGAATGCGATGTTGTCGTAGATCGACATGGGGAACGGCGTCGGCTTCTGGAACACCATGCCGACGCGTGCGCGCAAGAGCGAAATGTCCTTCGTCGTGTCGAGCAGATTGGCCCCGTCCATCAGGATTTCGCCTTCCGCGCGCTGCTCCGGATAGAGCGCGTACATCTTGTTGAAGGTGCGCAAGAGCGTGGACTTGCCGCAACCCGACGGTCCGATGAAGGCCGTCACCTTCTTCTCCGGAATGCGCAGGTTGATGTTCTTCAGCGCGTGATATTTGTTGTAGAAGAAGTTGAGGTTCTTCACCTCGATCTTCGGCTTGATGGAATCCGCCGGCTGCGAGCCGTGGGTCGGGCGCACGCTGCCGGGAACCGGGCCGCGCTCGACTGGCGTCTCTTGGTGGTTGACACCGCTTTCGACCATATTCATGGAATCACTCCACCCTTATTTCTTCGAGAAGATCGCCCGCGCCAGGATATTCAGACCCAGCACGCCGAGCGTAATCAGGAACACACCGGCCCACGCGAGCGATTGCCACTGCGGGAACGGACTCATCGCGAACTTGTAAATCGTGACCGGCAGATTCGCTACCGGCTGATTCATGTCCAGCGAGAAAAATTGATTCGACAGCGCCGTGAAAAGCAGCGGCGCGGTTTCGCCGGCGATACGCGCGACCGCCAGCAACACGCCCGTCACGATGCCGCCGACCGACGCCTTCAACGTGATCGACATCACCATCTTCCACTTCGGCGTGCCGAGCGCGAACGCGGCTTCACGCAGTGCGTTGGGCACGAGCTTCAGCATGTTTTCGGTCGTGCGGATCACGATCGGAATCTGCAGCAAGGCCAGCGCGATCACGCCCGCCCAGCCGGAGAAGCGGCCCATCTTCGCGACGACGATCGCATACACGAACAGACCGACGACGATGGAAGGCGCGGACAGCAAAATGTCGTTGATGAAGCGCGTCACGCTCGCGAGCCAGCGCTTCTGGCCGTACTCGGCGAGATATACGCCTGCGAGAATGCCGAGCGGCGTGCCGACGAACGTGGCGAGCACGACCAGCATCAGCGAACCGACGATCGCGTTGGCGAGACCGCCGCCATCGGTATTCGGCGGGGGCGTCGACTGCGTGAACAGATCGACCGACAATCCGCCGATGCCGAGCTTCAGCGTCGTGAAGAGAATCCACACGAGCCAGAGGAGGCCGAAGGCCATCGCGGCGAGCGAGAGCGTCAGCGCGACTGCATTGGTGCCGCGGCGGCGGCGCTGCAGCTTCTCGCGCGTCTTTTGCACGCGCTCCATGTCCTGATTGAACGTAGCGGGACGGCTCATTATTTACGGCCCTCCCCGCGTTCCATGCGCAAAAGCATCAGCTTCGAAAACGCGAGTACGAAGAAAGTGATCACGAACAGAATGAGACCGAGTTCCATCAATGCCGACGTATGCAGGCCCGGGCTCGCTTCCGCGAATTCGTTCGCGAGCGCCGAGGTGATGCTGTTGCCGGGGGAAAAGAGCGACACGTTGTCGAGCAGGTTCGTGTTGCCGATCACGAAGGTGACCGCCATGGTCTCGCCGAGCGCGCGGCCGAGACCCAGCATCACGCCGCCGATCACACCGGCGCGCGTATAGGGCAACACGATCTTCCACATCACTTCCCAGGTCGTGCAGCCGATGCCGTACGCCGATTCCTTCAGCAGCACCGGCGTGACTTCGAACACGTCGCGCATCACCGAGGCGATGTACGGGATGATCATGATCGCGAGAATCACGCCCGCGCACAGAATGCCGATACCGATCGGCGGGCCCTGAAAGAACATGCCGATCACGGGCACGTCGCCCAGCAGATGACCGAGCGGCTTCTCGAAGTACTCCGCGAAGATCGGCGCGAACACGAGCAGGCCCCACATGCCGTACACGATCGACGGGATCGCCGCGAGCAGCTCGATCGCGACACCTAGCGGACGGCGCAGCCACGCGGGCGAGAGTTCGGTCAGGAACAGCGCGATGCCGAAGCTGACCGGCACGGCGATGATAAGCGCGATGATCGAGGTCGCGATGGTGCCGTAGATAGGCACGAGCGCGCCGAAGCTTTCGCTGGGTGGATCCCATTCCGCACGCCACAGGAACGAGAGGCCGAATTTCTGAATGGTCGGCATCGACGCGATGAGCAGCGAAACGATGATGCCGCCGAGCAGAAGCAACGTGATGACGGCCGCGAGCCGCGTCACGCCACCGAAAATGAGGTCGCCGAAACGGCTCGGCGCGCGCTGGGTATGCGCCGCCGGCACGGCCGACGATAAGTTGATGTCCGACATGGGAGCCTTGGTTTCGCTACGTGTCAGACCGCGCGACACGCCCTTCGACGAACCGCGCGGCTTCCTTCCTTGCTGACTGTCCGGGCTAAAGCAGCTTAGGACAGTTTCCAACTACGTGTATGGCTTACTCCGCGACGGCCTTGCCCGAAGCGTCCTTGACCTTCGCCTTCCACTGCGTCTTGATTTCGGCGACGACCGAATCCGGCAGCGAGATGTAGTCGAGATCGCTGGCAGCCTGGCCGCCGTTCTTGAACGCCCAGTCGAAGAACTTCAGCGTTTCCGTGCCTTGCGCCGGCTTGTCTTGCGTCGCGTGCAGCAGCACGAAGGTCGCGCCGACGATCGGCCATGCGTTCTTGCCCGGCTCGTCCGTCAGGATCTGGTAGAAGGACTTCGACCAGTCAGCGCCCGCAGCCGCTGCCTTGAACGTGTCCGTCTTCGGCTCGACGACCATGCCAGCCGAGTTCTTCATGCCGACGTAGGTCATCTTGTTCTGCTTCGCGTACGCCCACTCCACGTAGCCGATCGCGCCCGGCAGACGCTGCACGAATGCCGCGACGCCGTCGTTGCCCTTGCCGCCCGTGCCCGTCGGCCAGTTGACCGTGGAGCCTTCGCCGACCTTCGACTTCCAGTCCGCGTTCACTTTCGACAGGTAGTTCGTCCAGATGAAGCTGGTGCCCGAACCGTCCGCGCGGCGCACGACAGCGATATCCGTATCCGGCAGCTTGACCTTCGGATTCAGCGCGGCGATCGCCGGGTCGTTCCACTTCTTGATCTTGCCCAGATAGATGTCGCCGAGCACCTGGCCCGACAGCGTCACTTCGCCAGCCTTCACGCCCGGCACGTTGATCACCGGCACCACGCCGCCGACTACCGTCGGGAACTGGAACAGGCCGTCCTTCGCGAGTTCGTCATCTTTCAGCGGAGCGTCCGAGCCCGCGAAATCCACCGTCTTTGCAATGATCTGCTTGATACCGCCCGACGAGCCGATGCCTTGGTAGTTCACCTTGCCGCCGCCGGTCTTCTGGTAGGTGTCCGCCCACTTGGTGTAGATCGGAGCGGCGAAGGTGGAACCCGCGCCGGTGATGTCGGCTGCTTGTGCAGAGATGGCGAACACTGCACCAATCAGACCGGCCAGCGCGGTTTGCATCAATTTCATTCTTAATCTCCAGGAGGGTGAGCGTGTGTCGTGTGAGCGTGTGAGACGACAACGCGAAATATAGGCGGGGTCCGTGACAGTAATATGACTTACCGTGAACCCAGCATGTCAGTATGCTTACGTGCTGAAAGTTTGATCACATCCGATTTGTCAAGGGATTGATGCAAATAAAAAAGCGGGCCGAAGCCCGCTTTTAGCGAATTGTGTCTAAATTCAGTAAACGCCTACGAAGTCACCTCTTTCACGATCTGCGCAATCGTTTCCGCGTGCCGAACCGCGTCCTGCTGAGCGGCCGCTTCCACCATCACGCGCAACACCGGCTCAGTTCCGGACGCGCGAATCAAGACCCGTCCGTGCGATTCGAGGGAACGCTCGGCTTGTTCGACCGCGCGGCGAATCGCGTCGCTGCTCTTCCAGTTCGCGCCCGCAGCCATCCGCACGTTGATGAGTTTTTGCGGGAACAGGCTCACGCCGTCGAGCAATTCGGCGAGCGATTTGCCGCTGCGCTGGATCGCGGCCAGCACGAGCAGCGCGGAGACGATGCCGTCGCCGGTCGAATGGCGGTCGAGCGACAGGATGTGACCCGAGCCTTCCGCGCCCAGTTGCCAGCCGTTCTCGCGCAGCTTCTCCAGCACGTAGCGGTCGCCCACGGCCGCGCGCACGAACTGCACTCCCACCTCCTTGAGCGCCACCTCGACGGCCATGTTGGTCATCAGCGTGCCGACCGCGCCTTCGACGCGGCCATCGGTCGCGATGCGGTCCTTGACCAGCACGTAGAGCAACTCGTCGCCGTTGAAAAGGCGGCCGGTCGAGTCGACGATCTGTACGCGGTCCGCATCGCCGTCGAGCGCAATGCCGAGGTCGGCCTTGTGCTCCACCACGGCGCGCGCGAGCGCCTCGGGCGCGGTGGCGCCGACGCCGTCGTTGATATTGAAGCCGTTCGGTGACACGCCGATCGACACGACTTCCGCGCCCAGTTCATGGAACACGTGCGGCGCGACGTCGTACGCGGCGCCGTGCGCGCAGTCGACGACGAGTTTCAGCCCGCGCAGATCGAAGCTCGCCGGAAACGTGCTCTTGCAGAACTCGATGTAACGGCCGCCCGCGTCGTCCAGACGGCGCGCCTTGCCGAGGCGCTCGGACGGCGCGCATTCCATCGGCTGCTCGAGCTGCTGCTCGATTTCCAGTTCGACTTCATCGGGCAGCTTGTTGCCGTCGGCGGAAAAGAACTTGATGCCGTTGTCGTTGTACGGGTTATGCGATGCGCTGATCACGACGCCCGCCGACAGGCGCAGCGCGCGCGTCAGATAGGCGACGCCCGGCGTGGGCATCGGGCCTGCGAGCATCACGTCGACGCCTGCCGCCGAAAAGCCCGATTCGAGCGCGGCTTCGAGCATATAACCCGACACGCGCGTGTCCTTGCCGATCAGCACGGTCGGGCGATTGCCCTTTTTCTGATGCGCGCGGTCGGCGCCGGCGAGCACCTTGCCCGCGGCATAGCCGAGCTTGAGTACGAAATCCGGCGTGATCGGCGCAACGCCTACGCGCCCCCGAATGCCATCCGTTCCGAAATATTGACGTGCCATTGTTGCCTGACCCTCCTCGCGGACGCCTCGCGTCTGTTCCCCGTCCGCGATACATAGTTGATGATTTATAGCGGCGCACGCGCCGGAGCCGCAATTCTTGGTAGCAGCAGCCAAGTGTCAATGATGCCCATCAACGGCAACATCCTTTGTGGCCTGCCAGACTTTCAGCGCATCGACGGTCGGCGCCACGTCGTGCACGCGAATGATCGACGCGCCGCGTTCCGCCGCGATTACTGCCGCGCCAATGCTCGCCGCAACGCGCTCCCCGGCACCGCGACCAGTCACGGCGCCAAGCATCGACTTGCGTGACATGCCCGCGAGCAGCGGAAAATCCGATCTGGCTGGCAAAGTCCCGGTAAGGCGCGCCAGCAGCAGATAATTATGCTCGACCGTCTTGCCGAAACCGTATCCCGGGTCGAGACTGATACGCTCTTTTACAATGCCCGCCCGGGCCAGTGCATCGATCCGTTCCACAAAGAAGGCTCGCACATCCGCGACCACATCCTCGTAGATCGGCTCGTGAACCTGCATCGTGCGCGGCTCGCCGAGCATGTGCATCACGCACAAACCGCAATGGCTGTCCTTCACGACATCGAGCGCGCCCTCCTGCCGAAAGCCCCAGATGTCGTTGATCATGTCCGCGCCGGCATCGAGCACGGCACGCATGACGGCGGGTTTGTAGGTATCGACCGAAATCGGCACGCGAGTCGCGCGCAGCGCCTCGACGATCGGCACCACGCGCTCGAGCTCTTCGTCCAGCGGAACGGGCGGCGCGCCGGGACGCGTCGATTCACCACCGATATCGATCATGTCGGCGCCATCGGCGAGCATCTGTTCGGCGCGCGCAATCGCGGCATCGCGCGAGAGGAAGCGTCCGCCGTCGGAGAACGAATCAGGCGTGACGTTGAGAATCCCCATGACCAGCGGGCGTTCGAAGGACAGCGTGAAACGTCCGCACTGGAGCGGTGCCGCTGTCGGGAGAGTGGGAGTCGATGTGGTCAAGCGAGTCGAACGAAACGAGGGGTAGGAAACGGGTAGGCGAGCGGGCGTCTGGTCTGCTGGATGGAATTCGAAACAAATCGGATGCTATTGCCACTCCGCGTTCAGTGTCCGGTTAAAACCAGCGCGTCAAATTGAAAATGGGCCGGTATGCGATGCACACCGGCCCATCAACTAGCTCGTGATACTCAGGCCGTTGCGGGCGCGTTGCCCGGCTTGACCTCGGTGCCGCTGCTGCCACCCGGAGGCGTGTCGCCGGACGGAGGCGGCATGTTCTTCGGCGGCCGCGGCGGACGATCCGACATGATGTCGCTGATCTGATCCGCGTCGATGGTTTCCCATTCGAGCAGCGCCTTGGTCATGGCTTCGACCCTGCCGCGGTTGTCTTCCAGCAACTTCCGGGCGAGCGCATATTGCTCGTCGAGGATGCGGCGGATTTCGGCATCGACCTTTTGCTGCGTGGCTTCGGACACCGTCTTGCCGCCGAGCTTGCCGAACATGCCGTCCGGTTCCGTATCGACGTAGACCATCGTGCCGAGCACGTCCGACATGCCGTAGCGCGTCACCATGTCGCGCGCCATCTTGGTCGCGCGCTCGAAGTCGTTGGAAGCACCGGTCGACATCGAATTCAGGAACACTTCTTCCGCAGCACGCCCGCCGAACAGGATCGCGATCTCTTCCAACATCTTGTCGCGATACAGGTTGACGCGGTCATGTTCCGGCAATTGCCAGGTGACGCCCAGCGCCCATCCGCGCGGCATGATCGTGACCTTGTGGACCGGATCGGCGTGCGGAAGCAGCTTCGCCACCACCGCGTGGCCCGACTCGTGGTACGCCGTGTTGCGACGCTCTTCCTCACGCATGACAGCCGACTTGCGCTCCGGACCCATGAAGATCTTGTCCTTCGCGTCTTCGAAATCCTGCATCTCGACGATGCGCTTGCCACGACGCGCCGCAAACAATGCGGCTTCGTTCACGAGGTTCGCGAGGTCGGCGCCCGAGAATCCCGGCGTACCACGCGCGATGACTGATGCATCGACGTCGTTCGCGATCGGCACCTTGCGCAGGTGAACCTTCATGATGTGCTCGCGGCCGCGAATATCCGGCAGACCGACATAGACCTGGCGGTCGAAACGGCCCGGACGCAGCAATGCTTTATCCAGCACGTCCGAACGGTTGGTCGCCGCGATCACGATCACGCCCGAATTCGCCTCGAAGCCATCCATCTCGACGAGCATCTGGTTCAGCGTCTGCTCGCGTTCGTCGTTGCCGCCGCCCATGCCGGCGCCGCGATGACGACCGACCGCGTCGATTTCGTCGATGAACACGATACACGGAGCATGCTTCTTGGCCTGCTCGAACATGTCGCGCACACGGGCCGCGCCGACGCCGACGAACATTTCGACGAAGTCGGAACCCGAGATGCTGAAGAACGGCACCTTCGCCTCGCCGGCAATGGCACGAGCCAGCAGCGTCTTACCGGTCCCCGGAGGGCCAACCAGCAGCACACCACGCGGAATGCGGCCGCCGAGCTTCTGGAACTTTTGCGGATCGCGCAGGAAGTCCACCAGTTCCGACACTTCTTCCTTGGCTTCGTCGCAACCCGCGACGTCGGTGAAATTGATTGCGTTGTTGTTTTCGTCGATCAGCCGCGCACGCGACTTCCCGAACGAAAACGCCCCGCCTTTGCCACCCCCCTGCATCTGCCTCATCATGTAGAACCAGAAGCCGATGATAAGGATCGTAGGTCCGAGGTAATAAAGCGCGGAGACGAGCGCGTTCGGTTCATCGTCAGCCTTGCCGCTGACTTGAACGCCGTATTTCATCAGGTCGCCGACCATCCAGATGTCGCCCGGAGACACGATCTGGTATTTCTGGCCGTCTGCTGGAGTGACCGTTAGATTGCGGCCCTGAACGGTGACGTTCTTGACTTTGCCGTTCTTCGCGTCGTCCATGAACTGCGAATAGGACACACCTTCCTGGACGCGGGGCTTATCGAACTGCTTGAACACCGTAAACAGCACCAGTGCGATCACGAGCCACACTGCCGCTTTAGAGAACATATTGTTGTTCAAAGCACCACTCCTCACTCATAGACGGGCGCCTACATAAACCTTGCGACGCCACCAAAGCATTCTAATCCAGACCGCTAACCCCTGCCATAAGGTTTATCTACCGTACAAATAGCGGCAGGCAGGTCTTTTTCGGCATAATCCGCGAAAATATCGTCGGTTTTCGCCGACTTTATCCAAGCGGGTCGCTCAGCCCGGATGCTTGAGCCGTCGCCCGAGAATGAAAGTCTCCGACGATTTGTCGCGAGACGCCTTGGGCTTGCGCGGCGCCACCACTTTGAACTGGTGCTTGAACTTCTCGACGATCTGACTATAACCGCTGCCATGAAAACATTTGACTAGCAGCGCACCCTCTGGTTTCAGGTGGTTCTGCGCAAACTCCAGCGCCAGATCGCAGAGATGTTCGATGCGAGCGGCATCCGCACTCGACACACCTGAGAGGTTGGGGGCCATGTCGGAAATTACAAGGTCCACCTGTCGCTCGCCGACGATTTCATTCAGTTTCGCGAGCACGTCGTCTTCGCGGAAATCGCCCTGAATGAACGTGACGTCCGCAATGGGCTCCATCGGCAGAATATCCAGCGCGATGATCGTGCCGTCTATGCCGCCTTCGCGCTCCGTGTTGCGCTTCGAGCCCGCCGAGAGCTTGTTTCGCGCGTACTGGCTCCAGCTACCTGGCGTGGACCCGAGATCGACGATCACTTGGCCCGGCTTGATGAGCTTGTCCTGTTCGTCGATTTCCTTGAGCTTGTACGCGGCGCGAGCACGATAGCCCTCACGCTGCGCCATCTTCACGTAGGGATCGTTGATGTGGTCGTGCAACCACGCTTGGTTAAATCGGTTCTTTGCCATTCAGACTGAGTTCAGGTGACGCATCCGGCCGCGAAAGGCGCGTCCGGTGCGGATTTTGCTGCATCGCGCGGGGCTTTTAGCGGATAATACGCGTCTTGTCGGCCGGACCGGTCTTAGGGCGCTTGCGCGCCACATTCCGGCATCCGGCCTGTTGTGTTTCTGGTGGGCGGCGGCGCGATTCCTGCGCCATATTTCCGGTGTGAACCCGGACGCTCGCATCGCCGGCGTGTTCCTACCGCCCTCGCGCGCGCTCCACGCCGCCCATATTTTAGTCGAGTCCCAAATTTCTCATGCCAGCTCTTAACCTCTCCCCCGCCGAACGCAGCGAGTTGCGCTCCCAGGCCCACGCGTTGAAGCCCGTCGTGCTCGTCGGCGCGGAGGGTCTGACCGACGCCGTGCTCAAGGAGATCAACGTTCACCTCGAGGCGCACCAGCTCATCAAGGTTCGCGTGTTCGGCGACGAACGCGAGGCGCGAGTCGAAATCTACGACGAGATCTGCGACCGTCTGAACGCGGCGCCTATCCAGCATATCGGCAAGCTGCTGGTGATCTGGAGGCCCGAAGGCGCCGCTCCGAAGAGCCGCGCCACGCGCACGCGCAGCACCATGCCGCCGAGCGCCGCCGAAGCCGCCGATGAACGCCCGGCCAAAGGCCGCGCGCCGCGTACCGTCAAGGCCGTGAAAATCACGCGCGACGCGCCCGCGTTCAAGAAGCCCAAGAAGCAGACGCTGAAGGTTCTCGGCAACGAACGCGTGACGGCCGGCGGCAATGTGAAGCGCGCGAAGAAGCGTCAGCCCAGCGCGAAGCGTCAGCATCAGGCAGTAAAGTAAGCCGACTTAAACGAACGGCGCGTGCGCTTCCGAAGAAACGCACGCGCCGTCGAGAAACGAGCGCGCTTCAGCTACGCGCGCGCTTAGCCGCTACTTTCGCCGACTTGCCTTTCGGCACGATCTTGACCGGCGCCGCGCCCGGCAGACGCCAGATCAGCGCGAGTCCGAACAGGCACTCGACCAGATAGACCGCGCTCGAGATGCCGTGCAGAATGCCGAACTCTTTCGCGTATTGCGAGCTCGCGAGATCGGTGCCGGCTTCCTGCGCGGCCATGCGCAACGAATTCATGAACGGCTGCAACGCAAAGTAGCCGACCAGCACGCACACGAGCATCACCGCGACTATCCAGCGCACGCGCTTGTAATCGACGATGCCGCTTTTCACGAAGCGATTGCCGATCAGGATCAGCACGAGCGCGCTGATCACGCCGATGATCGCTTCGATCCGGAACAGTTGCGCAGCCACCGAACCCGCCGACGTGCGGTCGAGCATGGAAAACAAGACCGGCGCGGCGACGAGGCCCAAGGTCAGCAGACTGCCGACCCAGGCCATGCTGATGACGCGAAAGAGTCGGTGCTCCATCAGACGTAGCGAACCGCGATGATTTCGTACTCGCGCGCGCCGCTCGGCGCCTGCACCGAAGCCACATCGCCTTCCGACTTCGCGATGAGGGCGCGTGCGATCGGCGAGCTCACCGAAATGAGACCGTGATCGATGTCGGCTTCGTCATCGCCGACGATCTGATACGTGACCATGTTGCCCGATTCCAGATCTTCCAGCTCGACCGTCGCGCCGAACACGACGCGGCCTTCGGCCTCGACTTGCGTCGGATCGATCACTTGCGCGGCGGCAAGTTTCGATTCGATCTCCGCGATGCGGCCCTCGATGAAACCCTGCTTTTCCTTCGCGGCATCGTATTCCGCGTTTTCCGACAGATCGCCCTGCGCGCGCGCTTCCGCGATCGCATTGATGACGGCGGGACGCTCGACGGCCTTCAGGCGTTGCAATTCGTCGCGCAGCAACTCCGCGCCGCGCTTCGTCAAAGGAATCGTGCTCATAGACCACTCACAAACAAAAAACAGCCGTAAAAAAATTACCGCGGTTAAGCGCATCTCCGGAAAGGAGACGCCGCTTAACCGCGGCTCGTGAAGCTTAGACCAGTAATCGAAGCCTTAGTTTAGGCGAGCATGCAAGCCTTGTAAATCATAGACTTCCAAATCGCGCAGATAACGCAGCCCTTCGACCGCCGCGCGCGCGCCCGACATGGTCGTGTAATACGTGACCTTGTTGGCCTGCGCGCTCATGCGGATGGAACGCGAATCCGCGATTGCCGCACGCGTCTCGTCCACCGTGGTGAAGACCAGCGCGATCTCGCCGTTCTTGATCATGTCGACGATATGCGGACGCCCGTCCTTCACCTTGTTGACGGTCTTCACCGGCACGCCGGCCGCCGCGATGGCAGCAGCCGTGCCCTTTGTCGCCACGATCGGATAGCCGAGCTCGTGCAGCATCTGCGCGACTTCGACAGCCTTCGGCTTGTCGGCGTCCATCACGGTCAACAGCACCGTGCCGGATTCCGGCAGACGCGAACCCGCCGCCAGTTGCGACTTGAAGAGCGCCTCGCCGAAGGTGCGGCCCACGCCCATCACTTCGCCGGTCGAGCGCATTTCCGGTCCGAGGACCGGATCGACTGCCGGGAACTTGACGAACGGGAACACAGCTTCCTTGACGCTGAAGTAAGGCGGAATCACTTCCTTCGTGACGCCTTGCTCCTTGAGCTTCTGACCGACCATGGCGCGTGCGGCGATCTTCGCGAGCGGCAGGCCGGTTGCCTTCGAGACATACGGCACCGTGCGCGATGCACGCGGATTGACTTCGAGCACGTAGATTACGTCTTTCTTCGAACCGTCGTCTTGAGGAACTTGCTGAATTGCAAACTGCACGTTCATCAGGCCGACGACATTCAGCGCTTTCGCCATTGCGGCAGTTTGTCGCTTCAGTTCGTCAACGGTTTCCTTCGACAGCGAGTACGGCGGCAGTGAGCATGCCGAATCGCCCGAGTGCACGCCTGCCTGTTCGATGTGCTCCATCACGCCGCCGATGAACACGTCGTCGCCATCGGAAATGCAGTCGACATCGCATTCGATCGCGTCGTTCAGGAAGCGGTCGAGCAGCACCGGCGAATCGTTCGACACCTTCACGGCCTCGCGCATGTAGCGCTCGAGATCGCGCGGCTCGTGGACGATTTCCATCGCGCGGCCGCCGAGCACGTACGACGGACGCACGACCAGCGGATAACCGATTTCTTCGGCGAGCTTCAGCGCTTCGTCTTCCGCGCGCGCCGTGCGGTTCGGCGGCTGGCGCAGGTCGAGATCCTTGAGCAGCTTCTGGAAGCGTTCGCGGTCTTCTGCGGCGTCGATCATGTCCGGCGACGTGCCGACGATCGGCACGCCGTTCGCTTCGAGATCGAGCGCGAGCTTGAGCGGCGTCTGGCCGCCGTACTGCACGATCACGCCGACCGGCTTTTCGAGATCCACGATTTCGAGCACGTCTTCGAGCGTCAGCGATTCGAAGTACAGACGGTCGGACGTGTCATAGTCGGTCGACACCGTTTCCGGGTTGCAGTTGACCATGATGGTTTCATAGCCGTCTTCGCGCATCGCGAGCGCGGCATGGACGCAGCAATAGTCGAATTCGATGCCCTGCCCGATCCGGTTCGGGCCGCCGCCCAGCACCATGATCTTCTTCTTGTCCGTCGGATTCGCTTCGCACTCTTCCTCGTACGTCGAGTACATGTACGCGGTCTTCGTCGCGAACTCGGCCGCGCACGTGTCGACGCGCTTGTAGACCGGACGGACCTTCAGTTCGTGGCGCTTCTTGCGCACGTCGGCTTGCGTGGAACCGGTGAGTTTCGCGAGCCGGCGATCCGAGAAACCGCTCTTCTTCAGATACAGCAACTCGTCGCGCGTGAGGCTCGCGAGCGTGCGGCCTTCGAGCGCCTTTTCCTTCAGGATGATCTGTTCGATCTGCGCGAGGAACCACGGATCGATCGACGTCTCTTCGAAGATCTCGTCCATCGTGAGGCCGAGACGGAACGCATCGCCGAGATACCAGATGCGGTCCGGACCCGGTTCACCGATTTCGCGAATGACTTCGTCGCGGCTCGTGGTCTTTTCATCGAGACCGTCGACGCCGACTTCCAGACCGCGCAGCGCCTTCTGGAACGATTCCTGGAACGTGCGGCCCATCGCCATGACTTCGCCGACGGACTTCATCTGCGTCGTCAGGCGCGAATCGGCTTCGCGGAATTTCTCGAACGCGAAGCGCGGCACCTTCGTCACGACGTAGTCGATCGTCGGTTCGAACGATGCCGGCGTCTGGCCGCCGGTGATTTCGTTCTTGAGCTCGTCGAGCGTGTAGCCGCAGGCGAGCTTCGCGGCAACCTTCGCGATCGGGAAACCGGTCGCCTTCGATGCCAAAGCCGACGAGCGCGACACACGCGGATTCATTTCGATGACGACCATGCGGCCGTCGTTCGGGTTGATCGCAAACTGCACGTTCGAGCCGCCCGTATCGACGCCGATCTCGCGCAGCACGGCCAGCGACGCGTTACGCAGCACTTGATACTCTTTGTCGGTGAGCGTCTGCGCCGGCGCGACGGTGATCGAATCGCCCGTGTGCACGCCCATCGGGTCGAGGTTTTCGATCGAGCACACGATGATGCAGTTGTCCTTTTTATCGCGGACCACTTCCATCTCGTACTCTTTCCAGCCGAGCAGCGATTCCTCGATCAGCAGTTCGCGCGTAGGCGAAAGATCCAGACCGCGACGGCAAATCTCTTCGAACTCTTCCTTGTTATACGCGATGCCGCCGCCCGAGCCGCCCAGCGTGAACGAAGGACGAATCACGGTCGGATAGCCGCCGCTGCCGGTCGCTTCGGCGATCTGCGCCTGCACGGCGAGCGCTTCTTCCATGGAATGCGCGATGCCCGACTTGGCCGAACCGAGGCCGATCTTCGTCATCGCGTCCTTGAACTTCTGACGGTCTTCCGCCTTGTCGATCGCTTCCGGCGACGCGCCGATCAGCTCGACCTTGTACTTCTCCAGCACGCCGTGGTGGAACAGGTCCAGCGCGCAGTTGAGCGCGGTCTGCCCGCCCATGGTCGGCAGGATCGCATCAGGACGCTCCTTCGCGATGATGCGCTCGACCACTTCCCACGAAATCGGCTCGATGTAGGTGACGTCGGCCGTGTTCGGGTCGGTCATGATCGTCGCCGGATTGCTGTTGACGAGGATGACCTTGTAGCCTTCCTCACGCAGCGCCTTGCAAGCCTGCGCGCCCGAATAATCGAACTCGCACGCCTGGCCGATGATGATCGGGCCCGCGCCGATGATGAGGATGCTCTTGATGTCTGTGCGCTTCGGCATAACTGCTCTCGATGAATATTTTGCGGTGTTCTGTTCTGTGCTTTTGACTTTCTTTAAGCGGCGACCTTCGCCGACTCCATCAGCTTGATGAAGCGGTCGAACAGATACGCGATGTCGTGCGGGCCGGGCGACGCTTCCGGGTGGCCCTGGAAGCAGAACGCGGGCTTGTCGGTCAGCGCGAAGCCTTGCAGCGTGCCGTCGAAGAGCGAGACGTGCGTGACCTTCGCGTTGGCGGGCAGTGTCGCCGCATCGACCGCGAAGCCGTGATTCTGCGACGTGATGACCACGCGGCCATCTTCGAGATCCTTCACCGGATGGTTCGCGCCGTGGTGACCGGTCTTCATCTTGACCGTCTTCGCGCCGAGCGCGAGGCCCATGATCTGATGCCCGAGGCAGATGCCGAACGTCGGAATGCCGCGCTCGATGAATTCTTTGGTCGCGGCGATCGCGTAGTCGCACGGTTCCGGGTCGCCGGGACCGTTCGACAGGAAGATGCCGTCCGGATTGAGCGCGAGCGCCTCCGCGGCGGTGGCCTGCGCGGGCAGCACGGTGACATGACAACCGCGCTCGGCCAGCATGCGCAGGATGTTGAACTTCACACCGTAATCGAACGCGACGACGCGGAATTTCGGCTTTTCCTGCTCGCCGTAGCCGCTGCCGAGACGCCATTCGGTTTGCGTCCACTCGTAGGACTTCTCGGTTGACACGACCTTCGCGAGGTCCATGCCCGCGAGGCCCGGGAACGAGCGCGCGAGGCCGAGCGCCTTCGCTTCGTCATCGCTGCCGCCGAGAATGCAGCCGTTCTGCGCACCCTTCTCGCGAAGAATGCGCGTGAGCTTGCGCGTGTCGATGCCCGCGATCGCGACGACGCCTTGCGCCTTCAGGTAATCGGAGAGCGACTGCTCGGAACGGAAATTGGATGCGAGGACCGGCAGATCGCGAATGATGAGGCCGGCGGCATGGACTTTGGTGGCTTCGACGTCTTCGGCGTTCACGCCGTAGTTGCCGATATGCGGGTAGGTCAGCGTGACGATCTGGCGGGCATAGCTCGGATCGGTCAGGATTTCCTGATAACCGGTGATGGCGGTGTTGAACACCACTTCGCCGATCGTCGAACCGGACGCGCCGATCGATTGACCACGAAAGACCGTGCCGTCGGCAAGTGCGAGAAGTGCGGGGGAAAATGACGGCAACACGGAAGGCTCCTTGGGGGGACACCCTGTTACCGACCTGTCTGTCCGAAATTCAGGCTTGGCCTCCCGTCGCTCGAAGAACGCGGGTTTCCTTCGCAGTGACGGCGGCGGCTCGCGAAGCGCGCATCGCGGCTCGGACCGGCTCACTTGCGCGAAGCAAGCGGGGGACTCGGAGCGGACGGACGGCCTCGTGCGGCGCGCAGTGCAAGCGCAGCGAACGACGGTGTGTGGGGGTAGGCGCTAGGGTGCGGGTTGATATGCTCAAACCTTCGAATTATAGCGTAAAAATGTCACATCCACCAGATTTGGGACGGGTCCGCTTGTCAGAAGGTTGGCCGCGAGGTCGCCATTTCAGCTCGACAAAGTGCAAAACGCCGTCACTGCGGGTGACGGCGTTTGATCGTGCACGGGCAAGCTACTCTCGCCCTACTTCTTCTTGCTGCTCTTCGTACTGGCGGCAGCCGGCTTCGCAGTTTTGGCTGCGGCCGCAGGCTTGCCGGTATGCGACGCCGTCGACGCCGCTACCTTCGTCACCTTCCCCGAAGATTGTGCAGGCGCCTTGCCGCCGCGCGACGACTTCGTGTCCGGCACGCGCGTGCCGATTTTCGACACCCCGCCGGGCGAACGGCTCGACGCCGCCACGGTCTCGACGCGCACCGGCCCCGGCTCGGCCGGCACGGGTCGACCGAACGGCACGTGCAACACGACGACCTGCCCCGGCATGACCATCTCGCCACGCGAACGATTCCAGGCGTGCACCTGCGCCACCGAGACGTTGTAGCGATCCGCCAGCGTGCTCACCGCCTGCTTGCGGCGCACGCGGATCACGAGCCGCCGCGTATCGGGTACGTCGCGCTCGACGGCGAGCATGGCGTTTGCGGCGACATCGGCGCTGATGTCTTCGTCGTCGTCGTCCGTGCGCGGCACGACGATCGTCGAACCGGGCTTCAGTCGCATGCCCGCCGGAATGCGGTTGACCGACATCAGCGTGTCCGCGTCGACCCCGATCTTCTCCGCGATCGCCGCCGGACGCGCCCGCTCAGTCACCGTGTACGTAGTCCACGACGACAGCGCGCCCGAATACGAAGACAGGTTGCGCTGGAACGAAGCCGCGTTGTCGAACGGCAGCAGAATCTGCGGATTGGTCGCGCCGAGAATCACCGGCTTCGAGAACGACGGATTCAGCGAACGGAATTCCTCCACGCTCATGCCGGCGAGCTTCGCGGCCATCGTCACGTCGATGTCGCGCGCGGTCGTGACCGTCACGAAATACGGATGGTTCGGAATGTCCGGCAGCGCCAGCCCATACATCTGCGGGTTGCTGACGATGTTCTTGACCGCCTGCAGCTTGGGCACGTAGTTACGCGTCTCGTTGGGCATGCGCAGGCTTTCGTAGTCGGTCGGCAAGCCCGCCGCCTCGTTGCGCGCGATCGCGCGCTGCACGTTGCCCTCGCCCCAGTTGTACGCGGCGAGCGCCAGGTGCCAGTCGCCGAACATGTCGTGCAGGCGCGAAAGGTAGTCGAGCGCGGCGCTGGTGGACGCGAGCACGTCGCGGCGCTCGTCCTGCCACATGTTCTGCTTGAGGTTGTAATCGCGGCCAGTGCCCGGCATGAATTGCCACATGCCCGCAGCCTTCGCGACGGACAGCGCCTGCGGACTGTAGGCCGACTCGATGAATGGCAGAAGCGCCAGCTCGGTCGGCATGTGGCGCTGCTCCAGTTCCTCGACGATGTGATACAGGTACTTTTGCGAGCGCGTAGTCATGCGCTCGACGTAGTCCGGGCGCTGCGCATACCAGTTGACCTGCATGTCGACGAGATCGCTTTGCAGGTCGGGAATCTGGAAGCCTCCGCGAATACGGCTCCACAGGTCGGACGAGCCGGCGAGCGACGTGACCGGCGTCTTGTCGACGTCGATGGTTTCCTTGGCTGCTGCAGTGCGGCGAATGGTGTCGGCGGCTTGTTGCTTCTGCTGCTGAGTGGCGCTGGCGGGTAAAGCTGAAATTGGATCAGACGCTGTCGGTCCCTGGCTCGCGCAAGCGGCTAGCATCAGGACGGACAGCGCACTAAGAAGTAGTCGCATGGAACGTCTCGGCTTCCAAAAGATAATGCTTGGAAATTTGCAGCCGATGGTACGGAACCACACTTAAGACGTCAATAAGAATGCACGCAAAACCCCTGCAAAATCCGCGATCTAACGCCGTTTCCAACGTTTCAGATTAAGTTGGCCACAAAATCGCTTGGGTTAACGGAACTTATCCTTCCAGCCGCGCATCATTCGAAACGCTTCGAGGCGGTCCGAAATCGGCGCGCCGAATTGTGACGAAAGCGTCGCCTGAACCGCCGGAACGTCAGATCGCAGGAACGGATTCACCGCCTTTTCATGGCCGATGGTGGTCGGCAAGGTCGGCTTGCCGGCGGCGCGAAGCGCTTGCGCGTCGTCGTTCCAGCGCTGCAAGGCGTCGTTGCCCGGCTCGACCGCGCGCGCGAAGCGGATGTTCGACAGCGTGTACTCGTGCGCGCAGTGCACTTGCGTGTTCTCGGGCAGCGCGGCGAGCGCATCGAGCGAACTGAGCATTTGCGCAGCCGTACCCTCGAAGAGCCGGCCGCAGCCACTCGCGAAGAGCGTGTCGCCGCAGAACAGATGTGGCGTGCCGCTCCGGTCCGCCGCCTGAAAGTAAGCGATATGACCGGCCGTATGGCCAGGTACGTCGATCACGGACAGCGACATCGCCGGATGCTCGATTCGCACCGAATCGCCGCCCGACAAGCGCTCGGTCAGATGCTCGATACGCTCGCCGGCCGGGCCGTAGACGGGAATGCCACCCTCTGCCGCTCGGTTGTCGAGGAGCGCTTTCACGCCGCCGACGTGGTCCTGATGGTGGTGCGTGAGTAAAATAGCGGTCAGCCGCCAACCGCGTTTCGCGAGATACGCCTCGACGGGCGCGGCGTCGCCCGGATCCACCACGACCGCGTCGCGGGAATCCGACACGAGCCAGATGTAGTTGTCCTCGAACGCCGGAACCGGCACGTATTCGAGCGCATCACGAACAGGCAAATCATTGGCAAGCGAATTCATAGCGATCTTCCATGCGGCAATCCGACCATGTCTGACCGACCGATTATAGACTGGCCCACCTGGACGAGTTCAGCGCCTGGGCGCTACGTGCTCGACTGGGAGCAGGCACAGCTCGATCGCGTGGTGTCCGACATCTTCGGCTACCACGCGCTGCAACTCGGCATGCCGCAACTCGACGCGCTGCGCGAGAACCGCATGACCGGCCGCGCGCTCGTACTCGACGCGAACAGCGCATCAAGCGCCCCCTACACGCCGCCGCGCGCCGCGACGCCGGGCGTCAGTGCGCTGCCCGCCGCGAGCGCCCCGGACGGACGCAGCACGGTGTGGTGCGACCTGCTGGATCTCCCCTTCGAAGCGCAGAGCGTCGATCTGCTCGTGCTGCCGCACACGCTCGAATTTTCTCCAGACCCGCATCGGCTGCTGCGCGAGGCCGAGCGCGTGCTGCTGCCGGAGGGCCAGTTGATCATCCTCGGCTTCAATTCGCTGAGCCTGTGGGGCGCGCGGCAATCGCTCGGCAAGGTGGCTGGACGCCCGTTCGTGCCGTCGGCGCACGAAATGATCGCCTTCACGCGAATAAAGGACTGGATCAAGCTGCTCGGTTTCGACCTTGAACGCGGGCGCTTCGGCTGCTATCGTCCGCCGCTCGTCACGGACAAGTGGCTGCAACGCTATCAATTCATGGAAGCAGCCGGCGACCGCTGGTGGCCTATCTTCGGCGCGGCGTACATGATCACGGCGGTGAAGCGCATGCGCGGCATGCATCTCATCGGCCCGCGCAAGCTGAAAAAACCCGCGCTCGCGCCGGGCCTCGCCCCGGTCGCCGCCCCGCACACGCGCAACGAAACCCGCAACGAGCATTGATGACTCAAGAATTCGCTTCGAATAACGTAATCGACATCTACACGGACGGCGCCTGCAAAGGCAATCCCGGCCCCGGCGGCTGGGGCGCCCTGCTCCGCTTCGGCGCGCTGGAAAAGGAACTGTTCGGCGGCGAGCCCGCGACCACGAACAACCGCATGGAGCTGATGGCCGTGATCGCCGCGCTCGAAGCGCTCAAACGTCCGTGCCGCGCCGTGATCCACACCGATTCGCAGTATGTGCAGAAAGGCATCAGCGAGTGGATCCACGGCTGGAAGAAAAAGAACTGGATGACGGCCGCGAAGACGCCCGTCAAGAACGCCGATCTCTGGAAACGCCTCGACGGTCTCGTCGCGCAGCATGAGATCGAATGGCGCTGGGTCAAGGGCCATGCCGGCCATCCCGAAAACGAACGCGCCGATGCGCTCGCCAACCGCGGCGTGACCTCGCTCGCGGAAAGTTAACCGAACAAACGCCTTGTTATGCGCCAACTGATACTGGACACCGAAACCACCGGCCTGAACGCGAGGACGGGCGACCGGATCATCGAAATCGGCTGCGTCGAACTGATCAATCGCCGGCTGACCGGCAACAACCTGCACCTCTACGTGAACCCGGAGCGCGACAGCGATCCCGGTGCGCTGGCCGTGCACGGCCTGACTACCGAGTTCCTGAGCGACAAGCCAAAGTTCGCGGAAATTGCCGCGCAACTGCGCGACTTCATCACCGGCGCGGAGCTGATCATCCACAACGCGCCGTTCGACGTCGGCTTTCTCGACACCGAGTTCGCGCTGCTCGGGCTGCCGAAGGTGACGGAGATGTGCGCCGGCGTGATCGACTCGCTCGCGCAGGCCAAGCAGATGTTCCCCGGCAAGCGCAATTCGCTCGACGCGCTGTGCGACCGTTTCGGCATCAGCAACGCGCATCGCACCTTGCACGGCGCATTGCTCGACTCGGAACTGCTCGCGGAGGTCTATCTCGCGATGACGCGCGGCCAGGAAAGCCTCGTCATCGACATGCTCGGCGATCAGCCGGAGGCGGGCTCGGTCTCGACCTCGCGCGTGGCGTTCGACGACCTCGATCTGCTCGTGATCGTCGCGAGTGCGGAAGAGCAGGCAGCGCACGAAGCCGTGCTGACTGATCTCGACAAATCCATCAAAGGCACGAGCGTATGGCGCACCGAGCCAGCTCCCGCTGAAGGCGATGCCGTCCCGGCATGATTTTTTCAGATTTTCGTTAAGGGGCTCTTTACGAAACGCGAAACGCCTGACATAATCTCATCTCTCTTCGGGTGGTTAGCTCAGCGGTAGAGCACTGCCTTCACACGGCAGGGGTCACTGGTTCGATCCCAGTACTACCCACCAGAATTCTGGTGTTGGTAAAGACAAGCACCGAAGATAAAAAAGCCCAAGTCTCGCGACTTGGGCTTTTTTCATTTCGGCTCAATTCCTCGCCATGCGCGCGCGTCAAAGCACCTGAGTCGCCCACACGCCCCGCGCCATCCCGCTCGCGGCGATCACCATCACCATCACGAGTCCGGCTTCCAGATCGCTCATCCACGCGAACCGCCTGGCGCGCGTCAGATCGATCGCGCCGCCCTGCGCGACCGCGATACGCCAGCGGATCAGCGCGAGCATCGGTGAGACTTCGATCAGCAGGATCACGACCAGCGCCGTGATCTTCAAATGGAACAGCGGCTCATGCAGATAGTAGGCGCTGCCCTTCTCGAATCCGCCGAACGCCCGCATGACGCCCGTCACGATCAGCACGATCGCCGTGATGCCCCATACGGAATCGGAACGGAATACATCGCGCAGACGCAGATCGTTCGCCTGCACGGACTGCGAGGCGTCGAGCCGGCGCAATGCACGTGCCCGCGCCAGCACGGAGCCGAGCGCGAAACCGAAACCAAGAAGATGAAGCGCGGCCAGCAACCAACGTATCAGCATCCTTTCCTCCCTTGAGCGACAGGAACGACGTGTACGGCAACTTCGGCTTACCAGAGCGGACGATTCGCAGCCGATCAGACCTGACGCAAAGCGGCGTCGAGCGCCCGCGCCGCGCTGCGGTCGCCTTCGCTTGCAAGCGGGGTGCGGAACACGGTGGTGCGATTGTGCCCCGCCGCGGCGGGTGAGTCCCAAAGCAATTCAACTTTCGGACGACGGGCGAACAATCCGCGCCGGGCCGCGCCGCTCGCACGAACCGGCGGGACGAAGGGTTCCGTAGCAGGAGCGAGCATGCTCGTGGCCGCGCTCGAATCCGGCGTCGGTGCTGGCCATTTCACGGACAGTTCGCGCGCATCGTACTGGCCGAGCTTGCGGCTCTCGGCCCAGACGACCGCCGTGCGCATGACGGGATCGAGCGAGATCGCATAGCGGCCGATCGCGAAGCGCCGCGCCGCGATATTGGTGCGCCAGAGCGCGCGCGGCCGGCAGATCCACATGACGACCGCATACAGGGCCGGACCGACGACAAGCCAGCCGTTGGTTTCGGCGAGCGCCTGCATGAAATGGCGCCAGCCCGAAGCCCAGACGAATGCGCCGACGGAGAACATCGCGAAGCCGAAGGTCACCAGCGCGAGCAGGCGCAGCGACTGCCGCAACCACTGCGGCAGCGGATGCAGCGGCCGCTCCATGCGCGCCTTCGCGCCCGGCAACACGATCAGCAGGAAGATCAGGACGAGATTCAGGCAAGCCCAAGGCGACGACGTCATCGCGCGCAGCGAGGACAGATAGCCCATCTGCGACATCGAAAATACCCAGCGCGCCGCGAGCACCAGTCCAATGGCCCGCAGCGCGAACACCGTACCGGCGCCGGGCGCCGGGCTCGCGCTGATTTGCTTGGGTCTTGCCAAGGAAACGCTCCTGTCCACAATCGATTCATGCCGCTCCGCATATCGCGAAGCCCGGTCATTATAGGGAGATTACGGATCTCGTCAGAGGTTTCAAACCCGCTGCGCGGTCTGGCGCTCCAAAGCATGCCCGAGTGTGCTATTACGACAACGCCCCGCGCGCCTTGAGGCGCGCGGGGCGTTGTTTTGCAGCGGATGCCGCCGGCGGCGGCAATACTTACTGCTTAGCTCGCGTTGACTTCGCGCAGCACCGTGCGGCGCTTCGCGTGCAGCATTTCTTCGTAGACGCGCACGTAGTTGGCGGCCATCACCTTCGACGAGAAGCGCTTTTCGAACGCGGCGCGGACCTTCTCGCGCGGCAGCGTGTCGAGGCGCTTCACGGCGGCGATCGCGCTGAGTTCGTCTTCGACAACGAAGCCCGACACGCCGTTTTCGATGACTTCAGGCACCGAACCGCGGTTGAACGCGATCACCGGCGTGCCGCAGGCCATCGCCTCGATCATCACCAGACCGAAGGGCTCCGGCCAGTCGATCGGGAACAGCAGCGCGTGCGCGTTGCCGAGGAACTCGGTCTTTTCCGCCTCGCTGATTTCACCGATGTACTCGACGTGCGGCAGCGCGAACAGCGGCTTGATTTCCTCTTCGTAGTACGCGCGGTCCGCCTTGTCGAGCTTCGCGGCGATCTTGATCTTCATGCCCGCGGCCTGAGCGATACGGATCGCGCGATCGACACGCTTTTCCGGCGAGATGCGGCCGAGGAACGCGAGGTAACCGGGCTTCACGTTCGGGATCGGCTTGAGCAGGTTTTCCGGCAGGCCGTGATAGACCGTCGAGAGCCAGTTGGCCTGCGACAGCGGCTGACGCTGGTTGTCGGAGATCGAGATGACCGGCACGTCGTTGAACGTGTTGAAGATCGGCTGCAGTTCGGGCAGGTCGAGACGGCCGTGCATGGTCGTCAGGAACGGCACCGGCTGGCGCGCGAACAGCGAAAACGGGTAATAGTCGATGTGGAAGTGCAGCACGTCGAACTCGTCGGCGCGGCGGCGGACTTCCTCGAGCAGCAGCATATGCGGCGCCATCGTGTCACGGATGGTCGGGTCGAGGCGCAATGCCTGCGGCCAGAACGCTTCGAGCTTCGCCGACGTCTGCGAATCACCGCTCGCGAAGAGCGTGACATCGTGTCCGGCATCCACGAGTGCCTCGGTCAGATAAGACACCACGCGTTCCGTCCCGCCATACAGCTTCGGCGGAACAGCCTCGTGGAGGGGCGCGATTTGAGCGATTCGCATGTCGTGAAACTCCTAATGAAAGATCAGGCAAGTACTGCAGTCATGTTGACGTTGGAAGCGAATCGCTCGGCTCGGGCGAAGCTTTCCGCGGCACGTTGACCGCGGCGCAAAGGCTGATGCTCGAGTGAAAGCAAGGTCGCTATTCACCGGTTTTCCGCGCAGGCAATCCGATCAAGCAAGTGCGGTTCCATATCTCAAAATCGCCGTGCGCCAGCAATTAACGCGCGTCGCATAAAGAGGTTGACGGCAACTTGCAAAAACCTGTCGATGACCTAGGGGCAAACCCGGAGCGGATTATGGAGCTTTTTACAGGCGGGCGCTGGCAGTCATTTCAACTTATTTACCTTGTTACAAAGGGGAAACACTTTGCAAGCCCCTGTTTATTAACGTTGTTCTACATTGGTTCACGGGCCCAGCAATGCGCGGGTGGCGCGCTACGCGCTGAAACACGCGAACCGTTCTTCCCGATGCGCGCATTCTGAAGCCTGGCGCGGCGCATGCTTTTGACATCGCTGCCGCGGGTCGCGCCAGTTGCGGCGGCGGCCAGCGCTGGCTGGCGTTTTAACGCAAAAAGTTGCGCAATATGCTTACAATGCGCGCCCATGCCGTAGGCCGCAGATGATGTCCGGAAGGTTGCACGCGCCGGACACCGATTGTCCGAAGACGCGTTGCCCTGCCGGATACTGGCTACAATTCAGTGATGGAGACGGCGCAGCGTCGCCTCGCTTGACGTCAGTCGCGCCGGATCGGGCGCAGACGCACCGCAGCAGACGCAACACACGCTCAACCGCTCTACGACCAAAAAAGACCATTGGACCAACTCACCGTCTCCCAGCGTAACGCGCACAACGCGAAGCTTTCGAGCTACGCGCATCGGCCGCTCGCGTTCCTGATGCGTTACATCCGCCGGCATCCCGTCGCGCATGCCATCGTCCTTTTCAGCGTTTTCGCAGCGGTCGGCTGCGCCCTCGCTTCGCAATACGCGATCAAGCATCTGATCGACGTGCTCGGACAGGGCCGCGGCCATCCTGGTCCGCTGTGGGGCGCGTTCATGATCCTGGTCGGGCTGATCGCCGCCGACAACCTGCTCTGGCGGGTCGGCGGCTGGGTCGGCGCGCATGTGTTCGTGATCGTCACCGGCGACTTGCGTAAGGACCTGTTCTCGTATCTGTCCGGCCATTCGCCGACCTACTTCTCCGAGAAACAGCCCGGCATGCTGGCGAGCCGGATCACCGCGACCTCGAACGCGATCTACACCTCCGAAAACGTGATGGCATGGAACGTTCTGCCGCCGTGCATCGCGGTGCTGGGCGCGATCGTCATGATCGTTTCGGTGAATCCGCTGATGGCGGCCGGCCTGATGTTCTGCTCGCTGGCCCTCGCGCTGATCCTGTACCGCCTGGCCAAGCGCGGCTCGGCCCGGCACCACGCGTTCGCGTCGAAAGCGGCGTCGGTGGATGGCGAACTCGTCGACGTGATCGGCAACATGTCGCTCGTGCGTGCGTTCGGCATGACCTTCCGCGAGCAAAAGCGCTTCGGCTCGACCGTCAAGGCCGAAATGGTCGCGCGTCAGCAAAGTCTGCTGTACCTCGAAAAACTGCGTCTGCTGCACGCCGTCATCACGGCAATCCTCTCCGCCGGCCTGCTCGGCTGGGCGCTGTGGTTGTGGTCGCAGGGCCGGGCGACGTCCGGCGATATCGTGCTCGTCAGCTCGCTCGGCTTCACGATCCTGCACGGCACGCGCGATTTGGCGGTCGCGCTGGTGGACGTAACGCAACACGTCGCGCGTCTCGCCGAAGCCGTGCAGACGCTGCTGGAGCCACACGGCATGCCGGACCGGTCGGATGCGACCGAACTCGTGCCGCAAGGCGGGCGCGTCGATTTCGACGGTGTCACGTTCGCGTACCCGCGCCGCCGCCCGATTCTCGACAACTTCCATATTCATATCGAGCCGGGCCAGCGCGTCGGTCTGATCGGCAAGTCGGGCGCGGGCAAATCTACCGTGCTGGCGCTGCTGCAACGCTTCTACGAAACGCAAAAGGGCAGCATCAAGATCGACGGCCAGGATATCGGCGCGATCACGCAGGACAGCCTGCGCCACGCGATCGCACTGGTGCCGCAGGATATTTCGCTGTTCCATCGCACGGTGTTCGAGAACATCGCCTATGGCCGGCCGGAAGCGAGCCGCGAGGAAGTGTTCGCCGCCGCCCGCGAGGCGCGTTGCACGGACTTCATCGAGGCGATGCCGGAAGGTTTCGACACGATCGTCGGCGACCGCGGCGTGAAGCTGTCGGGCGGCCAGCGTCAGCGCATCGCGATCGCGCGGGCAATTCTCAAGAACGCGCCGATCCTGCTGCTCGACGAAGCCACGTCGGCGCTCGACAGCGCATCGGAAGAAGCGATCCAGCAGGCGCTCGACCGGCTGATGGTCGGCCGCACGGTGATCGCGATCGCGCACCGCCTGTCGACGCTGCAGAACTTCGACCGCATCATCGTGATGAGCGCGGGCAAGGTCATCGACGACGGCTCGCCGCAGGAATTGCGCGACCGGCCGGGGCTGTATCGCGAGCTGCTTGCGAAACAGCACGGCAAGGTGCCGTCGCTGGTCGCGACGCCGCACAAGCAGCCGGCGTGAAGCCCCGAGCGTTAAAAAGCCGCGTATCGGAACAGATACGCGGCTTTAATGAGATGGTCAGCCTGACCGAAATGGCCCGATCGGCTTACGCTAATCGGGCCATTTCCTTTTCTGGGAGGCCATCATGGCGAACGCTACGCTTATCGGCATCGACCTGGGCAAGCACCGTTTCTTCGTACATGCGCAGGACGCACGCGGCGCGCAGGTTTGGCGCAAGAAGATGACGCGCAAGCAGCTCTATGCGTATTTGGCCACCTGTCCCGTGGCCGTGTTGGCGATGGAAGCTTGTGCTGGCGCGCATTGGTTGGGAACTCGTCGAGCTTGAGACACAAATCAAGCAGCAGACGTTGGAAGATGAAGCCGGCCAGCGCCTGCTCACGATTCCGGGAATCGGCCCGATCACCGCCAGCAGCTTGCTGGCCATGGCTGGCGACGCGCGCGCGTTCAAATGTGGCCGTGACTTCGCCGCATCCCTCGGTCTGGTTCCTCGCCAGCATTCGACCGGAGGCCGAGCGACCCTTCTAGGGATATCCAAGCGCGGCAACAAGCAGTTGCGCAGCCTGCTGGTGCAAGGAGCGCGTGCGGTGATGCGTTACGCCGAGCGGAGAACAGATGCGCTCGGGCGCTGGCTACAAGCTCTGCTGCGACGCCGTCACAGCAACGTGGTTGCCTGCGCACTGGCCAACAAAATGGCCAGAATCGTTTGGGCGATTCTGGCCAAGGGTGGCGAGTACCGGGCGCAACCGGCTATCGCTTGAACAACTTTCCTGCCTGCTTTTGCGACCACTGACCTGTGATGAAGATAAACGGCTCACTGCCCAGTTGAAAACCTGACATGAAATCCAGTCTTGCAGACTGAGGCTTTTTTGAGGACAACTGGGCGCGGCTTCTCATCGAGGGCCGGGCGCTCTGATCCGCGCCCATTTCGAGCCCGGATACATTTGCGCAAGCCCTTTTATCTTAGGTCACAGATCGAGGTTGCAGAGATCAGGCTAACCATACATTTTCATTGCGCCTTCAGGTCCCGCATGAAGTTGTCGCGCCACACGGAGACGTTGTTCTCCCGGAGCTGCTGCATCATCTCGTCATAGCGCGCCTTGCGTTCTGCGAGCGGCATCGCGAGCGCGGCGGCGAGCGCGTCGGCCATGCCGTCGATATCGAGCGGATTGACGATCAGCGCGGCCGTCAGCTCCCGCGCCGCGCCCGCGAACTGCGACAGCACCAGCACGCCGGGATCTTCCGGATTCTGCGCCGACACATATTCCTTCGCGACCAGATTCATGCCGTCGCGCAACGGCGTGACGAGGCCCACGTGCGCCTCGCGGAACAGCGCCGCCAGCACCGGCCGCTCGTACTGCCGATGGATATAGCGGATCGGCGTCCAGTCCAGCTCCGCATGACGGCCGTTGATGCGCCCCGACTCCCCCTCGAGCTGCAGGCGAATGTCGCGATACGCGTCGACATCGGTGCGGGTCGGCGGCGCGATCTGCAGGAACGACACGTTGTTGCGCTGCTGCGGATCGTGCTCGATCAGCCGCTCGAACGCACGGAAACGTTCGACCAGCCCCTTCGAATAATCCAGCCGGTCGACGCTCATCACGAGTTTGCGATGATGCAGCGTCGACTTGACGATCTCCACGTCGCGCCCGCTTTCGCCATCCTTGGCGAGCGCGGCGATTTCGTCGGGATAGACGCCGATCGGGTACGCCGCCGCGCGCATCGTCCGGCCGAACGCGCGCACTTCGACCGGCTTCGCGCCGTCGCGATGCAGCGCGCCGCCCGCTTCGGTTTCGATGTACTCGCAGAACGCGCGCAGATCGGGCTCCGTCTGAAAACCGAGCAGATCGAACGCGCAGAGCGCTTCCACCAGTTCACGATGGCGCGGCACGGCAAGCAGAATCTGCGAAGCGGGAAACGGAATGTGCAAAAAGAAGCCGATGCGATTCCCGACGCCGAGCTTGCGCAAGGCCTGCGCGAACGGAATCAGGTGATAGTCGTGCACCCAGATGACGTCGTCGGGCCTGAGCAGCGGCGCCAGTTGCGCGGCCAGCCAGCGGTTCACGCGGCAATAGCCGTCGTATTCGTGGCGATCGAACTCGATCAGATCCGGCCGATAGTGGAACGCGGGCCAGAGCGTCGCGTTGGAAAAACCGCGGTAGTATTGGTCGTAATCGCGTCGCACGAGTCCGATGGTCGCAAAGGTCACGGGACCGTGCTCTTCGAGCTTGATGCCGTCGGGCTCGGACGAGAGCACGTCGCCGCTCCAGCCGAACCACATGCCGCCGGTTTCCTTCAGCGCGTCGTAGACGCCGACCGCGAGGCCGCCTGCCGCCGGGCCGCCTTCGGAAATCGGCGCGACGCGATTCGAAACGATGATCAGCCGACCCATTACGCGTACTTCCCCGCCGTGCCCGCGATCACCTGAAGCCAGTCGAGCAGCAGCTCGACCGATTCGATGCGCGCCCGCGCGACCGTATCGCCCGAGCCGATCTTGACGGAAAGGCCATCGAACTCGTTGACCACCGCGAAGCCTTTCTCGTCGGTCAGATCGTCGCCGATAAACACTGGCTTTCGGCCCGTGAACGGCGGCTCGCTCATGTACGCGCGCACCGCGCGGCCCTTGTCGACATCCTTCGGCTTGATTTCGTAGACCATCTTGCCGGGCTGCAGCACGTAGGCGTCGGCATATTCGGCGACGAGTTTCTGGGTGGCCGCGCGCGCCACCGGCTCGCGGTCGGACGCGTTGCGGTAATGCAGCGCGAGCGCCGCGCCCTTGATTTCGAGCAGCATGCCCGGATGCGAATTGACGACCTTCTCGAGCGCGTGCTCCATGCGCAGCAGCCGCTCGTCGTTGAAACCGATGCGCTGTACGTCGCCATTCGAATCGCGCCGCTCGGCGCCATGCATGCCCGCGACCGGCAGATCGGGCATTTGCAGGAACGAATCGATGTTGTCGATGCCGCGCCCTGACACGACCGCGACCGCGCCGTTGGTCGCGCGCCTGAGCGCAGCGAGGATATCGGGCACCGAGCGCGGCACGAAAATGCCGTCCGGTGTGGAGGCGAGTTCGACGAGCGTGCCGTCGAAATCGAAGAAGAAAGCGGTCTCGGCAAGAGACAGGGAATCGGGAAGAATTTGCATCGATCTTGGGCCTGTGGATTGCCTGGTTTTCTGTGACGTGGCGCGCACGAGGATTGCGCATCTTACCGCGCGGGCTCTTTCGATCTTGAAAGGCGCGCGGCTTACGCGCGTGTTGAATCGCCTTTCGGGGCGCTTGCGCAAGTGCGGCAAATCGTCTCGAAGGCGCCGCAATAGCGAGATGATGCGCTTACTGCGCCGCCTAAGGCGTGTATTTTGAGATGATTTCGACCTTTCCGCAGTCAAAAGCAATGCCGCGCCGCGCGGCGTTCGAATTTTTCCGATGCACGCTTCGTTCCTTTCCTCACCTATCTTGCGGTTCCAGCTCCATCGATGGACCCGCCGCACCGCCCTGCTCTCGCTCTGCTGTGCGCTCGCCGCCTGCGCGAAGCCGTCCGAGCCGTGGCATCTGACCGATGTCTCGGGCCATCTGCCGGACCTGGACTTCTCGCTCATCGACGATAGCGGCGCGCCCGTCACCGGACACTCGTTCGAGGGCCGGACCACGCTGGTCTACTTCGGCTACACGCATTGCCCCGACGTCTGCCCTGAAACGATGGCGCGCCTCATGCAAGTCCTGCAGCGCGTGGGCGCCGATGCGGACCGGACGCGCATTGTGTTCATCTCGGTCGATCCGGCGCGCGACACGCCCGCGCTGCTTCGCTCCTATGTGCGCGCGTTCGACGACAAACACGCCGTCGGCCTGACGGGCACCGAGCGCGCGATCGAGACGGTCGCGCAACGCTATCGCGTCGCGTATCAGATGGAAAAGCGCGATCCGTCCGGCGCCTACGAAGTGACGCACAGCTCCGCCGTCTATATCTTCGATGCGGCCGGACACGCGCGCCTGCTGGCCACGGACCACGATTCGGTCGAGGCCATCGCAGCGGACCTGAAGCGCGTGATCCACGCGAAGGACGCGTGACGATGAGCACGCTTCTGTACTGGCTCGATCCGTGGGAGCCGTCGCCGACGGTCGTGATCTGCGTACTGCTCGCGGCGGTGCTGTTCGCGCGCGGCGCGCGGCATGCGCGTGTGTCGGTCCCGCGCCGCCTATCGTTCTGGATCGGTCTCGTCGCGCTCTATGTCGCGCTGCATACGCGCCTCGATTACTTCTTCGAGCACGAGTTCTTCATGCATCGGCTGCAGCATCTCGTGCTGCATCATCTGGGACCGTTCCTGATCGCGCTGTCGTACCCGGGCGCGGCGCTGCGCGCGGGCATTCCGTTCGCGTGGCGCCAGCGCTGGGTGCGCCCGGCGACGCAGACCAAAGTCGCGCGCGTGTTCTTCGATATCGTCTTCAATCCGGTGATCGCGGTCACGCTATTCGTCGGGCTGATCTACTTCTGGCTGCTCTCGCCGATCCACTTCAAGGCGATGCTCGATTACCGGCTCTATCGCGTGATGAACTGGAGCATGGTGATCGACGGGCTGCTGTTCTGGTGGCTCGTGCTGGATCCGCGTCCGGCGCCGCCCGCGCGGCTCGCGCCCGGCAGGCGGATTCTCGTCGTGATCGCCGCGATTCCGCCGCAGATCATCCTGGGCGCGTACATCTTCTTTACGCCGCACGAGCTGTATCCGATCTATTCGATCTGCGGCCGCGCGTTCACATGGATCACGCCGATGCGCGACCAGCAGGTCGGCGGTCTGCTGCTGTGGATTCCGGGATCGATGATGAGCGTGATCGGCGCGCTGATCGCGCTGCGTCACTGGCTGCGGCTGTCGGCGCGCTCGCGCCTGAGAAAGGAGCGCGAACCCGGAGCGGGCGCGCCGGTCACGGACGCGAAGACGCCCGCATCGACTGCTTCATGAGTCGAAACCGGGACGGCGCATCCATACGTGCGGAATGCCGTCCTCGTCGTGCACGCCCGACGACGGCACGAACCCGAACGCGCCGTAGAAGCCCTGCAGATGCGCCTGCGCGTGCAGGCTGATCGGCTCGGCGGGCCATTGCTTCAGGATGTGCTCGAGCGCGCGCGCGAGCATCGCGTTGCCGAGCTTGAGGCCGCGGAATTTCGCGGTCGTCAGCACGCGGCCGATGCGAACGTCCTTCTCGCTCTCGTCGGGATGACCCGGCAACAGCACGCGCAGATAACCCGCCAGCGCGGCACGCTTGCCCTCCTCGGCTTCACCGTAGGCGAACAGATGCCACGCATCGATATCGAGCCCGTCGATATCGCCATACACGCAGTTCTGCTCGACGACGAACACGGCGCTGCGCGCGGCGAGCATGTCGTAGACCTCGGTGGTCGTGAGATCGTCGAAGCGCTTCCAGCGCCATTCGAGTTGGGAAAGTCGGTCGGTCATGGGAATCGGATGCTGAAGGTTTCCGAGATTATGCCGTGTGGCGAAGGGACGCGAATGTCGTACCCGAAAGGCATGCCGGAAAAAGAAAAAGCCCTGACGGATCAGGGCTTTTCGAGTGGAGGCGCGGACCGGAGTCGAACCGGTCTAAACGGCTTTGCAGGCCGCTGCATAACCGCTTTGCTACCGCGCCGTATGCGGTTCCGGCTGCCGGTCATGATGCCGGCTCATTCACCAAACAAAAAGGGAAGCCTGGCTTCCCCTTTGACTGGAGCGGGAGACGAGTCTCGAACTCGCGACCTCAACCTTGGCAAGGTTGCGCTCTACCAACTGAGCTACTCCCGCATTATCCTGCGACGCTGCTACTGCCAGTTTCCGATACGCGCTCGATGATTCAGCGCGGGGAATATCGAAAACTTTTAAATCTGGAGCGGGAGACGAGGCTCGAACTCGCGACCTCAACCTTGGCAAGGTTGCGCTCTACCAACTGAGCTACTCCCGCATTTTTACTACCGAACTCTTTTGCCTTCGCTTCGCTGTTTGCGTCGCGCCGCGCATCAGAGAAACGAGATTATGTAGAAGCTAAAGAAGGCTGTCAACTGTTTTGTGAGAGGAATTTTTCTCTTCGACGCATTTTTTCGCGATACGCCCTTTTCGTGCCCGGTTCAGCACCTTCCGCAGCCTTTACAGCATGCCGCCGCGCTCGCGAATCTGCGGCCATGCGAGCTTCATGTAGTAGAGCATCGACCAGACCGTGAGGACCGCCGCCACATCGATGAGCCACAGGCCCCACACGCGCGTGTCGATCACCCATTGCGTGCCGGTGATCTTGAGCGGGCCGTAGAACAGCAGCATCGGAATGGCGACCATCTGACACACGGTCTTGAACTTGCCGAGCTGATTCACCGCGACGCTCTTCGATGCGCCGATCTGCGCCATCCATTCGCGCAGCGCGGAAATGGTGATCTCGCGCCCGACGATCACGAGCGCGATCACCGCGTTCAGTCTCGACAGCTGCACCAGCACGAGCAGCGCGGCGGTGACCATCAGCTTGTCGGCGACCGGATCGAGGAACGCGCCGAACGCCGAGGTCTGGTTGAGCTTGCGCGCGAGGAAACCGTCGAACCAATCGGTGAGTGCGGCGAGCACGAAGATGACCATGCCGAGCAGATTCCTGTGCTCCGGGCTCATCATCATGTCCGGCAGATAGAACACGCCCACGACGAGCGGAATCAGCACGATTCGCAGCCACGTCAGGAAGATCGGTAAATTGAACGGCATGGGCGATACGCGAAAAGAGCGACATGTAAGGGAGCCGCCATTGTGCCGCGTCGGTCCGGCGCTCACAAGGCGACGTCGGGGCCGGGGCGGCTCGCGAGCCGGCCAGCGGAATCAATGCAACTGACGATAAATCTGCTGCGCTAGTGCAAGCGATATGCCTTCGACGCTCGCCAGATCCTCGACGCTCGCCGCCTGCACGCCGCGCAATCCACCGAAGCGCGATAGCAGACGTTGCCGCCGCTTCGCGCCGACGCCTTCCAGTTCTTCGAGCCGCGAGGTCTGGCGCGCCTTCGCGCGCTTCGCGCGCATGCCGGTGATCGCGAAACGGTGCGCCTCGTCGCGGATCTGCGCGACCAGCATCAGCGCCGCGCTTTCCTTGCCGAGTTCCAGCGCGCCGCGCCCGTCCGCGAACACGAGCGTTTCCAGCCCGACCTTGCGCCCTTCTCCCTTCGCGACGCCGACCAGCATGCCGTGATCGAGCCCGAGCTCCGAAAAAACCTGGCGCGCGATCTCGACCTGACCCTTGCCGCCATCGATCAGCACGATGTTCGGCAGCGTGCCCCCCGCCGCGACCGGCTCGGCGGCGTCGGGCGTGATGTTGGAATCGGCGGCGTCATCGGGTTGCAGGGTCGTGGCTTCGTCGTTGGCGTTCGCCGCGGCCTGCGCGACCATTTTCTCGTAACGGCGCGTGAGGACCTGGCGCATCGCGGCGTAGTCGTCGCCGGGCGTGATGCCGTTGATGTTGTAGCGGCGATATTCGCCCGACTGCATTTTGTGATGGTGATAGACCACGCAGGATGCCTGCGTCGCCTCGCCCATCGTATGGCTGATGTCGAAGCACTCGATGCGCAATTGAGCGAGATCGTCCATCTCCATGGAAAGCGTGTCGGCGAGCGAGCGCGTGCGCGCCTGCTGCGAGCCCTGCTCCGACAGGAGCCGCGCGAGCGCGAGCTTCGCGTTCTGCTCGGCCATCGAAAGCCATACGCGTTTCTGGCCTTGCGGCTGACGCAGCAGCGTGACCTTGTGCCCGGCCTGCTCGATCAGCAGATCGACGAGCTGGCGGCTCGACGGCGCGTGACTCACGACCAGCACCGGCGGCACGCGGTTGCCGATGTAATGCTGCGCCATGAACGCTTCGAGGACTTCGGATTCGAGCGCGCCTTCGCGGGCTTCGGGTTCGGCTTCGGCTTCGGACATCGCGATCTCTTCGACGGGAATCTCCGTGGCGCGCGCGCCGTGCTCGGCTGCCTGCACGATCGCTTCGCCGTCGGACGGCGTGCTCGCGTCGAGGTCGGAGATATCGGCGACTTCGGGCAGATCGTCCTCGTCGTCCAGCGCCATCGCGCTTTCGACGTGCGTCGGGAAATACGCCTTGTCGCCGAGATGCCGGCCGCCGCGCACCATCGCGAGATTCACGCAGACCTTGCCGCCAAGCGCGACGACCGCGAGGATATCGACGTCGCTCTCGCCGCCCACTTCGATCGCCTGCTGATGCAGCACGGTCGAGAGCGAACTCATCTGATTGCGCACCGCCGCCGCCTGCTCGAACTTCAGATCGGCGGCGAACGCGTGCATCTTCTGTTCGAGCTCCTTCATCACTTCGCCCTGCCGGCCGAGCAGAAAGCGCGACGCGTTCGACACGTCGCGCGCGTAATCCTCTTCGTTGATCAGCCTCGTGCAAGGCGCGGTGCAACGTCCGATCTGATGCAGCAGACAAGGCCGCGTGCGGTTGTTGAACACGGAATCCTCACACGTGCGCAACTGGAACACGCGCTGCAGGATCTGGATGCTCTCGCGCACTGCCCACGCGCTCGGGAACGGGCCGAAGTACTGGTTCTTCTTGTCCACCGCGCCCCGGTAATACGCCATGCGCGGAAACTTGTGCCCGGTGAGCTTCAGGAACGGATACGACTTGTCGTCGCGAAACAGGATGTTGTAGCGCGGCGCGAGCGCCTTGATCAGATTGTTTTCGAGCAGCAGCGCTTCCGCTTCCGAGCGCGTGACGGTCGTCTCGATCTTGCGGATGCGCGTGACCATCATCGCGATGCGCGGCGAATGCAGCGTCTTCGTGAAGTAGCTCGACACGCGCTTCTTCAGGTTGCGCGCCTTGCCGACGTAGAGCACGTTGCCGTCACGGTCGTAATAGCGGTAGACGCCGGGCAGATGCGGCAATTGCGCAAGCGTCTTCTTCGGGTCGAAATCCGGTTCGGGATCGGGCGTGCGATCGGGTTCGTGTGCGGCGGAATCAGTCATGCAGCGAATCAACGCGAGTAGGCGGGGACGGTACGCGCATGCAAGCATGCGGCGGGCCGCGGTCGGTATCTTTAGAATCGCCAGTTTAGAACATTACGCCGCGCGCCTTGGTCCCCATGACTACGCATCCCGACGCCACGAAAGCCCCGGAACTCGCCTGCGACATCTTCTGCGCGGTGGTCGACAACTTCGGCGACATCGGCGTGTGCTGGCGGCTCGCGCGGCAATTGCGCGCCGAGCACGGCTGGCGCGTGCGCCTTTTCGTCGACGATCTGAAGGCGTTTCACACACTCTGCCCCGAGGTCGATACGTCCCTCGCGCGGCAGGAGGCGCACGGTATCGAGATCGAACACTGGCGCGAGCCGCATCACGCGGGCGAGACGCTTGCCATCGCGGATGTCGTGATCGAGGCGTTCGCGTGCGAGTTGCCGCACGCGTATATCGCCGCGATGGCGCGCCGCGATCCGAGGCCGGTGTGGATCAACCTCGAATATCTGAGCGGCGAGGACTGGGTCGCGGATTTCCACATGCGGCCGTCGCCGCATCCGCGTTATCCGCTGGAGAAGAGCTTTTTCTTTCCGGGACTCGGCGCGGGCACGGGCGGCGTGCTCAAGGAGCGCGATCTCGACACGCGCCGCGAACGCTTCGACGTTTCCGCGTGGTGGCGCGAGCGCGTGGGCATCGAGCGGCCGGACGACGGGCGAACGGTCGTGTCGCTGTTCGCTTACGAAAACCCCGCGGTCGACGCCCTGCTCGCCCAATGGCGCGACTGCGACGCTCCGATCACGCTGCTCGTGCCCGAAGGACGCATTTCCGGCGCGCTCGCGCGGTTTTTCGGGTTGCCGGCGTTCGCGGCGGGGGCATCGGCGCGTGCGGGAGCGCTGGAAGCGCACGCACTCGGCTTCGTCGAGCAGCCGCGCTTCGACGAGCTTTTATGGGCAGCCGACATCAACTTCGTACGCGGCGAGGACTCCTTCGTGCGCGCGCAATGGGCCCAGAAGCCGGTCGTCTGGCACATCTATCCGCAAGCGGACGACGCCCACGTCCCCAAGCTCGACGCCGCGCTCGACCACTACACGCGCACGCTCGACGCTCCGGCGCGCGGCGCGGTCACGCGCTTCTGGCACGCGTGGAACGGCGCGGGCGCGCCCGACTGGACAGATTTCTGGGCTCATCGGCAGGCTTTGACCGCGCGCGCGGTGCGCTGGTCGGAAGAATTGGCCGACGTCGGCGATCTCGCGAGCAATCTGGCCGCGCACGTCGCGGCGCGCATGGCGCGCTGAAATCACGCCGATGCGCCCTTCGCGCCGCACCATCCGACTCGCCAAATAAGCAAAAACTCAGTTAAAATAAGCGGTTATCCAAGGAAGCAGGTCGCGGCATCACGCTCTTACGCGTTCGCGCCAGGGACACAATTCCGCACGGCGGGCAGCCGGAAAATCCGCGTCAGCGTCGCCGTCGTCGATTCAATCCAGGCCTTCAGGCCAAATCCATTCGTACAGGACCCAGTTTTATGAAGACCGCACAAGAACTCCGCGTCGGCAACGTCGTCATGATCGGCAACGATGCCATGGTCGTGCAGCGCGCCGAGTACAACAAGTCGGGCCGCAACGCAGCGGTCGTCAAGATGAAGTTCAAGAACCTGCTGACCGCGGCCGGCATGGAAACCGTCTACAAGGCGGACGACAAGTTCGACGTGGTCGTGCTCGAGCGCAAGGAAGTGACGTACTCGTACTTCGCCGACCCGATGTATGTGTTCATGGACGCCGACTACAACCAGTACGAAGTCGAAGCCGAAATGATGGGCGACGCGCTCAATTACCTCGAAGACGGCATGGCTTGCGAAGTCGTGTTCTACAACGAGAAGGCCATTTCGGTCGAATTGCCGACCACGCTGGTCCGCGAGATCGTCTACACGGAACCGGCCGTCAAGGGCGACACGTCTTCGGGCAAGGTGCTCAAGACCGCCAAGCTGAACACCGGCTTCGAACTGCAAGTGCCGCTCTTCTGCAATATCGGCGACAAGATCGAAATCGACACCCGCACGAACGAATATCGCAGCCGCGCGTAAGCGCAACGTCGGCGAAAGCCGGGCGGTGCGGGCGGTGCGAGTCACCGTCCGGCATCACAAGAAAAGCGCCCCTTCGCGGGCGCTTTTTTCTTTTGCATGAATTTTTTGACAATTTCAGGCAAACTTTACCGCTCGCACCCCTTTTCCTTCGAACCGGCATCGACGCAGAAACCGGCCTTCGCCCCATGCGGCACGCTGACATCGGAAAAATTAACTGCGTGGCACGCTTTCTGCTCGATCAGCCAGATCAGGATTTCAGAAACGACATGCGAACCACGCCTTACAACCGGATCCGGCTTCTGTTCGTCGCGGCGCTCGCGTGCCCGGTGCTGGCGTTCATCGGCGGTTGCAAGTCGGCTGACACGGCGCCAGCATCCGCCGC
>NZ_FCOA02000009.1 GCF_001544875.2 Caballeronia hypogeia
CTTCCTGCAATTCGCTCAACATGGTTTGGAGCACAACGCCTTGTCGCATAAGGCTTTGAGGATTGTTCAGGGTCGACTCATTATCCTCATTGAACTGAAAAGGCGCCGGAAGGAAAAGGCGTTTTGCGCTTTTGGCGGCCAGATTTCCGCGAGATAATTCTGCGCGTTCCAGGCGGGATTTCAAAACAAGGCGAGGACCACCATGATGAACAATCCATTCAAACTGATAGCGATCGCAGCCGCACTGATCGCGTTCTTGCTCTCTGCGGCCTCGCACGCTCAATCCGTCGTTGTCCAGTACGGCAACCTTGTCTATCGCCACGCCTCAGGCGCGACCGAAGTGCTCACGGAGACGGGGGCCGACGGGAGCCCGGCGATTTCTCCGGATGGCAATCTGATTGCCTTTACGCGCCTGCGCCCAGGCGAACGGGAGAACTCGGAGATTACGGGTAGCGGGCCTCTGCGCGACGTGTATGTGATTCGCATCTCCGACCACGCGCTCAGGAAGATCGTTACAGCAACGCATTCGGCCCAACCGGAGAACGAGATTTCTGGCATCAACTCACTTAAGTTTTCTCCGGATGGCTCGACGCTCTATTTCAACACGGCAGCATGGGCTACCTCCGAAGCGATTCATGCCGTTCCGGTGCAAGGCGGTCGCGAGCGGTTTGTTACAAGCGGCAATGGCTTCGCGGTTGTCCAGCGCGGTAAATACGCGGGCTATCTAGTGACGAGCCAGCACAGATACATGGAAGGCCATGGATCATGGAATCCATACGTCTTGGTGAGCCCGGAAGGCAAGGAAATCAAGGTACTAGGGGAGTTCGGCGACGACAAAACGCGCGCCGAGATAGCGGCGCTTCGAAGTGCGGAGGGGAAGAGTGTTCCGCCTATTCCTGCAGCAGCCGGGGCCGACTCTACAAGTCCTGGCTACTCGGAAAAGATTCAGCGGCGCGTTCGCCCGAATATCGTGTGGTCCGGCGAAACCGCGGGGCTTGAAACGATCGTCTCGGTGCGCTGCTCGCCGTCCGGCACGCTCCTTTCCGCGACAATCATCCGCTCGAGCGGCAACGAGCAGTGGGATCAGGCCGTGTTGCGCGCGGTCCAGCGCTCAGCCCCGATGCCTGTCGACATCGACGGCAAGGCGCCCGATCGCTTCACGATCCCGCTACGGCCAGCTGGAGGGTAGTCCGATGAAGGTCGAACTGAAGATCAGGCGACCTCAACGCGCCCGAGGTCGCCGCGATTCGCCATCGTTTTCATCGCAAGGAGGTGCGAGGGAAGCCCACGAGGCGACTGGCAGTCCAAGTTTACTGTGGATCGATGCGACAGGCGAGTGTCCGCTGGCCGGCCCACATCCGACGGTTGACCGTCCGCGGCGTCCTCTTTACAAACGCCCCTTCCTGGCCGGAAGTCGCCGGTGTAAAGGTGTCTAACCGAGGTTTCAGGGGCTCATCGGTCGCGGAGATTCCCATTGACGCACCCGTGCGTGATGCGCACAGGCGTCTTATGGGCCTGCGCGGCGAAGGTTACGAATGAATGGCGGGGCGGGACGAAGTCAATGGGCCCGTGAGCGCATTCTCGAGTGTTGCCATCTCCATATCGTTCTGACTGCCGTCGATCCACTTCGCGTAGGTCCGCAAGAACATCTCCACCGTGTGTCCGAGTTGGCGCGCGCAGAATGCGGGCGTCATCCCAGCCATGAGCATGCTGGTATCAGTTGCTGCTCGAATACTTCACGTTCCCCGAGAAATTCATGTTCATCGACCTGTTCGGTCTGGACATGCGTGCGATTCCGGCAGGCGTCAAACATTTCGATGTCGAGATCGTGCTGGCCACGCCCTATCCGGATGACATGCGCTTTACCGAAGAGAACGTGCGCCTGTACTGCACGCCGGTGATCAACCTGTTCCCGATCGCCGCGGATCCCGTGAACGTCACGCAACTGGAGACGGAATACCGGGTGCGTGCGCGTGAACAATACGGCTCGACGGTCGATGTGTATTCGGTCGATACGGTGGACGGGATCGAAGGGGGCAAGCGCTTCGAATACGTGCCGTTCGCCGCGTTCAAACACCGCGGCGGGATGCTGCGTCATGAAATGCCCGAGCGGTATTTCCACACCCGCATGCGACGCGGGCCGTCAGGACGCTTCGACACGTGGATCACGCTGGGCGGTCACGCATGGGATCAGGCGACGACGCTCACCAAGGAAAAGCTCTCCGTGTCCGTCACGGGCACCAACGGCATGCTGCCACGCAAAGCCTTGCGAGAAGCAGGCATCACGCGTATGCGCGGCGGGTTTACCAATATCGGTGCAGTACGCAATCTGATTTCGCCCACGTTGCCCGTTTATCCGCCCACGGGCGATCGTTTTCAGTGGCGCGTGCTCTCGCACCTCGCGCCCAATTATCTGTCGTTGCTGGATGCGGAGATGCTGCGCGGGTCGCTTGGCATCTACGACTGGAGCGAGGGTGAGCTGAACCGTCGGCGCATCAACGCGATTACGGACGTGCGTCATCGGCCCCTTTCCAAACTGGTGAAGGGTGGCTTGATGCGTGGTGTCGAAATCACCGTGACGCTCGACAGCACGCGTTTCGCGGGCGACGGTGATCTTCATCTGTTCGGCAGCATGCTCAACCGATTCCTCGGTCTGTACGCGACGATCAATCTCTATACGAAACTCGCGATCGTCTCGCAACCGACGGGTAAACGGCTCGAATGGCCCGAAACGAAGGGCGAAGGAGCGCCATTTTGAACGCGCCCGAGACGTTGATCGACACGCGCATGCAGCAGCCGGATCGTCCGCTACTCGATGCGCTGCTCGATCAGGCGACGCAGATGAACTTCTTTCGTTTCTGCGAGCTGATCGAACTGGCCGCGCCCGATGCCGCGCCCATCGGCACGACCGACTCGCCGAAGAATGAACCGATACGCTTTCGCTCGCGCGGCAAGCTCGGGTTTCCGACGCGCGAGATCGATCGGATCGAACACAACGATGACAATCCTGCCGCGCCTGCATCGGTGCGCACGAGCTTCTTAGGTCTGTACGGCGTGGACGCGCGCATGCCGTCGTATTTCGTCGATGAGGTGGCGCAGAACCGCGACGGCGCGGAGTCGCTCGCGGGGTTTCTCGACCTCTTCCATCACCGAATTCTGACGCAGTTCTACCGCGTGTGGCGGAAGTATCGGTTTCCGGTCGGTTATCGCGAAGGCGGCACCGATCCGGTTTCGCGCTATCTGCTTGGCTTCGCAGGACTCGGACTGAGCACGCAGGCACCCGATGCGAAGTCCTTCGTCGATCCGCGCAAGCTGATGTCGATGCTGGGCATCATCGCGCAGAAGACGCGCACGGCGGAAGGCCTCGCGGGCGTGTTGCAGCACGCGGTGCCGGACGCTTCGATCACGGTGGAGGAGTTTTATCCGGTCTGGCGCGAGGTGAACGACTTCGAGCCGGCGGCGCTGGGTGAAAACTGTCTGCTCGGGCGCGGCTTTTACGATCGCTCGAACGTGGTGCGTGTAGTCATTACGCCCGACACGCGCGAGACGGTGCTGGATCTGACGCCGGGCCACGACACGCATCAGGAAATCATGGCGCTGCTGCAGTTTTATCTGGGGTACGAGGGCGAGGCGTATCTGGAGATGCTCGTGCGGCCGGAATTGATGCCTCAACCGGTACTCGCGCCTAAACAGACGAGTTTGGGGCTCACCACACAATTGACCTCACCATCCGGTGGCGACTCACGCATCACACGCGTTCATCTGGGACGCTGGAATGGCACGACAACATAAACACATGACGCAGGAAATCAATATGCAGGATATGAAGCACGGCCGTTGGCTCGCAGGTGCGGCCGCAGCGATCGCTACGAGCATCACGCTCTCCGGCTGCGGCGCGTGGCAAGCAACGAAAGATGGCACCGTGGACGCGTACAACTGGGCGTTCGTTACGCAAGTGAAGGCGATGAACATCGACCTCGATGCGCGCGCCGCGGCGAATGAAACAACGTCGGGCCAGTCGCTCTCGACGGTGGTGAGACTTTATCAACTGAAGGATTCGAAGACCTTCGCGCAACTCGAATACGTACAGTTGCAGAACCACGATCTGGAGTTGCTCAAAGCCGATCTCGTCGCGACTAAAGATGTCGTGATGCGTCCGGGATCGAGCGCGAGCGTGAGCGAGCCGATGGACAAAGATGCCGAATACGTGGGCGTCGTCGCGTTCTTCCGTTCGCCCAGCAGCGATGGTGTGTGGAAACTGCTGATTCCGAAGAAGCAGTGGAAGGACACCGATCCGGTCAAGGTGCACGTGCAGGGCAATTTGCTCGCCTATGACGGCGCGAACCCGAAGCCGGTCAAACGCGATGCGCCACAGCAAAGCACGCCGGCGCAGTCGGGCACTTCTGCAAGCGCTACCGCGAGCGCCAAGGAAGCAAGTAGTGCGTCGAAGGTACAGAGCACGATCAAACTGATCAACCCCGATGCCGCATTGGGCAATGCCAGTGATAGTCCGCAGGCTTTGGGTGCCGCATTGCCGACACCGACACCGACACCGACGCCCGCGCAACCCAGCATGCCGACAACGGTGCCATCGGCACCATCAGCCGGATCCGTGTCATCGAGCGTGTCGAAAGCATCGGCTGCGGGCAAGGCTGTGGCACCCAACCCCGCGCCGAAACTCAGTGCCGCAGCTGACGCGCTGTCGAAGGCCAAGGCAACCGCAAGCGGTCTCGCCAAAAGCGCCGCCGGGCTGCTCTCGCAGTGAGCCTGCTCTGGCCAAAGCCACGCGCTAAACCATTTATCCACTCAGCAAGAAAAGCATGAAAAACATCGTATCCCTCGCCGTGTGCGCGTTGTCTGTTTCATTGTTGTCCGCGTGTGCTACCGCGCCGAATCGAGACGAAGAGGTCGCCTTGAATCAGCAGGTTGGCATTGAGGTGACGCAGATCAAGGAAGGCGTGCAAGTGCGCTTGCCGGATCGTGTGCTGTTCGATTTCGACAAGTCCGCGCTGCGTGCCGATTCGGGGCCGGCACTCAGACGCGCGGTCGTGTTGCTCAAGCGCAGCCAGAAATCAGTCATCGTCGAGGGGCACACCGACAACAAGGGCACGCACGAATATAACCAGGCGTTGTCGGAAGCGCGCGCACAGACGGTGGCCAGCGCGCTGGAGCAGCGCGGCATCGCCGACTCTCGCATTACGACGAAGGGTTTTGCGTACGACAAACCGGCCGCGAGCAACGACACGCCCGAAGGTCAGGCGAAGAATCGGCGTACGGAGATTGTCGTGATCGGTGAATCGCTCGATGCGATCATGGGGAAGGCGAAGCGCTGAAGTGCGTCGCCAATTCTGACTCGGAATACAACGGAACCAGCCGATGACGTTGAGTAAAGCACCCATCAACGCCGACTTTGCCAAGCTAAACGCTCTTGCGGCGGAGTTCGGCTGGCGTTGTGGTTCGTCGAGCATGAGGTGCTGCAGCGGGCGTATCTGCATCGCGAAGCGCGCGTGCACGTGCTCGATCGACAACGGATTTCGCACACGCTGAGCACGGCTAGTGATGTGCGATCGACAATTGAGCCGTCGCGGGTCGATAGCGGTGAGAAGGCGTAAGCACGTCGGAACGCGAACGCCTCAAGGCACCGGAGCGCGAGGTTAAGGAACTGCGCCGTGCCAACGAGATTTTGAGGCTGGCGAGCGCATTTTTCGTCCAGGCGGAGTTCGACCGCCGCCTGAAATCCTGAAGGCCCTTATCGGTCAGCATCTCGACACCTCCGAGGTCGAGCCGATCTGCAAGGTCTTGCGGATTGCACCGTCAGGCTACCGGCGTCATGCCGCACAGCTTCGCGATCCGCCGCGGCGGTGTGCCCGCGCGAAACGCGATGACTTCTGCGCTCGCAGATTTGCAGGAAGCTCGCGGGATCCTCCAAACGATGACCAAAATGTGAGAATCGAGCCTCTGAAGCCTTCTGCTAGAATTGGCTCGCTCGCTTATCAGGCAAGGGTTTGGCGGGTTTTTGGTGGACGAATATAGACTGCCTTGGGGACGAACAGTCCCATTGAATCGACGCGAATACAGGATTCCACAGAAGCCCAAGCCGGCTGGCTCCTCGGCTGGACACCGCAAAGCGCAAAAGGCCACCCCATGACGCGCATCGAACGCAGCGATCAGACGCCCATCGACGCGGCACGCCTCGAAGACGAATGGCTCGAAGCCGATTCGTGCGGCGGCTTCGCCTCGGGCACCGTCGGCACCATGCGCACGCGGCGCTATCACGCGCTTCTGCTCGCAGCCACGCAGCCGCCCGCCGGACGCGTCGTGCTCATCAACGGCATCGAGGCGTGGCTCGACGTGAGCGGCCAGCGCTTTCCCCTGACGATGCAGCACTACGCCCCCGACGTGCGCTATCCCGACGCGTCGGCGAGCCTGCTTTCCTTCGACACCGAGCCATGGCCCACCTGGCGCTTTCGCGTCGGCGCGGATGCGGTCGTCGTCGCGGAGGCGTTCGTCGCGAAGGACATCCGCGAATCCGTGCTGCGCTGGCGTTTCGAAGGCACGACCACGCCCACGTTCGAAGCCGCGCGGCTGCACGTGCGCCCGCTCCTGTCCGGCCGCGACTATCACGCGCTGCATCACGAGAATCCGGCGTTTTCATTCGACGCGAGTCTCGAAGGCGAGCGCGTGCAATGGCAGCCCTACGGCGATCTGCCGACCATCTGCGTGACGTCGAACGGCGCCTACGATCACGCGCCCGACTGGTATCGAAATTTCTGCTACGCGCGCGAACGCGAGCGCGGCCTCGATTTCACCGAAGACCTCGCGAGCCCCGGCGCGTTCACCTTCGACCTCGCGCGCGGCGAAGCGGTCATGATCCTGCACGCGCACGCGGGCCACGACAAACCGTTCGAAGACAGCGCGATCGCGCATGCATCGCGGCTGGCGTCGAAGGAAGCGGAGCGCCGCGCGTCGTTCGGCTCGCGGCTCGCGCGCTCGGCGGACGCGTATGTCGTGACGCGCAACGTCGGCCGCACGATCATTGCGGGCTTTCCGTGGTTCACCGACTGGGGCCGCGACACTTTCATTTCGATGCGCGGCCTCCTGCTCGCGTCGGGGCGCGTTCAGGAAGCGGAATCGATCCTGCTCGAATGGGCCGACACCATTTCCGAAGGCATGGTGCCGAACCGCTTTCCGGACAGCGGCGGTCTGCCGGAATACAACTCAGTCGATGCATCGCTGTGGTTCGTCGTCGCCGTGCACGACTATCTGGCGACGGGCCACGCGCACGCCGCGACCACCAGCCGTCTGCAGCACGCAGCCGACGCGATTCTCGACGGCTATTCGCGCGGCACGCGTTTCAACATCGCCGCCGACACGGACGGCCTGCTGCGCGCCGGCGTGCCCGGCGTGCAGCTCACATGGATGGACGCCAAAGCCGGCGACTGGGTCGTGACGCCGCGCATCGGCAAGCCGGTCGAGGTGCAGGCGCTGTGGATCAATGCGCTGTGCATCGCGAGCGCGTGGGATCCGCGTTGGCAGGCGCCGCGCGATGAAGCGCGAAAGGCGTTCGCCGCACGCTTCGTCGATCCCGGCACACACACGCTCTTCGATGTCGTCGATGTCGATCACGCGCCGGGGCAGATCGATCGCTCGATTCGCCCGAACCAGATTTTCGCGGTGGGCGGCCTGCCGTTTCCGCTCGTCGATGGCGAGATCGCGCGCGCCGTCGTCGATCAGGTCGAAGCGCAGCTTCTCACGCCGCTCGGCCTGCGCACGCTCGCACCCGCCGATCCGGCCTACAGGCCGCACTACGCGGGCGGCGTGCTGGACCGCGATGGCGCGTATCACCAGGGAACGGTGTGGCCGTGGCTGATCGGCCCGTTCGTGGAGGCGTGGGTGCGCGTGCATGGCGCGGCGGGCGCGCGCGAGCGCTTTCTCGCGCCGCTGCACGCGCATCTGGACCGCTTCGGTCTCGATCACATCAGCGAAGTCGCCGATGGCGACGCCCCTCACACGCCCGGCGGCACGCCGTTCCAGGCGTGGTCGCTCGCGGAGCTGCTGCGCATCGAAAAGCTGCTGGACGCGGCCTGAGTTCGCACCGGGGCACGGCGCGCGCGGCCCTCTGTCAAACGCGTTAAATTACGAGTCTTGCCCGCCGCAAACGAGGAGACGCCCATGTCGAAATCGCGCCCCGTCAATCAGCTCGATACCGTCGAAGGCTCGCGCCTCCATTCGAAGGATTGCCCGCGCTGGCAGCGCTGGGGGCCATACCTGAGCGAACGCCAGTGGGGCACGGTGCGCGAGGATTACAGCGAATTCGGCACCGCGTGGGAATATCTTCCGCACGATCACGCGCGCAGCCGGGCATACCGCTGGGGCGAGGACGGCCTGGCGGGCTTTGGCGACGACAAGCTCAGCTGGTGCATCTCGCTGGCGCTGTGGAACGGCTGCGATCCGATCATCAAGGAGCGGCTTTTCGGTCTGACGAACCAGGAAGGCAATCACGGCGAGGACGTGAAGGAGCTGTACTTCTACCTCGACGGCACGCCCACGCATTCGTACATGCGCATGCTCTACAAGTATCCGCATGCGGCATTTCCCTACGCCGATCTCGTCGATGAAAACGCCCGTCGCGGCGCCGATGTGCCCGAATACGAAGTGCTCGACACCGGCGTGTTCGACGACGAGCGCTATTTCGACGTGTATGTCGAATACGCGAAGCACACCACCGACGACATCGTGATGCGCGTGACGGTCGAGAATCGCGCCAACGTGGCCGCCGCGCTCGACGTGCTGCCGCAATTCTGGGCGCGCAACACGTGGTCCTGGAAGACGACGCTGATCAAGCCGTGTCTGAAGCTTGAGACCGTGCAGGGCGAAGGCACTTACGTGCTCGCGACGCAGGGCAATCATGAGCCGATCGTCGTGTCCGCGTGGTCGCCCGACGCCGCGGGGATCGAATGGATCTTCTGCGAGAACGAGACCAACACGAAGCGGCTCTTCCACACGGAAGACCAAGGCCCATTCAAGGACGGCTTCAACGACTACATCCTGCAGGGCGATGAAAACGCGATTCGCCGCGATACGGGCACGCGCGCGGCGGCGCATGCGCGTCTGCAACTGGCGCCGCTCGGAAAGGCAGTCGTCTACATGCGCTGGCGTCCCGAATCGACTTCGGACGACGGCACGCCGCTCGATGTCGATGGCCTGTTCGAGCGACGTCGCGCGGAGGCGGACGAGTTCTACGGCGCTTTGCAGCACGACATCGCCGATGCGGATCAGCGGCTCGTGCAGCGTCAGGCGCTCGCCGGCATGCTGTGGTCGAAGCAGTACTATCAGTTCGACGTGCAGCGCTGGCTCGACGGCGATCCCTTGCAGCCGAAGCCGCCGAAGCAGCGCCGCTTCGGACGCAACGCGGACTGGCGGCATCTGTGCAACGCGGACATCGTGTCGATGCCGGACAAGTGGGAATACCCGTGGTACGCGTCGTGGGATCTCGCGTTTCATGCCGCCGCGTTCGCGCTGATCGATCCGGAGTTCGCGAAGCGCCAGTTGCTGCTGCTGGTGAAGGACCGCTATCAGCATCCGAACGGACAATTGCCCGCCTACGAATGGGCTTTCAGCGATGCGAATCCACCGGTGCATGCATGGGCGACGTGGCGCGTCTACGAGATCGATCGCGCGATCACCGGCAAAGGCGATCGCGACTTTCTGGAACTGGTGTTCCACAAGCTGCTTTTGAACTTCTCGTGGTGGGTCAACCGCAAGGACGCCGACGGCAAAAACATCTTCCAGGGCGGCTTTCTCGGGCTGGACAACGTGGGCATCTTCGACCGCTCGTCGCCGCTGCCGACGGGCGGCCACATCGATCAGGCCGACGGCACCGCATGGATGGCCGCTTATGCGCTCGACCTGATGCGCATCGCCGTGGAGCTGGCGTACGCGAACAAGGTGTTCGTCGATATCGCGGTGAAGTTCTTCGAGCACTTCCTGTATATCGCGGAAGCGGTGAGCTGCGAGGATAACTGCGACACCGGCCTCTGGGACAGCGAGGACGAATTCTTCTACGACAAGCTGCGTCTGCCGGACGGCTCGAACATCCCGATGCGCATCCGCTCCATCGTCGGACTGATTCCGCTGTTCGCCGTGCACGTGCTGGAGCCGACCGTGTACCGCTCGTTGCCGGAATTGCGCGAGCGCCTGCACTGGTTCCTCGATCATCGCACCGACCTGTCGAAGCTCGTGTCGCGCTGGAACGTGGCGGGGAAGGGCAACAGCGTGCTGCTCTCGCTGTTGCGCGGGCATCGCATGAAGGCGCTGTTGAAGCGCATGCTCGACGAAACCGAATTCCTCTCCGATCACGGCGTGCGCGCGCTGTCGCGCGTGCATCTGGATAACCCGTTCGTCTTCTATCACAACAGCGAGAGCTTCAGCATCCGCTATCTGCCGGCGGAATCGGACTCGCGCGTGTTCGGCGGCAATTCGAACTGGCGCGGGCCGGTGTGGATGCCGGTGAACTATCTGCTGATCGAATCGATCCACGAGTTTCATCGCTATTACGGCGATGAATTCCGCGTCGAGTATCCGACGGGCTCGGGGCAGAAGTTCACGCTCGCGCAAATCGCCGACGAGCTCGCGCGCCGCGTGACCACACTCTTTCTGCTCGACAGGAACGGCGAGCGCCCGGTGATGGGCGCGTATCCGCTGTTGCAGGCCGACCCGCGCTCGCGCGATCTCGTGCTGTTCCACGAATACTTTCATGGCGACAACGGGCGCGGCGTGGGCGCTTCGCATCAGACGGGCTGGAGCGGGCTCGTCGCATTGTTGCTTCAGCCGCACGCGACGGGACCGTCCGGCGTCGTGCCGCTCGCGGGTGAGGCGGATGCGGAGATTCAGGAGTTCGCGGGCGCGAAGTGACGCGTATCAGGCGGCCACCGCCTGCGTGGCCGCGCTCAACAACACGGGAATCGACTTCGATGTCGGCGTGCCCGCGCCATCCGCGACCGACGACAACGGCACGAGCGGATTCGTCTCCGGATAATACGCACCGAGGCAGCCGCGCGGAATGTCGTACTCGACGAGCTTGAAGCCGTTCACGCGACGCTCCGCGCCGTCGTCCCACACGCTCGTGATATCGACCAGCTCGCCCGGCTCGAAGCCGAGCATGTCGATATCCTCGCGGTTCGCGAACAGCACATGACGCTGGCCGTACACGCCGCGATAACGATCGTCGAGACCGTAGATGGTCGTGTTGTACTGGTCGTGCGAACGCGTGGTCATGAGCGTCATCAGGCGCTCGCCGTGAAGCGCACGGGCGCGGTGGATCGGCGTATCGAACGCGATCGCGTGGACGATGAAGGTCGCCTTGCCGCTCGGCGTCTTCCATACGCGATCGCGCGACGCCACGCCCAGATGAAAGCCGCCCGGTTGCTTCAGGCGTTCGTTGTAGCGCTCGAACCCTTCGATCACTTTCTCGATGCCGTCGCGGATCAGCGCGTAATCGTCGGCATGCGCGCGCCAGTCCACTTTCAATGAACCCAGCGTCGCGTGCGCCATGCGCGCGACGATGGCCACTTCGGAGAGCAGGTTCTGCGAGGCGGGCTTGTTCATGCCGTACGAAATGTGGACCATGCTCATCGAATCCTCGACGGAGACGCCCTGCGGCACGCCGTGCTGCAGGTCGATTTCGGTGCGGCCGAGCGTCGGCAGAATGAGCGCGTCGCGGCCGTGCACGAGATGGCTGCGGTTGAGTTTCGTCGTGATGTGCACGGTGAGATCGCACGCGCGCATCGCTTCCCAGGTGCGCGGCGTGTCGGGCGTCGCGATCGAGAAATTGCCGCCGAGGCCGATGAAAACCTTCACCTTGCCTTCGAGCATCGCGTGAATGGTTTCGACGACGTCGTAGCCATGCTCGCGCGGCGGCTCGAAATCGTACGCGGCGCCGAGCTTGTCGAGGAACGCTTGCGTCGGCTTTTCCTCGATGCCCACCGTGCGGTCGCCCTGCACGTTCGAATGGCCGCGCACCGGGCAGAGCCCCGCGCCGCGTTTGCCGATATTGCCGCGCATCATCATCAGGTTCGACAGGATCTGAATCGTCGGCACGGAGTTCTTGTGCTGCGTGAGACCCATGCCCCAGGTCGAGATCACAGCGCGGCCCTGAGCGTAGATGTCGGCGAGCCTGAGCACGTCGTCCATTTCCACGCCCGATTCCGCGATGATCGCGTCCCAGCTTTCGGCGCGCAGATCGTCCGCGAACGCATCGAAGCCGACCGTGTGCTGCGCGATGAAGTCGACGTCGAGCACGCGCTCCGCGCCGTTCGCGACGGCTGCGTCATCGAGTTCGATCACGCGCTTCGCCACGCCCTTGATCAACGCGAAATCGCCGCCGACTTTCGGGCGGATGAACACCGAACTGATCTTCACGCCCTTGGGCGAAAGCATGTCGAGCGTATGCTGCGGGCTCGCGAAACGTTCGAGGCCACGCTCCTTCAGCGGATTGATCGACACGATGGTTGCACCGCGCTTCGCGCAGTCGCGCAATTCTCCGAGCATGCGCGGATGATTCGTCGCCGGATTCTGGCCGAAGATCAGGAGTGTGTCGGCGTGCTCGAAGTCGTCGAGCGTGACCGTGCCCTTGCCGATGCCCACCGTATGCGGCAGGCCGCGGCTGGTCGCTTCGTGGCACATGTTCGAGCAGTCGGGGAAGTTGTTGGTGCCGTACATGCGCACGAACAACTGATACAGGAACGCGGCCTCGTTGCTCGCGCGGCCCGACGTGTAGAACGCGGCGCGGTCCGGATCGTCGAGCTGCTTCAGATGCGAGGCGATCAGCGCGAAGGCGTCGTCCCATTCGATCGGCACGTAGCGGTCGCGCTTCGCATCGTAGACGAGCGGGTCGGTGAGTCGGCCGTGCTGCTCCAGTTCGTAATCGGTCTGGCTCATCAGCGATTCGACCGTGTGCTCCTCGAAGAACGCGGGCGTCACGCGCTTGCTCGTCGCTTCGGCGGCCACGGCCTTCACGCCGTTTTCGCAGAATTCGAATGTCGAGCCGTGTTCGCGATCGGGCCACGCGCAGCCGGGGCAATCGAAGCCATCGGGCTGGTTCTGCTTGAAGAGCGTCTTGTAGTTGCCGCCCGCCACTCTCTCCTTGACGAGATTGATGGCGACCTGCTTCAGCGCGCCCCAGCCGGCGGCGGGATGCGTATAAGGTTCGATGCGCTCTTCTGGTTTCTTGAACATGGCGTGGCGTATGACACTTTCAGCTTGCGATGTTCGAATCCTACTGTGTTCCGAAATGCGCGGAGCGCACAGAAAATGCGAAAACGGAGGAGTACAGTTGCGGCGTTTTGGCATAGACTTGACGCATTGCCACCGGAACTCGAAAACCACTTGAAGCTATACGAAAAGCTCGCCGATGAAATCGAGGAAGCTGTGCGCCGCGGCGTGTTCGCGCCGGGCGAGAAGGTCGCGTCGGTGCGGCAGGCGAGCCAGCAGCACGACGTCAGCATCAAGACGGTGCTGCACGCATACGCGATCCTGGAAAGCCGCGGCATTCTGGAGACGCGCCCCCAGTCCGGCTACTTCGTGCGCGCGCAGCCGCAGGCTCTGAAAACCGAGCCGAAGCGCGCGGGTCGTGCCCTTGCGGTGGCCTCCGAAGTCGACGTGAGCCGCCTCGTGCTCTCGACCTTGCGCAGCATCGGCGCGCACGACGCCGTGCCGTTCGGCTCGCCGTATCCGGACCCCGAGCCGTTTCCGTGGCGGCGCATCAACCAGTACGCAAACGCCATCGCGCGGCGTCATTCGACCTGGAATCTGATCGACGACCTGCCGCCCGGCAATCCCGAACTCATCCGCCAGATCGCGCGGCGTTACGCGGAGAACGGCGTGCCGGTCGATCCGCAGGAGATCGTGATCACGGTCGGCGCGACCGAGGCGATCAATCTGAGCCTGCAGGCGGTCGCGAAACCGGGCGATACCGTGGCGGTCGAATCGCCGACCTACTACGCGATGCTCCACGCGATCGAGCGCCTCGGCATGCGCGCGATCGAGGTGCCGACGCATCCGGCCGAAGGCATCGACATCGAGGCGCTCGAGCAGATCATCGCGCGGCGCCGGATCGCGGCGTGCATGGTGATGCCGAACTTCCAGAATCCGTTGGGGTTCCAGATGCCGGATGAGCGAAAGCGCGCGCTCGTCGAACTGCTGTCGACGCATGACATACCGGTCATCGAAAACGACGTCTATCACGAGCTCTATTACGGCGAGGCGCGTCCGTCGACGCTCAAGAACTTCGACACCAAGGGCCTCGTGCTGCATTGCGCGTCGTTCTCGAAGAGTCTGACGGCGTCGTACCGGATCGGCTGGGCGATGCCGGGGCGCTATCGCGCGCAGGTGGAGAAGCTCAAGTTCCTCAACACGCTGACGACGCCTTCCGTGCCGCAGGTCGCGATCGCGGATTATCTGCGTCAGGACGGCTACGACCGGCATTTGCGGCGTGTGCGCAAGCTGTATCGGCAGCAGGCGCGCATCATGTCGTCGATGGTCGAGCGCTTCTTTCCGGCGGGCACGCGCATTTCGGCGCCGCAGGGCGGCTACGTGCTATGGGTGGAATTGCCTGGGCGTGTGGATTCGATGCGGCTTTATCGCGCGGCGCTCGAATGCGGCATCACGATCGGGCCGGGCTACATGTTTTCGACGCGCAATGCGTTCAGCCATTTCATCCGCCTCAACTACAGCTATCCGTGGACCGCGCAGAGCGAGGCCGCGCTGCAGCGGCTCGGAGCGCTCGCGGGCGAGATCGGTGCGCGGGGCGGCGGGCAATCGAATAAAGGAGACCGTCTATGAGCGATGACATCGATCCGGCGCTGGTCGCCGTGCTGACGCAACTGTGGCGCGCGCGCCTCGAAACGCCGGGGCGCAACTGGTCGCTCAACCGGCTCGCGAAGCAGTCCGGTCTGCCGATGAGCACGTTGCGGCGGCAACTGGCGGGATTGAGCGACGGCGGGCTGGTCGAGATGCAAACCGACGAGGACGGAGCCGGGTGCGCGTGGCTGACGGCAGAGGGCGTGGCGCTTTGCGAGGCGGTGTTCGGGGAAACCGGAGCGGCCTCCTGAGGCAATCTTGGACATCCACATCACCCTGCATGGCCGCCGCGACCTGACCGGCCAGATCTACGCGCAATTGCGTGCGGGCATCATCGAAGGGCGGCTCGCCGCGAACGCGCGCCTGCCGTCCACCCGCGATCTCGCCGCGCAACTCGGCGTCTCCCGCAAGACCACGCTCGAAGTGTTCGAGCGCCTTATCTCCGAAGGCTTTCTGCGCACGCGCGCGGGCGACGGCACGTTCGTCGCCGATGGGCTCGCGCGCCTGCCAGCCGCGCGCCCCGAGCCGGTCTCCGCGCGCGCCCGCGCGACCGGCATCTGGCGCAAGCTGCCCGAGCGCATGGCCATGCCGATGCCGCCCGCGCACGAAACGCTCGACTGCGACTTTAAGGGCGGCGTCACCGACAAGACGCTCTTTCCCTACGACGCCTGGCGCCGCTGCCTGAATCACGCGCTGCGCACGCAGGCGCGAGCGGGCGGCGGCATGGCGAGCTATCGCGATCCGGGCGGCGAGCAGGAATTGCGGCTCGGCATCGCGCGCTATCTCGCGTTCAGCCGCGCCGTGACGTGCAACTGGCAGGACGTGCTCGTGACGCAGGGCGCGCAGCAGGCGCTCGACCTGCTCGCGCGCGTCGTGATCCAGCCGGGCGATGTCGTCGCCGTCGAGGAGCCGGGTTATCCGCCCGCGCGCGCGCTGTTCGCGGCGCTTGGCGCGCGTATCGCGCATGTGCCGGTGGACGGCGAGGGCATCGTCGTGACGAAGTTGCCGCGCAACACGCGGCTCATCTACGTGACGCCATCGCACCAGTTCCCGCTCGGCATGCCGATGAGCCTCGACCGGCGCGTCGAATTGCTCGAATGGGCGGGCAAGCGCGGCGCGGTGATCGTCGAGGACGACTACGACGGCGAGTTCCGCTTCGAGGGGCGGCCAGTGGAATCGCTGAAGAGTCTGGATCGCGCGGGACTGGTCGCCTATGTCGGCACGTTCTCGAAGACGATGTTTCCCGACTTGCGACTAGGCTATGTCGTGCCGCCCGCGACGCTCTCCGAACCGCTGTGGAACGCGAAGCAGATCTGCGACTGGCATAGCTGCATGCTCACGCAGACGGCGCTCGGCGCGTTCATGCTCGACGGCGAATACGCGAAGCATCTGCGCCGCATGCACAAGGCTTATGCCGAACGGCGCGCGGCGCTGATCGCGCGTCTCGCCGACGATCTCGCGCCGTGGTTCGAAGCGCTGCCCGCGACGGCGGGCATCCATCTGGTCGCGCGTCTCGCCGCGCCGTGGCGCGAGGACGAAGTGGTCGCGGCGGCGCGCGCGATATCGGTCGGTATCTATGGCATCCGCCCGTTCTACGCGGGGGAACCGGCGCAGCAGGGCGTGCTGCTGGGCTACGGCGGCACGGAACTCGCCGCGATCGAGCGCGGCATGACGCGTCTCGCGGCGCTCATGCCGACGCTCGCCCGCTAACCCGCAAAGCTCACTGATCGCACAACAGCAGCAGCTTTTCCTGCGCGGAACAGGCCGCCTTCTTGGGCTTCTGGTCGGTCGCATCCTGATCGCCGCGCACCGCCACCTTGCGGGTCGAATTCTGCTGCGCCTTCTCTGCCGCCGCCGTGCGCTGCGCGATGCACGCGCGCAGGTGCTTTTCCATCGGCGGATAGTATTTCCAGCCGCGCGTGAGCGGCGGCAACTCCAGGTGCACCTGCTTCCACTTCGGATGCCCCTGCGCCTGCAGCGTGTCGAAGTTCGTGCACAGCGAATCGGCGAACTTCGACAGCGCGCCCACCGTGCCGCGCAGGCCGTAATCGTAGGTGACGAGGAACGCCTTCACGGTGAGCGTCGGCGTGTCTTCCTGGATCCAGTTCGGATAGCTCGTCGTGCGGATCGTCGCCGGGAAATAGGTCTGCTTGGCGCGCGCGGTTTCGGGCGCGCTCGTATCGAGGCGCAGCAGCTTGATCTGCTTGAGCAGTTCCGGATTCATGTCCTGAAACAGCTTCGCCGGCTGGCCCGCGACGATCACCGCCACATCGATCTTGCCGACGATCAGCTTCGCGAGGGAATCCTCGTTGTTGAGATGCTGCTCGTTCGCATCGGCGATCGGCTCGCCGAACATCAGCCGATACAGCGTCTCCGCCGATTGCGCCGTGCCGCTGCCGATCGGCCCCACGCTGATGTTCTTGCCCTTGATCTCGTGGATGTACTTCATCGGGGAATCCGAGCGCGTGACGAAGTAAATTTCCTCGTCGTAGAGCGGCATGATGAGCCTGAGCGGCTTGATGATCTTGCCCGCCTCGACGTTGCCCGAGGTCGCCATGTCCATGTACGCCTGGTAGACGTCCGACTGCACCAGCGCGAACTTCACGCCGGGTTCGTAGCGCATGCGCTGCACGTTTTCCGCCGATCCCTTCGACGGCAGCACTTCCAGCTCGATGCCGGCCGGCTCCGCCACGTACTTCGACAGATCCTGGCCGATCTGGATGTACGTGCCGCGCTCCTGGCCCGTCGTGATCTTGTACGGCACCGCATCGGCGGCCTGACTCGAGCCCGCGCCGATCAGTCCGGCGCTGGCTACCAGCGCGAGCGCGCCCCGTGCTGCATTGCGCATGCATTTCGTGATGAACATGATTGACCCTTAATCGGAGTTGGACGGGTGCTGTGAAACTCGCGCTCTGCGTACATGATGCGTACGCAATGCGCGCAATCCGGTCATGCCCGGTCACTCACATGCGGCTCAACGCGGGTCGCGTGACGTGTGTTTGCCGTGCGTCGTTGTCGTTGCTGCTCGGTTGCTTCGTTGTTCTGTGTCTCGTGATTCTTTTAATCGTGTCGGACTGGTTCAGCGCGAGGGCTTGGGCGCCGTTTCGCCGCCGCTCCAGCCGTACTGCTTGATGGCGCGCTCGAGTTCGTCGCTCTTGTCGGCGTCGGGGCGCGCGCTGCCGGACATCGTCGCGAATTGCGGCGATCCGCCGACGCCGTTGGCCTGCGCGCCACGGTTCGACGCGCTCGCCTGCGCCGGCGACTGGCCGACGATCGGCGGCACACGCTGCGCGGTTGCGGTCTGCGCGGCCGTCTGCGCGGCGATCGGCTGCGCGCTCGCCGACACGGGCGGGCTCGGCGCGGGCGCCTGCGCGCCCGTCGTAGCCGAGGGCTGCGGCATGTTCTGACTCGACTGCGGTGGACGCGGCACGGCCGTATGCGGCGCCGGGGCGGGCGCCGGCGGGTCCTCGCCGAGGTAATACGGCGCGTGCGGAGTCGCTGTGCGCGGCGCGCCGCCGCCCTGCGGCTCGTCCTCGCCGAGGTAATACGGCTTGCGCGCCGCCGGAGCGGGCAGCGCAGCGGGGGCGGGAGCCGGGGTCGTCCTGACGATGGACTGCTGCGTCGACGCCTGAGGCGCGGCCGGGGCCACCGACGCAACGGGCGCGGGCGGCGTGATCGTCGTCGGGGTGGTGGGCGCGGTGAGCGGCCCGATCGTAGCGGCGGTGATCGCGCTGGTCGCGGCCTGGCCGCGCGCGAATTTCTCGGCGGGCGAACCGTAGTCGTAGTCCACGTCCGCGTCGTCCGGCTGACGCACGGCGGTGTTGCGCTGCGCCGGGCGTTTCTGCGCGAACACGTTTGGTTTCGCAGCGGGCGGCGCTGCAACGTTTGCCTGCGCCGGCGCGAGCGCTGCGGTGTTCGCGGTCGATGTCGCGGACGGCGTCTTCTGAGCCAGCGCCGCCGAAGCCGTCGGCGCGAGCCAGCCAGCGTGCGAGATCACGCGTTCGAGCATTCCCTGCGATTCGGTGTTGCTGCCGTCGAGCGCGAGCGCTTCGCCCGCGTTCTGCTGCACGCAGGCCCAGGCGGAAGTCCGCTCGCAGGCGCGCGCCAGTTGCAGGGCGGCATCCCGCGCCAGTTCCCGCTTGACGAGCTCGTCCTTCAGCGCTTCGTATTCCGCGCGCGTCTGCTGCTGCGCCGGCTGCGCCTTGAGCCGTGCGCGCGCGGCGTTCAGGTCGTGCCGATCCAGCGCGGTGCGCACGCCTTGCAGCGGATCGCCGGGCGGCAGCGCGTGAGTATCGGGCGCGGCGCGCCGCTCCGCGATCGCCGGCGCGCCGGGTTTGGCCGGGGCGCCGGCGGCGTTGCCAGTGCTGGTCGCGCCGCGCGTAAGCGCATTGAGCTTCGAATCGATCGCGCCCGAAACGCTATGCTCGGTCGACGACGCGACTTCCGGCTCCTCATCGTCCGGATTGCCCTGATGCAGATAGAACGCTGCGCCGGCGGCCAGCACCAGCGCGCAGGCGGTCGCGATGATCGTCTTTTTCCGGTTCCAGCCCTCGGAGCCGGGCAGGGCGGTGGGGTCGTAGCTCGGATCGGTATAGGCGTTGCGGGCGGATTCCTCCAGGCGCCGCGCCCGGTGTTCCGCGGACCTCTGCGCGATTCGCTCGCTCGCGCGTTTCGCGTCCCAGGCGGGCCAGCCGGTGTGCAGACTCGGCTCGGCGCGCCCGGATTCGTTGGCGGCCGCGCCCACCGATGCGGAGGCGGAAGCGGATGCTGTGGAAGTCGCCGTGGCGGACGCCATCGGCGCGTCGTCGATCTGGTCGAACAGGTCTGCTTGCCGCTTCGGTTCCCGCGCCCCGAGCTCGGTGCCAAACGCGGCGCTGCGATCCGCGCCGCAATTGGGGCAGCTGTCGGCGTTCTTGCGCACCGTGCTGCCGCACCGCTGGCAGACGACGGAGAACATGGAGGCAGGAAACGTCAAACGCGTGGTCATGCTTGAGCCCTCGAAGGACAGGTGCGTGAGGTTGCCAGATTCGCGTGGCCGCCATTGCGCGCAGATTCGCCGCGCTTCAACGCGGGGACACCGTCCCTGCGGCAGCAATCCTTCGTATTGTTTCCTCGCGCGAACGACCGCTGGCGGGAAACGACTATCCGACTATGGTTCAATGCCATTCGGACGTCAATTGCCTTTCGCACCTATCCCGGGGTCGCCGGACCCTGAGCGACTACAGCCTTGCATTCTCGTGGTTCCTCATATTCCTGCCGGATCGTGCCGTCCGGATTCTGGCCCTGAAGCCGATGTGAAAGCGCAGGACGGGCTCACGCCGCGCTTCTCTCGCGCACTATCTTTCTGACATTTTCGGCCGCCTGAGGCGGTTTTGAACCGCCAATCCTTAGCCCTTAACCGACAAGGACCCGCGACTGGCCGGTAACCCACTGATGCCAAAGCGAAACGTCGTCGCGACGCGCAACGTGGGCGCCGCGCAACGCCGGCTTGCGTGCGCGGGCGGGGTGTGCGTGGTCGGCGTCGCCGGTTTGAGAGGACGAACCGATCAGGCATCCGAAGCATCGTTCGGAAAGATTGCCTTTCGCGCAGCTTTCCGGCGCCGCGAAAACGACGCGGGCCGTGGCGCTTCGTCAGCGCACACGGCCCGCGTCGGGTCACGCTCCGATACTTACTTCGCCAGTTCCAGCTTGCCGTCGATGCGACGGTTCAGGCCGAGCGGGTTCTCCGTCTTCAGCGCCTCGGGCAGCAGCGCGTCAGGCAGATCCTGATAGCTCACCGGACGCAGGAAGCGGTTGATCGCCAGGCTGCCGACCGAGGTCGAGCGGCCATCCGCCGTCGACGGGAACGGGCCGCCGTGCACCATCGCGTGGCCGACTTCCACGCCCGTGCCGAAGCCGTTCACCAGCAGGCGGCCGGTGCGGCGCTCGAGCGCGGGGAGAATGCGGCGCGCTTCGGCGTAGTCGGCTTCGTCGATATGCAGCGCCGAAGTGAGCTGGCCTTCCAGCGACTCGACCAGCGCGAGCATGGTCGCGAGGTCCGGGCAGCGCACCACCAGCGACGACGCGCCGAAGATTTCTTCCTGCAGATCGTGGCTCTTGCGGAACGCGCCGGCGGTGGTCACGAACAGCGCCGACTGGCCCTGATTCTCGCCCTTGGCCTCGACGCCGCGCGCGGCGGTCGTCACGTCGGCGTGGGCGCCCGCGCGCTCCACGGCGCCGCGGTAGGTCTTGCAGATGCCCGGCGTGAGCATGGTCTGCGCGGCGGTTTCCTGGAGCGCCGCCGATGCCGCTTCGATGAACTTGTCGAGATCCGGACCGTCGACGGCCAGCACCAGACCCGGGTTCGTGCAGAACTGGCCCGCGCCGAGCACGAGCGAGCCGACGAACGCCTTCGCGATGCCTTCCGCGCGGTTCTTGAGCGCGTTCGGGAACAGCAGGACCGGGTTGATGCTGCTCATTTCCGCGTACACAGGGATCGGCTCCGTGCGCGCAGCAGCAATCTTCATCAGCGCCGTGCCGCCGCCGCGCGAGCCAGTGAAGCCCGCCGCCTTGATGCGGTTATCCGCCACCAGACCCTGGCCGACGTCGCGGCCGCTGTCGAACAGCAGCGAGAACGTGCCTTCGGGCATGCCGCAGTCCTTCACGGCCTTCTGCACCGCGCGGCCGACGAGTTCCGCCGTGCCCGGATGCGCCGAGTGCGCCTTGACGATGACCGGGCAGCCGGCCGCCAGCGCGGACGCCGTGTCGCCGCCCGCGACCGAGAATGCGAGCGGGAAGTTGCTCGCGCCGAACACCGCGACCGGGCCGACGCCGATATGACGCAGACGCAGATCGACGCGCGGCAGCGGCTTGCGTTCCGGCTGGGCCGGGTCGATGCGCACGCCGAGGAAGTCGCCGTTGCGGACCACGTCCGCGAACATGCGCAACTGGCCGACCGTGCGGCCGCGCTCGCCTTCGAGACGCGGGCGCGGCAGGCCGCTTTCGCTCATGCAGCGCTCGATCAGGTCGTCGCCGATATCGAGGATGTTCTGCGCGATGGTTTCGAGGAACTTCGCGCGCGCCTCGGGCGAGGTTTCGCGATAGACGTCGAACGCGGCCCATGCGAGCGCGCACGCGCGGTCGAGGTCGGCGAGCGTCGCGCCGCCGAAAGCCGGTTCGATGGCCGCGCCGGTCGAGGCGTTGACGGCCTTGATCGTGCCGTTCGAGCCGAAGAGCGATGCTTGACCGATGAGCAGGTTGCCAGTGAGTTGCATGATGTCTCGTCCTTGCTGGAAATGTTTCGCGGCGGCCGGTCGTGCGAGTTGTACGATGACTGCCACCTTGCCCGACTATACGGCCTCGCGCGGGCGGCTGTATAGTGAAACCTTTCCATCGCTTGATCGCTTTTTGGAATCACCCCGGCCTTATGAAGAACACGCTGGACGTGCTCATGTCGCGGCTGCGCATGAAGCAGTTGCAATTGCTGATCGCGCTCGACGATCATAAATCCCTGCACAAGGCGTCGAGCGCCATGGCCATGACGCAATCCGCCGCCAGCAAGGCGCTCGCCGAGCTCGAATCCATGCTGGAAGCGCCGCTGTTCGAGCGCGCGAAGACCGGGCTGATCCCGAATCCGTTCGGCCGCTGCGTGGTGCGCTACGCGCGCGTGCTCGCGGCCGATCTCAACGCGCTATGCCAGGAAGTCGCGCAGATTCGCGCGGGCACCGGCGGGCGGCTGACGGTCGGCACGATCATGGGCGCGGTGCCGGGCGTGGTCGCGCCGATCGTCAACGAGATGCACGCGAAGCATCCGGATCTCGCAATAGAGATCGTCGAGGATACGAGCGCGCGCATGCTGCCGATGCTGGACGACGGCCGCGTCGATCTCGTCATCGGCCGGGCGAGCGTGTCGGATCAGCCGTCGAAATATCACTATCAGCCGCTCGCGGACGAGCCGCTGTGCATTGTCGTAGGACATGGGCACGAGCGCACCGGCGCGCGCGAGGTCGGCTTCGCGGATCTGGCGCATTACCGCTGGGTGACTTACCCGAGCTATATGCCGATGAGCGCGCTGCTCGAACGCGAACTCGATCTGGCCGGCCTGCCGATGCCCGCCAATCCCATTTCCACCGCGTCGCCGCTGATGACGGTGACGCTGCTGCAGGAGAGCGCGGAACTCGTGTCGATTCTGCCGGCGAGCGTCGCGAAGGTGTTCGAGGGTCACGGCATGCTGCGGATCCTGCCGGTGCGCATGAAGTCGAAGTCGCAGACTTACGGCATCGTTACGCGCCGCGGCGGCGCGCTTTCTCAGGCCGCGCGGCAGTTCGTGCAGATGTTGCGCGAACAGAGCCGGCCGCACTGACGCGGCGGGTTTCAGCGCGTCGCGACGATGAACAGGCGCGGAAAGGGCAGCAGCACGACGCCGTCGTCATGCACCGTGTACGCGGTTTTCAGGCCGTCACGGTAGCGGTCGAGAAACGCCGCGCTTTCCTGCGCATCGAGTTTCGCGAGGAACGGCCGGAGCGCCGTGCCCTTGAACCATTCGATGATCGCATCGACGCCACCCTGCAGCGGGTGATGATAAGTCGTGCGCCAGACATCGACGCGCGCGCAGAGCGGCTTCAAAAGCGCGTAATACCGTTCGGCCCGAAAACGCTCTGTGCGCTCGACGCCTTTCAGCTTGTCGCGCCACGGACCGTCGGCTGCGGCGTCGCGCATCAGCCGGTGCGCGGGTTCGTCGAGGTTGTCGGGCATCTGCACGGCGAGCTGGCCGCCTTGCGCGAGCTTCGCGACGAGCGCGGGAAAAAGCGTCTCGTGGTCGGGCAGCCACTGCAGCGCCGCGTTGGCGAGAATCAGGTCGAAAGGACCTTGCGCCTGCCACGCGGAAATGTCGGCCAGTTCGAACGCGACCTGCGGCAGACGCTTCTTCGCCGCGTCGATCATGTCGCTCGAATTGTCGATGCCGATCACGCGGGCCTCCGGCGTGTAGGCGATGAGCGTTTCCGTCGAATTTCCGGGGCCGCAACCGAGATCCACCGCGCTGCGCGCGCTCGCGACTTGCGTCGCGTTCAGCAGATCGCGAACCGGACGCGTGCGCTCCGCTTCGAACAGCGAGTACTGGCGAGCTTGCCATTCGGCCGATGATGTCGTCATGTCTAATTTCCGTCGATGCTTGGTGGTGGGGCAAAGGCGATTCTGGACTGGCGGCGACGCGGCGTAAAATGAATTTATGCTGCTGATTATTTGGTTTTTCTTATGAAAATCGACACGCTGGGCGTGCAGGCTTTCGTCGCCATCGCCGATCAGGGTAGCTTCAAAGGCGCCGCCGAGCGCCTCAACATCACGCAGACGGCGATCACCCAACGCCTGCAGAAACTCGAGGAGTTTCTCGGCGTGCCGCTGATCGAGCGCACCACGCGATCGATGAATCTCACCGAAACGGGACGCACTTTCCTGCCGCAGGCGAGGCGCCTGCTCGCGGAACTGTCGGCGGCGCTGGTCGAAATTCGCGAAACCGGCATGGCGCAACGCGGCGATGTGTCGATCGCCTGTGTGCCGACCGTTGGCGTGCAGTATCTGCCGCGCGTGTTGCAGGCGTATTCGGCGCGCCATCCGCACAACCGCATCCGGATTCTGGATCACGCGTCGTCGGCGGTCGCGCAGGCGGTGCTGCATCGGGAAGTGGAGTTCGGCATCAAGATCGCGGGCGAGCATCATCCGGATTTGCATACCGTGCCGCTGGTCGAAGATCGCTATGTGCTGGTATGCCAGCGCAATCACGCGCTGGCGCGGCGCAGGCGCATCGCCTGGCGAGCGCTCGCCGACCATCCGCTGATTCTCGCCGGCGACGTGAGCGGCAACCGCGCGCTTATCGACGCCGCGCTGGAGGGCAGCGGCATCGAACTGCATTCGTTCTATGAAGTGCAGCGCAGTTCCACAGCGCTCGGGCTCGTGGCTCAGGGCGTGGGCGCCGCCGTGGTGCCGGGACTCGCGATCCAGAAAGACGCGTATCCCACCGTGCGGGCGATCGAACTGGTCGAGCCCGCCATCACGCGCGCGCTCGTGCTGGTGACGCGCAGGACCGCGTCGCTGTCGCCGGCCGCGCAGGCGCTCTACGACATGCTGCTCGCGCAGGCCGCCGATGACCGGAGCGCCAGGCCACGCGCGCGATGATCCGCGCGATCTGTAGGGAATGCTGAATCCAACGCGCGCGCCTCGCTGCAAGGTCCAGCGGAACACTCGAATTTGCCCCTTGGCGCGCGAGCATCGTCCTATACTGGCGGGGCATCGGCGGGCGGCTCCGGCGCGACATCGCGGCATTGCTTCCGACTGCATATCACCATGCGCGCCGTCTTGCGGCGCTTCAGGCATTCGGGGAATCGCAGATGAGCGATACGTCGGTCGGCGGCTTGGATGATGTTGGCGGTTCGGGCGGTTCGGGCGGTCCGGGTGGTCTCGTAGCCGCTCTGCGCGCGCAGCAGTCCGCGCTGACCGAGCGATGGATGAAGCTCGTGTTCGGCGATCAGGAAGTCGAGCATTCCGACCAGCTCACCTACCGTCAGCTCGCCGACCATCTCCCGAGCATCTTCGATGAAATCTGCATCGTGCTTGAATCGCACAATCTGCGCGATCAGGAAGGCGCGATCGAGCGCAACGCGCGCCAGCATGGTCAATGGCGCTGGCAGCAGGGATATCGCGTCGATGAGCTGGTGCGCGAGCTCGATCTGTTCCGCCAGGTGCTGCTGCTCGCGATCGGCGAATACGCGTCAGCGCACGCGGACTTCTCCCGCGCCGACGAAGAGCACGCGCGCCTGATGACCGATGAAGTCGTGAGCTTCGTCACGCTCGCGTCGATCCGCGAGGCGGTCGGCGAGCGCGATCGCAAGATCGACGAATACACCGGCATGCTCGAGCGCGCGAACTACGAGCTCACGCTCAGGCAGAAGCTCATCAGCGATCTGTACGAGACGCGCATGCAGGTCACGCGGCGCGTTGCGCACGACCTGCGCAACTTCCTCAACGTGTTCTCGACGGCGCTGCAACTCGCCGCGCGCTCTCCCGCGAAGCGCGAAACCGCGCTCGGGCTCGCGAACCGTCAGGTCGCGGACATGGCGACGCTCGTCGATGAAATGGTCGAATACTCGAAGGTGCTCAGCGACGATTCGGTGCTGACCGTCGAGCCGTTCGATCTCGTCGGCCTGTTCGACGAACTGATGCAGGCGTGCCGCGTGGCGACCGAGGCGAAGGGCCTCAGGCTGATCGGCCAGCTCGATCCGGCGCTCGGCACGGTGAGCTCGAACCGGCTGAAGGTGAAGCAGGTCGCGCTGAATCTGCTGTCGAATGCGATCAAGTACACGGCCTCGGGCGAGATCGTGCTGTCGATCAACGCCGTGAGCGGTGCGCGCTGGCGCCTGCGCGTGACCGACACTGGAGTGGGCATCGGCGAGGACGATCAGGAGCGCGTGTTCGAGGAATTCGAGCGCGCCGCCGGAGACGACATTCCCGGCGCGGGACTCGGGCTTGCCATCGTCAAGGAACTGTCGCGCACGCTCGAAGGGGAATTGCGCTTCCAGTCGTCGAAGGGGCACGGCAGCGTTTTCGAAGTGACGTTTCCGATCACGCTGGAACCGAAGGCGCCGACCGGCGCGCCATGAAAAAAGGCGAACAGGTTGCCCCGTTCGCCTTCCGGTCACTTCGACGCCTGATCGATGCTCAGGCCGCCGCTTCTTCTTCGACCACTGCTTCGTCTTCCACCGAGGCGCGGATCAGATGATCGAACGCGGACAGCGATGCCTTCGCGCCTTCGCCGACCGCGATCACGATCTGCTTGTACGGCACCGTGGTCACGTCGCCGGCGGCGAACACGCCCGGAACGGAAGTCGCGCCTCTCGCATCGACGACGATCTCGCCGTGCTTCGACAACTCGACCGTGCCCTTCAGCCATTCGGTGTTCGGCACGAGACCGATCTGCACGAACACGCCTTCCAGTTCGACGTGATGCGACGCGCCCGTCGCGCGATCCGTGTAGGTGATGCCGTTGAGCTTCTTGCCGTCGCCGGTGATTTCCGTGGTTTGCGCGTTCGTGATGATGGTCACGTTCGCCATGCTGCGCAGCTTCTTCTGCAGCACCGCGTCGGCGCGCAACTCGGTGCCGAACTCGATCAGCGTCACCGCCGAGACGATGCCCGCGAGATCGATCGCCGCTTCCACGCCCGAATTGCCGCCGCCGACCACCGCGACGCGCTTGCCCTTGAACAGCGGGCCGTCGCAGTGCGGGCAGTACGCCACGCCGCGATTGCGATACTCGCGCTCGCCGGGCACGTTGATCTCGCGCCAGCGCGCGCCGGTCGAGAGAACGACCGTCTTCGCCTTCAGGACCGCGCCGCTCGCGAGATGAATCTCGTTGATGCGGCCCGGCACGACCTTCTCGGCGCGCTGCACGTCCATGATGTCGACTTCATAGTCGTTCACGTGCTGCTCCAGCGCGACCGCGAACTTCGGCCCTTCGGTTTCGCGCACGGAAACGAAGTTTTCGATCGACATGGTGTCGAGCACCTGGCCGCCGAAACGCTCCGCGACGACGCCCGTCGCGATGCCCTTGCGCGCCGAGTAGATCGCCGCCGCCGCGCCCGCCGGGCCGCCGCCGACGATCAGCACGTCGAACACCGGCTTGTTTTCCAGCTCTTTCGCCGCGCGCGCCGATGCGCCCGTGTCCAGCTTCGCGAGAATTTCCTTCACGCCCATGCGGCCCGAACCGAAGCTTTCGCCGTTGACGAACATCATCGGCACGGACATGACCTGGCGTTCCTCGACTTCCTGCTGGAACAGCGCGCCGTCGATAGCGACGTGCTTGATACGCGGGTTGATGATCGCCATCACGTTCAGCGCCTGCACCACTTCCGGGCAGTTCTGGCACGACAGCGAGAAATACGTTTCGAAGGCGAAGTCGCCGTCGAGATTCCTGATCTGCTCGATGGTGGCGTCATCGAGCTTGATCGGATGACCGCCCGCCTGCAGGAGCGCCAGCACGAGCGAGGTGAATTCGTGGCCCATCGGAATGCCGGCGAAGCGGATGCCCGCATCCTTGCCCGGCTCGCCGATGGTGAAGGACGGACGACGCACGCCGGCGTCCTCTTTCTCGACGACGCTGATCCGCGCGGACAGCGAAGCGATTTCGTCGAGCAGGCTTTTCAGCTCGCGCGACTTGTCGCCATCGTCGAGGAAGGCGACGAGTTCGATCGGCCGGGTGACTTTTTCCAGATACGCTTTCAACTGATTCTTGAGATTGGCGTCGAGCATGGCGATGTCCGTTCCTTGACTGAGGTGTTGCAGACGCGATTCGACGCGGCGCTGCGAAATTCGCGGCGCCGGACGAACGCTTTCTTCTTGGGGTGAACCTGCCGCTGACTCGCGGCAGATTCCTTACGACTCGTAGAGGGTACGAGCTTAGATCTTGCCGATCAGGTCGAGCGACGGGGTCAGCGTTTCAGCGCCCGGCGTCCACTTGGCGGGGCACACTTGACCCGGGTTCTTCGCGATGTACTGAGCAGCCTGAACCTTGCGCAGCAGTTCGCCGGCGTCACGGCCGATACCGTTGTCGTGCACTTCGCACAGCTTGATCTCGCCTTCCGGGTTGATCACGAACGTGCCACGCAGCGCCAGGCCTTCTTCCTCGATCAGCACGTCGAAAGCGCGCGAGATGGCGAGCGTCGGGTCGGCGAGCATCGGGTACTTGATCTTCTGGATCGTGTCCGACGTGTCGTGCCAGGCCTTGTGCGTGAAGTGCGTGTCGGTCGAGACCGAGTAGATTTCCACGCCGAGCTTCTTGAACTCTTCGTAGCGGTCAGCCAGGTCGCCCAGTTCGGTCGGGCACACGAACGTGAAGTCGGCCGGGTAGAACACGAACACCGACCACTTGCCCTTCAGGCTTTCTTCGGTGACGGTCACGAATTCGCCATTGTGATAGGCGGTTGCTTTGAACGGCTTGACTTGGCTGTTGATGATCGGCATTACCAGTTTCCTTTTGGAGTGGTGTTGAAGAAGTGAGTGAACTATACAGGAAAGCTATCGTTGCTGCGAAGTGGATTGATTTTATTGTCGAGATAGGCCGAGACTATCAGGCCGATATTTCTCGTTTTCCCGCGCTTTTCCAGTTTGAGGCATTGCGCTTGCGGACGAGTTCCGTCCACCTTTAACTTCAGATGGCGGCTTACATCTCCATTTCAACAGGAGGCATCATGAAAATCGGAATTATCGGAGCCGGGAATATCGGTTCCGTGCTGGCTTTGCGTTTCGGCGAGAACGGGCACGACGTGCGCATCGCCAATTCGCGCGGGCCGGCGTCGCTCGCGGATATCGAGCGGACGACCGGCGCGAAGGCCGTCGAGGCCCGCGACGCGGTGCAGGGCGCGGATGTCGTCGTCGTGACGATTCCCGAGTCGAAGGTGCCGGATCTGCCGAAGGATCTGTTCGCGGGCGTGCCGGCCAGCGTCGTCGTGGTCGATACCGGCAACTACTATCCGCAGCAGCGCGACGGGCGCATCGACGGCATCGAGAAAGGCATGCCGGAGAGCCGTTGGGTCGAAAATCAGCTTGGCCGGCCGGTCGTAAAGGCGTTCAACAATATTTATGCGGCGCATCTGAAGGACAAAGGGAAGCCGGCAGGCGCCAGAGGGCGCGTCGCGCTGCCGGTCGCGGGCGACGACGCGAAGGCGAAAGCGATCGTAATGAAGCTCGTCGATGAAATCGGCTTCGATGCGGTGGATGCCGGCGAAATCGACGATTCCTGGCGGCAGCAGCCCGCCACGCCCGTCTACACCGGCGATTTCGACGCGGCCGGCGTGCGCGCGGCGCTGCACGAGGCTGATCCGCTGCGCAAACCCGAGTGGCGCGCAACGGACCGAAGCCCCGGCACGTTCGAGAACCCGGCTTGATTGGAGACCGCGAACGCAAAGAGCGGAACGCCCGTACGGGAAAGCGCGGGAAGCGGCGCGCGCCGTGCGACAATCTGCAAACTTTCCCGATGGGCTTTAACATGACGAACCGGGCTGGCGTGACTGAAACACGCTCTGGTCCGGCGTCGTGGACTCGCTGATTGACTATGAAAACCGCTTCTCCCCCGCAGGACGTGCAGGACCCGCAACAGCGCTTCGGCGTCTGCGACGAGTGCGCGGACGTCGAACTCGTGGCGACCGCCACCATTCCGACCCGCTACGGCACGTTCGACTCATATGTGTATCGCGTGAAGCACACGGAAGTCGAGCATATCGCCTTCGTCATGGGCGACGTGAGCAACGGCGAATCGGTGCTGACGCGCCTGCATTCGGAATGCGTGACGGGCGACGTCTTCGGCTCCTACCGCTGCGACTGCGGCGAGCAGCTCGATCTGGCGCTGCGCTATATCGCCGCGGAGAGCCGCGGCATTCTCTTGTACCTGCGCGGTCATGAAGGGCGTGGCATCGGGCTGGCGAACAAGATCCGCGCATACGCGCTGCAGGAGCAGGGGCTCGACACCGTCGATGCGAACCTGCATCTCGGCCTGCCCGACGACGCCCGCGAATATGACTCCGCCGCCGCAATCCTCCGTTCGATGAACGTGAAATCGGTGCGCCTGATGAGCAACAATCCGTCGAAGTTCGACACGCTGCTCAAGCACGACATTCCCGTGTGCGAGCGGGTCGCGCTGGCCATTCCGATGCGCGAGGAAAACGAGCGCTACATCAAGACGAAGCAGGCGCGCTTCGGGCATTACTTCGACGAGAACGAGTAACGCTCCTTACGGTTTCACTGCGCGTCGTGGAAGATCACCCCGAGCATGTGCCGCCGCCCCGATCGGAGGCGGCTCACGCCATGTCTCATGTTCACCCGATACGGCCCACGGGTGCCCTGCACCGGCCGATGATGCACCGCGAAGAACACCACATCGCCCTGTGCGAGCGGCACGACTTCCGCGCGCGACTGCATGCGCGGACGCTGCTCCGTCATCACGAACTCGCCGCCGGAAAAATCGCGGCCGGGCGCGGAAAGCAGTATCGCCATCTGGATTGGAAAGACGTGCTCGCCGTAGAGATCCTGATGCAGGCAGTTGAAGTCGCCGGGCGCATAGCGCAGTAGCAGCGGCGTCGGCCGCGTCTGCCCCGCGCGATGACAGCGCTCGACGAACGCCGCATGCTCGCGCGGATAGCGCGTCTCGATGCCCATCACGTTGTTCCACCGGTTGGCGATCGGCGCGAGATGCGCATAGGCGGCGCGCCGCACGTCACCTATGGCGTCGGGCAGCGGATAGGCGAAATACTTGTATTCCCCGCGCCCGAAGCCATGGCGCTCCATCACCACGCGGCTGCGGAAAATGCCTTCGCGGTCGTACAGCGCGGCGAGCGCCTCGCATTCTTCGCGTGAGAGCAGCCCCGTCGCGGTGGCGCAGCCATAACTGTCGAGCTGCGCTCCGAGATCGGCCCAGTCGAGCGCGTCGATGCGTTCTCCCGGATTCGTGGTGGTCGCGCGTTCCAGCACCTTCATGTCGTTTCTCCGGATGTGCGTGAGTTTGCCTCGCAGTGTGCACCGCGCGCGCCACGCGCGCACTCCGGGTCTTGCTGCGCAATTCGTCGACTTGCGCGCGGGATGCGTCAGTGCTCCATCGTTGCCATCGCGGCCTCGGCGATGCGCGCCTGCAGCGCGGTCTTCCGCGCGGCGATCTTCGGAGCCAGCGCGAGGAGATCGATCTGCGTCCTGCGCACCTCCGGAAACAGCGTCGATTCTTCCTCCTCGATGTGATGCGTCGTGTTTTCCTTGAGCACCTTGAAGGTCGCGTCGAAGCCGTCCTCGCCGGCGCGCAGCTTCGCGAATCGCTCGATCAGCGTCTGGACGAGGAAATGCTCGACATAGGCCTCGTCCACGTCAATTCGCTCGTGCGCGCCGAGCGCCTGTTGCGCGGCCGGATACAGCATTTCTTCCTCGACGATCGAGTGGATCGTCAGCAACTCGCAGGCGCGCTGCGCGAGCGTATTCCTGCGTTCGAAATCCTTCGCATCCGCGCGTTCGAACGCATCGAACAATTGTTCGATGGCGCGGTGATCGGCTTCGAGCATGTCGAGCGCGTCCGGACGTCGCGGGGGTTGGGCGATAGACATGTGGATTCTCCAGATAGGGCTCTAGCGGCCCGGTAAGAACATCTGTGTGTTCCTGAGGTGCCGAAGAGAAGCAAAGCGAATGCCCGCGATTGGATCAGTTAACGGCCTCGGCCTGCGCGTCTAAATAGTCGATTCCTTCGAAAAGCCGAGATCGCGTTGCCGCAGCACTTTCACCTGCCACCAGGCGGGCAGCAGACGCCGAACTTCGGCGCGCGCGAAACGGTCGTCGATCAGATAGAGGACGCCGCGATCGAGCGGTCCGCGAATCACGCGTCCGGCCGCCTGCACGACTTTCTGCAGACCGGGAAAAAGGTACGTGTACGCGTAGCCTTCGCCGAAGGCCTCGTGCATGCGCGCTTTCATTTGCTGGTTGACGGGGTTCAGTTGCGGCAGGCCGAGCGTCGCGACGAACGCGCCGATGAGCCGCGTGCCCGGCAGATCGATCGCCTCGCCGAACGCGCCGCCCAGCACCGCGAAGCCGATGCCGCGTCCGTCCGGCGCGAAGCGTTCGAGGAATTCGCGCTGCGCCGCTTCGCTCATCGCGCGCGATTGCTGCCAGCACGGAATCGACGGATGACGCGCCGCGAGCGCCTGCGCCACCTGCCCGAGATACTCGAAGCTGCTGAAGAAGCTCAGGTAGTTGCCCTCGCTTCGGAAGAACTGTGCGGCGATCAGGTCGGCGATGCGCTCGACGGAGCGTTCGCGGTCGCGATAGCGCGTCGAGACATCGGCGATGGCGCGCACGTCGAGCTGATCGGCGGTGAAGGGCGATTCGACCTCGATGCGCACCGCCGACGGCGGCAGGCCGAGCGTGTCCGCATAGAAGTGCGCGGGCGTGAGCGTCGCCGAAAACAGCGCGACGCTGTGCGCGCGCGCTAAACGCGGCGCGAGATGCGGCGCGGGAATCACGTTGCGCAGGCACAGCACGGCATTGCGCTTCTTCGCGATCGAAGGCTCGCCCGCGAGCGTGATATCGAAGATCGAATGCGCGCCGAAACGCTCCGCGATGCGCGTGAAATGCACGGCATCGAAATAAAAGCGCAGGGTGTCGGGCGTGAAGGCGTCGGGTTGTTCGCCAAGCGTTTCCGTCATCAGCGAGACGGCCTGGCCGAGCGCGTTCAGAAAGGGCTCGGGCGCCTCCGCGTGCGCCGCGTATTCGGTGCCGGCCGCGTGCTGCTCGCGCGTGGTCTCACTCCAGCTTCGCGCGACGCGGCCGAGCGCTTTCTTGAGCAACGGCGGCGCGCCGCGACGCATCGAGTTGAAGGCGCTTTGATCGAGCGTCGCGGAATACATGCCGCGTGCGCGTTCGACGAGGTTGTGCGCTTCGTCGACGAGCACCGCCACGCGCCAGCGGTTCGCCTCCGCGAGCGCGAACAGCATCGCGCTGGTGTCGAAGTAATAGTTGTAGTCGCCGACGATCACGTCGCCCCAGCGCGACAATTCCTGGCTCAGATAGTACGGACAGACTTCATGAAGACGCGCGACTTCCGCCACCGACGCGCGATCGAGTTGCGCGCACTGGAGCGCGTCGGCCCGCGCGGCGGCGAGGCGATCGTAGAAGCCGCGCGCGAGCGGGCACGATTCGCCGTGACACGCGCGATCCGGATACACACAAGCCTTGTCCCGCGCGACGAGTTCGACGACGCGCAAGGGTCTGGCGGCGAGCGTCGTCAGCGCGTCGAGCGCGAGCTGGCGGCCCGCGCTTTTCGCGGTCAGAAAGAAGATCTTGTCGATGCGCTGGCCGGGCCACGCCTTCAGGAGCGGAAACAGCGTGCCGACCGTCTTGCCTATGCCGGTCGGCGCTTGCGCGGCGAGACATCGGCCGGAAACCGCCGCGCGATACACCGCTTCGGCGAGCGCGCGCTGGCCGGGGCGGAAATCCGCGTGTGGAAAGACGAGCGTCTTCAGGGCTTCGTCGCGCGCCGCGCCGTGTTCGAGTTCCTGCCGCGCCCACGCGATGAAGCGCTCGCACTGCGCCTCGAAATGCGCGGCGAGCGCGGCCGCCGTCTGCGTTTCGACGAGCACGGTCTCGCCCTGATCGGCGATATCGAAATACACGAGCGCGATCTCGATGGCGTCCAGCCCGAGCTTGCGGCACATCAGATGCGCATACACGCGCGCCTGCGCCCAATGCAGATGCCGATGGTTCTGCGGCATCTTTTCGAGCTTGCCGCGATGCGTCTTGATCTCTTCGAGGCGGTTGAGCGCGGGATCGTAGCCGTCGGCGCGGCCGCGCACGCATAACGGGCCGTACGTTTCCGAAAGCGAGATTTCCTTCTGGTATCCGGCAGGGCGCCGGTTCGTCACGGTGACGTGGCCCGCGACGCCTTCCTGCGCGCTCGGCGTCGGCGTGAAGCGTAGATCGAGATCGCCCTGTTTCGCGGTGAACTCGCACAGCGCGCGCACGGCGACGGTGTAGGCGGGCTCGGATACTGTATGCATGTACAGCAGTCTAGCATGCGCCGGATGGCGCAAAAGCGCTATCTAGGACGGCGCGCGCAGCAGTTCTCCGAGCGTTTTCATCGCGCTTTCGGTTTGCGTCGACCATGGATGACCGAAGTTGATGCGCACGCAATTCCCGAACGCGTGACGCGCGGAAAAGATCGGCCCCGGCGTCACGTTGATGCCGCGCGCGAGCGCCTGCCGGTGCAACTGCATCGCATCGACGTGCCCGGGCAACTCGAGCCACAGGAAATAGCCGCCGTCCGGCCGCGCGAACGCGATCTCCGCCGGCAGCCAGCGCGCGATGGCGGTCTCCATTGCGCCGCGTTGTGCGAGCAGGGCGCCGCGCAGCTTGCGCAGATGCTTGTCGAAGCCGCCATGCTGCAGATAGTCGGCGATGCCCGCCTGAATCGGAATGCTGGTCGAGATGCTCGTCATCAGCTTGAGACGGCGGATCGCGTCCGCGAAACGTCCCGCCGCGACCCAGCCGAGCCGGTAGCCCGGCGCGAGCGTCTTCGAAAGCGACGCGCAATGCATGACGAGACCTTTCGTGTCGAAGGCTTTCGCGGGCGGCGGACGATCCTGCGCGAAATGCAGCTCGCCGTAGACATCGTCTTCGATCAGCGGAACTTCGTGCTTCGCGAGCAGTTCGACGAGCGCGCGTTTTTTATCGATGGAAAGCGTGACGCCGGTCGGATTCTGGAAGTTGGTCATGAACCAGCACGCGCGCACCGGATGCTTGTCGAGCGCTTCGGCGAGCACGTCAAGATCGAGCCCTTCGCGCGGATCGACGGGAATCTCGACCGCGCGCAACCCGAGATGCTCGACCGCCTGCAACGCGGCGTAAAAGCACGGCGATTCGATCGCGACGACATCGCCCGGGCGGGTCACGGCCATCAGGCAGAGCGTGAGCGCTTCCATCGCGCCGTTCGTGACGATCAGCTCCTCGACCGGCTGTGCGATGCCCATGCCGATGTAACGCAGCGCGAGCTGCCGACGCAAAGGTTCGTTGCCGGGCGGCATGTCGACCACGGTGCTCCACGGATCGAGCATGCGCGTGGCGTGCGCGAGCGACTTCGAAAGACGCGCCAGCGGAAACAGTTTCGGCGATGGAAACGCGGAGCCGAGCGGCACGACATCCGGACGCTTCACCGCATCGAGCACGGAGAACACGAGGCTGCTCACGTCGATGGGCGCGGGCTCCGCCAGCGGCGAGGGCGGCGTGCCCGCGGGTGCGGGAAGCCCGGCGCCCGGCGCGACGTAATAGCCGGAACGTTCGCGCGCGCGGATCAAACCCCATTCTTCGAGCAGGTAATACGCGCGAAAGACCGTCGACTGGCCGACGCCGTATTGCGTCGTCAGATGACGCACGGAAGGCAGGCGCGTGCCGACCGGCAGGCGGCCCGCGCGAATCTCGGCGGCCATCGTGTCGGCAAGGGCTTGATAGCGCTTCATCGCGTGGCTCGATTGAAAGAACGCGCGAAGGCTTTGCGCGGCGCGAAATTGTCTCACACGCCCGGCGAAGGAATATCGACGCGCCGCCGCGCGTTTAAAGAGCAAGCGGCTCAATCGCCGCGCCTGTCTCTTTCGTTTCTTTCGGAGGTGATTTCATGAAGCTCGCCAGAATCGCGACAGTCGTGTTCGCGTTGCTCGCCGGATTGCTCGCGGGATGTCAGACCGATGCCAGCGGTGGCTCATCGGGCGCGTCGTCGACCAGCGGCAGCAGCGGCGGATATTGAGCACGCAGGCTGTATCGGACGCGGCGCTCGCGGCCTTCGCCGATGCGCTTGGCCCCGACGCGGTGTTGTCGGGCGATGTGTCGTCCTACGCCGATCCGTTCGCGCCCGGCGATGCCGCGTCGTACGCGCCATCCGCCGTGGTGCTGCCGTCGAATGTGGAAGACGTGCGCGCCGCGCTCGCGGTCGCGAACCGGTTTCGCGTGCCGCTCTGGACCGTTTCGACCGGCCGCAACTTCGCGTACGGCGGCGCCGAGCCGCGCGTGAACGGCAGCGTCGTGCTCGACTTGCGGCGCATGAAACGCATCATCGAGATCGACCAGACGCTGGGTCATGCGCTCGTCGAACCGGGCGTGACTTACTACGACCTGCATCGCGCGCTCGGCACGCCGCGCCGCTTCTGGCTCGATCCGCCCGCGGCCGGCTGGGGCAGCGTCATCGGCAACACGCTGGAACGCGGCTACGGCACGACGCCCTACGGCGACCACGCGGCGCAGCAGTGCGGCATGGAAGTGGTGCTCGCCAATGGCGATATCGTACGCACCGGCATGGGCGCGATGTCCGCGAGCCGCGACTGGCAGGTCTTCAAAAGCGGCTTCGGGCCGTCCTACGACGGCATGTTCATGCAATCGAATTTCGGCGTCGTCACGAAGCTCGGGGTGTGGCTCATGCCCGCGCCCGAGGGCTACATGATCTGCCGCTATGCGTTCGCGCGCGAAGACGATCTGGAGCGCGTCGTCGATACGCTGCGTCCGCTCAGGATGGACGGCACGATCCAGAGCAATGCGGTGATCGAAAGCGCGGTGCGCTGGGCGGCGGGCGTGTCGACGCGCAAGGACTGGTACGACGGTCCCGGCGCCATGCCCGACGAAGCCATCGACGCAATGGCGCGCAAGATCGGCATCGGACGCTGGAATCTGCGTTTCTGCCTGTACGGACCGCTGTCGCTCGTGAAGGCGCGGCGCGATATCGTGCATGCGCGCTTTGCGGATATCGCGGGCGCGACGCTGTTCGAGATGCCTTATCGCGATGCGTCCGTCGAGCCCGAAGGCGGCGGCGATCGCGCGCAGGTCGGCATTCCGAACATGGAGGCGTTCAATCTGCTGAACTGGCGCGGCGGTTCGGGCGCGCATGTCGATTTCTCGCCGATATGCGCGCCGCTCGGACGCGAAGCCGCGACGCAGGCTCGCATGGTGCGCGAGCGCGCCGCGCAGTCCGGCTTCGATTATTACGGCGGCTTCACGATGGGCGAGCGCGCGATGCATCACATTTTCGCGGCGATTTTCGACCGCGACGATCCGCAACAGTCGCGCGCCGCCGGCACACTGATCGAAACGCTGATTCGCGAGGCGGGCGCGGCGGGCTACGGGCAATATCGGACGCATCTGGCGTTCATGGACCTGGCCGCCGCGCAATACGACTTCAACGATCGCGCGCTGATGCGGCTGTCCGAAACCATCAAGCACGCGCTCGATCCGAACGGCGTCTTGTCGCCGGGCAAGCAGGGCATCTGGCCTGCGAAGCGAACATCCGGCGGAGGCGCGCCATGACCACGACCCGGCGCGCGTTTCTGATCGCCACCGGCGCTTCGGGATTGTTGCTGTCTGCGTTCGCGGGCGCGACGACGCTCCGCGCAGGATCGCCGCGCATCTGGGTCATCGACGAAGACTTGCCTGGCAGCGCCGCGCTCGTGCAGCGCGCATTGGTTCATGGCGCGCGCATCGAACCGCTGTGCGGCGATGCGGGCTGGTTGTGGTTCGAGCGCCTGTCGCGCGCTCGCGCGATCGCGGGTGTGACGCGCGGCGCCGATGCTTTCGTCCTGACGCAACTCGGCGCGCAAAACGGCATGCGCGTGACGCAGCGCATGTGGCTCGGGGGCGCGGTGCGCTGGATGCTGGAATCGGCTGAAAGCGCGGGCTTCGTTACGCGATCCGGTTCGCTAGAATGACACGTGTCTCAATATTGCCGCGCGCGGATGAAATGATGGGAGTCACGGATACACGCACGATTGTCGACTGGCATGCACACGTCTACTTCGACGCCGCGAGCCGCGACGCGGCCTGGGCGCTGCGGCTGGTCATCGAAGCGCATTTTGCGGGCGAACTGCAAGGCGGCGCGCTGCGCCTCGGGCGTTTTCACGAACGTCCGGTCGGCCCGCATCCAATGTGGTCGTTCCAGCTGGGATTCGGCGGTGAACTGCTCGCGCCGATGCTCGCGTGGCTCGCGCTCAATCACGGCGCGCTCGACGTCTTCATGCATCCGAATACGGGCGACGCGCTGCGCGATCATCGCGATTCGGCGGTGTGGATCGGGCGCTCGCATGAGCTCGTCCTGTCGAAACTGATCGGCTGAATCGACGCGCAAAAAGAAAAAGGCGGATCGCGTCCGCCTTTTCCTGTTTGAAACCTGCTTACTTCCGGGCGCTGGCCGCTCGCGTCGGCACGGCGCGCACGGCCGTCTGGCTGGCGACGGAGGCGTCGTTCTGCGCGGCTTCGACGACCTGTTGCGCGGCCTTCTTAGCGGCTTCGTACGCCGAGTTCGCGGATTCCGTGGCGGCGTCGATCGCCGATTTCCACGCGCTCACGACTGCTTCGCTGCCCACGGGCGCATGGCTCGCGAGGCTTTCGACGAACGCCTGAACGTTGCGCTGGGACTTTTCGATCTGGTCCTGGGCCGCTTCCAGATAGCCGCCGCGCACGCCGGTGGCGATTTCATAGACGCCGATCCAGTACGCCTGCACGCGCTTCGCGCTGTCCTGCAGATGCTGGTTCTGGAGCGCGAAGAATTCCTGCGGATCGCGCACCGAGAACGACCGGGCGACGAGAGCCTGATGTTCGTCGAGCGCGGTCCTGATCGTGCGCACGTTCAGGTCGACCAGCTTTTCGAAACCACCGACGGCCTGGGCGGCGAGACCGAAGGTCGTATCCAATCCTTCCTTCTGCGTTGCGATGACGTTTTCCGGTGCAAGACTGCTCATGCTCGACTCCATAAGGAAGTTGCCAATTGATTACGCGATGAATTTGTGCAGTGCAGCGAATGCACTATTTTAAGGAAAGCGCGCGGAGTGTCAATTACGTTTTCCCCGCTTGACTTTAAAACATGATGCCCAAAATCAAAAATGATTGCTTTAAACAGTAAATAAGCCCGCTTATTAAAGCTGGAATACCGTAATCGTCTACGACAAAGTGGGTACGACCTTATTATTTTCGTGAATCTTTCAATCTCAGCAACAATCCCGTCCGGTCGGATTACGAATGCACGTTCGCTGTGCGCACGCGTGGCAGGCCCAATCGGGCATCCTCTGGTAAACACCTAAGTCAAAATGTGGCTAATGCGTTGTTTCCCCAGTTGACGAATTGATGCGATAGTTGAAAAAATCTCGCACTGCAACACACGCGCGAATTGATGATTTCAGGCAGGTGTTTTGACCGGTTTTCCTGTCACTGCCTCGTCATCGTAAATGCGTAGGATCCATCCTCGCGCGAATGAGCCGGCGCTGAACGGCAAAATATATAAAACTGAGAGATTTGAAGAAAATGGGGCGACATTCCCAAACCCTTGGCCACCTTGAACGTAGTCACGAAGACAACACCCTGCGCCGCGCCATGGCCGCGCGACTCGACCGGGCCTTGCAGAAGGCCAACATCAGTTCCGCGAAAGCCGCTGGCTGGCTCGAGGTGAGCGAGCACGACGTGCAGTTCTGGCGGCGCGGCATCACGGTTCCGCCGTTTGCCGCGTTCAACCGTATCGCCAAGGCGCTGGATATCGATCCGCACTGGCTCTGCACGGGCCAGGCGCAGCACGCGCATCAGCCAAACTGATCCCGCTGGCGGCGTCTCGCATTGAACTGCGCCGCCTGCGTCACGTTTTTCCGAACGTTCAGACTTTTGCTGCCGATTCCGCCGCCGCGGCCTTGCGTCCATGCAGCAGCATGGTGCCGATGCCGCTCGCCGCGATCACGCACATGCCGATGGCCATCCACTGGTCCGGCACCTGGCCGAACAGCAGCCAGCTGAACAGGGCGGCGAACGCGAGCTGTCCGTAAGAGAACGGTGTGAGAATCGAAAGCGGCGCGCGCCGCAAGGCCTGCAACATGAGGCCGTGGCCGAACGTGGCCATGCTCGCCATGAAGATCACTTGCAGCCAGCTCACCACCCGTACTTGGGCGAGCGCCGGCAAGGTTTCGGCCTGATCCATCCAGACCAGCACGCACAGCACCGCCGTCGCGACGAGCGCCGTCAGGAAGTTGGTGGTGATGGCGTCGTCGACGCGCGAGAGATGGCTCGACACCACCTGGAAGCACGCGAAGGTCGTCGCCGCGCCGATCGGATACACGACCGTCCAGGTGAACTGGCTACCACCGGGCCGTACCACCAGCAGCATGCCGATGAAGCCGAGCACGACCATCGCCCATTTGCTGCGCGGCACGTGATCCTTCAGCAGGAGCGCGGCGAGCAAGGTGGAGATGAGCGGCGCGAGCATGGCAAGCGACGTGGTGACGGGCAACGGCAGATGCCGTAGTCCGGCGAACGTGCATGCGGAATTGGTAAGAAGGAGCACGGCGCGCACGATCTGCAGCTTGACGCTGCCCGTGCGGAACAGGCCGAACGCGCCGCGCCGCACTTGCCAGACGCCCATCACGACCATCTGAAACAGATAACGCACCCAGAGCAGTGCGAGCAGAGGGACGGCGGTGCCGATCAGCTTGACGGTGGAATCGCTGGCCGCGAAGGTCGCCGTCGTCAGGATCATGATGGCGATTCCAGCTCCGGTGTTATCGGTATCAAACTGGTATCGCGCCTTGCCCTCTAAGGTTGCCATCGGGTTCTCGTGGGGTTCGCCGCAGCGCCAACGACGCGTCCAGTCAGACTGGATTCGATGGGCCGACGCCCGGCGTTTCTGCTGACGGCATTCAGGAAAGAACGGCTTTTACACCGTTGCTTCAATTCTCCCGGCATCGCAGGTCGCTGGCAAGGCGACAGTAAAGTTCTTTTCGGACGTGTTGTGCGCGTGTCACTGCCCGACAAAATTAACTAGACGGTTCGTTAAGGGCAGCGTCGGCACCGCGCGCGGGCGTCTGCGGGGAGTCGGCGTCGGCGTTATCGCGCGTTACGATTGTTTCACCCGCATCCTTTGCCAACATCAATTTGCCGCCTACACTTAAAGTAGTTTCTCAACTGCTTCGAGGGAGGCAACGATGAGAACCAGAACACGCGAAGTCGTACGCATGCTCGCGACCTTCCGGCATTCGGCGCAGTGCAGCCGTTTGCGCGCGGCTGCGGCGGCGCAGGAGGTGCGCGATCTCGCGAACGAAGAAGCCGACGACGCAGTTCAGGAAGACGACGAGCGCGCGCAGTCGGGCGGCGACGCGCTCATCGGCCCGCGCAAGCCGCATCCGGGCATGCATTGACGCTCGTGCCGGTCACATGCCGGACGGATTCCTGAATGGCGAGAAGCGCCAGTGCCCGCTCGCGTCTTTCACGGCGATAGCACCATGCTCGTGCAGGAGCTCACCGACAGCGAGCGGCTTGATGTCGTCGGTGATGCGGATCACGAGCAAGGTGCGCTGCGGCGTCGCGTCGTCTGGCGCATGCGGCGCCTTGGGCTCAGGCATGCGTCGCGGCGAAGATTCGCCCGGCACGAAGCGATTGCGCGCACCGATCACACCCTGATGCTCGCCATGCGCGACATACTCGGCTTCGTCTTCGTCGTGCGTGGGCGGCAGCAATGCGTCGATATCGACTTCGCCGCGTCCGGCCCGGTAAAGGTGCGCATCGTCGCGTCGCAAGCCGGCGAGCTGCAATGCGCGAAGCGCTTCGTGTCCGTCCCGATAGGAACCGAACACTCCAACTATCACCTGATTCATCGTCGCCCCCTCTGTCGGTCCGCCTCGACGGCATGCCGAGCAACAGATGTCTTCGTGCGCGGCCGCGGATCGAGCGCCGCGCTGTTGTAATCGTCAGATGAACTGGGAGCAACGGCCGTTCCCGCATGATTGTTTGGAAAGCGGGCAGCGCGTTTCACCGACAAAGCCGGCGCGGTTGCGACCCCATCCGCTATCACCTAAAGTACCTGAGCTTCTTTTCACGAAACCGCGCGTCACGCGACGCGCCCTTCGCGGGGTTCGAATGATGCGCAAAGCCTGTGCTTGGCTGTTCCTGCTGGTGGCAGGGGCGGCCACCGCTGCGCCCTGCTACAACGATGGCGACGTCGTCACGCTCGAAGGCACGGCCGCTCGACAAGCGCCACACGAGGGCGATGTCTCCGCGAAGACGGCCTGGGTGCTGACTTTGTCGAGCCCGGTCTGCGTGCTGAGCGCGAGCGCAGGGCAGAGCGGGCGACAGCAGTCGAATGTGTCGGCGGTGCAGATCATCGACGCCACGCCGACCGAGAATGCGCGCATCCAGTTGACCGGCAAGCTCGTCACCGGCAACGTAAGCGGCTACTACGCGGTGCCGACCGCGATCTGGGTGCTCAAGGAACGGGTGCTCTCGCGGCAATAGCATGCCGCCCGCATGCCGCGGCTGCGGGGGCGTCGCGAATGGATCGGCGAACCAATCGCTCAGGCCGCTTTCGCGCGCGCCTCGCAACGCCAGTATTCGGCGACGACGAAATGCAGCGGCTGATGTTCGAGCTTGTGCTCTTCGGCGAAACGCAGAATCGCGTCGAGTTGTTTGCCGGTGCAGCCGAATGCTGCACGGCGCGGCGCCGTCTGGTTTTTCTTGTGCTTGTTCATGGCAATCCTTTTTCCAGGACCTTCCCCGACAGGGCAGCATCGTGTGCGCGCTGCCTGCTGCTTCTGCATTAAGCCGTAGCCGCGCGGCCGCGACCGGGCGTTAGCGCACATAGCCGTCGATACGCTTTCGTTTGCGCGACTCCGCGCACTGGAATAAAGCCGTTGCCGGCATCGTTTTGCAGTCATGGAACCCGCGCCGATAGCCAAGCGCGGGTCGAGGAGAAGCCTGTGAGCGCCGATCGGCACGCGCAAGAGGAACTCGCGCACATCGGGCGGATGATCGCGGAACTGCAGCGCCTCGCGACGAGCGGATGCGGCCCGCAGACGCGTCATGCCGTCATGCGGCCCGAGTACTGGCAGCGGCGCATCGATGCGTTGATGGAGACATCGACAGACGAGCCCTCGCGGCGCGATGCAGCCTTGCTGCGCGAGCGTCTCGCGGACGTATTCACGGGCGCGCCGGAACGAAGCACGGGGAGCGCGTGGGAGCCTGCGCGGGAGACTGGCGGCAGAAAATGAGGCGAAGCGGTGAACGTGGCGAGAGCGGCGGCGCGGGCGCGACACGCAGGCGCCGCCGCGACGTCATCCGGTTTGCTCGACGGGCGTTACTTCGAGATCGAGCTTCTGCGTGCCGCGCAGCACCGCGATCTTCACCGCACGGTCGATGCGCGATGCATCCAGCGTGCGCTGCAGGCCATCCACGCTGTCGACGGTAATGTCATCCACGGCGACGATGCGATCGCCCGTTCTCAGCCCGCCGATTGCCGCCGGACTGTCCTTCACGATCTCCATCACATGCACGCCGCTCGCCGCCGCGAGCCCGAAGAAGCGCTGCACGCGCCGCGAGATCGGCGTGGTCGTGCCCGCGACGCCGATATACGCGCGCCGCACGCGGCCGTACGCGAAGATCTGCATGATGACCCACTTCGCGGTATCGATCGCGGTGGCGAACGAGATGGCTTGCGCGCCCGCGATGATCGCCGTGTTGACGCCGATCACCTGTCCCGCCGAATTGATGAGCGGACCGCCGGAATTGCCGGGGTTGAGCGCGGCGTCGGTCTGAATCACGTCGTAGATCATGCGGCCGGCGGTGGAGCGCAGCGAACGCCCGAGCGCGGACACGACGCCCGTGGTGACGGTCTGGGCGAGTCCGAGCGGATTGCCCACGGCAATGGCGATCTGCCCGACGCGCAGGCTGCCCGATTCGCCCAGTTCCACATGCGGCAGCGGCTCCGGCGAGCCGATGCGCAGCACCGCGAGATCGCTCGCGGGGTCGTCGCCGACGAGGTCCGCGTCGAAACGCGCGCCATCCGCGAGCGTGACGACGATATGCGTCGCGCCGTGCACGACGTGACTATTGGTCAGCAGATAGCCATCCGGCGTGAAGATGAATCCCGAGCCCGTGCCGCCGACATTGCGGCGCGCGCCGCGCTGATCGGCGAGCTGGCGCTCGACGGAGATGAACACCACTGCTTGCTGCACGCGCTCGAGCGCGCCGATGACCGTGCGCGAATAAGCGTCGAGCAGCGCGGAATCGTCGAGCGGGGCGGATTGCGCGGCGTCCTGCGCGCCGCGCGCAAGGTCGTCGATGAATTGAGGCCGGCTTCCCATGTGCGTTGAACTCCCGATGTCTGGATGCCGACATGCGGGCCTGCCGCGCGGATTTCAAGAGATAGTTGCATCTGCAAGCAGTTTCATCGGCCCGAGTGTTTCGAGGATGCGGCGTTGCGCGTCGTCGCGCACGAACAGCGAGCCCGCGAAGCCGAGCGCATTCAGCGCGATGCCTTCGACATGCGACACGCCGCGCGGCGCCGCGAGCATCCAGCGACGCGTGACGAGCAGGTTATACGGCGCGCTTTGATGCATGACGCCCGCGACGTCGAGCGGCTGCACGCCGATTGCGTCCAGCAACTGCAGATAGGTCGCGTGGGCGTGCGCGGGATCGTCATCGTCGAGCCATGCGGCGGCGTGCGTGAAAGCGAGCTGCGGCGCGCGAAAGACGCCGTCGGCGCGAGCATGTTCGATGGCAGGCTCGATGGACAGCGCGTGTCCGTCCAGCGGCAACGGCACCATCTGCAGATGCTTGTGCGGCTGGCTCGATCCGGCAATGGCGCCGCCGTTGTAGAAGCCGAGAGCATCGAAACGATCGAGGCATGCGAAGAGCGCGGCGAAGTCGTCCGCATGGATGAGCGACTCTTGCGGCTCGAAATCCGTGGTCACGATGAGCAGATGATTTGCTAGCACGTTGAACTTGTTGAGCAACAGGAAGTGCCGCGCGCCGATATCGCCGACACGCAGGGACGCTTCGCACGGCGAGAACGGATCACGCCACGCGCTCGCGGCGTCGGCGGTGGCCTTGGCTGCGACCTTCGACGCCTCTTCCTTGCGTGCGAGATTGGCCGCCTGCCGCACGAGAAAGCGCACGCCGCCGTCCTCGATCACGCTTCGCACGGTATCGAAGGAACGCAGCGCTCCGCACGCGAGCGCGCTTTCGGTTCGCGTGACGACGTCGTCCCACGAAGGGGCATTGATTCGCGCCATGCTTCTCCCTGCTGGATTCGTTCAAGAAGTTTCGACGATGCCATGTGCCGCACATCGTCGCACAAGGCTGCGCAGCGCGCGTGCCCGCACGTTGTTCGGCAAACGTAAGGCGCAGGAGGCGAGGCCGGGCGTTCCTGTGCGTGTCGTCTATAGTGGATTCATGAGACGGAGTGCGGAGGCGCGAGATGAGGCGCATCTATTTTCTGCTGCCGAGCGTGGCTAGCGCGAAGAGCATCATCGACGAGTTGTTGCTGAAGCGGATCGAATGGCGGCATATCCATGTGCTCGCGCGGCCTCATGAGCCGCTGGCGGACTTGCCGGAAGCGACGCTGGTACAGCGCACCGACCTTTTGCCGGCGCTCGCGCGCGGCACGGCTGCGGGCGGCGTGACGGGCGCGCTGGCGGGGCTCGTGGCGATGGCGTTTCCGCCTGCCGGATTGACAATCGCGGGTGGGGCTGTCGTGTGCATGACGCTGGCGAGCATGGGCTTCGGCGCATGGGCCGCGACGATGATCGGCGTGGGCATTCCCAATACGCGCTTGCGGCGCTTCGAACACGCCATAGAAGATGGCGAGTTGCTGATGATGGTCGACGTGCCGAAGGATCGCGTCGAGGAGATCGAGGCGCTGGTGAAGAGTCACCATCCGGAGGCCGATGTGGAAGGCGCCGATCCCACGATTCCGGCGTTTCCTTGATGCGTTCTCGCAGATGCCAAAGCCGAGTCATTCTGATGCGCTAAGATCACACCCCGGGACACCGGTCGACCCATAAAACGACAACAAGAAAAACCTGACGACCGTTCAGAAACCGAGGAAGAAAAACCCGATGCGCCGTGTGGTCTTCAATCAAAAAGGTGGAGTAGGGAAATCCACCATCGTCTGTAATCTCGCCGCGATCAGCGCCTCCCGCGGCCTGCGGACGCTCGTCATCGACCTCGATCCGCAAGGCAACGCGAGCCAGTATCTGCTCGGCGCCGAAGCCCGCGACGCCCAGCCCAATCTCGCGAGTTTCTTCGAGTCCGCGCTGAGCTACAGCTTTCGCGAGCCCGCATTCGAGTCGTTCATTCATGCCACGCCGTTCGAGAATCTCGACATCGTGCCTTCGAGTCCGAATCTCGAAGCGCTGCAGAGCAAGCTCGAATCGCGCTACAAGATCTACAAGCTGCGCGATGCGCTGAAAAATCTCGACCAGTACGATGCCGTCTATATCGACACGCCGCCTGCGCTCAACTTCTTCACGCGCTCGGCGCTGATCGCGGTCGAGCGCTGCCTGATTCCCTTCGATTGCGACGACTTCTCGCGCCGCGCGCTCTATTCCGTGCTCGACAACGTGCAGGAAATCCGTCACGACCACAATCCGGACCTGAGCGTGGAAGGCATCGTCATCAATCAGTTTCAGCCGCGCGCGAGCCTGCCGCAGCAACTCGTCGACGAACTGCGCAGTGAAGATCTGCCCGTGCTCAATTCGCATCTGTCGCTCTCGGTGAAGATTCGCGAAAGCCATCAGCACGCGCGCCCGATGATCTATCTCGAACCGCGTCACAAGCTCGCGCAGGAATACATGGCGCTGCACGAGGAATTGAACGGCTGACGCGCCGCGTCTCGCCATGCCGGTCACGTCGAAGGTTGTCATCGCCATCATCGTCGAAGCCGCGCTGTTCGTCGTGCTGCTGTTCGGCGCTGCAGGCACGCTCGAATGGGGCGCGGGCTGGGCATGGATGGTCCTGATGTTCGGCGGCGGCGGCGTGGTCACCCTGCTGCTCGCGCGAAACGATCCGGCATTGCTCGCCGAACGCATGCGCTCTCCGATGCAGCCGGACCAGCCCTTGTGGGACAAGGTCTTTCTCGTCGTGATGGGCGTGCTGTGGTGCGCGTGGCTCGTGCTGATGGGCCTGGACGCCGTGCGCTTTCGCTGGTCCGCCATGCCGCTGTGGCTCGCCTCGGTCGGCGCCGCGCTCGTCGCCGTGTCGTTCTGGCTGGTCGCGCGCGTGTTTCTCGAGAACACCTTTCTCGCGCCCGTCGTGAAGATTCAGACGGAGCGCGGGCATCGCGTCATATCGAGCGGGCCGTACGCGGTCGTGCGCCATCCGCTGTATGCCGCCGCGGCCATCATGATTCCCGCGAGCGCGCTCGTGCTCGGCTCGTGGTGGGGGCTCGCGTTCAGCGTGCTGCTGCTCGCGGGCCTGGTCTGGCGCACGATCATGGAAGAGCGCGAACTCGTCGCGCATCTCGAAGGCTATGCGCAATACACCGGGCGCGTGCGTTATCGGCTAGTGCCGTTCGTCTGGTAAGCGCTTCGCGCGAAAACCTCGGGAATAAACCGGCTTCGCGGACGTTCATGCAGGAGACAGGCGCATTCCGTCGCGCCTCACTTCCTGCCGGATACCGCATATGTCCACCGCTCCTTCACAGGCCCCGAATGGCCCTCCGACCACGGAAAGTCTCTCTGGCATGGTCGCGTTCGTGCGCGCGGCGGAGTCGGGCAGTTTCGTGGCGGCAGGGCGCGCGCTCGGGCTCTCGGCATCGGCCGTGGGCAAGAGCGTGATGCGGCTTGAAGCCAAGCTCGGTGTGCAACTGCTCAACCGCACCACGCGCCGCATCGGCCTGACGCACGAGGGCGCGCGCTTTTTCGCGCGCTGCAAGCGCATGCTCGCGGACCTGGAGGATGCGGAGAGCGAGTTGTTCCATTCGACCTCGTCGCCACGCGGGCGCCTGCGTATCAGCGCGCCGTCGCTCGGCGGCCGGCTTTTGCTGCCGCTCGTGCCCGAATTCAGGCGACGTTTCCCGGACATCGAGCTCGATATCGAATTCAGCGATCGCGTGGTCGACGTCACGCAGGAAGGCTACGACGCCGTGATCCGCACCGGACGTCTCGCCGATTCGCAACTGCTCGCGCGGCCGCTCGCGCAATACGGGCCGGTCGTGGTCGGCTCGCCCGCGTATTTCGCGGGACACGGCGAGCCCGCGACGCCCGACGATCTCGAAGGCCATGCGTGCATCCGCTTCCGCTCGCCGGGAAGCGGCCGCGCGGAGCCGTGGCGTTTCGCGCGCGACGATCACACCTTCGCCATCGATCCCCACGCGACGCTGACGTTCAATGACATGGAAGCGGTGCTGGCGGCGTGCATATCGGGCCTGGGGCTCGCGTGCGTGCCCGATTTCTTTGCGAAAAGCGCGATGGAAGGCGGCCTGTTGCGCACGGTGCTCGGCGCGCACATGCGCACGGAAGGCGTGTTTCAGATTCTCTGGCCGCCGAGCCGTCATGAAGCGCCGCGTCTGCGCGCGTTCATCGATCACGTCGCGTCGCGACTGGGCGGTTTGCCAGCGCACGAAGTGCGCTTTCGCGCGGCCTGAAACAGCGCTGAAGCACGCGCCGGGTTCAGCTCTTTCTCGATGTCTTCGCGACGAACGGCGCGGGCGCATGCGCGACTTTCTCGCTGCCGCACTTGGGGCATTTGAGCTGCACCGTCGCATGCTCGACGATGTGCTCCGCATGCTCGAAGGTCTCGCCGCAATCCTGGCAACGGTATTGATAAGTCGGCATGGCATCCTCCGCGCGCGAGGCGTAGATCCGGCGCGGAACGCGCCGGCTCCACCCATTCTAGTTCAGCGTTTCGCGCAGCGATTTCAGTTGACGACGCGACGCACGAGCGGCGTTTCCGGCGTCGGATAGCCGGCCTGCCTGAAGGTCTCGATGATCGCGCGATTGGTGTCGAAATAGACCTGCCAGTAGTCGTTGGTATTGGTGTAAGGACGTACGCACAACAGCGGCCCTTCCGGCGTGAACGACAGCACCTCGATATCCGGCGCGGGATTCGTCGAAACATTCGGGATCTTCGCGACGGCTTCCTTCAGGCGCGCGATGGCGTCGAGCGGATCGACGCCGTTGGCGATCTTCGCCGTCAGCTCCACGCGCCGATGCGGCAGGAGGCTGAAGTTCCAGATGGTGTCGGAGAAGATCTTGTTGTTGCCGATGATGGCCGCGACGTTGTCCGGTGTCGTGATGGTGGTGCCGAACAGGCCCAGTTCGGTGACGGTGCCGGTCACGCCGCCCGCCGTCACGAAGTCGCCCACCTTGAAGGGGCGCAGCACCTGCATGAACACGCCCGCTGCGAAGTGCGCGAGCAGCCCGCCCCACGCAGTGCCGATGGCAAGACCGAAACCTGCGAGCAGCGCGGCGAACGATGTGGTCTGCACGCCGAAGACCTGCAGAATCGCGAGAATCAGCAGCAGATTGAGAATGACGCCGACGATCGAGCCGAGATAATGCGCGAGTGTGGGATCAACGCGGCCGTTGCGCGAGAGAAGCTTGCGCATCGTGCTGGTGACGAGATTGATGAGCCAGCGCCCGATGATCCATAGCGCGATCGCGCCGATCACCATGATCCCAAAGTCGACGCCGCGCGTCATGATGAATACACGTACGGTTTCGAGGTTCATGTCTTTCTCGCGTGCGTGGAGTTTCGTCGGATGGACACGTCAGGCCGGGAAAACATGCCGCATGGGCCAGACGAGTTATAGGCGACGCACCGCGTCATCGCAAGTTTTACGCGCTTGTTTAACGTTTGCTCGGAAGAAATGACCGCTTCGCGAAACAATCGCGGCGATCATGTCCATTCCGCTTCGTCCGCGTTCTGATCGGGCAGGGTCAGCCCGGAAGCGGGCAGCGGCAGCGCGGTCTTGTAGCGGACCTGCTTGAGCGCAAAGCTCGAGCGAATGTTGGCCACGCCCGGCATTTTCGTGAGCCTTTCGATAATGAAGCGCTCGAGCGCGGCCACGTCGGGCAATACGACACGCAACAGGTAATCGGCGTCGCCCGTCATCAGATAACACTCCATCACTTCGGGGCGCTCGCTGATCGCCTGCTCGAAACGCGCGAGCGCGTCCTTGATCTGCTTTTCCAGACTGACTTGAATGAAGACATTGATGGAAAGGCCGAGCGCTTCCGGATTGAGCAGCGTGACGTGCTGTTTGAAAAGCCCCGCTTTTTCCAGCGCGCGCACGCGGTTGAAGCAGGGCGTGGGCGAGAGATTCACCGCGCGCGCGAGCTCCGAGTTGGTGATGCGCGCGTTTTGCTGCAATTGATTCAGGATGCCGATGTCGGTGCGGTCCAGGCGCTGCTTGGCATTGGCCGTCATGGTCGAAAGATTCCGGTTTTTGACGATTTAGAAGAATAAATACACTACCGCAAAGCGCCCGTGCAGCCAAATGAGACGCACATTCTGCGCAACCATGGATATGCTTGAGTCATCCTTCAGCCACAGCGGAGTCGCGACATGACCGACTTATCGAGCGGAACCACCCAGCTTCTTTCCATTGCCCGAGGCCGCGAGGACATCGATCCCGGTGAGACCGCCGAATGGCTGGAGGCGCTCGATGCGGTCGTCGAACATGTCGGGAGCGAGCGCGCGCAGTATCTGTTCGACCGGCTTGCTGAGCATGCGCTGTCGGTGGGCGTCGAATCGGCGCGGGCGCGCGCCACGCCCTATGCCAACACGATTCCCGTCGCGCAGCAGAAGCCGTATCCCGGCAATCTCGATGTCGAGGAAAAGCTCGCCGCCGTGCTGCGCTGGAACGCGCTCGCGATGGTGGTGCGCGCGAACCGGGCCTATGGCGAACTGGGCGGGCATATCGCGAGCTATGCGTCGGCGGCGGACCTGTTCGAAGTCGGCTTCAATCATTTCTTTCGCGCGGCGAATGCGGATCATGGCGGCGATATCGTCTATTTTCAGCCGCATTCGTCGCCGGGCGTGTATGCGCGGGCCTTCCTCGAAGGCTTTCTGAGCGAAGATCATCTGCGCCACTATCGGCGCGAGATCGCGGGGCCGGGCTTGTGCTCCTATCCGCATCCGTGGCTGATGCCCGACTTCTGGCAATTCCCGACCGGCTCGATGGGCATCGGCCCGATCAATTCCATTTATCAGGCGCGCTTCATGCGCTATCTGCGGAACCGCGGCCTGTTGCAGACCGAAGGGCGCAAGGTGTGGGGCTTCTTCGGCGACGGCGAGATGGACGAACCCGAATCGATCGGCGCGCTCTCGCTCGCGGCGCGCGAGCAGCTCGATAACCTCGTGTTCGTGATCAACTGCAACCTGCAGCGGCTCGACGGCCCCGTGCGCAGCAACGGCCGTATCGTCGATGAGCTCGAAGCGCAGTTCACCGGCGCGGGCTGGAACGTCATCAAGGTGCTGTGGGGCTCGGACTGGGACGCGCTGTTCGCGCGCGATCAGAACAATGCGTTGCTGCGCGCGTTCGCGCATACCGTCGACGGACAATTCCAGACCTTCTCGGCCAACGACGGCCGCTACAACCGCGAACGCTTCTTCGGCCAGAATCCCGAACTCGCGGCGCTCGTCGCGCATATGTCGGATGAAGACATCGACCGTCTGCGCCGTGGGGGCCACGATGTGCGCAAGCTGCACGCGGCATACGCGAAGGCGCTCGCGCACAAGGGCCAGCCGACCGTGATCCTCGCCAAGACCATGAAAGGTTTCGGCATGGGCACGGTGGGGCAGGGCCGCATGACGACGCATCAGCAGAAGAAGCTCGATCTCGACGATCTCAAGGCGTTCCGCGACCGCTTCCGCCTGCCGCTTTCGGATGAAGACGTCGAGCAACTGAAGTTCCACAAGCCCGCCGACGACGCCCCCGAGATGCGCTATCTGCACGAGCGCCGCGCGGCCTTGGGCGGTTACCTGCCGCGCCGTCGCGCGAAGGCGTCGCAGGGGATCACGCCGCCCGCGCTCGCCACATGGGGCCAGTTTGCAATCGATGCATCGGCCAAGGAAATGTCCACGACCATGGCCTTCGTGCGCATGCTCGGCAGTCTCCTGAAGGACAAGACGCTCGGGCCGCGCATCGTGCCGGTGGTCGCGGACGAGGCGCGCACCTTCGGCATGGCCAATCTGTTCCGTCAAGTGGGCATTTATTCGCCGCTCGGCCAGTTGTACGAGCCGGAAGACATGGGCTCGATGCTGTATTACCGCGAGGACACGCGTGGTCAGATTCTCGAGGAAGGCATCTCGGAGGCGGGCGCGGTGTCGTCGTGGATCGCGGCGGCGACTTCGTACAGCGTGCACGACCTGCCGATGCTGCCGTTCTACATCTACTACTCGATGTTCGGCTTCCAGCGTATCGGCGATCTGATTTTCGCGGCGGCGGATCAGCGCTCGCGCGGCTTTCTCATCGGCGCGACGGCGGGACGCACGACGCTCGGCGGGGAAGGTCTGCAGCATCAGGACGGCACGAGCCATCTCGCTGCATCGACGATTCCGAACTGCCGCGCCTACGATCCCGCGTTCGCGTACGAAGTCGCGGCGATAGTCGATGAGGGCATGCGTGAAATGATGGAGCGCCAGAACGACGTGTTCTATTACATGACTGTCGGGAACGAGAATTACGCGCAGCCTTCCGCGCCGCACGGTTCGCTGGACGCGCGCACGCGCGAGGGCATTTTGCGCGGCATCTATTGCATCGATGAAGACAGCGCGCAGGCGCAAGTGCAACTGCTCGGCTCCGGCGCGATCCTGAACGAAGCCATTGCCGCGCGCGCGATGCTGAAGCAGGACTGGAACATCGACGCCGCCGTGTGGAGCGTGACGAGTTTCACGGAGCTTCATCGCGATGGCGCTTCGAGCGAGCGTCGGGCGCGGCTGAACGATGACGACGCAGCCACGCCGTTCGTCACACGCGCGCTTGAAGCTTCATGCGGTCCGGTGATCGCCGCGACGGATTACGTGCGCGCGGTGCCGGAGTTGATTCGCGCGTACGTGCCGCGCCGCTATGTGACGCTCGGCACCGATGGCTTCGGCCGCAGCGATACGCGCTCCGCGTTGCGCGAGTTCTTCGAGGTGGATCGCGTGTCGATCGTGATTGCCGCGCTGAAATCGCTGGTGGATGACGGTGTCATCGACAAGACCGTGCTCAAGGCCGCGCGCGAGAAGTACGCGCGGACGCAAACGGCGCAAGACGCGCCGTGGGCGCGCTAGACGTCCTTCTGCGCCGTGGGCGCGCTAGACGTCCTTCTGCGCCGCGTCGAGCAACTCGCGCACTTCGGCGTCGCTGGTCTGGTCGAAGTCGATATAGAACTGGCCGACGCCGAAGTATCGAAGCGGGCGCATCACGCAGACGAATTCGTCGACGACTTCTTCCACGCGCGCTTCCGAATCGAGCGGCGCGACCGGCAACGCCGCGACGATCTTCGCGGGATGCGCCTGCCGCAGCGACATCGCGGCGGCCTTCATGGTCGCGCCCGTCGCCATGCCGTCATCGACGACGATGGCGATACGGCCGGGCACATCGAGCGGCGGTCTTTCGCCGCGATAAAGCTTCTCGCGCCGTTCGAGTTCGGCGCGCTCGCGTTCGATCACGCGCGCGAGGTCGTCTTTCCCGACCCCCGCGTACTCGACGATGCGCTCATCCAGAAAGAAGGCGTCGCCTGATGCGATCGCGCCCATAGCGAGTTCGGGCTGAACCGGAACGCCGAGCTTGCGCACGACCAGCACGTCGAGCGGCGCGCCGAGCGCGCGCGCCACTTCATACGCGACCGGCACGCCGCCGCGCGGCAGCGCGAGCACGCTGACATCGGCGCGCTTCGCGTAGTGCGTGAGGTGCGTCGCGAGTTCGCGGCCCGCCTCTCTGCGATTTGCGAATATCGAGCTCATGCGGCTTTCCTCTCAGCTTCCATCGCGCGACACGAAACGCCGCGCGCCGGCGAGTCCTTCGTCGAACACCGCGCGATAGCCGTTCGCGCCTTCACGCCGCAGCGCCTGGGCGAGATCGGCGTCGAATGCGTTTTCGTGGAGCGAACGCAGATCGGCGCGCAACGCCGCCTGCGGCAGCGCGGCCAGCTCGCAGGCAAGCGCCTCCGCGACGGCGCGCGCTTCGCCCGGCGGCGCGATGCGGTTCGCCAGGCCGATGGCCAGCGCCTCACGCGCATCGACCGCGCGCCCGGTGAGAATCAGATCGAGCGCGCGCGACATGCCGATGAGACGCGGCAGCCGGATCGTGCCGCCATCGATCAGCGGCACGCCCACGCGCCTGCAGAACACTCCCAGCACCGCCTGTTCCTCGACCACGCGCAGATCGCACCATGCGGCCAGTTCTAGGCCGCCCGCGACCGCGTATCCAGCGATGGCGGCGATCACCGGCTTGTGCAGCACGAGACGCGTCGGACCCATCGGGCCTGGGCCGCCGCCGTCGGGATGCACTTCGTTGCGGCGCGCGTCGTCGCCGAGCACGGCGAGATCCGCGCCCGCACAGAATGTCCCGCCCGCGCCCCACAGCACGGCGACGGAGCGGGCGTCGTCGGCGTCGAAGCGTTCGAACGCTTCGCGCAAGGCATCCGCGATGGCGCGATCCACGGCATTGCGCCGCGCCGGACGGTCGAGCACGATCGTGACGACGCGCGGGTCGCGCGCGAGCGGTTCGACGCGGACGTACTCGCAGGTGTTCTCCATCCTCGTCGCTCCTTTCCCATCAGCATAGTCGCCTGCATCGCCCGACGGTGTTTCTCGTTCGCGCCCGCGGCAATGCTTGCGAAATCCATACATAGAGCCTTCATGCTGAAAATTTAAGCACGAAGGCGGTGCATTCGATGCTGCACGACGGGGCATCGCACCATATTCGAGCGAGCCGGAATGAACCCTGACGGCGCACCATGCACCATGCTCCACCGCGCGCCTGAACGACCGCGCACCGTTTCGATGCCGTTTGCGCCAACTTGGCCCGGAACTTGCGAAATAAGCGCCTTTTCCGCTCCGACCGTCCGATCATGCAGGCACTTCAATCCGGAACCAACACTCTCTTTCTGCTGCTGGGCGCCGCGATGGTGCTTGCGATGCACGCGGGCTTCGCCTTCCTCGAACTCGGCACCGTGCGCCGCGAGAATCAGGTGAACGCGCTCGTGAAGATTCTCGTGGACTTCGCGGTCTCGACGCTCGCGTACTTCTTCATCGGCTACAACATCGCGTATGGCGTGCAGTTCATGCACAGCGCCGATATCCTCGCCGAGCACAATGGCTATGCGCTGGTGCGCTTCTTCTTCCTGCTGACCTTCGCGGCCGCCATTCCGGCGATCGTCTCGGGCGGCATTGCCGAGCGCTCGAAGTTCAATCCGCAACTGTTCGCGACCTGCGTGATCGTCGGCTTCATCTATCCGCTGCTGGAAGGCGTCGCGTGGAACGACCGCTTCGGCATCCAGGCGTGGCTCACGCAGGTCTTCGGCGCGCCGTTCCATGACTTCGCGGGTTCGGTCGTCGTGCACGCGTTCGGCGGCTGGGTCGCGCTGCCGGCCGTGCTGCTGCTCGGGCCGCGTCATGGGCGTTATCACAAGGACGGGCGCATCGCGGCGCATCCGCCGTCGAGCATTCCGTTTCTCGCGCTCGGCGCGTGGGTGCTCGCGGTCGGCTGGTTCGGCTTCAACGTGATGAGCGCCCAGACCGTCGACAAGATCAGCGGCCTCGTCGCCGTGAACTCGCTGATGGCGATGGTCGGCGGCACGCTCGCCGCGTGGTTCGCGGGCCGCAACGATCCGGGCTTCACCTATAACGGGCCGCTTGCCGGTCTGGTCGCGGTGTGCGCGGGCTCGGACCTGATGCATCCGCTCGGCGCGCTGATCGTCGGCGCGGTGGCGGGCGTGCTGTTCGTACAGATGTTCACGTGCGTGCAGAACCGCTGGCGCATCGACGACGTGCTGGGCGTCTGGCCGCTGCACGGCATGTGCGGCGCGTGGGGCGGCATTGCGGCGGGCGTCTTCGGGCAGAAGGCGTTCGGCGGCATCGGCGGCGTGTCGATCTGGTCGCAAGTGCTGGGCACCGTCGGTGCGGTGGCTTTGGCGCTCGCCGGCGGCGCGGCGGTGTATGGCGTCATCAAGATGACCGTCGGATTGCGCCTCGACCGCGAAGAGGAGTTCAACGGCGCGGACCTCGCGATCCATCGCATCTCGTCCACGCCGGATCGCGAAATGGCGGGTTGAGGCGACGCCCGAGCCGGCGGTGCGGACTTTGCTGTAACGTAGCGAAGTTCTCAAGCAAAGCGAGCATTCACAATGTCTAACGACCACGCCTCCCGCCAGCCCGGCATCATCGAAGAACTGAAGGTCCCCACAGTCTTCGATCTGGACGCGGAACGCGAACGCCGCATCGCGTTCCTCGCGGATTATCTGGAAGCGCAGAAGCTCAAAACCTACGTGCTCGGCATCAGCGGCGGCGTGGATTCGTCGACTGCCGGGAGGCTCGCGCAACTCGCCGTCGAACGCCTGCGCGCGCGCAATGTCGACGCCCGTTTCATCGCGATGCGTCTGCCGTACGGCGAGCAGCGCGACGAAGCCGACGCCCAGCGGGCGCTGGCCTTCATACAGCCGGACGAAACGCTCACCGTCAACGTGAAGCCCGCCGCCGACGCGATGCGCGGATCGCTCGCCACGTCCGGCCTGTACTACCGCGACGAGGCGCACGAGGACTTCGTGGTCGGCAACATCAAGGCGCGCCAGCGGATGATCGCGCAATATGCGGTGGCGGCGGCGCACGCGGGCGTGGTGATCGGCACGGATCATGCGGCCGAATCGCTGATGGGCTTCTTCACCAAGTTCGGCGACGGCGGCGCGGACGTGCTGCCGCTCTACGGTCTCAACAAGCGCCGCGTGCGCGCGCTGGCCGAAGCGCTCGGCGCGAGCATCGAGATTTCGAAGAAGGTGCCGACCGCCGACCTCGAAACCCTCACGCCGATGAAGCCCGACGAGGACAGCTACGGCATCAGCTACGAGGACATCGACGATTTCCTCGAAGGCAAGCACGTCTCCGACGCGGTTTATACGACCGTCTACCGTTTTTACGACGCGACGCATCACAAGCGCGTGCTGCCCATCACGCCATATGACGACTGGCGCAGGCACGCGCGTAGCTGACGGTCAGCGAGGCGCCCCGCATTGACGCGCGTTTAGCGATAAAAGACAATGCGGGCCCGGTCACGCACGGGGCTCGACATGCTGCTCCGAGCGCGCGCCGGTTACGATATACCGGTCGAATTCCTCGGAGGCGCACTAGTTGGACTCCACAGAGACCGCGACTTTCGATCTGCCGCTGCCCGCGCGCAATTTCGCGTCGATGCGAAGGGTGCTGCTGCTCGTGCTGGGCGCGTCGATCCTGATTCCGCTCGCGTGCCTTTGCATCTATGGCTACTACGATCATCAGCGACGCTTCGCGGACGCGCAGGAGCTCACCGAGCGCCTGACGCGTGTCGCGGACGAGCACGCGCTCAAGGTGATCGACCTGAACGAGCAACTGGAGACGCGCATCGCCGATCAGCTCGGCGACAGCAACGACGCACTCGTCAAGAGCCGTGAGGAGGCGCTGCATCGCACGCTCGACGACATGAGCGGCACGCTCGCGCAGGTCGCCGCGATCTCCGTGTTCGGCGAGAACGGCGCACTGCTCGTGAACAGCCGCTGGTATCCTGCGCCGGCCGTGTCGATTGCGAAGCGCGACGATTTCGAGTCCGCGCGCGCGGTCGCGCCGGTCACGTATTTCTCGCTGCCGTTGCGCGGCAAGGTGGAACAGTCGGACGTGTTCACCACGACCATGGGCCGCATCGGCCGTAACGGGCAGTTTCTGGGCGTCGTGTCGATCGCGCTGAAGCGCAGTTATTTCACCGACTTCTACCGTGAACTCGCGGCGGGGGACCGCGCGGTCGTGATCGGTCTGTATCGCCGCGACGGCAGCATTCTCGCGCGCTTTCCGGCGAGCGACGACAGCACGCAGCCGGCGACCAACACGCCATTTACCGACGCGTTCCGCAACAACGAGCTGTACGGCAGCATGCGGATGCGCTCGAGCGTCGATCATGTCGAGCGCATGCTGGCCTTCCGGCGTGTGGGCGACTATCCGCTGTATGTTTCGACGGGCTACGCGGCTTCGGCCGTCGAGCAGCGCTGGCGTGGCAATCTCGCGTTGGTCGCGGGCATCGCGCTGCTGCCGTGCATCGCGGTGTGGCTCCTGATCGCGTTCTCGATCCGCCGTCTCAACGCCGAGCAGGCCGCCTGGGAGCGCTGGCAGGCGGAGGTCGCGACGCGCCTGTCGATAGAAGCGTCGAGCCGGCAATTGCGGCGCATGGGCGCGCTCGGCAATCTCGTCGCGAACGTCGCGCACGACTTCAACAATCTGCTGATGGTGGTCGCGTCGAACATGGAGCTGGCGCGGCGCAAGCACTTCAACGATGTCGAGAGCGAAGTGCTCGCGGTGGAGCGCGCCACCGCAGGCGCGGAATCGCTCGCGCGCCGCCTGATGAGCGTGGCGCGCAAGCAGCCGCTCAAGCATGAATCGATCGACCCGGCCGTGTGGCTGCGCAACGTGCTGGACCTCGTCAAGACGTCGGTGCATCCGTCGGTCACGGTGACGCTGGAATTGTCGCCCGATCTGTGGACCATCATGGCCGATCACGTCGAGCTGGAGCTCGCGCTCGTGAACATCGCGGTGAATGCGAGCGAGGCGATGCCGCATGGCGGGCGCATCGTGATCCGCTGCCAGAATGCGCGCGTGCGCGGCGCGGAAACGGATATCCCCGATGGCGAATACGTGCTCGTGTCCGTCACCGATAACGGCGAAGGCATGAGTGAGCAGACGCGCCGGCGGGCCTTCGAGCCGCTCTTCACGACCAAGCAGCGCGGCGCGGGCACGGGTCTCGGCCTGGTGCAGGTGCTCGCCGCGTGCGAGCAGGCGGGCGGCACGGCGCGCATCACGAGCGTGGCGGGCGCGGGCACGACGGTGCGGCTCTATCTGCCGCGTCATCATGGCACGGCGGCGCCGGCCGAGCCGGAGCCTTCGCCTGTGGCGAGCGTTTCGACGAGTTCGGCCGTCAGCGGCGAAGAGCATCCGTTGCGCGGCATGTCGGTGCTGCTGGTCGAGGATAACGAGGATGTCGCGGCGGGCGTGATGGCCGTGCTCGAAGTATTCGGTTGCACCGTGCATCACGAAGTCAGCGCGGATGCCGCCTTCGAGTTGCTGGGCGAGGGCTATGCCTTCGACTTGGTGTTGTCGGACGTGCAGATGCCGGGGAGCATGAACGGCATCGATCTGGCCGAGCAGATCATGCAGCGTCTGCCATCGCAGAAGCTCGTGCTGATGACCGGTTATGCCGACGAGCTCGAACGCGCGAAGCACCTCAACGTGCCGGTCCTCGCGAAGCCCTTCGACATGGACGATCTGCTCGATCTGATCGCGCCTCGCGTGCCGCATTGATGCCGCACTAATGACCGTCAGCGCTTGTTGTGCGCGGGCACCGCACGGGCGCCCACGAGCGGATTGAAAGCGGCGCGCTTCGGTTCATCGGCTGTTTTAGCGGGTTTTTTAGCGGCGGGCGTCGTCTTGCGGGATGCGTTGCCGCCCAGCTGACTCAGCAAGTCTTCGTCGTCCTGCGCTTCGTCCTCGTTCGCAGCAGCCGCAGCGGATCCCCCGCTCGCCAGATGCGAGACGACCGACAGAAAATCCTTTTTGGCGCTCTTCAGGCCGCGCCCCGGCATCATGACGAGCACGGCCACTTCCCGCACGTCATGGCCATCGACCGTTTGCAGCGTGCCATCTTCGTTCCAGTCGATGCCGCTGTCCGCATACGGCGCGATCACATGATGCAGCACGGCGGGCGACAGCACGCCCGCATCGTAGAGCGCGACGATCTGGCGCTCCGCGAGCGCGAACAGGCTCGGCGGGCCGCGCTTCGGCTTGCGCGCGGCCATTCACTTCGCGGCGGGCGCGACCCGCCACACGGTGTTGCCGACATCGTCGGCGACGAGCAGCGCGCCACGGCCGTCCACCGCGACGCCGACGGGCCGCCCGAGCGCATGGCCATCGGACGAGATGAAGCCGGTCAGAATGTCTTCGGGCGGCCCCGCCGGCTTGCCGTCGCTGAACGGCACGAAGATGACCTTGTAGCCGCTGCGCGGCTTGCGGTTCCACGAGCCATGCTGTCCGATGAACGCGCCATCGCGATAACGCGCGGGAAACGCCTGGCCGTCGTAGAACGCGAGGCCGAGCGAGGCGGTATGCGCGCCGATCGCATAGTCGGGGACGATCGCGCTCTGTACGAGATCCGCGCGCTGCGGCTTCACGCGTTCGTCCACATGCTGACCGAAGTAGCTGTACGGCCAGCCGTAGAACGCGCCATCTCTGACTGAAGTCAGATAATCCGGAACGAGATCCGTGCCGAGCTCGTCGCGCTCGTTCACGACGGTCCACAACGCGCCGCTTTGCGGCTGCCAGGCCATGCCATTCGGATTGCGCAGACCGGTGGCGAAAAGGCGCGCCTGCTTCGATTCGATATCCACTTCCATGATCGCGGCGCGGCCGTTCTCCGCATCGATGCCGTTCTCCGCCGCGTTGCTGTTCGAGCCGATGGTCACATACAGCTTCCTGCCGTCACGGCTCGCGATCAGGTTTTTGGTCCAGTGATGATTGATGTCGCCGGCGGGCAGGTCGATGAGCTTCTCGCCTGGCGTATCGATGCGTGTCGCGCCGGTTTCGTACTTGAAGCGCAGAATCGCATCGGTATTCGCGACATAGAGCTGGTCGCCGACGAGCGCCATGCCGAACGGCGAATGCAGCTTGTCGATGAACACGCTGCGCGTCTCGGCGATGCCGTCGCCATCGGCGTCGCGCAGCAGGATGATGCGGTCCGGGCTCGGCATCGCGGCGCCCGCGCGCTTCATCATCTTCTTCACGACGAAGCCCTTGAGTCCGGCATTTTCGTCGTGCTGCGCGGGCGCATTGCTTTCGGCGACGAGCACATCGCCATTGGGCAGCGTTGCGAGCCAGCGCGGGTGATCGAGGCCGGTAGCGAAGGCGGTCACCTCGAAACCCGGGGCGGCGTTGGGCTTTTGTCCCTGTTGCCAGGGCTTCGCCGGCGCGATGTTCACCGTCGGCATCAACGATCTGCGCTGCGGCGCGGGCAATGCCGGATCGGGGCCGAAGCCAGGCGCGTAATCACCGGAGATGGCAGCGCTGCTCGCGAGCATCAAGGCAACTGCAACGCCGCGCGCGATTGCTTTTGTCCGTGTTTTCAAGTATCGGCTCCTGAGTGGCGAAAGCGGGCGAAAGCGCGCTTCAGCCGCCGCCGATGCCTTGAATCACCTTGCCCGTGCCGCCGCACGTCTTGCATTCGGCGCCGTCCTGCTTGCCGGAGCCGTTGCAGTCCGGACATAGATCCTCGCCGCTGCCGGGCACGCCGGGTTCGGCTTCATCGCCGGGATTGAGCGGAGGTTGTTGAGCCATCGCGCGCTCCTTGTGAACAGGGTTGCATGGTTGACACGCGTAGCAAGAGATGTTCCTCGGGCGCGTGCAAGGCTTGCCGGTGCTTGCATTTTTTGCATGGAGGCGATGCGCGATACCGCGCCAATGCGGACGTCCGCGCGGGTACGCGTGATGCTCGAATCAATACGCGGCGCGAGCCGCGGCTTTTACCACTGCAAATGTCGTCGTGCGGCCTTTTATGCGCGACGGTCAGCCAGGAGGGATTCATGAGCGGAAACCAGAAGCAAATGGGCAACCAGCCGTCTATGCCTGACAAGTCCGATCAATCGAACCGGCAGCACGGTCAACAAGAAAGGTCACCGGGGCAACCGCAACAAGGTCAGCAGACCGGCCAGCGGCAGCAGAATCAGCCGCTGCCGCAGCATCAGGGCGGTCAGCGTCAGCCTTGATTTCTTGGAGAAGTGGCAGGAAGCAACGCGCGCGGCGCCGCTCAGGCGGGCCGCGCGCGGTCGCATGAGCCGCATGCGTTCAGGGCTTGCGTCCGAACGCTTCGCGCAAGCGCTTTTTTGCGCGCTCCAGCGTGCTTTTGCGTGACTTCGGCAGATTGCGACCCGCGCGATTGATATAGAAGTTCAGCATCGACATGGCCGACTGAAACGGCGAGCCTTTGCGGCGTTTGCTGTGCGTCGATGAACGTTTGAGCGAATCGGCAATCTCCTGCGCATTGCCGGTCTTGAAGATATCGCGCTCGATATCCATCGCGTCGCTGGTCTCCATCACGTGATGCGACCAGCGCTTCGTCGATCGCTCCGGTTTCTTGCGGCTGCTCGCGAGCGAATGCCGCTGCCGTGTGCTGTGGCGCTTGCTGCTGCTCGTCTTGCGTGTGGCGGTCTGCGTAGTCTTGCGGGTGGCTGTCATACCTCTTCCTCAACTAACCTTGCGATGACGCGTGACGAGCCGATGCGCCTCGCGCAAGGCCTCGACGATCGCCTGATAAGCGCGTTCGCGGGTCTCGACGTCGGGCGCGCAACGCGAACGAAGGGCGGTAGGTCGCGACCACCACCTGTCCCTCGTGTTCGATCGCATTTCCCATCGAGGCCTGCAAAGTCGCCTTCGAATCCTGCAGCACGGACCTGAGCGCGGTTGAACCGAGCGCGACGATCACCTTGGGCGCGATCTCGCCGGTCTCGCGCTCCAGCCAGTAGTGGCACGCGTTGACCTCGCGTTGCGCGGGCGTCTTGTGAACGCGCCGCTTGCCGCGCGGCTCCCACTTGAAATGCTTGACCGCGTTGGTTACATACACTTCCTTGCGCGCGACCCCCGCCTCTGCGAGCGCGCGGTCGAGCATCGCGCCGGCCGGGCCGACGAAAGGCAGGCCCTGCAAGTCCTCCTGATCGCCCGGCTGCTCGCCGACGATCATCAGCGGCGCATGACGCGGACCTTTGCCCGGCACCGCTTGCGTCGCCTGCTCCCAGAGCGCGCAGCGCCGGCATTCATCGAGCGACCCGGGCGTCTGCTGCGGCTCGACGCCTGCTTGCTTCGTCGCCATGTACGCGCCTCACTCGCTGGCGATGCGCCGCGCGTCGTCGAGCGTGAGCGGTTCGCGCATCGCTTCGGCGAGACGGCACACGGCGGCGTCGTGCTCGCAGGCGACCACCGCGCCCACGCGGCCATCCTCGATCAGATACGCGATGAAATGCTGTGCATCGAGATCGCCATCGATCTCGATGCTGTCGGGTTCGTCGACATGGCCGAGATAGTCGAAAGTCTTTTCGTAGTGATAGGTCCAGAAATAAGGCACGCCCACGTACTCGCGCGCGCTGCCCGCCATGTTGAACGCGGCCACTCGCCCATGCTGCTGCGCGACGCGCCAGTGCTCGATACGCACTTCGTCATTCGAGCGCGGCAGCGCGAAGCGCGCGATATCGCCTGCGGCATAGAGCGCGGGCGCGGCGCGCATGTTCCGGTCGACGGAAAGGCTTTTATCGTCCTGTAGCGTCACGCCGGAAATGAACGAGGTCGCCGGCGTAACGCCGGTTCCCGCGATCACCACGTCGGCTTCGAGCTTTTCGCCTGAATCGAGAATCACCTCGCTCACCGCGTTGCCGCCTCTGAACGCGCTGACGCGCGCATTCATATGAAAACTGACGCCGTTCCTTTCGTGCAGCCTCTTGAACATTTCACCGATGCGTTCGCCGAACTGCTTCGCGAACGGCACCTTGCCGGGCGCCACGACGGTCACGTCGATTTCGCGCTTTCGCAGGCAAGAAGCCACTTCGAGCCCGATGAAACTCGCGCCGACGATCACCGCGCGCTTGCGTCCTTCGAGCGATGCGAGAATGGCGCGCGCATCATCACGCGTGCGCAGCAGATGGACGTGCTTGAGATTCGCGCCTGGCACATTCAGCGGTTTCGGCGCGCCGCCGGTGCAAACGAGCGCGGCCTCATAGTCGATCTTCCGCGCATCGGCGAGTTCGGCGTGCCGGTTCGCGGCATCGAGGCGCACGACGTTCGATTCAGTACGTTCTATGTCGTACTTCTCGAAGAAATCCGCATCGAGCAAGGACGGAACGTCATCGGGCGGCATGTCGCCCGCGAGCGCGAATTTGCTGAGCGAGGTGCGATCGTAGGGCTCGCGTGCATCTTCGCCCGCAAGCACGATGCGGCCCGTGAAGCCCGCTTCGCGCAACGCCGAGCATGCCGCCGCCCCCGCCGCGCCCGCGCCAACGATAAGCATGGTGCGGTGCGTGTCGTATGGCTGATTGCGCGGCTCGCCACTGTCGACTGGCGGCAGCGACACATACACATCGCCGTCCTTGATCGTCGCTTCATAGCGCGTCAGCGCCTTCAGCGGAGGCGGTTCGACGAGACTGCCGTCGCGCAGCTCGAACGTGCCCTTGTGCCAGGGACACACGATGCGTCCGTTGCAGATCGCGCCTTCGTCGAGGGGACCGCCCGCGTGAGGACATTTGGCGGAGTAGGCGCGCACGGCATCGCCGTCGCGCACGAGCAGTATCGGTGTTTCCTTGGCGTCGCGCTCAGCGCCTTTGATGCACACGCGCTTGCCGCGCGCCGCGGAGAGATCCGCTAAGCGCGCGACTTTATGCTGGGTGGGGGACATCACACTCTCCGGAGGCTATTGCTCATTGCACGAAAGCCATACGGAAAGCGCGAAGCAATAAGCGGACCGCGTAAGCGCGCTGCTTTTATCAGAGCGCTTCAGTCACCGCGCGCAGGAACTGCCGCGTGCGCTCATGCTGCGGCGCGGTGAAGAACTGCTGCGGCGGCGCCTGCTCGATGATCTTGCCTTGCGAGAAGAAGCACACGCGATCGGCGAAGTCCTTCGCGAAGCCCATCTGGTGCGTGACCATCAGCATGGTCAGATTGTGCTCAGCGCCGAGGCGGCGAATCACGTTGAGCACTTCGCCGCAGAGTTCGGGATCGAGCGCGGAGGTCACTTCGTCGAACAGCATGATCTTCGGACGCATCGCGAGCGCGCGCGCGATTGCCACACGCTGCTGCTGCCCGCCTGACAACTGCGACGGATAGTGCTCGCACTTCTCCGCGAGGCCGACCATCGACAGCAACTCGCGCGCGCGCTCCGTCGCTTCCTTCTTCGACAGGCCGAGCACGCTCATCGGCGCTTCGATCGTGTTGGCGAGCGCGGTCATGTGCGGAAACAGATTGAAGCTCTGAAACACCATGCCGATCTTGCTGCGCACCTGCCGCACATGGCGTGGCGACGCAGGCACGAGCTTGCCGCCGCGCATTTCGTGCGTGAGCGGCTCGCCATCCACTTCGATGACGCCATCGGTCAGCGGGTCGAGCGTCATCAGCACGCGCAGAAGGGTGGACTTGCCCGAGCCGCTCGGCCCGATGATCGCCACTTTTTCGTTGGGCGCGACATCGAGATCGAGGCCGTCGAGCACGGTGAGCGCGCCATAGCGCTTGGTGACGTTGCGAAAGCGCACCATTGGCGCGTTCGCGCGCGCATCGGCGGCCGCGCCGAGCGCGGGGTCGAGATCCCGTTTCATCTGCTGCTCCTGAAGGTGTGTGCTGGTCACGGCAGCCTCACGCGTCGTTCGAGATGACGCACGCCCGATGCGAACGTCACGCTGATGATGAGAAAGAAGATCCCGGTCATCGTGATCGGCTCGAGATAGCGAAACGTTTCGGAGCCGATGTTCTTCGCCTGCTGCATCAGTTCGACGACGGTGATCGCGGAGAGCACCGGCGTGTCCTTGAACATCGCGACGAGGTAATTGCCGAGCGCGGGAATCACCGGTCGAATCGCCTGCGGCAGAATCACGCCGGTATAGGTGCGCCACGGATTGAGCGACAGCGCGCACGACGCTTCCCACTGCCCGCGCGCAACGCCGTTCAGACCGGCGCGATACACCTCCGACACATAGCACGCATAGTGCACCGCGATGCCCAGCGTGCCCGCGGTCAATGCCGACATCGTGAAGCCATAAAGCGGCGCGACATAGAACAGCACATAGACCTGAATCAGCAGCGGCGTGCTGCGGATGAACTCGACGAAGAACGCGGTGGTCTTCGCGAGCGGCGCGAAATCGCTGCGCCGCATGATTGCGAGCACAAGGCCGAGCACGAGCGCGATGGCGAAGCCGACGAGCGTGATGCCGATGGTATAGGTCGCCGCGCGCGCGAGCTCGGGCAGGATATGCAGCGCGTATTTGACATCGAAGAGCTGACCCAGCGTCGTCATGATGCTGCCCTCGGAATGGTGCGGGTGCGACGAATCGCGACATGGCTGTTCACGCGCCGCTCGAACATGCGCATCACCGCGACGATGACCTGTGCGAGCACGAAGTAGATGAGCAGCGTGAGCCCGAAGATTTCAGCGGTCTTGAAGGTCGCTTCGTCGAGCTGGCGCGCGCGGAACGTAAGATCCGACAGCGTGATCAGCGAGACGAGCGAAGTGCCCTTCAGCAACTCGATCATCAGGTTGGTCGCGGGCGGCAGCGCGTTGATCATCGCCTGTGGCAGCACGATGCGGCGCAGCCGCGCGGCAGCCGGCATGTTCAGCGCGAGCGCCGCTTCGTACTGACCACCCGGCACCGAGCGCAGCGCGCCGCGCAGAATCTCGGAACCGTACGCGCCGTAGTGCAGCCCCAATCCGACGAACGCCACCGTAAAGGGCGTCAGTTGCAGATTGAACGGCGGCAGCGGCAGCACGAAGAAGAGCCAGAAGAGCTGCACCAGCAACGAGGTGCCGCGAAACACCTCGACATACACGTTGCCGATCCAGCGCACGATCCGGTAGGGCGCTGCGCGCAACGCCGTCGCGACCCCCGCCATGACGATCGCGAGCAGAATGCTGACGACCGCGATCTGGATCGTGACGAGCGTGCCCTTCATCATCAGGGGCATAAGCTCATGGAGGTCACTCATGACGGTTCCTCGAAAATGAACGAACGCTGCGCGTCGCTATACGGAAGTGCTTAACCGGCGCAAAGCTCCGGCGCCTTCTTGGTGGTCAGATTGGACTTGTCGAAGCCGAACGGCGCAACGGTCTTCAGATGATCGTCGGTGCCGAGCCACTGATGCAGTTCCTTGTTCACGGCATCGCGCAGATCGGTGTCCTCCGGACGGAACGCGAGCGCGCCATAGCCGGTGTGTTTCGGGTCGTCGTTGAACTGCTTGATCGCCTCGACCTGCGGGCCGCCCTTTTCGGCGAGACCCTTCATCGTCAGCGCGGTGCCCACGGCCGCATCGGCGCGGCGCGCGCGCACGGCCTGCAGTTGCGCGGTGGTGTCCGGAACCTGAAGAATCTGGTCGTCCTTGATGCCCGCCGCGCGCGCATAGCCCAGTTCGGCCGTACCTGCCATCACAGCAAGTTTCGTGTCCGCTTGTTTCGCGACATCGGCATAGCTGTGCAGGTTCTTCGGGTTGCCCTTCATCGTGAGCAGCGTGTCGGGGATCTGATATTGCGGATCGGCGAACGCGACCTGCTTGCAACGCTCGGGCGTGATATACATGCCCGCTGCGATCACGTCGAAACGGCCTGCCTTGAGGCCCGGAATCAATGCGCCCCATTCGGTCAGCACGGCATCGACCTTCTTCACGCCGAGCTTGGCGAATACCTTCTTCGCGATCTCGGGCGATTCGCCGGTCACGGTGCCATCTGGCGTCGTGTACGCGAAAGGCGTTTCGTTCGCATAGCCGATGCGCACCTCGCCGGTGCGCTGAATGCGCTGCAAGGTGGTTTCCGCGCTCGCGCTCGTGGCACAGGCGGCAAGGCTCGCCGCCGCGACGCACGCCGCTGCCAGCATGCCAGACAGTCGCTTCGTGTTCATATCGTTCCCGTAGTGATGGTTCTTCAAGCGTGGTCGAGTGAGGGCAATCCCGTGGCCGCGACGTATGCGAGATACCGAGAAACCCTTACTCCACAGGGCTTTGAAACGCCTCGGCGTGCAGCCACGAACGCAGAATACAAAGCCATATATTTGTTCCGATTGCTCTAGGACAATTATTTTCGGGCGCTCTTTTGCGCCACTATTGCGCATGGAACTCAAGGCATGCGAGGAGTGGGCAAGTGAACGAACGATGGCGCGACGCCGTGCGCACGGTGCAGGGCGTGCAGTCCAAGTACAAGCGGCTCGTCAAGGCGATGGCCGCCGACATAGAGAGCGGCGCGCTCGCGTCGGGCGAACGTTTGCCGCCGCAGCGCGAAGTGGCGGCGGACCTCGCGATCAGCGTGCAGACCGTGACCAACGCGTACAAGGAACTGGAGAGGCAAGGGCTGATCCGCTGCGAAGTGGGGCGCGGCAGTTTCGTCTCGGCGCGTGTGACGGAGACGATGTCGAACTACATGCTCGATACCGCCGAGCGCTCGGTGGTCGATTTCTCCATCGCGCGCATCGTTCATACGCCCGAACATGATGCGATGTGGCGCAAGGTATGCGCGACGCTTTCGACCATCGACGATCAGCCGTGGATACGCGCGTTTCGCCCGATCGCGGGCTTCGACAGCCATCGGCAAGCGGGCGTCGAATGGCTCGCGTCGCTCAACATGCCCGCGAAGGTGGAGACGCTGCTGGTCACGAATGGCGTCGCGCACAGCATCTTTCTTGCGCTCGCGTGCATCGTCGGTCCGGGCGACACGGTGCTGTGCGAGAGCCTCACGGATCATGGTGTGATCGGTTCGGCGAACGTGCTTGGGTTTACGCTCAAAGGTCTGGAGATAGACGAGCACGGCATCCGTCCCGAGCACTTCGAAGAGGTGTGCGACAGCGAGCGCGTGAGCGCGCTGGTCTGCACGCCGACGCTCAACAATCCGACCGTCGCGCTCATGCCCGATTCGCGCCGCCGCGCGATTGCGCGCATCGCCGAGCGCTATGGCGTCTATGTGATCGAAGACGATGTCTATGGCGCGCTGCCCGCGAAGACACAGACGCCCATCGCGAGCCTGATTCCCGAACTCGCGTTCTACTGCACGAGCATGACGAAGTCGGTCTTGAGCGGTCTGCGCACGGGCTTCATGACCGTGCCGCGACGTCTTGCGTTGCGCGCGGAAAGCGTGTTGCGCGTGAGTTGCTGGATGGCGACATCGCCGATCGCGGAAGTCACTTCGCGCTGGATCATGGACGGCACCGCGCAACGACTCGTGCAGATTCAGCGCGAGCGGCTCGCGGCGCGTCAGAGCGTGGTGCGCGAAGTGCTCGGCAATTATGTGCTGGGCAGTCATCCGAACGCGCTTTCGGTGTGGCTGCGCGTGCCCGACGAATGGGAAGCGGAGCGCATCACGCGTGAGTTGCGCAATCGCAATATCGCGGTGACATCGCCTGATCCGTTTCTCGTGCGCGGCGCGGATCGCCCCAACGCAGTGCGGCTATGCGTAGGCGCGGAAGTAGGCGAGAGCACGTTCCGCTCGGCTATCGAAACGATGCGCGAGGTGTTCGGCCAGTACCCGCATGTGCACGATTTCAATTAGATTCGCGCGATTGAACTAGGACAATCAAAAACGATTTTTTAGGACATTAGACTGGGTTGCATCGATACACGAACACGCAACGCAAGCTCTCATGTCCGCACTTACGCTCGCCGATGTCTACCGCGCCCGCCAGCGCATCGAAGGCCGCGCGCTCGTCACGCCGCTGGTTCATTCGCTGTCGCTTTCGCGAGTCGCCGGCGTGCCGGTGCATCTGAAGCTCGAAACGCTGCAACCCACGGGCAGCTTCAAGTTGCGCGGCGCGACCAATGCGCTCGCGCAGATCGCGGAGCAAGGATGCACGCGTGTCGTCACGGCATCGACGGGCAATCATGGCCGCGCGGTCGCGCATGCGGCGCGTGCGCTCGGCATCGAAGCGGCGGTGTGCATGTCATCGCTGGTGCCGAAGAACAAGGTCGACGCGGTTGCCTCGCTCGGAGCGCGCGTGGTCATCAGCGGCAAGAGCCAGGACGACGCGCAGAGCGAAGCGCAACGCCTCGTGCGCGAGGAAGGTTATGCATTCGTGCCGCCGTTCGACGATCCACGCGTGATCGCGGGACAAGCGACCATCGGTCTCGAGATACTCGAAGCGCTGCCGGATACGGCGAGCATCGTCGTGCCTTTGTCGGGCGGCGGGCTGTTCAGCGGCGTCGCGTTCGCGGCGAAGAGCATCCGGCCCGAAGTGAAGTTGGTTGGCGTATCGATGGAGCGCGGTGCCGCGATGCACGCGAGTCTCGCGGCGGGCAAGCCCGTGTTCGTCGATGAGCTCGAAACGCTCGCGGATTCGCTCGGCGGCGGCATCGGCCTCGAAAACCAGCATACGTTCACCATGACGCGCGATCTGATCGACGATGTCGTGCTGCTCGACGAAGTGTCGATCGCGCGAGGCATCGTGCATGCGTATCGCGAGGAACGGCTCGTCGTGGAAGGCGCGGCTGCGGTCGGCATGGCGGCGGTGCTCGATGGCGCGATTCCCGCGCGAAGCGGACCTATCGTGATCGTCGTGAGCGGCAGCAACATCGATATCGAAACGCATCGTCGCCTGATCGGAGCGGCCTGACACCATGACCAACATCGATAAATCCACCGTGCTGCTCGGGCAGGCCCAACTGCGCCAGCTCGTGCCGCTCGACCTCGACGCGATCGAGCAGATCGAAGCCGCTTTCAACTCGCTCGCGACCGAAGCCGTCGCGATGCCGCCGATTCTGCGTCTCGACATTCCCGAGCACGCCGGCGAAGTCGACGTGAAAACCGCCTATCTGCCGCGCTTTTCCAGCTTCGCGATCAAGGTGAGCCCGGGCTTCTTCAACAATCCGTCGCTCGGACTGCCGAGCCTCAATGGCTTGATGCTGGTGCTCTCCGCGCACACGGGTCTGACCGAAGCCGTGTTGCTCGACAACGGTTATCTGACCGCCGTGCGCACCGCAGCGGCCGGCGCGGTGGCGGCGCGCTGGCTCGCGCGTGACGATGCGAAGCGCGTGGCGATCATCGGCGCGGGCGAACAGGCACGTCTGCAACTGAAGGCCTTGCGCATGGTGCGCCCTATCGAGCACGTGACCGTGTGGGCGCGCGATTCCGCCAGCGCAAAGCGCTTTGCGCGCGACTGCGAAGACTTGCCGTGCGAGGTCGCGGACAGCGTCAGTCAGGCGCTCAGACATGCGGATATCGCCATCACGACGACGCCGAGCCGCGAGCCTTTGATCCACGCGCGCGACCTGCATCCCGGATTGCATATCACCGCGATGGGGTCCGACGCCGAGCACAAGAATGAGATCGCAGCGGATGTGTTTTCCCGGGCGCGCTATGTATGTGACCGCTTGCAACAGGTGCGCGTGCTGGGTGAGCTGCATCATGCGATCGAAGCGGGCGTGATCGATGCTGACGCATCCTTTGCAGAACTGGGCCAGGTCATCGCGCAACAGGCGCCGGGGCGCACGAACGACGACGAAGTCACGCTGTGCGACCTGACCGGAACCGGCGCGCAGGACACGGCGATCGCGACGCTTGCCATTCAGCGTGCGCGCGCGAGCCACGCAGGAACCATTTTCCACAACGATGTGACCGCTTGATAGAGGGGACGATGTCCGAAATCACGCAACAACAGAAGGGCGAGGCGCCCGTGGTACGCCTGCCGTTCGAGCGCAGCGAGTACGATGCGCGCATCGCGAAGACGCGTCGCGCAATGGAAAGGGCGGGCATCGATCTCATGATCGTGACCGACCCGACCAACATGGCGTGGCTCACCGGCTACGACGGCTGGTCGTTCTACGTGCATCAGTGCGTGCTGCTCGCAATGGACGGCGAACCGGTCTGGTATGGGCGCGGGCAGGATGCGAACGGTGCGAAGCGCACGGTGTTCATGGAGCACGGCAATATCGTCGGGTATCCGGATCATTACGTGCAGTCGCAGGTGCGCCATCCGATGGATTACCTGTCCACCGAAGTGATCGTCGCGCATGGCTGGGATAAAAAGCGCATCGGCGTGGAGATGGATAACTACTACTTCAGCGCGAAGGCATATGGTTCGCTGACGCAGCATCTGCCGGACGCGAAGTTCGTCGACGCGACGGCGCTGGTCAACTGGCAGCGCGCGGTGAAGTCGGCGCGCGAGATCGAATACATGCGCGTGGCGGCGCGTATCGTCGAGAAGATGCATGCGCGCATTCTCGACAAGGTCGAGCCGGGCATGAAGAAGAGCGACCTCGTCGCGCAAATCTATGAAGCGGGCATTACCGGCGTCGAAGGTCATGGCGGCGACTATCCGGCGATCGTACCGCTGCTCCCGACCGGTTCCGATGCAGCAGCGCCACATCTCACGTGGGACGACTCGAAGTTCACGGCGAACGCGGGCACGTTCTTCGAGATCGCCGGATGTTTCAAGCGCTATCACTGCCCGCTGTCGCGCACGGTTTATCTGGGCAAGCCGCCGCAGCATTTCATCGAAGGCGAGAAGGCGGTTGTCGAAGGCATCGAAGCGGGTCTTGCAATGGCGAAGCCGGGCAACAAGACGGAGGACATTGCCAATGCCTTCTTCGCTGTGTTGCGCAAGTTCGGCATAGAGAAGGATAGCCGCTGTGGTTATCCGATCGGCGCGAGTTATCCGCCGGACTGGGGCGAGCGCACGATGAGTCTGCGCCCCGGGGACAAGACCGTCCTCGAACCCGGCATGACGTTCCACTTCATGCCGGGCCTGTGGCTCGACGACTGGGGCCTCGAAATCACGGAGAGCATCCTGATTACCGATACCGGCGTCGAGACCTTCTGCAACACGCCTCGCAAATTGTTCGTGAAGGAGTAGCACGATGCGCGCGTCACCGATCAGCCCGACTGTCGATTTCGATGCAGAGGGCGTTCAGCACGGCTTCCTGAAGCTGCCGTACTCGCGCAACGATTCCGCGTGGGGCGCCGTGATGATTCCGATCACCGTGATCAAGCGCGGCGTCGGCCCGACCGCGCTGCTCACGGGCGGCAATCATGGCGACGAATACGAAGGGCCGATCGCGCTGGCGAAGCTCGCATCGACGCTTGAAGCAGAGGACGTGAACGGCCGCGTCATCATCGTGCCATTCATGAACTATCCGGCGTTTCGCGCGGGCACACGCACATCGCCGATCGATGCGGGCAATCTGAACCGCAGCTTTCCTGGCAGGGCGGACGGTACGGTAACGGAAAAGATCGCGGATTATTTTCAGCGTCATCTGTTGCCGCTCGCGGATTACGTGCTCGATATTCACGCGGGTGGCCGCACGCTCGACTTCCTGCCATTCGCCGCCATCCATGTGCTGAACGATGCGACGCAACAGGCGCGTTGCGAAGCGGCGATGCGCGCCTTCGGCGCGCCGTATTCGATGCGCATGCTGGAGCTCGACAGCATCGGTCTATACGACAGCGCGGCGGAGGAAGCGGGCAAGGTATTCGTGTCGACCGAACTCGGCGGAGGAGGTTCATCGACGGCTAAGAGCGTTGCCGTCGCGGAGCGCGGCGTGCATGGCTTTCTCGCTTATGCGGGCATCATCGAGAAGCCGAAGGCGCAGGGCGAAGCGCGCACGACGACCCTGCTCGATATGCCCGATGGTTCGTGCTACACGACGAGCGAGCACTCGGGTTTGCTTGAGATGTGCCGCGATCTCGGCGACATGATAAAGAAAGGCGATGTGCTCGCGCGTGTCCACGATATCGGCCGCACAGGTGGTGCGCCGTTCGAATATCGGGCGAAGCGTGATGGACTGCTCGCGGCGCGGCATTTTCCGGGCCTCGTGCAGACGGGCGATACGGTTGCGGTGGTAGCGGATATCGTCGAACGCAACATTGCTGTGAGCGTGATGTGATCAAGCTCGACCGCTACGATCTGGCCATTCTGCGCATTCTTGCGCGGGACGGCCGCATTACAAAATCGCGTCTCGCGGAAGAGGTCAACCTGTCGATCTCGCCGGCTTGGGAGCGCGTGAAGAAACTCGAAGATTGCGGGCTCATCAAGGGCTATCGCGCGGATGTCGACTGGGCGGCTGCTTTCAAGGGCAGCCGTATCGTCGTTGAGGTGACGCTTTCGCGTCATACCGCGGCGGATATGCGGCGCTTTGAGGAGCGTGTCGCGGCGGCTTCCGAAATCGTGCAGTGTTATGCCACCGGCGGTGGCGTGGATTATGTGCTGCATGTCGTGTCGCGGGATATCGATCACTATCAGCGGTTCATTGATTCGTTGCTCGTCGAGGAATTGGCGATCGAGCGGTACTTCACTTATATCGTGACCAAGGTCGTCAAGAATGTTGAAGGGCCGCCGGAGTGGGTCGATGATTCGGATTAAATTGTTGTCGCCGGGGCGACGAAAATAATCGAACTCCACAGCGAGCCAAACAGAAAAAACACCAAGCACCGCAGTCAATAACAAAAAACTCCAGGACCTCGGTACCTTTAAAGTGAACGGTATCGGATCAACGTAAATCGCCCAGCCCCCAGGGCGAGTCCAATGCGTAAGGAGACATCCATGCTTCTCGGTCATCCCGTTCTGTTCAAATCGCTTTGCTATGTCGACGGCCGCTGGGTTCACAGCGACAGCGCCGCGTCCATCGCGGTAACGAATCCAGCAGATCAGAAAGTTATCGGCCATGTGCCGATGCTCGACAAAGCGCAAATTGCCGGCGCAATCGACGCCGCCGACCGCGCGTTCCAGTCCTGGCGCTGGATGCCGCAGCAAAAGCGCAGCGCACTGCTGCTGCGCTGGCACGAACTCATCATGCGTCACCTGTCCGACCTCGCGGGCATTCTGTCGCTCGAACAAGGCAAGCCGCTCGCCGAATCCAAAGGCGAGATCGCCTATGCCGCAAGCTTCGTCGAATGGTTCGCGAATGAAGCGAAGCGTCTGACAGGACGCACCATTCCTACGCATATCGATGGCGCACATCTCGGTACCGTGATGGAACCCGTGGGCGTCGCCGCGCTCATTACGCCGTGGAATTTTCCGGTCGCGATGATCACGCGCAAAGCCGCGGCCGCAGTCGCCGCCGGGTGCACGGTCGTCGTCAAGCCGGCGCACGAAACGCCATTCTCCGCGATTGCTCTCGCACAACTCGCCGAGGAAGCAGGCTTCCCGCAGGGCGTGTTCAATGTCGTCATTGGTGAACCGCAAATGGCGATGCAAACGCTCGTCAGCGATACGCGCGTACGCGCCGTCAGCTTCACGGGCTCGACGCGCGTCGGCCGCCTGGTCGCGCAAACGGCAGCGCAGGCGGGCATCAAGAAGCTCGCGCTCGAACTCGGCGGCAATGCACCCTTCATCGTCACGGAAGACGCGGATCTGGAACATGCCGTGCGCGTCGCAGTGGGCGCCAAGTTTCAAACGTCGGGACAGGACTGCTGCGCTGCAAACCGCATTCTGGTCGCGCGTCCGCTGTATGAACAATTCGTCGAACGTTATACGGAAGCGGTGAAGGCACTCAAAGTGGGCAACGCTTTCGAAGCGAATGTCGATATCGGTCCGCTCATGCATCAGGCCGCATTCGATTCGACCGTCGCACGCGTGGACGATGCGAAAGCGCAGGGTGCGCGCGTGACCGTAGGCGGAAGGCCGCACGCGCTCGGCGGCTGGTTTTATGAACCGACGGTCGTTGCCGATGCCAAACCCGGCATGCGTATCTACGACGAAGAGAACTTCGCGCCGATCTCCGCGATTTCCCCGTTCGATACGCTCGATGAAGCCGTCACGCGCGCCAACGACACGGAATACGGCCTCGCCGCCTACATCTGCGCGACGCGCATGGACACGATCTTCCAGCTCGTGCGACGCCTCGACTTCGCGATGGTGTCGGTCAACGGCGTGAAATTCACCGGCGCGCCGATTCCGTTCGGCGGCGTGAAAGCCTCGGGTCTCGGCCGCGAGGGCGGCGCGGAAGGCTTCGAGCCCTTCGTCGAAACCAAATACTTTTGCCTAGGCAATCTCGGCCTGCCGCTCACGAGCGCGGCCTGAAAGAATCATCCTCAAAGACACGCACTACCGGATATCAAGGAGAAGCACATGACCCAGCAGAATCAATCGCTCGAGCAACTGTTTGCCGAAGATCGCGCTCACTTCATGCACCCGTCCACGCACGCGCACGATCACGCAAGCGGCGCGCTGCCCGGCAAGATCGTCACGGGCGCGAAGGGCATTCGCATTCAGGATCATCAAGGCAAAAGCTATATCGACGCATTCGCGGGCCTCTATTGCGTGAACATCGGCTATGGCCGCACCGAAGTGGCCGAAGCGATCTATGAGCAGGCGAAGAAGCTCGCGTATTACCACACCTATGTCGGTCACTCGACCGACACGATCATCGAGCTGTCGTCGCGCATCATCGACTGGTCGCCGGAAGGCATGAAGAAGGTGTACTACGGCATGTCAGGTTCGGACGCCAACGAAACGCAGATCAAGATCGTCTGGTACTACAACAACGTGCTGGGCCGTCCGAACAAGAAGAAGATCATCTCGCGCGAACGCGGTTATCACGGCTCGGGCATCGTGACTGGCAGCCTCACGGGACTGCCGAGTTTCCATCAGAACTTCGACCTGCCGATCGAGCGCGTGATGCACACCGTTTGCCCGCACTGGTATCGCAAGGCGCCGGCCGGCATGAGCGAAACGCAGTTCACCGCCTATTGCGTGGAAGAGCTCGAAAAGCTGATCGCGAAGGAAGGCGCCGATACCATCGCCGCATTCATCGCCGAGCCGGTGATGGGCACGGGCGGCATCATCGCGCCGCCGCAAGGCTACTGGGAAGCCATCCAGGACGTGCTGAAGAAGCACGACATCCTGTTGATCTCAGATGAAGTCGTGTGCGGCTTTGGCCGTCTCGGCTCGAAGATGGGCGCGCAGCACTTCGGCATCAAGCCCGACCTCATCACGGTCGCGAAGGGCCTGACGAGCGCGTATGCGCCGCTCTCGGGCGTGATCGTCGGCGAGAAGGTGTGGGACGTCATCGATCGCGGCTCGCAAGAGCACGGCCCGATGGGCCATGGCTGGACCTATTCGGGACACCCGATCTGTGCGGCCGCGGCGCTCGCGAACCTCGACATTCTCGAGCGCGAGAACCTCACGCAGAATGCCGCCGATGTCGGTGCGTACTTGCAGCAGCAGTTGCACACCGCTTTCGATGCGCATCCGCTCGTCGGCGAAGTGCGCGGCGCGGGCATGCTCGCGGCGCTCGAATTCATGGCCGACAAGGACGAGCGCAAGCCGTTCGACGCGGCGCTCAAGGTCGGGCCGAAGGTGTCGGCGGCGGCGCTGGAGCGTGGCGTGATCGCGCGCGCGATGCCGCATGGCGATATCCTCGGTTTCGCACCGCCGCTCGTGACGACGCGCGCCGAAGCCGACGAGATTGTCGGCATCGTGAAACAGGCGGTCGATGCGGTGGCGAACGAAGTTATCGGCTCCGCACTTTCGACGCAAGCCGTCTGATTTTCTCGCGGCAGCAAGCAGCAGCCGAGGCCCGCGCAAATGCGCGGGCCTTTTTAATTTTTCATGTTGGCGACTCACTGGAATGCGAGTTGCTCTTCCATGTTCGATGCACGAACGAAAGGAGACTCAAGATGAGCGACAGCCAGCAGGAAACGGAAAGCACCGACAAGCCACTGGGCGATGCGGGCAGTGGCGCGAGCGGCGGCGGTTCGATAGGCAACACGCCGGGGCCTGGGTCCGCTACGGGCGGCGATCCCAGGCAGGGCGTGCGCAGGCCCAATGCCGCAGAGATAGAGCCCGAGAACAGGCGTCTGGACCAGCATCCGCATCAGACGGCGGAGGTGCCTTATGGCTCGGGAAATGAACCTGCGATTGCCGGCAAGGGCGGACTCGATGCCCAGAACGCGGATCTTCCCGATCCTGCGAAAAAACACACCGACCCACTGCGCCGAGACTGAGATAACTTCTGACGATAACTTCGTCGCTCTGGAAAACAAAACGGCCACTCATCGTGGCCGTTTCGCTCTTACCGTATTGCCGATCAGCGCGTCGCGATATACATGGTGATTTCAAAGCCGAAGCGCATATCGGTGAAACTGGGTGTTTCCCACTTCATAGAGCCTCCTTTGCGATGACTGGCCAGACGGATGTCGGACCGTTGCGCGGTCGATTGCTACCAGGCGCCGTGCAAAGCCGCGCACCCCATTCGACGCATTTCAATGCTACGCGACTTTAAGTGGATCACGATTGGAAATCGCTTGGTCGTCCATTTAATTTATTTATAGCGGACGTGGCCGATTTCCCGAATCGTCAGGCGTCGTACTCGCTTTGTCAGGCTCATTGGCCGGATCGCGTCGCAACCCTTCTCCGGGTCGAGGGATTACCCTGTCTGCATTTCTGTCGCCGACATTGTTCAGATTATTGCCTCCGGGCGCACGGGGTTGATCGCGCGTTTCGGGTGCTCGCGGAGATTCAGCCATTACATTTTCCTCCGTCTGGATTTGGTATCAACGGACGATCGAAAGCGATACGCCGAGCGAATGAATGCCGCATTGCGGAATGCAGTTATTCGGCCCGGGTCGCCTCGCGCAGAACCGCGTCCGCGCTGTCGAAATTGCGGTCGGTCATCTTGTTCAGCACGGCCATGACTTCGCCGTCCGCGCCATTGCTCTTCGCGAGCGCGATAAGCTTTTCCTTGCCCATCGGATAGTCGGCGCCCTTGAGCACTCGCTCGATCTCCTCGGGACGAGGTTCATCCGGATGCCGATGATTTTGCGCGTGCGCGGGATGCTGTGCCATTTCCGCCTCCTTGTTCGACGTGACGATAACGCTTGGGAGTCAGCAACGGCCGTACCCGTCTCGCGCGGCGGGATCGTTTGATGCTGCGCTATCGATGTAGCTCACCAAAAGAGAGAGGCACGGACAACATGGCAATCGCAGCAGACCGCATCTCCGAAACCGAAATCAAGATCGGAGACACCATCTATACCTTCGACGCCAAGGCTAGCGCCGATTCATTCCAACGATGTCTGGGGAACGGCTCCGTCGAAACGTGTGCGAAAAATCACGCGCCGGTTTCCACACGCGCCGCGCATGCAGACATAAGCGGCGCGCCGACGGGCGAACCCGGCAGCATCATTTCGCCATCGCTGGGCGGCCCCCCTTTTTGACGGCCTCAGAGCGCGGCGCTTGCAGTCGTCGCACGTGGCGCGAGTGATGTGCGCGTGAGGGCGTCGAGCGGCAGGGGTTTGTCGAAAAAATAGCCCTGAGCTTGCGCCGCGCCCATATCGCGTAGTACCGCGAGTGTTGCGGCATCCTCGACGCCTTCGGCGACCAGCGTCAGATCGAGCGATTCGGCCATGCGCACGATCGCACGCACGATGGCGCGACTGCGAGGGCTTTCTGTCAGTTCGAGAATGAACGACTTGTCGATCTTCAGTCCCGTGAACTGATACTGGTGCACGTAACTGAGCGACGAAAAGCCCGCGCCGAAGTCGTCGAGGACAACGGACATGCCGTTATCGGCAAGACGTTGCATCGTGCGTCGCGCGAGATCCGGCTCCGCGACGAGCGCGCCTTCCGTCAGTTCGAGACACACGCGGGTTGGCGACACGCGATAGCGCCGTAACAGCGCGAGCACGTCGTCGGCGAATTCGGGGCGCGTCATGCTGTAGCTCGAACAGTTCACGTGCACGGGCGGCCAGTGCGCAAACCGTGCGTTGGAGAGAATAGCGGCGACGCGCTCCAGCATGTACAGATCGAGTCTGCCGATGAGTCTCAATCCCTCTACCGAAGGCAGAAACTCAGCCGGACCGACAATGCGCCCATCGGGCTGACGCCAGCGAATCAGCGCTTCGAGCGCGACCACGTCGCCGCTCTTCACATCGACGATCGGCTGGAAATAGGGCAGCAGTTCATCGTCGCGCTTGATCGCGTTGCGCAACGCGCCTTCGCGTTCCACCTGGTCCGACACTTGACGTCGCAGTTCCTGATTGAACACGACATAGCTGTCACGTCCCGCGTTTTTCACGCGATACATTGCGGTGTCGGCGTCGCGCAGCAGATCAGCGGGCTCGGTGTGGAACTGGCTATCCGCACTCACGATGCCGATGCTGCACGACGAAAACACCACATGCTCTTCGATGTGAAACGGCAGGTCGAATGCGGAGAGAATGCGCTTTGCGATCGACACCGCATCGCGCACATGCGCGTTCGGCGAGAGCACGGCGAATTCGTCGCCGCCCAGACGGGCGAGCAGATCGGTCGAGCGCAGACACTCGCGCAGACGCGCGGCGGCCTGCACGAGCAGCATGTCGCCGAAATGATGACCGAGACTGTCGTTGACGACCTTGAAGCGATCGAGGTCGATGAACATGACCGACAGTTCGTCGCCGCGCGTCTGATAATCCCGCCACGCACAGCGCAGCTTGTGCATCAGATGGCTGCGGTTGGGCAGGCCTGTCAGCGTATCGTGCGAGTTCTCGTAGAGCAGTCGCGCGTTGACGTCGTCGAGTTCACGCGTGCGCGCCTGCACCCGCGCTTCGAGTTCGAGGTTCGCGGCATGGAGCGCTTCGGCGTCGCGGCGGCGCGAGAGCGCGGTATCGATATGCCGCGACACGAAGGTCAGCAATTCCTGATCGCGCAGCGAATAGCGCACGAGCGGCGAATAACTTTGCACGGCGAGCATGCCACGCACGACATCGCCATCGAACAGCGGAATGCCGAGCCACGAGCGGAGCTTTACTTCGCTGTGCTCGATCTCGAACGCACCTTCTTCGATAAGACGCAACGCCTCCGCGTGATCGATGAGGCGCGCACGCCGTTCCCGGATCACGTATTCCGTGAGGCCGCGCTGGCCGCGTCGCGGAGCGGGGCGATCCTGCACGATTTCATCGACGTAATACGGGAACGACACTTCGCGCGTTTCCGTTTCGATGAGCGCGATATAGAAATTGCGCGCATAGAGCAGCTCGCCGACGATGCCGTGCAGGCTGCGAAAAAACTCCATCGTGTCGCCCGGCCGGCTCGACAATTCTGCGATCTGGTATAGCGCAGCCTGCAAATGCTCGGAACGCTCGCGCTCCGCGATGCCGTGACGCAGCGCCGCGTTGAGCTTCGACAACTCGGACGTGCGGCGTGCGACCTGCTCTTCGAGATCGGCGCGGTGCAGGATGCGGTCGAGCGCCATCGCCACGTGCCGCGCGACGACGAGGAACAATGCGCGGTCCTCGGCGGTGTACATGCGCGACACGTCGTAGACCTGCATCGCGAGCATGCCGAATACTTCGTCGGCGGCGTTCTTGAGCGGCGCGCCCATCCAGAACTCGGGACGGTCGCCGATGCAGTAGAAGCGGCCCGCGCGCTCGGCCGCGCAGATGTCGGCGGCGGTGATGAAAAGCGGTTGCGCGCTCGTGAGCACCTGGCCCGTCATCGACAAACGCGCCGGATTCAGGATGTCGTAGTTTTCGGCCGCGACGACATCGGTATCGATCACGTCGACGTAGTACGGATACGTGATCTTGCCGGTCTTGCGGTCGTAGAGTGCGAGATAGAAGTTCTCGGCGTCGATCAGCGTGCCGAGCCGCTCGTGGACGCCGCGCAGAAAGTTCGCGCGCTCGGGCACCGAGCTCGCCAGATAAGAGATCTCATAGAGCACGCGCTGCGTGAGTTGCGCGCGTGCGAGCGTGTCGGCCTGCACACGCTCACCGAGCGTGCGCGCGAGTTCCGCCAGATGCGGATCGTGGCGATGCGCGACGGGCGCGAGCAGCCAGCCGAGCACACTCTCGCCGCGTCCGGTGGGCCAGCAATGCCAGCCATGCGCGAGGCACATCTGTGCAAGCCGTTCTTCGGCGATGCCGTGCGGCCATTCCTGTTCGTTGGGCAAGGGCGTGCCGCCGCGCCGCTCCAGGTGCAATTGCTCGCCCGCGCGATACCACGCCCATTGCTGCGGGCAACCCAGCTCGGCCGCCTCGCGCAACAAGGCCTCGATCGATGGCGCGAGACTCGCGAAGCGCTTCGCATCGGTTGTCGTTACGGTTGCAGGTTCGACCGCGGTTGCGCGAACAACCGGCGCGTCGGACGCGGGAAACACACTCATCGGCGCTCCAGGCCATATTGCCGCCACTGCCGGCGGCTCTCGTTCAGCGACTGCGTGCGCGCGCAAAAGCGCGCGTCTCAAGCAAACGTTCTAAACGGGCTAACGGCAGCGAGCTTACAGGCTTGAGTCCATCGGACAAAAAAGCACGCGCGGTAGATATCGAAGGGCTCACGCGCGGGCGTTCATGCCGCATGTGTCGCGCCGGAGGCGTCATGACCGGTAAATCGTTCGCGATACGCCTGCGGCGACACGCCGAGCGAGCGCAGAAAACCGCGCCGCATCGTTTCCTCGGAGCCGAAGCCGCAGCGCGCCGCGACCCGTTTCACTGGCAGGCCCGTATCGCCCAGCAGACGGCGCGCGGCCTCGAGCCTCATGCGCTCGATGGAGCGCGCCGGCGTGACGCCGGTCTGCGCGCGGTAATGACGTACGAAGCTGCGCTCGCTCATGCCGACGCGCGCCGCCAGCACGCCGATCGACAGATCCGCCGCGAGATTCTCCGCGATCCACGCATGCAGGTCGCCGAAGCGCTCACCGGAATTCTGCAGCGACAACGCCGCGCTGAACTGGGCCTGGCCACCCGGACGCTTCAGAAAGACCACGAGATGACGCGCGACATCGAGGGCGAGCGCGCGGCCCAGATCGTCCTCGACCAGCGCCAGCGAAAGGTCGATCCCCGCCGTGACGCCCGCGGAAGTCCACACGTCGCCGTCGCGGATGAAGATCGGATCGGCTTCGACGTGCACTGTCGGAAAGCGCGTCGCCAGTTCGGCGCAGCGCGTCCAGTGCGTGACGGCGCGGCGCGCATCGAGCAGGCCGGCCGCCGCGAGCAGGAACGCGCCCGTGCAAACCGACGCCGTGCGTCGCGCATGAGCGGCGTGCCCGCGCACCCAGTCGACCAGTTCGCGATTCAGAACCGCTTGATGCACGCCCCAGCCGCCGGCGACGATCAGCGTGTCGCAAGGCTCGGCCGCATCGGGCAGCATCTCGCCGACGAGCCCGAGCCCGGCTGACGCGCTCACGGCGCCGTCCCGCGAAATCACGCGCGGCCGATACGGGCGCGGCCCGCCCGCCGCCACGGCGAGTTCGTTCGCGGAGACGAACACCTGCAAAGGTCCGGCGACATCGAGCAACTGGACGTCGGGGAAGGCGAGCACGTCGATCAGACGCGGGGCATCGGTCTGCATGGCAACCTCGGGAGCGGATTGGCGGAAAACGTGGGTTGTGTGTCAATTTCGCCATAGAGTAGCGGGGTAGCATCGGTTCGTCCATTTCAATGAACCGGCAATCCATTCAACTCAAGGAGATGACGATGACGCTCAACATCGGCCTGCTGCTTTTCCCGCGCGTGCAGCAACTCGACATGACCGGCCCCTACGACGTATTCGCGCACATGGCCGATACCCGCGTGCAGCTCGTCGCGAAGACGCGCGACCCGGTGAAATCGAGCGCCGGCATGATCCTGACGCCAGACGCGAGCTTTGCCGATTGCCCATCGCTCGATGTGCTGTGCGTGCCCGGCGGCTCGGGTGTCGGCGATCTGATGGAGGACGACGAGACGCTCGCGTTCATCCGCGAACAGGCGGCGGGCGCGCGCTACGTGACTTCGGTGTGTACCGGCTCGCTCGTGCTCGGCGCGGCCGGCCTGCTGCGTGGCAAGCGCGCGACGACACACTGGGCCTTTCATTCGCTGCTGGCGGAACTCGGCGCGATCCCGGTGCAGGCGCGCGTAGTGCGCGACGGCAATCTGCTGACCGGCGGCGGCATCACGGCGGGCATCGATTTCGCGCTGACGCTCGCGGCGGAACTCGTGGGCGAACACGAGGCGCAGGCGATTCAACTGCAAATGGAATACGCGCCCGCACCGCCTTTCGATGCCGGCGATCCGACGCGGGCACCGGCCGACGTCGTCAGCGCCGTGCGCGAGCGTTCCGCGCCTTCGCTGGCAGCGCGCGGCGCGATCACGGCGCGGGTCGCGGAGCGCCTGAAACTGAATACGTAATGCAAAATGCGTAATGCCGGATGGATTACGCATATTTAATGCAATAAACCAGACGCGACGTGCTAGAAGCGCTTCTGCAGGAAGAAGCGCGGCTGGCCTGCGTGGAAGTCGGCGAGTTCGCCGAACGGCTCGTATCCGCAGCGCGCGTAAAGCGCGCGCGCCGCCGGATTGACCGTGTCTAGCCACGCGGCGCGGCAGCCGCGTTTCTTCGCTTCCTGCTCCGCTGCGTGCAGCGCGCGCGTGCCGAAGCCCAGGCCGCGCGCATCCTCGCGTATCCAGAGCCATTTGACGAAAAGCCAGTCCCAAGCCGTGTAGCCCGCAAGGCCGCCGATGAAATCGTCGCCCCGATAGACCGACACGGCGAGGTCGCGTTGATGGCTCGGGCCGAGTTGCGCGCGATTGAATGCGGCGAGGCCGCCCGCGACATCGCGCTCGAAAGTCGGGTCGACCCAGTCAGTGACGGAAAGCGAGACGTTCGCTTCCATGCCGTTTCGCTCAGCTCAGCTCAGGTCTGCGTCGCGGGCGCGACGGATGCGCCCTTGACGCCGTGGCGCGCGAGCGCATCCGCGACGAACCCCGAACGCTTCGCGTCTTCCACGAAGGCGCGCAGATAATGCGCGGCTTCGTCGCCACGGCTTTTCGGCAAGCCCATCGCTTGCTGGATGACCATGAAACGCCCGTCGAGCAGACGCAGGCCGGAAGTGCGCGCGGCATCGGCTTCGAGTTGCTGCTTCACGCCCGCGGCGACTTCCACGTCGTCGCGCAGAAAGGTTTCGACGACCGCCTGCGAAGACTCCGCGCGCAGAATCTGCGCATGTTTGATTTCACGCGTGAGGAACAGGTCGTACGCGCTGCCCTTGCCGACCACGATGCGATTGCCTTCGCGATCGACCTCTTCGTTACGCGTGAGCGGCGACGCGTCGCGCACCAGATAGCAGCCTTCGATCAGCACGTACGGCGCGGTGAACGCGATGCCCGCGCCACGCAGCGGATCGATCGCGAAGAAGCCGATGTCGGCGGCTTCGCTGGTCACCGTCTCGACCGACTTCGCCGCCGTGTCGAATGCGCTGAACGCGACCGGCACCCCGAGCCGCGACGCGAGCTCGCGCGCGAGATCGACGGACACGCCGCCTGGCTCGCCGCTCTGCGTTCGATGGGCGAGGATCGGATTGCCGAGATTGATCGACGCGCGCAGCGTGCCGGTCGGAGCGAAGGCGTTGAGCAAGGAAGCGGATATCGTCATGGCGTCGGTCCGTGGTTGGTTGATGCAGAATACGCGAACCATAAAGCGCTTGCCAAAGGAGTGCCATGCAAAGCGAACGCATCGATAGCCGTGCATTGATTCAGCGCCTGAAGCTCGAGCCGCATCCCGAAGGCGGCTTCTTTCGCGAGACGTATCGCGCGAATGGAAACGTCACGCGTGAAGGCGAGGGCGCGTTGCGCTCTGCCTCGACCGCCATCTACTTTCTGCTTTGCGATGGCGCGCATTCGGCGTGGCATCGCATTCGCTCGGATGAAGTCTGGCATTTCTACGCGGGCGATCCGCTCGACGTGCATGTGCTCGATGCGAAGGGCATGCTCGTCACGCATCGGCTCGGCAATGCGCTCGACCACGAGGACGCGGTGTTTCAGGCCGTCGTGAAAGCGGGCGACTGGTTCGCAGCCGTCTGCCGCGATGCGAACGGCGCGGCGCTCGTCGGCTGCACGGTCGCGCCGGGCTTCGAATTCAGCGAGTTCGAACTGGCCGCGCCGGGCGTGCTCGAAGCGCGCTATCCGCAGCATCGTGAACTGATCGCGCGGTTCGGACACAAGACGTGACGATGCCCTCCCGGGAGCGGTTATCATCGCGCGCAACATCCACTATCAACGCAAGGTCAGGCATGAGCGGAGTGCGCCGCGGAATTCAATCGATCGAAGTGGGCGGAGCGCTCTTGCGCGCGCTCGTGGATCACGGTGGCCCCATGTTGCTGGGCGATCTCGCGAAGAAGGCGGGGATGCCTTCGGCGAAGGCGCATCCGTACCTTGTGTCGTACGGCAATCTCGGCCTGATTCAGCAGGACCCCGCGACGGGCCGCTACGAACTCGGCCCGTTCGCGTTGCAGATGGGCCTGATCAGTCTGCAGCGCGTCGATCCGGTGCGCCTGGCGATTGCGGAGGTGGCTGGCATCACGCCGCCCATCGGGCATACGGTCGCGCTCGCGAGCGCGGGCAGCTATGGTCCGACGATCGTCCACATCCAGCAGGCGAGCGTGCCGATTCACGTGACCATGCGTACGGGCACGGCCATGTCGCTGCTGCAGACCGCGACGGGCCGCGCGTTCGCGGCGTATCTCCCGCCGATGACCGTCGATGCGCTCGTCGCGGTAGAGCGCGCGGGCGCGTTGCAGACCGGCGCCGAGCGGCGCGACTACACGCGCGCGCAGATCGACGCGATGCTCGCCGAAGTGCGCGAGCACCGCATCGCGCGCGCGGTGGATGAACCCGTCGCGGGCATCAGCGCGATGAGCGCGCCGGTCTTCGATCACTCGCGCAATATCGTGCTCGCGATCACGGCGATCGGGCCGAGCGGTTCGTTCGATGGCGCGTGGGACGGCGATATCTCAAAGGCGCTGCGCGCGTGCGCCGAACGTGTTTCGAAGCTGCTCGGCTTCGTCGCCGTCTGATTCGGCTTTGATCGGGCGCGGCGCTCATACCGGCCGCCAGTGCCCTGGCACCCACTGCCAGTGGTTGCCTTCCCATCGATAGTGCCCCTTCACCCAGCGATACCCCGGCGCGGGCGGCGGTGGCATGACCTCCGCCACCGGCGCGGGCTGCGGCGGATGCGCGGGTTCCACGACACAACCCGACAGCAGCGCGCCCGCCGTCATCGCGCTGACCAGCATCAGTGAAGCCTTCGCTTTCATACGTTTTCGTCCTCTAATGTTCTCAGGGGGCGGCATCACGCCGTCGTTTGCTTGAACGTTGAGGCAATCCGGAATCCGTCGCGCCAGCTTGTAAGCGGATGTAAGTGCCCCGTCGCGACCGGCGAGGCACGCATGCGCATTCGCCTCGCATTCGGGTAAACGCAAATTCAACAATATAAAACGACTTGTACAATGATGAACAACTAACCGAAAGCGAAGCGATTCGCGCCTGAGGCGAAAGCTTGAAGATGGAGACGATCGAATGTCCGTGAACTACGCCAGTCTGCGTTTCGAATACGAGCGCGCCCCCGATCACGATGCGCCCGCATCCGCGCCTTTTCCCGTCATCGTGGTCGGCGCGGGACCGGTCGGTCTTGCAACCGCGATCGACCTCGCGCAGCAGGGCGTGCGCACCGTTCTGCTCGACAACGACGACACCGTCTCCACCGGATCGCGCGCGATTTGTTTCGCCAAGCGCACGCTGGAAATCTTCGACCGCCTGGGCTGCGGCGATCGAATGATGGAGAAGGGCGTGAGCTGGAACGTCGGCAAGGTGTTTCTGGAGAACGACCTCGTCTACACGTTCAATCTGCTGCCGGAAACGGGCCATGCGCGTCCCGCGTTCATCAACTTGCAGCAGTACTACGTCGAGGGCTATCTTGCCGAGCGCGCGATGCAACTGGAGCATCTGCAATTGCGCTGGAAGAGCAACGTCGTCGGCGTGACGCAGCATGACGATCATGTCGAACTGCAGGTCGAAACGCCCGATGGCGTCTATGCGCTGAAGGCGCAATACGTCGTCGCGGCCGACGGCTCGCGCAGCGCCATGCGAAAAGCTCTCAATCTCGACAGTCACGGCCGCACCTTCAAGGATCGCTTCCTGATTGCCGATGTGAAGATGAAAGCGCCGTTCCCGACAGAGCGATGGTTCTGGTTCGATCCGCCGTTTCATCGCAACCAGTCGGTGCTGCTGCATCGACAGCCGGACGATGTGTGGCGCATCGACTTTCAGCTCGGCTGGGATGCCGACCCGGTCGCGGAGAAAGCGCCCGAACGCGTGATTCCGCGCGTCAAGGCCCTGCTCGGCGAGGACGCCGAATTCGAACTGGAATGGGTGAGCGTGTACACGTTCTCATGTCTGCGCATGGATAGCTTCAGGCATGGCCGCATCATCTTCGCGGGCGATAGTGCGCATGGCGTGTCGCCGTTCGGCGCGCGCGGCGCGAACAGCGGCGTGCAGGACGCGGACAATCTCGCGTGGAAGCTGAAGCTCGTCGTGAATGGCGACGCGCCGCATGCATTGCTCGACACGTATGCATCCGAGCGAGAATACGCGGCGGATGAAAACATCCTCAACTCGACGCGCGCGACCGATTTCATCACGCCGAAGAGCCCGGTATCGCGGCTCTTCCGCGACGCGACCTTGAAGCTCGCGAAGGACTGCGCGTTTGCGCGGCGCATCGCGAACAGCGGGCGTCTTTCGGTGCCCGCCGTGCTGCGCGACTCGCCGCTCAACACACCCGACCGTCCAGAAGACGCATTCAACGAAGCGATGATTCCCGGCGCGCCGTGCGTGGATGCACCCGTGCGCGTAGATGGCGACGACGCGTGGCTGCTGCATCAGACGCATGGCGGCGCATTCACCGGCATCTATTTCTGCGGGCTGGGACATGGTCCCGACGCCTGCGCGCAAAGCCTTGCGGCGCTCGCTAATGCGCCGCTGCCGGTGAGCGCGCTGGTGGTCGTGCCCAAAGGCATGACGGCCACGTTACCGGGCGTGACGGTAGTGGAGGATGTCGAAGGCATGGTCGCGCATCGTTTCGACGCGCGACCCGGCACCTTCTATCTGCTGCGGCCGGATCAACACGTATGCGCGCGCTGGCGCGCCTTCGACGCCAAAGCGGTCGATGCGGCCGTCAAGCGCGCAACCTGCAACGGATGAATCGTATGAAGCTCAATCTCGAACTGAACATTCCCGATCACGACGCGTTCTACGAGCGCCTCATCGACACGCACAACGGCTTGTCAGACGAACAGAGCCAGATGCTCAACGCGAAGCTGATCCTGCTGCTGGCGAATCATATCGGCGACAACGACGTGCTGAAGGAAGCGCTGACGATGGCGCGTCACGGCCTCGTCGCGAACTGATCCTCGAGCGCGATGCCCACGCGCTCGCAGATGAACGCGCCGATGCCCGCGATGTCATCGAGCGCGAGCAGCGGCAGCGCCGTATCGAGCGCGGCGGGTTCGTCGGTTGCGATTGCAATGATCGCCACATCGGTTTTATAGAGCGGATCGCGGCCCGCCGAGGGCCGCACCACTTCCAGCCGCGGTATCGGCTCGCGCGCGAATCCCTCGACGATCACGAGGTCCGCGTGCGAGAGGCGCGCGGCCAATTCGCCAAGCGGCGGCTCGTCCGCACCGTTCAATTCGCGCACGATCGCATAGCGATAAGGCGACGCGATCAGCACTTCTCCCGCGCCCGCGCGACGAAAGCGCGCACTGTCCTTGCCCGGCGGCTCCAGCTCGACCGAATGATGGCTATGTTTGATGACGTTGACGACGAGGCCGTGCGCCCCCAGCCACGGCAGCAGTGCTTCGATCAACGTGGTCTTGCCCTGTCCCGAGCGGCCCGAGATGCCGAAGAGCGGCGGATGACGCGAATTCATGCGAATGGTCGGCTGATTTGTAAGTTTTGGAGCGATGTCCACCGTGAGGCGGAGTCGGTCAAGAGAGTGTAACGGGTCGATGGCGAGCGGCCTGAAATCGCGCTATCGTCGGGCATTGCCTTTGCGGCAGATCACGCTCGCGCGCAGCGGGCTTCCGACCCGCTTTTGACCTCCGTCGCGCGCTGCTTCAGGCGTTCAAAGGACCCGACATGGCCGAAGACAATCCCAGCACTGCTATCGCACCGCAGCAGTTTTCCACCGACGTGATGCTCGAAAAATACGCCAAGGGCGACGAGACGCGCGTCGAAGATATCTATCGACGCGTGGCGCGCGGTGTGGCGCAAGCCGAACCGCAGGAGCTACGCGCGAAGATCGAAGCGGAGTTCGTCGATAACTTCAAACGCGGCGCGCTCGGCGCGGGACGCATCATGAGCGCGGCGGGCGCGGGCATCGACGCGACGCTCATCAACTGCTTCGTGCAACCCGTCGGCGATGCGATACAGGGCGCCGACAGCAACGGTCTGCCGGGCATCTACGTCGCGCTGCTTCAGGCCGCCGAGACGATGCGGCGCGGCGGCGGCGTCGGCTATAACTTTTCCGCGATTCGTCCGCATGGCGCGCGCGTGCATTCCACGGGATCGTCGGCATCGGGTCCGTGCAGTTATATGGACGTGTTCGATGCATCGTGCCGTACGGTGGAAAGCGCGGGCGCGCGGCGCGGAGCGCAGATGGGCATACTCGACTGCACGCATCCCGACCTGCTCGAGTTCATCGCGGCGAAGCACGAGAAAGGACGCTGGAACAACTTCAACGTCTCGGTCGCGGTCACCGACGAATTCATGCAGGCCGTCGCCGACGACGCAGTCTGGCAACTGGTGCACAAGGCAGAGCCATCGCCTTCGCAACGCACGGCCCAAGGCATTCATCAGCGCGAAGACGGTTTATGGGTCTATCGCGAGGTGAACGCGCGCGAAGTGTGGAACACGATCATGCGTTCGACCTACGATGTCGCCGAACCGGGCATCGTGTTCATGTCGCGCATGAACGGCGACAACAATCTGCGCGCGATCGAAGCGATCCGCGCGACCAATCCATGCGGCGAGCAGCCGCTGCCCGCATACGGTTGCTGCAATCTCGGCCCGCTCAATCTCACGCGTTTCGTGCGCGATCCGTTCGCGCAGATGCGCGGTGGCCAGCCGTCATTCGACTGGGACGGCCTCATGCACTCCACACGCACGCAAGTGCGTTTCCTCGACGACGTGCTCGACGTGACCCTCTGGCCGCTCGACGAACAGGCGCGTGAAGCAGAAGCGAAGCGCCGGATCGGCGTGGGCTTCACCGGACTCGGCGACGTACTCGTGATGCTCGGCCTGCGTTATGACGCGCAGGAAGGGCGCGATTTCGCGGCCCGCGTCGCACGCACGATGCGTGACGAGGCGTATCGCGCATCGGTGGAACTCGCGAAGGAACGCGGCAAGTTTCCGCGCTTCGATGCGAAGCGTTATCTGGAAGAGGGCACGTTCGCGTCGCGTCTGCCCGACGACATCAAGAACGCGATTCGCGAGCATGGTATTCGCAACAGCCATTTGCTTTCCATCGCGCCGACCGGCACCGTGAGCCTGGCGTTCGCGGACAACGCATCGAACGGCATCGAGCCCGCGTTCTCGTGGACCTATCAGCGCACCAAGCGCATGGCGGACGGCTCGCGTCAGACCTTCGCCGTCGAGGATCATGCGTACAGGCTTTATCGCGAGATGGGCGGCGATGTGAACGCGCTGCCCGACTACTTCGTGAGCGCGCTGGAAATGTCCGCGCACGATCATATGGAGATGATGGCAGTGGTGCAGCCCTTCGTCGATACATCGATCTCGAAGACCGTGAATGTGCCCGCCGATTATCCGTTCGACAAGTTTCAGGATCTTTACCTCGAAGCGTGGCGGCGCGGCCTGAAAGGGCTGGCCACTTATCGTCCGAACGAAACCCTCGGTGCGGTGCTTTCGGTCACGCCCGCTGAAACACCGAGCGATTCACCCGATCCCGAACTCGATCTCGATCCGTTGCGCATCGCAATCGATCATCGGCCGAAGGGGGAGTTGCCCGCGATCATCGAGAAGGTCGAGTATCTGACGCAGGCGGGCAAGAAGTCGCTTTATCTCGCGGTGTCGTTCATAGAGGTGACGGGACGCATCGGCGGCGAGGACGTGACGATCGAGCGGCCCATCGAGTTCTTCATTCCAACGGGGCAGCGCGACGAATCGCAGCAATGGATCACCGCGACGATGCGTTCCCTGTCACTCGCCGCGCGCGGTGGTTTCGCTGCGCGCACCCTGCAGGATATGCGCAAGGTGTCGTGGGATCGCGGACAGGTGCGGCTCGGCGATGTCGAGCGTCTCGATGGTCATCGCAGTCCGCGCTGGCACGACTCCGAAGTCGCGGCGTTAGCGTATGCGATCCAGCAGATTCTTCATCGCCGCGGTTTTCTCGATGCAGAAGGCGATCAGGTACCGTCGCGCATGCTTGCGCGCCAGCGCGCCGATCGCACGTCGCATCCGGTAGCTGTAGCAGACGAGCCCGATGAAGTATCCGAGGGTGTCGCGCCAGGCGAGTTCGATCCTCATGGCCTTCCCCAGATGCACGGCCGAAAATGCGAGACGTGTGGTGCTAACGCGGTCATCCGCAAGGACGGATGCGACTTCTGCACGTCATGCGGTGAGATCGGCGCGTGCGGTTAAAAGGTTGAACAAAAAAGGCGCGGGCCTTCGTCCGCGCCTTCATCTCATGCGCACTGCGCGCGTTCTTCCATTTCCTGTTTCGTTTCCTCTGCAACGGCTTGCGTACGCTTTGCCTGTTGCACGAACGGACGCCACACGGGCGTGGCCGAAGGGAAATCGTCCAGCAGCGAGAACTGCTCCAGCGAAGTGTTATCGAACATGATGACCTCTCGATTCAATTGCTGACACGCGCATTAACGCGTTACGTTTGTCTGCGTCGCCGAGCCATTGGCGTACTCGACGATCTCACGGTTGCGTGCTTCCGCCTGTGCGGCATCGCGCGTGCGCTGCTCGCTTTGCGCGGCAACTGCATCGCCCCACATGCTGCGCTCCGGATACGTATTGCGATTCAACGCGGGCAGCGAACCGTTCGAATACGCGGCGGCCAGTTCGGCGCGCACCTGAGCGCGCGTCTTCGGCGTATCGCCGGCATTGGTCTGCGTTTGCGTCTGCACCTGATACGTGCCCGCATGGCCGATGCCCTGACCGCTTTCCGCGAACGCGGTGGTCGTGACGACGGCCGAGATGGCGGCGAGTGAGAACCCCGTGATGAGCTGTTTCATGCTTGCGACTCCTTTCATTCGGATGCTTCGTGCGGGCAAATGCGGATTGCATTCGGTGGATCAGCACGCTGCGTTACGAATGAATGTATCCGCGCGGCATCACGCGGATAAATGCCGGATCGGCGAATAGATTTATCGATTTCGGCGAATAATCGCGCCGCGCCTTGACGGGCGGGCGTTTGCGGCGCGATGAAAGAATCGTCAGGCGAGCTGCTTGTGGAAGAAAGTCGTGGCGCAGAAGGCGCCGTCGGGCATGAGCGCATAGTTCGGCACGACGCCGACGCGCTGCCATCCGGCGCGTTCATAGAGACGTTCGGCATCGCCGCCGGTGACGGTATCGAGCACGAGCACGGACTTGCCTGCGGTGCGCGCGGCATCGTCGGCGGCCGTCATAAGACGATGCGCGATACCTTGCCTTCGCGCGCGACGCGCCACCAGCATCTTCGCGATATCCGCGCGATGCGGCTGATTCTCGGGCTGATCGATGACGACCTGCACCGTGCCCACGATGCGCGCTTCGCCATCGACGGCCACGAGCAGGATGCGTTCGTCGCGCGCGACGCCATGCGCCACGCGTGTCCAGAATTCGACTGCCGTGGCGCGCGAGATCGGCAGCATGAAGCTCACGGACGCGCCGCCTTCCACGCAATCGATGAGCACGTCCGCCAGCGCTTCGACGTGGTCGAATACTTCGTTCGCGCCAATGCGGCGCACGGTGATGTTGTCGTTCATTGTTGTTTGCCGTGACGCCTGATGTCAGATGATTCGCTATGCAACGACATCTTCGGTGCCCGCGACTTCCGGCGTGCCGTGACGAATCACGGTCGGCGACGCGGTGCTCGTCGGCAGGCAGCGCTCTTCCGCGTCCTTCTGACCCTGCAGGAGCGGACAACGCTCGAACAACTCGGCTGCCCAATCCACGAACACGCGCACCTTCGGCGACAGATGCCGGTTATGCGGATACACCGCGGAAATAGGCATCGGCAGCGGATTCCATTGCGGCAGCACCTCGATCAGCTCGCCCGCGCGCAAATGCGGCAAGGCCATGAAACGCGGCACCTGAATGATGCCCACACCCTTCAGGCCGCAGCTCAGATACGCTTCGGCATCGTTCACCGCGATCATGCCGCGCATCTTCACTTCAATGGTTTCATCGTCCACGACGAAGTCCATGTCCATCACGCGGCCGGTGCGGCTCGAAAAGTAGTTCACGGCCGTGTGGTTCTGCAAATCCTCGAGCGTCTTCGGCGTGCCGTTGCGTTCGAGATATTGCGGCGCCGCTACGGTCACGCCCTGAAACACGCCGATGCGCCGAGCGACGAGACTCGAATCCTGCAGCGTGCCGACGCGAATCACGCAATCGACGCCTTCCTGAATCAGATCGACCGGCTTGTCGCCGAAGCCCATCATCAGTTCGATATCCGGGTAGCGCGTGTGGAAATCGCATAGCTGCGGCATGACGATGAGCCGCCCGATCGCGCCCGGCATATCCACGCGCAGCTTGCCGTGCGGACCTTTTCCGCTGCCAGAGAACGAGCTTTCCGCTTCCTCGATGTCCGCGAGTATGCGCACGCAGCGCTCGTAATACGCAGCGCCGTCCGGCGTGAGATTGAGTCTGCGCGTGGTGCGCTGAAGCAGGCGCACGTTCAGGTGCGCTTCAAGGTTCTGAATGATTGTCGTGACGGATGCGCGCGGCAGATTGAGTGTGTCCGCTGCGCGCGAAAAACTGTTTGTGTCGACGACGCGGGTGAAGACCTGCATTGCTTGTAGCCGATCCATGTTCTCTCACCTTCTTTGCTTAGCGACGCAAGGAATTAAGCGCGCGCTAAAGAATGCCCGAAACAAAAATCGCGAGGGATAACCACGATTGTTCGGTGCGACCGAATTGTGTTGCCGGATTATAGGCATTTATTAAAAAAGGCGCGGCCTCCAGAATTCGCACCATCGCAACCCATGCGTGTCGGCCTTGCTGCATCGGCCCTGCACCGAAAATAACCATGGCAACACTGTTGGATCTGGAGTCGAGTCCGCGCCTGTGCATCGAGGATGCGCAGATCACCGGACACGTTCAACCAATCACCCTGCGCAGCTATCGTCCCGCCTCGGATGGCACGGTGCTGCCCATTGTTCTTTACTTCCACGGCGGCGGTTTTATTCGCGGCGGACTCGACGACGCCGACATCGCCGCCGCGACCATCGCCCGCGATACGCCCGCGTGGGTCATCTCCGTGGGCTATTCGCTCGCGCCCGCGTTTCCGTTTCCGGCCGCGCCGGAAGACGGTTATCGCGCGGCGCAATGGGCGGTCGCCCATGCTCGCGCACAGCGCGCGGACCCGCAGCGCATCGGCATCGCGGGACATGATGCGGGCGGCAATCTCGCGACATGCGTGGCCGCTATCGCACGGGATCGCGGCGATATTCGCATGTCCGCGCAAGCGCTGCTCGCGCCGCTGCTCGACCCGAGCATGACGCGCCTGGCCGACGAACGCAAAGTGCTGTGTCCCGATTTCGAAGCATGCGAATGCGCGCAGTGGTATCGCGCTTATCTGCCGAATGCATCGCAACGTTTGCATCCGTATGCCGCGCCGCTCGAATCGCGCCGTCTCGCGGGATTGCCGCCCGCGCTCATCGCGAGCGCCGAGCATGACCTGCTGCATATCGAAGCGGAGAAATACGCGGGCGAACTGATTGCCGCCGGTGTGCCGACCGAAGTCACCCGTCATTGCAAGACTTCGCATCAGGCACTTGCCGCGCATCCCGACGCACTCGCCGATGTCGTCGCTTTCTTCAGGAAGCGGCTGATTCGCGGAAAGTGACCGCAAGAAACGGCAGGCCAGTCACGCATCACACAACAACAATCTCAACGCAACCGGAGCCTCTCATCATGTCTTTCACTCGCAAACGCATCTACGCCGCGCTGGGCGCGGTGCTGATCGTCGCCGGCGCGGGCGGATACACCGCCTGGCACGGTCACGGCGATTCAGCCATCAACGAAGCCAAAGCCGCCGCGCACAGCCCGACCGCCACCGAAGTCGATGTGGCGAACGTCGTATCGAAGACCATCACCGACTGGCAAAGCTATTCGGGTCGTCTCGAAGCGGTCGATCACGTGGACATTCGCCCGCTCGTGCCGGGCACGATCGTAGCCGTGCATTTCAAGGACGGCCAGCTCGTGAAGAAGGGCGATCCGCTCTTCACGATCGATCCGCGTCCGTATGAAGCCGAAGTCGATCGCGCGCAGGCGCAACTCGCGGCGGCGCAGGCGCGCAATGGCTACACATCGACCGATGCGGCGCGTGCCGAACGCCTGCTCGCCGATAACGCGATCGCCAAGCGCGATTACGACGAAAAGCAGAACGCCGCGCGCGAGGCCGTCGCCAACCTGAAGGCCGCGCAGGCTGCGCTCGAAGCCGCGAAGATCAATCTCGCGTACACGCATATCACCGCGCCCGTGTCGGGCCGCGTATCGCGCGCCGAACTAACGGTGGGCAACATCGTCTCGACGGGCGGCAACGCGCCCCTGCTGACGACGCTCGTATCCGTCTCGCCGATCTACGCCTCGTTCGATGTCGATGAACAAACGTACTTGCGTTATCTCGGCCGCGATGCGGGCAGCACCGTGCCGGTGTCGCTCGGTCTTGCGAACGAGGACGGCTATTCGCGCGAAGGCGTGGTCGATTCGGTCGATAACCGCCTCGATACGACGTCCGGCACGATCCGCGTGCGCGCGCGCTTCAACAATCCGGACGGCACGCTGGTGCCGGGCCTCTATGCACGCGTGAAGGTGGGCGGCGGTACGCCGCACGCGGCCGTGCTCGTCGACGATGCCGCTATCGGCACAGATCAGGACAAGAAGTACGTCATGGTCGTCGACAAGGACAACCGCGTGCAGTACCGCGAAGTCACGCTCGGCGCCACGCACGAAGGCCTGCGCGTGATTTCGAAGGGACTGGAGCCGGGCGAACGCATCGTTGTGAACGGTTTGCAGCGCGTGCGTCCGAACGATGTGATCAAGGCCAACAACGTCGCGATGAACAACAGCGGCGATGCGCCGGTCGTGAAGACCGCATCCGCACAGTGATGCGCGTCATCCGCAACAGACAGAACCCGTCATGAACATTTCCAAATTCTTCATCGATCGCCCGATCTTCGCGGGCGTGCTATCGGTGGTCGTGTTGCTCGCCGGCATCATCGCGATGTTCAAGCTGCCGATCTCCGAGTATCCGGAAGTCGTGCCGCCTTCGGTCGTCGTGCATGCGCAGTATCCCGGCGCGAACCCGAAGGTGATCGCGGAGACCGTGGCCTCGCCGCTGGAGGAGCAGATCAACGGCGTCGAGGACATGCTCTACATGCAGTCGCAGGCGAACAGCGACGGCAACCTCACGACGACCGTGACGTTCAAGCTCGGCACCGATCCGGACAAGAACACGCAGCTCGTGCAGAACCGCGTGAACCAGGCGTTGCCGCGTCTGCCCCAGGACGTGCAGCGGCTGGGCGTGACGACCATCAAGTCATCGCCCACGCTCACCATGGTCGTTCACCTGAACTCGCCCAACGGCCGCTACGACATGACGTATCTGCGCAACTACGCGCTGATCAACGTGAAGGACCGGCTCGAACGTATCGCGGGCGTGGGTGAAGTGCAGCTGTGGGGCTCGGGCGATTACTCGATGCGCGTGTGGCTCGATCCGCAAAAGGTCGCGCAGCGCGGCTTGACGGCAACCGATGTCGTCAACGCGATCCGCGAACAGAACGTGCAGGTCGCGGCCGGCGTGATCGGCGGCTCGCCGACCTTGCCGAACGTGCCGCTGCAATTGAACGTGAATGCGCGCGGCCGGCTGCAGAACGAGTCGGAGTTTCGCGACATCGTGCTGAAGACGTCACCGGATGGCGCGGTCACGCATCTCGGAGACGTGGCGCGCGTGGAGCTGGCTGCATCGGAATATGGCTTGCGTTCCCTGCTCGACAACAAGAGCGCGGTGGCCATCGCCATCAATCAGCAGCCCGGCGCGAACTCGCTGCAGATCTCCGACGAAGTCCGCAAGACGATGAAGGAGCTGAAGGCCGACATGCCGGCGGGCCTCGAATATCAGATCGTCTATGACCCGACGCAGTTCGTGCGTTCGTCGATCGAAGCGGTGATTCACACGCTCGCGGAAGCCATCGCGCTGGTCGTGCTCGTCGTGATCGTGTTCCTGCAGACGTGGCGCGCATCGATCATTCCGTTGCTTGCGGTGCCGGTGTCGATCGTGGGCACGTTCTCGCTGCTGCTCGCGTTCGGCTTCTCGATCAACGCGTTGTCACTCTTCGGCATGGTGCTCGCGATCGGTATCGTCGTGGACGATGCGATCGTGGTGGTCGAGAACGTGGAACGCAACATCGAGTCGGGCTTGTCAGCGAGAGAAGCTACCTATCAGGCCATGCGCGAGGTGAGCGGGCCGATCATCGCGATCGCGCTGACGCTGGTTGCCGTGTTCGTGCCGCTCGCGTTCATGTCGGGTCTGACGGGCCAGTTCTACAAGCAGTTCGCGATGACCATCGCCATCTCGACGGTGATCTCCGCGTTCAACTCGCTGACCTTGTCGCCCGCGCTCGCAGCGCTTCTGCTGAAGGGGCATGACGAGCCGAAGGACTGGCTCACGCGTGGCATGGACCGCGTGTTCGGCGGCTTCTTCCGCGCGTTCAACAAGGTCTTTCATCGCGGTTCGGATGCGTATGGACGTGGTGTGAAGGGCGTGATCGGCCGCAAGGCGATCATGATGGTGCTCTACGCGGTCCTGCTCGCAGGCGCGGTGCTGATGGGCAAGGTCGTTCCCGGCGGCTTCGTGCCCGCGCAGGACAAGGAGTATCTGATCAGCTTCGCGCAGTTGCCGAACGGCGCGTCGCTCGACCGTACCGAAGGCGTGATCCGTCAGATGTCGGATATCGCGCTCAAGCAGCCGGGCGTGGAAAGCGCGGTGGAATTCCCTGGGCTGTCGGTGAACGGTTTCACCAACTCGTCGAGCGCGGGCATCGTGTTCGTCACGCTCAAGCCGTTCAAGGATCGCGTGGGCAACAAGGCGCTCTCCGCGAATGCGATTGCAGGCGCGCTGAATCAGAAGTACGCGGGCATCAAGGGCTCGTTCATCGCCGTGTTCCCGCCGCCTCCGGTGCTCGGTCTGGGTACGCTGGGCGGCTTCAAGATGCAATTGGAAGATCGCGGTGCGCTCGGTTATGCGGCGCTCTCGGATGCCGCGCAGCAGTTCATCAAGCGTGCTTCGCAAACGCCGGAACTCGGACCGACGTTCTCCAGCTATCAGATCAACGTGCCGCAATTGAACGTGGATCTGGATCGCGTGAAGGCGAAGCAGCTCGGCGTCTCCGTGACCGACGTGTTCGACACGATGCAGGTCTATCTCGGCTCGCTCTACGTGAACGACTTCAATCGCTTCGGACGCGTGTATCAGGTGCGCGTGCAGGCGGATGCGCCATTCCGCGCGAATCCGGAAGACATCGGCCTGCTGAAGACGCGCAACGCGAATGGCGACATGGTGCCCTTGTCGTCGCTCGTGAAGGTGACGCCGACGTATGGTCCGGAAATGGTCGTGCGCTACAACGGCTACACCGCGGCCGACATCAACGGTGGTCCGGCTCCCGGCTATTCGTCGGGCCAGGCGCAGGCGGCGGCGGAGCGCATCGCGGCGGAAGTGCTGCCGCGCGGGATCAAGTTCGAATGGACCGATCTCACGTATCAGCAGATCCTCGCGGGCAACGCGGCGCTGTGGGTGTTCCCGATCAGCGTGTTGCTGGTGTTCCTCGTGCTCGCCGCGCTGTATGAAAGCCTGACGCTGCCGCTCGCGGTGATCCTGATCGTGCCGATGAGCATTCTGTCCGCGCTGCTCGGCGTCTGGCTGACCGATGGCGACAACAACATCTTCACGCAGATCGGCCTGATGGTGCTGGTGGGCTTGTCGGCGAAGAACGCGATTCTGATCGTCGAGTTCGCGCGCGAGCTGGAGATGCAAGGGCGCTCGATCGTGCAGGCCGCGATCGAAGCGAGCCGGCTGCGCCTGCGTCCGATCCTGATGACGTCCATCGCGTTCATCATGGGTGTGGTGCCGCTCGTGCTGTCCACGGGCGCGGGCTCGGAGATGCGCCACGCGATGGGCGTCGCGGTGTTCTTCGGCATGCTCGGCGTGACGCTCTTCGGTCTGATGCTGACCCCGGTCTTCTACGTGATCCTGCGCAAGCTCTCGCGCACCGAGCACGTGACGGACAAGCATGGCTCGCATCCGCAGATGCGCGGTATCGGTGCTTCGGTCGAAGCGCAATGAGGTCCATGATGAACAAGTTGCAAATGAAACGATGGCTGGGCTTGCCCGGTCTGATGGCGGCGTTGCTGGTGGTCGCGGGCTGCTCGCTCGCGCCGACCTACGAGACGCCCGACGCCCACGCGCCGGAAGCCTTCAAGGAAACGCCGCAAAAGACGCTCGATGCATCGGAGGCGGGTACGTGGAAGACCGCGCAGCCATCTGAAGAGATGCTGCGCGGCGAATGGTGGACGATCTTCGACGACGCCACGCTCAACGATCTGGAAAAGCAGGCGCAGGATGCGAACCAGAACCTGCGAGCGGCGGCTGCGCGCGTGAAGGAAGCGCGGGGCATCAACCAGACGGCGCGCGCGGGACTGTTTCCGAAGCTCGATGCGGGCTTCGGTCCGACGCGCGAGAAGCTTTCGCCCGCGTCGCAGTTCCTGCCGCCCGATGGCAACGTGTCCCCGCAGACGCTGTGGCGCGCGCAGGCGAGCGTGTCGTATGAAGTGGATCTGTTCGGCCGCGTATCGGATTCGGTGAAGGCCGCGAACGCCGACACGCAGCAGAGCGAGGCGCTGTTCCGCTCGGTGCAACTGGCCTTGCAGGCCGATGTGGCGCAGAACTACTTCAATCTGCGCGAGCTCGACGCCGAAAGCGATGTCTTCACGCGCACCGTGCAATTGCGCGAGGAAGCGTTGAAGCTCGTGCAGAAGCGCTTCAACGAAGGCGATATCAGTGAGCTCGACGTGGCGCGCGCCAAGTCCGAACTCGCGACGGCGCGCTCGGATGCGATGACGGTGCAGCGTCTGCGCGCGGCATCGGAGCATAGCCTTGCGGTGTTGCTCGGCAAGTCGCCCGCGGAATTTTCGATGGCGGCGAACCCGCTCAAGCCGGTGACGATCCGCGTGCCGCCGGGTCTGCCTTCGGCATTGCTCGAGCGCCGTCCGGACGTCGCGGCGGCGGAGCGGGCGATGGCGGCGGCCAATGCGCGCATAGGCGTGGCGAAGGCGGCGTTCTTCCCGTCGCTCACGCTCACCGGGTCGGGCGGTTTCGAGTCAGCAACGCTCGGCGATCTCTTCAAGTGGTCGAGCCGCACCTTCCTCCTCGGGCCGTTCGCGGGCACGGCGCTGAACATCCCGATCTTCGATGGCGGGCGCCGCAAGGGCAACCTCGCGAATGCGCGCGCGGTGTACGAAGAGGACGTGGCGAACTATCGTCAGCAGGTGCTGGTTGCGTTCCGCGAGGTCGAGGACAATCTTTCCGATCTGCGCATCCTCGAAGATCAGACGGCCACGCAGGACGACGCCGTGAAGGCCTCGGTGCGCGCCGCGCAGCTCTCGCGCACGCAGTACACCGAAGGCGCGGTGAATTATCTCGATGTGATCGATGCCGAGCGCACGGTGCTGCAAACGCAGCGTTCGTCGGTGCAATTGCAGGGCGCGCAGGCGGTGTCCACCGTGAATCTGATCCGCGCTTTGGGCGGCGGCTGGGGCGATGCGAAGCCCACGCCCGTGCCCGAGCCGAGTCTCGCGCAGAAATGACGTGAACATGGCCCTGCTATCTGCAGGGCCATTTTTTATGCGTGTTCGCGAAGGAAGCGTAGGAAGAGACGAAGTCGATTGTTCGTTTTCGGGAACATATGTCTTCGCCAGCGGAGCGTTTATCCGCGCGGCTCCAATCCATACAATTCAACGCATGGGATAAGGAGCCGAAGATGAAAGACTTGATCGCAAGACAACTGTATCAGCCGGCGGTGGTGCTGCCACTGCTGCTGTTGATGCGCCTGATGGTCACGCTCGATTTCAATCTCACGCAGGTCGTGTTCGTGATGGTGCTCAAGGGATCGCAGCACGCGTATCACTTCGCGTTGCGTGTCACGAGCACGCGTCAGCGCAGCGACGAGGGCATGAAGCACTTGCCCTGCAACAACTGCTGCTGACGCATGCACACGAAGCATCCAGGCATCGAACCTCAATACACTTCGGGCACGTACATATCGTCAGACACGGGCTGGCGCAGATAGTCGGGATTGAACACGCGATCGGGCAGCTCGATCGACTGATGTTCCACGTCGTGATAGGGAACCTGGCTCAGCAGGTGATGGATGCAGTTCAGACGCGCGCGCTTTTTGTCGACCGCATGCACGACCCACCACGGCGCTTCGGGAATATGCGTGCGCGCCAGCATGACTTCCTTCGCCGCCGTATACGCTTCCCAGCGACGGCGGCTCTCCAGATCCATCGGGCTCAGCTTCCACTGTTTCAGCGGATCTTCGATGCGCGCCTGGAAGCGCACTTCCTGTTCGTCGTCGGTGATCGAGAACCAGTACTTGACGATCTGGATGCCGCTGCGCACCAGCATCTTCTCGAACTCGGGAACCGAGCGGAAGAATTCTTCATACTCTTCGTCGGTGCAGAAGTTCATCACGCGCTCCACGCCCGCGCGGTTGTACCAGCTACGGTCGAACAGCACGATCTCGCCCGCGGCGGGCAGATGCGACACATAGCGCTGGAAATACCACTGCGTGCGCTCGCGATTGTTCGGCGCGGGCAGCGCGGCCACGCGGCACACGCGCGGATTGAGCCGCTGCGTGATGCGCTTGATCGCGCCGCCCTTGCCGGCGGCGTCGCGCCCTTCGAAAATCACGACGAGCCGGTGACCCGTATGCACGACCCAGTCCTGCAGCTTCACGAGTTCGCCCTGCAGACGGAACAGTTCGCGGAAATAGGTCTTGCGCAACTGACGGTCTTCCTCGGAGAAGGTCGATTCGCCGTCCAGGAAGCGATCGTCGATTTCCATCTCGAACTCTTCGTCGTAGCTGTCGATGATGTCGGCGTGGAATCGGCTGCGCTTGTCCGTCGTGTTCATGAAGGGCTCCGTGGGCGTTCTTGGGCTGCGCCGTCGGGTTGAGGGGGCGGCGCGGGACGGCCGATTATGACCGTCTTCGGTTGCGGTCATATGACAGCAACCGTTTTCCGCAATTGTAGGGAGCGGCGCGGGCGCCCACAAATACGGGGACGCGGCTTTATGACGCCACGCCGCGCGCCGTTAGAATGTTCCGGCACTTCGATGGCATGCCGATGGCACCACAACCTTTACGAGTGAACCCATGACCGCAACTATCCACAGTTTCGACGAAGCCCAGACCGCGCGCCTCGTGCCTTATGACCGGCTCGTGGACACGCTCGCCGCAACCATGCTGGATTACGCGGCGGGCCGCATCGTGAGTCCGGAGCGCATGGTCGTGCCGATCGAAGGCGGCGTGATGCTCTCGATGCCCGCCAGCGCCGCCGATCTCGCGATGCACAAGCTCGTCAACGTGTGCGCCGGCAATGGCGCGCTCGGCCTGCCGACCATCCACGGTCAGGTGACCGCCTACGACGCCGTCACGGGCGTGCCGCAATTCATGCTCGACGGACCGACCGTCACGGGCCGGCGCACCGCGTCGGTGTCGATGCTCGCGATTCGCGCGCTGCACGGCGCCCCGCGCGAGGTGCTCGTGATCGGCACGGGCAAGCAGTCGGCGTATCACATCGAGGCGCTCGCGGCGGTGTATCCGCAGGCGCGTATCGTCGTGAAGGGATCGCGCCCCGAGCGTGCGCGCGAGTTCTGCGCCGCGCATGCGTCGATATCGAACAGGCTGTCCGCATTCGAAGCAGACGCGATCCCCGATTCGATCGATGTCGTGATCGCCGCGACGACGAGCAAGACGCCCGTGTACAGCGAGCCGGCGCGCGCGGGCCGCCTCGTGATCGGCGTGGGCGCCTTCACGGCGGATGCCGCCGAGATCGCCGCCACGACCGTTCACGCGAGCGAGCTTTATGTGGACGATCCGGCGGGCGCGCGTCACGAAGCGGGCGACTTCATTCTCGCGGGCGTCGACTGGAACGCGGTGCGAGCGCTTTCCGGCGCGCTCGCCGCATCGCCGCAGACCGAGAACGCGGCACGCGCGGTCATGTTCAAGTCGGTCGGTTGCGCGGCGTGGGATCTCGCCGCGTGCCGCGTGGCGCGTGCGGTTTTGTCGGAGGAAATGGCCGCCGAGCCGCGTGGTTAATGGCTATCGTCGTGTGGAACGGGACTTGCTGCATGCCTTTTCAATGACGAATGGCGCGAAGGGGCGCCACAGCAATCGAGCCAGCGAACTGACCCATGAAAAGTCGATACGACAGCAAGTGGCACCCGTGGATTCCGGCACACGACGACGGGCATGAAGGCGCAGGAGGCGTATCCGGTGCGCAACGCCAGACGCCCGCGCACGCGAGCGCAGCGCCGCCCGCAGCTTATTTCATCTCGGTTCTGGAGCTCGCGACCGGCGAGAAGCTCGGCAATGACGAGCGTCTGCGCGCGGTGGCGATGCTCGAATCGCAATTCGGCGCTGGCCGTCCGCGCACGCTGAAGGAGGCGGTGCGCATCTGCGCCGCGGCGATGGATTCGTCGACCTTGCAGCGGATGGCGCGCGGCGCGAAGGCCTGAAGAAACCTCGCAAGCGAAGCGCGTTTTTTCACACGTGTGTAAAACGCGCGTGGTCGCGCCAAAGCGCGACCGTTCGCATTTTTCAGTCGAGCGTCTTCACTTGACGGTCTGAATCACCTCGAATCCCTCGAACTCCGGGTGACCGAGATAGAGCCGGCGCGTCTCGCCGCCGGCATTGCGATGCGCGGCGCGAAACGCGTCCGAGCGCGTCCAGTCCTCGAACGCCGCCTGATTCGCCCAGATCGTGTGGCTCGAATAGAGCACGTGATCGTCCTTCGCAGGCCCTTTCAGCAGATGAAACTCGACGAAGCCCGGCACATCTTTCAGATGCGTATCGCGGCTGGTCCACAGGCGTTCGAAATCGGCTTCGGCGCCGGGCACGATCTTGAAGCGATTCATGGCGATATACATGTCGATGCGTTTCCTTTCGCGACAAGCGCGTTCGGTTCAGAGCGTGTGAAGTTCGAAAAATATCAGCCGCGCGACAGTTCGACCATCGACTTGAAGCCGCCGAAGAACATGCGTTGCGGGTCGAACGGCGGCGCGCCGGATTCCATCATCGATTTCAGGCGCGGGTCGTCCATCACTTTCGCGTTGACCGCGTCGCGCTGCTCGCGCGATTCATAGACGATCCACGAGAACGCCACGGTTTCGCCTTCCTTCATCTGCACGCTTTGCGGAAAGGACGTGAGCTTGCCCGGCTTCACGTCGTCGGCGATGGTTTCCACGAATTGCAGCGCACCGTGTTCGATCCAGATCTTGCCGGCGGCTTCCGCCATGGCCCGGTATGCGTCGATCTTGTCGATCGGCACGGGTACGACGAATCCATCCACGTAGTGCGCCATGTGAGTCTCCTGAGGAAGTGTCGAAGGTCGAAGCGGGCTTGCGCATGCACGATGCGCTGCCTGCTTTGAGCATGGCGCGAGCTACGAAGTTCGGTCCGCGGTTTGCGGCAAACCGACCGTCCATGCGCCGGTTTCGGGCTCGACGCTCAGCACGCTCGAGGAGAGCGGCGCGAAGTTCATCGCGTAGACGGAGGAGAGCGGCTTGCCGATTGCGAGCGCCACCAGCACTTTCACGACGATCGCATGCGTGACGACGATGCAGCGATCGCGCGGCACCACGTTCTGAATCCGCACGATTCGCGCGATGCCTTCTGGCACGCGCGCCGCGAGCATCGCGATGCTCTCGCCGCCATGCGGTCGCGCGTGCGGGTCCGTGAGCCACGCGGCCATGTTCTCCTGCTCGCGCTCGCCGACTTCGCGAATGGATTGCCCGCGCCATCGGCCGTAATCGATGTCGTCGAATTCCTGAATGATTTCATACGAGCGCGCGATCCATCCCGCCGTGTCACGCGCGACGCGTGCCGGACCGGAGATCACGCGCGCCGTTTGCGCGCGGACTTGCGCCCGCGCGTCGTACTCGGCGGGTTCGTCGCCGGTCGGGAAACGGCCCGTTTTCATCGCGCGCGTGGCGGCGTGGCACAGCAGGATGATGTCCAAGGGAGGCGTATGGGCGGTGGAATCGTTTCACTTTGCCGCCAATCGTCATAAAATGGCAAGCTTGCAGTGCGAGGAAGCCGGTGCAAACCCGGCACGGTCGCGCCACTGTATGCGGTTACCCAGTCTTTTGCTGCGCCGCGAGTCAGACCCCGCTGCATGCTCTTCATCAATCGGGACGCGCTTTTCCCTGGAGAACCACCATGAATGCTTCCAACGCGCCGGCTTTTTCCGCTCCGGTTTCCCCGTCGCTCGACTCTCCCGTGCCGCTTCCGGTGCGCGAAGTGTTGCCCTGGGCCGTCTTCATCGGCCTCATTCTGCTGATCGCCATTTACTTCGTTGGCGCGGAGCAGGGCGCGACGTCCATCTTTTCGGGCATGTACGTCCACGAATTCGTCCACGACGGCCGGCATCTGCTCGGCTTTCCGTGCCACTGAGGACGCGTCATGATTCGTACCTTGCTGATACGCGGCATGATCGCGGGACTCGTCGCGGGCCTGATCGGCTTCGGATTCGCGCGTGCGTTCGGCGAACCGTCGGTGGCGCGCGCGATTGCGTTCGAGGCTTCGCATGAACATGCCGAACCGGCGCATGAACACGAACATGAACATGCGGATGCAGCGGCGAACGCCGCCCATTCGCACGATCACGGCGATGAAGAACTCGTCTCCCGCGACACGCAAGCCGGCCTCGGCCTGCTGACCGGCGTAGCCGTGTTCGGTACGGCGCTGGGCGGCCTGTTCTCGCTGGTCTTCGCGTTCGCTTATGGGCGGCTCGGCGCGCTGCATGCGCGCGGCACGTCGGCGGTGCTGGCGTTGCTGGGCTTCGTGAGCGTGGCCGTCGTGCCGTTTCTCAAGTACCCGCCGAATCCGCCTGCCGTCGGCAATCCCGAGACGATCGGGCCGCGCACGGCGCTATTTTTCGGCATGGTGGCGATCTCCATCGTCGCGGCGGTGTTCGCCGTGCGCCTGCAACGCACGCTGCAGGCGCGGCATGGCGGCTGGAATGCGTCGCTGATCGCCGGGGCCGCGTATATCGTCGTGATCGCGATCGCGCAGGTCACGCTGCCGCGTGTCGATGAAGTGCCCGCGGACTTTTCGGCGTCGCTGCTGTGGAATTTCCGGCTCGCGGCGATCGGCATTCAGGCGCTGATCTGGACCACGCTCGGTCTCGTGTTCGGTGCGCTGGCCGCGCGTGAGCTCGAACGTCCTGTGGTCAGGAGAATGGCTGCGGCCTGAGTGTTTTTCCGCAGATGAATAAAGAGCCCGCGTTCCGAAAGGAGCGCGGGCTCTTTACTTTGCCGCTGAATTCGCCGCGCGACGCTCGAGCAAGGCATCGAACAGCGCGAGTTTCGCGGCATCGTCCAGAGTGCGGAACGTCTTGATCTCTTCGCGGCTTCTGTAGCAGCCGAGACACAACCCGGTTTCTGAATCGAGCTTGCACACGTCCGTGCACGGCGAGCCGATCGGGTCCTGCGCTTTCGCGCGTTCGATGCTGAAGTCGAGGTTGTCTTGCGTTGTCGTCATAGCGGTTCGCCGCGAAAGAGCGCGGCGGCGGCGGCCGGATTCGACGGCCAGTAAGCGTGCATGTAGGTGGCCGTCACCGGGCCGTGCCGATAAAGCGCTTCGCCTTGCGTGCCCGTGGTCGCGTGCGTGGCGTGGAGCACGGGCTGCATCGGCGTATCGAGCGTGGAGTAGTGGAATGTGTGACCCGTCATCGCGCCGTGCAGCGTGTCGATGCGCTGCATCGCGAGGCGCGACAGCTTGCGCTGCATGGCGGCGTCGCCCGGAAGCATGCCAAGCATCGCATGCCTTTCGCCTTCGATGTCGGTCAGCGTGTTCAACAGATAGAGCATCCCGCCGCATTCCGCGACGATGTGCCCGCCGCGCGCGACATGTTCCGCGATCGACGAACGCGTGCGCGCATTCGATCCGAGCGTTGCCGCATGCAGTTCCGGATAACCGCCGGGAAGATAGAGCGCATCGGCGTCTTCGGGCGCGGGTTCGTCGGCGAGCGGCGAGAACGTGCTGATGCGCGCGCCCATTGCGGTTAGCAGATCGAGGTTCGCCGGATAGACGAACGAGAACGCGGCATCGCGCGCGATTGCGACATGCAGTCCATCGAGCAGACGCGGCGGCGCAGCGAGCGTTGCATCGTCGAAATGAACGGGCGGCGGCAGTTCGGCGAGCGTGGTTTGCGCGATTGCATCGGCGGCGCGGTCGAGGCGGGCATCGAGTCCGGCGATTTCTTCAGGCTGCGTGAGACCGAGATGACGCTCGGGCAACGCGATATCGTCGGCATTCGAAAGATGACCGCAGTAGTGCAGTCCTTCCGGAATGGTCTCGGACAACATCTGCGCATGACGCGCCGACGCGACACGATTCGCGAGCACGCCATGAAACGGCACGTCCGCGCGATAACGCGCGAGCCCGAATGCGATCGCGCCGAAAGTCTGCGCCATGCCATGCGCGCCGATCACCGCGAGCACGGGCACCCTGAACGCGGCGGCGAGATCGGCGCTGCTGGGCGTGCCGTCGAACAGACCCATCACGCCTTCGATGAGGATCAGGTCCGCTTCGCGCGCGGCTTGCGCGAGCAAGGCGCGGCACGCGTCGGGGCCGACCATCGACAGATGCAGCGAATACACGGGCGCGCCGCATGCACGCTCGAGAATCATCGGGTCGAGAAAATCCGGGCCGGTCTTGAAGACGCGCACGCTCAGCCCGCGACGCGCATGATGACGCGCGAGCGCCGCCGTGACCGTGGTCTTGCCTTGATGCGACGCGCTCGCGCCGATGAAGAGTGCGGGGCAGTGCGGCATCGCGTTCAGAATTCGACGCCGCGTTGCGCCTTCACGCCCTGCTCGCGATACGGATGCTTGACAAGCCGCATCTCCGTGACGAGGTCCGCGAGTTCGATGAGCGCGTCGGGCGCGTGGCGTCCGGTGACGACGACATGCAGCATGGCGGGCCGCGCCTTCAGCACGTCGAGCACTTCGTCGAGCGGCAGGTATTCGTACTTGAGCACGGTGTTCAGCTCGTCGAGCACGACCATCTGATACTCGCCGCTTTCGATCATGCGCCGCGCCTCGTTCCAGCCTTTGCGCGCGGTGGCCATGTCGGCTTCGCGATTCTGCGTGTTCCAGGTATAGCCGTCGCCCATCGTGACGAAATCGCAATGGGCGATCGCGCCGAGAAAATCACGTTCGGACGTGTGCAGCGCGCCCTTGATGAACTGAACGACGCCGAGTCTCATGCCGTGGCCGAGCACGCGCACGGCCATGCCGAACGCGGCGGTGGTCTTGCCCTTGCCATTGCCGGTGTTCACGATCAGCAGGCCTTTCTCGTGATCCGCCGCGGCCTGCTTCTTTTCGTGGCCTTCCTTGCGCCGCTGGGTCATGCGCAGGTGCGAGTCGGTATCGGTTTTCACGTGAACTCCGAGAGGGATGGTGGGCGAAAGGCGGGATCGTATCCTACAACAGGACGCGCGTTAATTCTGCGCTAAATGACGGTGTGCATCATGCAATCACGTACTCACCGACCTCAGGAGCGGACAAATGGACGCGTTCTACCTCTATCTCGAACTCGTGGCGCTGGCTGTGCTCGTCTGGCTCTGTCGCGACAAGCTCAGACCGGTCGTCGCGAAGAACGAAGCGCCCAGGGCCGCGCTGGTTACCGTATCGCGCTCGCGAAAGTTCGGCGTGCCGGCGCAATCGCCACGGTTACGTCGCAATCGATCGTCTTGGGCACGATGAGTGGGTGCGCGTTGCCCGCAAGCAGCGCACACGGCTCGCATACGCCATCGACCTGTAAATGCTTCCTCGCGTGCCGCGAAAGCGTGGTGCGCGGCGCGTGCGCGATTTCATCCGCGCTGAAGAAATGCAACGGCAGCCGGTGACGCTCGCAGAACCCGAGCAATCCCGCTTCATTGCGTTTCGTATCGATGCTCGCGACGATCGCGATATCGCCGAATCCATGCGCACCGAGCGCGGCGCGCACCGCGCGTTCGATCGCATCCGCGCTCACGCCACGCCTGCAGCCGATGCCGACCGCGAGCCGGAGCGCCGCCGGCGCATTCATGCGAACGTTGCGCAACGTCGCGCGATGACGGTTTTCATGGCGATCCGAAATTCGATGCAAGATTCAGGGCGGGCCAACGATAGCACAACGAGAACCGGGCCTTTCTTGACGCTCACGCCCGCCGGGCCTAGACTTTCACGCAGTTTTGGTGCTCGCGCGCGGATTCTCTCGCGCGCAGTTAAACGGGAAGCAGGATGCGTTTTCCTTCGCGAGATCGAACGAACGTCAACCTGCGCTGCCCCCGCAACGGTAAACGATACCCCGCGCGCGCGAACATTCGTCGCACGAACGGGAAGCCGGCTTCAAGGCCACTGCGCATGCGCGCGGGAAGGCGAAGCGGCGTCGTCGTCAGCCCGGATACCGGCCAGACTTGAGAGGGTTCGCAGCCGCGGGGAAGCGGCGCGGACCATGATCCATCGAGCCGTGCGTTTCCATCCGGTGCAGCCGCGAAGCCTTCGCGCGCACATGCGCACGTCTCCACAGTTCGGAGCCACGATGCAAACCCGCAAAATCCCCGTCACGGTCGTGACCGGCTTTCTCGGCAGCGGCAAAACCACGCTGATGCGGCATATCCTCACCCACGCTCAAGGAAAGCGCATCGCCGTTATCGTCAACGAGTTCGGCGAACTCGGCATCGACGGAGAAATCCTGAAGGGTTGCGGCATCGGCTGCGACGACGAAGCGGCTTCGAAGGACCGCAATCTCTATGAACTGGCGAACGGCTGTCTGTGCTGCACGGTTCAGGAAGAGTTCTATCCGGTGATGGAGCAGCTCGTCGAACGGCGCGACAGTATCGATCACGTGCTGATCGAAACCTCGGGTCTCGCGCTGCCCAAGCCGCTCGTGCAGGCGTTCAACTGGCCGTCGATCAAGAATGCCTTTACCGTCGACGCCGTCGTCACCGTGGTCGACGGCCCCGCCGCCGCGAGCGGCCAGTTCGCGGCAAATCCCGTCGCGGTCGACGCGCAGCGCCGCGCCGATCCGAATCTCGATCACGAATCGCCGCTGCACGAGTTGTTCGAGGATCAGTTGTCGTCGGCGGATCTCGTGATCGTCAACAAGATGGATCTCATGGACGCGGCCGCGCTGCAAAGAGTCGAGGCGCTCGTGCGTCCCGAGATTCCGCGCGAAGTGAAGATCGTGCCCGCGCAAATGGGCCAGCTCGACGTGCATACGCTGCTCGGACTCGAAGCGGCATCGGAAGAGACGATCCACTTGCGGCACGATCATCACGGCTCGCCGGATGAGGAAGGGCATGCCGATCATCATCATGAAGAGTTCGATTCCGTCGTCGTGCATGGCGCGGTCGAGTCGCGCGAGCAGGCGCTGGCTGCATTGCACGCGCTCGTCGGGCAGCACACGATCTATCGGGTGAAGGGCTTCGCCGCGTTGCCGGGCGCCGCGATGCGCCTGGTCGTGCAAGGCGTGGGGCGCCGCTTCGACAGCTATTTCGACCGCCGCTGGGAAGCAGGCGAAGCGCAGACGGAGAGCCGCTTCGTGCTGATCGGCGAGGACCTCGAACGCGATGCGCTGCAACGCGCGTTCGCCGCCGCGCTCGCGAGCGCGCCGGTTCAGGCATAAACGCCATGCATCTGCTTCGCACGACACCGGGAGGCTTCGTCGACGATGCGCAGGGCGTCATGCGCATCGACCAGACCCGCGCGCCGATCGTCGTGCTCAGTTCCGCCGATACGACGCTCGCGCTTCTGGCAAGCGCGTTCGCGCGGCTGGAGCCGGGCTTTCCCGAAGTGCGGCTCGCGAATCAGTCGTTCCTGCGCCAGCCCGCGTCGGTCGATTTCTATGTCGATGACGTGCTGCGTCACGCGAAGGTCGTGATCGTCGATCATCTCGGCGGCGAATCGTATTGGCCATATGGCATCGAGCGTCTCGTCGCGCTGGCGAAAGAGCAGAAGCAGATGCTCGCCATGTTCTCGGGCGATCTCGCCGAAGACCCGAATCTCACGGCAAAGAGCACGGCCGATGCGGATTTCTGCCGCGAGCTGTCGCGCTATTTGCGTGAAGGCGGCGCGCGCAATGCCGAGGAGTTTTTGCGCACGATCGCTTATCGTGCGTTCGGCTTCGGTCGCGAGCCGCAAGCGCCGAGTCCGTTGCCCGTGGTCGCGATCTATCATCCCGAACGCGAGATCGCCGTTATCGAAGACTGGCAGGCGCGCTGGACCGAAGGCGCGCCGGTCGTCGCGATCCTGTTTTATCGCGCGCATCTGCAGTCCGGCAACACGGCCGTGTTCGATGCGCTGATCGAAGCACTCGAAAAAGAAGGCATGAATCCGCTGCCGATCGCGCTTTCGTCGCTGAAGGAAAGCGTGAGCCGTGAAGTGGTCGAGCGCTTGTGCGCGGAGCATCGCGCATCGCTCGTACTGAACACGACGGCATTCGCGGCGAGCGTGATCGGCGAAAACGATGCGTTCGAAATCGCGGGCGACGCGCCCGTGCTGCAGGTCATTTTGAGCGGCGGCAATCGCGATGACTGGCAGAAGGACAATCATGGTCTGAATTCGCGCGATGTCGCGATGCACGTCGCGCTTCCCGAAGTCGATGGCCGCATCATCACGCGCGCGGTGAGCTTCAAGGGGCTCGCGTATTACTGCAAGCACACGCAGGTGGATGTCGTGCGCTATCAGGCCGACGCCGAACGCGTGCGCTTCGTTGCCGAGCTCAGCCGCCGCTGGTGCCGGCTGCGTCAGACGCCGAATGCGCAGAAGCGCATCGCGCTCGTGCTCGCGAACTATCCGGCGAGCGAAGGGCGCATCGGCAATGGCGTGGGGCTGGACACGCCCGCGTCGGCGCTCGGCATTCTCTCGATGCTCGCGCGCGAAGGCTATCGCACGGGCGCGATTCCGCGCGATGGCGATGCGCTCATCGCCGCGTTGACCGAAGGCGTGACCAACGACCCGGTCGTGCGCGATCTGCGTCCGGCATTGCAAAGCCTGTCGCTCGAAGAATATCTGGATGCGTATCGCACGCTGCCCGCCGATGCGCGCGCCGTGCTGGAAAAGACCTGGGGGACGCCCGAGGACGATCCCACGGTGCGACGCGGCCGCTTCATGATCGCGGGCTATCGCTGTGGCGAAGTCTTCATCGGCATACAGCCTTCGCGTTCGCGTGAACGCAACGATTACGCGAGCTATCACGATGCCGAGCTCGTGCCGCCGCATGCGTATCTCGCGTTCTATTTCTGGCTGCGCCTGCGCTTTCAGGCGGATGCGCTCGTGCATGTCGGCAAGCACGGCAATCTCGAATGGCTGCCGGGCAAGAGCGTGGCGCTGTCGTCGTCGTGCTGGCCCGATGCGATCATGGGTCCGATGCCGCATCTCTATCCGTTCATCGTCAACGATCCGGGCGAAGGGAGTCAGGCGAAGCGGCGCGCGCAGGCTGTCATCATCGATCATCTGATGCCGCCGCTCACGCGGGCGGAAAACTACGGGCCGTTGCAGGACCTCGAACGCCAGGTCGACGAATACTACGAAGCGCTGATGGTCGATACGCGCCGCGCGAAGCTGTTGCGAAAGTCGATCCTCGCGACCATCGTCGAGAACCGGCTGCATGAGGAGCTCGGACTCGATGCGCCGCGTGACGTCGCGGGCGAAGACGCATTGCTCACGCGCGCCGATGCGTACCTCTGCGAACTGAAGGAGGCGCAGATACGCGACGGCCTGCACGTGTTCGGCGTCTCGCCGCAAGGCGTGCAACGCCGCGACACGCTGCTCGCGCTCGGACGCTTTCCGATCGGCGACGGTCAGGGTGCGAACGCCAGCCTCATCGCGGCGCTGGCGCGCGATCTGCATCTTCCCGGCACCTTCGACCCGCTCGATGCCGACTGGTCCGCGCCGTGGACCGGTCCTCGTCCGCAAACGCTTCTCGACGTGATCGATGCACCGTGGCGTCATCATGGCGACACGCGTGAGCGGCTCGAATCGTTAGCGATGCAACTATTGTCGGACGAAGCCGCGACAGCGCCCGGACCGCAAGCCGCGCTCGTGCTCGCACGCCTGCGCGGCGACGTGCTCGCGCGGCTCGACGCGTGCGGACCGCAGGAGCTTCTGCAATTGAAGCGCGGCCTGGAAGGACGTTTCGTGCCGCCGGGACCAAGCGGCTCGCCATCGCGCGGCAGGCCCGACGTCCTGCCTACCGGACGCAACCTCTATTCGGTCGATACCCGCGCGTTGCCGACGCAAGCCGCATGGTCGCTCGGCGTGAAGTCGGCGAATGCGCTGGTCGAGCGGCACGTTCAGGATCATGGCGATTTCCCGCGCGCCATCGGCTTGTCGGTGTGGGGCACGGCGACGATGCGCACCGGCGGCGACGATATCGCGCAGGCCTTCGCGTTGATCGGCGTGCGGCCGAAGTGGGCGGCGGGCAGTCATCGCGTGACGGATTTCGAGATCCTGCCGATATCGATTTTCAACCGGCCGCGCATCGATGTGACGCTACGCGTGTCGGGCTTCTTCCGCGACGCCTTCGCCAACCTCATGCATCTGTTCGACGCAGCGGTGCAGGCCGTCGCCGAACTCGATGACGAACCCGCCGACATCAACCCGATCCGTGCGCGCATTCTCCGCGAACGCGACGAGTTGATGGCGCGCGGCGTGGAAGCGAAGGAAGCGCGGCGTCGCGCGGGCTGGCGCGTGTTCAGCACGAAGCCCGGCGCGTATGGCGCGGGCCTGCAGGAGCTGATCGACGCGCGCCAGTGGCAGACCGATGCGGATCTGTCCGCCGCGTATCAGAGCACCGGCGGCTACGCGTATTCACAGACCGGCGACGGCGTGGAAGCGCGCGCGAGCTTCGGCACGCGCCTCTCGACGCTGGATGTCGTGCTGCAGAATCAGGACAACCGCGAGCACGATCTGCTCGACTCGAACGACTATCACCAGTTTCAGGGCGGCATGGTCGCGGCTGTGCGCTATCTGTCCGGCGTGCAGCCGCAGACGTATAACGCCGATCACAGCAATCCCGCCGCGCCGCGCGTGCGCACGTTGAATGAGGAGATCGCGCGGGTGGTGCGTGCGCGCGTCGTCAATCCGAAGTGGATCGACGGCGTGAAGCGCCATGGCTACAAGGGCGCGTCGGAGCTTGCGGCGACCGTCGATTATCTCTTCGGTTATGACGCGACGGCGCGCGTGGTGTCGGATCATCAGTACGCGCTCGTCACCGATGCCTACGTGAACGATACCGATACGCGCGAGTTCATCGCACAGCACAATCCGCACGCGCTGCAATCGATCTGCGAGCGTCTGCTCGAAGCGATGGAGCGCGGCCTGTGGCAGGAGCCCGCCGCTTATCGCGAGCAGGTCGAACGGCATCTGCTCGATGCCGAACAGCGCATTGAAGGCCGACAGTCTTGAACGAATCCACTTCCTCCATGGTGTTTCCTTTCACCGCGCTGGTCGCGCAAACGCCCTTGCAGCAGGCACTTTTGCTCGCAGCGGTGGATTTATCCATCGGCGGCGTGCTCGTCAGCGGGCCGCGCGGCACGGCGAAATCCACGGCGGCGCGCGCGCTCGCGGAACTGCTGCCCGAGGGGAAGCTCGTGACCTTGCCGCTCGGCGCAAGCGAGGAGCAACTGATCGGCACGCTCGACATTCAAAGCGCGTTGCGCGACGGCGGCGTGAAGTTTTCGCCGGGTCTGCTGGCGAAGGCGCATCTGGGCGTGCTGTATGTCGATGAAGTGAATCTGCTGCCGAACCCGCTCGTCGATCAGTTGCTCGATGTCGCGGCGAGCGGCGTGAACATCGTCGAGCGCGATGGCATTTCGCATCGGCATGACGCGCGCTTCGTGCTCATCGGCACGATGAATCCGGAAGAGGGCGAGCTGCGTCCGCAATTGCTGGATCGCTTCGGTCTCGCGGTGGAGATGCGCAATTGCTTCGATGCGGATGTGCGTCAGCGCATCGTGAAAGCGCGTCTTGCATTCGATCTCGATCCACGCGGATTTCGCGCGCGTCATCAGGATGAACAGGCGAAGTTGATCGAACGCATTCATGCGGCGCGCGCGGCTCTCGCATCGTTCGACTTCGACGATGCCGTGCATGCGCGCGTGAGCGAACTGTGCATCGCGGCCCACGTCGATGGCTTGCGCGCGGATATCGTGATGTTGCGTGCGGCGCGTGCGTTGGCCGCGCTGGAAGGATCCACGGTCGTCACGGTCGCGCACGTCGAACGTGTGGCGGACGCAGTGTTGCAGCATCGGAAACATGAAGGCGCTGCCTCTTCTCCATCGCGGAATGACGCCACGCGGGATGCGGCGAAAGGCGAATCGAACGCGGGCGAATCGGATTGGGGCTACATGCCGCCCGAGCCCGCCGGCACCGCGAAGGTCAAGCAAGTGAGACCGCTCGCCGCAAAAAAAGCCTGAGCCATCGAAGGCGCGACGCGGATGCCGGAGAGCATCGCCTTCGATGGAACGCAGCGCGATCAAAGGGGCGCTACGCATCTCGCGAAGGCGAAGAGAGCGTGCTCATCGACTGGATCGCGACGTTGCGCGCCAAGCGTGCCGCGCGTCTCGATGCACGGCATCTTCGCTATCGCCGCACGCACGGCGAAGGCGCGGTGCTGCATTGCTTCTTGCTCGATTGCTCCGGCTCGATGCTCGCGGGCGAGCGTCTGGCGCGCGCGAAGGGCATGCTCGTCGCGTTGTTCGACCGCGCGTATCGCGAACGGGCGGAAATCGCGCTCGTGTGCTTCGGTGGCGGGCGCGCCGAAGTGCGGCGTCAGCCGGGCGCGGCGCGCTGGTTCAATGAAGGATGGGTCGCGCCGATCGGCGGCGGCGGCGGCACGCCGCTGGCGTTGGGGCTATCGAGCGCGGCGACGGTGCTCGCGCGCGCGGCGCGGCGCAGACCATCGCAGCGTCGCTGGTTGTGGGTGCTGACCGATGGAAGGACGAACGAGCGGCCGCACGTGCCGGCTTCGGTGGATCAAATCGTCGTCGTGGATTTCGAGGATGGCGTGATTCGCGCGGGACGCGGCGAGGCGCTGGCAATCGACTGGAACGCGCAATACGTCACCGCCGACGCATTGGCTCACTCGTACCAGCGCGGCGTATAAACCCAATCCCCGACCACGCGCGTAGTCGATGACCCGACGATCACCATCGTGCGCATGTCGACGAGATCGCTTTTGAGCTCACCGAGCGTAACCACGCGCAACGCTTCAGCCGGTCGCCCGATGTCCCTTCCCAAAACGACAGGCGTCGTCGCATTCCGATACCGCTTGACGATCTCGATCGCGCGATCGAACTGCCACGGCCGCGCCTTCGACAGCGGGTTATAGAAAGCCATCACCAGATCCGCCTCGCCCGCGTGCGCGATGCGCGTCTCGATCACGCTCCAGGGCTTCAGGTTGTCCGACAGCGACAGCACGCAGAAGTCATGGCCCAGCGGCGCACCGGCGCGCGCAGCCGTCGCGAGCGATGCCGACACGCCCGGCACGACCGATAGCTTCACCTGATTCCATTCGGGATGCTCCAACGCCCCTTTGTCGAGCGCTTCGAGCACGGCGGCCGCCATCGCGAAGACGCCCGGATCGCCCGACGACACCACGACCACGCGACGTCCCGTACTCGCGAGTTCGAACGCGTGCGCCGCGCGCTGCAACTCCTCGCGGTTGTCGGTCATGTGCACGCGCTGGTCGTCGCGGAACGGGCCCGCCATGCGCACGTAGGTTTCGTAGCCGAGCACGTCCTGAGCCGCGGTCAGAGCGGATCGCGCGGCGGGCGTCATCAGTTCGGCGCTGCCGGGACCGAGGCCGATCACGCTCAGCCTGCCGCGCGCGCGGCCGATCGATTGCACGTCGACGGGCGCGTCGTCCACGCGCAAAACGACGCCGCGCGCATCGCCGGTATCGAACGGCGGGACATCGCAGAAGCGCAGCGGCACATCGAGCGCGCGCGCCGCGGCTTCGAGCGACGCGCTCGTCATGAAGTGCGCGGGCGCGACCAATGCGGCGAGCGCAAGCGGCGACACACCACGCTCGCGCAACGCGATGCGCACACATTCCGCGACGTCATCATCGCGCGGGACATCGCCGATCCACGCGAGCACGCCACGCGGATGAATCACGAGACTGTGTTCATCGCTTATCGCCTGGGGCGTCACGCGCACGGTGAGACGCGCGTCGGCGGCGCGGGGCAGGGCAGCCTCGTCGAGCCAGGGCGCGCGGCCTTCGATGCGCGTCGCCTGCCCCGCGAGCAGGTCGGAGACGAAGCGCTTGCCGCGCTCGATATCCGCCAGCACGTAGCCTTCCGGCGGCGCGAGCAGGCATTGTCCGAAACGCAATTCTCCGCTCGTCGTGATTGCGGGCGCGACGTCGAGCGCCGCGCCGATCTCGCGCGCCAGCACGTTCACGCCGCGCATGCCGCCTAGCAGCGGCACGACCGCGCTGCCATCCTGCGCGACGGCGAGCACGGGCGGCTCCGCGCTTTTATCGGCAAGACCTGGCGCGAGCGCGCGAATCACGATGCCCGCCGAGCACAGCGCGACGATCGGCGTGCCGCTCGCGTAAAGCGCGCGCAGATGCGCGCCGAAATCGGCGTAAGCAATATCGGCATTGACGCGGTTCGCGAGCCCGTGCACGCGCGCATCCACGAAACGCGCCTGAATGCGCCGCGCGACATCGAGCGCGGCGGGGCCGAGGACGACGATTGCCATCGACCTGAAAGCGCTCAGGCCCGCCATTTCTTCCCCGGCACGACGAGCAGCGAAAAATACGGCGAGGCCATCGGATCGACTTCGTCGAGCGGCACGATGCGCTGATTCGCCATCGTCGCGCGCTCGACGTAGAGCGCGCGTTCATCGAGCCCGAGCTCGCCGAGCACGCGCCGCACTTTCTCGAAGTTGCGCCCGAGCTTCATGATGACCGCGGCGTCGGCGGCTTCGAGCCGGCGCTTCAGATCGTCTTCGGGCAGCACGCCCGACAGCACCGACAGACTCTGATTGCGATACACGAGCGGCACGCCCAGCACCGCGACGCCGCCCAGCATCGAGCACACGCCCGGCACCACATGCGCCTCGAAGCGCGCGGCGAGCCGGTCGTGCAGATACATGTACGAGCCGTAGAAGAACGGATCGCCCTCGCAGATCACGGCGACATCGCGGCCGGCTTCGAGATGCGCGGAGATCTCGAGCGCGGCGCCGTCGTAGAACGCGCTGATGATCGTCTCGTAGCACAACGGCGGCTCGAGCGCCTCGGTCGTCACCGGATAGACGAGCGGCAGGCGCATCTGCGTCTCGTCGAGATGCGCTTCGATGATGCCGAACGCGTTGCCCTTCTTGCCCTTCGCGACGAAGTACGCGACCACCGGCGCGGCCTTCAGAAGCCGCAGCGCTTTCACGGTGATCAGTTCCGGGTCGCCCGGGCCGACGCCGAGACCATACAGACGTCCGCTCATCATTCGGCCTCCGAGGCGAGCGCGTTCACGGCGGCCGCAGCCATCGCGCTGCCGCCGCGCCGGCCCAGCAGCGCGACGAAAGGCACGCCGCGGCTGTCGGCGGCGAGCATCGCCTTCGATTCCGCCGCGCCGATGAAACCCACCGGAAAGCCCAGAATCAGCGCGGGTTTCGGCGCGCCCGCATCGAGCATGTCGAGCAGATGAAACAGCGCGGTCGGCGCATTGCCGATCGCGACGATCGCGCCTTCGAGATCCGGCAGCCACAGTTCGAGCGCGGCGGCCGAGCGCGTGTTGCCGAGCGCGCGGGCGCGTTCGGGCACGGATGCATCGCCGAGCGTGCAGATCACGCGGTTGTCCGCGGGCAGCCGCGCGCGCGTGATGCCTTCGGCGACCATGCGCGCGTCGCAGAGAATCGGCGCACCCGACGCGAGCGCGCGGCGGCCCGCATCGCCCGCGCCTTTCGAGAAGCGCAGATCGCCCGCGATGTCGACCATGCCGCACGCGTGGATCAGGCGCACGGCGAGCTTTTCCAGGTCGGGCGGAATGGCGTGGAGATCGGCTTCGGCGCGGATCGTCGCGAACGACTGGCGATAGATTTCCGCGCCGTCGCGGATGTAGTCAGGCATCGGCATGGCTCCGGGCGAGCCGTTCGGCCGCCTCTTCGATGGTCAGATTGCGCGCGACGATGTGCGCGTCGCGATGCAGGTCGTAGCGTCCCGGCGCGACCGCGTAGAGCGTCACCGGGACGGTATGCGCCGCCGCGCACGAACGCTCGCAGCCGCTCAGATGCACGTGTTCCTGATCGTGCGAAGACAGGAGCGGGGCGAGCCGGTGCGCATCGGCTTTGGTATCGGCATGGCTTTTCGCGCAACCGGTCGAGCCCGCGCATGCGATCAGGCGAGCGAGCGGCTCGCGCGGATCGGTCGCGAGGTTCAGCGCGCGCAGGCGCTGGACGACTGCGGGCGCGGCGTCCGGAGCGATGCCCGGTATCAGCACGCTTTGCCACGGCGTCATCAGCAGACGTCCTTCAGCGTGCGTGTCGGCGAGATCGGCGAGGGCTTCGAGCGATGTCGCGTCGAGACGGCCGAGCGGGGTCTGCGCGCCCGCGTACCATCTCGCGCGATGCGGGTCCTCGTGCGCGCCGAGACGCAGCGTGGCATCGGCGGGAGCGCGCCGCCAGGTCGCGAGGTTTTGGTCGAAATGAAGCGTGTCGAGAAACCGCGCGGCGCCGATGCGCGCCAGCAGATCGCGCATGCGATGTTCTTCGGGCGCGGCCAGCGCGAGGAAGCGGTGCAGCACACGTGTCACGAACGCGACGGCATCGCCGCGCGCAATCGCGCCGAGCGCGGGCGTCATCGTGCCCGCGAAGCCGAACGCGAAGCGCGCGCCGTCGTCGATCGCGGAGAGCCACAAGTCGTGCGGATGATCGAGCATCGCGAGGCGTTCGCCGCCATCGAGCTGCAAGGCGAATTTCGGCGACAGCGTATGCAGCCCGGCATCGGCCTGCATCGCGTCGAGGATTCGCGCGGCCAGCGCGCGCGTGTGATCGCTCGCGAGCGGGCTGAGCATTACGTTGCGGATGTCGTCGCCGCTCGCGGTGGACGGCCCGAGACCCGCATCGAACGCGATTTCGACGAGCGCGGCATGCGTGTCGTCGCGAATGCCGCGCAGTTGCAGGTTCGCGCGATTGGTCACTTCGATCACGCCCGAGCCGCATTCGCGCGCCGCGCGGGCCACGGCGCGCGCGGCTTCCGCACGCAACTCGCCGCCGAACAGACGCAGACGCGCGAGCCCGCCATCGCGCGCGGGCACGATGCGCAGAAGCCCCGGACACGCGGAGGCGCGTGGGGCAATCGCGGACGGCGAATGATCGGATGATGTCAAAAACGTGGCCCAAAGGGCTTCGCGCGTATTGAGCGAACCGGTACACCCCGCCCGGTCGGCGTCGCGCGAATGCGTTGAGTCGGCAGGTCTCTTGGCTGGCAGGTCGACATTCGCGCCGGCCTTCCCGGTAAAAACCAGTGGCAGTGGAGCGCGGACTCGCTGCGTACAATTGCGGGGGCAGCCACAGTTTCGCTGTGTTCCCTCTTAGGCCCTGGGTTTTTGATCGCCCCGGGCACCGACGGACCTGTATTATGCCCGCTTTTATCGACCTTCCGACCCCTTGCGTGCCGCCCGAGGCGCGTCTGGAGCCGCAACGAGGAGATGCCGCATGTCGACCTGGCTGACCGTCGTGGGAATCGGTGAGGACGGCTGGCATGGCCTGTCCCGCGCCGCCCGCCGCGCGCTCGCCGAAGCGCATTCGATCCACGGCGGCGAGCGACATCTCGCCTTCCTGCCGGCGCGCATCGATGCGCGCCGCGTGCCGTGGCCCAAACCCTTTTCGCTCGATGCCGTGCTTGCCGAACGCGGCGACTTCAGCACGCGCGTATGCGTGCTCGCGAGCGGCGATCCCATGTGCTTCGGCGTTGGCGCGACGCTCGCGCGCGAGGTCGCGCACGGCGAAATGCGGGTGATTCCCGCGCCGTCGTCGCTGTCGCTCGCGGCGGCCCGTCTGCGCTGGGCGCTGCAGGAGGCCACGTGCGTGTCGCTGGTCGGCCGGCCGGTCGCGTCGCTGCTCGCGAGCTTGCATCGCGGCGCGCGCCTGATCGTGCTGAGCGCCGATGGCGCGACGCCCGCCGCCGTCGCCGCGCTGCTCACCGCGCATGGCTTTGGCCCGAGCCGCATGACCGTGTTCGAGCATCTCGGCGGCGTGTCCGAGCGCCGTATCGACGAACGCGCCGACGACTGGCGCGAACCGCAGGTCGCGACGCTCAATCTCGTCGCGATCGAGTGCCGCACCCACGCGGGCCACGCCGGACCGCCGCTCACGCCCGGCCTGCCCGACGACGTCTATCGCCACGACGGCCAGCTCACCAAACGCGACGTGCGCGCCGTCACGCTCGCGCGGCTCGCGCCGCAGCCGGGCGAGCTGCTCTGGGACGTGGGCGCGGGCTGCGGCTCGATCGGCATCGAATGGATGCGCGCGCATGGCGCCTGCCGCGCGATCGCGATCGAGGCGAACGAAAGCCGCCAGCGCCTGATCGAGCACAATCGCGACGCGCTCGGCGTGCCCGCGCTGCAACTCGTGAAGGGCGAAGCGCCCGCCGCGCTCGACGGCCTGCCCGCGCCCGATGCGGTGTTCATCGGCGGGGGCGTGACCGCGCCCGGCGTGCTCGATACGTGCTGGGCGCGCTTGCGGCAGGGCGGCCGCCTCGTCGCCAATGCGGTGACGCTGCAAAGCGAAATGGCGCTCGTCGAATGGCGCGCGCGGCACGGCGGCGAACTGGCGCGCGTCGGCATTGCGCACGCGGAGCCGCTCGGCAGCTTCGATACGTGGCGCCCCGCGCTGCCGATCACGCTGCTGCACGCCAGCAAGCCGTGAAGCGTCGTCATGCGTGAGGAAACGCCGGAACAGGCCGCGCCGCTCCGAAGCGGCTACACGACGGGCAGTTGCGCGACCGCGACGAGCCTCGCCGCCGCGCGTCTGCTGCTGCTCGGCGAGACGGCCGAGCGTGCGGAAATCGTGTTGCCGAAGGGGCGTTGCGTGACCATGGCGCTGACGTTCTGCCGCCGTGTTCCCGACGAAACCGATACGGCCGAAGCTGGCGTCATCAAGGACGCCGGCGACGATCCCGACGTGACCCACGGCGCGCTGGTGTTCGCGCGCGTGCGGCTTTCGCCCGTGACGGGCGCGCGCTTTCACGCGGGGCCGGGCGTCGGCACAGTGACGCGCGCGGGACTCGCCCTCGCCATCGGCGAGCCGGCGATCAATCCCGTGCCGCGCCGCATGATGACCGACCATCTCGAAGCGCTGGCCGCGAGCGCGGGTTACAGCGGCGGCTTCGAGGTGAGCATCGGCGTGGAGAACGGCGAGGCGCTCGCCCTCAAGACGATGAATCCGCGCCTCGGCATCCTCGGCGGCTTGTCGATACTCGGCACGACCGGCATCGTCAGGCCGTTTTCATGCTCGGCGTATATCGCGTCGATACATCAGGGAATCGACGTGGCGCGGGCCAATGGGTATCGGCATATCGCCGCTTGCACGGGCAATCAGAGCGAGGACGCCATGCGCGCGCGCTACGGTCTGCCGGACATCGCGCTGATCGAAATGGGCGATTTCGCGGGCGCGGTGCTCAAGCATCTGCGCCGTGCGCCGGTCGAGAGGCTGAGTCTGTGCGGCGGCTTCGGCAAGTTCTCGAAACTCGCCGCGGGGCATATGGATCTGCACAGCCGCAATTCCAGCATCGACCTGCCGCTGCTCGCCGCGTGGGCCGCCGACGCCGGCGCGAGCGACGCGCTGCAGCAGTCGATCCGCGCGGCCAACACGAGTCAGGAAGCGCTCCGGCTGGCGCGCGCGGAAGGCATTGCACTCGGCGACATCGTGTGCCGGCGCGCGCGCGATGTCGCGGCAGACGTGCTGCCGCCGGGCATCGAAGTCGAGACCTTCGCGATCGATCGGCAAGGGAGCATTGTCGGGAGCGCATCATGAAGCGCGTGCTGCTGCTTGGCGGCACCGGCGATGCGCTCGCCATCGCGCGCGGTCTATCCGCCACGCATGTTTACAGTCTCGCGGGCCTCGCTCGCGTGCCGGACGATCTTGCCTGTGCGGTGCGCGTCGGCGGTTTTGGCGGCGTGGACGGGCTGGTCGCGTATCTGGGCGCGGAGCGCATCGGGCTGGTCGTCGACGCGACGCATCCGTATGCCGCGCAGATGAGCCGCCACGCGCGCGAAGCCTGTGCAATTGCGAACGTGCCGCTGTGGGCCGTGCGCCGTCCGGAATGGCAGGCGCAAACCGGCGATGACTGGCGCGAGGCTCGCGACTGGCGCGGCGTCGTCGAGCGGATCGCGGAGTTTCATCGGCCGCTTTTCACGCTCGGGCGCGAACCGCTCGCGCATCTCGACGAGATTCCGGCGTCGCAGCACTGGACGATCCGCTGTCTGGACGCGCATCCCGGCAACGCGCGCGCGACGATCGTCGATGCGCGCGGGCCGTTCACGCCGGAAGGCGAGCGCGCGCTGTTCGACGCCGCGCGCATCGATGTCGTCATCAGCAAGAACAGCGGTGGACGCGCGACGGAGGCGAAGCTGGCCGTCGCGCGCGAGCGCGGAATGCCCGTCGTGATGCTGGCGCGTCCCGAACTTCCCGACGCCGACCGCGCGTTCGACGACGCCTCCAGCGCCCGCGACGCGCTTACCCAACTGAATCACGAAACATGACCGTCTATTTCATCGGCGCCGGACCGGGCGATCCCGAACTCATCACCGTGAAGGGGCAGCGGCTCATTCGTAGCTGTCCCGTGATTCTCTACGCCGGCTCGCTGGTGCCGAAGCAGGTGCTCGAAGGGCATCGGGCGGAACAGGTCGTCGATACGGCCGAACTCGATCTCGACGCCATCGTCGCGCTGTTGCGCGAGGCGCACGGACGCGGGTACGACGTGGCGCGCGTGCACTCCGGCGATCCGTCGCTGTACGGCGCTATCGGCGAGCAGATCCGCAAGCTGGAGGCGCTGGGCATCGATTATGAGATCGTGCCGGGCGTGACGGCGACGGCGGCTTCCGCGGCCGCGCTCAAACGCGAACTGACGCTGCCCGGCATCTCGCAGACCGTGATCCTCACCCGCTACGCGACCAAGACGTCGATGCCCGAAGGCGAAAGCCTCGCCGATCTCGCACGCCATCGCGCGACGCTCGCGATCCATCTCGGCGTGCGCCATATCGAGCGCATCGTCGCCGATCTTGTGCCGCACTACGGCGCGGATTGCCCGGCGGCGGTCGTGTTTCGCGCAAGCTGGCCAGACGAGACGCGCGTGCAAGGGACGCTCGCGGATATCGCGTCGAAGGTGCGGGCGGCGAGCGTCGAGCGCACGGCGATGGTGCTGGTCGGCCGCGTGCTCGACGCACACGGTTTCGCCGATTCGACGCTCTACGCGAAGGACTGATCCCGCCATGCGCGATCTCGACGACGTGTTCGAAGCGCTGGCGAAATCGGCGTTCCGGCGGCGCTTCGCGCTCGGCGTGCGGGAGGGGAAATATCTGCGGGAGAAGGGCGTGGAGACGGTGCTTGCGCAGGCGCGCGAGCTGATCGGCAAGCGCCTCGCGCCCGAGGCGCCGGTCAACGACGGCAAGCAGACGCCGTTTCGCGGACATCCGGTTTTCATCGCCCAGCACGCGACGGCGACGTGCTGCCGCTCGTGCCTCGCCAAATGGCACGGCATCGCGGCGGGCCATGCGCTCGACGAGCCCGAGCGGCGGCAGGTGGTCGCCGCGATCGAGCGCTGGCTGCGCGCGCAACCGTTGCCTGCCGCGGCGTCGGGCGCGCCGGACAATCCGCAGCGCGAGTTGCCTTTTTAGCGCATTCAGCCCGCCTGACCGATGGCCGGATCGGCCGCGATCGTGCCCGCATCGGCCGATTCGAGACGCGCGCGCCGCACCGCCAGAAAAATCAGCGACGCGAAAACCAGCGGACCCGGCCCGATGCCGAAATGGATCGACATCAGATCGGCCATCTGCGGATACATCCACGCGACGACCAGGATGACGCGCTCGCCGCGCAGCCAGCCGTCGCGCAGCGCGCGCGCGGTGATGAGCGCGACCGGCACGCCGAGCCAGACGGCGTCGTAGTTGTAGATATACGGGCTGATCATGAAGGTCGCCGCGACGAGCGCGGTGGCGCGCACTTCGAGTTGCGTCGAGTTGCGCCAGACCCACGCGACGGCGCAGACCGCGAGCGCCGCCTGGCACGCCTGCGCGACATACGCGGGGCCGGCCGCGACGTGCGCCATGCGCAGCGTCGCGAACAGGCTCGCGGTCTGGTCCCACGGCAGCACGCCGGCCGCGATATAGCCGTTGGCGTCGCTCAGGCCGTGCAGAAAGACCGGCACGATGCCGATGCCGAACACCGCGACCGACACGCCGGTGAACAGCAACGCGGTGACGGCGGCGGCGAGGAAGGTCCGCCACATGCCGGCGCACGCGAGCGCGATGGGGAACAGGATCGCGAGATGCGGCTTGATCGACAACAGTCCGATGAACACGCCCGCGAGCACGGGGCGCGCTGGCATCGAAAGCAACGCCGCCAGCACGAGGCTCGCGGTGATGGCCGCGTTCTGGCCTTGCGCGGCGTTCAGCCACAAGCCGGGAAACGCGAGGATCCAGACGAGCATGTGGCGCGCCGGCAGCGCGCGGCGCATCAGCCAGACGAACAGCGCCGAGGACAGCGCCGCGAACAACCCGTACGCCACCCCGCCGGGCATCCACGCGAGCGGGCGCGCGATCAGCAGAAAGTTGGGCGGATAGAACCACGGGCCGGGCATGGGAATGTCCGGCGAAAACTGCGCGGCGATGTGCTTGATCGCCGGCCAGGAATAGGCTTCGAGCGGCGCGCCGGCATCGGTGATGCGCGCGGCGGCCCAGAATGTGAGGAAATCTCCGCCGCCCGGAAAGCCGAACTTTTTCCACGAATGCAGCGCGTTGAACACGACGCCGAAGCACTGCACGGCGAGCAGGAGCGTCGCGCTGTAAGCGCCGATGCGTGAGGCGCGCTGCCACGAGTGACGGGCGGCGCGGGCGAGGGTGGCGGGCTGGGTCGTCATCCGTGCGATATCGGCGGCGGATGACGGAACTTTAGGACCGTTTATTCGCTGCGCTTCACGGCCTGCGACGCGCCCGCGCGCCCCTTCGCCCGCCGCGCCAGCATGTTCAGCCCTTCGACCAGCGCGGAGAACGCCATTGCCGCGTAGATATAGCCCTTCGGCACGTGCGTGCCGAAGCCTTCGGCGACCAGCGTCATGCCGATCACGAGCAGGAAACCGAGCGCCAGCATGACGATCGTCGGATTGCGCTCGATGAAGCGCGACAGCGGCCCGGCCGCGAACAGCATCACGGCCACGGCGGCGATCACCGCGACGAACATGATCGGAATGTGCTCGGTCATGCCGACCGCCGTCACGATGCTGTCGATGGAAAACACGAGGTCGAGCAGCAGAATCTGACCGATGGCCGAGAGCGGCGTCAGGCTGGCGGCCGCCCCGGCGCCGGCGTGCGCGTCGGCGTCGTGCGAGACGTGATGATGGATTTCGGTCGTCGCTTTCCAGACGAGAAATACGCCGCCCGCGATCAGGATCAGGTCGCGCCACGAGAAGCCGTGGCCGAACGCCTCGAAGATCGGCGTCGTGAGCCGAACGATCAGCGCGACCGTGCCGAGCAGCCCGAGGCGCATCACCAGCGCGAGCCCGATGCCGATGCGCTGCGTGCGCTCCCGGTGCGCGACGGGCAGCTTGTTGGTCAGGATCGAAATGAAGATCAGATTGTCGATGCCGAGCACGACCTCCATCACGACGAGCGTTGCGAGGGCGGCCCAGGCGGCCGGATCGGCGAGAAGAGCGGTGAGATAGTCCATGGTCCGAGACAGGCTCCGGCGTAGAGGGCGTGATGTTAGCCCGATCTCTTGAATAAATGTAAGGAACCTGAAAACATCATGGGTGCCCAACGGATGCTTGTCGCGCGGCGCCGCGCATTCGTCAAGTTTGCCGGCGCTTTATGGCAGCCGGGCCACAAATACCGGATTTGAAACGATTATTTGCTCTTATTTCGGTGCTGTGCCGCCGTATTTACGGGTAAACTCCAATGCTTTCGTGCCGCCAGCCGGAAATTGATGCGCGGCCGCCGTCCAACCTCCTGCTCGCCGCAGGATTTCACCGTACGCCGCATGCAGGGAAAATCGCAACGTCTCGTCGAGCTGGACTTCTTTCGGGGACTGGTTCTGCTCATCATCGTCGTCGATCACATCGGCGGCAGCATGCTGTCGCGCTTCACACTGCATGCGTTCGCGCTGAACGACGCGGCCGAAGTCTTCGTGTTCCTCGGCGGCTTTGCCACGGCGACGGCTTACGTCTCGCTCGCGGAACGCCGCTCGGAAAGCGCGGCGCGCGTGCGCTTCTTCAAGCGCGCGTTCGAGCTGTATCGCGCGTTTCTCGTCACCGCCGCGCTGATGCTGGTGGCGTCCTTCCTGCTGCGGCCGTTCTTCGGGCACGCGCCGAATCTCGCGCTTCACGATCTCGACAGCGTGGTGTCGGAGCCGGTGTCGTCGCTCGCGCAGATTCTGACCTTCGAGCGCCAGCCTTATCTTGCCGCCGTGCTGCCGATGTACGCGCTGTTCGCGCTCGCCGTGCCGCTCACGCTGCCGCTCGCGCGCAGCAAGCCGTGGCTGTTGCTGGGCCTGAGCATCGCGCTGTGGGCCTTCGCGCCGCAGATCGGCGAATACATGCCTTCCGTCGATGACAACCTCTGGGACTTCAATCCCGCCGCGTGGCAACTGATGTTCACGCTCGGCGTGCTGGCGCGTTGCCAGCCGGTGTACCAGCGCGTGAGCGCGCACCGCTTCGGCTGGATCGTGAGCGTGGGCGCGGCCGCGCTGATCGCCGGCATGGCGTATTACAAGCTGCTGGTCCTGCCGCCGGTGCTCGACAGCGCGTTCAAGCGCGATCTCGCGGGGCCGCGCATCGTCAACTTCCTCGCGATCGCGTGGCTCGCGGCCAACCTCGCGCGCTACGGCATCGTGAAGCTGGTGGCGCAGCGCCTGCCCTGGGTCGGCGCGCTCGGGCGCGACGGCATGGTTTCTTTCGTCGCGGGCACGGTGATCTCGCTGACCGTCGATTCGATCCTGTTCACGCTGACCGACGGCCTCATCAACGTGCCGGCGGGACTGGCCGCCGATGCCATCGCGATCGGCGCGTTGCTCGCGGTGCCGCGAGTGCATCAGTCGGTCGCGGGCTGGCTCGGCACGCGTCGGCCGCTTCCGGCAGCGGCGCCAGCGACACCGGCTCCCGCGACGGTTCGGGCGAACGACAATCGGGCGCGCGGCATTCGTTGAGCGTTGATCGAAGCGGGCGGTTTCGCCCGCTTTTTTGTGTCTTTGAAAAGCGACTAACGGTCAATTCCGTCGGCAACCATCGGCAAAAATCACCGACAAGGCACGCAGCTTGCACGGGCAAGAACGACTACAACAACATCGGATCTGCTGCCATGCTGAAACTCGCCATTCTCTTCGCGATCATTTCTGTTGTCGCCGGTTTGTTCGGTTTCACGCGCGTGTCGTCGGGCGCGGCGGGCATCGCGAAAATCTGCTTCTTCATCTTCCTGATCCTGTTCGTGATTTTCCTGATCGTGGCGATCTCCGCGGGCTCGCTGGTGCTGTAGCGCTCGCCAGGCAGGGCGCAGCGGCGCGCATCCGCGTGCTTCCTCGAATCGACCCGAGCGCCGCGTCGGTGTTACATTGCCGCGAGGAGACATTCACGCGACGGCGGGGCGGCGCTTGGGCCGAACATCCGGCTGCCGGGAATTCGAAGGAGGAGGCGATGCAGCATGCCATCGGCGCGGCCTTGCAGCCCGCGCAACGCGAGGTCATTCAGCACTCGCACGAGCGCTCGGCCACGTTCGGCCTGTTCGAGACGATGCGGCCGGAGTACGCGGTGCTCTCCGGCACGGAGTTCGCCGTCAGGCTCGATGAAAGCCGCGCGCTGTTCGCGCACGCGCTGCCGGTGATGGAAACGCTGTACGCGCAGATCGCCAACACGCACAGCATGATCGCGCTGACGGACGCGAGCGGCCTCATCCTGCATTCGCTCGGCGACGACGACTTCCTCGCCCGCGCCGAAAAAGTCGCGCTGCGCGCGGGCGCCGTGTGGAGCGAGGAGCATCAGGGCACCAACGCAATCGGCACGACCATCGCCGAGCGCACCGCCGTCACCGTGCATGGCGATCAGCACTATCTGCGCGCCAATCACTTCCTGACCTGCTCCAGCGTGCCGATCCTCGATCCGCACGGCAATCTCTCCGGCGTGCTCGATGTCACCGGTGACCGCCGCGGCTACCACCAGCACACGATGGCGCTCGTGAAGATGTCCGGGCAGATGATCGAGAACCGCCTGATCGCGAGCGCGTTCGGCGACGGACTGCGCATCCGTTTTCATAGCCGGCCCGAGTTTATCGGCACGTTGATGGAGGGCATCGCGGTGTTCGATCTCGACGGGCGTCTGCTCTGCGCCAATCGCAGCGCGCAGTTTCAGCTCGGCCTCGAACTCGGACGTCTGCGTTTGCAGACGCTGGAGGCGCTGTTCGGCGAACGCACCGATGCGCTGATCGCGCGCTCGGGCGATGCGGCCTGCCGGCTCGAACTGCACAGCGGCGTGGTGGTGTTCGCGCAGGTCGATTTTCACGCGCGGGCAGCGTCGAACGTGGCGGTCGCATCGAATGCGCTCGCCGTGCGCGAGGAGGCGGGTTCCGGTCTGACGGAGCTTTGCACTGGCGATGCGCAGATGAACGACATCGTCGCGCGCGTGCGCAAGGTCATCGGCAAGAACATCCCGATTCTGATCGGCGGCGAAACCGGTGCGGGCAAGGAAATGCTCGCGCGCGCGATCCATCGCGATTCGCCGCGCCGCGCGGGGCCGTTCGTCGCGGTGAATTGCGCGTCGCTGCCGGAGACGCTGATCGAATCCGAGTTGTTCGGCTATGCGCAGGGCGCGTTCACCGGCGCGGCGAAACGCGGCGCGATCGGCAAGATCGTGCAGGCGAACGGCGGCACGCTGTTTCTCGATGAAATCGGCGACATGCCGCTCGCGATGCAAAGCCGTCTGCTGCGCGTGCTGCAGGAACGCGTGGTCGAGCCGCTCGGCGCGGCGCGCGCGGTGCCGGTCGACTTCACGCTGATCTGCGCGAGCAATCGCAAGCTGCGCGAGCGCGTCGCGCAAGGGGAGTTTCGCGAGGATCTTTATTACCGCGTCAACGGGCTGACGGTGACCTTGCCGCCGCTCGCGCAACGCACGGATTTGCGCGCGGTCGTCGACAAGATTTTGCGGGCCGAGCGTTTCGCGGGCCGCGTCGTCAGCATCGACGACGAGGTGCTCGCGCTTTTTGCGCGACATCCGTGGCCGGGCAATTTCCGTCAGTTGAGCAACGTGCTGCGCACCGCGTCCGCGATGCTCGACGATCACGACGCCCACATTCGCGTCGAGCATCTGCCGCACGATTTCGTCGATGAACTCTGCGATGCCGTTCAGCCGGAAGACACGCCGCCGCGCGCAGGCGCCGCGAGTCTAGCGGATATCGAGGCGAGCGCGGTCGCGGCCGCGCTGAAGGCGAACGACGGCAATGTCTCCGCGACGGCGCGCGCGCTCGGGATTTCGCGCACGACGCTGTATCGCAAGTTGCGGATCTAGTCTGCGTCCGGAGCGGGCAGCGATTCGCTGTGATCCTTCAGTCCGACGCCGGTGAGTTCTAGCCGGCGTGCCTCGTTCAGTATCCACATCAGCTTGAACGCGGCGGCGCCATAATCGAGCCCTTCGGGCCGCACGTTCGAGATACAGTTGCGTTCGGCGTCGCTGCGGCCCCCGCGCGGCGCGTACGTCACGTAGAGGCCCAGGCTGTCGGGCGAACTGAGTCCCGGCCGCTCGCCGATCATCACGACGACGAGCTTCGCCCGTAAAAGCTCACCGATGCGGTCGCCCAGCGCGACACGCGCCTGCGTCGCGATCACGACCGGACCGACGTTCCAGCCTTCGAGCTTCTCGCGCAGACTCCCGAGCAAGGGCGCGACGTGACGTTGCGCGGCGAAGGCCGACAGTCCATCGGCGGCGACGAACACGAGTTCGCAACCGGCTGCGTGCGTTGAGAGCCGTTCCGCGCTGTCATCGTCGAGCACGCGGCCGAGATCGGGCCGGCGCAGATAGACGTCGCGATCCGGCGCGGCGCTCTTCACTTCGAGCGTGTCGAAGCTCAGAGCGCGAATTTCGTCCCTGAGCGCCGCCGTATCGAGCGGCTGATGCACCGCGTCGCGCGCCTGCGCATGCGCGAGCTCGAACGCGAGCAGGGGCGCGGTCGGCAGGCTGCTGCCCGTACGCCCCAACGCAATGCGTGCGTTCGTGAAGCGCCTGAGCGTGTCCCAGGCGTCGGCGTTGGTCATGATTCGATCCATTCGAGCAAGGGTTGCGTGGGCGCCGCGAGCAACGCGCCGCGCTCGTCGGTGACGCGCATCTTCGCGAGCCACGCTTCGAATTCGGGCGCGCGTTTCAGGTTCAGCGCGCGGCGTACGTAGAGTGCGTCATGAAACGAGGTGCTCTGGTAATTGAGCATGACGTCGTCCGCGCCCGGCACGCCCATGATGAAATTGACGTTCGCCACGCCCAGCAGCGTGAGCAGCGTGTCCATGTCGTCGGAATCGGCTTCGGCGTGGTTCGTGTAGCAGATGTCGCAGCCCATTGGCACGCCGAGCAGCTTGCCGCAGAAGTGATCTTCCAGTCCCGCGCGGATGATCTGCCGTCCGTCGTAGAGATATTCCGGGCCGATGAAACCCACCACCGTGTTCGTCAGCAACGGGCTGAAGCGCCGCGCGACCGCATAGGCGCGCGCCTCGCAGGTCTGCTGGTCGACGCCGTGATGCGCGTTCGCCGACAGCGCGCTGCCTTGACCCGTCTCGAAGTACATGACGTTGTCGCCGACGGTGCCGCGCTTCAGGGACAACGCCGCGTCGCGCGCTTCCTCCAGCATCGCAAGCGACACGCCGAAGCTCGCGTTTGCGCGCTCCGTGCCCGCGACGGACTGAAACACGAGATCGACCGGCGCGCCTTGTTCGATCGCCGCGAGCGTGTTGGTGACGTGCGTGAGGACGCAGGATTGCATCGGCACGTCGTAGCGCTGGCGGAAGTCGTCCATCATCGCGAGCAGGCGGCCGATGGCGGCGGGCGAATCCGACGCCGGATTGATGCCGATGACCGCATCGCCGCAGCCGTAGAGCAGGCCGTCGAGCATCGAGGCGGCGATGCCCTTCGGATCGTCGGTCGGATGATTCGGCTGCAGCCGCACCGACAAATGCCCCGGCAGCCCGATCGTCGTGCGAAAGCGCGTGACCACCGGACGCTTGCGCGCCGCGAGGATCAGATCCTGGTTGCGCATGATCTTGGAGACGGCCGCGGCCATTTCCGGCGTGACGCCCATCGTGATGCGTTCGAGCGCGGCCGTGTCGGTGCTGTCGGCGAGCAGCCATTCGCGGAATTCGCCGACCGTTAGATCCGCGATCGGCGCGAAGGCCTCACGGGAATGCGTGTCGAAGACCAGGCGCGTGACTTCGTCGTGCTCGTAGGGAATCAGCGGTTCGTTCAGAAACGCGCTGAGCGACACCCGCGCGAGCGCCATTTTCGCGGCGACGCGCTCTTCTTCCGTCGCCGCCGCGACGCCCGCGAGTTCGTCGCCGGAGCGGCGCGGACTGGCGCGCGCGAGCAGCGTCTTCAGATCGTCGAAACGGTAGCCGCGTGCGCCGATCGTCTCGTGATAGCTCATCGCCTCTCCTTCGCGCCGGTCGATCGGCACACTTTAACGCTTCTGGCACTTTTGAAAGAAATTCGCGCCGTCCGGGCCGATTTCCGCCCGCATGCGATAATTTTTCATTCGCCCGTCCCCGGACCCGCCCGCAATCCGTGAAAAACCTGCTCGTTACCATCGACCGTCTGTGCGATTTCGACGAAATCGTCGACGTCCGCACACCGCTCGAATTCGCCGAGGACCACATTCCCGGCGCGATCAACGCGCCCGTGCTCAGCAACGAGGAGCGCGTGATCGTCGGCACGATGTACAAGCAGGTCTCGCCGTTCGAGGCGACGCGCGTCGGCGCGGCGATGGTCGCGCGCAACATCGCGCATCATCTCGACACGCTGTTCGCGGACAGGCCGCGCAACTGGCGTCCGCTCGTCTATTGCTGGCGTGGCGGCAAGCGCTCCGGCTCGATGACGACGTGGCTCAACATGATCGGCTGGCAGGCGCGCCAGCTCGACGGCGGCTACAAGGCGTACCGGCGCGACGCGCTCGAACGGCTGGGCGCGCTGCCGCAACGCTTCCGCTACGTCGTGCTGATCGGCCATACGGGCAGCGGCAAGACGCGCCTGCTGAACGCGCTGGATGCGGCCGGCGCGCAGACGCTCGATCTGGAAGGGCTCGCCGCGCATCGCGGATCGTTGCTCGGCGCGTTGCCGGGGCGTCCGCAGCCATCGCAGAAGGCATTCGATTCGGCGCTGGTCGCGACGCTTTCGGGCTTCGATCGGGCGAAACCGGTTTTTGCCGAAGCGGAAGGGCGGCGCATCGGCTCGATCACGCTGCCCGACGCGCTGCTCGACAGTCTGCATGCGGCCTCGTGCCTGGAAGTCGAGGCGCGGCGCGAGGACCGCATCGCGTTTCTGTTGCAGGACTACGCGCATCTGTTCGACGATCCCGCGTTCTTCAAGACGCAGTTGTCGAAGCTCGTCGGGCTGCATAGCCGCGAGCGCGTGGAGCACTGGCATCGTCTGATCGATGAAAACGCGCGCGCCGAACTGTTCGCCGAACTGATCGACCGTCATTACGATCCCGCTTATGGGCGCAGCAGCAAGGCGCTCTACACCGGATTGCCGCACGCGGCGCATGTGCTGTTCCGCCCGAACGACGCCGACAGCCTCGATCAGGCGAAGGCGCTGCTGGCCCAGCTCGCCGAGACCACCCCGGCGCTCGGCTGACCGATTTCAACTCACTCGAAAGAAAAAGATATGACCACGCTTCGACAACCTCGCGTCGCGCTCGGCTGGATGGTGTTTCTGCTGATCGCGGTCGTGGGACTGTTCTACGTGAAATGGTTTCCGTATTACAACCGCGCGTTCGTCGCGGCGAGCCAGCATTCCATCGGCAAATCCATTCTGATGGGCACCGCCGCGAGCGCGCCCGAACCGTCGTGGCAGGCCGCGCTCGATTACGCGATAACCTACGGCAAGGCCATCTGGCAGGCGATGGTGCTGGGTCTTCTGCTCGGTTCCGCCGTGCAGGCGCTGATTCCGCCGCGCTGGGTCGCGCGGGCGCTGGGCGAGCACAATTTCGGCAGCGTCGTGAACGGCGGGCTGATGTCGCTGCCCGGCATGATGTGCACGTGCTGCGCGGCGCCCGTCGTCGCGGGCCTGCGCGCGCGCGAGGCGGCGCCGGGCGCGGCGGTCGCGTTCTGGCTCGGCAATACCGTGCTCAATCCTGCCGCGCTCGTTTTCATGGGCTTCGTGCTCGGCTGGGAATGGACGGGCCTGCGCTTCGTGCTCGGCGTGTTGATGGTATTCGGTCTCGGCTACGCAGTGAACCGCATGGTGACGCCGGCGCAGGCCGCGGCGTCGCGCGCGGCTTTGTCGAAGCTCATCGAGGAAGACGAACCGGGCACCGCGTTTTCGCGCTGGATCAAGATCCTCGGCCGCATGACGTTGAGGCTCGTGCCCGAATACATCGTGCTCGTGCTGCTGCTCGGCGCGGCGCGCGCGTGGCTCTTTCCGCACATCGGGCCGGATATCGGCAACGGCATGCTGTGGATCGCCGCGTTTGCCGTCGCCGGCACGCTGTTCGTCATTCCGACTGCCGGCGAAGTGCCCATCATTCAGGCGATGCTGTCGCTCGGCATGGCGGTGGGCCCCGCCGGCGCGTTGCTGATGACCTTGCCGCCGGTCAGCGTGCCGTCGCTGGCGATGCTCGCGAAGTCGTTTCCGCCGCGCGTGCTCGCGTTCGTTGCCGTGGCGGTGATTCTGTTCGGGATCGCAAGCGGATTGATTGCGGCGGCGTTTTTCTGAACACGTCGTCCGCGCCGGTCGTTCATTCGACACGGCCACTTCTGTCGTGTTTATGGGAGGACCGTGCGCGCTCGGCGGCACGTCAATCGAGATTGTTTCGGTTTCCGATCAGCCTTCGTCACGAGATGGTGAGCGTTGTGACTGGTATGCAACGCCGTCCTCCTGGTATCGACATATTCCGAACCTGTCCCAAGCTCTCCGTCGTGTCTCGCCGAGTATCATCAATAGCCGCTGCGCTCTGTCTTTTAGCGGCAATTATGAAAACGAGAAACTGAGAGACGAAACTGTATGGATGCAAACGCGATTGCGGTTTTGGACATCTTCGAAAAGAAGATGAGGCTCGAGATTCCGATGTTCCAACGGCAATACGTCTGGAATCGAGAGCATCAATGGGAGCCGCTCTGGGAGGATATCTCCCGAAAATTCACTGAGTTCATCGAAGACAGGAAGGACGCTCCCGTCCACTTCCTGGGGGCGATGGTGCTCGATCAGAAACAGACTCAGACCGGACGCGTCGAGCGTCGGAGTGTCATTGACGGGCAACAGCGGCTCACGACGCTTCAGCTTTTCCTGGCCGCGTTTCGGGATTTTTGTCGGGAAGAGGGGCTAGCTGATTTTGCGGACGAGTGCGAGAAATTCACACTCAATACCGGCCGCATGGCTGAGCCGGAAATAGAGCAATTCAAGGTCTGGCCTACGCTTTCCGACAGAAACCAGTTCAGGGACGTTCTTACAGCCGGATCACGCGCGGCCTTGGAAGGACTTCATCCGCTGGTCCGCCGGCCGCGCGCGCGGAAGCCTGATCCGCGTCCCCGCATGGTCGAGGCATATCTGTTTTTTTACGAGCAGTTGGTTGAATTCTTCAAAGGTACGGACAGCGCCCCCGCGCTGGCGGCCGATATTTCTCTCGCCGATCGGCTGGAAGAGTGCTTCGAGGCACTGAAGACGGCGCTCAAGGTCGTAGCGATCGATCTCGAACGCGATGACGACGCCCAGGTGATCTTCGAGACGCTCAACGCAAGAGGGGAGCCGCTATTGCCGGCTGACCTGCTGCGAAATTACATCTTCTTGCGTGCGGCGAGGCAGGGCGAAGCTCAGGAAGAGCTCTACAAGCAATATTGGGCCGAGTTTGATGAAGATTTCTGGCGCGAAGAAGTAACGCAAGGGCGTCTTCGTCGGCCCAGAAGCGACCTTTTTATCCAGCATTTTCTCGCCAGCAAGCAGGCGCGCGATATTCCGATTAAACACCTGTTCGTTGAATACAAGTACTGGATCGACCGCGCGAAACCATTCAATACAGTTCGGGACGAACTTGTGTCGATCGCAAAGCGACGCGACGATTTTCGTCGGATCTCGGTTCCGGACAAATGCAATGTCCTGGGCCGTCTCGCTCGTTTCCTCAGCGTGTTCGACGTGAGCACCGCTTATCCGCCCTTGCTTGCATTGCTTGATGGCGGCGCCAACGACGCGGAGATGGCAAGGATTGCAGAGATTCTGGAAAGCTATCTCCTGCGTCGAGCGATTTGCGGTGCCGAGACAAAGGCATATAACCGCCTGTTCATGGCGTTGACGCGGGCAATCCGGCGTGACGGAGCGAAGGCGGATGTCGTAGCCGAACATCTTGCCGGGTTGCACAGCGCCACGGACGAATGGCCGAGCGATGAAGCATTCGCCCGCGCATGGATGAGCAGAAATGCGTATTCTCAACTGAACAACATGCGCATTACTTACGTGCTCGGGCGCATCAGCAAGACGTACTTGAGTTCGAAGATGGAGGCGCTCAAGTTCGACGGTCCCATCACGGTCGAACACATCATGCCGCAAGGATGGGTGGCACATTGGCCGTTGCAGGATGGATCGAAGGGGATTGAGGACGCATGGTTGCAGGGTGACGGCGAGCCTCGAGCACTTGCCAGCGAGCGACGAGATAGCCTGGTTCAGACCTTCGGCAATCTGACGCTTATCACAGGTAGCCTGAACAGTTCCATCAAGCATGGTCCCTGGCAGGAGAAGCGTCGCGAGATCCTCGCGCATTCCTTGCTGCCCATCAATACTCAGCTGCACCAATACGACGTGTGGGACGAGGATGCAATCGAGACGCGCGGACGTGAGCTTCTCGATCGAGCACTCAAGCTTTGGCCGCGCCGCTAGTTTCGAGGCAGACGGGCTGGCGCGGGCGGCATTGCCGCGCCCGCGTCGGCATCAATGAATCGCCGCTCCCGCCTTGATCAGCAGCTTGAACGGCAGCGCGAGCAGCATCGCGCCGCCGACGCCCGCCATCCACAGCGCGATGAACCAGAACACCTTGCGCGCGCGATCAATGGTAGTGATGTTCGCCATGGCGCACCTTTCCTCTGAATACCCAATAGCCTAGCGTGGTGTAAGCGACGATCACCGGCAGAATCACTGCCGCGCCGACGATCGTGAAGAGCTGGCTCGAACGCGGCGCGGCCGCGTCCCAGATCGACACGCCCGGAAAAATCTCGTGCGGTGAGATGCTCAACACGAGACCCGAGAAGCCCAGAAACACGAAGCCGAGCGCCATCGCGAACGGCCGCTTCTCATGGCGCGATGCAATCGAGCGGCGCATGGCCCACGCGCAACCGGCGACGAGAACCGGCACCGGCAACATCCGATAGAACCACGGCGAATCGAACCAGCGCGAGGCGATGCCCGCATCCTGCAACGGCGTCCAGACGCTGACGACGGCGATCGTCGCGAGCTGCAGAACCGTCAGCGGCCACACCACGCGATACATGCGCCGCTGCAGATCGCCTTCGGTCTTCGCGATCAGCCAGCACGCCCCGAGGAGCGCATAGGTGACGACCAGCGCGCCGCCCGTGAAGATCGAGAACGGCGTGAACCAGCCGAAGGCATCGCCGGAAAAGCGGCCATCGGCGACGGGAATGCCGTCGAGAAACGCGCCCAGCGCCACGCCCTGGAAGAACGTCGCGCCCGTCGATCCGCCAATGAACGCGAGGTCCCACATATGCTTCGTGCGCTGCGCCTTCGCGCGGATCTCGAACGACACGCCGCGGAAGATCAGGCACACGAGCATCAGCACGAGCGGCAGATAGAGCGCGGACAGCACGGTCGAATAGACCATCGGGAACGCGGCGAACAGGCCCGCGCCGCCGAGCACGAGCCAGGTTTCGTTGCCGTCCCACACGGGCGCGACGGTGTTCATCATCACGTCGCGATCGTGCTGATCGGGAAAGAACGGAAAGAGAATGCCGATGCCGAGATCGAAGCCGTCGAGCACGACGTAGAGGAACAGGCCCAGCGCGATGATCGCGGCCCAGGCGAGCGTGAGATCCATATTCTTATGCTCCTTCGATGGACTGATGCGGAAGACTCAGCGGGCGACGCGCGCTGCCGTCGTGCGATGTCGGTTCGTGCGTATGGGCGCCCGGCAATGCGGGACCATGACGCAGAAGCTTCAGCAGGTAGTAGATGCCAGTGCCGAACACGATCGTGTAGACGATCACGAAGGCCAAGAGCGAAACGCCGACCTGCTGCGCGGTGACGGGCGACACGGCGTCGGCCGTGCGCATGACGCCGTACACGACCCACGGCTGACGGCCCGCTTCGGTCGTCACCCAGCCCGCGAGCAGCGTGATGAAGCCGGTCGGGCCCATCGCGAGCGCGAAGCGGTGGAACCAGCGCGCATCGAACAGCCTGCGTTTGCGATGCAGCCACCATGCGGCGAAGGACATCAGGATCATCAGCACGCCGAGGCCGGCCATCACGCGGAAGCTCCAGAACACGAGCGTCGAGTTCGGGCGGTCTTCCTTCGGAAATTCCTTGAGGCCGCGAATCTCGCCGTCCCAGCTATGCGTGAGGATCAGGCTGCCGAGATGCGGAATCGACACGGCGTACTTCGTGGTTTCGGCTTCCATGTCGGGAATGCCGAAGAGATTGAGCGCGGTGCCGCCTTTCTCGGTGTCCCAGATGCCTTCGATCGCCGCGATCTTCGCCGGCTGATGTTCGCGCGTGTTGAGACCGTGCGCGTCGCCGACGAGCGCCTGGATCGGCGTCAGGGCGAGCAGCAGCCAGAGCGACATCGAGAACATCTTGCGGATGGCCGGATCGCGCCGGCCTTTCAGCAGATGCCACGCGCCGGTCGCGGCCACCACCAGCGCCGCGACGATGAACGCAGCGATCGCCATGTGCGCGAGCCGGTACGGAAACGACGGGTTGAAGATGATCGCGAACCAGTCGACCGGCACGACATGATCGCCTTCGATTCGAAAGCCCTGCGGCGTCTGCATCCAGCTATTCGACGCGAGAATCCAGAACGTCGAGATGAGCGTGCCGATGGCGACCATCAGCGTCGCGCCGAAGTGCGCCTTCGGACCGACCTTGTTCCAGCCGAACAGCATGATGCCGAGGAAGCCCGCCTCCAGGAAGAACGCGGTCATCACTTCGTACGTGAGAAGGGGACCAGTGACCGGACCGGCGAAGCTCGAAAAGCCGCCCCAATTGGTGCCGAATTCGTAGGCCATGACGACGCCCGACACGACGCCCATGCCGAACGCGACGGCGAAGACCTTCGACCAGAAAAGACAGAGTTCCTTGTAGACCGGCTTGCCGGTTTTGAGCCAGGCGCCTTCGAGCACCGCGATGAAGCTCGCGAGTCCGATGGAAAGCGCCGGAAAGATGATGTGAAACGAAACGGTGAACGCGAACTGGATTCGCGCCAGATCGAGTGCTTCGGGAGTCGAATGCATGATGACTTTGTGCCTTGAAATTCACGCGCGCCCCGGTTTGCGAGGCGTATGTGTCCTGTGCCGGATCAGACGTGTGACGGGCCGGAGCTTAGCGCCATTTCGAGAAAGTGTTGCGCTGCGTCAGTGATCCTGCGTTGCGCGTATATGCCGCAGTTTCAAGCGCTTAAGGTCGCTATCGGGTTGATTTTCCGGCTATTTCGAGATGGCTTTATAGTGCGGTGCGGCAAGTCGGCGCAGGCGTGTTCGCGACAATCGACCGCACTGTTTCGAGCTGCGCGAAAGATCATTCCACAAGGAAAATTTACGTGGCTCCGGCACGGGTTGTGCGATTCGCACGGGTACCATAATGGCTTTTGAACGCGCGCACCGCGCGAGCAGCAAGGAGAAGGATCATGCGCCTAGACGACCAGCAAGAAAGCCAGAATGTGGAAGACCGGCGCGGCGGTGGAGGCGGCTTTCGCGTCGGCGGCGGATCGATTGGTATCGGCACGATCATCGTGGCGCTGGCGGCTTCGTATTTCTTCGGCATCAATCCGATGACGATCATCAACGGCGCACAGGTTCTGCAAGGCAACGCACCGCCGCAGCAGCAGGCCGCACCCCGTAACCAGCCGCCCGCCAACGACCCTGGCGCCGTGTTCGTGCGGCGCGTGCTCGGCAACACGGAGCAGACCTGGCAACACATCTTCCGCGCGCAGTTCAATCAGGACTATCCAGCGCCCCGGCTCGTGATGTTCACGGGCGCCACGCAGACCGCTTGCGGCACGGGGCAGACGGCCATGGGCCCGTTCTACTGCCCGAGCGACCGCAAGGTTTATATCGATCTGTCGTTCTATCGTGAATTGCGCGACCGCTTCGGTGCGGGCGGCGATTTCGCGCAGGCTTATGTGATCGCGCACGAAGTCGGGCATCACGTGCAGAACGTGCTCGGCATCATGGACAAGGTGAATAGCGCGCGCTCGCGCATGTCGAAGGAGCAGGCGAACGCGCTGTCGGTGCGCGTCGAGTTGCAGGCGGACTGCTTCGCTGGCGTCTGGGCCGCCGTGGCGCAGCGCGAGAACGCGAAGCTGATCGAACCGGGCGATTTCGAGCAGGGCCTGAACGCCGCGGCCGCGATCGGCGACGATCGTCTGCAGCAGCAATCGCAAGGCCGAGTTGTGCCCGAAGCATTCACGCACGGCACGAGCGCGCAGCGCCAGCGCTGGCTGCGTCGCGGCCTGTCGTCGGGCGACGTCGCCCAATGCGATACCTTCTCGTCACGTTCGCTGTAAAGCGCGGCATTCGATAGCGCGTTCTGCAGCGTAGTGCTCCGACGGTCTATCCTGAAACCTTTGCAGCGCGCGTTTCGGAGCGTGGATTACAAACGCTGACAGTGCGTCTGTCCCAAATTCATTAGAATCGCTAGTTTTTCCGGAACGCGACTGCGCGTCGCAGTCGCAGCGAGCCACAGTCGGGGCGGGCGCGCCGGAGCACTCACGTATTCTTCATGAAGCGAATTCTGATCGTCAAAGTCACGTCGCTCGGCGATATCGTCGAGACGCTACCAGTCGTCTCGGACTTGCGGCGTGCATTTCCCGGCGTGCAAATCGACTGGGCCGCCGACGCCGCCTTCGCTGACATCATCCGCTGGAATCCGGGCGTCGATCGGGTGCTGAGCGCGCCGCTGCGCAAATTCAAGAAGGCGCGCAACTGGAACGACCTGAAGGGCATTGCGGCGTCGATCGGCGAACTGCGCGCGGAAAAGTACGACGTGATCCTCGATATCCATGGCGTGTACAAGAGCGCGATCATCGCCTTTATCGCGCGGGGGCGGCGGCGCTTCGGCTATCTGAATCAGGATCTCGGCGAGCGCGGCGCGGCCTTCGCGTATAACGCGCGCTTCGGCCCGCGCCCGCTCACCGATGCGTGGCGCGGCATGCGCGTGAGTGTCGCCGACGCGCTCGGCTACCGGTTCGACGACACGCCCGACTACAACATCTGCCTGCCGGCGCTTGCGCGCGACCTGGAAATTCCGCGCGGCGCACCGATCGCGATGCTGTTCCACGCCACGTCCGCGGACGTGAAGAAATGGCCGAAGGCGAATTGGGGTGAAGTGGGCCGCTGGCTCTCCGAGCGCGGCTACGCAATCGCGCTGCCCTGGGGCACGGAACGCGAGCGCGAAGAGGCACAGGCGATCGCGGCGCTGATGCCGGGCGCGATCGTGTTGCCGAAACTTTCCGTCGAGGAATGCGCGCACTGGATTCAGGCGTCGGAGATCGTGGTCGGAACGGACACGGGGCTCGTGCATCTTGCGCACGCGTTGCAGCGGCGCACGGTCATGTTGTTCGCCGCGACGTCGCGCGAGCATTTCGGCGTGAACGACCCCGGACGCACGGTGTCGATCGGCGACGAAGGTGCGCCGCCGGACGTGCCCGCCGTGCTGTCTGCAATCGAAAGCGTGATGGGCGGGCCTTCGCACGCTGCCGTTCGCTCGCCTCAGACCGGAGCGGCGATTCGCTAGACGAAGTTTGCGCGAATTAATGTTATGCGCATAAAACTTCTCGGTTCGCCGCGCAGCGCGGTAGTAAATCCACAGGGCGGAAGATATATCAGTGCGCTAACGTAAAACTTGCCGCACGACACTTGACGTAGGGCTCGCCAGGCACGACGATGGCGAAAAACACCTAAGAATCGTCCTATAAGATGACCGAAGAAACCGTCATAGACGCGAACCCGGCCCTGGTGCGCCTCCAAGAATCCGACATCCCGCTGAACGCCTCGCTCGAATGGCCGATCGTTGCGGCGGATGGCGCGTTGCTGTTCGACATCGGCGGGATCGTGCCGGGCGCGGCCGCGCGCGAGTTCATGTTCCGGCATTTCGAGCCGCATCGCTTGCTGGCGGAGCACAAGCCGAATGTGCCCGACGAAGAAGCCGTCAAGGACGGTCCGCTGACGCTCGACGACATTGGCCTCACGATCGGCGCGCGCGTGGGCTTGCGCGGCACGGGCGGGACGGGATCCGCCATGTACGCGAGCCGCGTGATCGGATTTTCGACGCCGCGCCGCAACGGCGAGCGCTCGCTTTTCGTGACGCAACCGCTGATGGCGGGTTTCGATCCGCTCGATCTGGGGCTGGGCGAACAGGTCGATCTGGTCGCGCTGACCGGGCGCGGCGTGTTCCGTTTCGCCTGCACGGTCGATGCAACCTGCCGCGAGCCGTTCAACTACGCCGTGCTTTCGGCGCCGGGCGCGATTCGCAGGTTGCGCACTCGGAAGTTCGCGCGCATGCCGACGCGTCTGGCCGCGCATTTCGCCGCCCAAGGCGAGTCCGGCGCGATGCAGCTCGGCCGCGTCAGCGACATCAGCCCTTACGGGATGTCGCTGACCGTTGCGCTGGCCGCCGCGCATATCGGCGATCGTTTGCAGCTCTCGTTCCAGTTCAAGACCGATGGCGTCGAGGTGAAGATCGACACCATCGCGATCGTGCGCCATGTCGGCACGCAGGATCCGGCGGATGGCAGCGCGGCTTACGGGCTCGAGTTCGAATCGCTCGAACCGTCGCAGCGTATCGCGCTGAAGTCGTTCATGGCCGAACACAGCTAGAACCATACGCGCCGCTACGCTGCGCGCGGCTCAGTTGCCCGGAAAACCGTCCGGGAAGAGCCGCTCGACGGCTGCCTCAAAGTGCTGGATCGGGGCGGCGCCGCGCAGCGCGATGGGCGGCGGCGGTTCCTGTCCCGGCGCCGGCTCGCGCGAGAGCACCGCGAACGGCACGCCGCTTACGCCCAGCTTCTTCGCGAACTCTTCGTCTTCGATCACGAGATCGGTGTACGTGCCGTCATCAAGTGCTTCTTCGAGCAGTTCCGGATCGACGCCGCAGGCGGCCGCGATGTCGAGCAGCGCATCGGTATCGCCGATATCGATGCCTTCCTCGAAGTACGCCTTGAAGATCGCGCGATGCACGAGGTCGAAGCGGCCGGACTCGCGCGCGAACAGCGCCGCTTCGAAGGCCTTGCGGCTGCGCGGCGCGACAGGCGGCATGCGCATCGTCACGCCGCGCTCTCCGGCGAGCGGACGCACGGAGCTTTCCCAGGATTCCGCGATCTTGTCGCTGTTGGGATCGAGCAGGGGAGCCGGCTCGGGACGCAGCTCGAACGCGTGCCAGCGAATCTCGACCGCGTCGCCGTATGCGTTGCGGAACTGATCGAGCACGGGCGTCTCGAGATAACAGAACGGACACACGAAGTCCGACCAGACGTCAATGTAAAGAACAGCCGTGGATGCCATGTGAGCCTCAAATGCGAACGGCGCCCGCGCGCCGTTGAACCTGACCGGGCGGCCGACGCGCTCAGGCGACGGCCGCAAAACCGGTATGTTAGCGCGTGCCGTCAACGGACGCGCGCCTCGGCGACAGGTCAGAAGCCTCCGTCGATCTCGATCTTGCTGCCATCGAAAAAGCGCGACAGGCGAAACGCGCGTGGATCGACGAGCGGAGCATCGTTCGCGACGAGGTCCGCCATCAACTGGCCCGCGCCCGGACCGATGCCGAAGCCATGGCCCGAGAATCCCGTCGCAATGAAGAGGCCCGGCCTGCGCTCGACGCCCGAGATCACGGGCACCGCATCGGGTGTTACATCGATATACCCCGCCCATGCCTGTTCGACGCGAAGATGCGCGAGCGCCGGGAAAATCTTTCGAAACTCGTCGATGGCAGCGTCGTTGAACGCCTCGACGGGCGCCGGGTCGAGCGTGCGCGCGGCTTCGAAGATCGTGGGCTGGTCGAGCGGCCAGCGCCGTGGCCGTCGCAGTTCTTCGAAAAATCGCGCGTTCAGGCCGAGCTTGATCGACCCGAGTTGACTCTTGAGCGCCGGCAGGAACTTCGCGAAGAGGCGAACGCTGTCCGGCGTGATGTCGTGATAGCTGTGGAACGCGTTGGCGATCGTGTAGCCGCCGTCGAGGCGCTTGCGGTAACCCATTTCCTGATTGCACGCGCTCACGTCGGGGCCTGCTACGGTTGCTTCGGGCGCGGAGGTGCGGATGACCGACGAGCGCACCATGAGCTGCGGCACGTCGATGTCCAGACTGCCCGCGAAGTAACGCGTCCAGGCTCCGCTTGCGATCACCACGCTCGCGCAGCCGATACGCCCGTGTTCCGTGACCACGCCGCTGACTGCGTCGCCGCTCGTTTCGATGCCGCGCACCGCGCACGGCGTGAGCACTTTCACGCCGCGTTCGCGCAGCGCGGCGGCCATGGCCGGCACGGCGCGTTGCGGCTCGGCGCGGCCATCGCCCGGCGTGTAGATGGCGCCCGCGAAGCGCCGCGATGCACCCGTCATCAACGCCGCGGTTTCCTCCGGCGAGACGATGCGCGAGTCGAGTGCGTCGCGCCCGACGAGTGCGATGGCGCGCGCGAGCCATGCCTCGTGATCGGCGAGGGACTTGGCGTCGTCGGCGGCGTAGAGGATGCCGCACTGGCGGAAGCCTGTGTCGATGCCGAGTTCAGCGTCGATGCGACGCCACAGCTTCAGGCTCTCGAGGCTCAACTCGAGCTCGCGCAAATCGCGATGCGTCGCGCGGCACCAGCCCCAGTTGCGACTCGACTGCTCGCCGGCGATGTAGCCTTTTTCGCATACGGCGACGGACAGGCCTTTTTCGGCGAGCGCACGCGCCGTACTGATGCCGATGACGCCGCCGCCCACGATGACCACGTCGACGTGATCGGGAAGCGCGCGGTCATCGGTTATGCGTTCGGTGGGTGGTCCCATGTTATGCGGTGCGTTCGAGAATGGCGCGATAGCGGCGTAACCCCGCTGGATCGATAAATCGAGGCGATGCGTCTTGCAGCGCGCTGATGCAACCTATGGTTGCGGTACTGCGTTCCTGTCGTGTTGCCGGGAAATGCTAAGTGAATCGTTTGTTTTTGACCATACGAATGAGATTGCCCGACAGCGGCAATGCCGCGATCGCCGCTCGCCAAGCCGTGTCGCACAAGAAATCCACGAAGGCATGGTCGGAACGATATAAGCCGATTCGCAAGCCCGCTGCGTCGCTTCGCGCGATCCGTTACGATGCGGAACGACGCACGTGCCCAGACCGCTCGGGCCAGACACAGGAACGGCACGCGTCGCACAGCTACCTTCATCGAACGTGCGCGTGATGCGAGAGCGGGCACGGCGCATGCGGAAGTCCAAAGCTCGCCGCGGGCATCGGCATCGCGCGGCGCGAGTCATCGCAGTTCCACTTCATTCTTCGGAGAACTCTCGTGCAAAAGACAGCATCGGCAAAATGGAGCGGCGGCATCAAGGACGGCAAGGGCTTCATCTCGACCCAGACCGGCGTGCTCAACGAAGCGCCCTATGGCTTCAAGTCGCGCTTCGAAGAAGGTCCGGGGACGAATCCCGAAGAGCTGATCGGCGCCGCGCACGCGGGCTGCTTCACGATGGCGCTCTCGCTGCAGCTCGAAATGGCGGGCATGAAGGCCGAGAGCCTCGAAACCAAGTCGACCGTCACGCTCGACAAGGACGGCGACGGCTTCACCATCACTGCCTGCCAGCTCGATCTGAAGGCGAAGATTCCCGGCGCGGACAAGGCCGCGTTCGACAAGGCCGCGCAGGCCGCGAAGGAAGGCTGTCCGGTATCGAAGCTGTTCGCCGGCAACACGAAGATCACGCTGAACGCGGAACTCGTATCGTAAGCAAGCTCGTGGCGCGACGAAACCAACGTGGACGGAGCATTCAGCCGTCCGCGTTTTTTTCGCGCGTCAGTTCTTCGATGACGAGCCGCGCCGGCGCGGGCAGCGCGGCGCCCCGGCGCGTCACGACGCCGTACGGCTCGGTGCGCGATCGCACCGCGATCGCGAGCCGCTTCGCGAGCCCGTGACCGGCGAGAAAGTTCGCCATGTCGAGCGGCATCATCGCGACGAGCGTCGGGTCGCGTTGCAGGAGCAGCACGGTCGTGATGGTCGATGCCGTTTCGATCGGATGCAGCGGCAGCGGCAGGCCCGCTTCGCGAAATTCGCGCTCGTACAGATTGCGGATCGGCATGATGGCCGGATAGACGATCCAGCGGCTCGACGCGAGTTCGGCGAGCTCGACGCGCGGGGCATCGACGAGCGCATGCGCCACGCCCGCGACGATCGCGAGGGGTTCGTCGCGCAACTCCACGTAATGGTAGTGATCCGGCTGCCGCGCGACGCTCGCGCGGCAGATCGCGACATCCAGCCTTCCCTGATCGAGCAGCGCCAGAAGCCGCGCGCTCGTGTCTTCGACCACTTCGACGGTCAACAGCGGTTGCCGTTCGCGCAGGCGCGCGAGCGCATCGACGAGCACGCCCGACACCGCGCCGGTGATCGCGCCGATCGCGAGCCGCCCGCCCGTGCCTTGCAGGATTCCCGCCATTTCCTCGCGCAGATGCGCGACGTCCATGTGAATCAGCCGCGCATAGCGAATCACGCAGCGCCCCAGCTCGTTCGGCTGGATGCCTTGCGCCGAGCGCGTGAAGAGCGTCGCGCCGAGCGTCGCTTCGATCTCGCGCAGCGCCTTGGTCGCGCCCGGCTGCGTGAGCGCCATTTCATCGGCGGCGCGATGCAGCGAGCCGTGATCGTCGAGCGCGATCAGCAGACGCAGTTGCTTGAGCCGCAGACGCGCGGCGATCGAATCGGCATTCGGCAGCATGACGTGAGTCGAGTAGGGGACTACGAGAAGATAACGGAAAGTTATCGCCTCGGCAGCAGCTTTCATTATTCAGGCAGCGCAGCGTTCTCTACATTGTGGGTTCTGTTCACCACGATCAAGGAAACACCCGCTCATGAAGCTTCTGCGATACGGCGCTCCCGGCCGCGAAAAGCCCGGCCTTCTCGATTCCAGCGGCGCGATCCGCGATCTGTCCGGGGTCATCGGCGATGTGGCGGGCGATGCGCTCCTGCCCGAATCGCTCGCGCGTCTCGCGAAACTCGATGTGCCGACGCTGCCGATCGTCCCGCCAGGCGAACGCATCGGGCCGTGCGTGGGACGCGTCGGCAAGTTCATCTGCATCGGCCTGAATTACGCGGATCACGCGGCGGAATCGAATCTGCCGGTGCCCGCCGAGCCGGTCGTGTTCAGCAAGTGGCTCTCGTCGATCGTCGGCCCGAACGACGACGTGCGCATTCCGCGCGGCTCGAAAAAGACCGATTGGGAAGTCGAACTTGGCGTCGTGATCGGCCGTGGCGGCGCATACATCGATGAAGCCGACGCACTCAGCCACGTCGCCGGCTATTGCGTGATCAACGACGTGTCGGAGCGCGAGTATCAGATCGAGCGCGGCGGCACGTGGGACAAGGGCAAGGGTTGCGACACCTTCGGTCCGATCGGCCCGTGGCTCGTCACCGCCGACGAAGTGCCCGATCCGCACAAGCTGCCGCTCTGGCTCGAAGTCGATGGCAAGCGCTATCAGAACGGCAACACCAGCACGATGATCTTCAAGGTCGGCGAAATCATCTCGTATCTTTCGCGCTTCATGAGCCTGCAGCCGGGCGACGTCATTTCGACGGGCACGCCGCCGGGCGTCGGCATGGGGCAGAAGCCTGAAGCGGTCTATCTGCGCGCGGGTCAGACCATGCGCCTCGGCATCGAAGGACTCGGCGAACAACAGCAACGGACGGTGGACGCATGAACCGCTACGACTTCACGCAACGCGCGGCCGTCGTCACGGGCGGCGCGCAGGGTATTGGCTACGCGGTCGCGCAGCGTCTGCTCGAAGGCGGCGCGCGCGTCGCGCTCTGGGATCGCGACGAAGCCGCGTTGTCCGTGGCGCGCGCCAGTCTGGGCGATGTCGAAACGGTCGTGGTCGATCTGACCGATCGCGACGCCGTCGCGCGCGCCGCATCGAGCACACTGGAACGCTTCGGTCAAATCGATGTGCTCGTGCACAGCGCGGGCATCGCGGGCGCGAACGCGCCGGTAGCCGATTACGCGCCGGAGGAATGGACGCGCGTGATCGACGTCGATCTGAACGCGGCGTTTCATGTCAATCAGGCCATCGTCCGGACGATGATCGCGAAAGGATATGGACGCATCGTCAATATCGCGTCGATCGCGGGCAAGGAAGGCAATCCGAATGCGTCTGCTTACAGCGCGGCGAAAGCGGGGCTGATCGCGCTGACCAAGAGTCTCGGCAAGGAAACGGCGGGGCTCGATATCGCCGTGAACGCCGTGACGCCGGCCGCCGCGCGCACCAAGATCTTCGAGCAGATGAAGCAGGAACACATCGACTACATGCTGTCGAAGATTCCGCGCGGGCGCTTCGTCGAAGTGAGCGAGATCGCGGCGATGGTCGCGTTCCTCGCGTCGTCGGAGAACTCGTTCACGACGGGCGCGGTGTTCGATCTTTCCGGAGGTCGCGCGACTTACTGACAGCCGTGGCAGACCCATAACAAAGCAATAACAAAGCAATAACAAAGAAAGGAGACAACGTGGATTCCATCGCCGCCCCGCGCGACGCAGCGCTCGACGACACCCAGATCTACCGAAAGGTGTTCTGGCGTTTCGTGCCGCTGTTCGTCGCGTGTTTCGTGTTCTCGTATCTCGACCGCATCAACATCAGCTTCGCGAAGCTGCAGATGCAAAGCGAACTCGGCTTCTCCGACGCGATGTACGGCTTCGGCGCGAGCGTGTTTTTCGTCGGCTATTTTCTGTTCGAGGTGCCGAGCAACATCGTCCTGCATCGCGTCGGGGCGAAGCGCTGGATCGCGCGCATCATGATTACGTGGGGCATTGCGTCGGCGTGCATGATGTTCGTTCGCACCGACACGTGGTTCTACGTGCTGCGCTTTCTGATCGGCGCGCTGGAAGCGGGCTTCGTGCCCGGTGCGCTGTATTTCTTCACGAAGTGGTTTCCGTCGTCGCGGCGCGGGCGCATCAACTCGTTTTTCATGGCGTCGATCGCGCTGTGCGGGATCATCGGCAGCCCGCTGTCCGGCGCGATCATGAAGTTCTGCGACGGCTTGCACGGCATGCCCGGCTGGCAGTGGCTCTTTCTGCTCGAAGGCATTCCCTCGGTGCTGCTCGGCTTCGTCGTACTCGCGTTCGTCGATGACGACGTCGATCACGCGAAATGGCTCGACGCCGATGAGAAGCGCGCGCTGAAAGCACAACTCGCGCGCGATCCAAAAGTCGGCGAAGTGCATTCGCTCAGGGCCGCGTTCAGCGAGCCCGTCACGCTCGTGATGGCGCTGATCTATCTGTTCCTCGCAATGGGCATCTACGGTCTCGTCTTCTGGATGCCGCAGCTCGTCAAGACCGCCGGCACGAGCGATCCGTTCATGATCGGCCTGATCTCGATGCTGCCGTACGCGGTCGCGGGTATCGGCATGATCCTGATCGGCAAGCATTCGGACAAAACCGGCGAGCGGCGTTATCACCTTGGCGCATGTGCGCTCGCGGGAACGATCGGTTACGTGCTGTGTGGCTTCTTTCCGGGCAACACCGTGATGCTCGTGGTCGGCCTGACGATCGCGGCGACCGGCATCATCACCTCGCTCGGCCTGTTCTGGATTTTGCCGACGCGCTTTCTCACCGGCATCGCGGCGGCGAGCGGCATTGCGCTGATCAACTCGGTCGGGCAGTTCGGCGGCATCATCAGCCCGTACATGGTAGGCAAGGTCAAGACCATGACCGGCAGCGCGACGCCGGGCCTCTACGCGATCGCGTTCGCGTGCCTGCTCGGCGCGATGCTGATCGTCTGGGGCTTGCCGCGCCGGCTGTACTTCAGGGAAAGCGGCAGCGAGTGAGGCGTTTCAGTGCCCCGGGCCGCCCTTCCGGGCGGCCTTGTGCGCGTACATCTTGCTGTCGCTCAAGGCGAGCAGATCGATTACCGACGCATGCCGCGCCGCTTCGAACTGCGTCTGCCCGACGCTGAAGCGAATCCGATAGCCGCGCGCCGATTCCGCATCGAATTCGGCGAGCGCATCCCGCAGGCGTTCGAGCGCGCGGCGCGTTTCGTCTTCGCGGGCGTCGGTCAGCAGCGCGACGAATTCGTCGCCGCCCAGACGGCCGATTACATCGCTTTCGCGCAGCGCGTCGCGCAACGCGGCCGCGAAGGTCTTGAGCGCACGGTCGCCCTCGGCGTGGCCGAAAGTGTCGTTGATGCGCTTGAAGTCATCCAGATCGAAGAACAGCAGCGTTGCGTCGCGGCTCATGCGCTTGCAGACATTGAGCGCGTGTTGCGCGAGCGCCTCGAAGCCGCGGCGATTGGCGATCAGCGTCAGCTCGTCGACGGTCGCGAGCTCGATCGCGGCGATCTCCTGCTCGGCGATATGCGCAAGGTCGCGCAACAGGCCGCGCTGCTCGGCGTCGAGTTCGCGCGGGCGCGTGTCGATGAGGCAGAGCGTGCCCAGCTTGGTGCCATTGGGCACCGTGAGCGGCTGGCCCGCGTAGAAGCGAATGCCGGGATCGCCCGTGACGAGCGGGTTGTCGTGAAAGCGCACGTCGGCGCGGGCGTCGGGGATCATGAAGACGTCTTCGTGCATGATCGCGTGACCGCAGAAGGAGATGTCGCGCGTGGTCTCCTGCACGCCCAGACCCGCGCACGATTTGAACCATTGCCGGTTCTCGTCGATGAGGCTCACCAGCGCGATCGGCACGTCGAACAGGCGGCGCGCGAGCCGCGTCAGCCGGTCGAAGCGTTCTTCGGCGGGCGTGTCGAGGATTCTCAGCGTGCGCAGCGTGGCCAGGCGGGCGGGTTCGTTCTCGGGTATGGGTGCGGCGAGCATGTGTTTACGTGTCCGGTTCGTGACCACCAGATCATATTTTCCGACAATTGCGCGCTGGAGTCAGCCGCTCATGGCGCACGCGCTATCATGCCGAAGGTCTGCGGCCCTTTGTCACTGCAAATTCCTCGCACGCCCGGCGCTCGAACGGGTCCGACGCATTCGGCGCGATTTGCAGAAGCTTGCGGCCACATCGCATGAGCCGACGATCCCATTCACCCGATCCGCCCGGAGCGCCGATGAAATTCAAGCTGGACTGGACCATCATTACCCCGATTGTCGCGCTCGTCGTGCTCGCCGCGAGCGCGCTGATCCAGAGCGGCGTGATCGTCGTGCTCGCGGCCATCGCGCTCGCGTTCGCCGTGTTCGCGGCGGTTCATCACGCGGAAGTGGTCGCCCATCGCGTCGGCGAGCCGTTCGGCACGCTGGTGCTCGCGATCGCCGTCACCGTGATCGAGGTCGCGCTGATCGTCTCCGTGATGCTCTCCGGCGGTCCGGAGAAAGCCGGCCTGCCACGCGACACCGTATTCGCCGCGATCATGATCTGCAGCGGGGCGATCGTCGGCTTATGTCTTCTGGTCGGCGGCATCCGCCATCATGTACAGAATTTTCAGCTGCAGGGCGCGAGCGCCGCGCTCGCGATCCTGTGCGCGCTTTCCGTGCTCACCATGGTCTTGCCGAACTTCACGAGCACGGTGGTCGGTCCCGCGCTTTCCAACTCGCAGCTGATCTTCGTCGGCGTGGTCTCGCTCGTGCTGTACGTGACCTTCGTGTTCGTGCAGACGATCCGCCATCGCGATTATTTCCTGCCGCCGACGCCGGAAGTCGCCGCCGGCGCCGCCGAGGAAGAGGACGCGCCGCACGCCGCGCCGCCGACCAGCCGCGAGGCGTGGGTGGCGCTCGCCTTTCTGCTGTTGTCGCTGGTATCGGTGGTCGGGCTGGCCAAGCTGCTGTCGCCGGCGGTCGAGGCGGGCGTCGCGGCGGCGGGCGCGCCCGAAGCCGTGGTCGGCATCGTGATCGCCGCGCTCGTGCTGCTGCCGGAAGGTCTCGCGGCGCTGCGCGCGGCGCGGCTGAATCGCCTGCAGACGAGCCTGAATCTCGCGCTCGGCTCGGCGCTCGCGAGTATCGGCTTGACGATTCCGACGGTCGCGGTGGTCTCCATCGTCATCCATCAGCCGATTTCGCTCGGCCTCGCGCCGAAGGAAATCACCATGCTGGCGCTTACGCTGCTGGTGTCCGTCATCACGCTCGGCACGGGCCGCTCGACGGTGCTGCAAGGCGTCGTGCATCTCGTGATCTTCGCGGCTTTCCTGTTCCTTTCGGTCGTGCCTTGACGAACGTCGCGCGCCGAACCGTGTGATTTTGTTACCATTCCCGGTTTTTCGCGCGGCCGTGCGCGACGTTTCAGCGTTTCATCGAAAGCGTTACATCGAAAGTCCCGAAGGAAAAGCATGTCATTCAAGAAGTCCGCATCGCTCGCGATGCTTGCGGCGCTCGCCGCCGTTTCGTTGTCCACGCAAGCCAAGGAGATCACGCAAATCCGCTTCGCCGTCGATCCTTCCTATCCGCCGTTCGAATCCAAGCAGGCCGACGGCAAGCTCGCCGGCTTCGATATCGACCTGGGCAACGCGCTCTGCACGCAGATGAAGGTCAAGTGCGTGTGGGTCGAGAACAATTTCGACGGCATGATTCCCGGCCTGAAGGCGCGCAAGTTCGACGCCGTGCTGTCCGACATGGGCATCACCGAAGAGCGCCTGAAGCAGATCGATTTCACCGATCCGCTCTATGACACGCACACGCAACTGGTCGCGCGCGCGGGCTCCGGCCTGCTGCCGACGCCGCAATCGCTCAAAGGCAAGCGCGTCGGCGTCGAGCAGGGCACGGTGCAGGAGCGTTACGCGAAAGTGAAGTGGGAGCCGCAGGGCGTCACGGTCGTCGCCTACGGCGATCAGGAGCAGGTCGAGTCGGACCTCGTCGCGGGCCGCATCGACGCGATGTTCACCGACGCCGCGCAGGCCGCCATCGGCTTTCTGAAGAAGCCGCAGGGCAAGCCGTTCGCGCTGGTCGGTCCGATCGTCGAGGACCGCGCGATTATCGGCCCGGGCACGGCGATCGGCTTGCGCAAGGGTGACGCCGATCTCAAAAACGGCCTGAACAGCGCGTTCGCCGAAATCAAGAAGAACGGCACGTTCAAGCGCATCATGGCGAAGTACTTCGAGACCGATATCTCGATCCAGTGATCGCCGTCTGACGCGTTTCCTCCGAAAAGGCATCGCTCGCGATGCCTTTTCTTTTCCACGAGAGATTTTCGAAGATGCAGGTTCAGCATCATCCGCTGCTCGGCGTGTCGCTCGGCACGGCGCGCGCGATTACGAGCTACCGGTTCGGTCCGGACCATGATCCTGCCGCGCCCAAGGTCTATATCCAGGCGTCGCTGCACGCCGACGAGCTGCCCGGCATGGTCGTCGCGTGGATGCTCAGGCGGCGTCTGGCCGAACTCGAAGCGGCGGGGCGGCTGGCCGCGCGCATCGTGCTCGTGCCGGCGGCGAATCCTGCCGGCCTGAATCAGCACTGGTTCGGCACGCAGATGGGCCGCTTCGACATGGCCTCGGGCCAGGACTTCAACCGGCGCTTTCCGGAGCTCGGGCCCGAACTGGCGATGCAACTGAAGGACCGGTTCAACGACGACGAAGCGCACAACGCCCGCCTGATCCGTGCAGCGCTGGCCGAAACGCTCGCGACGCGCCGACCCGCGACAGAACTCGAATCGCAGCGTCTCGAACTGATGAAGCTCGCGTGCGACGCCGATCTCGTCATGGATCTGCATTGCGACTGGGAAGCGGTCGTGCATCTCTACACGACGCCCGAGGCCTGGGACCGCATCGAGCCGCTCGCGCGCTATCTCGGCAGCGAGGCGCAGTTGCTCGCGGATGTCTCGGGCGGCGAGCCCTTCGACGAGGCGTGCGCGGCGGCGTGGCGTTATCTGCGTGGCGCATTCGGCGAGCGCGTGCCGATTCCGCTGGGCGTGACGCCCGTCACGCTGGAGTTGCGCGGCGTGCGCGACGTGTCGCACGAACTGGCTGCGCGCGACGCGCAGGCGCTCATCGACTATCTGACGCACGCGGGCATGATTTCCGGCGAAGCGCCGCCAGCGCCGCCGCTGCGTCATCCCGCGACGCCGCTCGCGGGCTGCGAATACGTGCACGCGCCGTTGTCGGGCGTGATCCTGCATCGGCGTGAAATCGGCGAAACGGTGCGTGCGGGCGATGTCATCGCCGAGGTGCTCGATCCGCTCGAGGACCGGCTCGTGCCGCTCGTCGCGCAGACCGAAGGCGTGCTGTACGCGCGCCACTGGACGCGGTTCGCGACGGCCGGCATGCTCGTCGCGCGAATCGCGGGCCGCGAAGCCGCGCGCACCGGCGATCTGCTCGTGCCCTGAGAGCGCGGCCGACGGTTACCATAGGTTCGGCAAGCCCCAAGTCCAGGAGAACGACAAAACATGCTGAAGAACATCGATCCGCTGCTCAACGCCGACATCCTCCACGCCCTCTGCGCGATGGGCCACGGCGACGAAGTCGTGATCTGCGACGCCAACTTTCCCGCCGATTCCGTCGCGCGTCAGACCGTCCTCGGCCGCGTGCTGCGCCTCGACGGCGTGAGTTCGCCGCGCGCCGTGCGGGCCGTGCTGTCGGTGCTGCCGCTCGATACGTTCGTGGATCATCCGGCTGAGCGCATGCAAGTCGTCGGCGATGCGGCCGCGCTTCCCGCCGTCCAGCGCGAGGCCCAGCATGAGGTCGATGCCGCCGAGGGGCGCGCCGTGCCGTTCGCATCGGTCGAGCGATTCGCGTTCTACGCCCGGGCAAAACAGGCGTATTGCGTGATCGCGACCGGTGAGACGCGCGGGTACGGTTGCTTCATCTTCAAAAAAGGGGTTCAGCTCGCGCCTGACGCGCCGCAAAATTGACCAATCGACCTAGGGAATACCCTGTTGCATTTTTGAGAAGTTGTTGCAATGCAGCGAGAAAGGCGTATAGTTAGGGTTATCCCCTAGCTACTTTCCCTGAGAGATGCACATGAAAACCACTGCTCAACAATCCCTGGTCGTTTCGTTCGGTTCCTGGCTGCGCGCGGCAAAGGCTGCGGTGCGTCGTGAGTGGAATCGTGCGCTGCAACTGCATCTGCAGAACTGCGAGATCCTCGTCGAATCGTATCGCCGCAAGTAAGCGAAACGCGAGAGCATCCCGGTCAGCAAGCATCACAGCAACGCCCCGGAAGCGAAAAGGCTTCCGGGGCGTTGTCGTTTTTGCCTTTGAAGAGCCTTGACATGCAACCAAATGGTTGCATAATGAGTCCATGGATGACGATTCGGTTTTCCGCGCGCTCGCGGATGGAAGCCGCAGGCAACTGCTCGACCGGCTGCACACAGTCAACGGCCAGACGCTCGCGGATCTGTGCGACGGGCTTGGCATGACGCGTCAGGCGGTATCGAAGCATCTGGCCGTGCTCGAGGCCGCGAATCTCGTGTCGACTCAGCGGCACGGCCGCGAGAAGCGTCATTTTCTCAATCCGGTGCCGATTCACGACATCGCGCAACGCTGGATCAGCAAGTTCGAGTATCCGCGTCTGGATGCGCTGGCCGATCTCAAACGCACGCTAGAAGGAGACGATCATGAGTAGCGACACTTTCGTGTATGTCACTTACATCCGCACGACGCCCGAGAAGTTGTGGGACGCGCTGACGAATCCGGAATTCGTCAGGCGTTACTGGTTCGGAATGCACCAGGAGTCCGACTGGAAGGTCGGGTCGGCGTGGAAGATGCTGTTTTCGGACGGACGGGTTGCGGATTCCGGCGAAGTGCTCGAAGCGGAGCCGGGCAAGCGCCTCGTGCTGAAATGGCGCAACGAATTCCGCGACGATCTGAAGGACGAAGGCTGGTCGCGCTGCACCTACGAGATCGAAACGCATGCCGAAGCGGTGAAGCTCACCGTCACGCACGTGAGCGAGGGCAGGAAGTTCATCGAGGCCGTGTCGGGCGGCTGGCCCAAGATTCTGTCGAATCTCAAGTCGCTGCTGGAGACGGGCGCCGTCGCGTTCACGACGAAATAGCACCGCCAAACGAAACGGCGCGCTGTCCTCATCGGACAGCGCGCCGTTTTCGTTTCAGACGATGTCAGACGATGCAAGCGGCGATCAGATCGCCCAGCCGCCGAGATAGAACACCGCGAGCACGAGCGCGATCGCCACGGTGCCGACATTCAGCTTGCGCCATTCGCCCGCCACGACGCGGCCGATCACGAGCGTCGTGAAGCCGAGCATGATGCCCGTCACGATGTTGGCCGACAGCACGATATACACCGCGCACACGAGACCCGACATGGTGTCGACGGTGTCCTCGAAGTGCAGCTTGCTGACGTTGCCGAGCATGAGCAGGCCGACATACATCAGCGCAGGGGCCGTCGCGTAGGAAGGCACCAGCGCGGCGAGCGGCGAGAGGAACATCACGACGAGGAAGAGCACGCCGACGACGCTGGCCGCCAGACCCGTCTTCGCGCCCGCCGCCACGCCCACCGACGACTCGATATACGCCGCCGCCGGCGCTCCGCCGAAGCACGCGGAGAAGATCGAGGAGAGCGAATCCGCGGTCAGCGCGCGGCCGCCGTTGACGATGCGCCCGTTCTGGTCGATCTGGCCCGCCTGGCCGGCGACGGCGCGGATCGTGCCGGTCGCGTCGAATACGGCGGTCATGACCAGCGCGAGCACGCTCGGCAGCACGGCCATCGAGAGCGCGCCCTTGATGTCCATGGCGCCGATCAGCGACGAATGACCCGGAGCCGACAGCGACGGCACCGCGAACACGCCATGAAAGCGCACGGAAGGATCGAAGATCAGGCCGATCGCCGACAGGCCGATCACCACGAGCAGGATGCCGCCCGGCACGCGACGGCGCTCCAGACCGAAGATCGCCGCGAGACCCAGCACCGACATCAGCACCGGAAACGCCGTGATATGCCCGAGCGAAACCGGCATGCCGGGCGCGGGATTCTTGATGATGAGGCCGACATCGTTCGAGGCGATCAGCAGCAGGAACAGGCCGATGCCGATGCCCGTGCCGTGCGCGACGCCCGTCGGCAGATTGCGCAGGATCCACGAGCGCACGCCGGTGACGGAGATCGCGGTGAACACGATACCCATCAGGAACACCGCGCCGAGCGCGATGGCGGGCGTGAGCCCCTTGCCGAGCACAAGGCCGAACGCGGTGAACGCGGTCAGCGAGATCGCGCAGCCGATCGCGATCGGCAGACGCGCCCATACGCCCATCAGGAGCGAGCCGAACGCGGTGGTGAGGCACACGGCGACGAACACCGCGCTGGTGTCGAAGCCGGCCTTGCCGAGCATGCCCGGCACGACGAAGACGGAATAGACCATCGCGAGGAAGGTCGTGATGCCCGCGACGATTTCGCGTTTTTCAGTGCTGCCGGTTTTCGAAATGCCGAAGTAACGATCGAGAAAGCCGCCGTTTCCGGACGGTGCGGCGTCTTCGCGTTCCGTGGGGGTGATGTCGATGTCGCCAAGTTGCTGGGCGGAGGATTCCAACATGAGCTGCTCCTTTATCAGCACGCTGAAACGGAATTCCGTGGGCCACGTTTCTAATTCGCCGGGCACTGCGGATCCGCCGTCAGGGTCGTCTCGTATGTAGTTCTGGATGAAGCCGGGTGACGCGCTCGTAAGGCTGCACTCGGTCAGGACAGAGACTAGGGGAACAGAACGCGGGGTCCAATCCCATGAAAAACATGCCGCTCATGCCGCGCGGCTTATATGCCGTGAATCCCACGCGGGGCGGGGGATTCGCCGATCCGTAAAACGGCCGGACTAGGGCAAACGCCTAGGCCGGCCGGGCCGCTATTTTACGCGTTGCGCGTGCCGCGGCGCATTACTTGATCACGCGGGACACACCACGTCCGCGCGGATCGGACATCGGCTCGGGCGTGTCGCCGTCGATGCGGATCGCCTGGATGTCGCCGTTGAAGCCCTGCATCGTGAACTTGTAGCCCTTGGCTTCGAGCTGCTTGATGACTTCCGGATCGAGCTGATGGTAAGGCTCCTGGAAGATCGTGTTCGGCGGCAGCAACTGATGATGGAAGCGCGTCGCGCCCACCGCTTCCGCCAGCGGCATGTTGAAGTCGTACACGTTGGACAGAACCTGGAAGATCGACGTGAAGATGCGCGATCCGCCCGGCGTGCCGATCACCATCGCGACCTTGTCGTCCTTCGTGAGGATGGTCGGCGTCATCGAGGAGAGCGGGCGCTTCTTCGGCGCGATGGCGTTCGCATCGCTGCCGACCACGCCGAACATGTTCGGCACGCCCGGCTTCGACGCGAAATCGTCCATTTCGTCGTTGAGCACGATGCCCGTGCCTTCCGCGACCACGCCCGAGCCGAAGTAGCCGTTGATCGTGTACGTGTTCGACACCGCGTTGCCCCACTTGTCGACCACCGAGAAGTGCGTCGTCTCTGCCTTTTCGGGCATCGACGTGCCGAGTCCCGGCTGCACGCTCTTCGTGTCAGAAGGCTCGTTCGGGTTCACTTCCTGCGCGCGCTTCAGGATGTAGTCGTCGTTGATGAGCTGCGCGACCGGCACCTTGTAGAAGTCCGGATCGCCGAGATACTGCGCGCGATCCGCGAACACGCGCTTCTCGATTTCCGCCACGAGGTGAATGTACTGCGCGGAATCGAGCGGCACGTCGGTGAACTTGTCCTTGAGGTCCGCCTTCATCTTCAGCAACTGCACGAGGCCGACGCCGCCCGAGCTCGGCGGCGGCGCCGTGATCACGCGATAGCCGTTCCAGCTCGCGGTGATCGGCTGACGCCACACGGCCTTGTAGCTCTTCAGATCCTGCCTCGTGATGAGGCCGTGGCCTTCCATCGACCTGGCGATCAGATCGGCCGTCTCGCCTTCGTAGAAGCCTTTCGCGCCTTTATCGGAGATGCGCTGCAGCGTCTTCGCGAGGTCGGGCTGCTTGAATACCTGACCGGCCTTCATGCTGCCGAAGTAGAGGTCGAAGTTGGTCTTGCCGGCGAAGTCCTTCGAGGCGTTGTCGCGCCGCGAGATGAGTTGATCGTCGACTTCGAAGCCATCCTGCGCGTATTTGATGGCCGGCGCGAGCACCTGCTTCCACTTCAGCTTGCCGAAGCGCTTCTGCGCTTCCCACATGCCCTCGACCGTGCCCGGCACACCCACCGCTCGATGCCCGTACAGGCTCATGTCCTTGATGACTTCGCCTTTATCGTCGAGATACATGTTGCGCGTGGCCGACATCGGCGCGCGCTCGCGATAGTCGAGGAAGTACGGACGATGATCGACGTACAGCGTCATGAAGCCGCCGCCGCCGATATTGCCCGCTTCCGGATACGTGACCGCAAGCGTGAAGGCGATCGCGACGGCCGCGTCGACCGCATTGCCGCCTTGCTTGAAGATCTGCTCGGCGGTGTCGGCGGCGTATTTGTCGGCGACGGCGACGGCCGACGAAGTCAGCACCTGCGATTGATCGGCCGTCTTGGCGTAGGCGGGCGCGGTTTCGACAAATCCCGCCGTGATGAGCGCGGACGTCATGATGGCGCCGAGTGCGAGCGACCGGATGCGCGGTTCTGTTTTCAAAATCATCTCCTGCGTTCTCCTTTGTTACGAGCGACGAAAAGCCAAGCGCTTGTATACCACGCGCGGTGCGGTCCGAGGATCAGGGCATCAACTGACCGCCGTTCACGTCGATGATCTGGCCCGTCACGTAGCGCGACATCGCTTCGGAGGCGAGATACAGGAACGCGCCGCTGCAATCGTCGGGTTCGCCGATGAAGCCCATCGGAATAGCCTTGCGGAAGGATTCGAGCTGCTCGGGCGTCGTGAAGCGCTCCTGGAACGGAGTCTGGATAACGCCCGGCGCAACTGCATTCACACGGATGCGGTCGGGCATGAGTTCCTTCGCCATGCCCTTGGTGATCGTGCTGACGAAGCCTTTCGACGCCGCATAGAGCAGCGCGCCCGGACCTCCGCCATTGCGCGCCGCCACCGATGTCACATTGATGATCGACCCGCCGCCGCCCGAGCGCAGCGAGGGCAGCGCCGCGCGCGTGAATGCGACCACCGAGCGCGCGTTGATGTGCATGATTTCGTCGAAGAGCTCGTCGCTGGCGGAGGCGATCGGCTCGCGCTTCACGAGGCTGCCCGCGTTGTTGATGAGCACGTCGATCTTGCCGAAGCTGTCGACCACCTGCGCGACGGCGGCGTCGATCGCTTTCGAATCGCGCACGTCCGCGCCGACCGTGATCGCCGTGACGCCGAGCGCGCGCACGTCCTTCGCGACTTCCTCGGCCTGCTCCTTCGAACTGTTGTAGTGCACGGCGACATTCGCGCTGTATTGCGCGAACGCGCGCGCCGCCGCCGCGCCGATGCCCGTGCTCGCGCCGGTGATGAGAATCGATTTGCCTTTCAGGTCGTGCATGTGTGCTCCGTGTGGAAAGTGGCGAAACATGACGGAAGACGGCCCGCCGCGCGCGGGCAGGCGTTGCGGAAAGCACTATGAAGCGCCCGCTGCAGACGAGAGTATGAAACGAAGCGCGAAAGCGCGTGCGGCGAAGTTGGACAGGAGCAGACGGGAATGTCCGGCTTCAATCCTCGAATGAGTAATTCTCGATCACGCGCTTCACCGAATTCCGGAACGACGCGACCAGATCCGAGCGGATGCCGCTGCTCGGATACGACAGCGCGTATTCGTATTCGATGTCCGTCTCGAACGGCCGCACGACCACGCCATGCGCGCGCCAGACCTTCGCCGCGAACGGCTCGACGATCGAGATGCCGAGGCCGCCCGCGACCATCGCATAGCGCGTGTGGGCAGTGTCGGTGAACACGGTGTAGCGCGGCCGGTCTTCGGTGGACGAGATCAGCGATTGCTCGGCCTCATAGGGCTGACGCGCATTCGGCAGCCAGCCGATCAGCTTCTCCCCGCGCAGGTCGTCGGGGCGCACGATCTTTTTCTTCGCGAGCTTGTGCGTGGCGGGCATCGCGCACGAGGCGGGCACCTTCAGGAGCGTCTCCACCTCGATGCCCGCGACCGCCGGAAAGGCGAGGCTCAGGGCGACATCGGCCTTGTGATTCTGCAGGTTCACGAGCACTTCGGGCACCTTGACCGAATCGACCTTGATCGGCACGCCGGGATGACGCTCGGTGAAATCGACCAGCACGGGCGGCAGAAGGGTCGTCGCGAGCACGGGCATGCACGCGACGATCAGGCCATCGGACGCTTCCTCGCGAATCATCTCCGCGACCTGCTTGAGGCGCTCCAGCCCGAGGAAGTTCTCCTCGACGGACTTGTAGAAACGCAGACCGGCGGTCGTCGGATTCAGGCGACCGCCGATGCGGGAAAACAGGCTGAAGCCGAGATCGGCTTCCAGATCGGCGATCAGGCGGCTGATCGCGGGCTGGGTCACGTGAAGCTTCTTTGCTGCGCCGACACTGGTGCCGGTCATGATGAGGCTGCGAAAAGCCTCGATCTGGCGGAAACGGATCATCTTGCGGACGGCTGTAAAGGCAGGTTTATGCGGCGACGCCGATCTTATAGGAAACAAGCACTAGCTGCCTTAGAAGCCTTTCTGACAGGAACCGCGCCCAATGCGCGAAGTGTGCGTTTATCCAACGAACTGCACGAGTATTCGAAAAATTTAGTGTCTATAAGCACATGTGAGTGGCATCTGTCTTATTGATGCGAAATACTCGCCGCCAGCCTTCAAGGGCGATGAAAGCGTCGACGTAAGCAAAAATCTGTTGACGCGAGCGTCGGCGTGCGAAACGACGCATCACATCGGCCCTTGATCGAAAGCTTTTCGTTAGTTTTGCGAAGTTCGGCGCCGCGATTGTTTATCTCGTTTCGGATAAACAGCTCCGGGCGTGGACAGCGCATGTCTTCGAAAGGCGACAAACGATTACACGAGACGAAGAAAGAGGACCCCCCAATGAAGCTTTTTGCCGTTCCCCACGCACTCATCCAGCGCACGACCTTTGCCACCGCAGCGGCGTTCGTGCTTGCGGCGGCTGCATCGCACGCGTCGGCGGCCACCGTGCCGTCGGGCGTCACGCTCGCCGCGAAGCAGGAGCTTGTGCGCAACAACGGATCGGAGACCGAGACTCTCGATCCGGCGCTGGTGGAATCGGTGGGAGCCTACAACCTCACGACGGACCTGTTCGAAAGCCTGACCGCCACCAATAACGATGGCGCGGTCGTGCCCGGCGTTGCCGAGAAATGGGAGCAGAAAGACGCGACGACCTGGATCTTCCACCTGCGCAGGAGCGCCCGCTGGTCCAATGGCGAGGCCGTCACGGCAAACGATTTCGTCTACGGCATCCAGCGCTTCGTCGATCCGAAGACGGCCTCGTCCTACGCGAACGTGTTCGGCGTGTTCCTGCTCAACGGCGCGGACGTCGCCGCCGGCAAGAAGCCGGTGAGCGCGCTCGGCGTGCGTGCGATCGACGCATCGACGGTCGAGGTGAAGACGGCGGGGCCGGTGCCGTTCATGCCCGAACTGATGTCGAATCCCAACTTCGCGCCTGTGCATCGCGCGAGCGTCGAGAAATTCGGCAAGGACTGGACCAAGCCGGGCAATCTCGTGAGCAACGGCGCGTTCCAGTTGAAGGACTGGCAGGTCAACAGCAAGATCGTGATGACGAAGAGCCCGGACTACTGGGACCGTGCGAACGTGCAGCTCACGCAGGTCACCTATCTGCCGATCGAGGATGAGAACACCGACGTCAAGATGTTCCAGTCCGGCGAAAACGACATGACGTATCAGATGCCCACCGGCACCTACGCCAAGTACAGCCAGCAGTTTCCGAAAGACGCGCGCAATTCGCTGATTCTCGGCACGCGCTACTACAGCTTCAACAATCGCGATCCGCTGCTGAAGGACGTGCGTGTGCGCAAGGCCTTGTCGATGGTCATCGACCGTGATCTGCTCGCACAGCGCGTGACCGCGGACGGGCAGGTGCCCCTCTACGGCGCGCTGCCCAAGGGCGTGGTCGGCGCCGACGTCACGACCTACGAATGGGCAGCCTGGCCGATGGCCAGGCGCGTCGAGGAAGCCAAAAAGCTGCTCGAACAGGCGGGCGTGAAGCCCGGCACCAAACTTCGTTTCGCGATGAACACGAGCGACTACAACAAGAAGATGGCGATTTTCATCGCATCGGAATGGAAGTCGAAGCTCGGCCTGACGATGGACATCGAATCGATGGAATTCAAGGTGCTGCTGAAGAAGCGCCATGCAGGCGACTATCAGATTGCCCGCAACGGCTGGGTGGCCGACTACAACGACGCCACGACTTTCCTGCAACTGGTCGGCTGCGGCTCGGATCAGAACGACAACTTCAACTGCAACCCGAAGGCGGACGCGCTCGTCAAGGAAGCGAGCCAGACCACGGATCAGACGAAGCGCGCGCAATTGCAGACCCAGGCAGCGAAGATGATCATGGACGACTATCCGATGCTGCCGCTCCTCCAATACGGCCTGCCGCGTCTGGTGAAGAGCTACGTGGGCGGCTACTCGCTGAAGAACCCGATGGATCGGTATCACAGCAAGGAGCTTTACATCGTCAAGCACTGACCTCACCGATCTCACTGCCATTAGCGAAGGGGAACGCTCATGTGGTCCTACACGTTGCGGCGCGTGCTGCTCACGCTGCCGACGCTTCTGATCGTCATCACGGTCTGCTATCTGCTGTTGCACGCGACGCCCGGCGGCCCGTTCGACGGCGAGCGCAAGGTTTCCGCCGAAGTGCTCGCCAACCTGAACGCGAAATATCACCTGGGCGAGCCGTTGTGGAAGCAGTATCTGCTCTATCTCGACGGCCTCCTGCACGGCGATCTCGGCGCGTCGTTCCGCTATGCCGACTGGAGCGTCAACGACCTCGTGCTGCGCGCGCTGCCGGTGTCGCTCGCGGTGGGCGGCGTGGCGATGCTGCTCGCCATCGTGGTCGGCGTGGCGCTCGGCGTGGTGGCGGCGCTGCGCCGCAACACCATCGCGGACTACGCGCTCATGCTCGTGAGCAACGCGGGCAACGTGTTCCCGTCGTTCGTGCTCGGACCGGTGCTGATCCTCGTCTTCGCGATCCTCCTGAAGTGGTTGCCCGCCGGCGGCTGGAACGACTTCGAGTTGCGCTACATGGCGCTGCCCGTGTTGCTGCTAGCGATGATCAACGTCGCGACCGTCGGCCGCGTGACGCGGGCGAGCCTGATCGAAGTGCTGAACACCAACTACATCCGCACCGCGCGCGCCAAGGGCCTGCCGATGCGAACCATTGTTCTTCGTCATGCGCTGAAGCCCACGCTGATCCCGGTCGTCTCGGTGATCGGCCCGCTCGCGATCTCGTCGATCACGGCGGCGGTCGTCACGGAGTCTGTGTTCTCGCTGCCGGGCATCGGCAAGCTGATCGTGAATGGCGCGGCCAATCGCGATTACACGCTGGTGCTCGGGCTCGTCGTGCTGGTCACCGTGGTGGCCGTGCTGCTCAACCTGCTGGTCGATCTCGCGTATGCGTGGCTCGACCCGAAGATTCGCTACTGAGAGGGCGCGCGATGAAATCTGCAACGCTTGCACCCATGCTGGAAAAGGCGGTCGCGGGCCGCAGCCCGTGGCAGGACGCGCGCGCGCGATTCCTGCGCAACAAGGCCGCGGTCGTGAGCCTCGCGCTGCTCGTGCTGATCACGCTCGCGTGCATCGTCGGGCCGTGGCTCCTGCCGAACGAATTCGACTCCACCGACTGGAACGCGACCAGCGTCGCGCCGACGCTCGCCGGCTGGCATCTCTTCGGCACCGACGACACCGGTCGCGACCTGCTCGTGCGCTGCCTGATCGGCGGCCGCGTCTCGCTGATGATCGGCGCGCTCGCCACGCTCACTTCGGTCACGCTCGGCATCGTGTGGGGCGCGATCGCGGGCTTCGTCGGCGGACGCACGGACAACGCGATGATGCGCATCGTCGACATGATGTACGCCATTCCCTATCTGCTCATCGCGATCCTGATGGTGACGCTGCTCGGTCGCGAGTTCTATCTCGTGGTCATCACCATCACCGTGTTTTCATGGATGGACATGGCGCGCGTCGTGCGCGGCCAGACGCTCTCGATCCGCTCGAAGGAATATGTCGAAGCGGCGCGCGCGATCGGCGTGCCCACGCGCCGCATCATCGCGCGGCATGTGGTGCCGAACCTGCTCGGCATCGTCGCGATCTACACGACCGTGACCGTGCCGGCCGTGATTCTGACGGAATCGGTGCTGTCGTTTCTCGGCCTGGGCGTGCAGGAACCGATGACGAGCTGGGGCGTGCTGATCCAGGACGGCGTCGGCGTGATGGAAGCGTCGCCGTGGATTCTGCTGTTCCCCGCCGGGCTGTTGTCGATCACGCTCTACTGCATCAACTTTGTCGGCGACGGGCTGCGCGACGCGCTCGATCCGAAGGACAGGTGAGCCATGCCGCTACTCGAAGTCAAGGACCTGCAGGTCGAATTCAGGACGCACGACGCCAGCGTGCGCGCCGTCAACGGCGTGAACTTCACGCTGGAGGAGGGCGAGACGCTCGGTATCGTCGGTGAATCGGGCTCGGGCAAGAGCCAGAGCATTCTCGCGATGATGGGGCTGCTCGCGTCGAACGGGCGCGCGCGCGGCCAGGCGATGTATCGCGGCGAGAACCTCATCGGCATGTCGCACAAGGCGATGAACCGCATACGCGGCAATCGCCTGTCGATGATCTTCCAGGACCCGATGAGCTCGCTCAATCCGTATCTCACGATCGAGCGGCAGATGACGGAAGTGCTGGAGCTGCACAAGAACGTCACGCGCCGCGAGGCGAAGAAGCGCGCGATCGCGATGCTCGAAGCCGTGCGCATTCCCGAGGCGGCGCATCGCATTTCGCAGTATCCGCACGAGCTGTCGGGCGGCATGCGCCAGCGGGTGATGATCGCGATGGCCTTGCTGTGCGAGCCCGAAGTGCTGTTCGCCGACGAACCCACCACCGCGCTCGACGTCACCGTGCAGGCGCAGATCCTGCAATTGCTGCGCAATCTCCAGCATGACTTCGGCACGTCCATCGTGCTGATCACGCACGACCTGGGCGTCGTCGCCGGGCTGTGCGAACAGGTCATGGTCATGTACGGCGGCCGCGTGATGGAGCAATGCGACGCCAGCACGCTGTTTTCGAAGCCTTCGCATCCGTACACCATCGGCCTGTTGCGCGCGTTGCCGCGTCTGGATCACGACGGCGGCGAGCTCACCGGCATTCCCGGCAATCCCCCGAACATGGCGCATCCGCCGGCGGGCTGCCCGTTCCACGAGCGTTGCGCCGATGCGACCGATGACTGCGCGACGAACGCGCCCGCGCTCAAGGCCGTCGATGGCGTGCACTGGCTGCGCGCCTGCCATCGTCCCGTCGACGAGATGAAAACCCGCTATCAGGAAACAAGCCATGTCTGACGCGACGATTCTCTCCGTGCGCGACATGCGCGTGCATTTCCAGGTGAAGTCGAAGAACCGCCTGCCGTGGGCGCCGCGCCGCACGCTCAAGGCCGTCGATGGCGTGAGCTTCGAGCTTGCGGCGGGCGAGACGCTCGGCGTTGTCGGCGAATCGGGTTGCGGCAAGTCCACGCTGTCGCGCGCGATGCTGAATCTGATTCCCGCGACGAGCGGCGAAATCGTGTGGATGGGCTCGCGACTGTCGAACGCATCGAAGCGCGAGTGGCATCGCGTGCGCGCCGACGTGCAGATGATTTTTCAGGACCCGCTCGCCTCGCTCGATCCGCGCATGACGGTCGGGCAGATCATCGCGGAGCCGCTCGTCGAGCACCGGCCGGACATGCACAAACGCGAAATCGACGCCCGCGTGCGCGCGATGATGGCGCGCGTCGGCCTGCGCGAGCAGATGATCAATCGTTATCCGCACGAGTTCTCGGGCGGACAGTGTCAGCGCATCGGCATTGCGCGGGCGCTGATCGTCGAACCGAAGCTCGTGATCTGCGACGAACCCGTCTCCGCGCTCGATGTCTCGATTCAGGCGCAGATCGTCAATCTGCTCAGGTCGCTGCAGAAGGAGATGAAGCTCGCGCTCATCTTCATCGCGCACGACCTGGCCGTGGTGCGCCATATCTCCGATCGCGTGATGGTGATGTATCTCGGCCGCGTGATGGAGCTCGCGCGGAAACACGCGCTCTACGATTCGCCACGCCATCCGTACACGCGCGCGCTGCTCTCGGCGGTGCCGGTGCCCGATCCGGCGGTCGAACGCGGCAAGGTCGTGCAGATTCTGTCGGGCGACATCCCTAGTCCGATCGACCCGCCTGCGGGTTGTGTGTTCCATACGCGCTGCCCGATGGCGCAGGCGCGCTGCGCGCAGGAAGTGCCCGCGTTGCGCACGCTCGGGCCAGATTCGCAGGCGGCGTGCTTGTTCGCTTGAGCCGCTGCCGCGCTGATTAAAAAACCAATGACATTCGAGGAAACGACGTTCCCGCAATAAACCACGCCCCATAAAACGAGGCGGCCCGCGCCGCCCGCTTCCCGGTTCGACAATTCGCCTGTCCATCTCGATGCTTCGCATCGCCGGATGAGGCGATTTGCAATCCTTAGTTTTGTATAAGCCGTCAGCAGCTAGAAAATAAATGGAGATCTTTGTCGTGCAAAAACAAAAACGCTCACTCGCGCTATCGATTTTGCTGTTCAGCGGTGTCATGGCCGTGACGCCCGCCGCGCGCGCCGATGACACGCCACCGCCGCCCGACGCGCCTTCGCGTCATACAGAAGCGCCGCCCGATGCGCCGCCGAACACCGCAGCCGATGCGCCCGTGAGCAGTCAGGCGAAGTCGAATGGTTTCATCGAGGATTCGCATCTGAACCTGCTGTTCCGCTCGTACACCGAACACGACGACTTGAAGGGCGCGGGCAAGAAGGATGCGTGGGTGCTGGGCGCGCAGGCCGTGTTCGAATCGGGCTACACGAAAGGGCTGATCGGGCTGGGCGGCGACGTGTCGCTATTCGGCGCGTTCAAGCTGAACGGCGGCATGGGCGCGGGTAATCGCGTGCACGTCGGCACGGACGGTGGCGGGTCGAATCAGCTCGCGTGGGCATACCCCGGCGTGTGGGACGTGAAGGCGCGCGTGTCGAACACGGTGCTCAAGTACGGTCAGCAACTCTTCGACAACCCGTTCCTCGTGCCGCACGACAACCGTGCATTGCCGCCAACGTATCGCGGCTTCTCGCTCGCCAGTAATGAGATCAAGAATCTGACGCTCAAGGCCGGCACGGTCGACGCGGTGCTGGCGCGCGGCATGACGACCACGAGCCAGTTGCTGACCGAATACGGCGGCACCCACGTTTCGCGCTTCACGTACTTCGGCGGCGACTGGACGCGCGGCGACGATACGGCCGTCTCGCTGTATGGCAGCGTCGCGAACAACGTGTGGCAGCAGTACTATCTGACGGCGACGCAGAGCATCGGCGATCCGAAGTCGATTCGCTGGACCGGTTCGTTGAACTACTACTACACGAGCGCGATAGGTGACAAGCTGCAAGGGCCGATCAACAACAACGCGTATTCGCTGGCGCTCGCCGGCACGCACGGCGCGCATACGGTGCAGGTCGCGTTCCAGCAGATCGTCAGCGACCAGACCTTCGACTACATGGGCCAGTCTGCGGGCGACTATCTCTCGAACTCGCTCGATGTGGACTACAACCAGCCGCATGAAAAATCGCTGAGCCTGTCGTACACGCTGAACCTGAAGGAGTACGGCGTGCCGGGCTTAAAGTTCACGCTGTGGACCGCATACGGCTGGGGCGCCGATGGCAGCAACATGGCTTACGGCGGCAGTTCGCAGGCGGCCAAGTACATGGTCGGCGGCCAGCCGATCGGTGGCACGCACTACGAAGTCGGCGTGATCCCGAGCTACACGGTGCCGGACGGCAAGTTCAAGAACACCTCGGTCAAGTTCTATTACATGCACCATCACAGCAACAGCCCGTACTATCCGGATGGCACGAGCGACGTGTATCGCCTGATGGTGAACGTCCCTGTGAACGTGTTCTGACGGCAGCAATACGCGCCGCGGCGTAAACCCTACAAAAATACCCGTTTACATTACGTTTAGCTTTCGTATATAAAGGATGTGCGTGCTGCGGATTGCCATGTCTCGCCACGCTCATCCGCCCGGCAGGCCTGTCTCTGCCGGGCTTTTTTTTGTCCGCAATTGCGCATCTTACTGCAGCTTTCATACCTTACGAGAAAGCTGTTCGTAATGGAAAGCCCCGCCATTTCTTTCGCTTGACTTACTTGATATATCACATACTGTGTATATGCGGCGACGCATGAAAATCTCGTCGCGGGAGACGCCGTTCGGCGTCCGCATACACAAGGCAATGTTGCCAAGGAGACAGGCATGGGAATGAACCAGATGGACCGCCGGGAAGGGGCGTCGCGTCTCGCGTCGTCGTGGGTGCAGTTGGTTTTCGGCGTGATTTGCATGGCGATGATCGCCAACATGCAGTACGGCTGGACGCTGTTCGTCAATCCGATCGACGAGAAGTATCACTGGGGCCGCGCGGCCATTCAGGTGGCGTTCACGATTTTCGTCGTGACGGAAACCTGGCTGGTTCCGGTCGAAGGCTATCTGGTCGACAAGTACGGGCCCCGTCCCGTGGTCGTCGGTGGCGGTTTGCTGTGTGCGATCGCGTGGGTCATCAACTCGTTCGCGGCGTCGTTGCCGATGCTGTATTTCGCGGCGGCGGTCGGTGGCGTCGGCGCGGGAGCGGTGTATGGCACCTGCGTGGGCAATGCGCTCAAGTGGTTCCCGGAGCGGCGCGGACTCGCGGCGGGCATCACGGCCGCGGGCTTCGGCATGGGGTCGGCGGCGACCGTCGTGCCGATCGCGCACATGATCAAGTCGAGCGGCTACGAATCGACCTTCCTGTGGTTCGGTCTGGGACAGGGGCTGGTGGTCTTCCTGCTCGGCATGGCGCTGTATGCGCCGTCCGCGCAACTGATCGCATCGGTGAAGAGCACGGTCAAGGCCGCGGCCTACAACGCGAGCCCGAAGCAGGTGCTCGCCTCGCCGATCTTCTGGGTCATGTACCTGATGTTCGTCATGATGGCCGCCGGCGGCCTGATGGCGACCGCGCAGCTCGGGCCCATCGCGAAGGACTTCGGGCTGCATGACTCGCCCGTGTCGATTCTCGGTCTGACCTTGCCCGCGCTGACCTTCGCGCTCACCATCGACCGCGTGCTCAACGGGCTGACACGGCCGTTCTTCGGCTGGGTGTCGGACCGAATCGGACGCGAGAACACGATGTTCGTCGCGTTCGCGATCGAGGCGGTCGGCATTGTCGCGCTGTCGAAATACGGGCACAACCCGGTGGCCTTCGTCGTGCTGACCGGCATCGTGTTCTTTGCGTGGGGTGAGATCTACAGCCTGTTTCCGGCGACATGCGGCGACACCTTCGGTCCGAAGTTCGCGGCGACCAATGCGGGCCTGCTGTATACGGCGAAGGGCACGGCGGCTCTGCTGGTGCCGTTCTCGAGCGTCATCACGAACATGACCGGAAGCTGGCACGCGGTCTTCATGCTCGCGGCGGGCATGGCGGCGATCTCCGCGTTCCTCGCGCTCTTCGTGCTCAAGCCGATGCGCAACGCGCACACCCAGAAGCACGCGCGCGCGGCGTCGCTCGACATGGCGTACACGCCGGCCGTGAAGGAATGACGTGTTGAAGTGAGCAGGGCGGGCGACGCGGTGCGTCGCCCGTCTTTAGCCGGTCCGGACTTAAACGACTGCCTTCAAAGGCATCGCTTCCTGTGCTGGCTGGTCGACACGAAGCTTCAGCCGCAAGGCGGGACCTTCGATGAGGTGCCACGACAGGAATGCGAGCGCGAACGTGATGAGAGTCGATGCCGCCAGTTGCATGCCGTACGACCAGTGATTTCCGCAAAGGCAGACGAGCGTCTGTTGCACCGGAAATGCGTAGATATAAATGCCGTATGAGAAGTCGCCGAAGCGCCCGGCATGCCTGATGAACGGAGATGAAGCGGAGCCGAAGAAAATCACGGCCGGCGGCAGGATCAGAAACAGGGCGGCATATTCTCTTCCGGATGCGTACAGAGCCATCGCGGCGATACCGGCCACGGCCAGGATCACTCGCTTGCGAATGGCCCAGAGGTCGCGAAAGTAGTAAAGACACAGGCCATAGCAAAAGAACGTCCCGTATTCCAGACCGACCGATACGCCGGGCTTGTGTTGCACATCCTTGATCTCGAAGACGTAGGCGGCGAACGCGACGGCGCACAGCGCAAGCAACGGGCGCACACGCACCAGCCGGACGACGCCAAGACCGCGCAAGATCAGATACCAGTGGAACTCGAAAGGCAGAGACCACAACGAGCCGTTGACTGCGCGAGGAAACGGGTTATCGGCAAACACGCCCGGGAGTTCGTAGCGCATCGTCAGCTTCAGGACGCGAAAATATTCCCAGGTCTGGGTGTCGCTGAAGTACTGGTCGGCTGGTAGCGTCGTAAGCAGCGGACCGAGCACGAAAACAGTCAGAAGCAGGACGACGATCAGCCCTGGCCAGGTTCGCAGAACGCGTTTCATCAGAAACCGCGCTACGGAGGGTCAGTTATCCCAGCTCTTCGTCACCAGATAACCGCTGATCGAAAAGACGACCATCACGCCGATCAAGCCGAGATCCTTCACGGGCAGATTGGGGCCTGCCCGACCCATCAACGCGAATTGATGGCTGAACAGAACGAGATAAGCGGCGCCGAGACGGAGAAGTCGAAGTTGTTGGACGTGTTCTTGTGCATGCTGCGGCAAGCGTGCTCTCGCCTGCTCGGTTATGTGTTTTTTTAGTATTCGAGAGGGCGAAGGCAATGCTGCCGCAAGCACAATCGAAGCAGCAGCGAAGCGGGCATCGACGCGCGGTCGTTCAGCGGGCGCGATTTTCTCTGACGCAGCTTGTCGATGTCAATAATTGTCGCGTTGCGATAGCTGTCTCGCGCTTTTCGCAACGGGCACGATCAGAACCGCATACCCACGTTGCAGCCGCCGAAGCCGCCGCCATTGGTTGCGAATCCGGCGCAGCCGAACAGGCCGCAGCCGCCGAGTGCGAGACAGGCGGCGACGACAATTGCCGCGGCGCGAAGAGAGGGGAGGTGTTTCATGCTGACATCGGGAATCGGGGAAGCCGGATGCGATTGTCGGCGAACTCGCGCATCCCGATGTCAAAAAGCATTGCGCGATCAGCCAGGCTTGCCGTCCTCGCGCGGCCTGAAGAGCGGCGCTGCATAAGCCGCGACATACAGCGCGAACGCGAGCACCCAGCACACACCAGCGCTCGTGATCCAGGTCGAATGCCACGAAGGCGCGACGAGCGGCCCGAGCACCCGCAGCGCACTCGCCGACAGCACCAGCGCATAGCACGCGATATCGCGCCTGTCCGCGACGAGCGGCCGGCCCGTATGCCCGCGCGCGGTTCGCGTGATCATCGCGATGATCGCGCCGCCGATCGCGCCCGCAGCGAACGCATGGATCGCGAGACTATGCGGCACGCGCGCCAGGCCGAGCGCGGAAAGCGCGAGCAGCGCGAAGCCGAGTGGTAGCCACGCATAGGCCAGGTGCAGGATCGCGAGTATCGGCCGGCCACGCACCGCGAAGGAACGCCAGCCGATCATCCGCGCCAGGTGCACGCCGCACGCCAGCAGGGCGAGCACGGCGACGATGCGGCCATCGAGCGCACAGGCATCCGCGACGAACGCCGCGAGCGTCATCGGCGCGACCGCGAGTTCGACGACGCGCCAGCGGCGTGCGACGAAGCCGGGAATCGCGTTTGCGGTGAACATCGGAATCACGCGGCCGCCGACGACGCCGACCAGCAACACGACGATGCCCGCCGACGCATACAGCGCGCGCATCGCGAGATCGAGACGTGCGTCGAATGAAAAGGCATGGAACGCGGCGTTCAGCGCGCCGAACGCGAGCAACACCGCCGCGACGAAATAGTTGCGCCGGTTGCCCGCTTTCACGAGCACGCGCAGCAGCAGAATCGCGGCGATGGGCAGGAACGCGCTGTCGACCACCGCCGCCGGCAGCGCCGGCCCGCTCCACACGAGCACGCGGCCTGCGAGCCAGAGCAGCGCGAGCGCGGCGAGCGGCGCCCCTTTGGCCGTATCGCGCCCGGTCCACGCGCGCACGGCGGTCAGCAGAAAGCCGACGACGATCGCCGCCGCGAAGCCGAACACCATCTCATGCGCATGCCATCCCACCGGGTCCGCGCGCAGCACATAGCCGCCTGAAAGCGGCATGCCCGACAGCACGAGCAGCCACACCGTCAGGGCGAAAGCGCCAAACCCCGCGCCGCACAGGTAGAACGGCCGAAAACCGAGGTTCAGCAACCCGAATCGCCGCCGATGCCGCGGTTCGCGCCGCTCCGGCGCCGCGATGAAAACGGTGTTGGGCTCTGCGATTTTCATGACGTCCTCACGATGTAATGCCGTCGCTCAATGCGGAATCGGCTGCTTGATGGGGTCTGCGTCGCCCGCGATCGCGAATACCAGCAGCTTCGCCGGCTTCGTCGCGCTCGCGTTCTTCGAGACGATGTGATGCGCGCCGGGTGGCTCGTACCACGATTCGCCCGGGCCATAGGTCTTCGCCGGCGATCCTTCGAGCTGCGAGGTCACGTGGCCTTCGAGCACATAGGCGAAGATCGATCCGGGATGCATATGCGGCTCCGACGCCTGCCCGGGCTTGTAGCTCACCGTGGCCATCAGCACGTTCTTGCCGGCGGCCTCGGGAATGGCTTGCTTCATCACCGGCCTGACCGTTTCCTCGTCGTGCGCGGATGCGTTCATCGCAGCGAGGGCAAGCACGGCTGTCACAACAAGTAGCTTGCGCATGTCTATGTCCTCAGGCCGGCAGCTTGCGGAACGCGATCGCGAAGCGGTTCCAGCTGTTGATCGCGGAGATGAGCAGCGTGAGGTCGACGATCTCCTCGTCGCTGAAGTGCGGCTTCACCGCTTGCCACACGGCATCGGGCACATGCTCTTGCGACACCAGCGTCAACGCCTCGGTCCATTCCAGCGCGGCGCGTTCGCGATCGGTGAAGAAGGGCGTTTCGCGCCATACCACCACGGTCGCCAGACGCCGGTCCGTTTCGCCGCCCTTGCGCGCATCGGTGGTGTGCATGTCGACGCAGAACGCGCAGCCGTTGATCTGCGACGCGCGCAGACGCACCAGTTCGGTCAGCGATTTCTCGAGCGCCGACTTGCCGACGCGCTCCTCGACGCCGATGAGCGCCTTGATCGCCGCGGGATTTGCCTTGTAGAAGTCGAGACGGGATTCCATTTGCGTAGGCTCCTTGCCGGGGTTTGGAAAGTGCGCCAAAGCGGCGCGACAAGGACAGATTAGGCGTTTCGGTGGCTGTGTTAAATGACCGGTTTTCGGGAATTTCAGGTGACCAGCAAGACGCTTCCGATTTGCATCGACGGCGTAAAAAAACCCGCGGCCGAAGCGCGCCGCGGGTAATTGAAACGCAGGGCAGCGCGGGAGGTCAGTCGAGCGCCGCTGCCGGGCCGAAGAACTCGTAGCGGCTCTGCGCTTCGGGCACGCCGAGCGCCTTCAGATGCTTCTTGACGGCCTTCATGAACGCCTTCGGTCCGAGGAAGTACGCGTCGACATCGCGGTTTTGCGGCAGCCACTTGCCGAGCAGCGTTTCATCGACGAAGCCGAGGCCGTGCGCTTCGTGATCGCCATCGCGCTTGTGCTCGTAGCAGTAAAAACGCTTCAGTTGCGGGTGACGCGCCGCCAGATCCTCGATCGCCTCGCGGAACGCATGCACCCCGCCGTGACGCGCCGAGTGGATGAAGTGCACCGGACGCTTCGTTTCGAGCGCGGCCTGCAGCATGGCCAGCGTCGGCGTGATGCCAACGCCGCCGCTGATCAGCACGAGCGGCTTTTCGCCCGCCTCGAGCCTGAAGTCCCCGGCAGGCGGATAGAGGTCGATGCCGTCGCCCGCGTGCAGCGCGTCGTGCAGGAAATTCGACACGCGGCCGTTCGGCTCACGCTTCACGCTGATGCGATATTCACGGCCGTTCGGCGCGGCGGACAGCGAGTAGTTGCGGCGCACTTCCTCGCCGTCGATGACGAGGCGCAGGCCGATGTACTGGCCCGGACGGAAGTCGAGCAACGCGCCGCCGTCTGCCGGCACGAGATAGAACGACGTGATTTCGTCGCTTTCGGCGATCTTGCGCTCGACGATGAAACGCCGCGTGCCACGCCATCCGCCCGGCGCCTTTTCGCGCTCGCTGTAGATGCCTTCTTCCAGCCCGATCAGCAGATCGGCGAGCTGTCCGTAGGCGGCGGCCCACGCTTCGATGACCGCGTCGGTGGCGATTTCCTCGCCGAGCACTTCGCGGATCGACTTGAGCAGGCAGCTACCGACGATCGGATAATGTTCGGGCTGAATGTCCAGCGCGACGTGCTTGTTGATGATCTGGCCGACCAGGCCGCCGAGCTTCTCGAGTTCGTCGATATGACGCGCGTACATCAACACGCCGTTGGCGAGCGCGCGCTGCTGCGCGCCGCTGGCCTGATGCGCCTGATTGAACATCGGGCGAACTTCGGGGTACTCCGTGAGCATCTTGTTGTAGAAGTGCTTCGTGAGCGCCTCGCCGCCGCTTTCCAGAAGGGGGACGGTTGCCTTGACGATGGCGCGGTGTTCTGCTGACAGCATGCTTCGGTTCCTCGTTGTGATGGTGGCGAAAGCGGGCGCTCTCGCATCGAAAACTTTCGGCTGTATCTTATACACGATCCGTGCCAGAGTAGAATCATCGATAAATCAATTGCTTGTGTTTCGACATGGTCGATTCGACTCTAGTCAAAAAGACTGCCGATGTAGTCGCAATGACCTCGCGTGTGTTGCTGGACGCGCTGGTGCCACTGATCGAGGATCTCTCGAACCAGATGCCGGAGGCCGAGCGTTACCGGCGCCTGTTGCACACGTTGCGCGCGCTCTTTCCCGGCGACGCGACCGCGCTCCTTCGGCTCGACGGCGACACGCTGGTGCCGCTCGCCATCGACGGTCTGTCGGGCGACACGCTCGGCCGGCGCTTTCGCGTGAGCGAGCATCCGCGGTTCGCGCGCATCCTCGCCCGCGAGGCGCCGACGCGCTTCGCCGCCAGCTCCGATCTGCCCGATCCCTACGACGGGCTAGTGAAAGGCGTGAGCGGCCATCTCGAAGTGCACGACTGCCTCGGCTGCCCGCTCATCATCAACGGGCGCGCATGGGGACTCCTGACACTCGACTCACTCGATCCCGCGTGCTTCGACGGCATCGACATGGCCTCGCTGCAGGCTTTCCTCAGCCTCGCGGCGGCGACCGTGAGCGTGGCCGAGCGCATCGATACGCTCGCCAGGACCAGCGAGGCCGAGCGGCAGCGGGCCGAAGTCTATCGTCAGGCGAGCGGGCCGCGACGGCGCGAGATGATTGGCAGCAGCGCGCCGCATAACCGCTTGCAGGAGGAGATCGCGATCGTCGCGTCGAGCGATCTGACCGTGCTCGTCACCGGCGAGACGGGCGTCGGCAAGGAGCTCGTCGCCAGCGAGATTCACGCCCTGTCGCCGCGCGCGGACAAGCCGCTCATCAGCCTGAACTGCGCGGCGCTGCCCGATACGCTCGTCGAGAGCGAGCTTTTCGGGCATGTGCGCGGCGCGTTCTCGGGCGCTTCGTCCGACCGGCGCGGCAAGTTCGAGCTCGCCGACGGCGGCACGCTGTTCCTCGACGAAGTGGGCGAGCTGCCGCTGCCCGTGCAGGCGAAACTGTTGCGGGTGCTGCAGAACGGGCAGTTGCAGCGCATCGGCTCGGACAATGAACACAAGGTCGATGTGCGGCTCATCGCCGCGACCAATCGCGATCTCGCGGAAGAGGTGCGTGAGGGGCGGTTCCGCGCGGACTTTTATCATCGGCTGTCGGTGTATCCGCTGGTCGTGCCGCCGCTGCGCGAGCGCGGGCGGGACGTGTTGCTGCTCGCAGGCTTCTTTCTCGAGGAGAACCGCTCGCGGCTCGGACTCCTGAGCCTGCGCCTTTCCGCCGATGCACAGGCCGCGCTGCTGGCCTATCGCTGGCCTGGCAACGTGCGCGAACTGGAGCATCTGATCGGGCGCAGCGCGTTGAAGGCGCTCGCCGCCCATCGCGAGCGGCCGCGCATCCTCACGCTGACGGCCGCGGATCTCACCCTCACCGGCGACGGCGCCGTCGCCCCGGACAGCGCTTCCGCGCCCGTGCTCGCCGCGCCCGCGCCCGGGGCCGACTTCCGCGAGGCGGTCACGGCCTACGAGCGCACGCTGATTCTCGAAGCGCTCGCGCGTCACGACCAGAACTGGGCGTCGGCCGCGCGCGAACTCGGCCTGGATCGCGCCAATCTCAACCGGCTCGCGAAACGTCTCGGCCTCAAATGAGCGACCCACTGCATATCCCGAAATAACGCGCCGGCTTTATCTAATCCGCCATCCGCAAGCCTCACACGATTGAGGTCTTGTGGTTGCGTATCTCAAAAAAATGCGTTTTATTGTTCAAACGCAAAAAACAGCCGGATGTGTCATACGCATCGATGTGACGCATTGAGACAATCTCAAAGCTGGGAAAAACGGGCGGTCTCTTCTAAGATCAGAAAAGCCAAGCGCAACCCATCGGCACCAAGAACATCGCAGCGCCTTGAAGAACCGCGTCGGACGAAACGCTCAACGCGTCCGGCAAATCGAACACGGCAAATCGACAACGGGGGTTACGTGCGAAACGTGGCAAAGCGCAGTGCTTACGTCTTGTCCGCGCTCTTCGCGTTTTTCAGCTTCGGCGCGTCCGCCGCGGACGCCCCGAAGGACGCCGCCGTTGCGGGCGCGCCGCTCGAACGCGCGCCCGACACGATGAAGGCCCGCGTGATGGGCTGTGCGGCCTGTCACGGCGCGCACGGCGAGGGCACCGACAACGACTACTTCCCGCGCCTGTCCGGCAAGCCCGCCGGCTACCTGTACAACCAGCTGCTCGCCTTCCGCGATGGCCGGCGCAAGTATCCGCCGATGAACTACCTGCTCGCGTATCTGCCGGACGCGTATCTGAAGCAGATGGCCGATTATTTCGCGGGCGAACGTCCGCCGTTTCCGCCGCCCGCGCCGGTCACCGTCGATGCGAAGACGCTCGATCTCGGCAAGACGCTCGTCACAAAAGGCGACGCCGCGCGCAACATACCCGCCTGCGTGAGCTGCCACGGCACCTCGATGACCGGCATGGAGCCGGCGATTCCCGGCCTGCTCGGCCTGCACGCCGATTACCTCAGCGCCCAGCTCGGCGCGTGGCGCTACGGCACGCGCAGCACCGTTGCGCCGGATTGCATGGGGCAAGTCGCGAAGCTGCTTTCCGAGCGCGATATCACCGCGATCGCCGCGTATCTCGCGTCGCTGCCCGCGCCGGCCAATCCGGTGCCGGTGGCCGCCGGCTCGTTCAAGATGCCGCTCGCGTGCGGCAGCGTTCACAACTAACCGAGGGACCGACGTGCTCCGTTTCCGATATCTCAGAGCGCTCGCCGTCGCGGTCACCTTCGCGGCGTGCGCCGCACCGATGCAGCAGGCGCTCGCGCAAGGCGCCGACGCCGCCACCATCAAGCGCGGCGAATATCTGGCGCGCGCGGGCGATTGCATCGCGTGCCACACGCTGCCGGCGGGCAAGACCTTTGGCGGCGGCCGCCCGATGGACACGCCCTTCGGCACGCTGTACACGCCGAACATCTCGTCGGACAAGGAGACGGGCCTGGGCGCCTGGACCGCCGACGAGTTCTACACAATGATGCATACCGGCAAGTCGCGCGACGGCTCGCTGCTCTATCCGGCGATGCCCTTTGCGTCCTATACAAAGGTCACGCGCGCCGACTCCGACGCCATCTATGCGTTTCTGATGTCCACGCCGCCCGTGCATCAGCCGAACCGTCCGCATGAACTGCGCTTTCCGTTCAACAAGCGGCAACTGCTGCTCGGCTGGCGTTCGCTGTTCTTCAGGGAGGGCGAGTATCAGCCCGATCCGAAGCAGTCCGTCGAATGGAATCGCGGTGCGTATCTCGTCGAAGGTCTGGGACATTGCTCGATGTGCCATACGGCGATCAACGCGCTCGGCGGCAACGTCACGTCCAAGGCATTCGAAGGCGGCCTGATCCCGATTCAGAACTGGTATGCGCCTTCGCTCACGTCGAACAAGGAAGCGGGGCTGGGCGACTGGGGCATGGACGACATCGTCGGTTTGCTGCATGCGGGCGTCAGCAATCGCGGCGCGGTATACGGACCGATGGCCGAAGTTGTCTACGACAGCCTGCAATATCTGACCGAAGACGACGTGCGCGCGATGGCAGTGTATCTCAAGGCCTTGCCCGCGCGCTCCGGCGACAAGGCCGAGCCGCCGAGCCAGGCGGTCGTCGAACAGAAGACGAATCTCTCGCCCCTCGGCAAGAAAATCTACGACGCCCAATGCGCCGAATGTCACGCGGCGCAGGGCCAGGGCAAGCCGCCCGATTTCCCGCCGCTCGCGAACAATCAGTCGATCGTGATGAGTTCCGCCGTCAATCCGATCCGCATGGTGCTGAACGGCGGCTATCCGCCGGGCACGTTCAAGAACCCGAAGCCGTATGGCATGCCGCCGTTCGCGCAGTCGCTGTCGGATGTGGAGGTGGCGGCGGTGGTCACATATATCCGCACCGCGTGGGGCAATCGCGGCACGCCAGTTTCGGTGAAGGAAGTGAACGACCTGCGTTCGGCACCGCTTTACTGAGTATCGACTGAGCATTCGACGACACCATGAACGAAGACCAAGACGCGAAGGACGACGCGAAGCTCGACGAGATCGTGAGGCGCGGCCCGTCGGGTGCGGTCGCGCTCGCGGGCATCTCGACCGCGATCGTGATCGCCATGTGGTTCATCTTTTACTTCGCCGTGTTCCTGCCACGCGGCGTGATCCAGTGATTCACTAGGGCATTTCAATTTCATATGGCCATCAATCCAGACTCGCACGAAGTCGCCGAACGGGTAGAACGGCGCTGGGCGATCCTCGTTCTCGCGATCATCGTGGTGCTCGTCGCGATGGTGGTCTACACCGGCCTGCACTGGGCGATGATGCCGCCCTCGCGGGTCGAGACCGTGCGCCCCGAGACACTCAGCGTGTCGGGCGAATTCATCGAGAGCAATCTGGGCAGCGCGCCCGAGGCGGACGGCTCGGTGACGGTGCGGATCGTCGCGCAGCAGTATTCGTTCACGCCGCAGTGCATCGTCGTGCCGGCGGGCGTGCCGGTCACCTTCCGCGCGACGAGTTCCGATGTCGTTCACGGCTTTCTGATCACCGACACCAACATCAATTCGATGCTCGAGCCGGGCTACGTCTCGACCTTCAAGACGACTTTCAGCCAGCCCGGCGAACATCTGATGCCGTGTCACGAATACTGCGGCACCGGGCACCAGAACATGTGGGCGCACGTGAAGGTGGTGGATCGCGCCGAGTTCATGCAGATGGCTGACAAGCAGCCGGCCAATTCGCGGAGAGTCTCCTGTGTTCAATAGCAAGCGCCTCGTGCTCGCGCATTTCTGGCTGGCGTTCATCCTGTTCGGCGTCGCCCTGCTGCTGGGCGCGTGGCAGATGTACGTGCGCAGTCCATTGCATCCGTGGCTGCAGAATGCGGAGCTTTACTATCGATCGGTGACGCAGCACGGCGTCGTGATGGGCTACGCGTTCCCGACGCTCATCGCGATGGGCTTCGGCTACGCGGTCAGCGAGCTCGCGCTGAAAAAGCCGCTCGTCGGTCCGCGCTGGGCGTGGCTCGGCTTCTGGCTCGTGGCCATCGGCGCGGTGACCGCGACGGTGCCGATCGCGATGGGCCTCGCATCGGTGCTCTACACGTTCTATCCGCCGATGATCGGCAACGTGTTCTTCTACGTGGGCGTCGTGCTCGTGGTGGTGGGCTCGTGGGTGTGGGTCGCGCTGATGTCGGTGAACCTGGCTTCGTGGAAGCGCGAGAACCCCGGCAAGCCGGTGCCGCTCGCGATGTTCGCGACGGTGGCGGGCGCGTATCTGTGGGGCTGGACGGCGGTGGGCGCGGCCATCGAAGTGCTGTTCATGATCCTGCCCGTGGCGATCGGCTGGAAGACGACCATCGATGCGGGTCTCGCGCGCGTGTTCTTCTCGTGGACGCTGCACGCGATCGTCTACTTCTGGCTGATGCCGGCATATATCGCGTACTACACGATCATTCCGCGCGCGATCGGCGGCCGTTTGTACAGCGACGGCATGGCGCGCATCTCCTTCATCCTGTTCCTGGTGGTGTCGATGCCGATCGGCATTCACCATCTGTTCGCCGATCCGCAAGTCGGCTCGGGCTTCAAGTTCATGCACTCGGTGTTCACCGCGCTCGTCGCGGTGCCGACCTTGCTGACGGTGTTCACGATTACGGCGTCGGTCGAGATCGCTGCGCGCCTGCGCGGCGGCAAGGGGCCGCTCGGCTGGCTCAAGGCATTGCCGTGGGATAACCCGATGATGCTCGCCGTGGCGTTTTCCTTCGTGATGCTGGGCTTCGGCGGCGCGGGCGGTCTCATCAACATGAGCTATCAGCTCGACTCGACCGTGCACAACACGCAATGGATAACGGGGCACTTTCATCTGATTTTCGGCGGCGCGATCGTCATCATGTATTTCGTGATCGCGTATGACCTGTGGCCGCATCTGACGGGCCGCGCGCTGCAGAGCGTGAAGCTGATGCGCTGGCAATTGTGGCTGTGGTTCATCGGCATGATCGTGCTGACGTTTCCGTGGCACTTCGTCGGCATTCTCGGCATGCCGAGGCGCATGGCCTTCTACGATTACAGCGATCCGGCGATCGCCGCGCAGGCGTCTTACGTGATCATTTCGGTGGTGGGCGCGCTGATCCTGGTGGCATCGGCGGTGCTGTTTTTCATCGTGCTGATCAAGGGGCATCGCGCGCCGCAGGTGAAGCCCGAGGAGTTCCGCTTCAGCCGCGCGCTGCATGAGCCGCACCGCATCCCGGTGGCGTTGAACAGCTTCGCGCTGTGGCTCGCGCTGATGATCGGGCTCACGCTCGTCAACTACGGCTATCCGATCGCGCAACTGCTCGCGCGATCCGACACAGCGGTGCCCGCAGTGCCGATCGGAGCACAGCGATGAGCGACGAACGTCTCTTCACATTCCGCAATCGCTGGTTCACGGTCAGCGTGTTGGGGACCATCGGCATCGCGGTGGTGTCGGCGCTGATCGGTTTCGTGTGGCTGCCTTCCGTGCATCGCGATGCGCAGTTCACCGGCGTCTGGAACGCCATCTGCAGCGCGGCGGGCTTGCCGCGCAGCTGGTATTCGGAGGGCACGATCGTCGAGTCGAAGACGAAGCTGACGAGCGTCGAGATGACGCCGCAATTGCTTGCGAACGTGAGCGCAAATTCGATCGGGCGTGGCGCGACGCTCGCCTTGCGCTGCACGATGTGCCACGGCGAGCGCGGCATGAGCGAGGCCAATTCGCCGAATCTCGCCGGGCAGTTCGCGTCGGTGATCTACAAGCAACTGGTCGATTTCCAGCAGGGCGTGCGCACCAACGCGGTGATGTCGCCGATGGCGGCGAATCTGAGCGATCAGGACATGCGCGATCTTGCCGCGTATTACGCGAGTCTGCCGCGGCCGCCCGCGCAACGAAAGGTGAGCGATGCGCTCGCGCCGCCGGTCGTGGCCCATGGCGCGCCGATGAGGAACATCGCGCCATGTGCGGCGTGTCATGGCGGAATCGATACGAAGGCGGGGAGTCCGTGGCTCGATGGTCTGCCTGCGGCTTATACGAAATCGCAGCTGATCGCGTTCGCCAATGGCACGCGCACCAATGACATCGACGGCGTCATGCGCAACGTCGCGCGCAACATGACGCCCGAGGAAATCGACGCGGCGGCGATGTATTACGCGAGGGAGTTGAACGGGAAGCCGTGATCCGTTCGACGGCTTGCCGGAGAGTCAGGCGCAGGATCGGAATCGCCGCTAGCCCATCAGGGGCTTCATTGCCGCACGGATACGCTTTCTGTATCGTGGCCCGAAGAATGCTGGAATCTCCAGCAGACCAAGGAAAGCCAGCGAAATGGAACCCAGAAGCGAAGCAATAAAAACCGACGTCCTGATCATAGGCGCAGGCCCCGTAGGGTTATTCGCCGCCTTCGAAGCCGGCGTGATCGGCCTCACGTGCCAGATCGTCGATACGCTCGGCCGCATCGGCGGGCAGTGCATCGAACTCTATCCCGACAAGCCCATCTACGACATCCCGGCGATTCCGTCCTGCACGGCGCGCGAACTCGTCGATCGACTGCTCGAGCAGATCCGTCCCTTCGACGTGCCGATCCATCTCGATCAACGCGTGCAGTCCGTCACGCAGCGCGACGATCATCGCTGGACGGTGACCACTGAAAACGGCATGACCTTCGATTGCGCCGCCATCATGATCGCCGCCGGCAACGGCGCCTTCGTGCCGCAGCGCCTGCAATTGCCGGAGGCCGCCGCGCTCGAAGACAAGGACGTGCATTACAGCGTGTCGCGTGTGGCGGATTTCGCGGACAAGGAGGTCATCGTCGCGGGCGGCGGCGACTCCGCGCTCGACTGGGCGCTCGCGCTCAAGGACATCGCGAGGAAGCTCACGCTCGTGCATCGGCGTCAGGGGTTCTCCGCGGCCGCGAATTCCGTCGCGGCGATGAAGCGCGCGGTGGAAGCAGGCGAGATGGCATTCGTCGTCGGCATGATCGAATCGCTCGATGCGCCCGAGGGTGCGCTGCGCGGCGTGCGCATCAAGCAGGTCGAAGGCGCGACCGATATCGCCGCCGACAAGGTCGTCGCGCTCTACGGACTCGTCTCCGAACTCGGTCCCATCGCGACCTGGAATCTCGACGTGCGCGGCGGACGCATCGAAGTCGACACGTCGAACTATGAATCGTCGCGGCCGGGCATCTTCGCGGTCGGCGATATCGCCAACTATCCAAACAAGCAAAAGCTCATTCTGTCGGGCTTTCATGAAGCATCGCTCGCGTTGCGGCGCGCGTATGCCTACGCCTATCCCGACAAGAAACGCGTGCACGTCCATTCGAGCTACGACGCGAAACTCGCTGAACGCGTGAGCGCCGCGCACACAGCCGACGGCGCGTGATCGCGCGCGTCGTCGCGTGGATGTTTCTCGCGTTGCTCGCCGGCGCGGCGATGTTCGTCTATGCCGTGTATTCGAAACGCGTCGTGTTGCCCCAGCGCTACGATCCGTTCGCGCCGCTCGACGTGCGCGCGCCGCAAGGTCCGCTCACGCGTTTCAAGCTCTGGCGCACGATGCGAGACCCGCAACTTTGCGATGCCGCGCTTGTGCATTCCGGTCTCGTCTATTGCGACATGGCCGACTCGACGGGGCGGGGCGGCTGCGAACTGAAGAACGTGGTGCGCGTCACGCAGGTCGAAGACGTGCGCTTTAGTGCGCCGTTTATCGCGACCTGTCCGCTCGCGCTCGGCATCGCCTATTTCGAGCATCAGTACCTTCAACGCGCCGCACTCGAGACTTACGGAGAAGGTGTCGCGCGCATCGAGCACGTGGGCAGTTACGCGTGCCGCAACGTGAATCATCAGCAGGACACGGCGCTGAGTCAGCACGCGAGCGCCAACGCGATCGATCTCACGGGTTTCGTGCTCGACAACGGACGACGCATCACACTGGCGCGCTGGGACGACGCGACATCGCCCGATGGCGTCTTTCTGCGCCGCGTGCACGAGGGCGCATGCGCGTCGTTCGACACGACGCTCGGACCCGACTACAACGCGCTGCACAAGGCGCACTTTCACGTCGATATGGGACCCTACCGCGTCTGCCGCTGAATCATGCGTGCCGAGGCGTGGAATCGCGGCCCGCGCGCTTTTCGAATCGATTCGGCTCGCGAGCGCACCGACGTGTCGCGGCGGGTTCGTTAAAATTGTCATGAACGCGGCGCGCGCGCAGTATCCGCGCCGCCAAGCCCACCCTCGACATATCGGAACAGCGAATGACGAAACAAGAGACCGCCAAGCAAGATCCCTGGGAACGACGTGCGTTGCTGCTGCATTTGGGCGACGTACTGGAGACGGTGTTCTGCCTGAGCCAATGCGCCGACGAATACGCGAGCATCGGCGATGCGGTGAAGGGCAACGACGCGCTTGCGGGATTCTCGTGGCTCGCCTTCATCGATGAAAGGATGACGCCGCGCGATTTCATCCGCCGCGCTTCGGGTGCGTTTTTCGTCTGGCCGAAGGCGCTGCTCGACGAGACACTGAATCGCCCGATGCTCGCGAATACGGTCAGGCATGATCTCTTCGCGGACAACGCGAAGGGCTGGAATGCTTACGTGGAAGAGCGGCGCCGTGAGGTGCCGTGGTTCGGCGAGGATCTGCCGCAACTTGCGAAGAGCGCGGCCCCGGCTCATGAAGCGAAGCCGTCCCCGACGCCGCAAAAACATAAGGACGAGCCCGCCACCGACACCCCTTCGCGCTACTCGACGTGGCCGTGGCCCGACAAGTCCGACGACGCGTGAACGAAAAGGACGGACACGCCGTCGCGCTTTATTCCTTTTTGCCCATGCCGCTCGCGCCCGCATCGAAACCGAGTCCGTTCGGCCGATCGGGTGCGGCGCCTTTGCCCGAAGATTTCTTGCCCGGCCGCGTCTTCAGCGCGTCGCTGGCGTTGGCTGCCGCGGCTGCGGGCGGCGTGACATTGCGTTCCTGATACGCGGGCGTGCTGTCGTAGTCCAGTTTGTTCGGCGTTTGCGGCGCCTGCTGCGCGCTTGCCACAACGGCGAGCGTGCCGCCGAGCAGAATCCCCGCCGTGCGCCCGAGTGCTTTGAATGTGGCTCTCATCTGCTGCCTCCCGTTTGTTCTGCACTTTCCCTTGATTCAGCAAAGCGTGGGCCTGCATGCATGCGGCCTGTGCGCACGCCCTTGTCGCACCGCAAGCCTTGTCGATGCCGCCCGTGCGTGCGCGCGAACGCGTTGATGGCCATCAACCGCTCAGGCGAAATCAACCGGGAAAATCCCTGCTTTAAACGGGGAAAAAACGGCAATGAAAAAGGGTATCGGGGCTGTGGTGGTGGCGTGCGCGGCGATGTTCGGGGGCGCGGCGCAAGCGGCGCAAGCGGCAGGCGATGCATCGCCCGGCGATTCGGTGGGCGGCATCCATGCAGGCGACATTCTCGTGCGTCTGCGGGCAATCAGCATTCAGCCGGACGTGACGGCGGGCGGCACGCTCGGCACGCTCGGCGTCGGCGTGAACAACGCGATCGTGCCGGAACTCGACTTCACCTACATGATCCGCGATCAGATCGGCGTGGAACTCATCCTCGCGACGTCGCGGCATCAGGTGACATCGAACATCGGCGGGCTCGGCGGCATGGGCGTGCTGCCGCCGACCGTGCTGCTGCAATATCACTTCAATCACGCGGGCCGGGTGCGTCCGTATGTCGGCGCGGGCCTCAACTACACCTACTTCTACAACGACAAGCTGAAAGCGGGCGACACGCCGGTATCGATCAGGCACAGCAGCTTCGGCCCGGCGCTGCAGGCGGGCGTCGACGTGCAGATCACGAAGAATCTCTTCGTCAACGCCGACCTGAAAAAGATCTGGATGCGCACCAGCGCATCCGCCGGCGGCGCGGATCTCGGCTCGCTGAAGATCGATCCGTGGGTGCTTGGCCTCGGCGTCGGCATGAAGTTCTGACACGCGATGATGCCCGTTCCCGCGCACCTGGCCTGAAAATTGGCGGATGATGCCGGTGCTTCTGGCGTGGATGGTTGCGCGGTCGCGGTATCCTTGACAGCAGGCCCGGCGCAGATCGGCGCTGCCCGAACGTTGGCGGGCGGCGGGCGATCTGCAACGACTAATAACACCGCATCGGGGAACTGCAAGCCAATGAGACCTTCCACTTACGCGGGAATCGCCTTGCTCGCGGCCTGCGGCGCCGCGTTCGCGCAACAGCCTCTCGCCGTGCCCGGACGCAGCCAGAGCCCGTGGCAGCAATCCATCGATACCGCCGCTTGCTACGCCTTCGCCAATCAGACGACGAAAGTGAACATGGCGCGCGAGTCGCAGGCGCCTCCGCGCGAAGCGACCCACGAAACGCGCTCGCTCAATCCGCCGCGTCCGGTCGAGCCGCCGCTGCCGCCGGGCGCATCCGGTGCGTCGGGCGCTCTCGCGGCGTCGGCTGCGGCGCCGGCATCGGGTGCATCGGCGGCCGTGGTCGCCGGCGCTTCCGAGCCGCAAGGCGCATCCGGCGCGATGCCGGCCTCGGGCGTGGCAATCGCCTCGGGCGCATCGGACGCGATCTATGGCGGCGACATGAAAATGCCGCCGCTGCCTCCGCCCGAGCCGCCGATGGTGCGCTACTGGCGCGCCTACAGCGACTGCATGCAGGGCCGCGGCTACTTCGTGCGCTGATTCATCGGACGTGCGCCCGTTGTTCCGGGCGCGCTTTGCTTTCGCGCAATCGTGCGCGCGAACACGCCGGCGGAAGACACATTCGAAGTACGAAATTATTTCGCGCGAGGCGGCGCATGAACGCTCAGCCGATTCATGAAGGACGATGCGCATGCGGCTCGGTGCGCGTGCGCGTTTCGGGCGAGCCGAAGGAAGTGAACCTGTGCCACTGCATGACGTGCCGGCGCATTCACGGCGCGCCTTTCGGCGTTTATGCGATTTTCCCGCGCGACGCGGTGGAGGTGTCGGGCGACACCGTCGCATGGGCCAGTTCGGCGACGGGCAAGCGGCACCACTGTCCGGCGTGCGGCTCGCCCGTGTTCCTTGCGTTCGACGGCGTGGATGAAATCGAAGTGCCGACCGGCCTTTTCGACGAAACCGGCCTTTATCCGCCGCAGTACGAAATCTGGTGCAAGAGCGCCGAGCCTTGGCACGACGCGCAGGGGCGCCGCCGTTTCGCGCGCGGCGCGCCCTGATCCCTCAGCACTCGACGATCGCCTTCACGACGCCCGCCTTCGGATCCAGCAGGGAGGAGAAGCGCTCCGGCACGTCGGAGAGCGTCAGGCGATGCGTGTTGAGGGCATCGGTCGGCACTTCGCCCGCGCGCATCGCGGCGAGCACGGTTTCGAAGTCCTCGGGCGTGGCGTTGCGGCTCGCGAGCAGCGTCGCCTCGCGCTTGTGGAACTCGGGATCGGCGAAGGAAATGCGATCCGGCACGATCGACACCAGCACATACTTGCCGCCATGCGCGATGAACTCGAAGCCGCGCTCCATCGCCTTCGAATTGCCGGTCGCGTCGAACACCACATCGAAGAATTCGCCGTTCGTGAGCTTCGACAGTTCGTCCTTGTCGTGCTCGCCGATCTTCACGGCCGCGTCCGCTTTCAGTTCGCGCCTGCAGAAGGCGAGGCGGTCTTCGCGCGTGTCGAGGGCGGTGACATTCGCGCCACGCAGCCGCGCGAAGGTGATCGCCGCCATGCCGATCGGACCCGTGCCGACGACCAGCACGCGTTGACCCGGCTTCACGTCGGCGCGACGCACCGCATGCGCGCCGATCGCGAGGAATTCGACCATCGCCGCCTGATCGAGCGTGACGCCTTCGGCCTTGTGGACGAACTGCGCGGGCAGATTCAGATATTCGGTGAACGCGCCGTCGCGATGCACGCCGAGCACCTGGATGTTCACGCAGCAATTGGTCCTGCCCTGACGGCACGCTATGCACTTGCCGCACGACAGATACGGCATCACGTAGACCGTGTCGCCGGCCTTCAGGCCGCTGGCCGGATCGGCTTCCTCGATCACGCCGGAGAGCTCGTGGCCCATCACGCGCGGATAGGAAAGATACGGCTGGTTCCCGGTGAAGATGTGCAGGTCGGTGCCGCACACGCCGACGCGCTTCACGCGCAGCAGCACTTCGTTGTCGCCGCGCTGCGGCTTCTCGCGCTGTTCGGCTTTCAGGGTTCCGGGGGTTTCGCAGATGACGGTCAGCATGCTTGTCTCGTGGATGTCGTTGGAATGGGGCGCGTCCGACAATCTATCGATGACCGCCGATTTGGTCAAGCCAATTTCAATATTGTAAAAGTGGTAAGGCCAGAAAGGGCGATTGTCCGGCGTCAGCGACGGGGCGCGTTTCGCCTTATATTTGCACGACGGAACGCGCACCCCACGCGCCTTCACGCGTCTCCAAGGACTCAACGTGCAGCAGCTTCATGACTTCGTCGAACGGCATCCACGCTTGTTCGTGCTTTCGGGCGCCGGCATCAGCACCGAATCGGGCATTCCGTGCTATCGCGACCGGGAAGGCCAGCGCACCGGCCGCGCCCCCATTCTGCTCAAGGATTTTATCGGCTCGGACTACGCGCGCCGCCGCTACTGGGCGCGCAGCCTGATCGGCTGGCCGGTGGTCGAAAAGGCGCAGCCGAACGCCGCGCATCATGCGGTGCGGGCGCTGGCGGCGCGCTCGCGGGTGCATCGGCTGGTCACGCAGAATGTCGACGGCTTGCATACGCGCGCGGGCAATCCCGATGTGATCGAGCTGCACGGCAATATCGGCCGCGTGATCTGCATGGAATGCGGCGAGCGGCATACGCGCGCGGCGGTGCAGCGCATGCTGGAGGCGGCGAATCCGGATTTCGTCGGCTACACGGCGCCGGCGGTGCCGGATGGCGACGCGCTGATCGAGGACCTCGACTTCGCTTCGTTCGACGTGCCCGGCTGCAGCCGCTGCGGCGGCGTGCTCAAACCCGATGTGGTGTTCTTCGGCGAGAGCGTGCCGCGCGCGCTGGTCGACGACGCCGCGCGCTCGCTCGACGCCGCCGACGCGATGCTGGTCGTCGGTTCCTCGCTGATGGTGTACTCCGGCTATCGCTTCTGCGAGTGGGCCGCGAAGAGCGGCAAGCCGATCGCCGCGATCAACATCGGCAAGACGCGCGCGGATGCGCTGCTCGCGCTGAAAATCGAGGCGCCGTGCTCGGAGGCGCTCGAGCGGCTGATCGAGCGCCTCGACGCGCGGGCCGGGGTTTAGCGGGCCTCGCGCGCCAGCGTTTCGATCCCTTCGAGCAAACGCTGTGCGTCCGACATGCGCGAAAACAGCGCGGGCGTCACGCGCACGACTGCGCCCGCATCGGGGCCCGGGCGCATGACCGTGAACACGCCGAAGCGGTCGCGCAGCGCGGCTGCGATCGCCTCGCATCCTTCTTTCGTCGCGTGCCCTTCGATGCGGAACGCGGTGATCCCAGCGGTCATCGACGGATCGCTGGGCGTCGTGATCTGCACGCCAGGCAGCGCGCGCGCCGGTTCCGCCCACGCGTCGCGCAGGGCCCGCAAACGCGCTTCCTTCGCCTGCGCGCCGATACGCCGGTGCACGTCCAGCGCGGCAGGCAGCGTGAACCACGCGGCGAAGTTCGGCGAGCCCGTATGCACGCGCGCGCGAATGTCGCCGGCGGGCCAGGTGCGGTCGCCGAGATACGGGTCGATCGATTCGACGTGACCCCGACGGATATAAATCGCGCCGCAGCCGAGCGGCGCGCCGATCCACTTGTGCAGATTCAGCGCGGCGAAGGGCGCATTCAGGTCGGGCACGTCGAAGTCGAGCTGACCCCAGGAGTGCGCGGCATCGACGATCACGTCCGCGCCGGCATCCTTCGCCAGCGCCGACAACTCCGCGACGGGCGGCACGAGGCCGGTCGCGAAGCACACATGCGAAAGCAGCACGAGCCGCGTGCGCGGATGATCGCGCAGCGCCTTCGCATAGGTTTCGAGAACCGCTTCGCGCGTCGCGGGCTCGGGTATCGAAATGCGCACGGGCGTTACCCCGCGCCGCTCGCGCAGCCATTCCATCGCGTCCTTGCCGCACGGATAGTCGAGGTCGCTGTACAGCACGACATCGCCCGGTGACAGACGGTTGTAGCCGCTGATGAGCGCGAGCAGCGCCTCTGTCGCGTTGCGCGTCAGTTCGATTTCCTCCACCGCGCAACCCATCGCCGCCGCGACGCGTTCGCGCAGGCCGTGATACAGCGGCATCAGATGCGGGCGGATCAGCAGCGTTGTCTCGCGGTTCACGCGCTCGGTCCAGTAATGGAACATCGCCTTGACCGGCTCGGTCATCGCACCCCAGAAGCCATTCTCCAGGTTGATCAGCGCGTCCGACTGGCAATACAGGCCGCGCACCGCGTTCCAGTAGTGCTCGTCGGTGGCGATGCCGGTGGCGGGCGCGGCCGGAAGCGCCGCCAGCGCGGCTTCGAACTCAGGCGTGCGGTAATCGAGGAGATCGGGCATGAGCGATGGAAGTTCGTTGAAAGGACGCGAAAGCGTGCTGAATATCGGTGAAATCACATCGTACGGGATTACCGATGAACTGAACAAAATCCAGACGATTCGCCTCTCTTGCTCTTCAGAGCCCGGATCGGCTCGCCGTAATCAGCAGGAAGAGCGCTGCATCCCACCGACGGCAACGATGGCGCCGAATGTCCCACGACGGACTCTGAGAGTACTTAAAACATGAACCTGAAAAATATCACGATCAAGAACCGGTTGATCGCTGGATTCGGCATTCTCGCTGTGCTGGTCGTGCTCGTGGCCGGCATGTCGCTGCGTGCGTTGTCCGCCGCGACGGACGGTTTCGCGCATTACGTGAACGGCATCAACGCGCGCGCCGATGTGGCGAACCAGATTCGCACCGCCGTCGACCGGCGCGCCATCGCGGCGCGCAATCTGGTACTGGTCACGAAACCCGCCGACCTGGAAATAGAAAAAGCCGAAGTAACGCGCGCACATCAGGACGTGCAGACGCGCCTCAAGCAGCTTCAGGAGATGATCGCCGTCGCGACCGACACGAGCGAGAAGGCCAGGAGCCTGGTCGCCGAGATGGCGCGCGTGGAAGCGCTGTACGGGCCGGTCGCGACCGATATCGTCGAGACGGCGCTCGCGGGCCGGCACGAGGAAGCCGTCGCCAAGCTCGACGACCGGTGCCGTCCGCTGCTCGCGCGCCTGGTCCAGGCAACAGACGACTACGCGACCTACACGGCCACGCGTCGCGAGGAAATCGTGCGCGCCGACGCGGCCAGCTATCAGACGCAGCGCGACGTGCTGATCGCCCTGTGCACGGTGGCGGCGCTGTTCGCGATCGGCGCGGGCGTGACCGTCACGCGCTCCATCACGACGCCGATCAGCGAAGCGGTCGGCATCGCGCAGACGGTGGCGCGCGGCGATCTGACGAGCCGCATCGAAGCCCGGACGAAGGACGAAACCGGCGACCTGCTGCGCGCGCTCGCGGCCATGAACGCGCGCCTCACCGAAACCGTCGGCCGCGTGCGCGAGAGCAGCGGAGCGGTGGGCGGCGCGGCCAGGGAGCTCGCGACCGGCAATACCGATCTGAGCCAGCGCACCGAGGAACAGGCCGCGTCGCTTCAGGAGACGGCGGCGAGCATGGAGGAGCTCACGTCGACGGTGCGTCAGAACGCCGAGAACGCGCAGCAGGCGAGCACGCTGGCGTCGAACGCGTCGGAGATCGCGAGAAAGGGCAGCGATGTCGTTGGCCGCGTGGTGGATACGATGAACGGCATCAGCGACAGCTCGGGCAAGATCGCGGAGATCACCGGGATCATCGAGGGCATCGCGTTTCAGACCAATATCCTCGCGTTGAACGCGGCCGTGGAAGCGGCGCGCGCAGGCGAGCAAGGCCGCGGCTTCGCGGTCGTCGCGAGCGAAGTGCGCAGTCTCGCGCAGCGTTCGTCGACGGCGGCGAAAGAGATCAAGGAGCTGATCGCGGATTCCACGACCAAGGTGCGCGACGGCTCGATGCTCGCGGACGAAGCCGGCACGACGATGGCCGAAGTCACGCAGGCGGTCGCGCGCGTGACGGACATCATGCAGGACATCGCGGCGGCGTCGGCGGAGCAGGGGCGCGGCATCGAGCAGGTGAATCAGGCAATCACGCAGATGGACGAAGTCACGCAGCAGAACGCGGCGCTCGTGGAGGAAGCGGCGGCGGCTGCGGCCTCGCTGGAGGACCAGGGGCGCAGGCTCAATGAGGCAGTGGCGTTCTTCAAGGTGGAAGGCGCGGTTCCGGCGTTCACGCCGGCCGCCGCCCAGGCGGTGCGCAAACCGCAGGCGAGGCCCGCGCCGCGTGTTGCGCAAGCGGCGCTCGCCAAACCCGGGAGCTCAGACGGCTGGAGCACCTTCTGACGTTCGCGCGTCACGCGAAGCGAGGCGGCGCGAAGCCGCCCCCGGTCATGCAGACGGATCAGTGATGCTCGAAGTCGGCGCGCGCCACCGGCGTCGACTTCACCTTGTTGTACTGGAACTCGGGGAGCGCCTTGATAGCCTGCTTGGTCGCGCCCGCGAGCACGAACTTGCCGTCCTTCGCATCGAGTTGCTCGATCGGAATCGCGACATCGTGATGCGACACGCCGAGGAACTGGTTCGCCGCGATGATCGCGAACGAGACCGACTTGTCCGGCGCGACGATGATGTCATGGATCACGCCGACCTTCTGTCCCTGCTCGTTCACGACGGACTTGTTGAGGATGGATTTCTTGACGCTCCAGCCGTCGATGATGGCCGTCGACACCTCAACGGAGACACCGAGGGGCTGCGCGCCCGCCACTTGCGCGAACGATGCCGTGGAAGTCAGGCCGAGTGCCGACGATGCAACGAGCAGTGCCACGAGTCTGGATTTCATTGTTTCGATCCCTCAAAGGATTGGCAAACCGGTTCAATGGAATGCGCGTTTCAAGCTTTCTGCGCGGAGGAAGTTTGAACGGTTCTCGTGGTTTTTGCAGAAACGGTGTAAGGAGGCATGGCCGCACCGCATTAGTGCGAACGGTCGACGTTTTTGCGGCGTGATGTTCAGTGCGGCAGGCGTGTCAGCGCATCGCCCTTGTGCACGGCGCGCTTGCCGCTCTTGTCGCTTTCGACCTCGAAATGCGGATCGTCGCGCGACGCATTCACCCGATGACCATCGAGCTTCATGCGCGCGGTGATGACGCGCACGATGTGGCCGGTCGTCTCGCCCTGCGGCGTGTTCCAGCGGACGTGATCGTGGAGCTTGAGGGACTTGCTCATGGCGTTGCGCTCCCAGAGGACGATTGGCCTGCGAGCGGCGCAACGGGCGTGCCCGTCACAGCAGACGCTCGAGCGTTGCGTCGTCGGACTGGCCGTGGAAGTAGCGGCGCAGTGCTTCGTAGAAGACATCCGGATCGTCGGCAGTGTGCGCGAACAGGGTCATCGACGAATGAAATTTCATGTCGTCCGGATAGCCGAAAATCTGCTCGACGCCACGGCCCTGCACGCCGTTGACGACCCGCGTCAGTTCGACGAGCCGCGCGCCCAGCACCGGGTGCGCGAGATAGGCGCGCGCTTCCTCGCGCGAGGAGATCGCGTAATGCTGCGCCATCGCGCTGTGCCCGAGTCCGGCGATCTGCGGGAACACGAACCACATCCAGTGCGTGCGTTTGTGGCCGGCGGCAAGCTCGGCGCGCACGTCGTCGATGATGTTCTCCTGCGCGTCGACGAAACGCTGCAGGTCGAAAGGATCGCTCATGATTCGCTCCTCAGGCGACGGCGTCGGAGATGCGCTTTCTCATCGCCGCGTCGGGATAGTCGCCGTTGCCGGCGTGCACGTTGTCGATCATGTACTCGCGGCGTCCGGTGCCGGGAATCACGCAGGTCACGGCGGGGTTGCCCAGCACGAATTTCAGCAGGAGTTGTGCCCACGAGGCACAGCCGAGTTCTGCGGCGAACGCGGGCAGTGGCCGGTTTTTCAGGCTCGCGAGCAGCGAGCCGCCGCCGAACGGCTGATTGACGATCACCGCGACGCCGCGTTCGGCCGCGAGCGGCAGGAGGCGTGTTTCGGCGTCGCGGTCGTTGGCGGCGTAATTGATCTGCACGAAGTCGACGCGCTCGGCGCGCAGCACGGCTTCCACCTGGGGAAACGCGCCCGACGTGTAATGCGTGACGCCGATATAGCGCACCCGTTTCGCGGCTTTCCACTCGCGCAACGTGGCGAGGTGCGTACGCCAGTCGAGCAGGTTGTGAATCTGCATCAGGTCGATGCGATCGGTCTGCCACAGGCGCATCGACTGCTCCATCTGCGCGATGCCGGCATCGCGTCCGTCGGTCCAGACCTTGGTGGCGATGAACGCCTTGTCGCGCGTCTTCGATTCGGCGAGCAAGGCGCCCGCGACGGCTTCCGACGAACCGTACATCGGCGATGAATCGATCACCGAGCCGCCCGCGACGAAGAGCGCGCGCAGGACCTCGGCCAGTTCGCGGCGGCGGCTGGCGTCGTCGCCTGCGTCGAAGGTGCGCCAGGTGCCGCAGCCGATCACTGGCAGCGGTTCGTTCGTCGAGGGGATGGGGCGCGCGTGCATCGGCGGTGTTGGCGGGGAAGCCTGCGCGGCGTGCGCGACGCGATCGGCCTGCGCGGCGAGGGCGGCGGCTGCGCTGACGCGGAGGAAGTCGCGGCGGGTGGTCATGGATGGCGCACCCGGGCTGCGCGATTCAGCGTTTCATGCGTCATCTCGTGAACTCCTTCGAGTGGCCGTCGGTTCGATTCTTTCGCTTTCGGATGCGCGGAATCGCGCAAAGTTCGTTGCCGTTTCAAAACTGGCCCGCCTACCTTGAAGGTACGCTTTTTTGCTTCTCCGGTTCCCAGGCGAGCTAGCATCCGGGACTTGGTCACCTGGTCAGCGAATCTCCCCGGCAACACCCGTCATGTCCATTTCAAGCCAAACCTCGCACGCCGCTCCGCTCGATCTCATCCGCGCCCTCCGCCGCGCCGGACGCGCCGCGCAGGCGCGCGCCCTCGGCGCGCAACTCGCCGCGTCGGAGAATCCCGGATGCCATCCCGGCCAGCTCGGCGTCGACCTGAGCTATCTCGCCCTGTACAGCGAAGCCGAACGATTCCTCATGCTCGGGCTTGCGGATGCCTCCCTGTCTCTGGCGAATCGTTATTCGCTGACCGACGAGTTGTGCGGCGTGCGAGCCATCCTCGGCAAATATTCGGAGGCGCACGAGGGCTACCGGACGATCCGCGGCCGCGCCTATGCCGAAGCCTTCCGGCATCTGATTCTCGGTGATCATCCGCTGTGGCGCAGTCTCTTGCCGGACAAGCTTCTGGACATGGACGAGCCGGTTTCGGGCAAGCGCATTCTCATTCTCGGCGAAGGCGGTTTCGGCGATTTCGTGATGTTTTCGCGCTATGTCGAGGCGCTTTTGCGGGAAGGCGCGCGCGAGGTCGTACTCGAGCACGTGCCGGGATGGGAAGGCGTCTTTCGACAGTGCGAGCGAGTGTCGCTGTTTCTGCCGACGGAGGAGCGGCGCGACCTCGAAGCCGCGCGCAGCGATCGCGCGACCTTTGGCTTCAGCCTGTACGCGCGCTATCAGCGTTCACCGGACTTTCCGTTCCAGGATGCTTCGGCGCGAATCGCCATCGATCCGGGCAAGGTCTTGTCCGATGCGGCCCGCGCGCTGCTGCACGAGGCGCCGGCGGGGCTGAAGGTCGGTCTGATCTGGAGAAGCGCGAGCGGCGTGCGCCACGCGCCGTATCGTTCGATGCCGCTAAACGCGCTTCAGCCCATCTTGAGCAACGGCAAATGCCGCTTCCATTCCCTCCAAGTGGGCGCGCTGAGCGATGAAGAACGGTCGCTCCTGAATCAATACGAAGTGACCGATCTCGCGCCGCATCTCGCCGATTTCGGCGACACCGCGCGCGTGCTCGAAGCGCTCGATCTGCTCGTCACCATCGATACGGGCGCGGCGCATCTCGCGGGCGCGCTGAATCGCCCGGCGTGGGTGCTTCTGCCGCAGGCGTGCGACCCGCGCTGGCTCGACTGCCAGCGCTGCACGCCATGGTATCCGTCGATGCGGCTCTATCGGCAGAGCGAACTGGGCGAATGGGCGCCGCCGCTCGCCGATCTCGCCGCCGACCTGTCCTCCCTCAGTGCTTCTTGAGCACCGGCGTCGTGCGCCGGAATCCCCTGAAGCGTTCGCGCTGATGTTCTTCATCGAAATGCGCGCGCGCCGGCTTGACCAGATCGCTGCGCGAAACGATGCCGACGAGTCGGAGCGTGTCCTTGTCCGCCACCACCGGCAGACGCTCCAGTTCGCGGACCGCGAGACGCGTCGCGGCGAGGCGGCACGGCTCGCCCGGCAGCGCGAACGCCGGCGCGGCGTCGGAGAGCTTGCGCAGGGCATCGCCGATGCTCACGCCCGCCTCCTGCATCGACGAGGCCCCGATCAGACTGCCGAGCGAAGCGCGGTCCAGCATGCCGACGAGCATGCCGTCGCGCACCACCGGATACGCACGATGCACCTGCTGCGGGCCGAAGTGGCGCGCGAGGACATCGGAGAGCGGCGTCGTGGCGTCGATGGTCAGCACGTCGCGCGTCATGACTTCATCGACATGATGGCGCTCCAGCGGGTCCACGCCGTACTCGCGATAGATGTGATAGCCGCGCCGCGCGATCTTCTCCGTCATGATCGAGCGCTTCATCACGACGGTCGCGAAACCGTGCGCGACGAGCGTCGCGGTGAGCAGCGGCAGCAGCGCGTTGGCGTCATGCGTCAGACCGAACGCGAAGACGATCGCCGTGAGCGGTGCGCCGAGCGTCGCGCCGAGCGTCGCGGCCATGCACACGAGCGGCCAGAGCGCGGCGTCGTGGCCCGGCAGGATCGCGCCGAGCGCGGTGCCGAGTCCGGCGCCGAGCATGAGCAGCGGGGCGAGCACGCCGCCCGAGGTGCCTGAGGCGAGCGCCACGACCCAGATGATCGCCTTCACGGCGAGAATCGACAGCGCCACCTGAACCGCGATGTGCTGATGCAGCAGGTCGCCGATCACGTCATAGCCGACGCCGAGCGCGCGCGGCTCGATATACCCGCCGATGCCGACGAACACCGCGCCGATCGCGGGCCACCACATCCAGTGCACCGGCAGCTTGTGGAACAGGTCTTCGAGCTTGTACAGCGCCGCCGACAACCCCGACGCCAGCGCGCCCGACAGCAGCCCGGCCACGAGGCACGACAGCAGCGAAATCATGTGCGGCGCCTCCGTCTGGAGCGGAAACAGCGCCTCCGTGCCGAACACCGACGCGCGCGCGAAGCCCGCGACCGCGCACGCGAGCGCCACCGGCAGGAAGCTGCGCGGACGCCATTCGAACAGCAGCAGCTCCACCGCGAGCAGCACCGCCGCGACCGGCGTGCCGAACACGGCGGTCATGCCCGCCGCCGCGCCCGCGACGAGCAGCGTCTTGCGCTCGGCCGCGGTCACGTCGATGCACTGCGCGATCAGCGAGCCGAGCGCGCCGCCGGTCATGATGATCGGGCCTTCCGCGCCGAACGGGCCGCCCGAGCCGATCACGATGCCCGAGGACAGCGGCTTCAGGATCGCCACTTTCGGCGACATGCGGCTCTTGCCGAAGAGAATCGCCTCGATGGCCTCCGGAATGCCGTGGCCGCGAATCTTGTCCGAGCCGAAGCGCGCCATCATCCCGACGATCAGTCCGCCGATCACCGGGATCGCGATGACCCAGGCCCCGAGCGTGTTCAACGCCGGCGAATGATCCTCGATGGAGAACGTGCCGAAAAAGAAGATGTTCGTGAACAGATGAATGAGCGCCAGGAGCACGACGGCCGCGAGCGTGGCGATTGCGCCGATGATCGCGGCGAGTCCGCAGATCTTCAGCAGCCGGTCATTGACCGAAAAGTCGCGTTTGTGATGGTCCATGTGAGTGCTCCGGGAGAATCAGAGGTCGATCTGGGGCACGCGAAACGCGCCTTCGAGCGATTTGAGTTCCGCGCGATGCAGCGCGGCGAGACGCGCGAGCACCTGCTCGCCGCGCGCTTCGAGAAAAACCTGCACCTGGCGACGGTCCTCGGCGCTTTGCGCGCGTCGAACGAGTCCGGCGGCCTCGCAGCGCGTGACCAGCGCCACGACGCCGTGATGGTGCGACTGCATGCGCTCCGCGAGCTCGCCGACGGTCGCCCAGTTGCGGCGCGGATAGCCCTTGATATGCAGCAGAAGAAGATATTGCAGCGGCGTGATGCCTTCGTCCTGCGCGGCGCGCTCGGAGAAGCGCTCGAAGCGCCGCATCTGATAGCGGAATTCGGACAATTGTTCGAAGTCCGGTTTGTCGAGAGTGCGCGAGTGGTTCATCGGTAATTCGCTCGATACGCTGCGCGGATCAGGCAGTCTTCTGCTCGCCCGCGAATGATTGCCGGTAGAGGCCGGAAATCAGGTCGGTCTCGGTGATCATGCCGGCGAGCTGATCGTGCGCGCCGATCACCGGAATGTGGTGGTGCCCGAAGTGCGCGAACATCGGCACCAGTTCCGCGATGGCCGTATTCGTCCGCACCGTGCACACGTCGGTCGTCATCAGTTCGGCGACGCGCGCCGGCGCGGTCGACGGGCCGCGCATCAGGCGTTCGATGCCGCGCCGCGCGCCGTGCAGCACGCCCGCGCGATGGCCGGCCGCCGGAAGGTCGGCGCGCGTGATGATGCCGCACACGCGGCGCGTGCCGTCGATCACCGGCAGCGCCTTCACGCGATGCCGGTCGATCAGCGCGAGCGCCGCCTGCGCGCTCGTGTCCGGCGTCACGGAGACGACCGCGCGCGACATGATGTCCGCGCAGGTGAACTCGGTGAAGCGGCGCGCGTAGGCCTGCAACTGAGTTTCGCGCAGCAGCGCTTCGAGGTCGTCCGGATCGACGTCGAGCATTTCGCTGCGGCGCGCGAGCACGGCTTCGAGATCGGCGCGCGTAAAAGATGACGCGTCGGGCGTCGTCGTCGCGGGCTTCGGCGCGGCGTGGCCGTGCGGATAGCGGTGGCCGGTCAGCGTGTGGAATACGATCGCCGACGACAGCAGCGCCGCCGACTGGATCGCCACCGGCGCGATCACGAAGCCGTAGCCCAGCGCGTGGATCGACGGCCCGCCCAGCACCGCCGTCAGCGCGACCGCGCCCGAAGGCGGATGCACGCAACGCAGCGCGAACATCGCGCAGATCGCCAGACACGCGGCGAGCGCGGCGGCGTCGATCGGATCGTGCACGAACAGCGCGCAGGTCACGCCCACCGTCGCCGACACGACGTTGCCGCCGATGATCGACCACGGCTGCGCGAGCGGACTGGCGGGCACGCCGAAGAGCAGCACGGCGGAGGCGCCCATCGGCGCGATCAGATAAGGAATCGCGGCCGCATCGCCGACCAGCAGATGCGCGATGCCGCCCGTCAGCGCAATGCCGATCAGCGCGCCCAGTCCCGCGCGCAGGCGCTCGGTCCAGCGCAGGGTGACGGGAGCGGGGAGAAAGCCATGCAACCAGCGAAGCAATGCGATGCGCGACACTTTTCAGCGTTCCGATAGAGGTCAGTGGAAATACACACTGGCCGGCCGGGTGGTGGGCTTGAAAGCAAGCGTGCGTCGTCAATCTCAAAATTATATCGCGATATGATACAAATTGTCGCGTATCTTGATATTTTGCATATGAACGCGCGTGCGCATCGGCATCGCCGGGTGCGGTAGGATGACTTTTCGCTCGCGCGGCGCGAGCCTCTTCGGGCCATTCACATGGCGCGCTCTTTCCTCGTTCGTCTGGCGTGCGTGCTCGCCTGCGTGTACGCGTGGTCGTGCGCGTCTGCCGCGCCGGCCGACGATCCCTCGACCATCGTCAGCGACGAGCACGCGTTCGTCGTCGCCGCGGACGGCTCGCTGACCGAGGAGGACGCGACCGTGCTGCGTGCGAACACCTCGGCGGGCGTCGATGAAATCGCCCAGCGCTACGTCTGGTACGACAAGAGCGTGTCGAAGGTGGAGATCGTCGAGGCGTATTCCGTCGATGCGAACGGCGCGCGCCACGACGTCTCGCCCGACCAGATGCGCGACATTCAGGAGCCGCGCTCGGCGGGCGCGCCGACCTTCCAGGACGCGAAGCTGCGCGCGGTGATCTTTCCGGCGGTGGGCATCGGTTCGACCGTGCATCTGCGCTTTCGCAAGAGCCAGGCGGCGGCGGTGATTCCCGGACAGTTCAACTACTTCGTCGAGCCGGGCCAGCGTCCGGTCCTGCAACAGCGGCTCGTATTCGATCTGCCCGCCGACAAGCCCCTCTATGCCGATGCGCGCGGCTACGTCGCCGAGCCGCCCGTCACGCAGAACGGGCGCACGCGCTACGCGTTCGAATACCGGCGCGCGCATTTCGCGCGGATCGAGCATGGCTCGGTCGGCTACGCGCAATACGGCGACCGGCTGATGGTCACGACCTTTCCCGATTACGCGAGCTTCGCGAAAAGCTATCGCGACGCCGCCGCCGATCCGGGCGCGAGCGATCCCGCCATCCGCGCGCTCGCGCAATCGCTCACGCAAAACGACACTGACGATCGCGCGAAGGCGCAGACGCTCTACGACTGGGTGCGCCGCCACGTTCGCTATGTCGCGATGTTCATCGGCCAGAGTCCGGCCGTGCCGCATCGCGTGACGGAGGTGCTCGCGAACCGCTACGGCGACTGCAAGGATCATGTCGCGCTGTACGGCGCGCTGCTCGATGCCGCGGGTATTCGCAACGAGCCCGCGCTGATCGGTCTGGGCTCGGTGTACGCGCTGCCATCCGTGCCGGGTTACGGATCGGGCGCGATCAATCACATCATTACGTGGCTGCCGGACCTGAACGTGTATGCGGACAGCACGGCGGCGAGCGTCGAATTCGGCTTTCTGCCGCTTGCGGACATGGATCGGCCCGCGCTGCTCGTGAACACCGGCGCGCTCGCCCGCACCCCGCCGACGCAGTCGCTCACGCGCGCGGCACGCCTGCAGATCGACGTCGGGCCGCAAGGCGAGGCGAACTTCGCTTACTGGGTCGAGGACGCGGGATGGAGCGCGGAGATCGAACGCATGATGTTGCGCACCGCGACCGCGCAGCGGCGCGACCAGATTGCCGCGGACCGGCTGCGCTTCACGAACCTGCGCGGCGCGGCGGCGCTCACGACCAGCGATGTCGATGCGACCAGCGGCCCGTTCGCGACCACCTTGCGCGGCACGCTCGACGACATCGTCTGGCCGACCGGCACGACCGCCTTGCAGGCGCTTTCGAGTCTGTCGGGCGGCATCGCCACGCAGACGCGCAACTGGCTCGCCGAGCGCACGCGCACGCAGCCGTATCTGTGCATCGGCGGGAGTTTCGACGAGGTCTCGCAGATCACCTTGCCCCGGCAGATGCGCGTGACCGAAATGCCCGACGATCTCGAACTGACGAGCGACTTTTTTCGTTATCGTTCGCGCTATCTGCTCGATCCGGCGACCAACGTGATCCAGATCACGCGCACGCTGGATGCGCGCTTCGGCCGACAGGTGTGCTCGCCCGGCGATTACCAGGCGGCGCTGCCCGCGCTCAGGAAGATCGAGCGCGATACGCAGGCGCAGATCATCGTCAAGGCGGCCGGCGGCTGAGGCTCACTCCATGTCGCGCACGACGCGAAAGCCGTTCTGCGATTGCCGCACGCTCGCGCTGTATTTGAAGCGCGTCGCCGACTGCATGTAGGCCGCGCCTTCGCGCCACGAGCCGCCGCGAATCACGCGCACGGAGCACGACGGATCGTCCCACGCGCGGCCATCGGCGGGTGCGCTCTTGTACGAGCTATGCCAGCAGTCGGCGACCCACTCCCAGACGCTGCCGTTCACGTCGTAGAGGCCGTAGGGGTTCGCCGCGAACGAGCCGACCGGCGTGGGCGCGTCGGGCTTGTACGGATCGCCGCAATCCTTGCAGTCGGCGGTCCCTTTCTTCATCTGATCGCCCCACCAGTAAGTCGATTGCGTTCCGCCGCGCGCGGCGTATTCCCATTCGGCCTCCGTCGGCAGGCGATACGACTTGCCGGCCACTTTGCTCAGCCATTTGACGTAGACATTGGCGTCGTCCCAGCTCACGTTGCGCATCGGCGAATTGGCGGGCGGCGGCGTGCTCGACTCGGCGTCAGGCGCGATGCGCGTGCATGCGCCCGCATCGGTGCAGGCGTTCCATTGCTCGACCGTCACCTCGTACTTGCCGATCGCGAACGGATGCGCAATCGATACGCGATGCGGCGGCTTCTCGGCGGGATCGTCGTTGTTGCTGCCCATCGTGAAGCTGCCTGGCGAGAGTGGAATGAGCACGGGGCAGGACGGGCAGTCCTTGATTTCGCCGCTTGCGGCCTTGCTTGCCGCCTTCACGGCGGCGGGCGCGGCGGCTGTCGTTGCCGGCGGCGGCTTCGGCGCGGGAGCAGGCGCCGCGGCGGTCGATGCCGGCGCGGGCTTGGGCGCGGGCGCGGCGGGCGTGGCCGTCACCGCCGGCGGCGCGGGCGCGGTCGACGAAGCCGCCGGTTTCGCGTTTCCCGCCGCGCGCAGCCGTTCGATGCGCGCCTTCGCGAGCGCCGCGAACCGGCCATTCGGATAGGCCTTCAGATAAGCCTCGTAATCGCTCGGATACGTGCTGTCCTTGATCGATTCCCAGAACGTCAGTTCGTACTGCTCGTTGCTGTCCTTCGGCAGAATGCCGCGCGTGCGGATGGCGTTGGCGGATTGCTCCGCATCGATGGCGTTCTCGGACGCCATGCGCATGTCGCTCGATGCATCGGCGATGGCGAAGCGCGCATCGAATGTCGATGCGATCCAGGGCCGCTGCGCACCGCGCGATGCATGGATCACATCGGTGGCGGCGGATTCGAAGGTCGCGGTCGTCACGGTGGATTGCCGGCCGAGCGCGCGCAACAACGAAGCGGTGAAGCGGCCGTTGCGCGCGCCCTCCGCGGCGGCATCGCCCGGCGCGGCGCCATAGGCCACGAGCGTGCGCGGCGGCAGCGTCCAGGTTTGCGCAGGCACTGGCTCGAACGGAGCGGTGAGGCACATGTCGAGCACGACGATATTCGGTGCGCCCGGCCGCGCCCGCGCCATGCGCTCGACGATCTCGCGCGCGGTGAGCGCTCCGCGCACGAGCGTCGCGGGTTCGCGCTCGCGTGCGCCGAGTGGTACGAGCAGCGCATCGCCGCCGGCCTGCACGCCGTGGCCGGCGAAGTAGACGAGCGCGGTGTCGCGCGCTCCGAGGCGTGCGGCGAAGGCATCGAGTGCTTCATGCATCGCGTGGTCATCGAGATCGGTACGGCGGGTGACGTCGAACCCAAGCGAGGCGAGCGCGGCGCTCATGTCGCTTGCATCGAGGACGGCGCTCGCGAGCGGACGATCGGCATAGTCAGCATTGCCGATGACGAGCGCCATGCGATGCGGCGCCTCTTTGACTGTCGCATGAATGGAAGAGGGCGGCGGCGCAACCGGAGCCGCGCTCGCTGGCGCGAGCGCACCGCCGATCACCCCGAACATGCCTGCGATTAGAAGAGTTCGCCACATATTCACACCCTGTCCGTTCGGCTTTGAGTGGGCGGCATGGCGAAGCGATCGCGCCTCCATGCCGAGGCTGCACGGGCGAGGTCCGCGCCCTTGATATCCAGCATCAACAACGATAGCACGCGCTCCGCGCGCCGCTTAATCCCCATCAAGAAGGGGTGCTTCCCGGGGGAATGGAGCCCCCGCCTCGGTACGTATCTTTTTTAAACGTAACGTCCTAATCTAAAAAGCGAAGGCGCTGCATGACGCTTCGAGCACGGGCGTTCGCCCGTGGCGCAAGCGTTTTTCCTGGCCCGTCCGCGAGGCCTTTCAACGAGAGAGGCGTGCATAACATGCTGAGAAGAACCGTGCTTGGCGCGCTGGCGGCCATCGCCGCGCTAGCGGCCGATTCGTCGTTTCCCGCCGCGCGTGCGCGTACGCCCGCGCCGCCCAACGCCGAGGCGTACATCATCTGGCCACCCGACGGCGCCGTCATCTCCGGCGGCAAGCTCTGGGTACGCATGGGCCTGCGCAACATGGGCGTGTGTCCGAAGGGCATCGATCTGCCGAACGTGGGGCATCACCATCTGCTGATCGATGTCGATCTGCCGCCGCTCGATCAGGAAATTCCGTCCGACCGCAATCATCTGCACTACGGCGCGGGAGAGACCGATGCGCGCATCGAGCTGCCGCCCGGGAAACACACGCTGCAATTGCTGATGGGCGACCTGAACCACGTTCCGCACGATCCGCCGGTGTATTCGAAGAAGATCACTATCACCGTGAAATGAGCCGGGCACTTGCCGAGGGCAAAAGACATGACCAAACGAACCGCTCACGCGCTCGCGCGCTCGCGCACGATCCTCGTCGCCGCGGCGCTGGCGAGCGCGCTCGCCGCGCCCTGCGCGCTGGCCGGGACGACGCCAGCGCCCGCCAACGCCTATGCGTATATCGGCTATCCGAACGATGGCCAGACCTTGCCCGCGGGCAAGCCGTTCAAGGTCTGGTTCGGGCTGCGCTATATGGGCGTCGCGCCGCGTGGCGTGAAGTTTCCGAATACGGGACATCATCATCTGCTGATCGATGTGGACTTGCCGCCGATGGATCAGGAGATTCCATCGGATCGCAATCATCTGCATTACGGCGCGGGCGAAACCGAAACCATGATCGAGCTGCCGCCGGGCAAACACACGCTGCAGCTCTTGATGGGCGACGACAAGCACATACCGCATAACCCGCCGGTCTATTCCAGAAAGATCACGATCTACGTGAAGTAAATCCGGGCGCCGCGCGAGCAGAACCTGAGCGGCGCATTTCCCCTTTTGACCTCAAGTCCGCGACCTGTCGCGCGGATGGAAACGCACGCCTGTTTGCCTTGACGAACGATGTCGTCTCGAAACCAACAGCCTCTGTGTGAAGTGTCGGAGAACCAGCGTCAGGCGTGATCGGAACAAGCAGGGAGCAACATGATGACGACGGAGACGGAAGCCTTATGCAGCATGGGACAGCGAGAAAAATGCGCAATGCGTTCAGCGATTGGCACAGGCCATGCATATAACTGGCCCGAGCAGACAAGTTGCTCGAAACCACCACCGAACGCGCGATGCGCATCTCAAGGAGAACCGAAATGAAAACGCTGACCATCAAAGACCTGCCTGTTACCGAACAACTCGACAGCCGCGCGATGTCCGCGGTGCGCGGCGGCTACAGCATCTATTTCCCGAGCTACCAGTCGTCCTTCGATTTCAGCGCGACGGTGCAGCAGCTCGCGAACCAGTCGCAAAACACCAACGTCGTGAACGGCAACAACGTCGCGTTCGCGCACGACATCACCGCGAACACGCATCCGGTTCAGGACGCGAAGAACATCAGCAACATCAACTTCGGCAGCGCGCCGGTGCGCGAGCTGACCTGATTCATCCAGACACCATCACATTCACTACGTCACGAACGCCAGGAGCCCACCATCATGTCAACTCTTACCATCCGCGATCTCGCCCACAGCGCAGAAATGGGCCGCAACGAAATGTCCGCTGTGCGCGGCGGCAATAGCGTCTTTTTCCCGAGCTATCCGAGCTTTCAGTCGTCGTTCGATTTGAGCGCGACGGTGCAGCAGCTCGCCACGCAATCGCAGAACACCAAGGTCGTGAACGGCAACAACGTCGCTTTCGCGCAGGGCATCACCGCCGACACCGACCCGCATCAGGACGCCAAGAACACCAGCAACATCAACGTATTCCCGAGCAGCGGCCTCGTGCGCGCACTCTGAACGAAACCATTCAGGGAGACCAGCATGTCGACTCTCGTCATCCGCGATCTCGCCCATGCCGCAGAAATGGGCCGCAGCGAAATGTCCGCCGTGCGCGGCGGCTACAACTTCTACTTCCCGAGCACGAAGTCCACGTTCGATGTGAGCGCGTCGGTGCAGCAGCTCGCCGACCAGAAGCAGAACACCGGCGTGTTCAACGGCAATAACGTCGCGTTCGCGCATGGCATCGACGCGTTCACCGACCCGCATCAGGACGCGAAGAACAAGAGCAACATCAACATCGATCCGGGCTACTCGCCGCGCGAGATGTGAAGTCGCGGTCGCAGGGAATGAATCGAGTGTTCATGCAGTAAGAGCGGGGTGCGGGGAACTCCGCTGCAATACCGCCCGATGCCTGGGCGTCACGGTCCGGACGCGCGACGCGCCACAGAGCACGCGCGCGCCACGTGACCAAGCCGTGATTCAACCCGTGACTTAACCCGTATGGAGTCGCGGCCCGCCGTGTGATTTACTGAATGTATCCGGCGGCGGGCGTCGCGCTTTTCACCTCTGAAACCTCAACCGTCGGTGCGCGTTCACCGGGAGCGAGATCGTGCGAGCCTTATTGCCATCGTTGCGCGTGTTCGTCGGACGCCAGTGGATCGCGCTGCCGGGCCTGCTCGCCGCATCGCTGCTGGCGGGCTGCCTCGACCTGAAGGTGCCGGCGTACCAGCGTCCCGACACGCCCGAGAAGACCGCCTTCACGAAGATCGACGCGCCGAAGGTCGCCGCCTCCGACACCATTCAGCCGGACTGGTGGAAGCAGTTCAATGACCCGTATCTGGATGCGCTCGTGCAGCGGGCCATCAACGGCAACTTCGACATCAAGGTGCTCGCCGCGCGCATTCAGGTGGCCGGCGCGCAGATCGGCGAGGCGCGTGCGGGCGCGCTGCCCTCGATGGACCTGGGCGCGGGCGCGAGCTTCGAAAAGACCACAGGCCAGCCGTTCTCGAAGCAGTACAACGTGGCGACGCAGGTCAACTGGGACATCGACATCTGGGGCGCGGTCGAGAAGGGCGTGCAGGCGCAGAAGGCCGAATTCCGCGCGACCGAGGCAGACTGGCGCGCGGGCTATCTCGAGCTCGTCGCGAGTGTATCGACCACCTACTTCCAGATTCTTCAGTTCGACGACCAGATCGAGCAGCAGAAGCAGACCATCACGACGAACCAGCAGATCCTGACGATCTTCGAAGGCATGCAGAAGAACGGTCTCGTGCCCAAGACGCAGGTGCTCACGCAGCGCGCCGAGCTCAATCGCCTGACCCGCGATCTGCTGGAACTGCGTCGCTCGCGCGACCTGGCCGACAACGCGCTCGCCACGTTGATTGGCGTGCCTGCCGGCGAGTTCAAGGTGCCCGACGGCAAGCTGCAAAAACGCGTGCAGATTCCGCCGGTGCCGAGCGGCCTGCCTTCGCAACTGCTGGCGCGGCGTCCCGATCTGATCGCGGCGGAGTACCGCGTGCTGGAAGCGTATGACCTCGTCGGTCAGGCGAAGCTCGCGCAACTTCCGACCATCAGCCTGACCGGACGCGGCGGCTCCGCGAGCTTTCAGCTCACGGACCTGCTCAAGTCCTTCACGTTCAGCTTCCTGCCCAGCATTAACATCCCGATTCTGGATCCTTCCGTGCGCGCACACGTGAAGACCACCGAAGCGCAGACCACGGTGGCGGAACAGCAATATCGCAGCACCGTGATGGGCGCCTTCGAGGAAGTGGAGAACGCGCTCGTCAATCTCGATTCGCACATGAAACAGCGCGTCGAACTGCAACAGGAAGTGGATCAGTTGACCGTGGTGGCCGCGCAGATCGACGCGCAACTGAAAGAGGGCGTGATCTCGCAACTCGAAGTGTTCGAGACGGAGCGCACGCTGCTCGCCGCGCAACTCGCGCTGCTCGCCAATCATCAGCAGATTTTGTCCGATACGGTGACGCTCTATAAGGCGCTCGGCGGCGGCTGGCCGACCATCGACGTGCAGAGCGCCAGCAAGGACGGGTTGAAGTGAAGCGATCTACGAATTGCACGGCGATCGTTACGACAGCGCACGCAAGGAATGCCGACGATCATTTCTCAACCGCCGATTCATGGCGTTTTGCACCAGTGCCGCGTGATTGACTACGACGATGCGTGACTTAAACTTTCAACAGCCGCCGTTTGCAAACGACATCCATGACGGCGCGGTCCAACCTGTCCATGCGCCCGGGCTTGCCGGGCATTCCTCTGGCGCGTCGGCGGCAGCGGCTGGACATACCTCGTGACATGGACATGGCTCAAGGCTTATCCGTTGCGGAGCAACAGCCGGGCGTGGGCGAGGCTTTCGATGTCATCCTGAAGCCCGTACCGCATCGCGAGCTCGCGGCTGAAGTGGCCGACCGGCTGACGGAAATCCGCATCGACGAAAATCTCTTCGCGATCGGGCGCGCCGAAGCGCCGTTCGACACGAGCCCGCCCGAGGCCGTGGCGCAACTCTCGCGTCGTCATGCGCGCATTTTCATCGAGCACGGGTTTGTTTATATCGCGGACCTCGCGAGCAAGAACGGCACGGCCGTGAATGGCACGCCCGTGCGCGATACGCCCGCGCGACTGCGCAATGACGATGTGATCTCATTTGGCAGCCGGCTGTCGTATCGCGTGCAGTTCGCGCCGCGCACGCGACGGCTCAACGCACCCAGGGCGGTCGGCGTCACGCTCTTGCCGCAGCGCGACGATCTCGGCCTGCAGCCGATCGAACTCGCGCAGTTCCCTTTTCTCATCAGCAAGACCGACGACACCTTCGCGCGCTATCGGGAGCGCTATCCGCATCAGGTCAATTACGTGTCGCGCCGGCACGCGCATGTGTTCGTCAAGGGCGGCGCGCCGTTTGTCGAGGATCTCGGCAGCACCAATGGCACCTTCGTCAACGGCGAGCGACTCGGCGCATCGGCGGTCGAACTGAAGAATGGCGATACCGTCGCTTTCGGCGGATCGCACTTCGGGTACAGCGTGCATGTGCACGGCGACGAGGGCGAATCCACGCTCACGGAGATGGCCCAGGCTCAAGCGCAGTCGATGCAAACGGAAGAGCCGGACGGCGACAAGACGACCTTCGTCGGCTCGGCGCATTCGTTTCTCGATATCTTCTGCGTCGATCAGGCTGCCGCGCGCGAGGACGAAGTCAACGAAGAGGCGCAGCAGAAACCAGCGGAGGAAAGTCGCGCGGTCGCGCGCACGGCACAGCGCGGCAAGTTCGCGCTTTTCGTCGGTGAATTACGCAAGGTGCTCGCGAGCGACGACCGCCGCGCCGCGCGACGCACGCGCATCATCGTGGCAGGCGTGCTTGCGGCGATGGTTGCGATCGGTGCGACGCTCTTTTTTGCCGGCTCGCCCGAGCGTCAGGCGAGGTCGCTGATGGCGCACGGCGAGTTCGCCGAAGCCGCCAGCGTCACGAACGCCTATCTGCAATCGCATCCACAGGACGCGCACTTCGCTTCGATGAACACCGAAGCCGTGCTCAAGTCCGACGTGCCGCGCTGGCTCGCCGCGATGAAGAAGGGCGACTTCGCGGGCGCGGACGAGATCATCGCGCAGATGCGCGCGCTCAGCGAGCACAACCCGGACGTGCATTCGCTGCTCGACGAACTGCAGTGGATCGGCAAGCTGGAAAGCTTCGTGATGAGTCGCGGCGGCGCCGACGCGCCCATTCACATATACGGCGACGAGCCGCGTATCGGCGCGATCCTCAAGCATTGGGAAGCAGACGCATCGGGGCATCAGCGCGATCTCGACCGTATCGCGGGCTATGTGCCCGAGTTTCGCGATCCGTATGCGCTCGCGTTGAGTCATCTGCGCAAGCTGCAAAGCGACGACTCCGTGTATCTCGCGGCCATCGACCGGCTGGACGCGAGCATCGTCAAAAGTCTTGGTCAGGACGATCTCGACGCGATCAACGCGACGCTCAAGGATTACGCGGACAAGTATCCGCGTCTTGCCGGCCTCGACCGCGTGCGCGCCGATCTCGACGCCTACAGCGGATTGCGCCGCAATCTCGGCGGCGCGAGCCTCGCGCCGCTGGCGGGATCGGTGACGAAAGCGAATTTCTCGACGCCGCCGTTTCAGGAAAAGCTTCGTCAGATGAGCGCGAGTCAGTTGCCGCCGCCCGATGTGCTGGCGCAGTACGCCGTCGTCGCCGATGCCTGGAATCACGGCAAGAGCGCGCAGGCGATCGATGCGCTGCAAAAGTTGCCGCAGGGAACGTGGTCGCCCATGGTGCAAAAGGAGCTTGCGCACAAGAAGGCGATAGCCGCGCAATTTTCTGACTTGCAGAAGGCGCGCGGCACGAAGGGCTATGAAGACGCGCTTTTGTCCTTTTACGAAACGCTCGATCTCGACAGCGACACGTATTACGCGCAAGCGGTTGCGCCCGAAGTCGCATCGCTGAAAGACAAGGCGATCGGCCGCGCGCAAGGTCTCATGGCGCAGGCGCAAACGTCGTGGCAGCAGTATCGGACGAATGGCGGCATTGGCGGATCGCAGCGGCTCGAATCGGGTGTGTCGGATGCATTCAGGACGCAGGCGCGGCTCTTGTCCGATGCGGAAGACGCGGCCACGCGCGGCATGCGCATCTTCAGGCAAGTGAAGGCGGACAGCGCCACGGCGAAGTGGAGCACGCTCGCCAGCGAGATCGGCACCGAAGCGGATTTGCAGCGTCGCTCGCTGCAGGATCTGCGCATGGTGCTCGAACCGGGGCTTCTCAACACCAAGCTGAGTCTGATCGGCGGAGGCACGAGCAGTGAAGAGAGACGCACACCTTAAACCGCTGTCGGAAGCGCTCGGGGACCACGGCGCCGACGGCATCTCGATCCTGACCGCCGAGCCGCTGAGGATCACGCACGCGCTCGTGTATGCGATGGTCGCGCTGGTCGCGTCGGCGCTCGTGTGGTCTTTCGTCGGACATGCGGACGTGATGGTCACCGCGCAAGGCACGCTCGCGCCGGAATCGGAAGTGCGCCGCTTCTATGCGCCGATCGATGGCGAACTCGCCGATCTCTATATCGCGGAAGGCCAGCCCGTGCGCAAGGACGACGTGATCGCGCGGCTGAATGCGCGCGGCGCGATCGAGGCTGCATCCAACGCGCTCGAAGCCCAACTGAAGCTCGACGACGCCGAGCGTGAATGGAAGCAGTTCCCCGAGAAAAAGCTTCTGATGGAGCGCAAGATCGCCGCGCTGAAAGATCAGATGGATGTGGAGGAGCATCAGCATCAACTGCGAGTGTCGGAAGGCACGAGCAAGCTCGCGGAAGGCCAGAAGGCGCAATTGCAGGAAGCGCGCAGCACGCTGGAAAACGCGCGTCGCGCGCGCGATGCCGCGAAGGTCGATCTCGATCGTTTTCAGCGCCTGATCGCATTGCCGGGTGGCGGAGGCGTATCGGAGGCGCAGGTCGATGCGAAGCGCAATACGTATCTCGAAGCGGACGGCGCGTATCGCGTGGAGCAGTCGCGGCTGGCGGAACTGGACTTCAAGCTGAGTCACGATTTCACGCAGGCGAAACGGCAGCTCGAAACGAGCGGCCAGGAAGCGACCAATCTGCGGCTGCAATACGAAGCGGCGATGCGCGAAGTCGCAAGCACCGAAGACAAGCTGCGCCTGCAATTACAGACCGCGCGGCTGGTCGCCGATGCCGCCGCGCGCATCAAGTTCGAGAACATCGACAAGGATAATTTTCTGTTGATTCTCGCGCCGGTGTCGGGCGTGGTCACCGATGTCACCTCGACGCAGCCCGGCGACAAGATTCAGGCCAACACGCCCATCGGCGGCATTGCGCCCGCGAATGCGAAGCCGGTGCTGAAGATCGAGATCGCCGAGCACGACCGCGCGTTCCTGCGCGAAGGGCAGCGCGTGAAGCTCAAGTTCAACGCGTTTCCGTACCAGCGCTACGGCGTGATCGACGGCACCCTCGCGTTCATCTCGCCCGCGACCAAGCCGAGCCCGGGCACGAAGCAGCCGGTCTATGAAGGACGCGTGACGCTGGATCGCGATTTCTACCAGGTCGCCGACACGAAGTATCCGCTGCGCTACGGCATGACGGCGACCGCCGAGATCGTGGTGCGCGAGCGGCGCCTGATCGACCTCGGGCTCGATCCGTTCCGCAATGTGGCGGGATAGCAAAGGAGGGTTTCACGCACGACGAAGCAGGGACATGCTACGAGATCTCTATATTTCCGAACGGAGAACGACATGACGGCGATTGTGCGTATCGACGACGAAGTGGTCGACGTCGGCGAATTCATCAGGTTGCTGAAGCTGAATGGCCAGTTCGACGGACTCATCGAGCAACTGGTGCGCGACAAGATCACGGTGCGCGCCGCGAAGAAATCCGGCGTCGAGGTCAGCGCCGATGAAATCCAGAATCGCGCCGACCAGTTCCGCCGCATTCGCGGCCTGCATCGCGCGGCGGACATGAACAACTATCTCGACGCGCTCAACGTGAGCCTCGACGAATTCGAGGTGTTCGTGACCGACACGCTCTATCAGGAAAAGATGCTGGATAAGGTCGGCACCGAACGTGAGGTCGAAGAGTACTTCCAGTTGAATTCGCCGAAATTCGACAGCATTGAAGTGAGCCACATTCTGCTCGACACCGAAGGCAGCGCGAAGGAAATGATCTCGTATCTCAACGACGATCCCGACAGCTTCGCCGACATGGCGCGCGAGCATTCGCTTGCCGACACGCGTGACGAAGGCGGCGTGATCGGCCGCGTGATGCGCGGGCAGCTTAAGCCCGATATCGAAGCCAAAGTATTCAACGCCGAAGTCGGCGACCTGCTGGGGCCGTTCGTGGCGGCCGACGGCGCATCGTATGAGATTTTCGCGGTGACAGCGAAGTATCCCGCGAAGCTCGACGAAGACGTGAACGCGGAAATCCGCCGCCTGTTGCGCGACGACTGGATGATGGCGCGCGCACAAGAGCATGTCATCGAAGCGCGCTGACCGGAACGCGATAACGAGATTATTCATGGACGCGCCCTCGAACCTCGATTCCCCCGCCGACTTTCTTGCCTCGGTCGAGATTCTTTCGCCGTTCACGCGCGAGGAAATCGCGCAACTCGCGCTGCAGGCCGAATCGCGCCGCTTCGGCTTCGGCGAGACCGTATGCAACGCCGGCGACGCCGCCGATGGGCTCTATGTCGTGAAAGCGGGCTCCGTGCGTATCTTCACGGAGGAGCACGGCAAGGAAATCAGCATGGGAGTGAAGAAGGAGCGCGAGACTTTCGCGGATATCGCGATGCTGCGCGACTATCGCCATGAGTCGTCGGTGCGTTCCTCGGGCAAGACCGAACTGCTGCACATTCCGCGCGCCGCGATCGAGCCCGTCATCGCGAGGAATCCGGCCGCGCTCGCGTTCGTCACGAGCTACGTCGCGATCAATTCGGCGGGCGGCTTCGTCGCCAGGCTCTTCGATCTGCGCGGCAAGCTCAACAAGGATGAGCTCGAAGAATGCGTGCGCAGTGTGGGCGTGAAGCGCGTCGGCGAAGGCAAGGAGATTCTCAGGCAGGATTCGCGCGAGGACCGGCGTCTGTATGTCGTGCGTCAGGGCGAAGTGCGCATCGAGCGCGAGGAAGGCGGTGAACACCATGTGCTCGCGACGCTCGGGCCGGGCGAGATCTTCGGCGAAAAGGCCTGCGTGATGCGTCAGGAGCAGATGGCGTCCGCCATTGCGAGCGCCGATACGCGCCTGCTCGTGATCCCTGAGAAGACGGTGCATTTCATCATCGAACGCAACGTGAAGCTGCGCGAGGTGCTCGAAGAACGCATCCGTTTCACCGAGCGCGAATTGCAGCGGCAAAAGAAGCTCGCCGAACGCCGCAAGCTTCCCGCGATGCTCGATCTGCACACGAAGCCCGAACTCGGCGAGCGCGTGATCAAGCGCTTCGCATGGGTCGAGCAGGCGGAAGAGATGGACTGCGGCGCGGCGTGTCTCGCGATGATCTGCCGCCACTACGGCATCAACATGACGGTCGGCAAGCTGCGCGAACTGGCGAACGTGACGACGCAAGGCGCAACGCTCGATTCGTTGGCGCGCGCGGGCGAATCGCTCGGCTTCACGACGCGCGGCGTGCAATGCACGTTCGAATCTCTGCGCGGGTTCGAAGTGCCGTTCATCGCGCACTGGGAGGGTTACCACTACATCATCATCTACGGCATCTCGAAGGAGAACGTGTGGGTCGCGGACCCGGCGATCGGCTTCAAGAAGATGACGGTGGGCGAGTTCGAGCGCGGCTGGAGCGGCACCTGCCTGCTCTTCACGCCGGGGCAGGACATGACGCAGAAGGCCGTTTCGCGCTCGCCGTGGATACGTTTCGTCGGCTACCTGAAGCCGTACAAGAAGATCCTGCTGCACCTGTTTCTCGCGACCTTCGTCATTCAGGTGCTGGGCGTGATTCCGCCGCTCATCATCCAGAACATTCTCGACGGCGTTATCGTGCATCAGAACGTCGGGCTGCTGCATGTGCTGATCGGCGGGCTGATCATCGCCAATCTGTTCTCGCAACTGATGTCGTCGATACGCGCATACCTCGCGAACTTCATGGTGCGAAACATGGACTTCTCGATGATGTCGCAGTTCTTCAAGCACACGTTCTCGCTGCCCTTCGGCTTCTTCGCGAAGCGCAAGACCGGCGACGTGTTCGCCCGCTTTCAGGAGAATCACACGATTCGCGCGTTCCTCACGGAATCCACCGTTTCGACCGTGCTGAACCTGCTGATGATCTTCATCTACTTCACGATCATGTTCCTCTACAACGTGAAGCTGACCTTGCTGCTGATCGCCTTCGTGATCCCGATGATGGCGCTCACGATTCTCGCGACACCGCGAATCAAGCAGAACGCGCGCGAAATGTTCTCCGCGGGCACCGATGCCCGTTCGTACCTGATGGAGGCGCTCGGCGGCGTGGAGACGGTGAAGGGCATGGGCATCGAGCGCGCGGTGCGTTTGAAGTGGGAAAAGAAGTATGCGAAGTCGCTGGAAGTGCAATACAAGGCGCAGCGCTTCAATATCGCGGTGGGCTTGTGCAGCCAGTTGCTGAATGCGGCGACGACCATCGGCGTGTTGTGGGCCGGCGCGAATCTCGTGCTCGCGCGCGAACTGACCATCGGGCAACTCATCGCGTTCAATGCGTTCATGGGCAGCGTGCTGTCGCCGCTGATGGGCCTCATCAACTTGTGGAGCCTGCTCAATGATGCCGGCGTCGCGATGGAGCGCCTCGGCGACGTGCTCGATATCGAGCCCGAGCAAAAGCCGCAAGAGATGCAGCAGCGCGTGATGCTGCCCGATCTTCAAGGCGAAATCAGTTTCAACGGCGTGTATTTCCGTTATGGCGATGGCGAGACGCCCTACGTGCTGGAGAACATCAGCTTCGATATCAAGCCGGGCGAGCTGATCGCGATCGTCGGGCGCAGCGGCTCGGGCAAGACGACGCTCGCGAAGCTGCTCGTCGGCTTCTATGCGCCGAGCGAAGGCAAGATGACTGTCGATGGCTACGATCTCAATGTGATCGACAAGGGTTTCTATCGCGCGCAGATCGGATATGTGATGCAGAGCAATCTGCTGTTCTCGGGGACGATCGCGGAGAACATCGCGAGCGGCGACGAGACGCCCGACCGCCGGCGCATCGAGGAAGTCGCGAAGATGGCCGACGCGCATGGCTTCATCGCGAAGATGCCGCTCGGTTATGAGCAGGTTGTGGGCGAGCGCGGCGTGGGATTATCGGGCGGGCAGATCCAGCGGCTTTGCATTGCGCGGGCGCTGTATCACGATCCGCGTCTGCTGGTGTTCGACGAAGCGACTTCCGCGCTCGATACGCAATCGGAGAGCAATATTCTCGGCAACATGCAGGAGATTTTGAAGGGACGCACGGCGGTCATCATCGCGCACCGGCTCTCGACGATCATGCGCGCCGACAAGATTCTCGTGCTGTATGAAGGCGGCATCGTCGAGCAGGGCAAGCATGACGAACTCGTCGCGAGAAAAGGCATGTATTACCAACTCGTGCAGAAGCAACTGAGCGCAGCATGAAGATACTCGACCAACCGGAAAGCGACAGCAGCGCGCCCGCATCGGCAATTTCGTATGCGGGGCTCATCGAAAAGATCGAGATACTGCGCTCGACGCTCAGATGGACCTCACGGCTCGAACGGCCCGAAATCGAAAAGCTGTTGCGTCAGGCGAGTGCGTTGCGTGACGAAGTGATGCAGATGTCGCACAAGGAGCGTTTCGTGCAGGCTGCGGCCGCGGAGCCGAAACGCGATCTCACGCCGGGCGCGCGGCGGCAGGCCCTGATCGAACGCAGCTTCGTGTTCGAAGGCACGTTCGGCGATAACCCCAAGCTGCTCGAAGCGCTGGAAATAGCGGAGAAAGCCGCGCCGACCGATCTGCCCGTGCTGATCGACGGCGAGAGCGGCACCGGCAAGGAGCTGATGGCGAAAGTCATACACGCGAACGGCTCGCGCGCGGACAAGCCGTATATCTCGGTGAACTGCGGCGCGATTCCAGATAACCTGCTGGAGTCGGAGTTGTTCGGGCATCGCAAGGGCGCGTTCACGGGCGCGACCAACGATCGCAAGGGCAAGTTCGAGAGCGCGCATACGGGCACGATCTTTCTCGATGAAATCGGCGAGTTGCCGCTGTCTGGGCAAGTCAAGCTATTGCGCGTGCTCGAAGCGCACGAGATACAGCGAGTCGGCTCGGATCAACCGATCGCGGTGGATACACGCATCGTCGCGGCTACCAATCGCAATCTGCGCAAGTTCTGCGATGAAGGGCGCTTTCGCGAAGACCTGTTTTATCGGCTGAGCGTGATTCATTTGACCTTGCCCGCGTTGCGCGAGCGGCGCGACGAGATTCCGCTGTTGCTCGCGTATTTCGGCGATGAAGCGGCGGCGACGTTGAAGCGCCGGCCGGTGAAGTTGTCGCCGCGTCTGCGCGATTTCCTGCGCAATTACGACTATCCGGGGAACATCCGCGAGTTGCGCAACGTGGTGTATCGGCTGGCCTGTCTTGCGGGCGATATGGCGGACATCGATCACCTTCCGGTCGATATCCGGCCGAAGTCGTCGCTTTCACTGGCGATGGGCGGGCCCGCCGCGAGCGGCAACGGCATCGCGACGGCGAGTTCGCTGGCGGAGGCAAAGCGCGTCGCGAGCGATGAAGCCGAACGCGCGTTTCTCGAACGCGGTTTGCAGGAAGTGGGCGGAACAGTGGCGGAGCTTGCGCGCCGGTATGAGATGAACCGGTCGCATCTGCAGATGCTGCTGAAGAAGCACGGGCTGCATTCGAAGGAGTTTCGCGCGGCGGCGAAGAGCCGGGAGGGGGAGTAGGAGCGCTAAATCCCCGGATTCACCTGCGTCTTGTCCAGCGCCATCAGATCCTCGGCATGCGCGACGATCACCGAAATATTGTCGCGCCCGCCGCGCGCCAGCGCGATTTCCAGCAGCCGCTGCGCCGCCACTTCGCAATCCCCCGGCGCAAGCTCGCTCGCCATCTCCGCTTCGCTGACCTCGTTCGACAATCCGTCGCTGCATAGCAGAAACGTATCGCCGTCGTTGAGCGCGAGCGTGTGTTCGTCGAGTTCGAGCACGTCGAGCGCGCCGACCGCGCGCGTGATCAGATGCTGCGCCGGATGATGCAGCGCTTCTTCCGCCGTCAGTTGCCCGCGCGCCTTCAGTTCCTCGACGTGGCTGTGATCGCGCGTCAACTGCACCAGGCGTCCGTGGCGGAACAGATAGACGCGGCTGTCGCCGGCCCAGACATAGCCGCACGCGCCTTCGCACGCCGCGAGCAGCACCACCGTGCTGCCGATGCGCGACACCTGCCGCCGCGCCGCTTCCGCGCGCAATTGCTCGTTCACGTCGAGGAGGCGCGCGCGTGCGTCCGCGACGACGCTGGCGAGTCCGTTCGTCCCCGACACCTTCGCAAGACTCTCGATCACCATCCGGCTCGCGAGGTCGCCGACCGCGTGCCCGCCCATGCCGTCGGCCACGGCCCACAAGCCGCGCTCCGGCGCATCGAGCAGCGCGTCTTCGTTGATCTGCCGCACGCAGCCGGTATCGGTGCGGGCGGCGGAGGTCCATCGAAACTCGGTGGTGAAGGTCACGGCAACCTCCGAAATGCTGGGTGGCGTGTCGGCGCACGGGCGCGGCTCGCGGCCCCGCTCATTGTGCGCCAACGTGCGCCGAAACGAATGCCGGCGTGCACGGCGCCGCTCAGCCCGCGCGATTGCCGGCCGTCGACGTCGGATTGACCGTGAGCGTCGCGCCGTTGCCGGTGTTGTTGACGTCGACGTTCTGGAACTGGTTGATCATCTGTCCCGCCGTGAAGTTGTTGGTGATGTCGTAGATGTTCACGACACCGCCGAAACCTTGCTGCCCGTTCGAAAACGGCGTGATCCAGCCATAGATCCACGGCGCCCCGCCGCCGCCGCTGATGGCCGACATCGCCGCGTGATCGAGTTCGCGGTCGTATTCGAGGTCCGTGACGGTGATCGTGCTCATTTCGTTTCTCCGCAGAGTGCTTGGAAGCAGAACGCACGGTGTCAATGCAAGGCTTGTGCCGATGCGCGCTTCTATCCGGCGCGTTCGCCCGACTGGCCGATCAGGCGGGCTTCGGGCGGCATCGTCCGATGGGCCGGTGGGACATGCCGGCATCGTTTCCGTTGGATCGGCGCCAACAATCGGCGTCCGCGCGACGGCCGGGAACCAACAGTTCGCGCGGACTCCCTGAAGGGCTTTTTCAGCGCTTGCGCCGGTCGTCTGAGGCAAGGCGATTGTGGCGTTCGGAGACCAACAAAACGCGCGAAAAACTGTTGGTCTGGAAAAAACAGGAGCGCCCCGAAAATCGTCCAAAAGGAGGCATTAATCCAGTTAAATCATAGACTTGTAATAACTGGCAAGAAAGATGCACATGACATGGCAACCCGGCGCCAGACAAACACTCGGCGCCAGAAGAGAAGAATCGGAGCCAGCCATGTCAACCACCCAGCAATCCGGACTGATCGATCAGCAAGCCGTACGCGGCTTCTCGTTCGACGACGAACCGGCTCCCGGGACCGAGCTCGTCACGCTCCGCTCCGGCTACGAGCATCACGGCATCTATGCGGGCAACGGCATGGTCATTCACTACGCGGGTTTCGCGAAGTCGCTGGACCGCGGCCCGGTGGAGGAAGTCAGCGTCGAGCAGTTCGCCGCCGGCCATGAAATCACGATTCGCCAGAATCCCGCCGCCCGCTACGTCGGCATGGAAGCGGTGCGCCGCGCGCGCAGCCGCCTTGGCGAAGACCAGTATCGGCTGCTCACCAACAACTGCGAGCACTTCGTGACCTGGTGCCTCGACGGCCGCGCCCGCAGCCGTCAGGTGCAGGCCTGTTTCGCGCATCCGCGCGCCGCTTGCCGCGCGGTGACGGGGTTGTTCCGCGCTTACCTCGCCGCCCAGCGCCGCAGCCATATGGGCGCGGCGCTCGCGGCCTGAACCGCAGGCTTCATCGACGCATCCCGAGGAGACCATCATGCAATCCGCCGAAAACTCGCTGCACTGGGCCGTCGATAAATGGCTCGCGCCGACCCCCGCGCACCCGGCACGCGTCGTGCGGCTGTGCCGTTCGCATGTCACCGGCGCGCGCTATGTCTGTATCGAGGCAGAGCATCCGGCCGGGCCGCTCGCGATCGTCTTCTTTCGGCACGACGACGGCACCTGGAACGTGTTCCCGCCTCAGGCGCGGCGTCCGTCGATGAGCGCGGAGCGCCTCGCCGCGTGAAGCCGCGTTCGGGCCGGGACGCGTCGGGCTGTCCCGGCTTTGACACGGAAAGCGCGCTGCCGCTACTCTAGCGGCAGATTCCGGAAGGGTCGCGCGGACGCCGCAGGTCGTGGTAGCTTTGCGTCCGTGAACCAGTTAGACCATTTTCGAGGTATTGCCGATGACCCAGCCCGACTCCTCTTCCTCCGCCCGCGCGACGCCCGCTCCCACGGCGGGCGACAATCCGCTCGGCATCGCGGGGCTGGAGTTCGTCGAGTTTTCCAGTCCCGATGCCGAAGGGCTCGCCAAGTTGCTCAAGACGCTCGGGTTCGTGCCGGTGGCGCAGCACGTCAGCAAGGCGGTGACGCTGTTTCGCCAAGGCAGCATGAACTTTCTGCTGAACGCGGAGCAGGATTCGTTCGCGTCGCGTTTCGCCGAAACGCACGGCGTCGGCATCGCCGCGATCGCGATTCGCGTGCTCGACGCGCAGGTCGCTCATGAACGCGCGCTCGAATATGGCGCGTGGGATTTCGAAGGAGAAAAGATCGGCCCGAACGAACTGGCGATTCCGGCCATTCAGGGCATCGGCGACTCGCATATCTATTTCGTCGATCACTGGCCGGGCAAGGGCAGCGACAGCGTGGCGTCGATCTACGACATCGACTTCCGGCCGATTCCCGGCGCGAGCGCCGAACTCGCCGGCGCGGGCCTGCTCGAAGTGGACCATTTCACGCAGACGGTCGGTGCGGGACGCATCCAGGAATGGCTCGATTTCTACCGCGAAGTGCTGCACTTCGAGGAGATTCATCAGGTGCATCCGGACTGGCACGTGTCGCAGGATTCCGCCGTCACGATTTCGCCGTGCGGCTCGATCCGCATTCCGGTCTATGAGGAAGGCACGTATCGCACGGACCTGATGCAGCAGTACTTGCCCGATCACGAAGGCGAGGGCGTGCAGCATATCGCGCTCGCATCGGCGGATATCTTCGCCTCCGTCGACGCCCTGATGGCGCGCGGCGTGCGTTTCCTGCAACCGCCGCCGCGCTACTACGACGAGATCGACGCCCGACTGCCCGGCCACGGCCTCGATATCGAGAGGCTGCGCACGCGCGGCATTCTCGTCGATGGCGAGATCCTGCCCGACGGCACGCCGCAGCTTTTTCTGCAGACCTTCGTCGAACGCAAGCCCGGCGACATGTTCTTCGAGATCGTGGAGCGGCGCGGCCATCACGGGTTCGGCGAGGGCAATCTGAGCGCGATTGCCAGGGCGCGCGGATAACGACGGCTCCGCGCGCACGGCCGCTCATTGCACGACGACCGTCCCCGTCATGTGCGGATGCAGCGAGCAAAAGTACTTGTAGGTGCCCGGCTTGTCGAACACATGCGAGAAACTTTCGCCACTGTCGAGCGGGTCGGACTTGAAACTCTTGCCCTCGTCGGCGACGGTGTGCAGCATGTCGTCGTGATTCACCCACGTCACTTTCGCGCCCACCGGCACGGTGATCGTCGCCTGACTGAACGCGAAGTTGTCAATGGAGATGGTCGGCGCGTTGGCCGCCGCAACCTGTTGCGCGGGTTCCTGCGCGCACGCCGCCGGAATCGCGGCGCTGATGACGCCCTTCACGACCAGCGCGAACGCTGCGCGGCGCAGGAATTTGCCGGCAAGCGGGCGGAGATTTTCGGGCGACATCGTGCTCCGGGCGTAGTTCGCCAACATGGCGGCGTTCATGATTGCGCGACGGCGAGCGCCGTGTCCGTGACCGCGAGCTGACCGCGTCCAGCAATGTGCGTGACTTCGCGCAGGCCGAGCATGGTGCGCAACTGCTCCGCCGGAACCTTCATCGGTCCGGGGCCGGACGCCGCGCCCGGCGCGGGCTGCGGAAACGCGGTGGACATCGCCGAATAGAAACGCATCTCTCCCTCCACTTTTTGCGCCACCTGATGGACGTGGCCATTCAAAACCGTCACCGAGCCGAAGCGCTTCAACAGTGCGAGCGCCTGCGCGCTGTCGTCGGTGCCCCAGCCCCATTGCGGATACAGCGCCCATAGCGGGATGTGCGCGAAAACGACGATCGGCGTGCTGCTCGATTTGCCCTGCAGGTCGGCCTTGAGCCACGCGAGTTGCGCATCGCCGAGAAAGCCGAGACCGCCGCCTTTCAGATCGATCACGTTGGTCAGGCCAATGAAATGCACGCCGCCCTGATCGAAGCTGTACCAGTGGCGATTGCTGCCTTTGCCGTATTGCCCGGAGAAACGATCGAAGAACGGATTGCCGTCTTCGACCAGCACGTCGTGTTCGCCCGGAACGTAATGCACGTCCATGCCCGCCTTGTCGATGATCTGCGTCGCCGTATCGAACTGCGCCGGTTTCGACATGTGCGTGATGTCGCCGGTGTGGATCATGAAGGCGGGGCGTTTCTGCATCGCGCTTACGCGAGTGATGGCCTCTTCGAGCGTGCTCGTCGGCTCGGTGTTCGGATCCTTGTTGAAGCCGATATGACTGTCGCTGATCTGCACGAAGCTGAACGAGCTCGTCTTCTCGGCGGCTTCGGCTGACGAGATCAGGCGCGAGACCGGCACGCCGCCGCTCACGGTCCAGATCACGCCCGCGCCGGCCCACGCCATGCAGGAAAGCGCGGTGCGGCGGCGCTTGCCGTGTTCGTCGAGTTCGTCGGGAGGCTGCGAGGACGGAAGTGCGTTCGGATCGGTTTTCATGATGGTTCCTTCGATGATTGCGGCCGCGGTTCTTGTCATGGGAATCGGCAAGGTCACGCTCATGGCGGCTCGATGCATGAGCGCGAGGCCGGCGACCAGCGCCCGGAAAAGCGACGTTGCAGCGGCATCCGTCCATCGAACCGAGGAACGCGGCGCAATATTCCCGCTATATTTTTTTGATTCGCCGCGGCACACGGGAATAAAGCGCCGGCGTGGGGAGTAACGGAGAGGAAGGCGCGAAAAGTTGCTGAAAGGCCGTGCCGGAACGATGTTTCCCGAAGGTGATCGTCGAAAGGAGACCCGCGCGATGTGGCCAGGCAGGTCGAAAGAAGACAAGTCCGGGCGCCGCGACCAGGCGGACGCCCAGGCGGCTCACGCGCGCTTCGAGGCGACCGTGATGCCGCATCTGGACGCCGCGTACAACCTCGCGCGCTGGCTGTCGGGCAGCGCGAACGACGCAGACGACGTCGTGCAGGAAGCCTATCTGCGCGCGTTCCGTTTCTTCGGCGGATTCGAGGGCGGCGAGGAAGCGAACGCGCGGGCGTGGCTGCTCGCCATCGTGCGCAATACGTGGTTCACGGAATGGCGGCGGCGCGTGAACCTGGCCGACGCCACGCCCTACGACGAGGAACTGGGCGGCGACGAAGCCTTGCCGGGATGGTCGGAGGAAGGCGCGGCCGATCCCGAAACGCTCGCGGTGCGCCGCGACGAGATTCATCTGGTGCATCGCGCGCTCGAGACATTGCCGGTCGCCTTTCGCGAGGTGCTGGTGTTACGAGAGCTGGAAGACATGAGCTACAAGGAAGTCGCATCCGTGACCGGCGTGCCGATCGGCACGGTGATGTCGCGGCTCGCGCGCGGCCGCAAGATGCTGGCGGGGGCGGTGCGCGCGGCACAGGGCGGACAGGACAAGCCGAGCGTGCGACTCGTGCGCCGCGCGGGACCGGGTCATTCAGAGGAGTCGGGAAATGGAAAATAACGACACCGCCTCGCTCGACACGAGGCTCACCGACGGCTCGCTGTATCAGCGCGCGCCGGTGCATCTGCGCTCGCAGGTGCTGGCCCGCGTGCGCTCGGAGGCCGCGCAGCAAGAGCGTGGGTTCGAGCCGGTGCGCCGCGCGAAACGCGGCTGGAGCAATCCGTTCGCTGCGCCGTGGCCGTTCTTCGGCGGCGCGTTCGCGGGCGCGACGTTATCCGCGCTGGTGCTCGGCACGATGTTGTGGTTTCAGGCTCTGCCGCTCGTCTCCACGGTATCGACCGGCTCGCCGATCGCGCAGGAGATCGTGTCGAGCCATGTGCGCGCGCTGATGTCGGACCGGCCTATCGATGTGCTTTCCAGCGACAAGCACACCGTGAAGCCGTGGTTCAACGGCCGCATCGACTATGCGCCGCCGGTGATCGATCCGGCGGGGCCCGGCTTCGCGCTGGTCGGCGGGAGGCTCGATTACATCGATCATCGGCCTGTGGCTGTCGTGGTGTATCGCTACCTGAAGCATCCGATCGACGTGTACGTGTTTCCCGAACGCAAAGGCGAAGTGAAGAGCGGCGCGAGCGACAAGGAGTTCTCGCCGGTCGTCACGCAATCGGACGATGGTTATGCGCTCGCGCGCTGGAATCACGAGGGCATGACCTTCTGGGCCGTCACCGATGCCTCGGGGGCGGTGCTGCGCCAGTTCGTCCACGCGATGGAAACCGGCGCGCCGAGATAAGTCAGGCACCGTAGCTGAGCAAATTTGAAGAGTGCGCAAGGTTGCGCGCGGTGGTCCTCCGGAGGATAACCGCGCGCTTTTTTACGTGTATACCCGCTGACGCATAACTTTCCATAACCTGAAGAAAATATTCGGAATGCTCTTCAGGCTTGTCTTCAACTGATTGTTATCGGTTCTATTCCACGCCCGGCAAGCTTACATAGCGTCAGATGTGTGCTGACGCTCGTGCGATTCGGGTATCTCCGAATATGGTCATATCCTTACATTTTTCTAAACTCGGTCACCGCCCATGTAATCGATAACGCACGGCGCGCTTAAAAGCTTCGCCTGCATGTCCGGCATTGCATGGGGTCTTTCAAATAACGATTCAAAGCGACGGAGACACACATGGGTATGCAGATGAAGCTCATCGCGAGCGCGCTCGCATTCGGGGTTTTCTCGTTGGCGCACGCGGCCGACCCGATCAAGATCGGCGTCGATGGCCCGTTCACGGGCGGCTCTTCTTCCATGGGTGTCAGCATGCGCGACGGCGTGCGCCTCGCCACCGCCGAGATCAACAAGTCGGGGGGCGTGCTGGGCCGTCAGATCGTGCTCGTCGAGCGCGATGACGAAGCGAAGAACGAGCGCGGCGTGCAGATCGCGCAGGAGCTCATCAACAAGGAGAAAGTGGTCGCGGTCGTCGGCTATATCAATACGGGTGTGGCGCTCGCCTCGCAGCGCTTCTTCCAGGAAGCGAAGATTCCGGTGTTCAACAACGTCGCGACCGGCACGGTGGTGACGAAGCAATTCGACGATCAGCCCGACAATTACGTATTCCGCAATGCCGCGGCCGACCGCATCCAGGCGCCGATGATCGTCGAGGAAGCGGTGACGAAACGCGGTTTCAAGAAGGTCGCGATCCTGGCCGATTCGACCAACTACGGCCAGCTCGGCCGCGAGGATCTCGAGAAGGCATTGGCCGCGAAGGGCGTGAAGCCGGTCGCCGTGGAGAAGTTCAACATCAAGGACGTCGACATGACGGCCCAGTTGCTGAAGGCGAAGGAAGCGGGCGCGGAGGCCGTGCTGACTTATGGCATCGGGCCCGAGCTTGCACAGGTTGCCAACGGCATGTCCAAGCTTGGCTGGAAGGTGCCGCTGATCGGTAGCTGGACGCTTTCGATGGCGAACTATATCGACAATGCCGGCACGAATGGCGAAGGCGCGCGCATGCCGCAGACCTTCATTCAGGAAGCGAACACGCCGAAGCGCAAGGCCTTCATCGATGCCTACCTGAAGGAATTCAAGCCGAAGAACGATCGCATCGATTCGCCGGTGTCGGCGGCGCAGGGTTATGACTCGGTGTATCTGCTGGCGGCCGCGATCAAGCAGGCTGGCTCCACCGATGGTCCGAAGGTCAAGGCGGCGCTGGAGAACCTGAACACGAAGGTGGAGGGCGTGGTGATGGTCTACGACAAGCCGTTCACGAAGGCGGATCACGAAGCGATTAGCCCGAACGTGCCGGTGGTGGGCGAAGTGAAGGGCGGCAAGGTGATCTACGCATACGAAGCCGACAAGAAGGGCGGCAGCACCTTGCGCACGAAGCAGACCACGGCTTCGAACTAAGCAGGCTTTGGCCGGAGAGTCCGGTTCCGAGGGACCGGACTCTCCGCTGCTGTGGGCGGGAAGTTTCCCGAAAGTACAACGACGAAAAAAGCCCTGCCGATGATCCTCCTGCAACTCATTTATAGCGGCATCGCGCTCGGCATGATCTACGCCGTGATCGCATTCGGCTATCAACTCACGTTCGCCACTTCGGGAACGCTCAACTTCGGCCAGGGCGATGCGCTGATGCTCGGCGCGCTCGTCGGCCTCACGCTCGTTTCGGCAGGCGTGAACTACTGGCTGATGATTCCGCTCGTGTGCCTGTTCGGGCTGGTGCAGGGCTCGTTCGTCGAGCGCATCGGCGTGCGGCCCGCGATCAGGATCAAGTCGGAGTTCGGCTGGATCATGTCGACGATCGCGCTGGGCATCATCTTCAAGAACGTGGCGGAGAACGTGTGGGGCCGCGACGATCTGCGCTTTCCTTCTCCGCTGCCCGAGGCGCCGCTGAAAGTGTTCGGCGCGAACGTGTTGCCGATGGAACTGCTCGTCGTCGGCGGCGCGCTCGTGATGATGCTCGCGGTCGAATTCTTCAACCGCAAGACGATCTTCGGCAAGGCGGTGGTCGCAACCGCGAACGATCGCGATGCCGCTTCGCTCATGGGCATCAACACCGGTCTCGTCATCACGTTCTCGTATGCGCTTTCGTCGTTCACCGCTGCATTTGCAGGGGTTTTGATCGCGCCGCTCACACTCACCGGCGCGACGATGGGCGCGGTGCTCGGCCTCAAGGCGTTCGCGGTGGCGATCATCGGCGGCTTGTCGAGCGGCATGGGCATCATCGTCGGCGGGATGATTCTGGGTATCGCGGAGACGACGACCGGCTTCTACATTTCCACCGGCTACAAGGACGTGCCGGGCCTCGTGCTGCTCCTGATCGTGCTGGCGGTGAAGCCTGCGGGTCTGTTCGGCAAGACGGCGATCAAGAAAGTCTGAGGCGGCCAAGATGAAAGCAAAAAACTGGATTGCGGCGCTCGTAGGCCTTGCGGCGCTCGCGATTTTTCCGGTGGTGTCGGGCAATCCGTATTACATCCACCTCGTCGAAACCATCATGATCTACGCGATCCTGCTATTCGGGCTCGATATCGTCGTGGGTTATACGGGGCAGGTGTCGCTCGGTCATGCGGGGCTTTTCGGGGTGGGCGCGTACACGGCGGGCGTGCTCTTCATCAAGCTCGGCATGCCGTTCTACATGACGGCGCCGCTTGCGATTCTGGTCACCGCGGCATTCGGCGCGATCCTGGCGTTGCCCGCGCTGCGCGTATCCGGACCGTATCTCGCGATGGTGACGCTCGCATTCGGCACGATCATCCAGATCCTTATCAACGAGATGGACTTTCTGACCAACGGGCCAATGGGCCTCAAGGTGCCGAAGCCGATGATCGCCGGTCACCGGCTCGACGAAGTGGAGTACTACTGGCTCGTCGCTGCCTTGCTGGTGGTGTCGCTGATCGTCGTGCATCGGGTGCTGAAGTCGCACCTGGGGCGCGCGTTCGAGGCTTTGCGGGACAGCCCGATCGCATCGGATTGCATGGGCGTTTCGGTGTATCGCTACAAGGTCTATGCGTTCGTGATCAGCGCGGGATTCGCGGGACTGGCGGGTTGCCTCTATTCTTACTCGGAGCAATACATTTCGCCGAATACCTATAACTTCGAGCTGACAATCCTGTTTCTGCTCGCGATCATCATGGGCGGTCGCAAGACGCGCACGGGCGCGATCATCGGCTCGACGGTGATCGTGCTGTTGCCGAAGCTGCTCGACGATATCGCCAACTTCCGCGTGGTGGCGACGGCTCTGGCTGTTGTCGTGGTGGCGGGCGCGGTGCTGGCGCTTGCGCGCAAGACCACGAGGCCGCAGCGCGTGGCGTTGCCGATCATCGGCACGGCGGGGCTCGCGGTGTTTTCCTTCTGGATCGAGGCGCTGACCGACTGGCGTCTGACGATCTTCGGCCTGATGATCCTGCTGGTCGTGTATTACCTGCAGGACGGCATTGTCGGCTTCGTGCGCAAGACGTTCAATCTGGGCCGCGTGCGCGTGACGAAGGTCGACACCGAGGAACTCGCGAGCCACACGCGACAGGACGATGCCGTGGCCGCGGTGCAGGCGGCGGGCGCGGACACGATTCTCGACGTGCGCGGCGTGCTGATGCAGTTCAGCGGCCTGAAGGCGTTGAACGATGTGAACCTGACAGTGAAGCGCGGCACGATTCACGGGCTGATCGGCCCGAACGGATCGGGCAAGAGCACGATGATGAACGTGCTGACGGGCATTTATGTGCCGACTTCCGGCGCGATTGAATATGAAGGGCAGTCGCTGGCGGGACGCACTTCATCGAAGATTGCGTTGTCGGGAATCGCGCGGACCTTCCAGAACGTTCAGTTGTTTGGCGAGATGACGGCGCTGGAGAACGTGCTCGTCGGTTTGCATCACACGTTCAAGTCGAATTTCGCGGATGTCGGGGTGATGAGTCCGCGATATCGACGAGAGGAACGCGCGGCGCGCGAGCGGGCTTTCAATATGCTGCGGTTTGTCGGGCTCGATAATGTGGCGGGGGAGGAAGCGCGGAATCTGCCTTATGGGAAGCAGCGCTTGCTTGAAATCGCCCGCGCGCTGGCTCTGGATCCGCAATTGCTTTTGCTCGACGAGCCGGCGGCGGGATTGACTGCCCCGGATATTCGCGAACTCGTCGCGATCATTCGCAAGGTGCGGAATCATGGGATTACGCTCGTGCTCATCGAACATCACATGGATGTCGTCATGAGTGTCTGTGACACAGTGTCCGTGCTGGACTTCGGGCAGAAGATTGCCGAGGGCAAGCCTGTTGAGATTCAGGCTAACGAGAAAGTTATCGAGGCTTATTTGGGAGGGCAGGCGGAGCAGGCTGCTTGACTTTTTTTTCGGGGGCGCTTCTATGAAATCCTGCTTTGGTGTCGGTCTATTGGCGTCGCCCCTCCCCGGGGCAGGGGTAACTTTCTTTGCTGCTGCAAAGAAAGTCACCAAAGAAAGCAGCTTTCTGGACCCGGAGTGCTTGAGGCGGGTTCGTCGTCATGATTCTGAGTGGCCCAGCCTCTAAGTGTCTCCCTCGTAGGCATGACGCGAATTGGATCGCGCACGGTCTGACGAGCTAGAACGTCAAAGTGGCTGGTTCAGCACGAAAGAGCACCGGCA